>CAVSIY010000005.1:0-141848 GCA_963728165.1 uncultured Alphaproteobacteria bacterium | reverse complement strand
GGGGGTGAGGAAATGCTCAAGCCGGCCCGAGCCTGGCTCGATTGCGGCCCAGCTCTCGGCGTTGAACCCGATGACGGCGACGGCGGCCGTTGGAAACTTATCGGTCATGCGGGCGGTGTCGTCGGCAGCCCCGCTGCCGGCGAAAAGCAGGGCCAGCTCCTCCAGCCCTGGGTTGTGGCCGACCAGCATGACGTGGTGGGGCATCTCGCCGGCCAGCCCCGCCCCGATGCGGTGCAGGCGCGCAAGCAGGGCGTCAGGCGTCGCCATGCAGACGTCGTCGTCGTAGATGACCTGGGGGACGGGAGCGCCGAGCTTGGCCAGCACCAGGTCCAAGGTGGCGCGGGCCCGTGCCGCACCCGAGCATAAGACGAGATCGGGCCTGAGCCCCATCGCCGCCAGCGCCGCGCCTATTTCCGGCGCCGCCTTCTTGCCGCGCTTGGCGAGGGAGCGGTCGTAGTCGTCGAGCGAGGACTCGTCCCAGCTCGATTTGGCGTGGCGAAGCAGCGTGAGTGTGAGCATCGGCAGACGATGACGGACCGGCTGGGCCTGTCAAGATGGGCCGTTCCCATGGGTGGCAGCGCGCACTCCATCATAAAAGACACCGAGTACAATTCCTGAAGGATGGACTAGAGTTGGCTGGGGAGACCGTATCGCGGCGTGGGGCCATCAGGGGGCTCAAAGCATCGCATGTTTGCGTACCTACGAGAGCGCAGGGCTCTGTTGGTGATCGTCGCGGGAGCGTGCCGGAGTGGTTCCGCACTGAAGGCGTCCACAGTCTGTGCCGTCCTCGCGCTAGCGGTGGCGATCATAGCGGGTGGCTGTGCGACGCCTGGACGCCTGCCGGCGGTGCCGCTGTCGCTCGCCAACAGCGCCGCTCCCTTGAACATCGCGGACGCACGCTACTACGGGGACACGGACGTGGAGCGCATGTCCGCGCTCGCCACGCTATCCTACAACCGTGGGCTGGCTGCGGGTCTCATTCACCCGACGGCAGCCAAGCACGAGACGCGATCGTTCCTCGCCATGTCGGGCGGCGGCGACGACGGCGCCTATGGCGCGGGTCTGCTCGCCGGCTGGAGCGCGCGCGGCGACCGTCCGCAGTTCACCGTCGTCACCGGCGTGAGCACAGGCGCTCTCTCTGCGCCCTTTGCCTTCCTCGGACCCGAGTACGACGATGCGCTGCGCCGCATCTATACCGAGACCGGCGCCGGCGACGTCTTCCAGAAGCGGCCCTTCATGGCCGCCGTGGCGGACGACGCGATGGCCGAACTCCGCGCCGCTCCGCAACAAGATCGCCTCCTTCGTCGACCAGCGCATGATCCAGCGCATCGCCGAGGAGTACGGCAAGGGCCGCGTGCTCCTCATCCTGACCACCAATCTGGACCAGGGCCGCTCGGTGATCTGGAACATCGGCGCCATCGCCGAGAGCGGAAATCCCCGCTCGCGCGAGCTGATCATCGACGTGCTGCTCGCCTCGGCGGCGATCCCCGGTCTCTTTCCACCGGTGATGATCGGGGTCACCGTCGACGGCCGCGATTACCAGGAGATGCACGTCGATGGCGGCGCCATTGCGCAAGCCTTCCTTTATCCGCCCTCGTTCAACCTCAAGGCCAAGATCAAGGAGCTCGGCATCAAGAACGCCCACCCCGCCGCCTACATCATCCGCAACGCGCGGCTCTACCGGCCCGAGCAGAACGTCGAGCGCCAGACCCTCAAGATCGCTCAGCAGGCCATTTCCACCATGACCGCCTCGAGCGGTGTCAACGACATGTACCGCATGTACCTGACCGCGAAGCGCGACGGCGTCGATTTCAATCTGGCCTATATCGGGGAGGACTTCGCTCTGCCCTACAAGGGGCCGTTCGACAAGGACTACATGAAGGCCTTGTTCGAGCACGGCTATCACATGGGGCTTGCCGGCTACCACTGGCACAAGACGCCGCCCGGCTATCAGGAGTGACGGCGGAGGCCGAGCGCTGGACGCCGTCGGTCGGCGCGCTCCGCGGCAGCGAGAGCGGGATCATTGAATTTGACGAGGAGCACCCGCGCGGCGCCCGCATCACGCTCGAGCGCGATGCGAAGACGGCCCCCTTCGCCATCACCTGCGGCATCTATGGCTGGATGGTGCACACGCGGTATTTCGCGGACCACGATAGAGCGCGCCGCGAATACGAGGCGATGAAAGCCGATCTCGGCATCATACTCGCGATGCTTCCGCCGCAGGACGATCCCGATCTCAATTCCAGGGTCGACGCCGTCTTCAAGGCCATCGGCGACTTTGTCGAACGATTTCCGACCTGATGCGGGGCGCACGTTGGGCCTTCGCGGTCCGGCACCCCCCTTGTGCCCTTCGCCCCGCCTTCGCGCGCTTTGTTGTGGAAAGCGGGGACAGTATCGCCACTTGAGTCGCGCATGCGCGTAGGCTTGAGGCTTGTTCAATTAAGCCAAGGGGCGAGCGGCATCATGGACCTCAAGGACGATGGCGACGCGGCCGTGCTCGAGAAGCCCGCCGAGGCGCTTGCCGAAGCCCCGCCAACGCCGGCGCCCGCTCAAACCCCACCCGAAGGCGCCGCACCCGCGCAGCCCCAGCCCGTCAACATCTCTTGCACGCGGGGCTTGGCCGACTGGCTTTCCCGCAACAACGTCAGCCTCGCCTTCACGTCCTACCAGACGGGGCGCCTCTATCTCGTCGGCGTCGATGCGCAAAAGCGTGTCTCCTTCCACGAGCGCTATCTGGCGCGCGCCATGGGGCTGTGGGCCGACCCGCAGCGCCTCGTCGTCTCCACGCTGTTCCAGGTCTGGCGCTTCGAGAACATCCTCGGCCCCAACCAGCCGGCCGACGCGCCCGACCGCCACTACGTTCCGCGCGTCGCCCACACCACCGGCGACCTCGACATCCACGACATCGGCGTGATGGGCGACGGGCGCATCGTGTTCGTCAACTCGCTGTTCTCGTGTCTTGCGACGCTCTCGCCCACGCACGCCTTCCACGTCCACTGGAAGCCACCCTTCATCTCCAAATTGGCGGCGGAAGACCGCTGCCACCTGAACGGGCTTGCCATGAAGGACGGGCAGCCCGCTTACGTGACGGCGACGAGCCGCTCCGACGTGGTGACCGGCTGGCGCAATCGACGTGCCGAGGGCGGCTGCATCGTCGATGTGGCCACCAATGCCATCGTCACCGAGAAATTATCGATGCCGCACTCCCCGCGCTGGGCCGGGAACCGGCTGTGGGTGCTGAACTCCGGCACCGGGCATCTCGGCACCGTGGACCCCGCGAGCGGCGCCTTCGAGCCGCTCGTGTTCTGCCCCGGCTTCCTGCGCGGGCTCGCCTTCCACAACAACCACGCCATCGTCGGGCTGTCGCTGCCGCGCGACGGCTCGTTCTCGGGGCTACAACTCGACGAAGAGCTCAAGAAGCGCGACGCCGATCCCTGGTGCGGCGTGCAGATCATCAACCTCGGCTCCGGCGACATCGTCGAATGGATCAAGCTCGAGGGCGGCGTGTCGGAGCTGTTCGATGTGCAGGTGCTGCCCGGCGTGCGCTGGCCGGTGGCGACGGGCTTCCTCAACGAGGAGATCCACAAGCTCTACACCTTCGAGGTGTGAGCCCGCCGGCTCGTCATGGCTCGACCGACTGGGTCAGAGCTTCAATGGGAATGCTCTGCAATTCCACGAGCGGGTTCTCGTGGATTGCCAGCGCCGCCAAAGTGATGGAAAACGCCGCCGAAAAGATGACGAGACCGGTCGCTTGTCCCTTTGGTTCATAGGGGGCCGCGAAAGCAATAGCCACCTGCACCAGCAAGCCCATGACTATGACGGCGATCCATTTGTATTTGTCGCTGTGTGTGCCTTCGAGATGGAGTCGCTCCGCCCGCGCCATTTTGATTTCGTGAAAGGCGACCAGCATCGCGCTTGTCGCGGGTAGGTATGTGGCACCGTCGCGCGAGAGGTCTATAATTTGGCGGGCCACCTCATCAAGGGACTTGTCGGCGGCGGCCTTGCTCGTCGCCGACCTCATGCCGGGAACGCAAATCTCGACGTAGCGCTTGAGGCTGCGATCGATTTGCATCCCCTGCTGGCCCAGGCTTTCCGCGATCGTGTCGATCGTCCGCACGGCGGCAACTTCCCGCTCCACGCTCTGGCGCTCCTGTCGGACGCGTTCCCAGATATCGGCCCCGAGGAAGGCGGAGAACAGCCCGAACAGCACGGCGACCGCCGTGATCGCAGCGGCCGGGATGTGCCTGTAGTCGCTCAAGCGCCCTGTGAACGGGGAGTGCTCCGTCAGCAGATGCACGGCCAAAGCGAAGCTGAAAGTTGAGCCGAAAATGATCGCGACCAGCCAGACATAGCTCAGCTCGAAAATTGAATGCATTTCTAACCAATTTGTAGACGCCGGGCCGCAAGTCGGATGCGACTGTTCACTGAAGGGTGTTTAAAATAGATGTGTGCAAATGGTTGCATCCCGCACATCGCGGCAGGCGCGCCCCCGTCGCTCAGAACATGGCGCTGCCCTTGAGGCCGACCGAATGGATCTGCGTGGTGTCGCCGAACTGGCCGTCGTAGGTGAGGTGCAGCACGGTGTCGGTGCCGGTGATCACGTCGAGGCCGGCACCGACCGTGCCCATGACGTCGTCCATGCCGGTCATGGTGAGGAATGGCGTCACGCCCGCGGGGGCGGCGACGAACGTCGAGCGGAGCCCGAAGTCGGTGTTGGTGAACCAGGCGGCGCCGCCCCGCAGGAACGGCCGGATGAGCGTGCCGCTCGAGATCCACCACTCGGTGCCCATCTCGAGCGAGGGCGCGAACGAGTAGACGGTCGGCGTCTTGCTGCTGACGGCGAGGTTGGCAGCACCGCCGCTGGTCTCGGTGAGGCCATGCAGGTCGATGCGCGTCGCTGCGGCATCCATCACCGGCTTGAAGTAGAGCTGCGGCGAGCCGAACACGTAGGCCAAGCGAAGGGCGCCGTTGAGCACGTCGATCTTGGCATCGCCCTGGGCGGTTGCAGCGAAGGTGCCGAACGCCATGGGACGCTTGGTGTCGTACCAGGAGCGGCCGCCGCTGATGACGCCGGCCAGCAGGAACGGCCCGGGATTGTATTTCAGCGCCACGCCGCCTTGCGCAGCTTGCCCCTCGGCTGATGCGTTGGTCGCGGTCTCCAGCGTGCTCGACTGGTAGCCCGCCCCGAAGCCCAGGCGCCATACGGGATCAATGGCGACCTGGGCTCCGGCAGCAAAGCGGCCCGCACTCTCGTTGAAGCCGAGCAGCTGGAAGGTGGAGCCGGTGTCGAGGAAAGCCGGCGTTGGCGCCGGCCCACAGGCATTGGCCCTCGTGGATGATGGAGGCGGTGTCGGCACCGTTGACGCGGCAGCTCAGCAAGTTGCCGGCAAAGGCGAGGTGGGCAAAGAGCGAGGCAATCTGCTCGTCGGAATAGATCTCGGGCAGGAGCTGATCGAGGGCATGGCGGTATTCGGCGAAGTCGAGCGTATTGAGCAGCCCCGTCATCACCGGGCCGATGCCGCCGGTGCCGGCGACCCATGCCCCATTCATGTAATTGGCGAGGGCGCGCTCGTTGCGGTTGAGCCCGTCGATGAAGAAATTGATGCTGACGTTGAGCACCACGTCGTTGGCATTGGGATATGTGAGAAATGCATTCAGCGCGGGGCTGGCGCTGAGCCCGAGCCCGTTGTCGGTGGTGCCGCCCGCCGCCGACAGGATGGTGTACTGGCTGAGGATGGGCACGGAGGCGATGTTGACGACCACGGTGCCGGCGAGGACGGCGGTGCCCGATGCGTTGACGCGGTCTGAGGTGGCGCCGGCGACGTCGACGGTGAAGGTACCGGTGCCGGTCTGCACGATGTTGCCGGTGAGCGCCGTGGTCTGCACGGTGCCGACGCGGCCCGGCGACAGGTCGCCGGCGTTGGTGAGCGTGTTACCGGCGCCGAGATTGACCGTCGCGCCGGAGTTGAACGTCGCCCCCGCCCGGTTGATGAAGATGTTGGTGCCGGTGCCGAGGTCGACGTTGCCGGTGATAGTGCCGTAGTTATAGACGGTGTCGTTGCCGGTGGTGGCGCGGACCGCGAAGTTGCCGCCGGAGAGCGATGCGTAGTTCCTGAGCGTGTTGGCCGTGCCGCCAACGAATAAGGCACCGTCACCACCGCCGTAGATGGTGCCGCTGCGCAGCGTGGCCGTACCGGTGGCGCCGGGTGCGTCGACACGGATCGCGGCTTGGGTCCCCGATACATTGCCGGTGCTCTCGATCGTCGCGTTGCCGCCGGCCGACACGACGAAGATGCCGTAGCGCGTGGCACTCAGATTGCCGGTGCTCGTCACCGATACCGCTGCGGCGCCGTCAGTACTCGCCAAGATGGCGGTGGCGTTGGGGTTGGCGCCGGTGACGGTGATGTCGCCGGTGCTGTTGACGGTGACGGTGCCGATGCCGACGCCGGCGCCTATCGAAGCGGCACGGATGCCGGTAGAAGCCGAGACAATATTGCCGACGTTGGTCACCGAGACGGCGTCGGCGCCTGCATTGGCGGCATAGATGCCACGTCCCGTTGTCGAAGCCAGATCGCCGGTGCTGTTGACCGTCACGGCGCCGGTGTCGGATCGGGCGGAGATACCATCCGAATAGGCGGCCACGTTGCCGTGGTTCGTCACCGAGACGGCGCCGGTATCGGCGCTTCTGGCGTAGATGCCATAGCCGCCGGCGGCAACGTTGCCGGTGTTGTTGACCGTTACGGCGTCGTATTGCGCGCCGAGCGACAATGCCATCGTCACCGGCCGCGATGTTGCCGACGCTCGTCACCGAGACGTTGCCGTAGCCGATAGTTTCCGCATTGATGCCGTCGGAGTTGGTGGACGCGATATCGCCTGTGCTGTTGACCGTGATATCGCCGGTGCTCTGGCCGGTGGAAACACCGATGCCCGTGAAGGTGCTCGCGATGTTGCCGACGCTCGTCACCAAGATGTCGGAGACGCCGCCGTTTCTGTCGACTCTGATGCCGCCGCCGCCGTTCGACGCGATGTCCCCGGTGCTGTCGACGGTGATCGCGCCGCCTTGGCTGTAGGCGTAGATGCCGTCTTTGTTCGTGGTCGCGATACCGAAGGCGCCGGTGTTTGAGTTTATCGTGACGTCGTCGCCGGAGGTGGAGCGGAACTCGACACCGTAGACGCCGTCGGCCGGCGTGATGTTCGTTGTCAGGGTGTTGACGTTGAGCGTCGTGTAGTTGCCGGCGAGCCGTTGATGAGCGACACGCCCGTCGAGACGTCGCCGGTGCAGGTGATGGTCGTCGCGTTGGTCGCCGAGCACGTGGTATCCGGCGGAACGTGCTGCGCGTAAGCCCGGCGCGCGTATCCGAAGATCAGCGCGCCCGCCGCCGCCGTGCCGAGCAACGCCCGGCGCCACGCCTCCGAGCCGATGAAGGTGCGCGAGCCGCCGCCTGCGTCAGCGGTGTAATTGTCGGTTGCCGTATGGGAGTTGCAGGCGCGGGCGGCGGGGATCTTCGTCGGCGACAGAAGCCGGAGAGTTGGTGTCATGGCTTTGATCCTAATCATCTGATCAGAAACGAAAATTCTCGTATGATCAGCGGGGAAGCGGGGCACACAGACAAACTGAACACCACTCATGAAGTTTGTTCACGCTCGTCCGGCAGGTGAGTTGCAACAAGCCAAGGGCGCGTCGTTTTGCCCGCTATTCCCATGGCGCGTCTGTGGATTGCGGGGACAAGGTCGCGCGCCGCGCGCGTTGCGTGCGCAAGCGAGAGAGAGCCGAGCGGGCGCTAACCGTGCGCGATGCGGCTCAAACTTGGTGGCGCGCGCACAGCGTCGATCACGCCTGCGGCGACACCATCGAATGGATCGGGTGCGTGGTGTTCAGAACCTGGCGCTGCCCTTGAGGCCGATCGCGTGGATCTGCGTCGTCTCACCGAGCTGGCCGTCGTAGGCGAGATGCAAGACGGCATCGTTGCCGTTGATCACGTCGAGGCCGGCACCGACCACGCCCATCACCTCGTCGATGCTGGTGTGGATGGTGAACGGCGTGACGCCCGCCGGCGCGGCGAGGAAGGCGGCGCTCAGACCGAAGTCGCTGTTTGAGTACCAGGTCGCTCCGGCGCGCAGGAACGGCCGGATGAGCGTGCCGTTGGGCCACCACCATTCGGTGCCGACCTCGAGCGACGGCGCGATGGTGTAGACGGTCTGCTGTGTTCCTTGCACGCTGAGGCTGGCCGCTCCGCCGCCGGTCTCGGTCAAGCCGCCAAGGTCGAGCCGCGTCGCCGCCGCATCCACCATCGGCTTGAAGTAGAGCTCGGGCGAGCCGAAGACGTAGGCCGCGCGCAGGCCGCCGTTCAAGATGTCGATGCCGGAATTGCTCGTCGCCGTTCCGGAGAAGCCGCCGAAGGCCATGGGCCGGCTCGTGTCGTACCAGCCGTGCCCGCCGCTGACGACGCCGGCCAGCAGCCAGGGTCCCGGATTGTATTTGAGCGCGATGCCGGCCTGGGCCATCTGCCCCTCGGTTGAGGCGTTGGTTGCCGTCTCCAGCGTGCTCTTCTGGTAGCCGGCGCCGAAGCCGAGGCGCCAGGCATTGGCAAGCGCGACCTGAGCACCGGCCGCGAAGAGGCCCGTCGACTGGTTGAAGCCGATCAGATCGAAGGTGGAGCCGCTGTCGAGGAAGCGGGCGTTGGCGCCGGCCCACAGGCATTGGCCCTCCTCAATGATCGAGGCGGTGGTCGTGCCGTTGACCTTGCAGGAGAGCAGGCTGTTGGCGAAGCCAAGGCTGGCGTAGAGCGCCGAGATCTGCGCGTCCGACATGACCTCGGGCGAGAGCTGATCGAGGGCATTCTTGTAAGCGTCGAGGCCGGGCGTGTTGAGCAGGCCGAGCAGCACCGGGGTCACCCCCCCGCCGCCCACGCCAAACGCCTCTTCGAGATTATCAGCGATGGCGCGCTGGTTGCGGTTGAGGCCGCTCACCGAGAAGTCGACGCTGGTGGAGATCTGCACCATGTTCGACGGAAACGAGAGCGTGGCATTGAGCGCCGGGCTCGCCGAGAGCGTGGCGCCCTGGTTAGTCACGGGACCCGCGGCCTGCATTATCGTGAATGTTTGGGCCGTTGCTGCCGGAAGACTGATCACGTGTGCGGCGACCGAGCCGCCCAGGACCGCCGTGTTGGAGACGATGACAAGGTCGGACACGTTGCCGGCGGCGGCGTCGAGATCGATCGCGAGGATGCCCGTGCTCGTCTGCACGAGGTTGCTTTCGATGGATGTCGTCCCAACCGTACCGACGCCGTGCGGCGCGAGCGTGCCGGCGTTGGTCAAGGTCCCACCGTTGAGGAGGACCATATCGCCCGAGTTGACTACGCCGCCCGCCCGATTGTTGAAGGAATTATTGTTCTGATCGAGGTCGACGCTGCCGGTGATGGTGCCGAAGTTCTCGATTGTCTCGCTGCCGTCGTCGCCGACCACGGCCAATCCCGACAGAGCGGCTATCGAACCGTAGTTCGTGAGGAGGTTATTCCCATTACCGGCGAAGTGGACGCCGCTGCCGGTTCCCGTGCCGCCCGTAACGCTGCCGAAGGTCGTCACCGTTGTTGGGCCGCCTGAGTTCGACAAAGATGCCCGTTGCGCCGTCCCCTTGGGCCGATATGTTGCCGTTCGAAACGACGTTTATGGCGGCGCCGGCGCTGCTGAGCCCCTCGATGCCGTTGGCCGTCGGCCCCGTTGTCGTGATGTTGCCGGTCGAATGGATCGTGATGCTGTCAGCGGTGTTGTTCGACGCATCGATGCCATGGGCGCCGGAGCCGCCCGTCACAATATTGCCGATAGAGGTAATTGTGAGCGGACCGCCCGTGCTGTCGCCTAAGATGCCTATCGCGTTGTCGCCGTTGGTGATGATGCTGAAGGGACCGGTGCTGGAATTGATCGTGATGGCCCCGGCCGAGTTGAAATTGATGCCATCGACCGTCGTCGCGGGGGCGATGTTGGCCGTCAAACCATTGACGTTGAGGATCGTGAAGGTGTTGGGAAAATCGCCGCCGCTCGCAATACCACTCGACTGATTGCCTTGGCAGGTCGCCACCGAATTGGCGTTCGCGCACGAATCCGGCCCTGCCCAAGCCGTGCGTGCGCCGCTCACAACGAAACAGGCCGCCGCGACTCCAAGCAGTCGACAGGGCAAACAGCCCCGCAGCCGTAGCCAGCGACGCCAAGCCATCCGCCCATCCCATGCTCGGACGCGAGACGTGGAGCCCTTGTTGGGGAAAATCGCCTCTAGAACAAAGTGGACAGAATGGGCGTGCGCGCGATTCGGTGCAATCCTCTCACAGGTGCCGGCTCACTTGGCGCGGGCGGCGAAGCGCACGGCTTCCTCGGCTGCGCGGAACAGCGCTTGGGCTTTGTTGATGCACTCCTGCTGCTCTTTGGCAGGCACCGAATCGTGCACCAGCCCGGCGCCCGCCTGCACGTGCATGACGCCGTCCTTCACCAGCGCCGTGCGCAAGACGATACAGGTGTCCATCTGGCCCGAGGCTGAGAAATAGCCGACGCAGCCGGCGTACGGCCCGCGCTTCGACTTCTCCAACTCGTCGATGATCTCCATGGCGCGCACCTTGGGCGCGCCCGACACGGTGCCGGCGGGGAAGCCCGCCATCAGCGCGTCGACCGCATCGTGTGATTTGGCGAGCTGTCCGATGACGTTGGAGACGATGTGCATCACGTGGCTGTAGCGCTCGATGTAGAAGCGCGCCGTCACGTCGACCGAGCCGATCTCGGCGACGCGGCCCACGTCGTTGCGCCCCAGATCCAGAAGCATCAGGTGCTCGGCCCGCTCCTTGGGGTCTTTGAGCAGCGCCTCGGCGAGCGCCTCGTCCTCGGCCTCGTCGGCCCCGCGCGGGGCCGTGCCGGCGATGGGGCGGATCGTCACCTCGCCATTGCGCACGCGCACCAAGATCTCCGGGCTCGAGCCCACCAGCGCAAAGCCGCCGAAGTCGAGGTGAAAGAGATAAGGCGAGGGGTTGGTGCGCCTGAGCGCCCGGTAGAGCGCGAAAGAGGGAAGCGTGAAGGGGGCTGAGAAGCGCTGGGCCAGCACCACCTGGAAGATGTCGCCGGCGACGATGTACTCCTTCGCCCGCTCCACCATGCCCATGTACGCGGCCGGCTTGGTGTTGGAGACGGGCTTGGGCGCGGGCAGCTTGCGCGCCGCCACGGTCGGCGTATGCGGGAGTGGCGCATCAAGCGCGGCGACGGCGCTCTTCAGGCGTTTTACCGCGGCCTTGTAGGCCTTTTCCGGCGCCACGCGCTTGTCGGGGCGCACCGGCGTCACGATGGTGATCTCGTCCTTCACCACATCGAAGATGACCATCACCGTCGGGCGCATCATGACGCTGTCGGGGACGCCGAGCTCGTCGGGCGGCGCGTTCGGCAGGCGCTCGATGAGGCGCACCGTGTCGTAGCCCATGTAGCCGAAGATGCCGGCCGACATGGGCGGCAGCTCGGGCGGTAGCGTGAGCTGCGACTCTGCCAGGAGCGCGCGCAGCGAGGTGAGCGTCGGCTGCGCCTCCGGCTTGAAGGCGTCGGGCTTGGCGATCGCGTTGCGGTTGATGAAGGCGGTCTCGCCCGCAGCCCGCCACACCACGTCGGGCTCGAGCCCGATGACCGAGTAGCGCCCGCGCGCAGCCCCCCCTTCCACCGATTCCAAAAGGAAACTCATGGGGCGCCCCGCCGCGAGCTTCAGGTAGGCGGAAACCGGCGTCTCCAGGTCGGCGACGAGGCGCATCCACACGACCTGCGGCGCCCCGGCCGCGTAGCGCTTGGCGAAGTCGGCAAGCGGCGGCATCGCGGCTAGCGCACCGGGCCTCGATCCTTTCTTGCGCTCGAGCGTGCTCAAGGCTTCCCTCGGCTCGTGTCGCGAGCGAACTTCGGAATCAAAAGGGTCACAAGAACCATTGAATCACACCAGCCGGCGGCTATTGGGTCTCGGCCCCGATGGCGCGCTTGTACTCTTCCTGATTGATGGTCGTGCCGAGCTTGCCCTGCAGGGCGATGACATACTCGCTCAACGCCTCGTCCGTCAGCTGGTTGGTAAGCTCCTTGGTGATCTGCTGGCGCTGCGCCTTGGTCGGCTCCGGCGCCGGCGTGATCTCGGTCACCTTGAATACGGTGCGCGACTTGCCGTCGGGGGTGGGGGCCGAGCCGGCCTTGTCCTTGGCCAGGGTGAAGACCTGGGCAACGGCGTCCTTCGACATGCCCTGCGGCTGGGTCGAGCGCGTGATGGGCGGTGTGGTGTCGAGCTTGGGCGCGTTGGCTTCCTTGACAAGCGCCTCCATGGAGTCGCCCTTGTCGGCCTTCTCCACCAGCTTGGCGGCGAGCTCGGACACGAGCTTGGCGCGCTCATTCGAGATCGCGAGCTTCTTCACCTCGTCCTTGACCTCGTCGAAGGGCTTTTGCTTCTTCTCGGTGACGCCGAGCACGTCGACCCACGCGTAGCCGCCGTCGCGCAGCTCGACCGCCTCGTTCTCGAGCCCGACCTGGCTGTCGAACGCCGCCTTGATGATGCTGAGGGCGTCGGGGAGCATGACGGCAATCTTGTCGTCGGGCGTCTTGTTGAAGCGGTCCGTCGCCGGAATCTCCAGGTACTGGATCTTCATCTCGTCGGCGATCTCTTTGAGCGGCTTGCCGGCGGAACGGTTGTCCTCGACCTGGTCCAGCAGGCTCTGCATCTGCGCCTGCGCCTTCTGCGTCGCCAGCTTGTCGCGCACCTTGCCCTTGACGTCGGCGAGCGTGCGGTTGACGGCGGGCTCGATGTCGGTGACGCGCAACAGCACTGTGGCGAAGCGCCCCTCGACCACGTCGGAGACGCCATTCTTCTCCAGACCAAAGGCGGCGTCGGCGATCTTGGGATCGATCATGCGGTCCTTGGTGACGAGCCCCAAGTCGATATCGGTATCCTTGGCGCCGGCCTCCTTTGCGACCTCGCCGAACGTCTTGCCGCCCTTGAGCGCGGCCTTGGCCGCCTCCGCCGCTTGCTTGTCCTTGAAGGCGATCTGCTGCACGCGGCGCCGCTCGGGCGTGTTGTAGGTATTCTTGGTATCCTCGTACTCCGCCGCGATCTCGGCGTCGGAGACGTCCATCTTGCCCTTGATGCTGTCGGTCGACAGCGCCAGCACGGCGAGCTTGCGGTATTCGGGCGAGGTGAACTGGCTCTTGTTGGCGTCATACGTCGCCTTGAGCTTGGCCTCGTCGGGCTCGGCCACAGTCACCGCTTTGTCCGCGTCGATGGTGAAGTATTGGGCGACGCGCTTCTCCTCGTGCCAGCTATTGACCAGGTCGACCATCGGCTCGGGCACGGCGATCCCGTTGATCAGTGCCGTCGTCAGCTGCTCGCGCAGCTCGTCGCGGCGGCGCAGCTTGATGAAGCCGCGCTCGCTGAGACCCATCTGATTGAGGACGTTGTCGAAGGAGAGCTTGGAGAACTTGCCGTCGGGCCCCTTGAAGGCGGCGTCCTTCTTGACCGATTCGATCAAAGCCGCGTCCGAGAGCGCAAGGTCGAGGTTGGCGGCGTGCTGCTCGACCGCCGCCCAGGCCAACAGCTGCGCCAGGATGCGGTTGTCGAGCCCGGCGGCGCGCGCCTGCTCCATGGTCAGCCGGTGCCCCGACTGTCGCGAAATCAAGTGCAGCTCGTTCTGCAGGGACCGCTGAAAGTCCTCGACCCGGATGTCTTGGGCGCCGACCTTGGCGAGCGAGCCGCGGCCGAAGTTCCTGAACACGGGGCCAATGCCCCAGATGGCGAAGCTCATCACCAGAACGGCAAACAGGATTTTGGCTACCGTCCCGGTGGAGCCACGTCGTAGCGCGTCGAGCATGGAAAGTTCGTTCCGTTCATTTGGCGGCGATCAGCAGATCGCGCACTTTGTGCTGGGGCCCAAGCTTGGAGTTCGGGCAGGTCGCGAGCGGCCACGCGGTTTCCTGCGCGTGACGCCGGGTTTCGGCATGATATGAAGCGCAGGCGCTGCGTTAATGCAAGGGTTGCCGCACGAGGGCGCCTCATGTGCGCTGCACCCAGAGGCTTAACGGGCTTAATGCTAGAGAGTGTCTGCGGGGAGGGCACATGACCGAGGCTGGCCGCACCATAAGACCGCTCGTTGCCGGGAACTGGAAGATGAACGGCCTCAAGGCGCAGCTGGCCGAGGCCTTGCGCGTGCGCGATGCCGTCTCGGGCGCGGGCCCCGGGCCCGCAGCGGACGTCATGATCTGCCCGCCCGTCACGCTTCTCTCAGCCCTGGCGGACGCCGCCAAGGGCTCCAGGCTGCTGGTCGGGGCCCAGAACTGCCACACGCAGATGAGCGGCGCTCATACGGGCGACATCTCGGCGGAGATGCTGGCCGACGCCGGCGCCGTGGCGGTGATCGTCGGCCATTCGGAGCGGCGCGCCGGCCATGGCGAGCGTGACCGTGATGTCCGCTGCAAGGTGGAGGCGGCCCATCGTGCCGGGCTCGTCGCGATCGTCTGCATCGGCGAGACGGGCGGCGAGCGCGCGGCCGGGCTTACCATCGAGGTCGTGCGCCGCCAGCTCGAGGGCTCGCTGCCCGCAGGCGCGACCGCGGCTGATACCATGGTCGCCTACGAGCCCGTTTGGGCGATCGGCAGCGGTCTGACCCCGAGCCGCGCCGACGTGGCCGAGGTCCACTCAGCGATTCGCACCGCTCTGGCTGAGCGCTTTGGTGCGGAAGGCGACGGCATGCGCATTCTCTACGGCGGCTCCGTCAAGCCAGCGAACGCGCGCGAGCTCATGAGCATCCCCAACGTCAACGGCGCGCTCGTCGGCGGTGCCAGCCTCAAGGCAGAGGACTTTTTGGCAATTGTCGCGGCGTATCCGCAATGACGTGATCTTGCGGTGTCGGAATCACTCGAAGTGATGTTAGAATTGCCGCCGACGGAGGATCGGGGGCGATTCTTGCAATGCTGGTGATGGGACGGTCGCGCTATGCATGGGCGCTGGTGATACTTGCCGCCGGTTCGACCGGCGCCGGGGCCACGAGGCTCGACAAGAGCGCATGTAATGACCTCAAGACGGAGCTTGCCGGCGTGGTGGCGTCGGGGGCGCGCGACGACATGGAGCGCGGACCCGAATGGGCCAAGGCCAACCTGGCGCCTGCGAAGCTCGCCGACGTCAGGCGTTTGATCGAGCTCGAGCAGCAGCTGGAGTTCCGCTGCGGCATCCAGCGCAGCCGGATCGTCTCGATGTCGCCGGCAGACAATCCGCGGCCCCAGCACTCCCACGACAAGGTGGTGGCGCCGGAGAGGCCGGCGCGCAAGCCCCAGAGCAAGAGCAACGCCGCCAAGCTCGCTCCCACGCTGGTCGCTTCCCCAAAACCAACGCTCGATGCCAAGAAGCCGGCCCCCACGCCGGCCGCTTCTCCAAAGGCTGCCTTGGATGCCAAGAAGCCGGCCGTTCAGAAGGCGGCCTCGGCTACGGCGACAAAATCAGCCTCCGCCGCCCCCGTGGGCGTCAGCGCGGCCGCACCGCCTCCGGCCTCGAGCCCCAAGTCCCAACGCCGCGAAAGCAGCGCCGCCTACGTGTCGCCGACCGACGTCAATCCTTACTTCGTGACGCGTTTCGGCGACGCGCAGTGACAAAAGGCCCGTATTTGCGCGCACTAGCCTCTGTGGGCCGTCTAGTATAAAACCCCCGACAAACGCCTCGTGAGGAGCCCCGCGCAACCCATGGCTACTGCTCTCCTGGTTCTCCATCTTATGGTCGCCACGGCGCTGGTGGGCGTCGTGCTGCTGCAGCGCTCCGAAGGGGGCGCGCTCGGCATCGGCGGCGGGGGCGGCGGCGGCGGATTTCTCACCGGCCGGGGAACGGCCAACCTTTTGACGCGCACCACGGCGGCCCTGGCGGCGGCCTTCTTTACGACCAGCATCCTGCTGACGCTGGTGGCGCAGACGAGCGCACCGAAGTCATCGATCCTCGATTCCACGTCGCCCTCGAGCAGCGCGCCGGCCTCACCGGAAGGAAAGCCGGCAGGGACGCCGGCGGCGCCGGAGGCGGGTCGCGGCGGCATTCTGGACAAGCTTCAGCAGCCGTCGGTGCCGCAATCGCGCTGATCTGCGGCGCGCCCGCAGGGCCATCAATCTGTGGGCTGTTGCGCCTGCGCATCTTTGCCTAAGCTCCATTCACGCTAGGCTTGGAAAATCGGGGCTCGCCGCGCGGCGGCTTGTCGCCTTTTTCCGCAATGGAGCATTGCCATGTCCCGTAGCATCGCCCCGAGCGTCGTAGCTCTGTGTTGGGGGGCGGCTGCGCTCGGCGGCTGCTCCGCCGTGTCGGGGTTCTCGAGCCCGATCGCGACGTACGGACCCTCCAACGTCCTCTCCCCGGCGGGCTATGCGCAGACGAAGATCGACGACACCCACTTTAAGGTGACGGCCACCGGCACGGAGGCGACGCCGAAGGAGCGCGTCGAGAAGATCGCGCGTGCCCGCGCCGCGCAGCTCGGCGTCGACCAGAAGCTTGCCTACTTCAAGGTCGCCAGCGTGCAGCACGGGGTCAGTTGCACCAAGCGCCAGTCGGGCTACAAGAGCGAGGACACGGCGCCTTCGAGCCGTCCCACCGTGGTGCTGGACGTGCTCTACGCCAAGGACGCCGCTGATCCGACGTTCGCGAGCTCCAAAGAGGCGTTCGAGACCTTGAGCAACGAGCTCGCCAACGAGGTTGTCCCTCCCGAGGCCAAGGCCGTCGCCATCCAGGAGACCCGCACAAGTTGCGGAAAGGGCTGAGGGGGTGCCGTTTCGAGGTGCTGATTTGCAGCACGTTCACGCTTTTTCGCTGGGACGGGGATGAGGCGATAAAGACGCTTCGAATCGCCGCCCGCTTCGTGTAAGCCTCAAAGCCCATGCAGCGGTACATCTTCATTACCGGCGGCGTGGTGTCCTCCCTCGGCAAAGGCCTTGCGTCCGCCGCCCTCGGCGCGCTTCTCCAGGCGCGTGGGTATTCGGTTCGATTGCGCAAGCTCGATCCCTACCTCAATGTCGACCCCGGCACGATGAGCCCCTACCAGCACGGGGAGGTGTTCGTGACGGACGACGGCGCGGAAACGGACCTCGATCTGGGGCACTACGAGCGCTTCACCGGCGTCCCGGCCAAGAAGTCGGACAACGTCACCACGGGGCGCATCTACCAGGACATCCTCGCGCGTGAGCGGCGTGGCGCCTATCTCGGCGCCACCGTGCAAGTGATCCCGCACGTCACCGACGCCATCAAGGAGTTCGTGACCGCCGGCAACGAGGACGTGGACTTCGTGCTGGTGGAGATCGGCGGCACCGTCGGCGATATCGAGGGCCTGCCCTTCTTCGAAGCGATCCGCCAGCTCGGCAACGAGCTGCCGATGGGGAGCTCGATCTTCATCCACTTGACGCTCGTTCCGTTCATTCCCTCTGCCGGCGAGCTCAAGACCAAGCCGACGCAGCACTCGGTCAAGGAGCTGCGCTCGATCGGCATGCAGCCCAACATCCTCCTGTGCCGCTCCGACCGGCCGATCCCGGCGGCCGAGCGGCGCAAGATCGCGCTCTTCTGCAACGTGCGCGAGGAGGCGGTAATCCAGGCGCTCGACGTCCCCTCCATCTACGAGGTGCCGCTCGCCTACCACCGCGAGGGGCTCGATGAGCAGGTGCTCAACGCCTTTGGCATCGCCGGGGCGCCCAGGCCCGACCTGTCGCGCTGGGAAACGATCACGCGGGCGATCGAGACGCCCGAGGGCGAGGTCACGATCGCCATCGTCGGCAAGTACACTGGGCTGAAGGACGCCTACAAATCGCTGATCGAGGCGCTGGTGCACGGCGGTATCGCCAACCGTGTCCACGTCAAGCTGCAGTGGATCGAGTTCGGAGATTTTCGAGGGCGAGGACCCCGCGCCCTACCTCGAAGGCGTGAACGGCATCCTCGTTCCCGGCGGCTTCGGCGAGCGCGGCTCGGAGGGCAAGATTCTGGCCGCCAAGTTCGCGCGCGAGCGCAATGTGCCCTACTTCGGCATCTGCTTTGGCATGCAGATGGCCTGCCTGGAGGCCGCGCGCAATCTCGTCGGCATCGCGGGGGCGAACTCCACCGAGTTCGGGCCTAGCCCTGAGCCCGTGATCGGTCTCATGACCGAGTGGATGCGCGGTAACGAGCTGGAGAGCCGCCGCCAGGGAGGCGATCTTGGCGGTACCATGCGGCTCGGAGCCTATGCGGCCACGCTCGCGGAAGGCAGCAAGATCGCCGGTATCTATGGTGCCACGCACATCTCCGAGCGCCACCGCCACCGCTACGAGGTCAACACCAGGTACCGCGCCCAGCTGGAGGCTGCGGGCCTCAGGTTTGCCGGGCTATCGCCGGATGGGCTTCTGCCCGAGACGGTCGAATATCCCGGCCATCCCTGGTTCATCGGCGTGCAGTACCACCCGGAGCTCAAAAGCCGCCCCTTCGAGCCCCACCCGCTGTTCGCCTCCTTCATCGCGCGCAGCGGTGGAGCAGAGCCGGCTTGTGTAGTCCGATGCCCTTGGATGCAGCGCAAGCGGCTCGGTTGCGCTGCGGCCGACGTGTTGTTTCCTCGCCAATACCTGACTGAAATATAGGCAGCCATGCAGATTCGTTCTGTTGGAGAGGATGGCTCAAGACCCGCTCAAACTGCAATTTACTAATGTTTATTCAGCACTTAGATCGCCACTCGCGGTTCTGGCACGGGTCTTGATTGCCTCTATGGGCATTAACCATAGGCCGGCTGCGGAAAGACCGGCTGTGGTCATTCAGAGGCTAGGGACAACACAAGGAGATGCTCCCCATGAAGCTCGTTACAGCGATCATCAAACCCTTCAAGCTCGACGATGTGCGCGGGGCCCTGACGGGGCTTGGCGTCAACGGCATGACCGTCACCGAGGTCAAGGGCTTCGGCCGCCAGAAGGGGCACACCGAGGTCTATCGCGGCGCCGAGTACACCGTGAACCTGCTGCCCAAGGTCAAGATCGAGGTGGCCGTGTCTGGCGGCCAGGCCGAGGCAGTCGTTGCGGCGATCCGCCAGGCGGCCAACACCGGCTCAATTGGCGACGGCAAGATCTTCGTGTCGCCGATTGAGCAGATGATGCGCATCCGCACGGGCGAGACGGCCGACGCCGCTCTCTAATCGGCACGGCCTGCTCGTGGCCCATCCCGCCGGGATCTGAGGCGCAGGCGATGCCTGCGTCGGTCCCGGCGGGCCGGGATTCCGGCTCCCACATGCCCCGCAAAGAAACCAGCGCCGTTGGCCCCGGAAGGGCGCCACGGCGCTTGCCGTTCGTCCCAATCTATGTGTTGATCCTCAGCGGCGAGAGGCGGGTCTTGCCGAATCGGACGATAAGGGACGGGCAGGGGACGTGACCGCAAGGGGCTTTCAAGAGGTGCGTCCTCTGGACTAGGCCGCGGCGTCAGATCGCGGCACCAAAGAGCACAAGCGCTTGCTTCAGGGGAGCTGCAACCATGCCTATCGATCTTCAATCGCTTATCATTCTGCTCATCATCGGGGCCGTCGCCGGCTGGCTCGCCGGCCTGGTCGTCAAGGGCTACGGCTTCGGGCTCATCGGCAATATCGTGGTGGGCGTCGTCGGCGCCTTCATCGGCCAGTACCTGTTTCCCATGCTCGGGTTCGGGGGAGCCGATCTCATCGGCCTGATCATCTCGGCCACGCTCGGGGCGATCATCCTGCTCATCATCATCGGCCTCGCGAGGCGCCTCGCTTAAGCGCCGGTTTTCGCGCCTACCCGTGACCGCGCCCGGTGGGCGCGGTCATTTGCGTTTGCCCCCGCGCGCCCATGCTATAAGGCCTCCATGACCAAGCATGAATCCCTGAAGCCCAATGCGCGCGTTGTCATCGGCCAGGTCGAGGTCGCCAATGAGGCGCCGATCGCCGTGTTCGCTGGCCCCTGCCAGATGGAGAGTCGCTCGCACGCGCTGGAGATGGCCTCAGCACTCAAGGAGATCGCGGGGAAGCTCGGGCTCGGTCTCGTCTACAAGTCGTCCTTCGACAAGGCGAACCGCACCTCGCTGTCGGCTAAGCGCGGCATCGGGCTCGAGGCGGCGCTGCCTATCTTCGCCGAGATCCGCGAGACGCTGTCGCTACCCGTCGTCGCCGACGTGCACGAGGCGGCTCAGTGCGCGCTTGTTGCCCCCGTCGTCGACGTTCTGCAGATCCCAGCCTTCCTGTGCCGGCAGACGGATCTGTTGGTGGCCGCCGCCAAGACCGGCCGCGTGGTCAAGGTCAAGAAGGGGCAGTTCCTCGCGCCCTGGGACATGAAGAACGTCGTGCACAAGATCGTCGCCTCGGGCAACGCAAACGTGTTGCTGACCGAGCGGGGGGCCTCCTTCGGCTACAACACGCTCGTCGCCGACATGCGCGCGCTTCCCATCATGGCCGAGACCGGCTGCCCGGTGATTTTCGATGCGACCCACTCGGTGCAGCAGCCGGGCGGGCAGGGGACGAGCTCGGGCGGCGACCGCCGCTTCGTGCCGGTTCTGGCGCGCGCCGCCGTCGCGGTCGGCGTCGCCGGCCTCTTCATCGAGACGCACGAGAACCCGGACGCCGCGCCCTCCGACGGCCCCAACATGCTGCCGCTCAAGGAGTTTGCAGCCCTGATGGCGGAGCTGATGGCGATCGATCGGCTGGTCAAGTTGCGGAAGACCGAAGCACCGAGCGCGGGCTAGCGCGCTCGGCTCGCTCTTCGGGTCGGCGCTCGCGCTCAGTCTGGCTGCAGGAGCGAGGCCGCCATCCACAAGGGCTCCGCATCCCGGCCCTGGCCAGGGAGCATCCGCTCCTCGCGCGCAATCGCCACGCAGCCGTTGGGCCCGCACATGGGGCCGGAATTGTAGGTGGCTGCATTGAGCGCGGCGACGCTCATGGACGTGATGAAATAAGCGACCGTATAGAGGCAGGTGATGACCCCAAGCGTGCGCATGACGAGATCGAAAGACATTGCGCGACCCCCTTTGTTCCTATGGCTCAGTAACTGCCGTCGGCCGGGTCCCGCACCCTCTCGCAGCTTGCGATCGCGGCCGACGCGCTTTCACGATATGGAAAGAACGTTTAACGCCACGTTAAGGTTACGCACCGGTGAACGGACCGATTCGGGAGCCTCAAAAGCGCTGAGAGCGTCGCTCAAGTTACGGACGAGTATGGCTGATTCACTGCAACACGGGGAAGAGGGGGCTTGCTTCCGCAGCACCGGAACTTAGCCGCCGTCGCCGTTGCGATGACGGCCGTGCGCGCAGGCGCCACGAGGCGGCTCGCGCCAACAAAGCGAGTGGGGGTCGTGTTAGACTTTGCAGCGCCCCAACGAATGAGATGTGCTGCCCTCGAAGGCAGGACACACGGGGACGGAGGACGCATTCAACGGTCGGCAGGCTCAAACCCTCGCCGGTAGCCCGGGGCCACGGCGCCCGCAGCACCGCGAGCTGGAGGTAAGGAGAAGGCATGCCTGGCGTCACGCTGCAGGAGTCCGCGGTTCTCTTGGCGGCCCTTGCAATTGCAGCCCCGCTCGCGCGCTGGCTCGGGATCGGGAGCGTGCTCGGCTACCTCGTCGCCGGCATGCTGCTCGGGCCCTCGACCATCGGCTGGGTGTTCTCCGACTACGAGGCCAAGGAGATCCTCAACTTCGCCGAGTTCGGCATCGTGCTCTTGCTGTTCGTGATCGGGCTGGAGCTGCGCCCCAAGCGCCTGTGGGCGATGCGCAACGCCGTGTTCGGGCTCGGAGCTGCGCAAGTGGGTGCGACGGGCTTCGTTCTGGCGCTCGTCGCGCTCCTGCTCGGCCTGCAATGGCAGACCGCCATCTTCGTGGGCCTCGCCTTGGCGCTGTCGTCGACGGCGTTCGCGCTGCAAGTCATGGAGGAGACGGGGGACCTGCAGGCGCGCCATGGCCGGCTCGGCTTCGCCGTGCTGCTGTTCCAGGATCTCTCCGCCATCCCGCTCATTGCGCTGGCGCCGCTGTTTGCCGTCCATGGCCTCGAGACGGCGCCCAAGATGGACCTGTTGGCGGCGGCAAAAGGCCTCGGGATCATCGCCGCCGTCATCGTCGGCGGCCACTACCTTCTCGACCATTTCGTGCGCCTGGTCGCGCTGGCGCGCGTGAAGGAGGCGATGACGGCGACCGCGCTGTTGACGGTCGTCGGCTTCGCCATCCTGATGCAGCAGGCCGGCGTGCCGGCCTCGCTCGGCGCCTTCATCGCCGGCGCGCTGTTGGCCGAGTCGTCCTACCGCCACCAGCTCGAGGCCGACATCCAGCCCTTCGAAGGCCTGCTGCTGGGGTTGTTCTTCACCGCGATCGGCATGACCATCGACTTGAAGCTCCTGGTCGAGGAGCCCGGACGCATTCTGGCCCTCGTCGCCGGGCTCGTCGCCATCAAGGCGGTCGTGCTCTATGCGCTGGGCCGCTGGCAGGGGCTGGAGCCGGGTCCGGCGCGCCGGCTCGGCCTGGCGCTCGCCCAGGGCGGCGAGTTCGCCTTCGTGCTGTTCACTGTCGGCTTCACCAGCGGGGCGCTGACGTGGGATATGAGCGAGCTTCTGACCATCGTGGTGACGCTGTCGATGGCGGCGACGCCGATCATGCTCAAGCTCGAGGAGCTGTTGTCGCGGCGGCGCAAGACCACGCCCAAATACGATACGCCACCTGAGAACGACGGCCACGTCATCATCGCTGGCTTCGGACGTTTCGGCCAAATCGTCGCCCGTGTTCTCACGGCCAAGCGCATTCCCTTCACCGCGCTCGATATCGACGCCGAGCAGGTCGAGTTCGTGAAGCGGTTCGGCAGCCAGGCGTTCTACGGCGACGCCAGCCGGCCGGACATCCTCGACGCCGCGGACGCACATGCGGCCCGCGCCTTCGTGCTCGCCATCGATGACGTCGAGGCCTCGATGCGCACCGCCGAGCTGGTGCGGTCCCAATATCCCGATCTGCCGATCTACGCCCGCGCCCGCAATCGCGCCCACGCGCACCGCTTGCTCGATCTCGGGGTCACCTACCTGCAGCGCTCGACCTTTCTCTCCGCCCTCGACGTCACCAAGCAGCTCTTGAAAGGGCTCGGCATGCCCGATCGCGAGGCCGAGCGCATCACGCACACGTTCCGCACCCACGACGAGCGGCGCCTCACCGAGGATTACAAGCTTGCGAGCGACATGGAGCGGCTGCGCGAGCGGGCGCGCAGCGACGTCAAGACGTTGGAGAAGCTGTTCGAGGAGGACGCCGCCGAGGAGGAGCGGCTGCGTGAGGCGACGCAGGCGGAGGAGGGCGCACGGTGAAGCCTGTGATCTGCGTCGGGCATGCGGCTCTCGATTACGTCTATCGCATCGAGGCGTTCCCGCCATCGCCCACCAAGGTCCGCTCGCTCGAGCACATCGAGAGCGGCGGCGGCATGGCGGCGAATGCAGCCGCCGCCATCGCGCGCCTCGGCGGCGCGGTCGAGCTGTGGAGCCGCACCGGCGCCGACGCGGCCGGAGAGAGAATCCGCGCCCTCCTTGAGGCCGATGGCGTCGACGTGAGCTTCGTCAAGGTGCACGAGGGTGCGCGCTCGTCCACCTCCGCCGTCATCGTCGACAAGAAGGGAGACCGCCTCGTCATCGGCGAGCGCGATCACGCCATGTCGATGGATCCTGCCTGGCTGCCGCTCTATCGCGTCGGCGAGGCCGCTGCCGTGATGAGCGACATGCGCTGGGTGGAAGGCACGCGCGCCGCCTTTGCCGCCGCGCGCATCCAAGGCGTACCCACGATCCTCGACGCCGATCTCGGCGGGGGCGGCGATCTGCGCGAGTTCCTTAGCCTCTCTGACTACGCGATCTTCTCCGGGCCGGCGCTCGAGACCTTCGTTCCCGGTGACGACGATGCCGGCCGCCTTGCGGCCGTGCTCAAGTTGGGCGTCAGGCATGCCGGCGTGACACGCGGGCCCAAAGGCTACTTCTGGGTAGGCAGGGATGGCGAAAGCGGCCGCCAGCCGGCGTTCGCTCTGGAGGTCGTCGACACCACCGGGGCGGGCGATGCCTTTCATGGGGCATTTGCGTGGGCGCTCGCGGGTGGCCGCGCGATACCGGACTGCGCCCGCATCGCCGCAGCGGTATCCGCCCTGAAGTGCCGCCGCCTCGGCGCCCGCTCCGGTCTGCCGACGCGCGAGGAGCTCCAGTCCTTCCTCGCCGAGCACGAATTGCCCAATTAGAGCTCAAAGCCGGCGCGAAGCCGCCTGGGGGCTTCCAGCCCAGCGGGCGTAGACGCCGGCCATCGGCATCGCTAAACCGTGCCTGACACAAACGTGGGCGTGCGCGAGCGCCCGCCCCGAGCAACCGCCTTAGAAAAGGATGGGTCCATGAGCGAGGCGCGCGAGAAGACGACGCCGGTTGAGGCCGTCGCGCACCAGGACATGGCGAACGCCATCCGGGCACTGGCGATGGACGCGGTGCAGGCGGCGAAGTCCGGCCATCCCGGCATGCCGATGGGCATGGCCGACGTGGCGACCGTGCTCTTCGGCGAGTTTCTGCGCTTTGATGCCTCCGATCCCAAGTGGGCGAACCGCGACCGCTTCGTCTTGTCGGCAGGCCACGGCTCGATGCTGCTCTATGCGCTGCTCTATCTTACCGGCTATCCGGGCATGGACATCGGCGAGATCAAGCGCTTCCGCCAGCTCGGCTCCAAGACGGCAGGCCATCCCGAGTACGGGCATGCGCCCGGCATCGAGACGACGACGGGGCCCCTGGGTCAGGGCGTCGCCAATGCGGTCGGCATGGCGCTCGCCGAGCGCATGCTGAATGCCCGGCTCGGCTCCGACGTCATCGACCACTACACTTACGTCATCGCCGGCGACGGCTGCCTGATGGAAGGCATTTCGCACGAGGCGATCTCGCTCGCTGGACATCTTGGGCTCGGCAAGCTGATCTTGCTGTTCGACGACAACGGCATCTCGATCGACGGGCCGACGAGTCTCAGCGTTTCCGACGACCAGCCCGCGCGCTTCAGGGCCTCAGGCTGGAACACGCTGAGCGTCGACGGCCAAGACCCCAAAGCGGTCGCAGACGCGCTCACCAAGGCGCGCGCGGATTCCTCCAAGCCATGGCTCATCGCCTGCAAGACGACGATCGGCTATGGCGCGCCGACCAAGGCCGGCAAATCGTCCACGCACGGCGAGCCGCTGGGCGAGGAGGAGATCAAGGGCGCGCGCGCGAAGCTTCACTGGCCCTATCCGCCCTTCGAGATCCCTGAGCCGGTGCTGTCCGCCTGGCGTGCGGTCGGCGCGCGCGGCGCCAAGGAGCGCGCGGCGTGGAAGGCTCGCGTTGCCGGCAATGCCGCCGCCGCTGCGGCCCTTGCCGAGCCGGCCGGTGCCGCAGAGATGCCGGCCGTCGCCGCGGCGATCGCCGAGGCGAAACCGGTCTTCGCGGCCGACGAGGCCAAGCGCGCGACGCGCGTGTGGTCGCAGATGACGCTGGAGCGCGTGCTGCCGCTGCTGCCGGAGCTGATCGGCGGCTCGGCCGACCTCACCGGCTCCAACGGCACGCGCACCAAACTGCATAAGGACATTTCCAAGGGCGATTTCTCCGGCAACTACATCCACTACGGCGTGCGCGAGCACGCCATGGGTGCGGTGATGAACGGCATCGCCCTCAACGGCGGCTTCATCCCCTACGGCGGCACCTTCCTGGTTTTCACCGACTACTGCCGCGCGGCGATCCGCCTCTCGGCGCTGATGCGCCAGCGTGTGATCTACGTGATGACGCACGATTCGATCGGGCTCGGCGAGGACGGCCCGACGCACCAGCCGATCGAGCATCTGTCGGCGCTGCGTGCCATGCCGCACCTGATCGTCATGCGTCCGGCGGACGGTGTGGAGACGGCCGAGTGCTGGGAGATCGCGCTGACGCATACCCAGAACCCGTCGATCCTGGCGCTGTCGCGCCAGGCTGTCCCCAACCTGCGAACTGCGCCCACAGCCGAGAACCTGAGCGCCAAGGGCGCCTACGTGCTGCGCGAGCCTGAGGGCGGGCGCCACGTCACCCTGATGGCGACCGGCTCTGAGGTGGGGATCGCGGTCGATGCGGCCGACGCGCTCGCCGCCGACGGCATGCGCGCCGCCGTCGTGTCGATGCCGTCGATGGAGCTCTTCCGCGCGCAGGATGCAAGCTACCGCGCTTCGGTGCTGGGCAGCGCCCCGCGCGTTGCCATCGAGGCGGGCGTGGCGCAGAGCTGGTACGAGTGGCTGGGCGAGGGCGGACGCTTCGTCGGCCTCTCCGATTTCGGGGCGTCGGCCCCGGCGCCGAAGCTTTACGAGCACTTCGGCCTCACCGCCAAGACCGTCATCGAGACCGTGCATGGTCTGCTCAAGAAGTGACATCGTGACCGGCATGGATCTCGACAGGCTGAAGCCGATCGCCAACGTGGACGTTGCCAATAAGCGCGTCCTCGTGCGCGCAGATCTCAACGTGCCGGTCAAGGATGGCGTCGTGACCGACGCGACGCGGCTGGAGCGGCTGCTTCCCGGTTTGCGCGACTTGTGCGAGCGCGGGGCACGCGTCGTCGTCATCTCGCATTTCGGCCGGCCCAAGGACGGCCCCGATCCGGTGCTGTCGCTCCGTCCCGTCGCGGCCAAGCTCGGCGATCTGCTCGAGCGGCCCATACAATTCGTGCCCGAGTGCATCGGGCAGACGGCGGAGAGCGCCGTCAATGCTCTGGGCCCCGGCGAGATCGCGGTTCTGGAGAACCTGCGCTTCCACAAGGGCGAGGAGAAGAACGATTCCGAATTCGCCAAGAAGCTTGCGCGCTGCGGCGACCTCTACGTCGACGACGCCTTCTCGGCCGCGCACCGCGCGCACGCCTCGACCGACGGCATCACCCACTATCTTCCGACCTACGCCGGCCCGTTGATGCTGGAGGAGATCAACGCGCTGCGCACCGTGCTCGATCATCCGCAGCGACCGGTCGCGGCGCTGGTCGGCGGCGCCAAGGTCTCGACCAAGATCCCGATCCTGAGGCACCTGTTGGACAAGGTGGACAAGCTCATCATCGGCGGCGGCATGGCCAACACCTTCCTATTGTCGCACGGCGTCGACATCGGCAAGTCGCTGGCCGAGCCCGACCTCGTCGGCGAGGCGCGCGAGATCATGACGGCCGCCAAGCATAAAGGCTGCGCCGTGGTGCTGCCGGAGGATGCGGTGATCGCGCGCGCGTTCCGCGCGGGCGAAACGCACGCCGTCGTGCCGACGCTCGCGGTGCCGAGCGATGCCATGATCCTCGACGTCGGGCCCAAGTCGATTGCGCACATGTGCGACGTCTTGAAGGAGTGCAGGACGCTGTTGTGGAACGGCCCGCTCGGCGCCTTCGAGATCCCGCCCTTCGGCGAGGGCACGTTCGCGCTCGCCCGCGAGGCCGCGCGCCTCACCAAGGCAGGCGCGCTCACCACGGTCGCCGGCGGCGGCGATACGGTGGCGGCCCTCAACGCGGCGGGGGCAACCGGCGATTTCACTTATGTGTCGACGGCAGGCGGCGCCTTCCTCGAATGGCTCGAGGGCCGCGAGCTGCCGGGTGTGGCGGCGCTCGCACGGGCGCACACGTAACGTTTAGAAACCCCGGACGAAGTAGCGCGTGAGCATGTTCGCAGATTTGCAGATCTATGTCGGTGTTTGGCTTGCTGGGCTCGTGAGCTTCTTGAGCCCGTGCGTGCTGCCCCTGGTGCCGCCTTATCTCGGCTATCTGGGCGGCACCACGATCGAGGAGTTCACCGCCGAGGAGGGCGTGCCGCGCCACGTTTGGAGCCGCGTCGTCGTTGCCTCGCTGCTTTTCGTGTTGGGCTTCACCACCGTGTTCGTCGGTCTCGGCGCCGGCGCCTCCTACTTCGGGCAGCTCATCCAGAGCTACAAGCGCGAATTGGAGATCGTCTCCGGCCTCATCATCATCGTCTTCGGCTTGCACTTCCTCGGGCTCTTTCGCATCGCGCTGCTCTACCAGGAGGCGCGCTACCACCGCCCGCATCATCACGGCGTGAGCTACATCGGCGCCTATGTCATCGGTCTCGCCTTCGCCTTCGGGTGGACGCCGTGCATCGGCCCGGTGCTGGCGACCGTATTGGCGCTCGCCGCCAACGAGGGCAGCCTCGTCACCGGCGTGAAGCTTCTCTTCGTCTATTCGCTCGGGCTCGGCATCCCCTTCATCCTGGCGGCGGTTGCCATTAAGCCCTTCATCTCTTTCATGCAGCGCTTCCGCCGCCACCTCGACAAGGTGGAGAAGGTGATGGGCGCCATCCTCGTCCTGACCGGAATTCTGTTTCTCTCGGGCTCGATCAACTGGTTCGGGAGCTGGATGCTCGATACCTTCCCGGGGCTGACGCAAATCGAGCAGATGGTCACGCCCAAGGACCTGGGCAACGAGATTATGCAGCGGGGCCGCTAGGCTCTCCCATGACCCAGGACACGCATAGGAGGCCGGTCGCGCTCACGATCGCAGGCTCCGATCCTTCGGGCGGGGCCGGCATTCAGGCCGACCTCAAGACCTTCACGGTGCTCGGCGTCTACGGCGCGGCCGTGATCACCGCGCTCACCGCCCAGTCGACGCGCGGCGTCACCGGCATCTGGCCGGTGCCGCCGGACTTCGTCGGCCAGCAGATCTCAACGCTCGTCGAGGACGTGCGGCCGATGGCCGTCAAGACGGGCATGCTGAATGATCGCGCCACCGTCGCCGCGGTCGCCGCCGCCGTGAAACGCTACGACCTGCATCCATTGATCGTCGATCCCGTCATGGTGGCGACGAGCGGCGATCGGCTCATGGAGGAGGGCGCCGTCGCGGCAGTGCGCAGCGATCTCGTCCCGCTCGCCGATCTGCTCACGCCCAACCTCGAGGAGGCCGCCCGGCTGCTGGGTCAACCGCTGGCGGCGAGCGAGGACGAGATGACGGGGCAGACGCGCGCGCTGTTGGCGCTCGGCTGCAAGGCGGTCGTCCTCAAGGGCGGCCACGGCACCGGCGCCGAGGCCGTCGACATCTTCATGGAGCGCGGCGGGGAAACGGTGCGGCTGGCGCTGCCGCGCCTCGATACGCCCAACACGCACGGCACCGGCTGCACGTTCTCGGCGGCGGTAGCGGCGTACCTCGCGCGCGGCGAGCGGCTCAGCGCGGCCGTGGCGGCGGCCAAACGCTTCGTGCATGCCGCGCTGCAGTCGGGCGCCGGGCTCGCCATCGGCAGCGGCACCGGCCCGGTCGATCATCTGCACGCAGTTCGTCCGCCTGCGTCCCGCCGCTAGGTCCTGAAAAACGGGGCTTTGAAAGGGTGTGGCAGGGATGCATCGTCATGGGGGCAAAGAGCATTTGCCCACTTGCGAGCCGGCCGAGCTTCTGCAAGAAAATTGAGCAACACGATGCGCTTGCATCGTAACGGGCTCCGGGGGGAGCGTCGGGCGCGCGATTAGGGGCGCCGCCCGATTTGGCTGAAGAACCGGTCCGGTGTCTCCGGGCCGGTTTCTTTTTGTGCGCTGCCCATCGCTTTCACCAGTCGTTGCGTATTCCGGGTGCAGGAGAGGCTCCGAAGGCGGCCATAGGCTGCCTGGAGTTTGGCGCGGAGACACCCCATGCGCGTGCTCCATGGACGTTGGCCCGAGGGCGCCCCGCCGCTCGCCGTGAAGATCTCGCTGTTCTATGCCGCCGTCTTTCTCGCCTACGGCGTGATCGTCCCCTATTTCCCGGTGTGGCTGCATGCCAAGGGGCTGTCGCCGGTCGAGATCTCGACGGTCACGGCCGCGCCCTTGTTCGTGCGCGTTCTCTTTACGCCCACCATGGGCCTGCTCGCCGATCGCCTCGCCAACTATCGCCTGGTGATCGTTACGCTCGCCTGGAGCGCGCTCGGGCTGGCGCTCGTCGTCAGCTCTCTCTTCGGCTACTGGCCGATCCTCGCCGTCGGCGTGGCGTTCCTGCTCGCCATGGGCACCATGCTGCCCTTGATCGAGACGGTGGCGGTCGCGGGCGTGCGCACGGCCGGCCTCGACTACGGACGCATGCGGCTGTGGGGCTCGATCACCTTCATCCTCGCCAACTTTGCCGGCGGCGTGCTGATCGAGGCGCTGGGCGGCGGCTTCGGCATCTGGCTGATCGCATCCGCCGCTGCGCTCATCGTCGGGGCCGCCCATCTGCTGCCTGCGCCCGAGCGCAGGCCGTCCGCGGCCCGTCCGGCGCGCGCCCACTGGCGCCTGTCGCTGCCGGTGCGCTTGCTGCGCGCGCCCCTGTTCGTCGTGTTCCTCATCGCCATCGGCTGCATCCATGGCGCGCACGCGACGTTCTACACCTTCGGTGCGCTGCACTGGCAGGCGCAGGGCCTTTCGGCAGCCTGGGTCGGCACGCTGTGGGCCGTCGGGGTGATCGCCGAGGTGCTGCTGTTCGCCTTCTCAGGCCCGATCGTGCGCCGCTTCAGCCCGCCCCAGCTCATCGTGGCCGGCGGCGCCGCTGCCGTGCTGCGTTGGAGCGTCATGGGCTTCAATCCGCCGCTGGCCTTGCTGCTGCCGCTGCAGACGCTGCACGCCTTGACCTACGGCGCGGCCCATTTGGGCGCCATCCTCTTCATCACGCGGGCGGTGCCCCAGCAAGGCATGGGCAGCGCCCAATCGTTCTACGCGGTCGTCGCGGGGGGCGTCATCCTGGGCCTCGTCGGGCTTGCCTCCGGTGCGCTTTACGAGAGCCTCGGGGGCGCGGTCTATTTCCTCGCCGCCGCCGTGTCGATGATCGGCTTGGGCGCCGGCGTGGTGCTGCTGAGGGGCTGGGGCGGCGGGCTCTTGTGGCCAGAGGCGCTGCCGGCGCCCAGCGAACTTCGCGATCGACTAGCCCCATAGCTCTGGCGAAGGCGGGCTGATGCGGCCGTTCTCGATCGCGAGCCCCGGCGTGCGGTCGCGGGCGAGCAGCAGCGGGCCGTCGAGATCGACCCAGGCTGCCCCTTGAGCGACGAGGAGCGCCGGGGCGACCGCGAGCGAGGTCGCGACCATCGAGCCCACCATGATCTTGAAGCCGGCCCCGCGGGCCGCTTTTGCCATGGCGAGCGCCTCGGTCAGGCCGCCGGTCTTGTCGAGCTTGATGTTGACCGCATCGTACTTGGCAACGAGACGGTCGAGGTCGGAACGGGTGTGCGCGCTCTCGTCGGCGCAGACCGGCACGGAGTGGGCGATGTGGGCGAGGGGCTCGTCGGCGTCGGCCGGCAGCGGCTGCTCGATGAGCTCTACGCCGGCAGCGGCTGCGGCAGCGAGAAACGGGGCCAGCATGTCGGGCGTCCACGCCTCGTTGGCATCGGCAATGAGCCGGGCGTCGGGGCGGGCCGCGCGCACCGCGGCAAGCCGTTCGGGATCGCCCATGCCGCCCAGCTTGAGCTTGAGGAGGGTGAGATGCGGCACGGCCTTGGCCGCTGCCGCCATGGCGGCAGGATCGCCCAGGCTCAGGGTGAAGGCCGTACGCACCGGCGCCGGCTCGGGCAGCCCCGCAAGCGTCCACGCGCGCTTTCCGGCCCGCTTGGCCTCGAGGTCCCACAGGGCGCAGTCGAGCGCATTGCGCGCCGCCCCGGCCGGAAGCGCTTCTGAGAGCCGTTGCCGGTCGATCGGGCCCTCGATGGCGCGCAAGGCCGCGAGCGCGCCCTCGACCGTCTCGCCGTAGCGCGAATAAGGGACAGATTCGCCGCGGCCGACGCAGTCCCCGTCCGAGACGCGCACCAAGACCACGTTGGCTTGCGTCTTGGCGCCGCGTGCGATGACGAAGGGCTGCGCCAGCGGCCATGCCTCGCCGCCAGCCTCGATGATCCTCGCCTCACCATGGGACATGGGCGTCCTGACGATCGGGAAGACGTGCAACAGCCTAAGAGAGGCGCCCGGCCGCGTGCGCCAGGAACAGATAGACGCGGCCCGCGTCCGAGATGAGCTGGCTCTGCGTCAGGCGCCCCGAGGGGTCGCGCAGGTCCGATTCGGAGACGGCCCGCTCGAAGTCCGACAGATAGCGGCTGATCGCGCGCGACAGGTCGACGTCGGTGCGGCAGCGCTGGCTCACCTCGTCGAACACGTGGCGGCCGCGGTCGGAATAGATGCTGCGCACCATGACGCCGCGCTGGCCTGCCCGGAGCCGCGACCAGACTGCTGCGGCCGTGGCCGGATCGAGCGCCCGCGCGATCGCCTCCAGGTCCAGATTGAAGGCCGCACGCCGCGGTGGTGCGCCTCCGCCCGCTGGCGCGCCGGCGCCGTCCTCGTCGAGTGAGGCGCGGGCGAGAAGATCGCCGAGCGACCAGCCTTCGCGACCGTCGGGGCGGTTGTCGGATCCGGCGCGGCCCGAAGCAGGACGCTGCTTGCGCTGCCGGTTGCCGAGCTCCTGCGCGATCGTCGATGAGAGCGAGGACAGCGAGCGCGAGCCATCGGGTCCTCCCGATGCCGGGGGCGGCGGCAGCGGCGCCCCCGCCAGGTCGTCCTCGGGCGGGCTGACGTCTCTTTGCACGGCGGCGCGCGAGGTCAGCTTGGAGAGCTGGTCGAGCGCATTGATCTGGTCCTGCAGGGCACGGCGCATGCTCTCGGAGCTTTCCTGGGCGGCGACCGGCAGGTGCTCCAGCTGCGCCCGCAGGCGATCCTGCTCGGCGGCGATCTCGGCGGCGGCCCGCGCCGCCTCCCGACGCATGTCCTCCGACGTCGATGCGAAACGGTCGGTGAGGGTGCCCAGCTCCGAGGTCATGGTGCTCGACACCGAGGAGAGACGGTGCCGCAGGTCCTCCAGCGTGCGCTCGCTCTCGACCGCCGTCTGCTCGCGCAGCCGTTCGAGCTCCCCGCGCGCCCTGACGTCGGCCTCCGACACCGAGCCTTCGATCGAGGTCGAGTAGCCTTCGACGAAGTTCGCGAACTCGTCGGCCTTGCCCGACAGCCGATCGAGCGTGCGCGCGAGGTCGGCGTGGCGGTTCTGCAGCGTCTCGTCGATCTTGTAGTTGGCCGATTCCAGCGCGTCGGCCGCACTCAGGATCGCCTGGCCCTGGTTCTCGAAGCGCCCCGTGATGCCGGAAATCTGCCCCAGCAGGTTGTGCGAGATGTTCTTCAGCATGTCGGACTGACCGGCCAGACCTTCCATCGCCTTGATGGACTGGCGCGTGATGTTCTCGCTGGCGCGGCGCACCGAGTTGATGCCGTGCATCATGGCCTCGTCGAGATCGGTCGCCTGGCGGCCGATGGTCCCGCTGAAACGCACGGCGTGCTCGTCGAGGGCCTGCGTGAGGGCCTGCGTCTTGTCGACGACGGCGGCGTCGATGGCCGCGGTCGAGCGCATGATCGAATCGTCGAACAGGCGCAGCCGCTCGGCGAAGGCGTCATCCAGCGATTTGGTGCGCTCGATCAGCTGATGGTCGAGCTCCTGGGCGCGGTTGGCCAGGGCCGTATCGAGGGCGCGCGCGTACTCCTCGAACACGGTCTGCAGCGCCTCGGTGCGGTCGCCGAAGGACGAGTCGAGCCTCAGCAGCTGATCATCGAGGCTCGTCTGCAGCTGCTCGGCGCGGCTGCCGAGCGCCGTGGCGAGACCGGCGGTATACGTCTCGAGCAGGCCCTGCAACTGATCGGTGCGGCCGCCCACGGCGGTTTCCAGGTTGTCGACGCTCGAGGCGAGGGATGTCTCGAGCGAGGTCAGATTGTCGCTCGCCCCCTCGATCACCTTTGCGAGCTTGACCTGCTGGCCGGAGAGTTTGTCGATCAGCGCCGGGATCTCGCCGCCGAGGCGCTGCAAGCTCTCGCACACGTGGTCGCTGGTGTTGACGAGGGCGTGGCGCTCTCCCGACAGCTCCTGGATGAGGGAGCGCACCTTGCGCTCGTTCTCCTCATAGGAGCGCTCGAGCAGCGTCACCTCGTTGTGCACCAGCGCCTCGAGCTCGCCGGCGCGTCCGAGCGCGCGCGAGATGGCGTCGTTCATGAACGAGACCTGGCGGCGCACGGCCTGACCGAGCGAGGCGATCTGCTGCTCGGCGACGCGATCGGGCTCGGCGAGCCTGATGGCCACCTCGGTCATGGTGGAGGACCTGAGGCGCAGCTCCTCGGCGCGCCAGGAGAGCAGGGCCAAGAGCCACAACACCGCGATCGGCACCAGGACGGCGGTGAGAGTAAAGAAGGTGGTGGGGCGCGAGACGAGATCGAACCAGCCCTGGATGGGTGCGTCCGTGTTCAGCATCACGAGGCCGAACGCGGCGCCGATGGCGGCCCAGGCGACGCTGGCGACGGCGGCGTACCTGAAGACGGCGTTCGACGGCTTCTGCTGCAGCGCGAAGATCAGGCCGCCGATGCTGGGACCGTCGTCGTTGGCGGCGATGCGGTTGCGCGAAGGGCCGGCCGGGCGCCGGCGCGCAACGCGCCGTGCCGGCGTTTCGATCTCGATATCGGCGTCGCCCTCGGGCTCGCTTTGCTGCAATGCATCGACTTCGGCGCCGGGCAGGCGCGGCGGCAGCAGCGGCGGGGGACGCTGATCTGCAGCGTTGGTGCCGATCTCGCGCGTGGAGAGGTCGACGACGGCATCGTCGCCGGGGATGGACAAGCTCGGTTCGCTCTTGCGCTCAGCCTCGCGTGCGCTGAGCGGAATGTTCTTGTCTTGAGCCATTCGCTCCGTCCCATGGAAGCCGCTGACGCGATCTTCCGCCCACCCCTTCAGAGCACGCGACCTGCAAGTGGGCTCAAGCACTAACGACGCCCCACGCAGCCTTTACCCCAGGCCAACTTCGAGCGTACGCCGCCGAAAGTGCAAATCCACCCGTCCGTCAATGATTTGGCCGGAATTTGGGGCAAAAGCAAGGTTCACATGGCGGGGCGGGTGGCCCCACCCGGGCGAGTCGGTCGAAGGTTAATGCTCAAGTTGAGGAACTGCAATTTACGGCCACTTATTTGCTGTGTGCGAGGGTCCTCGTGCTGGGCCGCGCTTGACATCGCTCTGCGATGAGGCGCCGGCGGGAATCAGGTGTGAGCGGCACGATGGATAGCTCTGCAAAAGCACAAGCTTGCGGCAACGGTGCAAGCGATAGGGGCGCTCCCTCCGGCGCGCCCATCGATCTCGCGCACTTGCGGCGCTACACGCTGGGGGACGCGCGGCTGGAGCAGGAGATCCTCTGGCTCTTCATCGACCAGGCGCCCGCCAGCGTCGATGCGCTGCGGCGCGCTGCGACCAGCCGCGACTGGGTGACTGCGGCCCACACGCTCAAGGGGTCGGCCCGCGCCGTGGGGGCCTGGCGCCTGGCCAAGCTCGCCGAGCAAGCCGAGCGCCTGGGCGGACCCACCGACCGTGCCGCTTGCGATGTGGTGCTGCACCAGCTCGACGAGGCCGCCGCCGAGGCGCGCGCCCACATCGCCTCGCTCGATCTCCCCTCCTGACGGGGGCGCCGGCATCGCTTCCCCGCGCTCTTCTGCCCCCAGCCGCGCCCTTGAATTCAGGGCCCCCTCCGACTATTGCTGCGCATCCGACGGCCCCGGCGGCCAGTCCACGGCGCACGGCGTGCGTCGATTTCCCACCCGAACGGAGCCCTGCGCGACCAATGGTCAAGATCACCTACATTCAGCCCGACGACAGCGAGCAGGTGGTCGAGGCGGAGCCGGGCATGACGCTCATGGAGGCGGCAAAGCTCAACAACGTGCCCGGCATCGAGGCCGAGTGCGGCGGGGCCTGCGCCTGCGCGACGTGTCACGTGTACGTGGAAGAGGCCTGGCGTGATAAGACCGGGTCCCCCTCGCAAATGGAGGAGGACATGCTGGATTTTGCCTTCGACGTGCGCGAATCGAGCCGGCTGAGCTGCCAGATCAAGCTGACGCCCGAGCTCGACGGTCTTAAGGTCCGCGTGCCGGCAAAGCAGTTCTAAAGGCCGCCGCCAAGGAGGGGGAACGAATGAGCTCAGACGTGCATTCCCGCTCCGACGGCGAACCGGCTCCGATCGAGACCAACGCGGTGATCATCGGCGCGGGGCCGGTGGGCCTGTTCGCCGTGTTCGAGCTGGGCCTGGTCGACGTCAAGGCGCACGTGATCGACATTCTCGACAAGCCCGGCGGCCAGTGCGCCGAGCTCTACCCCGACAAGCCGATCTACGACATTCCCGGCCTCCCCATCGTCACCGGCCAGGGCATCACCGACCGGCTCATGGAGCAGATCAAGCCGTTCGGGGCGACGTTCCACTTGAGCGAGCAGGTGGAGACCTTGGAGCGGCTTCCCGATCAGACGTTCCGCTTGCGGACCGACCGCGGCAAGGTGTTTCTCGCCAAGGTCGTCGTCATCGCCGCCGGCGGCGGCTCCTTCACGCCCAAGCGTCCCCCGCTCGCCGGCGTCGAGGCCTTCGAGGGCAATTCCGTGTTCTACGCGGTGCGGCGCATGGAGGACTTCAAAGACAAGGACGTTCTCATCGTCGGCGGCGGCGACTCGGCGCTCGACTGGACGCTGAACCTGCAGCCGCTCGCCAACTCCCTGACGCTGCTGCACCGGCGCGACGAGTTCCGCGGCGCCCCGCACTCGGTCGAAAAAATGCGCGCCCTCGTCGCCGACGGCAAGATGCGGCTCCTGATCGGGCAGGTCACTACGCTGCACGGAACCGACAGCCGGCTCGAGGCCGTCACGGTCAAGACCAAGGAGGGAGAGGAGCGCTTGAGCGTTGAGACCTTGCTGCCCTTCTTCGGCCTGACCATGAAGCTCGGACCGATTGCCAACTGGGGCCTTGCGCTGCAGGACAATCTGATCCCCGTCGACACCGAGAAGTTCGAGACGAGCGAGCCGGGCATCTTCGCCATCGGCGACATCAACTGGTACCCGGGCAAGCTGAAGCTCATTCTGTCGGGCTTCCACGAGGCGGCGCTCATGGCGCAGCAGGCGTACAAGTACGTCTATCCCGGCAAGAAGCTGTTGTTCCAGTACACGACCTCGTCGTCGAGCCTGCAGAAGAAGCTCGGCGTCAGCTAGCGCCCGATGATTTCGTCAAGCGGGCCGCGAGCGCGCGTCGCAGCGACATCGGCAGCGCTTCGAGCGTGGCCTTGATGGCGGGGCGGGCGAGCCCGAGGTAGAGGCGCGCATAAAGCCAGCCCTTGCGCGACAAAGGCAGCGCCCAGTCGGTGACGCCGGTCACTGCGTCCGCCCAGTCGAGCTTGTAGCCGTCGGCAGGCGCCAGCAGGTCGAACATGCGGGTTGCGCCGTCGAAGGACTTGGCGATGGTCTCCTCCAGGAGCAGCACGCCGGCGCCGGCCTTTTCGTATTTCAGGTTGAAGACGATGACGTGCATGACCCTGCGGTCCTTGCACTGCATGGTGATCTCGATGGCTGCCGCCTCGCCGTCGCAGGTGAGGGCTGTGACCTGACAGCCGACCGGGTGCGTCGTTGCTTCGGCGATGTCGGCAAAAAAGGCATCCATGCGCGGGTCTGCGAGCGCCGGTGACACGAGCCCGCGGTCTTTGAGCCAGTCGCGCTTCAAGGAGAGCGCGAGCGTGGCGAGCTCGCGGGCGCGGGCTCCATCGTAGTGGCGCTCGAAGCCCGTGGCGCCGCGCTCCTCGAAGCGGCGCCCGAGACGGCGGCGGTTGCGTCGCGATCGCGGGGAGTAGCGCTGCTCGTAGGCGGCAAAGTCCTTGGCGACGGCGAGATCGAGATAGGGTGCCTCGAGGCGCTGGGTCGGCAAGGCGCCCATCTCGGCCAAGACGGCAGCAACGGCTGCGTCGTCGCGCACCTTGCGCAGGCGTGCCAGATCGGGCGCGAGCCGGCCGACAATGAAGCTCCACGCTTCGCGCAAAAGGGCGTCGGCACCGGGGCCGTCCTCGATCAGCACGTCGCCGTACTGGCTGACGGGCTCTCCCATCCAAGCAAGCCGCGTGAGACCGGCGGCACGCTCCTTGATGAGCGGCCACACCATGACGAGCCGGCCGTCACGGCGCGCCGTTATGAGCGCGAGGGTGGGGCCGCGGGTGGGCGAGCCCTGCGCCAGGTAGTGGTTGGCCCAGTGCCAGTTCCAGTTGAACGTCTGGAACACCTGGGCGCCGCGTCCGGCGCGCGCAAAGAGATCGTTCCAGTCCCCTTCGAGCGCGTCAAAGCCGGCGCGATCGCTCACAAGCGCGAAGGTATCCGCGCCGGCCGCGCCCGCTTGATGGCCTTGGCGCGCTGCGCGGCACTCTTCGGGCTCGCTCAATGGGGGAAGCGGCAGGGCGGCAGACGGCATCGGTTGCTCCGGATCGGTGTCGTCAGCGTCCCTTCGCTTGAAGCAAGAGTGGCGCTTGCGCGCGAAGGGCCCATGTCGCCGCTCGTTGCCTTGGCTTGCGCTCAGAGGACGGCGATCTCCAAGACGCTCAGGCAGACGAGGACGACGACGAACGCCCACACTACGGCCCGGCCGCGCGCCGAAGGGGGACCCGCCTCCAGCGCCAGCAAGCCTGCCAGCATTGAAACCGCAGAAAAGTTAACAAGGACGCATCCCAATAGACCAAGGCCGCGCGCGCCGGGGATGCTGCCCTCCACGAACAGGGCGGCTGCCAGCCCGATCAGGACCGACCCGAGCAGGCGGGGCCAGAAACCGGTTTCGGTGCGCGGCAGACCAAGGAGCTTGATCGTGCTGAGCGGCGCCAGCACGAGCAGCAGCCCGGCGGCGAGTTTCAACAGGGTCTCGATCCAGAGGAGCTGCTGCACGGCGGTTGGCAACGCGCGGGGCCCCCTCGCGGCGGGCGGTCGTCGCCGGGGCCGTTAGATGTTGCTGTTGTCGGTCGGAAGAGTCTGGTGCATGCCGGGGCTGTCGGAATCGCCGCCGCCCCAACCAGAGAACAGACCTTCCTCCTCCGGCTTCTTCTGCTGCGGGCTCGGCGTGTAGTCGCCGGCGAGATGCCGGGCGAGAGCGGCCTTGATGGTCTTCGTCTTCTCGGTGGTGCAGTAGTCGTTCTCGCCCTCCACCGCCTTGGCGACGCCGTTGAAGGACGTGTCGTAGATCTTCTCGATGTTGGCGAGGTCCGCCGTGCTCGAGAGCGTGCGCTCATAGGCGAGGTAGTTGGTCTTGAGCTTGGCCGGATCGAAGTTGAACCCGCACTTGATCGCGCGCGCGGAAACGGTGCCGACCTCGAAAGCGCGCATGGGAGGATCGTTCACAGGTCCCGCCGGGGCCGCCGGCTTGGCGCCGGAGCCGAAAAGAGAGCCGGTGGTAAGCTCGGTGGCGCCGGAGCAGGCGCCGAGCGTCAACGCAACGAGCACGACCATCGACCGTGCGGCTTTCATTGCGACTCCCCCATTGCGTGCGCGATCTGCCGGACCTTAGCGCCAATTGCCCCCGCGTCAATCAGGGGAGGGGTCCCGCTGGCGGCACTTTCCCCCATGAAACGCACGACTTTAGGGCAAAGTCCTGGCGGGCCCCGCCAACTTGCGGTTTTCGGCCCATTCCCGACCCATCACCGCATCAGCTCGCCGATGGCCGAATCGAGGCCTTGGAGGGTCAGAGGGTACATGCGCCCCCCCATCAGGGTGCGCACCATGCCGATCGACGGCGTCCAGCCCCAGTGCGCCTCGGGGACGGGGTTGAGCCAGACGCAATGCTTATAGGCCGCGGTGATGCGCCCCAGCCAGGTCGCGCCCGGCTCCGCATTCATGTGCTCGACGCTGCCGCCCGCATGCGTGATCTCATAGGGGCTCATGGCGGCGTCGCCGACGAAGATCACCTTGTAGTCGGCGGGATAGGTGTGGAGCACGTCCCAGGTCGGCGTGCGCTCGCTCGAGCGGCGCGCGTTGTGGCGCCAGAGCTCCTCATAGAGGCAGTTGTGGAAGTAGTAGTACTCGAGATGCTTGAACTCGGAGCGCGCCGCCGAGAACAGCTCCTCGGCGCCTTTCACGTGCCAATCCATCGAGCCGCCGACGTCGAAGAACATCAGCACCTTAACGGCGTTGTGACGCTCGGGCACCATGCGGATGTCGAGATAGCCCTTCTCGGCCGTGCCGCGGATGGTGCCGGCGAGGTCCAGCTCCTCGGCCGATCCCTGGCGGGCAAACATCCTCAAGCGCCGCAACGCCACCTTGATGTTGCGCGTGCCGAGCTCGACCGTCTCGTCGAGATCCTTGAACTCGCGCTTGTCCCACACCTTGATCGCGCGCCGATGGCGGCTCTCTTTCTGTCCGATGCGCACGCCGGCGGGATTGTAGCCGTAGGCGCCATAAGGCGAGGTGCCTCCGGTGCCGATCCATTTGGAGCCGCCCGCATGGCGCTCCTTCTGCTCCTCGAGACGCTGCTTGAGCGTCTCCATGATCTTCTCCCAGCCGCCGAGCTCGGCGATCCGCTTCTTGTCCTCCTCCGACAGATGCAGCTCGGATACGAGGCGCAGCCACTCCTCCGGGATCTCCGCCTCGATCCCCTCGGGCAGCGCCTCGAGCCCCTTGAACACCTGCCCGAACACGCGATCGAAACGGTCGAGGTAGCGCTCGTCCTTGACGAGGCAGGCGCGCGATAGAAAGTAGAAGTCCTCCACGCGCCGCCCGGCGACGTCGGCCTGCAGCCCTTCGAGCAGCGCCAGGTACTCCTTCAGCGTGACGGGGAGGCCGGCGCTCTTCAACGCGTGGAAGAAGGTGGTGAACATCGGGCGCGTCCAATGGCGGGTGCCCCGAACGTCCTCCACGCGCCCCCGCCCGCGCAAGCAGAAAAGTGTCGCTGGCGGCGCGCTACCTGCGAGGGGCCGGATTGACCGCAGCGGTCACGGGACCCTTCTTGCCGAAGAGGATGTCGCTGTCGTCGATGTACCATTTCTGCGTCTCGACGATCTCGGGCGGCTTGCCGCTCGCCAGCAGCCAGCCATCGACCGCGTACTGCTGCCCGGACTTGCTCTCGACCAGGATCGCGGCGTAGTGCGGCCAGCCCGAAAACCCGCGCCGCCAGTCCTCCTTGGTAAAGACCGGCCCGACGCTGTGATGCCGCAACAGCTTGTGGCGCTCGAGAATGAGCAGATAGCTCGTGAGATTGGTGGCGATATCGACGCAGTCCATCTGTGTCGGATCGCCGTTGCCTTCCAAGTCGTCCGCCGGCCTGTCAGCCGACGTGCCGATCGCATCGCCCACCCGTCGCTCCATCCACGCGAGCGTCGTAGCGGTAGCGCGCCGCTCGTCTGCTGGCGTCGCGGTTTGGGCGGGCGACATCAGCGACTGCATCTGCGCGATGTCGGCGTCGTTGAAGCGGAAGCCCGTCTGCGTGCGGCAGCCGTAGGAGCTGCACACGAACACCTTGTCGCGCTCGGGCATGCGCGCCTTGTAGTTGCTGATAGTGCGCGTCGATCGGCAGATCGTTGCTATAGGCGCAGCCGGCAACGCTTGCCGCAAGCAACATCGCCATGGCGCTCGCACACGCGCGCCAGCGATCGCGCATCCAAAAGCTGCTCAATTGACTGGTTCCCACCCGCGCCCGCGTCGGTCCCCCGAACACTCGTGGCTATCACGCACAAAGATTCGCTCAGCCAACAATCTCGGTGGCAGGCCGCGGTCCTGTGGAAACGCTGCTGTTGTGCGCAAGCTGCAGGCCCGCCAACACGCGCACCGCCCTCGAGACAAAAAAAACCGCCCTGGGGTTACCAGGGCGGTTGAGGAGAGAGATAGAAGGTCGCCGGTGATCAGAAGTTGATCAGACCGCCGAACTTCACGTACTGGAAGTCCTTGTAGCCGGCAGCACCGACAGCCGTCGGACCGAGGATCGTTGCCGACGTTGTCCCCGAAGGACAGGTGGCGGTAGGAGATCCACAGCGACATGGCAGCAGCGTCGATCTCCTGCACCACGCCAAGACCCCAGACATGCATCTGGTCGTCGTAGTCGGCGCACTGCGTAGCATTGTAGGTGGCCGCCGCGCAGGGAGCGAAGTTGATGTTGTTGCCGTTGTTGTTGGTCAGGTACTCGCCGTAGAGAACCGTGTGACCCAGCGGATGCCAGCGCTCACGCAGACCAGCCTTGAAGTACCAGGTCTCCGTAACCGGCAGCACGGTGAAGTTGTCGTCGAGACGGCCGTAGTCGACCAATCCCCAAAGACCCGTCGGAACGTGCTCCACGTAGAGCACCAGCCTGGAAGTAGTCCGCACGGCCCGGATCGGGATAGGTACCGCTCAGGAAGTTCGAACCGGTGATGCAAGTGAGCGCCCCACCAAACGTCGCACCGAGTTCGGCCACCGCGAGTGTACGTGTTGCCGTCGGTCCACTGGTTGTAGGCTGCGGCAACCGACAGCTTGAAGCCGTTGAACTCGCCCGAATAGCGAGCCGCAACGTCCCAGAAGTCGTCGTCGCCCCAGTCGGCCGACACGGAGAAGCCGTGCCAGGTCGGCGAGTCATAGCGAACCGCATTCCGGGTCAGACCGTTACAGTCACCCCAGGCACCGCCCATGCCACGGCACGAGCCGACGCCGCCCCAGATGTAAGCCGGTGGCCACGCCATTGTTGTTATAGATCTGGAAGGCGTTGGTTTCGAACGCCACCCAGTTGGCCGGAACGAGCGAGCCCGAACCGTCGACCAGGATCGCCGTGTTGTCAGACGCCTGCGATTGACGGCCGATCGACACCTTGCCGAGGTGGTCGCTCTTCAAGAACCAGAACGACTGCAGCACGGTGACGACCGGACCGACGATGCTGCCCTGCTGCGTCAGCGGGTCAACCGCGGGGCCCTGGGCACCGAAGCCGAGAAGCCGCGCTGCGCCCTGGTCGATCGTCAGCGAGTCGCTGTCGATCGCTTCCAAGTGCAGCACGTAGCCGGCGTAGTAGCCTGGCGCGATCGTCGCCTGGCCGGTGAACTTGACGTTGGTGGCGAGCGTGGTGCCGAGACCCGTCACGTAGAGGTTCTTCTCAAAACCGTCGTCCCACCACATGGCCTGCTCGGCGACCCAACCGGAGATGGTCAGTGACACCTTGCGGTTGCCCTTGCGGGCGGTCGTCGCCTCGAGTTCGGCGATGCGCTCTTCGAGATCTGCGCAGCAATTCCCCCCGAGGTCGGCCGCGGACGCGCTGCCAGCGGAAAGACCGCCTACCAGCAGGCCCGCCGCCACCAGGGCGCTAAGGCTGAATTTCCTCATATTAGTCTCCCGTCTTCGTCTCAGCTGGATGGCGGGACGCTGAACTGACGAACGCAAGACCAATAACCGCCCTAGCAATGCGCAAGGCGAGCCCCTCTGGACCGCTGCGTGCCGAGGGGGACACTGGCGTGATTCGCGCCGGTGCAACAATTAGGCATTGCTCTTTTGGTGGTGACGAATCCACGAGTGTGGCGGACCGGCCACGAGCTGTTTACTTCTCGGTAACGGTTGGGGCTGGCGGTGCTTAGCCCCTATCAGCTGATGCCGGACCTGAACCGCATTGGGAATGCCGTGGAAATTCAAATGGCTGAGCGTGCGCGCCGGCGCCGATGAGCCTCGGCGCGCTGGGGGCCAAAGAGCCCTCGGGCCGGGTGCGTCAGCCGGCGGCTAATCAGTAAACGACGGCGGTGGACGCGGCGGGGGAGAAAGTGTGGAAAGCTCCGCGAGGAAGGGAAACCTGGCCGCCGCCCAGAGCGCAGGCCAGGCTCGGAGCGCGGAGCCGGCGCTTGCGCCGATCGTAGGCGGGCCCTGATCGGCCTCTGGCGCTAGCGCCGTCCCGGTCTCGCTCCGCAGGCGCGGGCGACCGGGAAAAGAAGAAGCCGCCCCTTGTCGGGGGCGGCTTCCTTAAGTCTTGTGGTTCGCTGAGCTTAGAAGTTGATCAGCGCGCCGAACTTCACGAGCTGGAAGCTGTCGAGGTCAGTCTTGAAGCCGTCGACGTCGCAACTCACCGACGCTGCCGACAAGTCGTAGGTCGTCCGGTGAAGCTCCCGTCAAAGTGATTGTAGGACAGCCACAGCGACATGGCCGCCGCATCGATCTCCTGCACCACGCCCACGCCCCACTGGGTCATCTCAGAGCCAGTGATAGCTGGGCGTTGCGGCCATAGAAGCCGCGATGCAGAAGGCACCTCGGTCTCGAGCGTCGCTGAACATGTTGTTGCGCTGCGCATACTCGCCGTAGAGCACCGTGTGGCCGAGCGGGGTCCACCGCTCGCGCAGGCCGCCCTTCACGTACCATAGTCGCCATTGTCGGCGGATTGGCCAAAGTGCCGTAGCCAGCCATCGGGCGAAGAAGCCCGGTAGTGCATCGATAGTCGCTGCCGACCTGGTTGTCATCTCGCTTGCCGTAGGCGCCGTAGCCGAACAGACCCGTGGCAACGTGCTCGATGTAGGCGCCGACCTGGAAGTAGTGCTGAGTCACGCACTGCCAGAAGCTGAGCCACCAGGTTGGTCTCGTCGGTGCTCTCCGAGTAGGCGGCAGCAGCGGCGATCTTGAAGCCGCCACCTTCACCCGCATAGCGGGCAGCCACGTCCCACATGTCGTCCTCGCCCCAAGAGGCCGACGACCGAGAACCCGGCGAAGATCGGGCTGAGTCATAGCGGACGACGTTCTGCGGCACGCCGTTGCAGTCACCGCCGATGCCGAGGCCGATGTGATGGCAGAAGCCGATGTCGCCCCAGGTCGCGCCGTTACCGAGCGCCGCTCCGCTGCGATGCGCAGGAAGAAGCCTGCGTTGTCGAACAGCACCCAGTTGGCCGGAACGAGCGAGCCCGAGCCGTCGACGAGGATCGCGGTGTTATCCGAAGCCTGCGACTGCTTGCCAACGCTGACCTTGCCGAGCTGGTCGCTCTTGATGAACCAGAACGACTGCAGCGTGGTCACAGCCGCCGACACGCTGCCAGTGGACATTCTGGTTCCAGCCGCCAGCGTATGGGCTCGATGTCGATCGCTTCAAGGTGCAGCACGTAACCGGCGGTACCAACCTGGCGAGATCGTCGCCTGGCCGGTGAACTTCACGTGGCTGGCCAGCGTCGCGCCGATGCCACCGACGTAGACGTTGCTCTCCGTGCCGTCATCCCACCACATAACCTGCTCGGCGACCCAGCCGGAGATCGTGAGAGAGACTTTGCGGTTGCCTTTGCGGGCCGTTGTGGCCTCGAGCTCGGCGATGCGCTCCTCGAGATCTGCGCAGCAGTTGCCCCCGAGATCGGCGGCGGACGCGCTGCCAGCGGTAAGCCCGCCAACCAGCAGGCCTGCTGCCACCAGGGCGCCCAAACTGTACTTTTTCATTGACCTACTCCCGTCTGCTTACTTTCTGATGGCGACGCCACGCACAAGAGCCGCCTACTCCCTACAAGACCCGATGTACTTCGAACGCTTGCACCCACACTTCGAACGCTTGCACTGCAGCGGCCTCAAAACCGAATCACCGCTCGGGGAAAAACAATAAGCAGAGATTGTATGCACAGGAAACGGGCTGCGTGCCCAAAGTTGCCGAATTCACAGGTGTTGTGACCTATCCGCAACGACCGCCAGATGGCACTTAACTCGTTGAATTAGAAATTTTATCCTTGTCATATGATGCCTTTGTGCGCCCAAAATATCCCCAACCGTCTGCGCCACAGCACTTGATCGTCGGCGACTCACCGCGACGTTCGCCTCCCGCGCTCCTCATTGCGGCGCATTCTCCTGCCGCTTGCGCCGCGTCTGAATGAACTCGCGCGAGACGAGTGCCAAAAGGACCACCGTGAACGCCATGGAATGCGTCACCAGCACCGTCGCCGGACGGTCGGCGAAGCTCTGCCCGACGAAGTGCTGGAAGAAGGCCGGCTGGAAGCGCTCTGCCTGTCCGTCGCGCGCAAAGGCGCGCGCGACGATATTGAGCGCCTCCACGGCCTCGTCGTAGATCGAGAGCAGCGCGAAGATGGCGATGTGCACGGTCACGAAGAACTGCCAAGGAAATCGACCTGAGACCGGATCGAATGGATGGCCCCGATCAGCGTCGCTTCCTGGATCATGGCGGCTCCCCCCTATGAAGCTCAGCCTTTAGCTCAATTCCTTGCCAAGTAGACCTATACAACGCGAACACTATGCGGCGAATGTGACGCGTGCCCCCAGTGCGTGGCGGCGTCGCACAGGTCATCCGCCCGAGCCGAGCCGCACGTGCCGGCCTCAATTGACGCCTACATATTTGCGGATGCAACTCACTTGCTCGCCGATGCGCTGTGGATTACATTGTTGCGGCGCAATAAGCGCCAAGCGGTTCGCAAGCGGGTGGTCTGAACCGGCAGCTCGCAGCGACGCGTGAAGGTCGCACGTTGAAGTGGGGGACGTGCGTCCGACCGCGCACCGCAATTCCCGGGAAGGACCACCGAGAAGGCACTGGTGAGCAGTCTAAAGAGATTTTGCGCCTGAGACTCGTCTCGGCGGCGTGAGATTTCGGCGGATGTGAACGCCAGGGGTGAATTGCGCGTTCTTGAAGGGCGACGCGACGCTCATAGGCACGGAAAGCAGCAACAGATGGCAGATGCGCGGATAGATCGCCGAGCCGTCCTCACGGGGGGCAGTGCGGCGCTGGTGGCGATGGGCGCCGGCAGTGCAGGTCTTTCGCGCGCACGCGCCGCACCGGCCTACGATATGAGTGCGACCTTCACCCCTACGCACGTGCAAGACCTCGCCGAGCAGCTGGCGGCGCAGCCTTATGTCAAGCCGTCGGTCGCGCTGCCGCCGTCGTTCCAGCACATCAGCTACGATCAGTTTCGCGACATCCGCTTCCGCACCGAGCAGGCGATCTGGCGCGGCGAGCGCATCGACTTCGAGCTGCAGCTCTTGCCGATGGGCTGGCTATTCGACGTGCCCTTGGAGATCTGGCTCGTTGAGGATGCGAGCGCACACCGCGTCAAGCCCGACAAGAGCCTGTTCTCGTTCGGCCCGCTGCTGGGCGAGGTGGACGAGGGTGCGCCCTACGGCTTCTCCGGCTTCCGCGTGCACGGGCCCATCAACCGGTCGGACTATTTCGACGAGTACGTGGTCTTTCAGGGCGCGAGCTACTTTCGCGCGGTCGGCCGCGGGCAGGTCTACGGATTGTCGGCGCGCGGTCTCGCGATCAACACCGCGCGCCCGGGCGGCGAGGAGTTTCCCATCTTCCGCGCCTTCTGGATCGAGAAGCCTCAGCCGGGCGCGCGCGCCATCACGGTGCACGCGCTGCTCGACAGCGTGTCGACCACGGGCGCCTTCAGGTTCGACATCGAGCCGGGCGAGACGACGGTGATCGACGTCGAGGCGAAGCTCTATCCGCGCCGGCAGCTGACGCACGTTGGGCTCGGGGCGCTCACCAGCATGTATCTCACCGGTCCCGGGCATCACCGCGTCGACAACGATTTCCGTCCGGCGATCCACGACAGCGACGGGCTTGCAATCTACAACGGCAACGGCGAGTGCCTCTGGCGTCCGCTCACCAATCCGCGCACGCTGCAGACGAGCGCGTTCATGGACCGCAGTCCGAAAGGTTTCGGCCTGTGCCAGCGCGCGCGTTCGTTCCGTGACTACGAGGATTTGGAGGCGCGCTACGAGCGCCGCCCCTCAGTGTGGATCGAGCCCAAGGGCGCCTGGGGCCAAGGCTACATCGAGCTCATCGAGATCCCCACCAACGAGGAGATCCACGACAACATCGTCGCCTACTGGAAGCCCGCCAACCCGCCCGAGCCCGGCAGCGTGTTCGCCTTCGCCTACCGCATGCACTGGACCGACGACATCCCGCTCGCCTGGGCCGGCGCGCGCGCCGCGGCGACCCGTGTCGGCAAAGGAAAGAACCCCGGCACGACGCTCTTCGTCGTCGATTTCACCGGCCCGGCGGTCGCCGGCGGCAAGCTTCCCGTAGCCGCCGTAACCGCCAATCCTGGCACGGTTGCCAACGTTTCCGTGCATTCGAACCCGGAGATCGACGGCGTGCGTGTCAGCTTCGAGCTCGACCCGGCGGGAACCGATCTCTGTGAACTTCGTTTGGCTCTGAGGCTCGCAGATCAGCAGATCTCCGAGACGTGGCTCTATCGATGGACCAAAGCATGAGCGAGCTCACCGTTGCCGGTCGGCGCATCGGCCGCATTGCGGATGCGAGCAGTCCCGAGCTGTTGCCGCGCGAGGCTCCGCTCGACATGCCGGACCAGGATTTCGCCAAGCGGGGCGCCTGCGCCAGGCGCGCGCGCCGCGGCTATTGGGTGCCACGCGCCGCGCTGTTTGCCGGCTCGCTGATCTTGACTGCGGCCTTCGGCTACGAGCTCTACGGCGTTTTGGGCTTGGAGCGCCTGACCCCGATCCAGCTCCTGTTCCTGGTGCTCTCCACCATCGCCTTCGGCTGGATCGCGCTCGGCTCGCTCAGCGCCGCCTTGGGCTTCCTGCCGCTCTTCTCTGGCGAGAAGGTCGACACCATCGAGCTGCCGCCGGCCGACGGCGCCGTCACCGCGCGTACGGCGCTGTTGTTTCCCGTCTTTCACGAGGTGCCGGCCCACGTCGCCGGCACGGTGCAGGCGATCGCGCTCGAGCTCCAGTCGATGGGGCGCGCGTCGGCCTTCGATGTCTTCATCCTGTCGGATACGCGCGAGGAGCGCGAAGGTGCGGCGGAGGAGGCGGCCTTCGGCCCTCTCGCGCGCCGCTTGCGGCCAGTCATCTCCGTCTACTATCGCCGGCGCCGCGACAACAAGGGTCGCAAGTCCGGCAATATCAAGGATTGGGTGCGCCGCTTCGGTGCCACCTACGACCACTTCGTCGTGCTCGACGGGGACAGCGTCATGTCCGGCACGACGCTCGTGCGCCTGACGCTTGCCATGCAGCGCGACGAGAAGGCGGCCCTCATTCAGACGGTGCCGCGGCTGACCGGCGCCGTCACGCTCCTGCAGCATCTGCAGCAGTTCGCCTCCAACGTCTATGGGCCGCCCGTCGCGGCCGGCCTCGCCTTCTGGCACCGCGACCAGGGCAACTATTGGGGCCACAACGCCATCATCCGTACCAGAGCGTTCGCCGAGGCCGCCGGGCTGCCGACGCTACCGGGGCCAGCGCCCTTCGGCGGCGACATCCAGAGCCACGACTTCGTCGAGGCCGTGCTGCTGCAGCGGGCGGACTGGGGCGTGCACATCGTGCCGACCGTCGAGGGATCCTACGAGGGTCAGCCGCCGACGCTCCCCGACGTCATCGCCCGCGACCGGCGCTGGGCGCAGGGCAACCTGCAGCACCTCTCCATCGTGCCGGCATCGGGGCTGACGCTCATGGGCCGCATCCATCTCTTGATGGGCGCCACCTCCTATCTGATCTCGCTCGTTTGGGCGGCCTCGCTTATCGTCGGCGTGGTGCTGGCGCTGCAGGGACAGCAGATCATCCCCAGCTACTTCATCGACAAGAAGACGCTGTTCCCGGTGTGGCCCGTCATCGATCCGGGTGCCGCCTTGCGGCTCCTGCTTGCGACCATGACCATCGTGCTGCTGCCGAAGGCGCTGGGGCTGCTTTTGGAGATCAAGCGCGCGCAGCGTGCGCGCGAGCCGCTCGGGACCCTGCGTGCCGTGCTCGGCGTCGGAACCGAGACGATCTTCTCCATCCTCTTGTCGCCGATCCTGATGGTGACGCAGACGGTCGCGGTGTTTCAGGTGCTCGTGGGCCGCGACTCGGGCTGGCGGCCGCAGGCGCGCAACCGCCACGGCATGCGCTTTGCCGATGCCGTGCGCTTCCACTACCGGCACATGATCATCGGCGCTCTCTTGGCGTTCGCGTGCTGGGAAGCCTCGCCGCAGATCGTCGCCTGGATGGCGCCGGTGATCGTCGGCCTCGTGCTCGCAGCGCCGCTGTCCTGGCTGACGGCGCGCCGGGCTGGCCCGCTGCTGCGGTTGCTGCTGTCGACGCCCGATTGCCGCTGCCCGCCCGCGATCGTCGAGAGTGCGGAGCGCGCGCGGAGCGAATGGGCGGCGGCGCCTCCCGCAACGCACGTCATGGAGCCAGCACCGCGCGCGGCCTAATCGCTGGTCGGCGTGGTGCTCGCACGGCGGAAGGCTTCCGCCAGCATGTCGCGCGCCCGGATCGGCGGCGCCGAGATGAAGGGCAGGGGGCGGCAGACCCCGACCGCCGTGGCGCCGACGCGCGAGGTGAGCGCCCCGTTGAAGGCGCCTTCGCCGAGCCGGCGCGACAAGCGCCGCAACAGGTCCTGCCCGAGGAACTGCCCCAACAAATCGTCGGTGAGCGCGACGCCCCCCGTGGCGATGATGTGGCCGACGACCATGCGCGCCAGCCGCAAGCCACCGAGCGGCCCCGGACGACCGCCGTAGAGCCCGGCGATCGCGCGCAGCATGCGCAGGTTCTCAACCAGCACGTAGAGCACGGCGATCCAGGCCATCGGGCTGATCGCGGTCACCATGCCGATGCGCTTGGCGGCGGCGAGCACAATGCGGCGCGCCTCCTGGTCGAGCGGCATCATCAGCTCGCGGTCGGCGAGCGACAACAGCTCGCCCGGGTTCAGCACCGCGGTCTCGTGCTCGGCAAAGCGCGCGAGCGGCCAGGCGAGATCGGCGCGGCCGGAGAGAATGGTCTTGAGGTGGCGCACGGCGCGGCGCTCATGCGCAAGGTCGCCCTCGTTCAGCGCTTCGCGCACCTCCGAGCGCAGCCGCCCGAGCCGCGCTAGGCGCAACAGTCCAATGATCTCGCGCAGCACCAGCACGAGCACCGACAGGCCGACGAGGCACAGGAGTGCGAAGGCGAGCCAGCCGACCCAGTCCTGCCGCGCCAGCGCGACCTCCACGTAACGCGTGAACCAGACGACGGTGGCCATGGCGAAGAGGCCCGCGAGGCTCGATACGAGCAGCGCGCCCCAGCGAATGCCGCGCGACAGATCGGCGAACGTGGGGCGCACGCTGGTGCGGGCGGTCGTCTGGCGCGCCCGGCGCGCGGCAAGCGGCGCCTCAGAGCCCGTCGGCGCGGCTGCAGCGGCCTCGGCCGCCGCGTCGAGTGCGGGATCGTCGGGCGCGAAGGCGCGCGGGCGCCGGGTGTCGAGGTCGGATGTCATGCGAGCCAATCCCCCAGCAGGAAGTCGAGGGCGCGATCGAGGCGAATGTGGGGAAGGGCGGGCGCCTCGCCGTCCGGCCCCGGCGGCAGCAGGCGCGGGGGACGAAAACGCACGAAGTGAAGCCCGGCCGGCGCCGCACCGGGGCGTAGCGCCTCGTGCGGGTCCTCCGGCAGATCGCCGGGGAAGACGGCGGCCTCCTCGCGGCCGTTGAAAGTCCGCTCACCGATGCGCTCGCCCGGCATCGGCACGCCGACGATGCAGGCGAGCAGCTCCTCGCCGACCTTGGCCTCCGCCTCGCGCGTCGCCCTCAGGGCGGCGAGCGCCTGTACGCCGACCTCGGCACCGGTTGCGCTCGCCCGCCCCATGGCGCGCACGGTAATGAGGTGCAGGATCGCCTCCAGCCGGTCATGGCTCGAGGAGTGGATGTGGTCGGCCTTGGTGGCCGCGAACAGGAGCTTGTCGATGCGCCGGCCCATGAGGGCTGCGAGCCAGGAGCTCGCGCCGGTGCGGAAGACGGCGAGGACCGCGTCGAGTGCGTGCTGCAAGTCGACGAGCGCCTCGCCCCCTTGGTTCAGGGGGCCGAGCACGTCGACCAGCACGATCTGGCGGTCGAGCCGGCTGAAATGGTCGCGGAAGAAGGGCTTTACCACGTGCGCCTTATAGCTCTCGAAGCGCCGCGCCATCATGGCGGCGAGCGAGGCGCGGGGCGCGGAGCGGCGCGTCTCCAGGGGCAGCGGGCAGAAGGTGAGGAGCGGCGAGCCGGCAAGATCGCCCGGCATCAGGAAGCGGCCCGGGCCCGTCGTGTGCAAGACGTGGTCGGCGGCGCGGGCGGCCTTCAGGTAGTCGGCGTAAAGGCGTGCCCCCTCGAGCGCCACCTGCTCGTCCTTGCGCGCCAGCGGATCCAGGCCGTCGACGAAGGCGAGCCACGCCTTGGCGTGCGGCTCCCGGCGCGCGTCGCGGGCCTGGGCCACGGCCTCCATCGACCAGGTCTCATAGGACTTGTCGAGGAGCGGCAGGTCGATCAGCCACTCGCCTGGATAGTCGACCACGTCGAGGTTGAGCCGCGAAATCCCGAGCGCCCGCCTGAGCGTATGCCCGGAGCGATACTCGATGGTGATGCGCAGCTGGCTCAGGCGGCGGGTGCTCTCGGGCCAATCGGGCGGAGCGCCCCCTAGGGTGGCGAGGTGCGCCTCGTAGTCGAAGCGCGGGACGGCGTCGTCGGGCTGGGGCTCCAGGTAGGCGCGCTCGATGCGCCCCTCGGCCTCGGGAAAGAAGAACGGCAGCCGCCCGCCGGAGACGAGGTTGCGGATGAGCGCGGTGATGAAAACGGTCTTGCCGGCGCGCGACAGCCCGGTGACGCCCAGGCGCAAGGTCGGCGTCATCATGTCGGTGAGGAACAGTCCGGCACGATGCAGGGCTTGGCGCGCGGTGTCGTCGATATCGGAAATGGGCAAGGGGACCTCTTAGGGTCCCCCTAGCTAGAGCGAAGCGGGCGCTCGGGCAAGGCCGCGGACTTTAGCCGTAGAAGACAACCAGAATGCCGGCAAACATCACCGTCATGCCCATGAGGACGATCAGACCGCTGCGCACGAACTCTGCCATGACACGCTCCATCCGCGTCATTTGGATTGAACGGGAAGAGTTTACGCGCGGGGATTGAACAATCGCTGAAGCCGCCCTTCATGCGCCATTCATGTTTCTCGCGCCGCCGTGAGGCGCGTGCGGCGCCTCAAACCGGAGCGGCTTGCGCCTCATTTTTCCGGCGCCGGCGGCGGCTCGGGGCCCTTATCATGCATGGCGATGGTGATGCGGCGCGAGCCCAGCTGCTCGTCCGACACCCATGGCAACGTGCGCTCGAACACGATGGGCCCCGGCGGCTGGCGCAAATAGCGGTCGATGAGATCGGGATGCGACGGCACAGCCGTGACGAGGTTGATCGTGAAGCGGAAGTCGCCGGCATCCTCGGCGAGCTTGGGGAGCGGGTTGCCCTCAGGATAGAAGCGCACCGTGTCGGTGAAGGTCTCGCGGCCGGCAATCGAGAGCGGCGCAAACGAGCGGTTGGTGGCGTCGGGATCGACCTGGTGCTCGCCCAGAAGCGCGCTGTAGTAGCGCTTGGTCTTGTGGGATTTGAGGTCCTCCACGTCGAGCCGCATCGACAAGACGGTGCCGGTGCGCGCGCCCCCGTTGGTGATGGTGATGGGGATTGAGAACAATTCCACGTCGCCGCCGTGGTCGCGCGCATAGTGGATGACGGGCGGCACGAAGACCTCCAGCTCCGCCGTCTTGAAGCTCGATTCGTAGAGTGAGAAGCCGGAGAGCACGAGCGCCACCGCCGAAATGACCGTTGCCTGCAGGCCGCCGTAGCCGATGGCGGCGCTTAGGCTCGCGAGCGTGGCATCGTCGCCGGACCGCTGCGGCCCCCCGCTGATTGTCATGTGGTTTCCCTCGTTACGCTGTACTCGATGGCCGCTATCCACGCCGCCCCATTACGGCGGCCGCAAGGCATAGGGGCCCCCAGGACGTTGTTGCCGGCTCGCCTCACTTGGTCCGCCTTCGACTGCCGCCCCCCGTCCACCCCGTCACCGGGCTGGGTTGGGGCTTGCGTGAATAGAAGCGCGCGGTACCGTCTGTTGACTGAAATAGGCTCCGCTGCATCCGCCGGCGCCCCGCGTCTGGAACGCATCTTGGGGGTCAGAAGTTGAAAAGCCGAATAGCGCCGCTCATCGTCCTTGTGCTTGCGATCCCTGTCGCTCTTTTCGCTTTCTTCAAGATATTCAGCATTCAAGACTTTCCACCCTTCGCCAACGAAATCCTGGCGGCTCTGCTTGGGTCGGTGATGACCATTGCAATTACCGCCGTGCTGCTGCGCTACCAGACGTCAAGCGAGATCGGTCGCGAGAAGAGCGTCGCCGTCTTTCAGGAGAAGCTCAAAATGTACGAGGGCTTCTGCTCGGGGCTGTGCGAGATCGCCGCCGATGGCAGAATCAAGGAGGGAGAGGAGGAAACCCTGCGACTATGGGCGATGCGGCTCAGTCTGGTCAGTGGGCAGGAGGTTTCCGACGCGATCGACCATTTCTTCATGCAGACACACAGGTACCGCACGCTCTATTACGATCTGTTGTCGGAGGCGCAGCGCGACGACCTTCTCAAATGGCACCGCGAGCTCCATGGGAGGTCGCGGGCGGTGCGTGAGTCTGCGCAATGTTTCATGAGCATCGGCGCCCTTATTGCTCATCTCAAGCACGACCTCGGCGAGGTCGAGGTCTCAAGCTTGAAGGATGTGCTCTCCGCCAGGCATGCCGTCGACGACATCATGCGCGTCGATAGGATATAGAGCCGCAATGCCCCTCCGGCCGGCTCTACGGAGAGCCACTTCGTGAAGGTCTTCCGCCAGTTCGCCGGCGTCACGCCAAAGCAAGTACAAGGCTGGCTTTTGACGCGCCTCTTTCGCTCTCGCGCCTCGTGCTGTGGTGTGCTGCCAGCGCGCGTTAACCCTTTGACGACGCGCCATCATACGCATGATGACCCTCCGCTCACCAATTGATGTACGGCCTGTCGCGTGCCAAGATTTCCCGCGGCGAAAAAAGAAAAATGGGTGGTGTCGTGAGCACGTCCCGCATCCAGATGATTTCGCGGGGTCGGCGCGTTGCGATATTCCGCGACGCAACATTGAGCAGCACCGACCGCCCTTGGGCCGGCTATCCGTTAGAAGTGTCGAACACCCAGGTTGAACCGGTTACGCGCGCGTACTTTCCCAAGACGACACTCCTCCTCTGCATCGGCAAGCAAGGCGTTGCGCACTCCAAGCATCGCGGCGTTTGGAACGACTATCGTATCAGCCCCGGATCGCTGTTCATCGCACGAGGTGAAACGGAGATGCAGGCACTGTGGACGAGCAACGCCTGGTCGAGGATCGTTGTGCAGCTCGATCACGCCAAACTGCAATCCATGGCGCCAGACCCGCTTGCGGCAACCGAAAACTCCTTGGTCTCCGCGCTCACCACGAAGGACGCCCGGGTCTCAACTCTGTTGCTGGCAATGCAGGCGGAGATTCAGGCAGGCTGCCCCTCGGGCAGGCTCTTTGGCGAATTGATCTCTCTGGCGTTGCTCGCCTATCTTGCGGCGGCCTATGCCACGCCGCGACCGGCGAACGATTGCGCATCAAGCCTTGCTCCGCCTCAATTGCGGTGCATCGTCGACCACATCCGAGCGAACCTGGGCAACGACATCACTGTGACGGAGCTCGCCAATCTGTTGGAGATGAGCCCGTCGCATTTCGCTCGCGTCTTCAAGGCCTCGTTCGGCATAACACCTTATCGATTCATCATGCGGGAACGGATCGAGATGGCGAAGGACATGCTGACGACGACGAAGCTGTCTGCCAGCCAGGTCGCCATGGCTTTCGGGTTCGCGAGCCAAAGTCACTTTGTGAAGGTCTTCCGTCAGTTCGCAGGCGTCACGCCAAAGCAATACAAAGCGGGCCTGTAGCTTTCCGGAAAGGGCAGTATGAGTACGTCCCGCATTCAAGTGGTCTCCAAAGGCCGCCGGCAGCCATTCTACGGCGCTCCCGATTTCAGTAGCGCCGACCACCCGTGGGCCGGCTATCTGTTCGAGGAGACGATCGGCAGGGTCGAGCCCCTACCGAGCCACTCCTGGCCCAAGACCACGCTTTGCCTCTGCACCGGTGGGGAAGGTATTGCCCATTGGCGGCATCGCGGCATCTGGCACGCCAATCGCGTTCGGCCGGGATCCGCGTTCATTGTCCGCCGCGATTCGGAGGTGCAAGCCCTGCGGGCAACCAATGCTTGGCAGAACATGCTTCTGCAGCTGGATAATTCCAGGCTCCAGTACATTGCGCCAGACGAGGTGACGCTCATCGAGAAATCGTTAGCCTCCGCGCAGACGGCGAGCGATGCCCGGCTCGCCGCGCTGATGTCGGCAATGTGCGAGGAGGTCAAAGAAGGATGCCCCTCCGGCAGGCTCTACGGCGAGTCGATCTCGGTTGCATTGCTCGCTTATCTGGCTGGCGCCTACGCGACGCCCAAAAACGCCGAGGGCTGCGAGACGAGCCTGTCGCCGTCCCAAAAGCGGAGCGTGGTCGCCTACATCCGCGCCAACCTGTCCGGCGACATCTGCGTGACGGAGCTTGCGGGACTGGTGCAGATGAGTCCGTCTCACTTCACCAGGGCGTTCAAGACTTCGTTGGGCAATACACCCTATCGCTTCGTCATGCAGGAGCGCATCGACGGCGCGAAGGACATGCTCGCGAGCACGCATCTGTCCTCTAGCCAGGTCGCCATGGCTCTCGGCTTCGCCAGCCAGAGCCACTTCGTGAAGGTCTTCCGTCAGTTCGCAGGCGTCACGCCAAAGCAGTACAAGGCCGGCTTCTAGCTGGCCCGCGCTATTCACTCTTTCAGCTTGCCACCTGTTCGCTGGTTGCAAGACAAAGTTCCCTAGATGCCCAGACTGATCTTGCTTGCTGGGCTAACACTTCGTGCTCTGGCCCCCGCGACGGTCTTCCTGACAACGTGGGCATGCTGTCATCCCCCGTGATCATCAGCTGGTCTGCCAACAGACGGCTTCACGAGGCGCACGTGAGTACGTCCCGCATTCAAATGATCTCGAAGGGCCGGCACGTGCCGTTTTTCAGCGCGCCGGATTTTAACAGCGCCGATCACCCGTGGGCCGGCTACACCTTCGAGGAGGCAACCCCCGGACGCAGTCCTGACCCACTGCCGAGCCACTCCTATTCCAGAACGACCCTTCTGCATGTCACTGGCGGTGAAGCCTTCCTAAATTGGAAGCATCGCGGCGTTTGGAACAAAGATCCATGTCGGCAAGGAACGGTGTCGATCGTACGCCGCGAAGTTGAAATCCAGTCTTCAGGCCTAAGCAAGCCCCTTCCGATGATGGTGCTGCAGCTGGACAACATCAAACTGCAGCACATCGCGCCCGATCACGTTCTCGCAATTGAGAAATCGTTGGAGTCGGCGCAGGTGACGTTCGATCGCCGGCTTGTCGGGTTGCTGTCGGCAATGTACGCGGAAGTTAGAGAAGGATGCCCGTCCGGCCGGCTTTTCGGCGAGTCGATCTCGCTTGCCTTGCTGGCGTATCTGGCCGGCACCTACGCTGCGCCCCAAGACACCGATAGTTGCGAGACGATCCTGTCGCCGGCGCAAAAGCGAAGCGTGGTCGCCTACATCCGCGCAAACCTGACCGACAATGTTTCCGTATCGGAGCTTGCCGCACTCGTGCACATGAGCCAGTCGCACTTTGGGCGCGTGTTCAAAGCCTCGTTTGGCGTGTCGCCGTACCATTTCGTCATGCAGGAACGGATCAAGGGCGCGAAGGACCTGATCGCAACCACCACTTTGTCCGCGAGCCAGATCGCGATGGCTTTTGGTTTTTCGAGCCAGAGTCACTTCGTGAAGGTCTTCCGCCAGTTCACGGGCGCCACGCCCAAGCAATACAAAGCGGGGTTCTAGCGCGCCTGCACCATGTCGCCGAGATGAGGCGCCGGCTTGGCTCCTCGGCCAGTTCGCGCGTCCGAGCAGGATTGTGCCGAAATGCGCAGGATCGTTGTAGTTCCTCTCCGCACGCCGCGTACGCTGACGTGGCAGGGGGTGAGCTGCCCCGGTCTTCGCCAAAGAAAAAAGAAGAAATGTACTTTGAAAGCGCGGCGCTCAGGGAAGGCTCCATAGGCAGGCTCCGATGCCCGCCGCAGACCAAGTTGAGCCTACCAACGGATCTTGCAAGCGCGGCGACGCAGGCCGTTTACGTGCTTTATGTCCTGGGCGGAAACGTCGACATGAGGCACGCGGGCCGTCGCAGCGTGGCAAAGGGCGGCACCATCGCGACGTTTGACAGCGCCATGGCCGTCGGGCTCGAAGCCAACGGCCCGTGCCCGCACGACATTTTGATGCTCGAGGTTTCCCAGACGCGCCTTTCGGCCCTTCGCCGCGCCGAGAGGCCCGGTAGCGGACTGCGCCTCATTCAGCAAGCATTTGTGGGCCCGCTCGCGGCGTGCATGAAGCTCATGGCCGAACGCATGCATACGGCTTCCAAGCAGGAGCTGGCTGCTCTCTATGAGGCGTGCGTGTCGCTTCTGGTCGCTGCGGAGAGCCGCTTCGAGGCTGTGGTGACGCACGAGCCGGCAGCCGCTGCAAACCACGCGAAGCTGCGCGACATCCTTGACTACATCAACGACAACATTTCCGAGAGCACGCTGGGACCGCCCGACGTAGCCCGCAAGTTCGCCATCTCGGTACGCTATCTGCACAAGCTCTTTGTCCCCTCGGGCATGACGTTCGGCTCCTACGTCGCCGCGCGACGACTTGATCATGTGCGACAAGAGCTGATCGCGGACACAGGTGCGCCGCCATCAATCGCGGCGCTCGCTCAAAGATGGGGGTTCCGGGACCTCTCGGCGTTCAACAGGTCGTTCCGCAAGCGGTTCGGCTGTGCGCCTCGGCATTTGCGCGCGCGCCTCGCCGCCTGAGCAATCAGAACCAGCACGCAGCACTGCGCATGTCGAGCTGACGTGTGCTGGTGCGAAAGCACGTCTCTCAGACGACACGCGCGCGTCTAATTTGCGGGAGGCGAGCAGGATCGTGCGCAAATGCGCAGGATCATTGTAGTTCCGTTCCGCGCGTCGCGTATGACCGCGTTAGACGCGTACGAGTTTCCGCAAGAAATGCTCGCTCGTCTGAAAGAAGAAAATGCTCATTTGGAGAGGAAACCATGCACAACGACAAAAAACGATTTGGGGAATGCAGTCCTTTGACGCCGTTGGCAGCACTCCTGCTCGTCGCCGCGACGGGCACCGGCGCATTCGCCCACGGGTCAAGCTCCCCGCCAAGCCATCAAGAACCCATCGTGCTCTCGAATTCGGGCGGGTTCATCATCGGCGGGAAGCACTTGGCAGGCCTCAGCACTTTGCACCCCGATCAGACGCTGTCGTGCGATCACGGGTACGTCGAGTATTTCCTGCCGCAAGAGCCGCGCAAGACGAGCATCGTGCTGTGGCACAGCTCCAGCGCGCAGGTGTGGCAGAACCGCTGGGACGGCGGCGAAGGCTACAAGGACAAGATGCTGCGCGCCGACTATCCCACGTACATTTGGGACGGCCCGCGGGTGGGCCGCGCCAACTGGGCCTGCGAGTCGATCACCTACACGCCGTCAGCCCGGGACCAGGGCAATTTCACCGCCTGGAAATTCGGCCCCGCAACTCCCGCCGGACAAGTGCCGACGCCGGAGGAGTTCTACCCGGGCTCGCAGTTCCCGTACACCAGTCCGAAGCTTGAGGAGTATTGGTGGAACGCGACCGGCGCTCGCTACAACGAGTTCGATATCGAGAAGAATATCGAGATTGAGACGGATGCGGCTGCCGTTGCGGCCAACTCCGGCAGGCTCGGCAATCAGATCGTCTACCTCACCAACTCCGCGGGTGGACTGCGCGCCATGAAGACGGTGGCCAAGACCACGGGTCACAACGTCGCGGGCATCTATACTTACGAAAGCATCGGATACGTGTTCCCCATCGGTGACCCCGAGGTCGCGGATGCGGGCATTTCGCTCTGCACGAGCGACACGTTTATCTGCGCCTTCGGACCGCTCGGCGTTGATCCTGAGGACTTCAAGAAGCTGGCGAGGCTCAAGATCACGTTCGCGTGGGGCGACAACCGGCCTGAAGACTATAACCAGGTTATCTATTCCCGCCTGGAAGCCAAGCTCCTCAACGAGTACGCCGCGAAGTACCATCTTGGTGGGCACGCAGAGGTCCTCAAGCTGGCGGACCCGATATCGGAAGGTGGCGGGGGGCTCACCGGAAGCACCCATATCGCCTTCGCCGACATGGACAACGAGAAGGTCAAGGATCTGCTCTTCAAGTTCCTGAAGAAGAACCACCTCGACAGCTATCAGAGGCCGTCGCGCTGGGGCCACTGGAGCTGGTACCACTGATCGTTGCGCAACTGGTCCCCGTCCTAATCGGACGGGGACCTCCCTGCCAATCGATTAAGATCAGAGCGACTTAGCGCGTCGCCAACGACACAAAAAACGCGCGCGTCGGCGGAGTTTCGAGGTCATGCTGCGATTGGGGTTCACAGCGTTCGTCGTCGGTTGCCTGATGTCGCCGGCAGCGCTTCAGGCCGCCGCAGTGACGATCACCGGAGATACGCCCCGCCAGACCATCACCGTTACCATCGAGGACGCGAAGGTCGACGCCGTGCTCGAGGACCTGTGCAAGCGTTACGGCTTCGAGGTGTCGGGGCTCGAGAAAGCCACGCGTGGCGAGGCTCTGTCGACGACGATGTCGGGCAGCCTCCAAAACGTGATCGAGCGGCTGTTGCGCAACTGGAACCACATGATCGTTCGCTCGCCCGACAACAAAAGCGGCATCGCCAAGGTCATGATCCTCAACGCCACCTACGGCGCAGCGCCGCAGCGGTCGCCCGGGGCACGCACCAGCGGCGACCAGCTGATGCAGGCTCAGTCGCCCGGCGGCGCATAACAGCGGCACCGTCTGCAACCCGCATGACCCTACCGCATCTCCGACCTCGACGCGGAAACGCGGGCCGAGGGCCTTTTCGTGCGCGCCGTCTACTGTTGCCCCTTTCGCCGGCTCATGAAGGCGATGCGCTCGAACAGGTGCACGTCCTGCTCGTTCTTGAGCAGCGCGCCGGCGAGCGGCGGGATCAATTTGCGGCTATCGGTCTCGCGCAGCGTCTCGGGTGAGATGTCCTCATTGAGCAACAGCTTGATCCAGTCGAGCAGCTCCGACGTCGACGGCTTCTTCTTGACGCCGGGCACCTCGCGGATCTCGTAGAAGATGCGCATGGCCTCCTGCACCAAGTGCCCCTTAAGGCCGGGGAAATGCACCTCCACGATCTCACGCATGGTCTCGGTGTCGGGAAAGCGGATGTAGTGGAAGAAGCAGCGGCGCAGGAAGGCGTCGGGAAGCTCCTTCTCGTTGTTGGAGGTGATGATGACGATGGGGCGGTTCTGCGCCTTGATCGTCTCGCCGGTCTCGTAGACGAAGAACTCCATGCGATCGAGCTCCTGCAACAGGTCGTTGGGGAACTCGATGTCGGCCTTGTCGATCTCGTCGATCAGCAGCACCGGGCGCACGTTGTGATCGAACGCCTCCCACAGCTTGCCGCGCTTGATGTAGTTCTTGATGTCGTGGACGCGTTCGTCGCCGAGCTGGCTGTCGCGCAGGCGCGAGATGGCGTCGTACTCATAGAGCCCCTGGTGCGCCTTGGTGGTGGACTTGATGTGCCACTCGATGATGGGGACCCCGATGGCGTCCGCCACCTCCAGTGCCAAGGCCGTCTTGCCGGTGCCGGGCTCGCCCTTGACGAGGAGGGGCCTGCTCAGCGTGATCGCGGCGTTGACGGCCACCTTGAGGTCGTCGGTGGCTACGTAGCGGCGGGTGCCGTCGAATTTCATGGGGGTTTGGGCTCCAAGGACGTTGTCGGGAAAGATTAGGGGGTGGCCTGGCGCGCCGACAAGCCGGTGGCCGGTGTGACGTGGCGATGCAAGGCGGGCGCCGGGGCTGGCCCTGGCGGGACGAGTATGTGTCGGCCCACGGCACAAACCTGCGTCACAAACATGTCACTGGCGGCGCCGTTTCGTGCACAGTTTTCTTCGTGCTCTCCGCGACTTAAGCCTGTGGCGGGAACTCCTTGACAGAAGCGCGCACTCCCTCCAATAGGAGGCGCCGAATGTAGCTTGTCGTCGCCGGTAGAGGGCCGGGCGCTGTCTCTGAAAGCCTCAAGGGAGGCCACTATGAGCAAGCGAAACGCCAAGAACGCCAAGAAGGCCGCCAAGTCCAAGGTGCTGGCTGCGAGCCGCAAGGCTGCGCCGCGCGCCAAGAAGGGCAAGGTCATCGCGGCGGCAAAGGCGCGGCCGGCGACAAAGCGGAAAGTTGCGGGGAAAAAGATGACGGCGCGTGCCAAGGCTTCGTCGATAGTTCTGCCTCCCGACTACCGTCCCTCCGAGGACGAGCCCTTCATGAATGAGCGCCAGCGGCTGTACTTCCGCCAGAAGCTGCTCACCTGGAAGGAAGAGATCATCCGCCAGACGCGCGAGACGCTCGCGGGCCTGCACGAGGAATCGACCCAGCACGCCGATCTCGCCGACCGGGCCACCTCGGAAACCGACCGCGCGCTCGAGCTTCGCGCCCGCGACCGCCAGCGCAAGCTCATCGCCAAGATCGATGCGGCGCTGGCGCGCATCGAGGACGGCTCCTACGGCTATTGCGAGGAGACGGGCGAGCCGATCGGCCTGAAGCGGCTCGACGCGCGCCCGATCGCCACTCTCTCCGTCGAGGCGCAGGAGCGCCACGAGCGGCGCGAGCGCGTCTACCGCGAGGACTGATTGCGACGGTGGCCGCTGCCTGCGGACGGACGCGCGCCATCGCCTATTTCCCCTTGTGCTCCTCGCTCTGCTGCGGCGCGCGCGCCGTCTCCTCGCCCAGCTGGCGCAAAAGCGTGCGCAGGCTCTCGAGGTCGCGCGCCGGCACGCCATGCTCGGGCCCGGAGAGCGCGATGCCCCGCCGCCGCAGCGTCCTGACGACGGCGCTGCGCAAGCCCGTCTCCGCGCGCCGCGCGTCGGCTCCTTCGGCGAGCGGCGCCGACACCGAGAACTCCAGCGCGCCTGCGCCGACGTTGTCGAACGTGACTTCCGGATTTGCATCCTCGCATGTCTCGGGGCAACCGCGTGCCGCCGCGGCGAGCGCGTCGAGCACCGCATCGGGATCGGACGTCGCCGCCACGGAGATGCGCACGCTCACGTGATCGGCGGCCGCATGTGGTCCGCTCGCATGCCCGACCTGCACCGCGAAGTAGGGGATGTCGATGCCGGCTTGCCGCAGCGCCTTGACGATGTCGGTCCGGATCTCGGTCTGCGCCTGCAGCGAGCGGTTGATGTCGGCGAGGTAGACGCGGACGGTGTACTCCATTGCCTGGTCGCCGAGGTTGTCGAGCACGATCAGCGGCGGCGGATGGCGCAGGATGGAGGTGTTGCGGTCCGCGACCTCCTGCAGCACGGCTTGCGCGTGCACGGGGTCGGCGGCGTAGGCGATGCGCACGGAGATGTTGAGGCGCCCGAGCTGGTTGCGGTGCGTGAGGTTGGTCACCGTCTGCGTGACGAGCTCTGAATTGGGCACGATCAGGCTCGCCTTATCGAAGGTCTCGATCTCGGTGGCGCGCACCGAGATGCGCCGCACGTAGCCCTCGCCATCGCGCGTGGCGATCCAGTCGCCGACCTTGATGGGGCGCTCGATGAGCAGCACCAGCCCTGAGACGAAGTTGTTGACGATCGACTGCAGCCCGAAGCCGATGCCGACCGAGAGCGCGCCGGCGACGATGGCGAGGCTGGTGATGTCGAAGCCGGCGTAGGCGACGGCGGCGAGCGCGGCGACGGCAAACCCGATGTAGCCGGCGCCGGTGTAGACCGAGTTGACGAGGCCGGGATCCCAGCGGGTTTGCGCGCGGGCGCGGGCTGCAAGCCAGCGCTGAAACAGCCGCGTTGCGGTCAGCAGCACGAAGAACAGCACCACTGCCATGAGGATGCGCACGAGCGAGACCTGCACGCCGCCGACCTCGAACCCGAAGGCGACGCCCCGCAGCCAGCTCATGATCTCGGGAGCGGAGGCGCCCCAGGTGAGCAGGATGAGGGGTGCTGCGACCGCCACCAGCAGGACGTTGAGCCCTAGCCGCAGGATGCGCATCAGGCGGCGACGCCCAACCTCGTCGAGCCTGAACTGCCGCTCGACGGCCGTGTGCATGCCCTCGGCGACCGCCACCGGCGCCGGCCGCAGTCCATCGATGGCGAAATGCAACAGCGCCACCAGCAACAGGCAGCTGCCCGTCATCAGGACCTGGCCGGCGATGAACCGCGAGAGCGCGACGTAGCCCAGAAGCGCGGTGGCGAGCACGGCGGCGGCGAGTGCGACGAGCAGCGCCTTGAGCCACCAGGGACGCCAGCGCGAGACGGGCGCGCCAGGCGCCAGCAGCCGCGGCGCAAACCGGGTGCGGGCGATGAGGAGAATGAGCAGGGTGAGGGCGAGGCTCGCAAGAAACGCCGAGGCGATGTTGAGGGCGTTGGGCAGCGCCAGGATGCTCGTCAGCCGCCGCGCGAGATACTCGAGCCCATAGATGCCGGCGATGGCCTGCACCGAGAGCGAGATCCGGGTCGCGCTCTCATCGTCGAGATCGAAGAGCCGCCAGCGCGCGCGTCTGGGCTGCATCACCGCGTGCGTCAGCGCGGCAATGGCGATGAACACGCTGACGGCGAAAAGGATCGCCTGGGCGAAGCGCTCGATCTGCCAATAGAGCAGCCCCAGCTCGTCGAGGCCGACGTAGAGGATGATGGCAGCAATCGACGGCGGCAGCGCAAAGGCGACGGTCACCCACACCGACGTGGCCGCGCGCTCGTTGAGCGGCGGTGCCGAGGCGCCGGCAAAGTCGAGGCGGGCGCGCAGAAGATGCGCGGCAAGCGTGCGCAATAGCACATAGGCGGCAAACGCCGCAGCCAGCACGCCCAGCAGGGAAAGCCAATGCTGCTCGGCTACCCACCACCAGTTGGAGACGATGAACGCGATCTGCTGGCGCGCTGCACCGAGCTGCTCGACGCTCGTCTGCCACACTGCCGGCTGCAGCGGAGACTCCGTCTGGCTCAAGAGGAAGCGCGTGAAGATGCCCTGGCGCACGTGCTGGATGCGGCTGACGAGCTGCTTGGCGCGCACCTCGACCAGGGCGGCCTTCTTGATGGCGCCGTCGATCTGGGCGGCAAGCCCGTTCAAGCGGTCGCGCTCGGCGGCGACCTCGGGCGCTTCGGGCGGCGCCTCGGCTGCCGGCGCCGCGCCCAGCTTGGCAATCTGCGAGCGCACCTCATCGAGACGCGGGCCAAGTGCGTCGGCGACCTCCTTGGCCTTGAACTCGAGCTTCTCGATCTGGGTGCGGAGCTCGATGAGCGCCTTCTGCCCGCCCGGCGGATGCTCGAAATTCTTCTCGGCGGTCTCGATGGCGGTCGAGATTTCGCCGACCGGCTGCAGCAGGTCCTCGAGCTTGGGTGCGGCGACCTTGGCCTCCGGCGCCTCGGCGCCGTCCTCTGGCGCAGCGGCTTCGGGAGGGGCGGGTGTTTCGGCGGCTCCCGGCGCCGCAGGCGCGGCGGCATCGGTTTGCGCTGCGGGCTTCGCAGGCTCGGCAGCGTACGTTTGCAGCGCCGGCGCGGCGAGACAGCACAGCGCCAGCAGAACGATAAATGACCGGCGGATCATGGATGCCCCCGCAAAAGTTCTGCCCGCAGCGATCGTCGGGCTGCCGGCCGGCCAACCGAGCGGCCTTGGCGCACGATTACGTGGCTCGGCCCGCATCCGAGAGGTGCGCTTGCGGTCGCAGCGCGACAGTATCACGGCCTGTCGGCACGAGGTGCCGGCATTCGCCGACTCGGCGATGCGAGCTTCGGCCCGACCTTGCGAACAGAAAACGTGGCCGATAATGAGGCGTTTACGCGTTCGCATCGCCGCGCCCGCGTCCAGACAGCGATGTTTGTCCGCGCGAAAGTGCGGTTCATGCGATTTTAACCCTAATGATTGAAGTGTTTACGGGTCAGACGGCGCGGCCCGACGGCCTCGCCCGCGGCAAAAAGGGTTCGCTTTCCCCTGCCGCCGGACGCCGGTTGCCTATCACTGGGCAGCCGGTTGTGTGTAATGCGTAGCAGAGTGCAATCCGCCATGCCGGCGCCCCAGCCCATTCAGCCCTTGCCCACCCAGAATCAGCTAGCCTCCCTGCGCATGCGCGAGCGCAATGTCATCGAGCTTCCCCCCACGCCCTTTGACGGGGTCGGCGTCGGGCCTGGGTCGAGCGGGCTGTTATCGACGATCGTCGCCGCCCTGGCGGGCAGCGCCATCGTGATCGCGCTGGTCGCCAGCGGGGCGAGCAAGCCCTTGCTGCTGGCGGCGATCGCTTTGCTGGCGACGCTCGGTCTGTTCTTCGTGCTCGCCTATCTCTCCGGGTATATCCGCTTCGGGGCGCGGTTGCCGGTCGCCGACATCGTCACCGCTGCGACCGACGCCCTCGACTTGGGCGTCATGATCGCAACGGCGGAGGGCGCGCCCGTTTACGCCAACGCGGCATTCGAGGCGATCGTCGGCCGCTCCGAGCCCGAGCGGCTCGGCTCGCTGCAAGAGCTCTTCATGGGCGAGCCGCAAGCCAGCGCCGCCCTCTTTCGCTTGACGCGCGGAGCCGAGCGCGGCGAGGCGCTGTTTGAGGAATTCACCATCAAGGCCGGCGCCCCGGCCGGCCGCGGGCAGCGCACGATGCGCATCTCCGTGCATCCGTTCAGTGCCGACGCCGACGCCGGCGGCGCCGAGCAGGCGGGCCTCGTCCTCTGGCGCGTCGCCGACGTTACGGCCGAGCGCCAGAAGGAGGCTGCGCGCCTTGCCGGCGTCGAGGTGCAGCTCGCCCAGTTCGATTCCGCCCCCGTCGGGCTCTCCTCGGTTGCCGCCGACGGCACACTTCTGCACATCAACGCCACGCTCGCGCGCTGGATCGGGCGCACGCCGCGCTCGGTGATCGACAACCGCATGACGCTCGCCGACATCACCTCGGGCGACAGCGGTGGGCTCGTCTCCAGCCTCATCGGCCGCGCCGGCGGGGCGCAGGCGGCAAGCCTCGACGTCGATCTCGTGTGCGAGGACGGACGCATCCTGCCCGTGCGCCTGCTCGCGCGCGCGGTGCCGAGCGGCAAGGGCCTCACCGTCGCCGTGCTCAACCTCACGGGCGAGAGCGGGGACGAGCTCGAGGGCGACGCGGCGCAGGCACGCTTTGCCCGCTTCTTCCAGTCGGCGCCGTTCGGCATCGCCATCCTCGGCCCCGATGGGCGCATCGGCTCAGCCAACGCCGCCTTCTCGCGCATGGTGCTCGACGGAGCGAGCGGCGTCGGCGTCGCGGCGGTGGAGGCCCTGTGCCGCACCGCCGGCCCGGAGATGCGCACAGCCGTCGAGGCCGGTCTCAAACGCGCGATGTCGGGACGTGCCAGCATCGCGCCGGTAGAGATCACGGTCGGCGCCAATCGCGATCACGTGACCCGCGTGTTCATGAGCCCGTTCGCAACGGCGGGCGTCGCGCGCGAGGCAGCGATCCTCTACGTCATCGACGCCACCGAGCAGAAGGCGCTGGAAGCGAAGTTCGCCCAGAGCCAGAAGATGGAGGTCGTCGGCAAGCTGGCGGGCGGCATCGCGCACGACTTCAATAATATGCTGACGGCGATCCTCGGCTTCTCCGACATGCTCTTGACCATGCACCGGCCCAAGGACCTCGCCTACAAAGACATCATGAACATCAAGTCGAGCGCCAACCGCGCGGCCGAGCTGGTGCGCAAGCTGTTGGCGCTCGCCCGTCAGCAGACGCTGCAGAACGAGGTCGTCAACCTGGGCGACGTGCTGACGGACGAGTCCTCGCTGCTCAAGCGCTATCTCGGCGAGAAGAGCGAATTGAAGATCTCGACCGCGCCCGACCTGTGGTACGTGATGACGGACAAGCACGAGTTCGTGCAGGCGCTGTTCAACCTCATCACCAATGCCAAGGACGCGATGCCGGACGGCGGCGCGCTCACCATCGCGGCGCGCAACGTCACCGAGCGCGAGAGCCAGAAGCTCGGCCACCGCGAGTTCGCCGCCGGCGAGTACGTAGTGATCGAGGTGGGCGACACCGGCCAGGGCATGAGCCCGGAGGTCATGGACAAGATCTTCGAGCCCTTCTTCACCACCAAGGCCATCGGCAAGGGGACGGGGCTGGGGCTCGCCTCCGTCTACGGCATGGTGAAGCAGTCGGGCGGCTACATCTATCCCGAGAGCGAGCTCGGCCGCGGCACGACATTCCGCATCTACCTGCCGCGCCTTCACGCCGACAAGGAGGACGAGGTCGCCGCCGCCGCGCCCAAGGAGAAGAAGAAGGAGACGCGCGCCGCCGATCTCACCGGAACGGGGCGGGTGCTCCTCGTCGAGGACGAGGAGGTCGTGCGCAACTTCGCCGCGCGCGCGCTGAAGCGCCAGGGCTACAAGGTCTTGGAGGCTTCGACCGGCGTCGAGGCGCTGGAAGTCATGGAGAAGAACAAGGGCAAGGTCGATCTCGTCGTCTCCGACGTGGTCATGCCGGAGATGGACGGGCCCACGCTCCTGAAAGAGCTGCGCAAGACCAATCCCGACCTCAAGATCATCTTCGTCTCGGGCTATCCCAACGACGCCTTCAAGGCGAGCCTGGGCGACGAGGTGTTCGCCTTCCTGCCCAAGCCCTTCTCGCTGCCGCAGCTCGCCGCCAAGGTGAAGGAAGAGCTGGCGCGCTAAGGCGTGCACGCTGCGCACCCATCCCCGAAGAACGGTGACGGCAGTGCGGCGAGCCCAACTCCACCTCTCCCAGAGGGAGAGGTCGCGAGCCGCGCGCTGGCTGGGCGAGCGGGTGAGGGATTGATGCCTCGAAGCTGAACCGGCCGATACAAAACGTTACGCGCGGGCGGCTCCAGCGCAACATCAGCGCAAACAGCGCCGGCCACTCTCCACCTCGGCGCCCGGCGGCGGGCACCGCTCGGGCGGCACTCCGGACCCGGGCCTTTGGTTCACTGCTGATGCAAAGGAGGTTCGCGATGACGTCGCGTGCAGTGATTGCAACTGTTGTCAGCCTTGGCGCGCTTGGCGCCGTGACCGGAGTGGCGCAGGCCACGCCTCTCGCCGCACCACCCCCCAGTGCGGCGTTTGTGCCGGCAGCAGGTGCCCAAAGCCTGATCGCGCCGGTGCACTACCGGTGCTGGGTGAAGCGCTGCGGGCCCTACCGCTGCGTCTGGATCAACCGCTGCCGCCGCCCGTATTGGTGGTAAGCGGCACGTAATCTCGATCCCTCCCTCCCTGCGTCCCCGGAAGCGCTGTTCGCACAGGCCTTCCGGGGCTTTTTTTGGTGGGGCCAAGCTGGCGACGGAGTAGAGGCTAGAAGCGCCCGGTTATGCCCATGACGGGGCCCTGCTGCAGCACGTCGAACTCGTAGCGGTTGAAGCCTTGGCCCGTCTCGTAATCGACCGACAGGGCCCGGTAGCCGAGATAGCCGTTGAGGGTGAGCGGGCCTTCCACGCACAAAAACCAATTGTAGCTGGCGAGCAGCTGCCAGGTGAATTTGCTGCCTGCGCCGAAGCCGCCGACGTCGCCGCGCAAGGCCACCTCCTCGCCGGGCGCCGGCTGCCAGCGCAAGCGCGCGCCGATGAACGGGTCGACCCAGTCGATGGAGCCCGACTGCGCCAGAGCGCGGCTGCCGGAGACGGTGAGCCCGAAGAAGTTGAGCGTGCCGGCAACGTTGACGTCGACGTCGAGCTCCTGATGCCAATAGCGCCCGCCCGCCAGCATCTCGAGCACCATGTCGGACGCGCGCTGTGCGCTCAGGCCTGAGCGCCACTGGGCCACCTCGTACATGCCGCCCAGCTCCACCGTCCAATAGCGATAGTCAGCCGAGAGCGCCGCGCCGACTGTGGCGTTGATGTGGGGCGAGAAGGTCCTCGAGTGCAAGAATGAATCCGAGGAGCCGAGGCTCGCGTACATGGTGTCGTTGAAGAGCGTGAGCGGGCCCTTCTTGGCCTGCGCGTAGCTCATCCACACCATGCGGAGGCTTTCGAGCACCTGCGCCGGGTTCTGGGCCACGGTGAAGCTGCGGCCCTCGATCACGGCGTCGCCGGAGACCCACGGCAGCCAGCCGTACGGCGTGAACTGATACGACCACCCGCCCTTGGGCGCGATGGGCGCGGCCAGGCCCGGCTCGCCGTCGGCGCGTGCCGCGGGCGCAAGGACGACGCACGCCACAAGCACCAGCGCAGCCCCGCGCATGATCCGCCTCCCCGGTGAGGATCCTCAGTTGCCGCACGATGCCTGATTCGCGTCCTCGGGGCTGCTTGGTTTGTGGTGTCAGACGACCCTTCCGGGTCTGACACGGCACGCCTAGCCGAAGATGTAGTCGATGATGTAGGTGCGCTGGTCGGCCGTATACCCCGGCGGGGGTGCCTCGAAGCGCGCCTTGTGGATTGCCTCGACGGCGGCATGATCCAGCGCCGAGTTTCCGCTCGAGCGCAGCAGGTGCACGTAGTTGAGCGTGCCCGACGGCGAGATCTCGAACGACACCAGCACCCGCCCCCACAGCGCGAAGGGGCCGGGCCGCGTCTTCATCAGGGCGGCGATGACGGAGCGCGAGAACGGATCGGAGCGCCCCGAGGCGCCGGTGCCGCGCACCTGCATGCCGCCGCCCGACAGCATCGCCTGCTGCTCGCGCTGCTTCTTCTGCGGTCTCTTGGCGAGGGCGTGGTCGAGGTTGCGCTTGAAGTCCTGAGCGGCCGCATCCACCAGGCTGTCGATGTCGAGCAGCATGGGCGAATCCGCGTCGCGCTTCTCCTCTTTCGTCTCCTCCTTCGTTTCCTCTTTGGGCTCGACCTTGGGCACCTCCGGCTGGGCAGTGCTCGCCGTCTGCTGGGGCTGCGGCGGCTGATCGTTGGGCGTGGGCGTCTGCTGCGCCTCGCCCTCCTGCCAGCGCTTGGTCTTGGAGGTCTTGTCGGGGTCGGGCACGATGTCGACGCTGATCGCGGTCGCGTCCTGGCCGGCCCGCCGCCGCGCCTCCTCTTGCGCCGCTTGGCTGATCGGATCGCCCAGCAGCACCTGGGAGGCGATGAGGCTGGTGTAGAGCAGCGTCACCAGGATGGCGCTCGCCCACAAGGTGCGCTCGCTGTTGGCGGTGCTGGCGCGAATGCGCTCGTCCGCGTCGAGCCCGCCGATGAGCGTACCCTCGACGGGGGTCGCGGCCGCGTCTGCTGCGGGGGCAGCCCGCGACGGCATGGTCAGCGTCGGCGGCGTGCCTGCTGCTTTCGACGCGGCCTCAGCTGCCGGCGCAGCCACCTTCGGCACGGCATCGGCTTTCGCGGCCGTCTCGGCTTTGAGGGGCGTCTCGCCCCCGCGCCCGCCCCCCTTGGGTGTGGGTGTGGGCGTGGGCGCGCCGGCGGCCCCGGGCCGAGCCGGCGCCGCGGCGGGGCCCGCCTGCGCGTTCGTGGTTTTTGCAGCGTCGTCCGGCATGGAAATGCGAATCAACCCCCGCCTTGAGCGGCACGATAACGTCTTCGCGCTCAGCCGCTTAGGCCCAATTGATGCTCATGCACATAGGACTTGTGACGGCGCTTTGCGAGCCCGGCGTCGGCTGGGCCGCGCGCTGCGCTATCCCCGGCCTGCGGCACTGTCTGAGCTTGAAATTCACATAGATTCAGCGGAAAAGCGAGCGGCCCCACTCCGTGCTATGGTTGGGGCGAACAACGCGACAGGGAGTAGGGCGTAATGGGCCTTTCGACGGGTTATATGGGCCAGCAAGTCCGCTTCGAGCCACGGCCAAGGTATTGGGGTGCCGCCATATTCGGCGGCGGCATTACGGCGCTCGCCGTTGTCGTCTACACCATGCTTGCCGGGGGCAGTCTGGCCAGCGCCAGAACGTTGGGGGCGGCCGCGGTGGCGATCACCTTGGCCCTGGTGGCGCATTATCTTGTCGCCAAGCTGCGCGCCGTGCGGGAGGCGCAGGCCTAAGGGCCCGCAAGACTCCGAGAGAAATGCTCCGCACGACGCGATCGGGTGACCAACAAGGTCGCGCCGGCGCGTGCGCCGCCACGTCGGCTGTGAGCGGCTCCCTTCCACCCGTCATCCCGGGCGAGCGCAGGCGACAGCCGGAGCGAGACCCGGGACCCAGGAGCGGCGTGCCGCAGGCACATAACCATCGACACGGCACTGTCTCAGTTTGAATTTCGCATAGGTTGACAGGCTGGGAGAAGCGGCCCACGTCTGAGCCATGCTTGGCGGAAAGCATGGAGCAATGATGTGCCACTAATTGCACGACTGAAAGAGCGACGGGACAAGATCCAAGCGCAACTGGACCGATGGATCTCCCGCGGCTTCAGGGGTGGCGGAGAGGGCACTTCCGGGGACGCGACACAGAAGGAAACAGCCGAGAGGGTTTCCGAAGTCGCCGATCTCAACCGCGCTATCGCGGAGCAGGAGGCGAAGAAGCGCGACGCCTAAAGGCCCGCAAGCGTAGGAGGGAACGTCCCCGCCTGCGCGTTGCCCCCCTGTAACAGCCCCCGTCGACGCGGCGGCCAGAGCCGGCGCCGCCACGTCGGCTTTGAGCGGCCCCCTTCCACCCGTCATCCCGGCGCGGCTCCCTTCCACCGACGAGAAGGCAGCCGCTCGCCGCCCAATTCCGTCATTCCCGCGTCATGGCGGAGCGCCGTCATCAAGCGTCGCCAGAGATCGCCGTACAGGCACCGTGGACAGATCATTGAACCGTTGGGACAGTGCGTCGCAGCCTAACGCACGTGGTGCCCTTTGCCACACGCAGAGTACAACCGAAGGCAGCCAAAGAAGCTCGATCCAATACGCTAGCCGGTAGGCATCGGCTTCTTGGTTACGAGCGGTCGAGCTCATCTAGGCCTGAACCCGCAAACGTGGACGGCGATCCTGCTTCACTGAACGTCTTTTGGTGCTTTCTCCCATTATAGAACTCTCAGCGTAGAACAAAATCGGCCTGCCACCGAGAGGAATCTCATCGTGCGCGTCGTCATCCTTCAGGGTTGCTTGATACTCCGCTCGATCAAAGTGACCGTCGGCACTTGCCGGAGAGTATGGGACTTATTTCACTGGGCTTAGGGAACCTATTCGGCCCCGCCACAACGACCAACGAATCTGTCGCTCGTCTTGCTCAGATACTGAAGTATGCGTCCTCCAGTGTGATTTCCTGCGGGGATGTGTTGGTGCCATTGACGATGTAGATTCGCACGTGCACCGTTCGCACTCTGCTGCAGTTCAGTATTCTATCCCGAAGCGGTCATCCGCACTTTATCGGATCATCGCACTGCGGCGGGGTCCGACGGCAGTCGCTATCTGTGTACCAGTGCTCGAGGGCAATGGGCCGGTCGGCGTCAGCCTCCGTCGGATAACCGCGATCCAACCGTTGACGTTCATCCGAAGTGAAGGGAGCGAACGCAGTCAGCAGCTTGAACGCCAATACGTATCCGATGGGAATAGCTGTGATCACGTCAAGATCTCGCACCGAATGAAGTGCGCGTGTTGCCGTCTCTCTTCGGAAGCCTGGTATGGGTTACGATGAGGTCTGCAATGCGCCGACCACAATCTGCGCCAGTATGTCGAGCAGCGCGATGACCGGTGAACCAGATCGGCGCGTCTTCGCACGCAGACCGCCAGAAATGACAAGACGGCTCGCGTGACCATCCACCCTCAGACTCGGTTGCCAGTGTGCGCTCATAGCATGGACCCAGATTTCAAACTGAGTACAGCTGCCCCTTCTCGACACACAAGAACAAATGGTGTACACATGAGTCGAAATTGAGAACATAGCGCGCATGCCATAAGGTGATTCACATGACCAGCAAGCCGGAACTGCGAGTGGTCGAGGGGGGTGCGATGGACAAGATGAAGGCGCTCGAGCACGCGCTCGCCCAGATCGAGAAGCTGCACGGCAAGGGCTCGGTCATGCGCCTTGGCGCCACCGATCGCACCATCGACGTGGAGGCGATCTCCACCGGCTCGCTCGGCCTCGACATCGCGCTCGGCATCGGCGGCCTGCCGCGCGGGCGCGTCATCGAGATCTACGGCCCTGAAATCGTCGGGCAAAACCACGCTCGCCCTGCAGGTCGTGGCCGAGGCCCAGAAGGGTGGCGGCATCTGCGGCTTCATCGACGCCGAGCACGCGCTCGATCCGGTCTATGCCAGGAAGCTCGGCGTCAAGGTCGAGGACCTGCTGATCTCGCAGCCCGATAGCGGCGAGCAGGCGCTGGAGATTACCGACACGCTGGTGCGCTCCGGCGCCGTCGACGTGCTGGTCATCGACTCGGTCGCGGCCTTGACTCCCAAAGCCGAGCTCGAGGGCGAGATGGGCGACATGCAGCCCGGCATGCAGGCGCGCCTCATGAGCAAGGCGCTGCGCAAGCTTACGGCCTCGATCTCCAAGTCGGGCACCATGGTGATCTTCATCAACCAGATCCGCATGAAGATCGGCATCATGTTCGGCAACCCGGAGACGACGACGGGCGGCAACGCGCTGAAATTCTATGCCTCCGTTCGCCTCGACATCCGCCGCATCGGCCAGATCAAGGAGCGCGAGGAGGTCGTCGGCTCGCAGACGCGCGTCAAGGTGGTCAAGAACAAGGTGGCCCCGCCCTTCAAGCAGGTCGAGTTCGACATCATGTACGGCCAGGGCATCTCCAAGACGGGCGAGCTCATCGATCTCGGCGTCAAGGCGGGGATCGTGGAGAAGGCGGGCGCCTGGATCTCCTATGACGGCGAGCGCATCGGCCAGGGGCGCGAGAACGCCAAGGCCTATCTGAAGGACAACCCGAAGATCGCCGCGGCGCTAGAGCGGGCGATCCGCGAGAACGCCGGCCTCATCGTCGACAAGATGCTGGTCGAGCCCGATGCGCGCGAGGCCGACGACGAGGTCCCCGACGCGGACGGCGTGCTGCCCGACGAGGACGAGGGCGCCACCAAAAAGGCCGCCCGCGCCAAGCGGTGAGGTGAGTTCTGCCGCTAGGGCGGCTAAAATTTGGCCGCCCTATTATTGGTTCTCGCGGGGCCGCGTATGCGTAGGGACCCTTGCGTTCTATATTCTTGCCAGCGGCCGTAACGGCACGCTCTATGTCGGCGTCACCAGCGACATCGTCGGACGCGTCTCGCTGCACAAGCAAGACCTGATTGGCGGCTTCTCTAAGCGGTTTGGCGTGCATCGATTGGTCTACGTTGAGTTCTGCGAAACGATGGACCAAGCCATCGCGCGTGAGAAACAATTGAAACGCTGGCGACGGGCCTGGAAGATTGAGCTAATCGAGCGGACGAACCCAAGCTGGAGGGATCTCTACTGGGAGATATCGGGTTCCGTTGCGGTTTGAGCGCTCGTACAAAACACCCGTCATCCGGAAGCCGACGCGAAGCGGAGGCTATCCGGGACCCAATTCACATCCGTCATCCGGAAGCCGACGCGACAGCGGAGGCTATCCGGGACCCAATTCATATCCGTCATCCCGGAAGCCGACGCGGCAGCGGAGGCTATCCGGGACCCAGCGTCAGAATCGTCGAAGACACAAAAGATCTTGAGGAGCCTTCGGCGCACCTCTCCTGGGTCCCGGGTCTCGTTCCGGCTGATACCGTCACTCGCCCGGGATGACGGTTGTTGCCGTGAGGCGCTGCTAGTGTCCGGTCGCGCCGGCGGGCGCCGCCGGCTTCTGCACCAGCACCGCCATGAGCGCGAGGCCGGCAAACAGCAGCGTCAGCAACAAGAACACATCAGAGAAGGCCATGACCACGCCCTGCCGGTGCGTGATCAGCATCAGCTGCTTTAAGGCCATGGCGTGCGCGTCGCTGCCGAAGGATTGGAACCGCTGCGTGAGCGCGTTGAGCGTCTCCATGGCGGGCACGCGCGACCACGTGATCGCCTCGTGCAGGCGCGCCAAGTGGAGGTCGGTGCGGTCGTTGAGGATGGTGGTCAAGCCGGCAAGCCCGAAGGCGCCGCCGAGGTTGCGCGTCAGGTTGAAGAGGCCCGAAGCATTCTTGACGCGCTCGGGCGGCAGCGTGCCGAGCGCGATGTCGTTGATGGGGATGATCGACAGCATCAGCCCGACGCCGCGGAAGATCTGCGGCCACAACAGCTCATAGAAGTCCCAATCGCTGGTGAGGTAGGTCATCCACCAGGTGCCGACCGCGAAGAACAAGAAGCCCGCCATGAGCATGACGCGCTTGTCGATGACGGTCATCAGCCGCCCGGCGACCGGTGCTGTGAGGAACATGGCAAGGCCTGAGACGAACATGGTCTCGCCGATCATCAGCGCGTCGTAGCCGCGGATCTGCGCCAGATAGACGGGGTAGATATAGGTGAGGCCGTAAAGGCCGATGCCGAGCACGAACGAGAACAGCGAGCCCACCGCGAAGTTGCGGTTGGTGAACGAGCCCAGATCGACGATCGGGCTGCGCGCGGTCAAGACGCGCACGAAGAAGGCGATGGCAGAGAGCCCCGAGACCCAGGCCAGCAACACGATGGTGTTGTCGCCGAACCAGTCGTTGCGGGGGCCTTCCTCGAGCACGTACTCGAGCGCGCCGAGAAAGCCCGCCATGGAGATCAGCCCGAGCCAGTCGAAGCTCTCAAACAGGCTGTAGTCGGGGGTATCGAAGTCGATCAGCGTCAGCGCCGCGATGGTGACGGCGATGCCGGGAACGACGTTGATGAAGAACAGCCAGTGCCAGGACAGCGTGTCGGTGAGGTAGCCGCCGACGGTGGGACCGATTGTCGGGGCCATCGTCGCCACCAGTCCGATCAGCGGCATGATCAGGCCCATGCGCGAGCGCGGAAAGATAAGGTAGGCGGAGGCGAACACCGTGGGGATCATGCCGCCGCCGATGAAGCCCTGGATGGCGCGCCAGATGATGATCTCGTTGATCGAGTTGGACAGCCCGCACATCAGGCTCGCGGCCGCAAATCCGGCCGCCGAGGCGGCAAACAGGATGCGCGTCCCCAAGGCCCGCGACAGGAAGCCCGACAAGGGGATCATCACCACCTCGGCGATGAGGTAGGCCGTCTGCACCCAGGTGATCTCGTTGGAGCTGGCCGCGAGCCCCGCCTGGATCTCGGTCAGCGATGCCGACACGATCTGGATGTCGAGGATCGCCATGAACATGCCGAAGACCATCGCCAGGAAGGCGACGAGCCGCTTCGGCTCGATGCGGTCGACGCCGCCGGCGCTTGTCTGCGATGTCGGTCTTTGGCTATCGGCCATGACGAGGCCCCTTCAGAGGCCGCCGCTCAATTGGCGGCGCGGCTGATCAATGAGGTCGCCTGCGGCGCCGGCGCGGCGTCCGTCGCGCCCGGCTTGGTATTGACGCTGACCACGACCGACATGCCCGGCCGCAGCAGCTCTTCTCTGTCGACGGCGGCCGGCACGCGGATGCGCACGGGGATGCGCTGCACGATCTTGGTGAAGTTGCCGGTGGCGTTGTCGGGCGGCAGCAGCGAGAAGACGGAGCCGGACGCCGGCGCCACGCTCAACACGCGGCCCTTGATGTCATGGTTGGGCAGCGCGTCGACGGCGATCGATGCCTCCTGGCCCGGACGCAGGTTTGCCAGCTGCGTCTCCTTGAAGTTGGCGTCCACATAGACGTCGTCGAGCGGGACCAGGCTCGCCAGCCGCTGTCCGGGCTGGACGTAGTCGCCCGCCTGCACCGCGCGGTTGCCGATCACGCCGCCGAAGGGGGCGCGGATGACCGTGAACGAGAGGTCGCGCTCGGCCTGGGCGCGTGCCGTCTGCAGCTGCTTCAGCGTGCGCTGGGCCTCCTCCTTTTGCGCTTTCAGAACCCCAACATTGGTCTGGGCCTGCTCGACGCCCGCCTCTGCGCCCTGCACCGAGGCGACCGCCTGGTCGCGGGCGGCCTGTGCCTGCTCCAGCGCCTGCTGGCTTGCGAACTCGTGCCCGGCCAGCTGCTGCTGCCGCTTCAACTCGAGCTCGGCGCGCGTGTCGCCGGCCTTCGCTGAGGCCAGTTGGGCCTTGGCCGCATCGACGGCGGCTTCCTGGGCCGCGATCTGCTTGCCGATTCTTTCGATCGTTGCCTTTTGCGTGGCGATCTTGTCGCGCGCGGCTTCGACTGCGAGCGTGTAGTCGCCGTCGTCGATCCGCGCGATGACGTCGCCTGAGTGCACCTCCTCGTTGTCGCGCGCGTCGACCGAGGCCACGTAGCCCGAGACCTTCGCCGACAGCGTCGCCGTGTGCACGCCGACGTAGGCGTCATCGGTCGAGACGATGAAACGTCCCACCGTCCACCAGTAATGGCCGTACCAGCCGCCGAGACCCAGAGCCAGAATGGCCGCCGCCGAGAGGAGGAGCTTGCGGCCGTTGCGGCGCTTTGGTCGGGAGGCGGGGGGAGCGGTCTCTGCGGCCTCGGGGGCTGCCTCTGGCGTCTCGGGACGAAGCGCGTCTGGCGTCCGTGCGACCGGCTTGGCGGTGGCGCCGCCGCTCCGCTGAGCGATCACCCGCGCCAGCGGGTCTGGAGTCCCCGTGGTTAACGAGGGCGTCGCCGCGCGTTCGGCGGCGTCCGTGTCCTCGACGCTGCGTAAGGCTGTGCTGCTGCGCTGTCTCAACATCTGCCTCTCCTCGACCCCCGGGCAAATTTACCAGACAAATTCGGTGACCGAACCGTTCGGTCAATGGTTGACCTAGGGGCAAAATCGGCCTATGTCAATAGTGACCGAACGGTTCGGTCAAATTTTACATATCTGCTATGAGGATATCGAGGATGTCCGCCAAGGTGGCCGAGGCGCCGACAACAACCGAGGACACTGCCAAGCGCCGGCAGATCATCGAGGGCGCGCGGGCGCTGTTCCTGGCCCACGGGTTCGATGCCGCCAGCATGGGCGAGATCGCGCGCCAGGCGGGCGTCTCCAAGGGCACGCTCTACGTTTATTTCGACAGCAAGGAGCACCTGTTCGAGGCCATCGTCGAGGACGAGCGCCGGGCGCAGGCCGAGCAGGTGTTCTCGCTCGATTCCGATGATCACGACGTGCGCGCCGTGCTGACCCGCTTGGGCACGGCCTACGTGCGCTTTCTGGCGCGCCCCGATGCTGTTTCCGCGATCCGGACCGTCATCGCCATCGCCGAGCGCATGCCCGAGATCGGCCGCAAGTTCTACGAGTTCGGGCCCCTCTGCGGCATCAACCGCCTGGCCACGTATCTCGAGGACCAGGTGAAAGCCGGCGTGCTCGCGATCGATGATTGCGAGATCGCTGCCGCCCAGTTCCTCGATTCCTGCCAATCGACGATGTTCAAGCCGGTCATGTTCAATGCCGGCGGGGCGCCCAGCGAGGAGCGCATCCTGCACGTCGTCGGCATCGCTGTGCGCACGTTCCTTGCCGCATACGGGAAGTCGGGCTCCTAGACGCTTTTGCGGCGCCCGCCTCTAATCTTATCCCCGTCCTGTCTCCTCCGCTTAAATTGCCCACGCCCGTTCCAACGGCCAGGGGCGCAGACGTGCGCTGGCGGACTTGCGCGGAGCGGGCCGGCACAACGGGCGGAGACCGTAAGCTGCTCTGAGTCCCAACTGCCGCTGAGGCGAAAATCTCAGTGACGCCCTGGATAGCGGATGCAGTTCAGGGAATGGCGGCGGACAGCCCCTGTGCCTGTGTGGGGCGGCAACGGCCGCATCCATCACGAACAATGAGAAGGGCCTGAGCCGCCCCGCTCCCTGGTTTCATTCAACCCCTCGGGTGCCCGCACCGCGAGGCCAAAGCCGCGTCGACTTGCGCCGTCACGCGATTGCGAGCGCGACAAACAAGAGGGTTGCGGCCGCGGACGCTTGACAGAAAGCCCCGCCAACCCCATCGGATAACCCCCCGGGGGCCCATTCTTCGGCGGTCGGGCCCCGACGCGTTCTTTCCGAAAGCGAAGAGATGACTGGCGTCAACGAGATCCGCAGAGCGTTCCTCGACTACTTCAGGAAAGAGGGGCACGAGGTCGTGCCGTCCTCGCCGCTGGTGCCGCGCAACGACCCCACCTTGATGTTCACCAACGCCGGCATGGTGCAGTTCAAGAACGTCTTCACCGGCCAGGAGACGCGCCCCTACACCACGGCCGCCTCCTCGCAGAAGTGCGTGCGCGCCGGCGGCAAGCACAACGACCTCGACAACGTGGGGTATACCGCGCGCCACCACACCTTTTTCGAGATGCTCGGCAACTTCTCCTTCGGCGACTACTTCAAGGAGCGCGCGATCGAGCTTGCCTGGAACTTGCTCACCAAGGACTTCGGCCTCGACAAGAAGCGCCTCGTCATCACCGTCTACAGCGAGGACGAGGACGCTTTTCGCATCTGGAAGAAGCTCACCGGCTTTTCCGCCGACAAGATCCTGCGCATCCCCACCTCCGACAACTTCTGGCAGATGGGCGACACCGGCCCCTGCGGTCCCTGCTCGGAAATTTTCTACGACCACGGCGACAAGATCGCCGGCGGCCCGCCGGGCTCGCGTCACGCCGACGGCGACCGCTTCGTCGAGATCTGGAACCTCGTGTTCATGCAATACGAGCAGCTCGAGCCCGGCGAGCGCGTCGACCTGCCCAAGCACTCGGTCGACACCGGCATGGGGCTGGAACGCATCGCCGCCGTCCTGCAGGGCACGCACGACAACTACGAGATCGACCTCTTCAAGGCGTTGATCGCGGCCTCGGTCGCGGCGACCGGCGTGCCGGCGAAGGGCGAGCACAAGGCCTCGCATCGCGTCATCGCCGATCACCTGCGCGCTTCGAGCTTCTTGATCGCCGACGGCGTGCTGCCGTCGAACGAGGGTCGCAGCTACGTGCTCCGCCGCATCATGCGCCGCGCCATGCGTCACGCGCATCAGCTCGGCGCGACCGAGCCGCTTCTGTACCGCCTGGTGCCGGCGCTGATCCACGAGATGGGCGACACCTATCACGAGCTCATCCGCGCGGAGGCGCTCATCACCGAGACGCTGCACCTGGAAGAGACGCGCTTCAAGAAGACGCTCGAGAAGGGGCTGGTGGTGCTGTCGGAGGCCTCCGCCAAGCTCAAGAAGGACGATGTCTTTTCAGGTGAGACAGCCTTCAAGCTCTACGACACCTTCGGCTTTCCGCTCGACTTGACCGAGGACGCGCTGCGCCCGCGCGGCATCGTCGTCGACACCGACGCCTTCAACGCTGCGATGGAGCGGCAAAGGGAGGAGGCGCGCAAGGCGTGGAAAGGCTCGGGCGAGGCGGCGACCGAGGCGATCTGGTTCCAGCTCAAAGAGAAGCTGGGGGCAACCGAGTTCCTCGGCTACGAGGCCGAGACGGCGGCGGGCGAGATCGTGGCGCTGGTCAAAGGCGGCAAAGAGGCAAAGAGCCTCAAGGCCGGCGATGAGGCGGCGATCCTCGTCAACCAGACGCCGTTCTATGGAGAATCCGGCGGCCAGGTCGGCGACCAGGGCCTCATCCGCGGCGCCAAGGGCGCGCTCTTTCGCGTGACCGACGCGCAGAAGAAGGCGGGCGGCCTCTTCGTGCATCTCGGCACGGTCGAGAAGGGCAGTTTCAAGATGGGCGAGACGGTCGACCTCGATGTCGATCACGGGCGTCGCTCGGCAACGCGCGCCAACCATTCGGCGACGCACTTGCTGCACGAGGCGCTGCGCCAGGTCTTGGGCCCGCACGTTGCCCAGAAGGGCTCGCTGGTCGCCCCCGATCGCTTGCGTTTCGATTTCTCGCATCAAAAGCCGATGACGCCTGACGAGCTCGCCGCGGTGGAGGCGCGTGCCAACGCCATCATTCTGCAGAATGCCGCCGTCGAGACGCGCCTCATGGCGCTCGACGATGCGCTGGAGTTGGGCGCGATGGCGCTGTTCGGCGAGAAGTACGGCGATGAGGTGCGCGTCGTCTCGATGGGAGGCACGGAGCCCGGCGCCAATAAGGCCTGGTCCGTTGAATTGTGCGGCGGCACGCACGTTGCGCGCACCGGCGACATCGGGCTCGTGAAGATCGTCGCCGAGACCGCGTCTGCGTCCGGCGTGCGCCGCATCGAGGCGCTGACGGCCGATGCGGCGCGCGCCTACCTCGCCGAGCAGGAGGCACGCCTCAAGGAGGCGGCAGCAGCCCTGCACGTGCGGCCCGAGGACGTGGTCGCGCGCGTTACCGCGCTGATGGAGGAGCGCAAGCAGCTCGAGCGCCAGCTCGCCGAGGCCAAGAAGCAGATCGCGCTCGGCGGCGGCGCCGGCGCCACGGCGGGCGGCGCGCAAGCTGCCGACGCCGCCATCAAGACCGTCGGCAAGGTGAAGCTGATTGCGCGCACGGTGCAGGGGCTCAACCCGAAAGACCTGCGCGGGCTCATCGACGACGGCAAGAAGCAGGTGGGCTCCGGCATCGTCGCCATCGTCGGCGTGACCGAGGACGGCAAGGCCGGCCTCGCTGTCGGCGTCACCGACGACCTGACCACGACGTGGAGCGCCGTCGATCTGGTGCGCGCCGGCGCCGAGGCCTTGGGCGGCAAGGGCGGCGGCGGGCGTCCCGACATGGCGCAGGCGGGTGGGCCCGACGGCGCCAAGGCGGCAGCAGCGCTGGAGGCGATCGAGGCGCGCGTCTCCGCAGCGGCGTAATCCTCGTCCGCCGCAGCGCGGATATCATGCGGGCACTTGCTTCTCCTCGAGCCGCTACGGGCGAGCGCATTTGAAGGAAAACGTTACCGTGCGCTAACTGCGCGTGCCGCATTTGCCTTCATTCCTTTGCTATGACTGTTGGAAGGCACGCAGCACGAGGCGGCAATGACGGAAGGCCCCGATTTCGGCATTTATCGCGACGCGATGATCGTGCTCGGGACGGCAGCCGTTCTCGTTCCCTTGGGCCAGCGCTTCAAGCTGAGCCCCATCCTCGGCTTCCTCATCGCCGGCGCGCTTCTGGGGCCCGGCGGGCTGGGCTCGCTCTGGTACAGCTTCCCCGTGGTGCGCTGGGTCGCAATCACGGACCAGCGCGACCTCGGCAGCATCGCCGAGCTCGGTGTTGTGTTCCTATTGTTCCTCATCGGGCTGGAGCTTTCGTTCAAGCGGCTCGTCACCATGCGCCGGCTGGTGTTCGGGCTCGGCACCTTGCAGGTGGGGATCTCGGCGCTTCTGATCGGGCTCGTTGCGAGCCTCTTTGGCGCGCGCCCGGGCGGCGCCGTCCTGATCGGGCTCTCGCTGGCGCTGTCCTCGACCGCCATCGTCATCGAGGTGCTCTCACGCAAGCAGCGGCTCAGCACCGCGACGGGACGCACCTGCTTTGCCATCCTGCTGCTGCAAGACCTCGCCGTCGTGCCGCTGTTGTTCCTCGTCACCATCCTCGGCCCTGAAAACCATGGCACGCTGCTCGGCGGCCTGTTGCAGGCGTTCGCGCAGGCAATCCTCGTCATTGCCGCGATCGTGCTCGTCGGCACTGTCATTCTGCGCCCGCTGTTCCGGCTGGTGGCGTCGGTGGAGAGCACGGAGCTGTTCGTGGCGGCGGCGCTTTTTGTGGCCGTCGGCAGCGGACTGGCCACGGCGGCGGCCGGGCTGTCGATGGCGCTCGGTGCTTTCGTCGCCGGTCTGCTGCTGGCCGAGACCGAGTACCACCGCGCCATCGAGGCGACGATTGACCCGTTCAAGGGGCTCTTGCTCGGCGTGTTCTTCTTCTCGGTCGGCATGAGCCTCGATATCGGCGGCTTGATCTCCAACCCGCTTCCGATCATCGCCGGCATTGTCGGCCTCATCCTCATCAAGACGACGGTGCTGACGGGCCTGTTGCGGCTGTTCCGCGTCCCTTGGCCGGCGACGGTGGAGACGGCGCTGCTGTTGGGCCCCGGCGGCGAGTTCGCCTTCATCGTCATCGGGCTCGCCGTGGCGGAGGACATCGTCGCGCGCGACACCGGCACGCTGGTGCTCGCCATCACCTCGTTCTCGATGGCGATCATCCCGCTGCTCGACTACCTCGGCCGGCGCCTGGCCAAGGAGCTGCGCGATGTGCAGGCGCCCAACCCTGCGCTCAGCATACCGCCGCCGCAGGAGCGCATCGACGCCATCGTCATCGGCTGCGGGCGCGTGGGGCGCCTCGTGTCGGAGATGCTCGCGGAGCACAAGGTGAGCCACATCATCGTCGATAGCGACGCTTCCGTCGTCACCAAGTGGCGAGCGGACGGCCGGCCGGTCTATTTCGGCGACGCCAAGATCCCGGCGTTCCTGCGCCGCTGCGGCATCACCAATGCGAAGGGCGTGATCATCACCGTCGACATCTCCTCGGTTGCCGACGCGATCGTCTCCGCCGTGCGCGAGCTGCGCACCGATATCGTCATCGTCGCGCGCGCACGCGACGAGGCGCACGCCCGCCATCTCTACAAGCTCGGGGTGACGGATGCGGTGCCGGAGACGGTGGAGGCGAGCCTGCAATTGAGCGAGGCGACCCTTGTCGGTCTCGGCGTCCCCACCGGGCCCGTAATCGCCTCGATTCATGAAAAGCGCGACGAGTTCCGCGAGGCGCTGCAGGGGGCGGCGGGTCGGCCGACGCGGGGCTTGCGCGCCAGCCAGACGAAGAAATCGAGCTAGGACTGCCGCTGCAATCGGGGCTGATCTGCATCAAGGGATCGGCGGCGCAGGTGGTGCAATGTGGTTTGATGCTGGATATTTGCCGCTTTTCGCTGACACCGTGGCGGAGAGGAAGGCCAAGAACCGGCCGCGCACCCCGTGCCGGACCCAACCAATGAGGACTTCAAGACCCATGCCGTTAACTCTGCTTTCGCGCCCCGTGCGCCCCGCTCTCGCCGCCGCTGCGCTCTGCGTGCTTGCCGCCCTCGCGCCCGCCCAGGCCGCGCACGTGGAGGCCGGTGTCCTCAACTGCACCGTCTACGGCGGTACCGGCTTCGTCTTCGGCTCGAGCAAGGATCTCGACTGCACGTTCAAGGGAACTAGCGGCGGCACCGAGCACTACCGCGGCTCGATCAGCAAGTTCGGGCTCGACCTGGGCTTCACCTCGCAGAGCAAGATCATATGGACGGTCTTTGCCCCGTCCGCCGACCTTCCCTCCGGCGCGCTCGCGGGCAACTACAGCGGCGTCTCGGCCGAGGCGACAGTCGGCCTGGGCCTGGGCGCCAACGCGCTCGTCGGCGGATCGAACGATACCGTCGGCCTGCAGCCGGTGAGCGTGCAAGGCCAGCAAGGCCTCAACGTTGCCGTCGGCATCTCGCAATTGAAGCTGCGCCCGACGCGGTGAGGCTCACGCGGCTTTCGTCATCGCCGTCTTGAGGTTGGCGTCGACCTTGTCGAGGAAGCCGATGGTCGAAAGCCACTTCTGCCGGTCACCGACCAGCAGCGCCAGGTCCTTGGTCATGAAGCCCGCTTCGACGGTGTCGACGCAGACTTTCTCCAAGGTCGCTGCGAAACGTGCCAGCGCCTCGTTGTGGTCGAGCTTGGCGCGATGGGCGAGCCCGCGGGTCCAGGCGAAGATCGACGCAATCGAGTTGGTCGAGGTCTCCTTGCCCTTCTGATGCTCGCGGTAGTGACGCGTCACCGTGCCGTGCGCGGCCTCGGCCTCGACGGTCTTGCCGTCGGGCGTCATCAAGACGCTGGTCATGAGGCCGAGCGAGCCGAAGCCTTGCGCCACGATGTCGGACTGCACGTCGCCGTCGTAGTTCTTCATCGCCCACACGTAGCCGCCCGACCACTTGAGGGCGGAGGCGACCATATCGTCGATCAGGCGGTGCTCGTAGGTGAGCTTGCGCTTTTCGAACTCGGAGCGGAACTCGGCGTCGAATACCTCCAGGAACAGGTCCTTGAAGCGGCCGTCGTAGGCCTTGAGGATGGTGTTCTTGGTCGAAAGGTAGACGGGATAGTTGCGGTTGAGCGCGTAGTTGAACGTCGCGCGTGCGAAGTCGCGGATCGAGTCGTCGAGATTATACATCGCCATGGCGATGCCGCTCGAGGGCGCCTTGAACACCTCCCTTTCGATCACCTTGCCGTCCTCGCCCACGAACTTGATGGTGAGCACGCCGGCGCCGGGATAGCGGAAGTCGGTGGCGCGGTACTGGTCGCCGAAGGCGTGGCGGCCGATGACGATGGGCTCGGTCCAACCCGGCACCAGCCGCGGCACGTTGTGGCAGATGATGGGCTCGCGGAAGATGACGCCGCCGAGGATGTTGCGGATGGTGCCGTTGGGGCTCTTCCACATCTCCTTCAGGCCGAATTCTTTGACGCGTGCCTCGTCGGGCGTGATGGTCGCGCACTTGACGCCGACGCCGTGCTTCTTGATCGCATTGGCGGCGTCGATGGTGATCTGGTCGTTCGTCTTGTCGCGGCTCTCGATCGAGAGGTCGTAGGACTCGAGCGGCAGGTCGAGGTAGGGGTGGATGAGCTTGTCCTTGATCAGCTTCCAGATGATACGGGTCATCTCGTCGCCGTCGAGCTCGACGACGGTGCCAGTCACCTTAATCTTCTGCATGTAGTGGCCTCGGATCGGGGCGGGAATACGTTTCGGCGCACCATATCCGCGATGATGCGGTGCAACAAGAGAGCACGAGCAATGGCCTGCGGTCCCCCGATCAGCATCGTTAGCGACGAGGAGGGCTGGCGCGTGCCGCGGCTTGCCGGCAGCGCGGCGGCCGTCTCCGAGGTCGTTTGCGCCTGCCACGAGAGGACCATCGACCAGGGCCTGGCCGAGCTCGCTATTGCCGGCCTCGACCGCACCACGCTCGAGCCGGTGCTCACCTATTGCGCCGAGGAGCGCTGCATCGCCGATGATGCGAGCTGTCCCGGTTGCCGGCGGCGCATGCAAGCCGACGGCATCACGAGCCTCGATCAGTTCGCCGCCCGCCACAAGGAGATCGTCATCGGGGACGGCGCCGTGCGCCTGACGGGAGCAGGCGACAAGACGCTGCACATTGAGAGCCTGGAAGCGCTTACGCAAGCCTGGTCGGGGGAGAAGTACTGGTACTGGGCGCGGCGTGTCCTGCGCAAACTGCGCCACGGCATTCGCCGCGCGCACATGAAGGGCGAAGCGTTTGCCGGCGAGGGCGAGACGCCGGCGATCCTGCTCATGGAGCCGCAGCTCGCCGACAATGTCGGCATGGTGGCCCGCGCCATGGCCAATTTCGGCCTCGATACACTGCGCCTCGTTGCGCCGCGCGATGGCTGGCCCAACGAGAAGGCGCGCATTGCCGCCTCGGGCGCCAACTACGTGATCGACGACGCGGTGCCCTTCTCCACGCTTGCTGCGGCCATGGGCGATCTCAACTGGCTCGCGGCCACCACCGCGCGCCAGCGCGATCTGAGGAAGCCGGTGATGACGCCGATCGAGGCGGTGGCCGAGATGCGCGCCCGCATCGCCAAGGGGGAGCGCTGCGGCGTGCTGTTCGGGCGCGAGCGCAACGGGCTGGAGACGTCCGAGGTCGCCAACGCGGATGCGCTGATTATGATTCCGGTTAACACGCGCTTTGCCTCGCTCAACCTGGCGCAGGCCGTGCTGATCCTCGGCTACGAATGGATGCGGGCGAGCGAGGCGCAAAGCCTGGGCCGGGTCACGACCTACGAGACGCCGATCGCCACCGGTCTCAACCTCGGCGCTGACCGGCCCGCGACCAAGGAGGAGCTCTTGGGATTCTTCGATCATCTGGAGGCCGAACTCGACCGCCTCGGCTTCTTCAATCCGCCCCACAAGCGCGACACCGTGGCCCGTAATCTACGCACGATGTTCGCGCGAATGGGGGCCACAGAGCAGGAGGTCCGCACCCTGCGTGGTATTGTTGCAACGCTTGCAAAAGGCAAGGGACGGGCCCGCAAGCCGCCAACATAGCCGCCATGATCTGGCCAAGTTTTGGGCTGAGCGATGCCCGTCCAAACGGCGGCACTTTTCCTCCCAGATCGTGGCTACGATCTCGGGCAATAGAAGCAACAGCAATAATATAACGCACAGCTCAGGAGACGCGGATCATGAGAAGGGCGGGGATGCGTTGGGCGGGCGCGGCCATGATGGCTGCCTGTGTTTTGGCGATTCCCGCCAGCGCTCAGGAGCTCAGCGAGAAGGCCACGCGGGCCTTCATGGAGTATGCATGGTCGCTGACGCCGGAAGCCTTCACCAAGCCCAACGGCGAGACGATCCTGATCGACAAGAAGAAGAAGTCTGAGGTCCTCGTTCCGCTCAACGTGGCGCGCGACGTGATCCGCGTTGGCCGGCTTTCCGCCTACGCGCAGGTGTGCGAGCTGGCGCAGGAGCAGGCGGACAACCACAACTCGCTGATGCGCCGCGAGATCGCGAGCAAGAAATGGACCCCGCAGCAGATCGTCTACATCAACCAGCTGCACCTGACGGTGGTGATGCTGCTGACGGGCCGAGTCAAGCTGGTTGAGAAGGACGGCGGCAAGGACGTCGTCATCGAGGAAGGCGCGAAGCAGGCGCAGACGTGCACGGCCGAGCAGAAGCAGAAGGTCAAGGAGCTCGATTACGGCCTACGTGAAGACCGGCCCCGCGCTTGCCTCCACCACGCCGCCCCCGGCTCCGGCGACCGAAGCCTCGAGCCAGCCCGCGACCGGCGCTGCGGTCCAGAAATAGCCCCGAGCCTTGAGATTAACGCCGAACGGGCCCCGCGCGCCGCGCGGCCTATGGCTGATCTCAGGCCCCTTGGTTGACGGCGGCCTTCCGCACCGGTATCAAGCTGATCGCAGCGCGGGCCAAGCGCTTTTGGCCCGCGTTTGCTTGCGCACCCGCGGCAGCGCCCCTAGGGGACGTTGCCTGTCGGTCGTCAGGGCACTTGCCCTTACGGCAGAGGAGGGGGCGCTCCACGATAGAGCCAATACAACCGTTGGAGTGCTGTTACATGACCAAGCGCATCCGCGCCAAGCACAAGATCGACCGCCGTTTGGGCGAGAATATCTGGGGGCGCCCCAAGAGCCCCATCAACCGGCGCGAATCGCGCCCCGGGCAGCACGGCGAGCGGCGCATGCAGAAGCTGTCCGACTACGGTCAGCAGCTCAAGGCCAAGCAGAAGCTCAAAGGCTACTACGGCAACATCAACGAGCGCCAGTTCCACCGCATCTATGTGGAAGCCGTGCGTCTCAGGGGCTCGACCTCTGAGCACGTGATCGGGCTTCTGGAGCGTCGCCTCGACGCCATCGTCTACCGCGCCAAGTTCGTCCCCACGGTCTTTGCCGCGCGTCAATTCGTCAGCCACGGCCACGTCATGGTCAACGGCCGGCGCGTGACGGTGCCGAGCTATCGCTGCAAGGTCGGCGACGTGATCGAATTGAAAGAGAAGTCGCGGCAGATGGCGTTGGTGCTGGAGGCCATCAAGAGCCCCGAGCGTGATGTTCCCGATTACATCGAGGCCGACCACAACAAGATGGTGGCGAAGTTCAACCGAATCCCGGCGCTGTCGGACGTGCCCTACCCGGTGCACATGGAGCCAAACCTCGTGGTCGAGTTCTACTCGCGGTAAACTTGCTCACGATCGATACTTGGCAAGGGCCTGGGCCGCGCGTCCGGGCCCTTTCGCATTGGCTCAGGCGACCGCCACATAGAATCCGGCGCCGAGCAGCAGCGCGGCCGTGACGGGAGCGAGGCGCGCGCCGAAAGGGGCGAGCTTCTCCAACAGCACGAGGATGGCGAGTCCCGCAATCCACACGAGATTCATGACGCCGGCCGCGAACAGCAACAGCATCAGCGCCCAGCAGCATCCCAGGCAATAGGTGCCGTGGACGATACCGAGACGCAAGGCGCCCACGTGTCCGGGGCGCCAGTGCTGCGAGAGGAAGGCGGCAGGCGCGCGGCAGTGCTGCAGGCAGGCCGCCTTGAGCGGCGTCAGCTGGAAGAGCCCGGCAGCGACGAGGAGACCCGCGGTCAGCCAGCGGCTCATCGACCACATCCACATTCCGTGGACGAGGCCGGCCTGCTCGAGCGCGAACTGCAACCCGGTCGCGAGCGCACTGAAGCCGAGCCAGCAGGCGAGGTAGCCCGCCGCGAAGGAGGCGGTCGGCACCAGCGAGGCCGGGATCTGGCCCTGCGTCTGTCCGTGCCGAAAGACGCGCGCGTAAAGAAGGATCATCGGCGCGGCGCTGGGGATCATCATGGCGAGCATCATGACCCACCACATGACGAGCATGGTGAGCCAGTAGGGCGCGTCCCAGTCACCCGGCATCATCGTGGCCGTGCGCGGCGGCGGGAATTGCCAGGTGGTCATGGCCATGGTGCTCATGCCGGTGCCGGCACCGTGGAGCACGTAGAGCCAAGCCAGCCCCGCTATGGCGGCCAGCACCAGGGCGATGAGCATCTGCTCATGGCGCACGATGCGCTCGGTGAGCGTCATGTGGGACAAAGCTGCCGTCCTTGCCGTGCCGCGCTAGCGCACGACGCCGTTCTGGTTCAAATGCAGATGGGCGAGCTGGGCGTAGGTGGCCTCCAGCTTGACCGGGATGGGCCCGGCAATGCTCGAGGTGCCGCTCCCCATCTCGGCGAGCGTGTACTCGAAGCCGTCGGGAAGGTTGATGCGGGCGCGGTGCTCCGCGCCGGTGACGGGATTGCGGATCGGCTCTGCCGCCATCTCGATCAGACCGTTGCCGGCCGTCACCTTTCCGCGCCGGGTGTCAACGTCGACGCTCATCTCGATCGCTTCGAACAGCGGATCGTAGACGCGCTCCATGGTCGAGGCGAAGACGTTCCACACCGTCTTGCCGGGCTCGGTGTCGTCGCCAGAGAGAATGCGCAAGAGCGCGTGGCGCTGGGCCTCGTTAGCGCGGTTGTCGATAATGACAACGCCTTCGCCGCGGCCCTCGTGGACGGCGCCAGGCCATCGATAGATGGTGATCGCGTTGAGGCCGTCGAGACGCACGTCGCCGTGGTGGCCCGCCGCGAAGGTGTAGGCGCCGATGCCGATGCAGTTGCCGTGGGTGGGCAAGGCGTTGAACTGGCAGGGACAGCCGTAGGCGCAGTTGCAGTTGACAAGCTCGGTGCCTTTGATCTCCCAGGGGGTCATGTCCTTCTCCTTCATCGGCGCGAGCCACGCTTTATCTTCTGTTTATTTCGGGCAGGTAGCCAGACTCTATATCAGAGCGCCCTGGAGCGCATGGCAGAGACCTTCGAACAGAAATCGGCCGGAGCGCTAAAACTGAAGTGATTGACAAGAGCGGATGCAGACAATGGACCTTGAAGAGCGAGTGTCGAGAATTGAGGAGAGGAACGCGAATGTAGAGGCGGCCAAGGGCTGGGAAACAAGCTGGACGCGGCGCTCGCTGGTGATGCTTTTTACGTATCTCGCAATGAGCACATACCTCTGGGCGATAGGGGTTGCGGACCCTTGGCTCAATGGCATCGTACCAACCGTTGCGTTCATGATCTCGACCCTGACAATGCCCTACTTCAAGAATTGGTGGCTCAAGCACAGAAACGACTGACGTCACCACTCCGGCGGCTTTGGGTGCCGCCTCAGAGAAGACCGGCGAGGCCCAGCCGTATTGAGCCTATGCCGGCCGGTGGCGGCGCCCGGGGTTGGTCGGCAGCGTCACCACCTCGCCGACCGGGGCGGCCGGGCGCGGGGGCACCGTGTTGACCCACCCGTACGCCAGCATGGTGATCAGCGCCGAGGCGGCGAAGAAGTAGACGCCGGGCATCACCACCGCCTCGGTGTAGCCCGAGGAGTTCACGTAGAAGATCATCAGCGCCAGGACCATGACGTCGGTCATGGAGTAGCGCCCCAGCCACTCCATGGTGGAGATGGAGCGGCGACGGAACTCCGGCGACAGGTCGGGCGAGGCGACCAGCGTCAACAGATAGAACAGCTTCAGGAACGGAAAGAAGATGGAGACGGCGAACACCACCGTGCACAGGAAGTACTCGTCGCTCTCGTACAGCGCGTAGATGATGGTGGCGATCGAGTGCTGGGCCGTCCACACGTAGACGGTGGTGAAGCGGATCGACGGCAGGATGATGCCGAGCGCAAAGAACACTGTCGCCAGGATGATGAGGAAGCTCAAGAGCACATTGCGCACGGCCGAGAGCGGCTTGGGCAGCTCCGGCTCAGAGGCCAGGCCGCCCGCGGCGGCGACATCGGTCTTGAGCCAGGCATAAGACAGGATCATCAGGGCGACTGCGGCCGTGAAGAGATAGACGGCGGGCAGGCTTGCGGCATCGTAGACGCCTTGGCTCTTCAGGAAGAAGATCATCAGCGCCAGCACCAGCACGTCGTGCATCGACCATTTGCCGATCCATTCGATCGCCTTTAAGCGCTTGGCGTGGCGCTTCAGCTCGGCTGCGGGCATCGTGGACGCCACCAACAGGTAGGTCAGCTTCACGATGGGGAAGATGATCGAGAAGACGAGGACGATGAGCCCGAGGAACGTCTGGCCGTCCCTGATCAAGACGCCGACGGTGGAGATGAGGGAATACTCGCTCGACCAGAACATGAACTTGGTGAGCTTGATGATCGGCAGGGTGAGCCCGAGCGCCAGGCAGACGGCGGCGCCGATGATGGCGAAGCTCAACAGAAACCGCCTGCCGCCCAAGCGCATGGGCTTGCCCGCTCCCTGACGTTGCATTCGGGCGCCAGTGAAGGGCGCTGCGAGGGCGAAACTAGGGCCGGAGGGCGGGCAGTGGGCAGTAGGCAGTAGGCAGTAGGAAAAGGGCAAGAGGAAAGGGAATGGGAGGGGTGGAGTACGCCTGTCACGACTGCCCACTGCCTACTGCCCACTGCCTCTTGCCTATTGCCTATCAATCGGCTTGCCGTCTTTGTCGCGGTTCGGCCACCCGAGGACTTGTAGCGCGCTGCGAAACCGCGCCTTGGCGAGGCCTCTGTGATGGCGCTTGCACGGGAGCGCGCCGCCGAGGACGGGCCCCAAGCAGCGCTTGCGCCGGCGGCAGCGTTTCAGCACGCACACGCGTGGCAGTCCCGCGGCGGACGCGATGAGGCGATCCAAGAGCTCGGCCTCGCGCGCCTCCAGGTCATTGATCAGGGTGCCGTTGCGTGCTCTCGCCATACCGTGCCGTCTCATCGTTTGCGCGCCGATGATCACACGCACGAGGCACGCGGGGATAACGCGTGGGCGACCACTTCACCTCTCCCATGGGGAGAGGTCGGAAGCGAATGCAATGAGCTTCCGGGTGAGGGGCGTATCCGTCGTCGAGGTCGTAACCCCTCACCCGCTCGCTTGGCTGTCCATGCGAAGCATGGCTTCGCCATGACCGCCAAGCTCGCGACCTCTCCCCCTGGGAGAGGTGGTGTGGCGCAAGCCTCAATGGCCTCGCGGGGCACACGCTCCCGAGGGTTTGGGGCAAGAAGGGAGCGCGGGCGCTAAAGCACTGCGATCCTGTCGCGACAAAGGGCAGCTCTTCAGCGCCCGCGCCGGTTGCTTGCCGTGCCGAGGGTGCGATCACATCGTCAGCGGGCCTTCGGTCCGGCTCTCGCTCGCTTCGGGAGAGCCTCTCGCGTCCAGGACCTCGAGCTGCTGCGCACCTTTTTGGGGAGCGCCGCTGCGCGACGGGCGTCCGTGCAGAGTGTTGCCACCGTTGCACAGCCTCGATCCGCGGCCCCGGAATCTGCGGCGAGCTAAACCGCGCGTCAGACGCCCATGACGGTACAGACGCCTGCCTCAACCGGGTCACCGCCCCCGCCCCGCAAAGCCGCTCAGCTGCTGCGTCCCATGTGGACAGGGGTGCGAGAAGGATAGGGGAGGCGGGAGGGGCGAGGATTAGTTTTTTCGATCTGTCATCCCGGCCAAGCGAGCGAAGTGAGCGCAGCGCCGGGACCCAGCATGAGGCGTGCCGAAGGCACATTCGTGTCTGCGACGACCCTGACGCTGGGTCCCGGGTCTCCCCCGGCTCAAGGCCGGGGTCGCCCGGGGTGACATTGAGAAAAGGCGGGCGCGCGCCAACTCACGTCGCACCGCTGCGCGCTTCATGCTGGAAGCATGCCTTCGGCATGACGCGCACGGGATGACGGGTGGGGTGGCGGCGCTTGGCCGGGATGACGGGTGGATGGATCGCCGTCAGGAGGTCCGATGTCGATGGAGATCCGGCGCGATCGAGGCGCAATCGGGAATCATCGACTGTTAGGGGCGATCCGGCTCTTTCTGTCGTACGGCCGAGTTCTGATTGGCAGTGATACTAATTCGCCTACCGTCACCGAACCTTCGCTGTTTTGGATTGGCACTCACAATAGCCTACAAGGAAGGCGCGTGCGACGACGTCAGCTAAGCATATATCGGCGACAGCAGGGCCATGGCGAAGCCATTTCTGGAGTCCTTCTCTCTCCGCTCTGCCTGGGTGGCTTAGCTTGCCCGATCGGAACCGATAGAGATCTTTCGCCTGATCTTTGATCGTGGTTGGCAAGGTGAATAGTTCTCCAATCACGTCAATTGAGGGCATCATGTTCGAAAGCGATATCTCCCTAAGTCGCGTTGAGGCCTGACGTATCGCCTCCGGTTTGTCGGCGCGTTTGTGTAGTGTAGCCGCAAACTCGCTTGCGAAAGTGCGTTCCTCCAATCGAATTTTGTCGCGACGAGCTTCCCTTATCCTTGCCATTTCACCGTTTACTATTGCTTCCACGCACAAGACATAGTGTTGGAGAATGGATCGCTCTAGAGGTTTGGAGCCCGTTGTCGCTTGAAGTTGCCACGCCGACAATAAGTGTATGAAGGCATTTTCGGCGGTTGGATCGCTTCCCATGGGTTCGAACAAGCTCAGAACCTTCTTCACATCGCTGTCTTGAAGATGATCCGGCTCCGTCAATTGCGTTACACCGACAACTTGCGACCAAGCCGTATGCTCCCGGCCTTCATCAGCTCGACGATGTTTCCGAAGTTCAACGTGATAGCGTCCGCCCGGGACGGCCAAACTTAGGCTCACCACCAATCGATCCGCTATCTGTTGCGCCAGTTGGCAGGCCTCGTCTGAGTTCTTCGCCTCAACGTCAATCTGCAATCTATGCCGACTTTGCACTTCGTCCCTCGGCGGATAGTGAACCACGAATGAGTTGCGGGGCGGGGCTATGGCAAGGGTCGGCGCGCGATCTGTCTTCATGCGCAGGAAATCTTCGGCGCTGAGCGGTGCAATGACGATATTGCTTCGCAACCTGAATTTGTGCCGTGTCAATCTGGGCCCCGCAATAGACCACCAGGTCTGCCAGCGATGTCTAGTTTTCAGTATTTTATTCGTCGGTGACATATCGGATTGGCACTCCGCAGCCGCGAATCAGGCATCGGCGTACAATTCTCCAATTCGGAGCACCTAGTGTCCAGCTTGCTAGCCGATCGCGATCAAGGAGCTCACGTGAAGTAGAATTCGCCCCTATTCGGGACTTAGGCCTCCGAATGGATATACTGGGGTAAATCGACGCGCTCGGCCGAGGATGTGATGTCGGATAATTGGCATTGGTGGTCAGGCGTGGCGTTCGGCGCGCTGACGGCAGTAGCGGTGTTCTGTCTGCTGTTGGCCGGGATTAGTTGGCGCGTCCTTGGCACCGACCTTGAGGAGTGGCAGACGCTCGCAACGGGCGTGCTGGCGGTAGCGGCGGCGTTCGGTACCGGCCTGATACTAAGGGGGCAGATCAACGCTACTGCGAAGGCGGCGGCGGATCAGATCGTGCAGCTGCAGCAGCAGGAAGCACACCGGCGCGAGCGCAAGAACTACGCTGACCGTTCGGCCCTGCCCGCCGCCTTGGCAAGCCTCGGGGATTATGGGCGGCACAATTTGGAGGCGCTGAGCTACATTCGCAATTACGTCTTTCCGGAAGAGGGAGCTAGCGTCCGCGGAGAACGCACGGCACTACCCCTACCCGAGGTACCAGCCTCGTCGGTTGAGACTGTACGGGCGTGCATCGAGACGGAAGCGACGGAAAATCGGGCCGCGCTTCGAGAAATACTCCTGGAGCTGCAGATCATGCATTCGCGGCTTGGTGCCACCAGCCGGGAATTCGAAGCGAATGGGCTGGCCGGCGGCGCCGCTTACATCCACGACTATATCGTGGAGGTGCTGGAATTCCTTGCGCGCTGTGGTTCCGCTATCGTTGTGGCGCGCGGTGACCGGAATGCGCCAAGAGTATCGCTGGACGAGATGACAAACGAGGCTTTCCTGCGTGACATCCGCGACAGCAACTTTCCTGAGGTGCACGCCATCATCGTTCGGCGGTACCAGTGAGGAGATTACAAACGACTAGCAGACGCCGACGGAGTGCCGTCCGGAGGGAAGAAGATCGGGGAGAGTGGAAAGGCCTAAGCGATCTTCTTCGACTTGTCGTAGGCGACGGCCTTCGCGTCGAGAATCTGCCGCAGCTCGCCCGCTTCCGCCCTCTCGCTGACGATGTCACCGCCGCCGACGAGCTCGCCCTGCGCCGCACGAATGCTTTTTCAGAATTTACTTGTCGCCGCCGTCGGGCGCACTTGGCACCAGCAGATACGGCTGCAGACCCGACCATAAGTCGTTCGTCGCGCCGGTTGGTGCAAGTGACTGCTGGTCCCTGAAAGCGGCTCGGCTCGCAAGACGCGGGCCCTGCACAAGCCGCGGGCCTCGGCTCACGAGCCGCGGACCCTGCGACAAGCTGCACGTCCTGACTCACCGGCCGCGGGGGCAAGCGCAACATCACCAGCTGCCGGGCGAGCGAGGGCGACACCGCGAGCTGTGGCCTCGGAACGGGTCCATTGTCCGGCGCGAAAGCTTCCATGGCGATGTCCGTGTCGGCCACCATCTCCTCCTCTCGCACGTCGAAGCGAGCTTGAGCCGTCTTAAGCGCGATGTCGACGGTCGCGAAGCTGCCGATGTAGCCGGGAACCTTTGGGTACACGCGCCTCACCACATAGCTCGCCTCGGACTTTGTCGGAGATTGCAGGACGATGATGACAAGTCGCGCCGTCCCTTGCTTGCGGAAGCCGAGCTTCTCTGCGGCGGTGCGCGATACGTCGAGCTTGCGCTCTCCGCTATAGGGGCCGGCATTGTTGATCCGCAGCACGCTAGCGTCGCCGGTCTTAGGATTGTAGGCGAGGATGACGGTTCCGTCCGGCAGAAGCGGGCTTGCGGCGTTGTCGGGGCGATCGGCGCGGAAGACGGCGCCTGAGCTCGTCAGCCCGCAGGGATTCAAGGGATCATGATGGCAGCTGTCATAGTAGGAAGCGAGCACGTAGCCGCGCCAGCCGACAAGGGTATCGGTCTGCGCCAACGTGCCGACGCGGTAGCAATATCCATGGAAGCAGTAGCGGGAGCCGGGAGACTTGGCATCCGCCGTCGGCACGGCCGCAAGCGCTGACGATGAAGGTCGCGGCGGCGCCGACCAAAGCCGGCAGCGCAAGCCGCCAGCCTGCGACAAGACCCGAGGCTGCTAAACGCAGCGGACGCTTCTTCCCGTGGCATGTGACGGCTCGCCGATTCCCCCAGATCAGCTTCTGACCTGCGGGATAACCGTGGCAATTGTTTGAGCAGCCTCGCTCACGCCATCTCGCGGACGCTATCGCAGCCGCCCACGCAGGGCTGCGTGCCGCTCGCGCAATTTTGAGCATGCGACCCCTCACGAAACGTCCGCTGCCGGGGCACATTAAGGCGAGGCGTGGCAACGCGAAGGAGAACGCCCATGCGGAAGATCATTTTCTTGGCGCTGGTCGGCACGGCGCTGTGTGGCACGGCACCGTGCCTCGCCAACCCGCCGTCCGCGGCCCAGGCGCAGCAGAGCCCTCTTGTCGGCCTGCCGATCTACAGCTCGGACAAGCAGAAGGTCGGGAAGGTCATCTCCGCCGACGTCGACGCGGGCGGGAAGGTCACGGGGCTCAAAGCCGAGATCAAGGGCTTCCTCGGCATGAGCTCGGGCACGGTGGGCATGAGTGCGGACGAGTTCAAGCAGGAGACCGACCGGATCGTGATCTCGAAGACGGCGGACCAGGTCCGGGGCATTCCTGGGGCGGACTACGCGCCGCAGCACTGACGCGGCATGCGCCGACGACAGGCTGTGGGGCCGATCATCCCCTCTCCCCGCGTGCGGGGAGAGGGAGAGGCTTAAGCGATCTTCTTCGACTCTTGTCGTAGGCGACGCCCTTGGTGTCGAGCAGCTGCTGCAGCTCGCCCGCCTCCGCCATCTCGCGCACGATGTCGCAGCCGCCCACGAACTCGCCCTTGACGTAGAGCTGCGGGATGGTCGGCCAGTTGGAGAACGCCTTGACGCCGTCGCGCACGCTCATGTCGGCAAGCACGTTGACGTCCTGGTAGTCGACGCCGAGCAGGCCAAGGATGTGGGCCACTTGCGAGGAGAACCCGCACTGGGGCATCTGCTTCGTTCCCTTCATGAAGAGAACGACGTCGTTGTCGGCGACGGTCTTGCGGATCCAGTCTTGAACGTCCTGCTGCGGGCTCATGTGCGGTCCTTCCGAAACTTAGCTTGGTTGTCGCAGTTGTCCTGGGGCGCGGTCAGCGCGGTCTCTTGGAGAGATGTGTGCCTTGGCGCGGCGAAATCAACGTCAGGCCTCGGCTGTGGTCAAGGCAAGTGCGTGCAGCGCGCCTCCCATGCGCCCGCCGAGCGCCTCGTAGACCATCTGGTGCTGCTGCACGCGGGTCTTTCCCTTGAAGGCGCTCGAGACGACGTGGGCGGCATAGTGGTCGCCGTCGCCGGCCAGATCCCGGATCTCGATCAGCGCATCGGGGAATTTGGCCTTGATGAGACGCTCGATCTCACCGGAATCCATGGCCATTCGGCGCGTCTCCTTTACGAGAGAAACCAGCCCCAAGCATAAGCCGAAAAACTGTGGCTGCTAGGGGTAGCACCGCAAGGCCGGTCAGCCGTCGGTCAGCTCCAGGCGGTGCTCGATCCTATCGAGGCGGCGGCCGATCTTGTCGATCTCGGCGTTCTGGCTGGCTTCAGACATGAGCAGGCTTCCAAGATGACCTTCGACTGCCGACAGTCGCACCTCCACGCGCCCGACACGATCATCGATGGTGTCGACCTTCGTGCGGATGTGGCGCAAGTGCTCGAGCACAAGATGGGTCATCTCTTCGGTCACGCGGTGATCCTGTCACGCACGAAGACTTGCGTCAAGAACAAGACGGGAACATTGGTCAACCCGCCATATACCCCGGCAGCCAGGCTTCGTGAACGACGCGCAAATCGGCCAGCGCCAGCGGGTCCTCGCCCTTGAGCAGAAGCGCGTCGCCGCCGGTGCGCCCGACGATGCGGGCCGGCAGCGCCAAGAGCCGCGCCCGTTCCAAGACCTCCTCGGCGCGCATGGGATCGACCGACAAGAGGTAGCGGCCCTGGTCCTCGCCGAACCACACGGCATGCGCCGGCAGCTTGCCTTCGTAAGGGAAGAGCTCGACGCCGAGCGTGCCGGCGAGCGCCATCTCGGCGACGGCGACGAGCAGTCCGCCGTCGGAGACGTCATGCACGGCGGAGACCTTCCCCTCGCGGATCAGCGCGCGCACCAGCCGCCCCGCCTTGATCTCGTCGGCGAGGTCGACGGGGGGCGGCGCGCCCTCGAGCTTGCCCGCGACCAGCTGCTGGTAGAGCGACTGGCCCAAGTGGCCGCTCTCGCGCCCGACCAGGATCAGGAGCTCGCCCTCGTGCTTCAAGCGCACATCGGCCATGTGGGTGATGTCGGGGATGAGCCCGACCGCGCCGATGGCGGGGGTGGGCGGAATGCCGACGCCGTTCGTCTCGTTGTAGAGCGAGACGTTGCCGGAGACGACGGGGTAGTCGAGCACGCGGCAGGCCTCGGCCATGCCCTTGATGGCGCCGACGAGCTGCCCCATGACCTCGGGCCGCTCGGGGCTTGCGAAGTTGAGGTTGTCGGTAATCGCGAGCGGGTCGGCGCCGACCGCGATCAAGTTGCGCCAGGTCTCCACCACGGCCTGCTTGGTGCCCATGATCGCGTCGGCGGTGACGTAGCGTGGCGTGACATCGCAGGTGAGGGCTAAGCCCTTCGTCGTGCCATGGATGCGCACCACGGCCGCGTCGCCGCCGGGGCGCTGCACCGTGTCGCCCATCACCATGTGGTCGTACTGCTCCCAGATCCAGCGGCGCGAGCAGAGTGCCGGGCCGCCCATCAGCGTCTTCAGCGTGTCGAGGATGGCGTTGGGGGCCGGCACCCATTCGGGCAGGATCAGCTTCGGCGGGACGGAGGGAAACCACGGGCGCTCGTAAAGGGGCGCGGAGTTGGCGAGCGTTGCCACCGGGATGTCGGCCTCGATCTTCCCGCGATGCGTGACGATCATGCGGCCTGTATCGGTGGTGGCGCCGATGACGGCGAAGTCGAGCCCCCACTTCTTGAAGATCGCCTCGGCCTCCGTCTCAGCTCCGGGCCGCAGCACGATCAGCATGCGCTCCTGGCTCTCCGACAGCATCATCTCATACGCGGTCATGCCCTCTTCGCGCTGGGGCACATGGTCGAGATTAAGCGTGATGCCGACGCCGCCCTTGTCGGCCATCTCACAGGACGAAGAGGTGAGGCCGGCCGCGCCCATGTCCTGGATGGCGATGATGACGTCCTTCTCCATCAGCTCCAGGCACGCCTCGATCAGGAGCTTCTCGGTGAAGGGGTCGCCCACCTGCACGGTGGGGCGCTTCTCGTCCGACTTGTCGTCGAACTCGGCCGACGCCATGGTGGCGCCGTGGATGCCGTCGCGGCCGGTCTTGGAGCCGACGTAGACGACGGGGAGGCCGACACCCTTGGCGGCCGAGTAGAAGATCTTGTCTGCGCGCGCCAGGCCGACGCACATGGCGTTGACCAGGATATTGTTGTCGTAGCCGCTATCGAAATTGGTCTCGCCGCCCACCGTCGGCACGCCGACGCAGTTGCCATAGCCGCCGATGCCGGCGACGACGCCGGAGACCAGATGGCGGGTCTTGGCGTGCCCGGGCGCGCCGAAGCGCAGCGCGTTCAAGTTGGCGACCGGGCGCGCGCCCATGGTGAAGACGTCGCGCATGATGCCGCCGACGCCGGTCGCCGCGCCCTGATAGGGCTCGATGTAGCTCGGATGGTTGTGGCTCTCCATCTTGAAGACCACGCAGTCGCCGTCACCGAGATCGACCACGCCGGCATTCTCGCCGGGGCCCTGGATCACTTGCGGGCCCGAGGTGGGCAGCGTCCTGAGCCACACGCGCGAGGACTTATAGGAGCAGTGCTCGCTCCACATGACGGAGAAAATGCCGAGCTCGGTCAGCGAGGGCGCGCGTCCCAGGATCTTCAGGAGGCGCTTGTACTCGTCGGCGGTGAGCCCGTGCTCGGCCACGATCTCGGGCGAGATGTCAGACATGCCTTCCGTCTTTGCATCCATGCCGTCGGACCCTGGGGGAGACTCTGGGATAGGGAACGTGCGCTTATAGCGGCAGGGTGTGCGGTTGTCGCCTCGGGTGCATTGCCCACGCCCGGCCGCGCAGCGCGCATGTCGCCAAGCCGGCGCGTACCTGCCCAAACGGGTGGGAAGGGGCCCCTACCCGCGACAGTTGCGCGCTGCAGCATCCACATTGCTGCATTGCAATAAACCATATTTCCCGCTGGGATTCCAACGCCTAGGTTCCGCGCCAGGTGCCGGGCGGGTGCTTCCCCTGTTGCTTGTTGCCTTGCCCGCCGGCCCGCATTTCTAGAGGCCATTAGAAGGAGCAGAAGCATGACCGCGATCACGAGAACCGTTGGGGTTGCCGCCGTGCTTGCCTTGTCCGCCCTCGTCGGGATGGGCAGTGCCGTTGCGGACACCAGCACCAACTCGTTCAAGCCCCTGCAGGGCGTCAGCCTGCACCTGGGCTCCAAGCACGCGATCGGCTACTTCGTGAAGGGCGATAACGTGTGCCAGCTGACGCTGGTGGTGGGCGAGGAGCCCGTCGGCGAGGACATTCCGGCGGTGACGCCTGCCAGGTTCAGCGCGGCGATCGAGGCCGGCCGCAGCGCGCGCTTCGACACCGGCAGCGGGACGGCTCTGGAGTTCGGCTGCGCGCCGAGCGCCGCCACGATGACGGTCGAGTCGCTCAATCAAGTCGCCTACACCGCGCCGCGGAAGTAAAGCTTCGGCGCTCGGAGAGGGGCAGGAGGAAACTCCTGCCCCTTTTCGTTTTCGGAGGTGGCAGTTTGGCAAAGAGGGCGCGTGAGGACGCGCGCCAACCCGTCAGGTCCAGCGCGCCTTTTCGCAAACAGGCCATGAACTCATAAAATAGCCCTGTGCCGGGGAGCTGCTGCTCTAGGTCCAGAAGCGGCCATCGTGCGGCCGTTGGGCTAGGTCGCCTCAGGGCCATGTGTGGACGGCTCCGGGCTGTCAAGAGATTGATCACGTCGCAGCGCTGGTCGGAGCAGCCATGTGTTCGGCCTTTCGATGCGGCGCGCATGGCCGCTGGCCATAATGCCCTCCGCGGATCGGGTCCCGGTCAAAAGCTCGCATTCAACGATGCTCTGGCCCATGTGGGTTGTCCTGATCACCGGATCGACCGGTTCTGCATTACGTGCTGTCTGCCCTTTCCAGCCATCACACCGCGCCTACTGGCGCGATCTCATTCCTCGTCACTTCGCTTTCACCGGGCGAGCGCGAGGGGTTCTCTGTAGCGCTCGCCCTTGACCATCATCGCCCAGGCCATGCGCGCGATCTTATTTGCGAGCGCGATCGCCGCGACTTTCGTCGGGCGCCGCTCGAGCAGCTTGGCAAGCCATGGGCGATGTTTGGTGCCGTGGATCTTGGCGTAACGGATGACTGCCAGCGCGCCTGCCGTGAACAAGCTGCGCAGATAGCGATCTCCCTGCTTTGTGATGCTGCCGAGCTTCTCTCTCCCCCACTCGAGTTTTGCTTCGGGACAAGGCCGATCCAGGCCGAGAAGTCGCGGCCAGATCGGAACGCCTTCGGATCGGCAACGCTGGCGACCAGCGCGGTTGCGAGTGCGGGACCGACACCCGGAAGTTCGTCGAGCCGGCGGCTTGTCTCGTTCGACCGATGCCACGCGTTGATCTGTCGATCGAACTCCAAAATCTGCGCTTTGAGCTTACCGAGCAACGCGCCCAGGGCTTCGAGACACTCTCGCGCTACCTCAGGAATGCGTTCGTCCTTCTCATCGGCAACGGCGTAGAGCAGTTCCTCAACGCCGTTGCGGCCAACCGCAGCGACAATGCCGAACTCGGCCAGATGCGCGCGGATCGTGTTGATGATCGCGGTCTGCTGCCGGATGAAGAGATGCCGCGTACGATGCAGCATCAGGCAGCTCTGCTGATCTGATGTCTTGGTTGGCACGAAGCGCATGCTCGGCCGCTGCACTGCCTCGCAGATGGCCTCGGCATCGGCAGCGTCATTCTTCTGGCGTTTGACATAGGGCTTCACGTAGGCCGGAGGGATGAGACGCACGGTATGTCCGAGAGCCTGCAGCTCGCGCGACCAATGATGCGACGTGGCGCAAGCCTCGATGCCGACCAGGCAGGGCGGCAGCTTCTTGAAGAACCCGAGAACGTACCGACGCTTCAGCTGACGGCGCACGGCCACGCTTCCCCGTGCGTCGACCCCATGAACCTGAAAGACCGACTTCGCGATGTCGAGGCCAACCGTTGTGATTGCCACCATGATGAGCTCCTCCGGATCCTGGTCGCCTCACCGGCAACCAATTCCAAGGCGCTTGCGCGCCCCGTGGGAGGAGCCGTCCACAGCATCAGAAGCGGACCTCAATGGCGTCGGGTAGAGATGTCGTACGCGACAAGCGGATCGTGGGTGATCAGGCCCAAGACCTCGTTGCTGGCGAAGCCCAGAGCCATGGCCCGCACCACGCCCGGCACCACGCGCGACGATCGTAAAGCTCGCCCACCGGGCCGTCGAGGCGGAACCAGTGCACGCAGGCGCCGGTATCGAGGTCGATCACCTGCACCCCGCACCACGGCTCGGAATCCGCTCGCCGCCAGCTTGCGCGTCGAGCGCCAGCCCCTCGAAGCGCTGGTAGCGCGGCTTCGACAAGCCGACGAAGGCATATTTGCCATGGAAGGCGAGGCCGCGCACGAAGCCCGGGCAGAACGCCAGCGCATGGAATTGGCATCGGCTGCCCTCGGCGCCCGCTCGATCCAGCCGAGCTCGCCGGTGCCCGAGTTCAGCACCCACAGCCTGCCGCGATAGAGCCGCGGCGAGTGGGGCATGGACAACCCGCCGATGACGATCTCGCCGGATCGCACGTCGATGACGATGCCGCCGTCGACGCGCCGGTCGCGCCAGCCGTCGATCGTGTCGGACTGGCTCACGGCGGTGACGTAGCGCGGCACGCCGTCCTCCATGGCGAGCCCGTTGAGATGGCAGCGGTCCTCCTTGATGATCTTCGAGATGAACGGCGGCTTCCACAGCGGCGTGAAGCTGTGGCGCGCCGACGGCGTGGCGAGGCAGTTGTAAAGCGTATTGACGAAAACGATGCGTCCGTCCTTGAGCTGCCCGACATCGTGGGCGTCGAGCTCGCCGGTGACGAAGATCTCGCGCGGCACGTAGCAGGCGTCGAACAGGTTGTTGATCTGCTGGTCGCCTTCGAGCACGTTCCTGAACTTGATGATCTGGAACAGCGTCGCGAGCAGCAGGGTGTCGTGATCGGGAACGCAAATGCCCATGGCCTTGCGGAAGAAGCGCTCGTCCACCAAGAGCCCGCCATCGACGTTCTGGCCCAGCAGGTAGAACTTGCCCGACTGGTAGGAGGAGACGGCAAGACCGATCCGATTGGAGCCGAGGAAGCCGGAGAGGCCCGCCGACATGGAGTAGGTGACCTTCTCCTGCGCCGGCTTTGCGTCCGTTGGCGCGATGGCCGCCAGTTGACCGCCATCCGCCCGATCCTCGCTCAGAGCCGATGACGCGCCGCCGCCGCGATCAGTCATGCATGCCCCACCTTTTCCACGCTCGCTTCAGCAGGCGACGCCACCGCGAGCCGGCGCGCCTGCCGGGGACTTAACCGGGCCCGGCGCCCTTTGACCATGGCCGAGGGGTGCCCCTCCTCTCAATCCACAGACATTCGTCCGCCGGATGCGGAAGCCGGTTGGTTGGAGACAGCGTCCTTCGGGCAACGTTGGTTGCGAAGCAGCGCGCACGAGCATTGTTCAGTGGACACGCCTAAGGCGAATCACTCAAGCATCGAATCACGAGCCTCATCGACGATGTTGCGCGTGTCGGTTGGAGTCCCGTGGCGAGGGGGCCTGCATGACCGCGCAATCGCGTGTGAGGCGCCGGCAGCTGATGCTGTCGGCGGCGACCTTTGCCGCCGGGCTGACCGGGTATGGCGGCCGCCGCGCCTATGCGGCTTGCGTCGCCGGCACGCCGCCGACCTTTGTATGCTCGGGCGCCAACGCCGCCCAGCAGACCATCACCCTCAACGATGCCACGGTCAGCACCGTCGCCGGGTTCAGTGTCAACACCGCGGCCGGCGACGCCATTAGGATCACCGGCGACGGCGCCCTCTCCTACACCGACGACAACGCTTCGCCCCTCACCAGCACCGGCCCGGCCGGCCGCCGCCCTCTACATCGGGTCCGGCGGCGACATTGGCGGCGGCAACGCCGGCAGCGTGAGCGTGATCACCAGCGGCATGCTGGTCGGGCGCGACGGCATTTTCGCGCGCAATTACGGCAGCGGCACGGTGAGCGTCACCGCCAATGGCGATGTCACCGCCAATAGTCCAACCGGTGGAGACGGCATCTATGCCGGTAACCATGGCACCGATCTCACCGTGACCACCGGCGCCGGCACTACCGTGAGCTCCGTCGGCGCCGACGGCATCTATGCCGTCAATCACGGCACCGGCGCGCTGGGCATAACTGCCAACGGCAATGTCACAAGCCAGAATAACAATGGTGGCTATGGCATCCATGCAGTGAACCAGGGCACCGATCTCACCATAACCACCGGGGCCGGCACCACCGTGAGCTCCGTCGGCAACTACGGCGTTGGGATTTTTGCCAACAACCAGGGCAGCGGCGCGCTGACCATCACCGCCAACGGCAACGTCACCGGCGCCGGCAGCGGGCCCGCGCCCCCTCCCCGCTATCCCTTCGGCACCGGCATCTATGCCGTGAACTCTGGCACCGATCTCACCATGACCACCGGGGCCGGCACCACCGTGAGCTCCGGCACTGACGGCTATGGAATTTTTGCCTTCAATCACGGCAGCGGCGCGCTGACCATCACCGCCAACGGCGACGTCACCGGCGCCGGTGTGAACTACGGCGTCGGCATCGCGGCGAGGACCGATGGCACCACCATCACCGTGACCACCGGGGCCGGCACCACCATCTCCGGCGATAGAATTCGGCATTGGGGCCGTCAATTACTCCGGCGGCTCGGTGACAATCACCGCCAATGGCGATGTCACCGGCACGACTTTCTCCGGCATCTATGCCATGAGCATTGGCGGCGGTCCTGTCAACTTAACGGTCGGCGCGGCGAGCCACGTGACCACCAACAGTCCCGACCCAAGCATCAATATCAAAGAGGGCGTTGGCGACGTGACGATAGCCGGTACGGTGACTGGCGGGGTCGGCGGCGCCATTCAGTTCGATCAGGCCGATACGTTCGACAACGTGCTGGAGCTGCAACCAACCGCCGTCATCAATGGCAATGTGTTTGCCGGACCCGGCACGAACGATACGCTGGCCTTCGGCGGGGCCGGCAACGGTGCGTTCAACCTCGGCAACATCGATACCGGCGCCAACACGCAGCAGTACCAGGGCTTCGAGACCTTCAAGGTCGAAAGCGGCACGTGGAGCTTCTCGGGCACGACCACCGAGCCCTTCACCGTTTTGGGCGGCACGGTGATGGGCACCGGAACCTTCGGCGGCTTGACGGTCACCGGCGGCACCATCGCGCCGGGCAACTCCATCGGAACGCTCAATGTCGCGGGCAACGTCAGCTTCGCCCCCGGCACGGTCTATCAGGTCGAGGTCAACGCGGCCGGCCAGTCGGACCTGATCGCCGCTACGGGGACCGCGACCTTGACGGGAGGCACGGTCCAAGTCTTGCCGGCGAATGGGAGCTACGCGAAAAGCACGCAATACACTATTCTGACGGCCACGAGCGGTGTGACCGGGACGTTCGACGGTGCCACCAACAGCTTCCTCTTCCTCGTGCCGACGCTCAGCTACGACGCGACCAACGTCTTCCTGACGCTGAGCGGGAATGGCGTCACGCTTGCCAGCGTGGCGCAGACACCCAATGAGCTGGCCGTTGCCAATGCGCTCGACCAGTTGCCGTTGAGCGATCCGCTGGCGGCGGCAGTGTTCGGCCAAAGCACGATCGCCGGGACGCTGCAGGCGTTGAACGCGCTCTCGGGCGAGGTGTACGGGACGCTGCCGGGGGTCTTCGCCAATCAGAGCCTGTTCGTGCGCGATGTGATCCTGGCGCGGCTCTTACAAGCCTACTATTCGGGCGGCGCGCCGAGCGCCGTCGCACTGCTGGGGAGCGGCGGGCCGACGACCGTGGCAGCGCTCGGCGATGCGCCCATGATGGGGCTCGGCGTGGGCGCGAGGGACTATGACACGCTGCCGCCGCTGCATGCCAATGGGCTCACGTTCTGGACGCAAGGGTTCGGCTCCTGGGGGCAGTTCGACGGCAACGGCAACGCGGCCACCGCCGACCGCTCGCTCGGCGGCTTCCTGTCCGGCGTCGACGCGGGTCTGGGTGGCGGCTGGCGCGCCGGTCTCGCCACCGGCTATACGCAGACGAGCGTCAGCGTAAATCAGCGGCTAAGCTCGGCCGACATCAATAGCTACAACCTCGTCGGCTACGCCGGCGGCGGCTTAGCCGGTGTTGCGCTGCGTGCGGCCGGCGCCTGGACGTGGCACGGCATCGATAGTTCGCGCACGGTGCTGTTTCCCGGGTTCTTCGAGAATGAGAGCGCGAGCTACAACGGCGACACGGGCCAACTGTTCGGCGAGGCGGCGCTGCCGCTGGGCACGGGCGCGACCGCGCTGGAGCCGTTCGCGGGCCTGGCCTACGTGCACGTTTCGACCGGCGGCTTCACCGAGAGCGGGGCCGTTGCCGGTCTCAACTCCGGCGGCAACTCCGACGATCTGGGCTATGTCACGCTGGGCGGGCGTGCGGCGACGATGCTGCCCTATGAGGGCACGCAGGTGACGCCGCACGCGGCAGTGGCGTGGCAGCACGCCTTCGGCGACACGTCGCCTGGCGCGGCGCTCGCGTTCAACTCCAACGGTGTCGGCTTCGGGATCACGGGCGTGCCGATCGCGCAAGACACCGCGCTCATCGAGGCGGGGCTCGACGTCCAGGTTGCGCCGCAGGCCGTTGTCAGCCTCTCCTATCAGGGCCAGCTCGCCAGCGACTTCCAGGACAACGGCCTCCGCGGCAACGTCGACTGGCGCTTCTGAGACAGAGTCGTGTCGAGGTCCGCCTCGGGTCACAAGGCGAAGTGGCCCACCTTTGCGCCAATGTTCCCTTTGGTCCGAGAAGCGGACACCAGGACTTCACTGCCGGGCGTTTATGAGTTTAGGGCCAGTGTCTAAGCGGTGGCCTCGAGCGCACTCAGGAGCGCTGACTTCGATGACGCGGCGCCCGTCGGCGCCACCGAGCGCCAGCTCGAACAGGCGCTCCGGATGCGGCATCAGCCCGAGGATGCGTCCCGTCTTATCGCAGATCCCGGCGATGTTGCGCTGGGCCCCGTTGGGGTTGGCGGCGTCGCTCACCTCGCCGGCCTCGTCGCAGTAGCGCAAGACCACGCGGCCTTCCCCCTCCAGCCGGTCGAGTGTCTCGACATCGGCGAAATAGTTGCCTTCGGCGTGCGCCACCGGCATGCGCACGACCTGTTCCTTGCGATAGCACTTGGTGAAGAAGGTCTGATCGTTCTCGATCTTCAGCCACACGTCGCGGCAGATGAACTTGAGGGAGGCGTTGCGCATGAGCACGCCCGGCAACAGGCCCGACTCGCACAGCACCTGGAAGCCGTTGCAGATGCCGAGGACGGGCGTGCCGGCTTTGGCCTTGGCGATCACGTCGCGCATGATGGGCGAATGCGCCGCCATGGCGCCGCAGCGCAGGTAGTCGCCGTAGGAGAAGCCGCCCGGCAGCACGATGAGATCGGAGGCGGGCACGCTTTGCTCGCCGTGCCACACCATGGTCACGGGAAAGCCGGTCACGCCCTCGAGCGCAACCTTGATGTCGCGGTCGCAGTTGGAGCCGGGAAAGACGATGACGGAGGCGCGCAGCATGCGCGGGATCCTCGCTCGATTCGCTAGGACTGATCCACGAGCTCGTAGGCGTAGTTCTCGATCACGGTGTTGGCGAGCAAGTCCTTGCACATGCGCTCCACCGTCTCGCGCGCCTTTTCCTCGCTCGCCTCGCCGAGCTTGACCTCGATGTACTTGCCCTGGCGCACGTCCTCCACGCCGGCAATCCCGAGCGCGGATAGCGCGTGCTCGATGGCTTTGCCCTGCGGGTCGAGCACGCCGCTCTTGAGGGTGATACGGATGCGGGCTTTCATTTGAGCTCCGGGCAGTGGGCAGTGGGCAATAGGCAGTGGTGGGCTCGCTCTTACTGCCCACTGCCTTACTGCCTGCTGCCTTTAGTTCGGCTTGCCGTTGGCGGCCGGGTTGGAGGCGACGAGCACCGGGCCCATGCCCTTCACCGGGCGATTGCTGGAGAACACGCCCAAGCGACGTGCCACTTCCTGATAGGCCTCGAGCAGCCCGCCCAGATCGCGGCGGAAGCGATCCTTGTCGAGCTTGTCGGACGTTGCGATGTCCCACAAGCGGCAGCAGTCGGGGCTGATCTCGTCGGCGAGCACGATGCGCATCTGCTCGTTATCCCACAGCCGGCCGAACTCGACCTTGAAGTCGACGAGGCGGATGCCGATGCCGAGGAACAGGCCGACCAGGAAGTCGTTGATGCGCAGCGCCAGCTGCATGACCTCGTCGATCTCCTGCGGCGTGGCCCAGCCGAACGCGGTGATGTGCTCCTCGGAGACCATGGGATCGTTGAGCGCGTCGTCCTTATAGTAGAACTCGATGATCGAGCGCGGCAGCTGCATGCCTTCCTCGAGGCCGAGGCGCGTCGCGAGCGAGCCGGCGGCGACGTTGCGCACCACGACCTCGAGCGGAATGATCTCAACCTCGCGGATGAGCTGCTCGCGCATGTTGAGGCGCTTGATGAAGTGGGTCGGCACGCCGATCTCGCCGAGCCGCATGAAAACGTATTCGGAGATGCGGTTGTTGAGGACGCCTTTGCCTTCGATGAGCGCGTGCTTCTTGGCGTTGAAAGCAGTCGCGTCATCCTTGAAGTGTTGAATGAGCGTGCCGGGCTCAGGTCCTTCGTAAAGCACCTTGGCCTTGCCCTCGTAGATGCGACGACGCTTATTCATTGAGCCTTGGTCCTTTGCCTTTTGAGTCTAGAAATCTGCGAGAGAGAGACGACACGTAGGTAAGAGCCAAGCCATTGTAATTACGGCGTGTTCCTGCCTGATGGCGACGTCGTAGGGGGTCGGCTCGCGTGGTCGGACACCCGGCGCGACACTAGCCGAAGCGGGCCCTGGAAACAATCTTAAGGATGGGTAAGGTCGCCGCGTCGCTGGGGCCTGGCGAGAGGTCATTGATCGCCGCCCGGCCCCGGGCTATGGCTGCCGCGAGCGCCTTATTTTGGCGACCCGTAGATGCAACCCAAGCCCCCCTGGCGGGGCTTCCGTTAATTCCCCCGGTGGAGAGCTGAATGACCACGTTTGATGACCGCGAGAACGCGTTTGAGAAGAAATTCGCGCTCGATCAGGACCTTAAGTTTCGCGCCGAGGCCAAGCGCAACAAGCTCCTGGCGGAGTGGGCGGCGGCCAAGCTCGGGATTATCGGTGAGGCGCTCGAGGACTACACCAAGGCGGTGCTGCACGCCGACCTGGTGGAGAAGGGCGACGATGACGTTTTCCGCAAGATTCGCAAGGACTTCGACGACAAAGGCATCCCCGTCCCCGACGCCGAGATCCGGGCCATGATGGGCGAGTTCCTGGCCAAGGCGGTGGGCGAGATCGAGGCCGGAAGCAAGAAGCCCTGAAGCCCCCCTCAGGGCCCGAGCCCAGCCAGAAACCGGGCGAACCGCAAGACGCCGTCGGGCCAGGGCCCGTAACCGGATTCGGCCGTGATGTGGCCGGCCGGACCCACCTCGATGAGCTCCGAGCCCCAGGCGGCGGCGAAGTGCCGCGCGCGCTCCGGGCGGCAGTAGAGGTCGTCGGAGGAAGCGAGCAGCATTGACGGGAACGACAGCGGTGTGAGTGGCACCGGGGCGAAGCCGAGCCCCGAATCGGGCCAGGCGCAGCCCTGGGTGATCGGCCAGGCCTGCGCGTTATCCACGTCGGCCGGCGCCACGAGAAATGCGGCGGCAATGCTGCCCTGCGGCAGCTTCAGGGCGGCATGCACGGCCGCCATGACGCCTAGGCTGTGGGCAACGAGCACGACCGGGCGCAGGCCGGTCGCAACGCTTGCGATGATCGCACCGACCCACTTGTCCTTGTCGGATCGGGTCCAGTCGGGCAGCTCGATGCGGCGCGCGGTCGTCAGATTGCGCTCCCACCGCGACTGCCAGTGCCCGGGGCCGGAGCCCTGCCAGCCCGGCACCATCAGGATGTCGACGTCGCTGGCGCGCATGGAAACCGGGGAAAAAAAGCGGAATGTGGGGGATGAGTGTGAGCGCAGAGCCTAACCCAGCCTAGCGGTCGCGTATACGTCATGCGCGATGGCAAATCGATCCTACGGATCCGGCGGGTGACAGGCATGCATAGTCTCGTTGCGGCGTGCCGTCTGGCGCTCGTAGCGGCTGGTGCCGTCGTGACTCTATTCGGCGCCGGTGAAGCGCGGGCCGACGGAAGTTCCGTTTCGCAAGTGGACTGGAGCGGTCTTTATGCCGGTGCCCAGCTCGGCGGCGCCTGGAGCAATCTCGACTGGCAATACCAGAACGCCAACTACTTCAATACCAACGGACTGGTCGTGGTCGGCAACGATTTCAGTCAGGATCCGAGCGGCGTGATCGGCGGCATCCTCGGCGGCTACAACTACCAGGCCGGGCCGTGGGTCTTCGGGGCCGAGCTGGCGGCCTCAGCCGCCAACATGCAGCAAGAGCGCCCGAGCCCACTCTTTCCCCGGCTCGATGCGTCAACGGCTCAAGTCCAGTGGCTCGTCAGCGCAACGGGGCGGCTCGGATTCGCATGGGAGCGCTGGCTCGGCTTCGCCAAGGGCGGCTGGGCGGGGGCCAACCTCGAGCTGACGCTCGTCGACCAAGGCGCTGGTGTTTATGGCTCCGAGCGCCAGTGGGCGAATGGCTGGACCGTCGGTGGCGGTGTCGACTACATGATCTGTGACCAGGTCTCGCTCGGGGTCGCCTACGACTTCGCCGACATCAACGTCGACAGCAAGACCATCACGTGTCCGTCGTGCAACGGGCCTGGCGCGGGCTTTGGCGTGCCCGTCGTCGATGGCGACGTCAAGCTCCAGTCGGTCATGGGGCGCCTGACCTTCCATCAGTAGGAGGGCTCTGCACGCCTCGTCGACGGCACGCGAATCACATGCGGCCTACGCAACCCGTCGCGGCCCCACAAACCGGCAGCAATGATGCGGAGGGGAGAGCCTTGAGCGGGCCTCTCGCGTATACTCTTTCGGTGATTCGTAGGCCGAAAGGCGCGTCGCAGCCAACAGGGGGAGCAAGCGATGCGCAACTTGGCTACGGGTTGCAGCCTCAAATTCATTGCGGCCGCCGCCGCGCTGGTTCTCATCGGAGCCGGCAGCGCGATAGCAGACGGACCGCGCCCGTATGTGATCGGCGCGACCGATCTGCAGGGCGAGACCGATTGGACCGGGTTCTACATCGGCGGCAAGCTCGGCGGCGCCTGGAGCGACATCAGCTGGACGCAGGATCAACAACATTTTCACCAATAGCGGGACGGTCGCCTCGGGGATCCGCGGTCACCTTCGGACCCAGCGGCTTTGCCGGCGGCGTGATCGGCGGCGGCAACCTGCAGGTCGGGCACTGGGTCTTCGGTGCCGAGCTGTCGTACCAGGGCGTCAATCTTTCTCAGAAGGTCACCAGTCCCTTCTTTCCGGCAACGGACACGTTTTCGGCGCAGTTGGATTGGCTCGCCACCGTCGAGGGGCGCGTCGGCTACGCGTTTGACCGCTGGCTCGTGTTCGGCAAGATCGGGTGGGCCGGCAGCCATGTGAAGCTCACTGAGGTGAGCACCGCAACCGGCGCCTCGGCGACGGCCGACGACTTCGTCGACGGCTATACGTTCGGCGGCGGTCTTGAGTTCATGGCCTGGTCGAGCGTCGTTCTGGGTCTCGAGTACGACTACACGAATCTCAACTTGAGCACGGCGGCATCCTGCCCGCTGTGCGTGGCCGGCATCGTCGCCGGAAGTGGGCCGCAGGCCGTCTCCGGTGACGCCACCATCAACGCGGTGATGGTGCGCGCCAGCTACCTGTTCCGGCCCGAGGACTGAGCGCGTCGACGCTAGTAGGTCCCGCCGTTATACTTCCTCGCTGCCGCGCGCATCGCGTGGTGCAGCTGCCTCGAACGGCGGCTGCCACCATCGCGCCAGGATGCTCAGCGCCACCACGGCGACGAGGACGAGGTGGCCAATCAAAGCCACGACGAACACTAAGTGCATCGCCGGTCGTGCCATTTCCACAACTGTGATTGCAGCGAGCCCACCCGCCAAGACGGCAGGGGGCAGCGGCGACACTGCGGACCCGGCAATGCGTTGCGAGCGCATGTAAAGGTGCACGAACAAGGCGACCAGTCCTGCAAGTACGAGGAGAAGGATCGGGTTGCCTGGACTAATCCACAGGCCCACCGACCGCAGGCTGCCGCCGCCGACAACGAGCCCGATGGCGAGGATCAGCGGACTCCACACCGCACCGGCGAGCAACTTCGACCATAAACACGTTGCGGCCGTTGCAAGCGTGTCGCCGCCGGCCCGGATGAGCGCGACGATTGCTGCAAGCACCACGGCAGTGAGGCCCCACCCGAGGATAAGCTCCACGGCGACAGCCGACCCAGTTCCTTGCGCCACCAGTCTAAATGTCTGATGGGGGAGCTCGGCGAGCCAAATGGTTACGAGAAGCAACCACACGCCGCTGCCGAGCCCATGGCGCGTGATCTGGTTGGCGAGCCAGATGACGATGGCAGCGCCGCCGACCAGAGTTGCGATGCAGATCAGTCGGAACGCCGTGCCCGGCTCCTCGATGAGCCCCCTCACGTCCTCGAGCGCGAGCGCCAGCCCCGACGCCTGCGCCGCCGCAGCGAGCAGGCTCAGCCCGACGACGATGCGGCTGAGCTTGTCGCGGTTGCACGCATCGGCGTGCTCCCAGCGGCGCACGCTGGGCGCGATGACTTTCAACAGCTCGGCCAGGATCAGAACCGTGACGAGCGGCGTGATGCCGAGCGCGAGGATCGAGATGCGCTCCATGGCGATGCCGCTAACGTGCGGGAGCGCCTCGGAGTTGATGCCAGGCAGCGGGATCTGCTTGCCCAAGCGATAGACGACGAGGAGTGCCGCAGTGACGGCGAGCCTGCGGGTGAGCTCGGCAGGATCGCGCACGCCTCCCAAGTCCAACATGCTCACCGTCTTTCTGGTCTTGCGGGTTCAGTCGTCGCGGGCTGCAGGGGCGAGATCATAGAGCGCTGGGAACGGGTCGTCATCGGGATCGCTGTTCCAGCGGTACTCGGCATAGCCGGCGACGGCGTGCGCCGTCTCCGATCCGTTCAAGTCTGCGATCAGAGCCAGCGCCATGTCCATGCCGGCCGAGACGCCCGAGGAGGTGTAGTACTTGCCGTCGACGACCCAGCGGGCACGCGGGCGCCAGAGGACGCCCGGGCCCTGCTCCGTCACCCAGCGGAAGGCGGCCTTGTTGGTGGTCGCCTGGCGCCCATCGAGGAGCCCGGTGCGCGCGAGCAGCGCGGTGCCGGTGCAGACGGTGGCGACAATGGCGGATTGGTCCGCGTGGCGGCGCAGCCAGTCGATCAATTTTGTGTTGGCGATCTCGCGCCGTGTACCCTGCCCGCCGGGAATGAGGAGAACGTCGTGGGGCTTGGCGTCGGCGATCGCGACATCGGCGATCGCCTTCGGCCCCTGCCGGCTGGCGACGGGACCGGCCGTCTCGGCAATCATCTGAAGGGAAAAGTCGTCGCGAAGGGCGCCGAACATCTCCAGCGGGCCGAACACGTCGAGAAGCTCGAACCCGGGGAACAGCAACGTGCCGACGGTTTTCATGCCTTTGCGCCGAACACGCGCTGAAAGATCGTGTCGACGTGCTTCAGGTGATAGCCGAGGTCGAACATGGCCTCGAGCTGCTTCGGCTTGAGCTTGGCCGTCACGTCCTTGTCGGCCTTGAGCTCGGTGAGGAAGTCGCGGCCGTCCTTCCACGTCTTCATGGCGTTGCGCTGCACCAGCTTGTAGGCGTCCTCGCGCGAGACGCCAGCTTGCGTCAGCGCCAGCAGAACGCGCTGGGAATTGTGCAGGCCGCCGAGCCTCTCCAGGTTCGCCAGCATGGCTTGCGGGTAGACGAGAAGCTTGTCGATGACGCCCGTCAGCCGCGCCAGCGCGAAGTCGAGGGTGACGGTGGCATCGGGCCCGATCATGCGTTCGACCGAGGAGTGGGAGATGTCGCGCTCGTGCCAGAGCGCCACGTTCTCCATGGCCGGCAGCGCGTAGGCGCGCACCATGCGGGCAAGCCCGGTGAGGTTCTCGCTAAGAACCGGATTGCGCTTGTGCGGCATGGCGGAGGAGCCCTTCTGGCCTTCCGAGAAGAACTCCTCGGCCTCCAGCACCTCGGTGCGCTGCAGGTGGCGGATCTCGGTGGCGAGCCGTTCCAGCGAGGAGGCGACGACGCCGAGGGTGGCGAAATACATGGCGTGGCGGTCGCGCGGGATCACCTGGGTGGAGACGGGCTCGGGCGTGAGCCCCATCTTCTCGGCCACGTAGGCTTCGACGCGCGGGTCGATGTTGGCGAAGGTGCCGACGGCGCCCGAGAGCGCACAGGTTGCCACCTCCTTGCGCGCGGCCAGCAGGCGGGAACGCGCGCGCGCGAACTCGGCATAGGCGTAAGCGAGCTTCAGCCCGAAGGTGGTCGGCTCGGCGTGGATGCCGTGGCTGCGGCCGATGGTGGGAGTGAGCTTGTGCTCGAGCGCGCGTCGCTTCAGCGCAGCCAGCAAGTGATCGAGATCAAGGATCAGAAGGTCGGCGGCGCGCACGAGCTGCACGTTGAAGCAGGTGTCGAGGATGTCAGAGGAGGTGAGACCCTGGTGGACGAAGCGCGCCTCGGGGCCGACCAGCTCGGCGAGATGGGTCAGGAAGGCGATGACGTCGTGCTTGGTCTCGGCCTCGATGGCGTCGATGCGGGCGACGTCGAAGGTGACCTTGGAGCCCTTCTCCCAGATGACCTTGGCCGCCTCTTGGGGGATGACGCCGATCTTGGCCATGGCGGCCGCGGCGTGGGCCTCGATCTCGAACCAGATGCGAAAGCGCGTTTCGGGCGCCCAGATCGCTGCCATCTGGGGGCGGCTGTAGCGGGGAATCATTTAGGCCTCGTCAGAGTGAGCGGGAGCCGTAGCAGAGGGCCACCCTCCCTTCAATTGTCGCGCCGCAAGCGGGCACCGCCCACCCAGCCTTGCCGTACGGCTGCCCATACAAGCATCTGTTGCCGCGGGCGAAACCGCGTGGCCGTGTTGCAACGCACACAGGGAAGCACTGCGTCGCAGCAATAGATCTGTAGTGACGTCTAAATCGCGCCACAATGGAGTTGCTCATGGCGCGCCGCCGGTTCGCCGACGACTGTGGACACATTGTCACGTGACGGGAGAAATCGAAGAGTTACTCTTGAAACGGTGACTATTGAAACAGAAAGTTACTTAAGTGGAGCTAATGGACTCTACTACGGTCGATGATCGTGCGCGGGAAAACCGGGCCGGCTGTATGCAAAGAAGCAAAGGTAGTCAAGGAAACGAGAGGGCAGAGGCAAACGATGCCGAACCAGATGCAGAGTGAGATCGCCGAGCTCAACATCGAGCTCGAGCAAACCGACGACCCCCGAGAATGCTATGCCAAGGTGCAGGCGAAGATCCGCCGCTACCGGCAGGCCGGAATGAAGGTGCCTGAAGACCTGGCGCTCATCGAGAAGCGGCTGATGGCCGAGTGCATGGCCGCCTCACAGGGCCGCGACTGAGACCTATTCGCAGGCTGCCTCGCGGCAGCAAACTTACGTGGCAGCCGTCGCCAAAGCGCCGGTTGCCTTTTTTGTTTTGGGCTCACTTGAGCGGGCGCCAGGCGCCGTCTTTCCATTCGACGACATCATAGGAGGGGAGGCGGGCATCTCCTTTTTCATCGAACGACAGTTGCCCCTCGACCGTGTCGAAGGCGCCTTGCTGCAGGGCCGCGGCGACGGCCGGCCCAGCGAGCGAGTGCGCCTGCGCGGCGGCCGCACTCCAGGCCTCCAGAGCGGCATAGGCGGAGACGACAGGAGCCGCCGGCCTCTCTAAGCCGAAGCGCTGGCGCACCATCGCCTCCGACACCGCGAGCGCCGCATCGTGGGCAAGCAGGGCGCGCGCGCCCTCCGCATCGGCGCCTGCCGTCTCGGCCAGTTGCGCGTTGGCCAAGGCATCGCTTCCGAGGAAAACAGTATCGAGGCCCGCTGCGCGCATCTGCGTCAGGAGCAATCCGCCCTCGATGGGAAATCCGGTGAAGAACACCGCCCGGGTCCGTGCGGTGCCGAGCTTGGCGACGAGGCCGGCATAATCCTTCTGCCCGCCCTTGATGGCTGCGGTGAGGACGTCGCTGCGTCCGGCCTGCTTGAGCGCGGCGAGCGCATCGCGGTCGAGGTCCTCGCCAAAGCGGCTGCCGTCGCTCACCACCGCGAGCGGCCCTTGCGCAAACGTGCGCGCGAAGTAGTCGCCCGCGAATGAGCCTTGCCGGTCATCGCGCCCGGCGAGGCGAAAGATTAGGGGTCCGGCGCGCGCCTCGGTCAGAGCCGGGTGCCGCGTCGCCGGGGCGATGAACACGACGCCGGCCGCTGCATAGACGCGCGCCGCGGCGATGGCCGCGCTGGCGCACGGGTGGCCGACGACGAGCTTGACGCCGCGGGCAACGAGGTCGCGCGCCGCCTCCTCGGCTTGGGCAGCGGCGCAGCCATCGTCGGCTTCGACAATCGCGATGGGCTCGCCCAGCACGCCGCCATCGGCGTTGATGTGCTCTGCGGCCTCTTTGAGTCCGCGCGCAATCGCGGTGCCGACCGTGAGGCTGGGCCCTTGCGCCGGCCCGGCAACACCGACGAGGACGTCGGCCATCGCCGCGGGCGCCAGCGCGCCGGCGAGGAGCACGGCGAGGAGATGTGTGCGAAGGTCACTCATGCGCCGCGGGCGCTGGCGCTTGTGCGTGATCAGTTCTGCACATAGGTGATGCGCCCGTCGGGCTGCTTCGTCCACGTGTACATGACGTAGGCGGGCTGCTTGATGTCGCCCTTGTCGTTGAAGGCGATGTCGCCGATCACGGTCTTGAAGGTGACGCCGGTGCGCATGTACTGGGCGACCGACTTGGGATCGAGCGACTGCGTCGCCTCGATCGCCTGCTTCAAGATCTGCACGGCGGCGTAGCTGTAGAGCGTGTAGGCCTCGGGCTTGTAGCCCTTGGCGAGGAACTCCTCGACGACGGCCTGAGCCTCGGGCCGCTTTTGCGGATCGGGGCCGAAGGTCATGAGGGTGCCTTCGGCGCCCGGGCCGGCAATGGCTGCGAACTCGTCTGAGGCGATGCCGTCGCCCGACATGAACACGGCTTGCACGCCCTGGTCGCGCATCTGGCGCAGGATGAGGCCGCCGGCGGTGTGCACGCCGCCCCAGTAGAACACGTCGGCGCCGACGTTCTTGACCTTGGAGACGAGCGCGGTGAAGTCCTTCTCGCCCGCGCTCACGCCTTCATAGAGCACTTCCTGGACGCCCAGAGCGTTCATCGCCTTCTTGGTCTCATCCGCAAGCCCCTTGCCGTAGGTGGTCTTGTCGTGGGCAATCGCGACCTTCTTGCCCTTCAGATGCTCGGCGATATAGGTGCCGGCCACGCTGCCTTGCTGGTCGTCGCGCCCGCAGATGCGGAACACGTTCCACAGGCCGCGGTCGGTGATCTTCGGGTTGGTGGAGCCGGGCGTGATCATCAGGATGCCGTTCTCCATGTAGACCTCGGAGGCCGGCATGGAGACGCCGGAATTGAAGTGGCCGACGACGAAGTGCACGCCGTCGCCAAGGAAGTCGTTGGCGACGGAGACGCCCTGGCGCGGGTCGCCGGCATCATCGCCGACCACCAACTCGACCTGCTGGCCCATGATGCCGCCCTTAGCATTGATGTCGGCGACGGCCTGCTCGGCGCCGTTCTTGAGCTGGAAGCCGAACGCGGCATCGGGGCCCGTCGTCGGCCCTGCGAGGCCGATCTTGAGCTTCGCCGGGCCGCTGTCGCCGCAGCCTGCGAGCACAAGGCTCAAGACGATCGCGACCGCCGCCAATGCCGCTCGTTTCATAGGGGATACCTCGTGATCATTTGGGCTGAAAGGCGCCGGCTCAGGCGCATGAGCGCGCTCGGGGCCGCATGTTCGTCCGAAACAGTCGAAAAGTCATCCCCTGCACGGGGGCCCCCGCGTTAGCTGCGCTTGCGCCGCCACGAGAGCAGACCGGCAGCCTCGTAGGCCCACGGGTACTGCTCGACCATCTGGCGCGCGCGTGTGAGCTGATAGCCCGATGCGGCGAACAAGGCCAGCACGCCGTAGTCGAGCAGGAAGCGGCGCAGCGACAACAGCGGCTCGGCAAAGAGCGCGTAGTGGAAGAAGCGCACCGCGCAGGCGAGCAGAAACACAGCGCCGAGGATTTGCCAGGGCGAGCGCCAGGTCGCGGCGATGGCCGAGCCGGTGACGCGCGCTGCGGCGCCGCCCAACGTCACGGTGACGAGCAGGTAGACATAGAAGCTCTTGTCGCCGCCGGCGAGCGCCAGGTCCAACAGGTACCGCATAGGCGCAACCTCCCTAGTGAACGTCCGCCTTCGAGATAGGCGGCGCGCACCTGCGGACTGGCGAGCAGCTCCTTGCCCGTGCCCGAGAGCGCGATGGCGCCGTTGACCATGACATAGGCCCGGTGCGCCAGCCGCAGCGCGTGGAAGGCGTTCTGCTCCACCAGGAACACGGTGAGCCCCTCGCGCTTGTTGAGATCGCCAATCACCTGGAAAATCTGCTTGACGATGAGGGGGGCAAGGCCGAGCGAGGGCTCGTCGAGCAGCAGCAACTTGGGGCGGCTCATCAGGGCGCGCGCAATTGCCAACATCTGCTGCTCGCCGCCTGACAGCGTGCCGCCGCGCTGGGCGAGGCGCTCCTTCAATCGGGGAAAGATCGCGGCGACGTGCGCGAGCTCCTCGTCGAAATTGGCGTTGCCGGCGAACTCCGCACCTAGCCGCAGGTTCTCCTCGACCGTCATGCGCGCAAAGATGCGCCGCCCCTCCGGCGACTGGGCGATCCCGAGCCGGGCGATCTCATGCGTGGGAAGCCTGGTGATGTCGCGGCCGTTAAAAACGATGCGACCCTCGCGCGCCCGCGGGTTGCCGAAGATGGTCATCATCAGCGTCGACTTGCCGGCGCCGTTGGCACCGATGAGCGCCACGATCTCGCCCTCGGGCACGGCGACGTCGACCTCGCGCAGCGCCACGATGTTGCCGTAGCAGGTGGTCACGCGCTCGAGCGAGAGAAGGGGTGCACTCATGCGCCCGCCTCGGCTTTCGCCTGCGCCACCTCGTCGTCCTCCACGCCGAGATAGGCGGCGATGACCTTGGGATCGTGCCTGACGCTTGCGGGCGTACCATCGGAGATGTGCAGGCCGTATTCGAGCACGATCACATGGTCGGAAATTTCCATGACCACCGTCATGTCGTGCTCGATCAGCAGGATGGACGTGGCGTGGTTGTCGCGGATCGAGAGCAGGAGCTCATTGAGCGCGGAGCTCTCCTTGGGGTTGAGGCCGGCCGCCGGCTCGTCGAGGCACAACAGCACCGGCTCGGTGCACATGGCGCGCACGATCTCGAGCCGGCGCTGGTCGCCGTAGGGAAGCGACCCGGCGGCATCGTCGGCGCGGCTCGTCAGCCCGATCTGGTCGAGCCAGTACTTGGCGCGCGCCACCGCGGCGCGCTCGGCCTCGGCATAGCTCGGCGCCCCGATGAGGCCGAGCAGCGACCACCTCGAGGCGTGCATCAGGCGATTGTGCTGGGCGACGATGAGGTTTTCCAGAACCGTCATGCCGGCGAAGAGGCGGATGTTCTGGAAGGTGCGGGCAACACGTGCCTTGTGCGCGATCTCGTGGTCGGGCATGCGCTCCAACAGGAACAGCCCGTCGCCGCCCGCGCCGCTGTCGTTGTGCCGGTAGCGCCGGCTCGAGGCGACAAGGGCCGCGACCGCCTCCTGGTCGATGCCCCCGCTGGTGGTGAGCGCAATGAGGCCGCTCGTCGGCTTGTAGAATCCGGTGATGCAGTTGAAGACCGTGGTCTTGCCGGCGCCGTTGGGACCGATCAGAGCCGTGATGTCGCCGCGCCCGGCCGAGAACGACAATTCGCGCACCGCGACGAGGCCGCCGAAGCGCATGGTCAGACCTTCGACGACGAGCAGCGGGTCGCTGAGCCAGCGCATCAGCCGCGCCCTTCCTTGACGTGGTCGCCGGCGACGGCTTTCGCCTCATGCAGCACGATCGAAGGTTGGCGCGCGGCGATGAGGCCGCGCGGGCGCCATGCCATCATCATCACCATGGCTAATCCGAAGATCAACATTCGGTACTGGCCGGGGTCGAAGTCGTTGCCGAAGATCGACTTCAGCCAGTCGAGCTCGCGCAAGAGCTCGATGCCGCCGATGACCGCCACCGCGGCGATCGCCACGCCGACGAGCGAGCCCATGCCGCCCAAGACGACGATGGCGAGGATCGTCGCCGATTCCAAAAACTCAAATGAGCGCGGATTGACGAAGCCCTGGCGCGCGCCGAAGAAGGCGCCAGCAAGCCCACCGAACAACGCACCCATGGCGAAGGCGGTGAGCTTGGTATTGACCGTGTTGATGCCGAGCGCGCGGCAGGCGATCTCGTCCTCGCGCAAGGCCTCCCACGCGCGCCCCACCGGCAGGCGGCGCATGCGCTGGGTGATGAGGGCGACGAGCAGCGCCAACCCCAAGATGACGTAATAAAGGAAGATCGAGCGCTGCACCGTGGGGCTGCCTGGCAGCCCGAAGACTTGGCCGACCGTCGTCTCGGTCCCGCGCGTGGTGAAGGGCAGCCCGAAGAAGGTGATGCGCGGCGTCTGGATGCCGGCGTAGCCGTTGGTCAGCGCCACCCAGTTGATGAGCACGAGGCGGATCATCTCGCCGAAGGCGAGGGTGACGATGGCGAGATAATCGCCGCGCAGGCGCAAGACCGGAAAGCCGAGGATGATGCCCCACAGGGCGGCGAGCATGCCTGCGACCGGCAGGCAGACCCAGAAGGCCCAGGGGCCCAGCACGGGGACGGTCGCCGGGATCACGTAGGTGGCGAGAATGGCGTAGGTGTAGGCGCCGACCGCATAGAAGGCGACGTAGCCGAGATCGAGAAGCCCGGCGAGGCCGACGACGATGTTGAGGCCCCAGGCGAGCATCACGTAGATGAGGATCTGCACGCCGAAATTGTCGACCCACTTGATGGCGCCGCCCTGGCCTGCGAGCGCCAGCGCCACGAAGGGAAAGGCAAGGAGCACGCCGAGGCCTGCGCGCGGCAGCCAGCGCTTGTGGTCGGCGGAGAGGTCGAGCCGAGGAAAAGGCAGTTGCTTGGCGTAGCGCGGGTGGCGCGCGAGCCGCCACAAGAGCCTGCCAACGAACACCGCCAGCACGAGGGCCGCCACAAGCCAGGGGCGCAGCTCGAGGATGATCCGGTTGGAGAAGTCGCGCTCGGTGCGAAAGAGGATGATGGGAAACGAGAGGCCGAGGGTGACGAGCGCCCATAGCCCGGCGTCCTTCAAGATCTCCCGCGTCGAAACCGCTTGGGGCGGCAGCGCGCCCTTGCTGCCGGCGCCCATGGGCTCAAACCTTCTCGACGTCGGGCTTGCCGAGGATGCCTGAGGGCATGAAGATCAGCGTGATGGCGAGAATGGAGAAGGCGGCCACGTCTTTATAATCGATGGAGAAATAGGCCGACCAGAAGGTCTCGATGAGGCCGATCAGAAGCCCGCCGAGGACGGCGCCGGGCAAGGAGCCGATGCCGCCCAGCACCGCGGCGGTGAACGCCTTGATGCCCGGCGTGAACCCGTCGGTGAAGCTGACGACGCCGTAGTAGACCATGTACATGAGGCCGGCGACGGCGGCGAGCGCCCCGCCGATGACGAACGTCATCGACACGGTCTGATTGACGTTGATGCCGATGAGCGCCGCCATCTTGCGGTCCTGCTCGCAGGCGCGCTGCGCGCGGCCCAGCCGCGTCTTCTGCACCACGGCCCAGAAGGCGACCAGCAAGACGGTGGTCAGCGCGAAGATGAGGATTTGCTTCATCGACAGGGTCACGTTGCCGTCGCCGATGGGCACCCTGATCACCTCGTTCAGCATGGGCGGCACCGGCTTGTTGCGCGGGCCCTGCACCACCTGCACGAGATTCGACAGGAAGATCGACATGCCGATGGCGGAGATGAGGGGCGCCAAGCGGAACGAGCCTGCCAGCGGCCGGTAGGCGACGCGCTCGATCACCCAGTTCCACAGGGCGGTCAGCGCCATGCCCAAGATGAGCACGAGCAGCAGTGCGATGCCGATGGCGAAGATGCCCAAGACCTGCGTCAGCAGCAGGAACAGGATGAGCGCGATGAAGGCCGACACCATGAACACGTCGCCGTGGGCGAAGTTCACCATGCCGATGATGCCGAACACCATCGTGTAGCCGATGGCGATGAGGCCGTAGATCGAGCCGAGCGTGAGGCCGTTGATCAGCTGCTGGACGAAGTATTCCATTCTGCCCGGTCCCCCCGATGCGCGCTCCGAGCTTGCGACTATAGCAGGAGGTGGGAGCCGTCGCAGAATGGCTCGTCATCGGTCGTCTTGCAGCCGCAGATGTTGAAGGTGCCCGTGTGATCGACGACGAAGCGCAAGGGCTCGATGCCGGTGTCCTTGTGGGAGCCGTCGCAGAACGGCTGGCCCTGCGAGCGACCGCAGCGACAATAGAAGTAGGGTTTTCCTTGCGTGAGCTCGACCTGGTAGGGGCCCTTTTGGGCGACGACCGCCTCGTCTGCCATGCTCACCTCCATTGCCTCTTGGCGCCTGCAGCGAGCGCCCTTCATTGGAATTATTCCATGGCTAGCGAGTCCGGCGCACGCCGACAAGCCCGGCGGTCAAACCGCGATGCGACAACTCGTTCCGTTTCGTCGGCGCCAGCGTGCCCCACCGGTCACACCCCACTGCAAAGCGCGAAATTCCGCTGATGTGGATCGGATGCTCGCTTGCGCCTATTGCTGACTTCTATTGTATACAATAAAGAATGTTGAGTTCTCGTGTAGAGTTTAGGGGGTCGCGTAATGGTTCGCGTAGCGTCTGGACGTCGTAGTGCCGCGTCGGTGTCGAAGCTGGCCCTCTTCAGTTTTACGGGCATGACGGCGCTCATTGCCGCTGACGCGGTCCGCGCCCAGGACAGCGGTCTCCCTGATCCGTCCATTGGCAGCAGCCTGCCGCGCGAGCTGGCCGACCCCGGCGGCGTGCGCTCGGCGTTTGCTGGCCGCGGCATCACCTTCGGCATCAATTACATCGGCGAGGTGCTCGCAAACGCCAGCGGTGGCTTCAAGCAGGGCACCTACTATGACGGCCGGCTCGAGGTGGCCGTCTCGGCGGACCTGGAGAAGATGCTCGGGTGGAAGGGCCTGAGCTTCTTTGCCAACGGCTATCAGATGCATGGGCAGAGCATCACGGGCGAGGCTCTCGGCTCGCTGATGCCGGTGAGCTTCATCGAGGCGACGCCGGCAACGCGCCTGTTCGAGATGTGGTTTGAGCAGAAGTTGCTCGATGACAAGCTGTCGATCCGCTTCGGCCAGCTCGCGGCCGATTCGGAGTTCATCCTCTCCGACGGCGGCGGCGCCTTCATCAACGGAACCTGGGGCTGGCCCTCGATCATCGCGGCCGATCTGCCGAGCGGCGGCCCCGCTTATCCCCTGGCGACGCCGGGCGTGCGCATCGCGTTCACGCCCAACGACCAGCTCAGCCTCATGGCCGCGGTCTTCAACGGCGACCCGGCCGGAACCTGTGCGAGCGACGATCCGCAGGTGTGCAACGACGACGGGCTGAGCTTCCGCGTCTCCGATCCGGTGCTGCTGATGTTCGAGGGCGGCTACAGGTACAGCCTCGCGGGGCTGCCCGGCACGGTCAAGCTCGGCGGTTGGCATCAGGAGGGCGACTTCCCGCGCCTGTTGGATGACGCGGTGATCAGCGACAGCAACTATGGTCTCTACGCCATTCTCGATCAGATGATCTACAAGTCCAGCGAGGGCAAGGGGATCTCGTTTTTCGGGCGTGTGATCGGGGCGCCGGAGGACCGCAGCTTCATTGACATGTACTGGGAGGCGGGCCTGACGTTCACGGGGCTCATCGCCTCGCGCCCCGACGACGTGCTCGGCATCGGTTATGCGCACACGGGGCTCTCCAACGATGCCAGCGCCAGGCAGATCAAAGTTGATCCGACCCAACAGGTCATCCTCGATTACGAGGGTCTGCTCGAGGTGAGCTATATGGCGCAGATCGTGCCGGGCTTCACCATCCAGCCCGACTTCCAGTACCTCTGGAATCCGGGCGGGAATGTTGCCTTGGATGACAGCGATCCCAGCAGCCCGCCGGTGAAGGATGCCGCGGTGTTCGGACTGCGCTCCACCATCAACTACTGAGCCGAGGCGCCAGTGCTCGTCGCTGTTGGGCGGTCCCGCAATCCTGCGATAGTAGGGGCAGCGCGGCTCGATTCGCTTATTCGAGCCCGTTGAGGACAACCCAGTATGCGTGCGGCGGAGCGGAATTGCTGGCATGGTCCGGGCGCTTTGGCGGCCTCGATCGAGGCTGCAGGTGACGGTCGCGATGGCGGCGGCCATGGCGACCGCTTTCGCCATGATCCCGATGGCCTTGGCGCAAACGAGCGACGCGGAGAGCGACCGCGTTCCGGGGCTGCCGGAGCCCTCGATCGGCACGAGCCTGCCGCGGGATCTCGCCGACCCCGGCGGCGTGCGCTCGGCGCCTGGCCAAGCGCGGCGTCACCTTTGCCGTCAACTACATCGGCGAGGTGCTGGGCAATCCAACCGGCGGCTTCAGGCAGGGCACCTTCTATGACGGCCGCCTCGAGCTTGCCGTGCAAGCCGATCTCGAAAAGGGGATCGGCTGGCCGGGCTTGAGCTTCTTTGCCAACGGCTATCAGATCCATGGAGGGAGCATCTCGGCTGCGGACCTCGGCGTGCTGATGCCGGTGAGCTTCATCGAGGCGGACGACGCCACGCGGCTGTTCGAAATGTGGTTCGAGCAGAAGCTGTGGGACGACAGGGTGTCGGTCCGCTTCGGCGAGCTGGCGGCCAACTCCGAGTTCATGCTGTCGAAGGGCGGCGAGGCGTTCCTCAACGGCACCTGGGGATGGCCGTCGATCACCGCTGTCAACATGCCGCAGAACGGTCCCGCCTATCCCTTGGCGACGCCGGGTGTGCGGCTTGCCTTCAATCCAACGATGCGCTTGGGCTCCTCATCGGCGTCTTCAACGGCAACCCCGCCGGAAACTGTCTGCCCCAGCAGGACCCGCAGGTCTGCAACCCCTACGGCTTGCTGTTTCCGCTCGATGCGGCCCCGCTCGTGATGGCGGAGGGCGCCTACAAGTACAATCAGCGGCCGGGAGAGCTCGCCGGCACCGTCAAGCTCGGCGGCTACCAGAACTTCGGCCAGTTCCGCCACCAGCGCGTCATCACCGGCGGCGTGCGGCTGGCGCTCACCAGAGAGCCGCCCCGGCTCATCGACGGCGACTGGGGCTTTTATGGCGTCATCGACCAGATGCTCTATCGGCTGCCGGGGGAGGGGGACCCCAAGGGCATTGCCGCCTTCGGGCGCGTCGTCGGCGCGCCTCCCAACCGCAATCCGATCGGCCTCTATTGGGAGGCGGGGCTCACCTTCACCGGCATGATGGGCGCGCGGCCCGACGACGTGCTCGGCATCGGCTTCGCCCACACCGGCATCTCCTCCGACGTCATCGCCCGCGAGGAGGCGCATCATCGCCCCATCGTCGCCAGCTACGAGGCCGTGCTCGAGGCGAGCTACATCGCCGAGGTGGTGCCGGGCTTCATCATCCAGCCCGACGCCCAGTACTTCTGGAATCCGGGCGGGCACGTCCGCGATCCCAACGATGCGACCAAGGCGGTGCCGAACGCGGCGGTGCTGGGCCTGCGCACCACGATCGACTACTGAGCCCCGACAAGGGGCCGTCTCAGGTGTCAACCCGGGTGAGCGTCACCGATGGGATGTCGTCTGGCATCTCCGCCGCGAAGGGCAGACGCGCGCGCGCATACGCCGCCTCGATGCGGTGCTTGTAGGCTTCCTCGATGACGACCGAGCTCGTCGCCAGGCCGTGCCGAAAGCGCGCGGCGGCGTCGGGGCGTCCAACATAGCTCCACACCGTGCCTTCGACCGCAATGGAGAGATCGGCGGTAACGTCGTGGCGCGCATAGTTGTGCTCGCGCGCATCGAGCAGCGCCAGCGCCGCTGCGTCCACCTCGAACAGAATGCCGGCGATGCGGGCCTCGGCGGTGTCGGTGTGCCTCTCGATATTGACGAAGGCCACATAGACGTGCGGGCGATCTCCGGTCGCAGGATCGAGGTAGTACTTGTAGCCGGGCAGCGTCAGCGCATTGTTCATCGCCACGCTCCACGTCCGCTTGAAGCCGCCGAGCTCGCAATGGCAATGCTGGTTGAGCGCAATGCCGTGGCGCGCCAGAAATTCCGACAAATGCCGGCTATCGACCAGCGAGCCATAGCCGAAAATCCACTGTCTATCGGGCAGGTGCGGGCGCAATCCCCGCGCCGGTAAGGATATGGGGCCTGGTGCCATTGAGGCAGGCGGTGAGCGTGGCATACGTTAGATATAGTGCGGGCGCGCCGATGCGTCCGCCACGGCACGGGTGAATGACGATTGAAACGCGCCATACTCATCGCGGGACCGACGGCCGGCGGCAAGTCGGGCCTTGCCTTGCGTCTGGCCGAGGAGCTGGGCGGCATCGTCATCAACGCCGATTCCATGCAGGTCTATCGCGAGCTGCGCATCCTCAGCGCGCGCCCCCCGCCCGCCGACGAGGCGCGCGTCCGCGCACGCGCTCTATGGCTTCGTTGCGGGGAGCGAGGCGTACTCGGCCGGGCGCTACGCCACCGACGCCCAAGCAGCGCTGCGTAGAGCCCGCGAGAAAGGTCTGCGGCCGATCATCGTCGGCGGCACCGGCCTCTACTTCAAGGCGCTCATCGAAGGGCTGTCGCCCATGCCGGAGGTACCAGAGGCGATCCGTGCGCATTGGCGCCAAGAAGCGGCCAAGGCCGAGGCAGGCGCGCTCCACGCCGTCCTCGCCCGCAGCGATCCTCAGATGGCCGGGCGGCTGGCGCCGGGCGACACGCAGCGGATCGTGCGCGCGCTCGAGGTCCTCGATGCTTCGGGCGTGTCGCTGCTCGACTGGCAGCAGCGACCGCGCGCGCCGGTGCTCGACGCGGCCGAGACCATCCGCATCGTCGTGGCGCCCGAGCGGGACGAGCTTTACCGACGCATCGATGCGCGCTTCGAAGGCATGCTCGCCGCCGGCGCGCTGGAGGAGGTGCGCCAGCTCGCGGGCCGCGGCCTCGACCCGCGCGCTGCCGCTCATGGGCGCGCTGGGGCTGCGCCCGCTGCTTGCGCATCTTGCCGGCACGCTGGGGCGGGACGACGCGGTCGCGGCGGCGCAGACGGAGACGCGCCAATACGCCAAGCGGCAGCTCACGTGGGCCCGTGGCAATATGATGTCGTGGAAATGGATTTCAGAGAAAGATATGCAAAGTAATGAGGCAAATTTTGTATCTTTTATTGATCGTTAGCATTGACCAACCAATTTGGCGGCCCTAGGTTGCGCCCAAGAAAAGCGCCGCCGGCCGCGCGCGGAGTGCCAAGGGGCATACCGTTTCGCGCTTCGGCGGCCTTGTTGTGTGGAGTTACGTGATGGCACGCACCATGACGGGCGCCGAGATGGTGATCGCGGCGCTCATCGACCAAGGCGTCGAGCACATTTTCGGCTATCCCGGCGGCGCCGTGCTGCCGATCTACGACGCGCTGTTTCAGCAGGACAAGATCCGGCACATCCTCGTGCGCCAGGAGGGCGGCGCCGTGCACGCGGCCGAAGGCTACGCCCGCTCCACCGGCAAGGTCGGCGTGGTGCTCGTCACCTCAGGCCCGGGTGCGACCAACTCGGTGACGGGCCTCACCGATGCGCTCATGGATTCCATTCCCGTCGTTTGCATCTCGGGCCAGGTGCCGACCCACCTCATTGGCAACGACGCCTTCCAGGAATGCGACACGGTCGGCATCACGCGCCCGTGCACCAAGCACAACTGGCTGATAAAGAACGTCAACGACCTGGCGCGCGTGCTGCACGAGGCGTTCTACGTCGCCAAGGCCGGCCGCCCGGGCCCCGTCGTCGTCGATGTCCCCAAGGACATTCAGTTCGAGAGCGGCAACTACGTCGGCCCCTCCAACATCGCGCACAAAACCTACAAGCCCCGCGTCAAGCCGGACCAGGCCGCCGTGCGCGAGGCCGTGGACCTCATGGCGCACGCCAAGCGCCCCGTTTTCTATACCGGCGGCGGCGTGATCAACTCTGGCCCCAAGGCGAGCCAGCTCCTGCGCGAGCTGGTGCGGCTCTCGGGCTTTCCCATCACCTCGACGCTGATGGGGCTCGGCGCCTACCCGGCTTCCGACAAGCAGTGGCTCGGCATGCTCGGCATGCACGGCACCTACGAGGCCAACCTCGCCATGCACGACTGCGACGTGATGATCGCGGTCGGCGCGCGCTTTGATGACCGCATCACCGGTCGCATCGATGCTTTCTCGCCCGGCTCGCAGAAGATCCAGATCGACATCGATCCCTCCTCGATCAACAAGAACGTCAAGGTCGACCTGCCGATCGTCGGCGATGTCGCCTACACGCTCGAGGACATGCTGCGCGTCTGGAAGTCGAGGTCGCCCCAGCTCGACAAGGCGGCGCACAAGGCCTGGTGGAAGCAGATCGAGCAGTGGCGCGCCAAGAAATCGCTCTCCTACAAGAAGTCGCGCGACGTAATCATGCCGCAGTACGCGGTGGAGCGGCTCTATGAGCTGACCAAGGACCGCGATGTCTACATCACCACCGAGGTCGGCCAGCACCAGATGTGGGCGGCCCAGCACTTTCATTTCGAGGAGCCGAACCACTGGATGACGTCGGGCGGCCTCGGCACCATGGGCTACGGGCTTCCCGCTGCCATCGGCACGCAGCTCGCCCACCCCAAGTCGCTCGTCATCGACATCGCCGGCGACGCCTCGATCCTGATGAACATCCAGGAGGCCTCGACCGCCATGCAGTTCGATCTGCCGGTCAAGGTGTTCATCTTGAACAACCAGTACATGGGCATGGTGCGCCAGTGGCAGCAGCTGCTGCACGGCAACCGGCTGTCGCACAGCTACACCGAGAGCCTGCCCGACTTCGTCAAGCTCGCCGAGGCCTACGGCTGGACCGGCATGCGCTGCGAGGACCCCGCCGACCTCGACGACGCCATCCGTCAGATGATCGACACCAAGGGGCCGGTCATGTTCGACTGCCGCGTGGCCACCCTCGCCAACTGCTTCCCCATGATCCCGTCGGGCAAGGCGCACAACGAGATGCTCTTGGGCGACGACGTGACGGAGGAGGAGGTCGCGCAGGCGATCGGCGACGAGGGCAAGGTGCTCGTGTAATGGCAGCGCATGACGGGCAGGTTCGGACGCGGCCAGGGCTGTTGCCCCCGCGCAAGGCTCGGCGCGGCGCCTCCCGCGGCCCGGGGCCGCGCCTTGCGGCTGTCCTGCTGGCGCTCCCGATGCTGCTTGCGGTCGGTGTTCCGCTTGCGGCTGCCGGCAAGCCCGACTGGGACCAGGTCGCCAATATCAAGGAAGCGGCGTCGCGGCTTGCGCAGATGCAGCGCACGCAAGGCGCCACGCGCACCTTCGCCTTCATCGACGCCTGCTACAAGACGCACTCTCTCAATTCCGATTACACCAAGGCGTTCGAGGCGTGCATCGCGCAGGACTATCTGGAGACGCAAGTCCTGGCGCTGATCTACTCGCGCATTCCGCCCGAGACCTTGAAAAAGATGGGCGCGCCGACGCCGCAGCTCCTGGCCGAGACCATGGGCAGGCGCATCGCCACGGCGTTTGCGTCCTACGACGTGCCGACCGCTCGGGTTAAGGCCTTCAAGAAGCTCGTTGACGAGCACGGCTTTCCCCTTTTCTTCAAGGCGCTCTTTCCCGGCGTCGACATGCCGGTTCCCAAGCTCGGATTGCCGTCCAAAGATCACGAGAAGAAGCAGTAGAGCGCCATGGTGAAAACCCTTTCCAAGACCCACTACGTGGGGCCCGGCGCCGAGCAGGCGGTCGTCTCGCGCACGCTGTCGGTGCTGGTCGACAATGAGCCCGGCGTGCTGGCGCGCGTCATCGGCCTTTTCTCCGGCCGCGGCTACAACATCGACTCGCTCACGGTGACGGAAACCGAGCACGAGAAGCACCTGTCGCGCATCACCATCGTCACCCGCGGCACGCCCGACGTCATCGTGCAGATCAAGCATCAGCTGGAACGGCTCGTGCCCGTGCACCGCGTGAACGATCTGACCATCGAGGGCGAGGCGCTCGAGCGTGAATTGGCGCTCATCAAGGTCACGGGCCGCGGCGAGAAACGCATCGAGGCCCTGCGTCTTGCCGAAATCTTCCGCGCCAGCGTCATCGATGCCTCGACCGAGCACTTCGTCTTCGAGATCACGGGCCGCTCCTCCAAGATCGAGCAGTTCATCCAGATCATGACCGAGCTCGGCCTCGTCGAGGTGTCGCGCACCGGCATTGCCGCCATTGGCCGCGGCCCCGCCAATCTCTAAAAGGAGCCCTTCGCTCAGCCCCCGCATCAATCGCTGCCGCCGGCAGCCGTTGCGCAACGACAACGACAAGCCCAACCCAAGAGAGAGCTACCATGCGCGTCTATTACGATCGTGATGCCGACATCAATCTCATCAAGGCCAAGAAGGTCGCGATCGTCGGCTACGGCAGCCAGGGCCACGCGCATGCGCTGAACCTGCGCGATTCCGGCGTGAAGGAGGTCGGGGTCGGCCTACGCAAAGGCTCGGCCAGCGCGAGTAAGGCGGAGAAGGAAGGCCTCAAGGTGATGGAGGCGGCGGACGCCGCCAAGTGGGCCGACGTCATCATGATGCTGACGCCCGACGAATTGCAGGCCGACATCTACAAGGACCACCTTGGCCCCAACATGAAACCGGGCGCAGCCCTGATGTTCGCGCACGGCCTCAACGTGCATTTCGCCCTGATCGAGCCGCGCGCCGACCTCGATGTCGGCATGGTCGCGCCCAAGGGTCCGGGTCACACCGTGCGCGGCGAGTACCTCAAGGGCGGCGGCGTGCCGTGCCTGCTCGCCGTGCATCAGGACAAGAGCGGTAACGCGCACGACCTCTTTCTCTCCTATGCCTCCGCCATCGGCGGCGGCCGCTCCGGCATTATCGAGACGACGTTCAAGGAGGAGTGCGAGACCGACCTCTTCGGCGAGCAGGCCGTGTTGTGCGGGGGGCTGGTTGAGCTCATTCGCACCGGCTTCGAGACCCTGGTCGAGGCCGGCTATGCGCCCGAGATGGCCTACTTCGAGTGCCTGCACGAGGTGAAGCTGATCGTCGACCTCATCTACGAGGGCGGCATCGCCAACATGAACTACTCGGTGTCGAACACCGCCGAGTTCGGCGAGTACGTCTCGGGCCCGCGCGTGATCACGGCTGACACCAAGGCGGAGATGAAGAGGATCCTGAAGGACATCCAGACCGGCGCCTTCACCTCCGAATGGATACGCGAGTGCAAGGCGGGCCAGCCCAAGTTCAAGGCGATCCGCCGCATGAACGACGCTCACCCGATCGAGGAGGTCGGCCAGCGCCTGCGCGGCATGATGCCGTGGATCAAGGCCAAGGCGCTCGTCGATAAGCAGCGCAACTGAGGGCGGCCGGTCGGCGCCATAGGGGCGAGCTCTGAGCGCTTGGATTTCGGGTCGTCGCGCATCCCCTAAGGGATGCGAGCGGGGGGCCGTGCGCCGCAAAGGTTGGGGGCAGTCAGAAAGCTGCGGTGGATAAGGTGCCCCCAAGGGGTGCGCGACCAATAGCCCTGACAACGCCGTGTGGGCATGATGCCGACCTTGACTGACAGGAAAGGGAGGTAAGCTCATGATCCGGTTTCTTACACTGGCCGCGCTGGTCGTTGCGCTGGCGTTCGGAGGCTTCATCGCGTCGGGGACGATGTCGGGCGCGCAAGCCAAGAAGTACCACCACGCCAAGGTGTGCCGTCACGTGACGCTGACGGGCAAGGTGCATCGCTGGCGCTGCAAGCGCGGCACGTACTGCTGCTCGGCGGAAATCTGGGGCTATTACGGCTGCGGCTCGAAGGCGCTCGGCTGCTTCGACCCGCAATGAGCTGAGGCTGCGCGGGAACTCTTGCCGGCGCGAGCCGCAGAAGACCCGCGCAGCCGCTTTGGGGAGGGTAGCGTGTGGCTACGGTCGCGCGGGCCTTCCGGGTCGGGGCTCGTCCGCGAAGCTGGTAGTCGGCTTCGGGGCGAGCGCTCGCAGGAAACGGACGGCAGAGAAGCGGGGACCTCCGCCGTCCGCTCCAGCGGCACCATCGTGCGACGGCGCCGCCGGATTGCAGTTCCTTGCGCCCGCACGTGACGACCGTGCGGTTTGCCTGCGTCACGCGCAGGTCATGATCTATGTCAACCCGGCAACGCTCGCGTGCGAGCGGACGCATGTCCGGGCTGTCCCATACTCTCTTCTGTCTCTCTTCTGTCGATGCGGGCGCCAGACCTGCCCATTGTCTTAAAACCCCCGGGCCGGATCCTCGCGCGCGCCTTGGGATATCACACTGCGATCTGGGAATGAGCGTGGTCGCCTCGCGGCAGAAAAAAGGATTTCTTTCGCCTGCTGACGAAATATCCCGCAATTTCCTTGTGCTCGATCAGATTCAAAGAGGAGCCGAAATGGCGGCAGGGCAGCCCGGAGAGACCGAGGATCGATCGCTGAGGATCGCTCAGTGCGAGCTCGGCGTCTCACCGGAACCGTGGCCCTTTGCCGAAGACCGCCGTGCCGAGATTGCCGCGCATTGGCAGAGCGCCATCGCCGAGCGCCCCGCGCTGTTTGACGGCACCGTCTTTATGCTGCGCTCCGGCGCGCTCGAGGGGCAGGTGTTCCGGGGCACGTTCGTGCGCACCGACTTCAAGAGCTTCCTCTTCTGGCGTGAGAGCGGCTACGCGGACACGAGCGTGCGCGACGGCTTCGGCTCCGCCGTCATCCGCTCAGGCGAGGGCTACGTGCTGCTGGGCCGTCAGATGCGCGGCAACGTCAACGGCGGCCTCGCCTATCCGCCCGGCGGCTTCATCGACGCGCGCGACGTGAGCGGCGAAAGGATCGATATCGAGGCGAGCATCGCGCGCGAGCTCATCGAGGAGACCGGGCTCGATTGCGCTAAGCTCGCGCGTGCGCCGGGCTACCTGTTGACGCGCGCCGGGCCTCTGGTCTCGATCGGCATCGAGTGGCGGAGCCCGCTTGCGGCCGAGGCGCTGCGCGAGGAGATGCTTAAGCACGTGCGGAGCCAGTCCGAGCCGGAGCTCGCCGACATCGTGATCGTGCGCAGCTGCGCCGAGATCGACGCGGACATGATGCCGCGCCACGCCGTCGCGCTGCTGCGCTTGCTTTTAACCGCTTGACCGGGCCCGCGAATTCGGCAGAGTGCGCGCGCCTCCCCCAGGACCTTCGCATGGCGCTCGCCTTTCACACGCTCGACGTCTTCACCGACCGCCGCTTCGGGGGCAATCCCTTGGCCGTGGTGCTCGAAGCCGACGGGCTTGCACCCGATCAGATGCAGGTGATCGCGCGCGAGCTCAATCTGTCGGAGACGGTGTTCGTCCTCAAGCCGGACAACCCGGCCCACTCGGCCAAGATTCGCATCTTCACGCCCGGCCGCGAGCTGCCCTTCGCCGGGCACCCGACGGTGGGCACTGCGATCCTGCTGGCCGAGCTGCGGGCGCCCGTCGTCAACGGCGAGCGCGACGCCATCATCGCGCTGGAGCAGGCGATCGGGCCGGTGCGGGTTGGTGTGCGGCTGAAGGCTGGAAAGGCGCCGTTCGCCGAGTTCGACGCGCCCAAGCTGCCCGAGATGGCCGGCACGCTGCCCGCACGTGACCGCATCGCCGACGCGCTCGGCCTGTTGCCGCGCGAGATCGGCTTCGAGAACCACACGGCTTTGCGCGTCGGCGCCGGCAACATGTTCGCCTACGTGCCGGTCATCAGCCTGGAGGCGATCGCGCGGGCCCGGGTCAACGGGGCGAGCTGGTCGGCGGCCTTTCCCGAAAGCGAGGTCGACGGGGTCTACCTCTACACGCGCCAGTGCGTGCACAAGGCGGCGTCGTTCCACGCGCGTATGTTCGCCCCGCAACTCGGGGTGCCCGAGGACCCGGCAACGGGGGCCGCAGCGGTTGGCTTTGCCGGCGTGTTGAGCGCCTTCGACGTCCTGCCCGACGGGTCCCACAAGCGGATGATCGAGCAGGGCCAGGAGATGGGGCGGCCGAGCGCCATTCAGCTCACCCTCATCGTCGAGGGCGGCAAGCTCGACAGCGTGCGCATCGGCGGCAACGCGGTGCGCATGGTCGAGGGAACGCTCGCGACCTGAGGGGAGCGGGGGCGCCGCACCGGCCAAGGGCCCGGTCGGGGCGGGGCGGGCGTTGCCACCTCGTCAACCGTGCCCAAATTGGCGGCACTCTGCGCTCTAGCGAAAGCGGGCGAGATGTATTAAGACATCTGCCCATGCGCCAGCCGAACGCCATCGACGGCCGTATTGCAGCCCGCGCGGAGATCCTCCGCAGCGCGCCGTCGGCATGCGCACTTCCAGCCCTGATCCTCCTCCTTACCAGCCCCTGAGCCTCGACGGTCTCGGGACGATCCGGGACGGGTGCTCAGGGGATAAGAAGCCGAGCGAGCTGATGGATCAACTCCAGCTCCCGAAGAGGGCTGGCCGAAGCGAAAGACGAGACCGATGAGCGCCAATTCCGATAAGGACCAAGTCCACAAACCCAAGGCCGACTGGGTGCGGATCTTCGACACCACGCTGCGCGACGGAGAGCAATGCCCCGGCGCCACCATGACCTTCGAGGAGAAGCTCGAGGTCGCCGATTGCCTCGACCAGATGGGCGTCGACATCATCGAGGCGGGCTTCCCGATTGCGTCCGAGGGCGACTTCGAGGCGGTGAGCGCCATCGCCAAGCGCGTCCAGAACGCGACCGTTGCCGGGCTCGCGCGCGCGATCGCAGCCGACATCGACCGGGCGGGCGAGGCCGTGCGCCACGCCAAGCGCGGGCGCATCCACACCTTCGTCTCCACCTCGCCCATCCACCTCGCGCACCAGATGCGCAAGACGGAAGGCCAGGTGTTGGAGATCATCACGGCAACGGTTGCCCGCGCCCGCAACCTGGTCGACGACGTCGAGTGGTCGGCAATGGATGCCACCCGCACGCCGATCGACTACCTGTGCAGTTGCGTCGAGGCCGCCATCAAGTCCGGCGCCACCACCATCAACCTGCCCGATACCGTCGGCTATGCGACGCCGGAGGAGTACGCGGCGATGTTCCGCAGCGTGCGCGAGCGCGTGCCGGGCGCCGATCAAGTGATCTTCTCCACCCATTGCCACAACGATTTGGGGCTCGCCGTCGCCAATACGCTTGCCGCCTTGGACGCGGGCGCGCGCCAGGTGGAGTGCGCGGTCAACGGTATCGGTGAGCGCGCGGGCAACGCGGCGCTGGAAGAGATCGTGATGGCGATCAAGACGCGTGGGGACGTGCTGCCCTACGACACGCGCATCGACTCAACGATGCTGTCGCGCGCCTCCCGTCTCGTCTCGGCCGTGACCAATTTTCCGGTGCAGTACAACAAGGCGATCGTCGGGCGGAATGCTTTTGCGCACGAGAGCGGCATCCATCAGGACGGCATCCTCAAGTACCAGCAGACCTACGAGATCATGACGCCGGAATCGGTCGGCGTCGGCAAGACCTCGCTGGTCATGGGCAAGCATTCGGGCCGCAATGCCTTCCGCGCCAAGCTGAAGGAGCTGGGCTACGAGCTGGGCGAGAACGCGTTCGAGGACGCCTTCGTGCGCTTCAAGGGCCTCGCCGACCGCAAGAAGCACGTCTATGACGAGGACATCGAGGCGCTCGTCGATGAGGGTATCGCCCACATGCACGACCGCATGAAGGTGGTGTCGCTGACGGTCATCGCCGGCAATATGGGCCCGCAGTCGGCGACGCTGACGCTCGACATCGACGGCGTGCAGCACACCGTGCAGTCGACCGGCAACGGCCCGGTAGATGCAACCTTCAACGCCATCAAGATGCTGGTCCCGCACGAGGCCAAGCTCGACCTCTACCAGGTGCACGCCGTGACCGAAGGGACCGACGCGCAAGCCGAGGTGTCGGTGCGGCTGGAAGAGGGCGGTCGCATGGTGACGGGGAGGGGTGCCGACACCGACACGATGGTGGCCTCGGCGCGCGCCTACGTCTCCGCGCTCAACAAGCTCCTGGTCAAGCGCCAGAAGACGGCCCGCGTACAGCAGCAGGCGCTCTGACCGGCAAGCTCTGGGTGAAAACCCGCTTAGGCGGCGCCAGCCTCTGACCCGAGGCCGGCGCCGTTCGCGCTTTGCCCAAAGGCTATCAAGTAAAGCATCTATTGACTTAAGTAACGCATGGCATTACTTATCGTGCGAGGTCGAGATGTGTCGGGCTTATGATCCGAAGCTTTCGCTCCAAGGCGCTAGAGCGCTTCTGGTGGAAGGGAGATCGGCGCCGCGTCGATCCCCGTCATGCCGAAAAGATTAGGCGCCAGCTCGGCGTTCTCGACCACGCGACGCGCCCGAATGACATGGACCTGCCAGGTTGGCGCTTCCATGCGCTACGGGGTGGACGGTGGGCTGTGTGGGTCGATCAGAACTGGCGGCTGACATTTGGCTGGAGTGATGAGGGGCCAGATGCCGTGGACGTGGATTACGAGGACTATCACTAAGAGGAGTCCCATGACGAAGCGCCACGCATCCATCGCGCCCGTCCACCCTGGCGAGGTCCTGCGGGAGGACGTGTTTCCAGCCTTGAAGTTGACCAAGCCGGCCCTGGCGGCCGCTCTTGGGGTGAGCCGCCAGACCCTGCATGAGCTCATGTCCTGCAGGCGTGCGGTAAGTCCGGATATGGCTTTGCGCCTTGAGAGGAGCATTGGTAGCTCGGCCGAGATGTGGCTCGGTTTGCAGGCCGAGTACGATCTTCATCAAAGTCGCAAGATGGTGGATCTATCGCGGGTAAGGCGGCTTGCTGCCGCTCAGGACTGACTGCCGATCCCTGAGGGTCCAAGCGCCTGTCTGAGCCCCGCGTTGGCTTGGCCGGGCGAACGCGTTAAACCCGCCTTGACGCGCGCCGGGCCAGAGTGGCTCTTTGCGTCCTCGGCGTGCCCGGATTGCCGGCGCGTCCGAGGCTTGCGGGCAGATGATGCATCTGGGTGTGACAAGCGCCTTCTCGGACGACGTCGCGATCGATCTCGGCACGGCGAACACGCTGGTGCACGTGGCCGGGCGCGGCATCATCATCGACGAGCCTTCCATCGTCGCCGTGCGCGCCTACCGCGGCGTGCGCGAGATCCTTGGCGTCGGGCGCAAGGCCAAGGCGCTCATCGGGCGCACGCCGGAGAGCCTCGAGATCATCCGCCCGTTGCGCGACGGCGTCATCGCCGATTTCGTCGCCACCGAGGAGATGCTGCGCCAGTTCATCAAGCGCACCAAGAGCGCTTTGGGCTTCCGCCGTCCGCGCATCCTGATCTGCGTGCCGGCAGGCGCCACGCCGGTCGAGCGCCGCGCCGTCTACGAGACCGCGGTGTCGGTGGGCGCGCGCAAGGTCTACCTGATCGCCGAGCCGGTGGCGGCCTCGCTCGGTGCCGGCCTGCCCATCGAGGAGCCGGGTGGCGCCATGGTCGTCGACATCGGCGGCGGCACCACCGACATCGCCGTTCTGTCGGGAGGGATCATCGTCTCGGCGCGCACCCTGCGCTGCGCCGGCAACGCCATGGACGAGGCGATCATCCGCTACGTGCGGCGCGCGCACCAACTGCTGATCGGCGAGGCCAACGCCGAGCGCATCAAGATCGAGGCGGGCACGGCGCAGGCCGCCGTCAACGGGCGCGCGGCGGAAGTGCACATTCGCGGCCGCGATTTGCGCAAGGGCTTGGCCAAGAGCGTGGTGCTGACGCCCAAGGACGTCGCCGAGGCCCTGTCGGAGCCCATCGACACGATCGCCGACTTCGTGCAGCGCGCGCTCGAGGATCTGCCGCCCGATATCTTGAGCGACATCACGCGGCGCGGCATCCACCTGACCGGCGGAGGGGCGTTGCTCGACAAGATCGACGCGGCGCTGACGCGGCGCGTCGGCGTCAGGTTCCATGTGCAGAAGAACCCGATGCACTGCGTCGTCAAGGGCTCGGCCGCCGTGCTCGCCGGTCTCAGCGAGCATGCGCATTTGCTCATGCGGCCTTGAGCCCGCCCGGGGCCGGGGCTTCAGCGGGCTGAAAGGGGTCAGGCGAACTTGAGGCGCGCGTAGCGCTTGTTGACGGCGTCGTGGATGCTCGAAGGCGCTGCGTCGAACCTGACGCCGAGGGCATTGCTCTGGCGCCAAACGACGTTGGCGGGGTAGAGCAGACCGGTCGATTTCTCGTACAGATTGAAGCTGTCGGGCACGCCGATGGTATTGGAGATGAGCAGGCGCGCGCCCTCCGGCGACATGTCGCGGATCGTGCAGTCGATCACGCGCATGGCGTCGGCAAATACGATCTTGCCCTCCTTCAGGACACGGCGTCGGGGGGCTTTGCGCTTGTCGTCCATGGGTCACCAGGAGGCCGCGGGGCCGGTGAGGGACAACGGCACGCGAACTTGAGTCGTACCTTGACAGCCTTTGTGTAGCAGACGGGCCCGGTGACGCGAAGACGCGCGCGAAGGGCTGAGCGGCCGCAAGCGGGATGGGGTCCGCGCCGCAGCGCGGCGGCTGGACAGCACCGCCTCATGATGCTAGAGGCTCTGCTCTCGGGGCTCGCATGTCGGGCCCTTTTGCCGTCCATGTTTGCCGTCATGGCGCCGGATGGCATGGCGGTCCGCCGCGGCGGGCAAGCGCGAAGGCGGCGCGGGTGATTAGCTCAGTTGGTAGAGCAGCTGACTCTTAATCAGCGGGTCGAAGGTTCGAATCCTTCATCACCCACCATTCTTACTTCTCTCGATCAATGACTTACGGAAGCGCGCCGCTTCAGGTGTTACCACTTCCGTCCGCGGTGTTACCACTTTTCCGTTTCCGCTTGGTTCCGCGATGCGCCGCCTCGAGCTTGTGGATCGCCGCCGTGGCGAGCCGCTTCTGGTCCGCAGCCTTCGTGTAGTGCTCAACCATCGCCATGGTCGCGTGTAGGGTGACCGCTGCGATCTCGTGCGCGCTCGCGCCTGCCTCGGCGAGTGCCGTGGCGGTCGTCTTGCGCAGGCCATGAAAGTGCAGATCTTCGAGTCCGAGGGCATCGAGGTGCGCGGGCCAGCCGCTGCGCCAGCGGCTGCGTCGTTTACCGGCGGCCCCGAAGACTGCGGGGGAGATACCCAGTTCGGCAGGTTCGGGTCAAAGGCGGTAGTCGTGGTGACAGTCGCCGACCGTCGGCTAATCGGCAAAAAGCGGACAGATAGCTCCCATCAGTCCCACAGCCCCTCAAAACGCCGACTTGAGGTGCGCGTGTACCGTGTCTAGACCGACGTCGTGGCGACGTTCGAATGCCCGAAGGTCGCCCAAGATCACCGCGCTGCCGGCAATAAAGCCCTCATGTCGATCCGAGCAGATCATCGTGCTCGCGCGCGGCCTTTAGCCCGCGAAACAGAGTCCGGCGCGAGACGTTGAACGTGCGGGCCACTTCATCCGCCGATAACTCGCCGGCGTCCATGAGCGCTCGTGCGCGCGGTACCATACTAGCGTCCCACTTCACGGGCGGCCCCAGCCGCTTGCCGTTCGTGCGGGCAGCGGCGAGCCCGGCGCGGGTGCGCTCGAGGATCAAATCGCGCTCGAACTGCGCGACAGCGCCCAGCATGTGCAGCACCAGCTTGCCGTTCGAACTCGTCGTATCGAGCGAGCCATCGGCCGTGCGGAAGCGGACCCCGCGGCTTTCCAGATCTTCCAGAAGCTTCGCCAGGTGGGCCAGACTGCGCCCTACGCGGTCGAGCTTCCAGCAGGCGAACGTGTCACCCTTGGTGCATGCGACCAGCGCCTTCGCGAGCACGGGGCGATCGCGGCGGGTTCCGCTCGCCTTTTCGACGTAGATGTTGTCGGAGTGAACGCCGAGCCTGCGGGCGGCGTCGATCTGCAGGTCCGGGTTTTGCCCCGCCGTCGAGACGCGGGCGTAAAAGACCGTCTTGGCCATGAATATGTGCGCTCCTTTGCGTCACAGACTTATGGCACTCTATGTGGCTTAGGCGTATGGCACTGTCAATGGCACCGTGCCGTTATCGGTCGATTGTGGCACCCCATCGGCCATAGAGCCGGACTGGAGGCCGTGAACAGTTCACACTCTGCGCCCAGAAAGTTCGCTGTCTGCATAGTGAGAACGGAACGCAAAGAAGGCCCGGACGGCGGTTGGGCAACTGTCATCCGGGCCTTTAGTCCGTGGGTATAGCTGATCCCTCATGGCCGAAGAATCAGCCTGCCTAAATTAGAGGCAGCAGAGATAGTTTGATAGCGGACCATTCCTTGCTGAACGATGAAATTTTCGGCAAGTGCCTCGATGGCAACAAGCTGATTACCCTTCCGGCGCACACTGAGCATCATGCGCCTGGTCGCGATCATGGTGATCGTCTTTGCGCTCGTTGCTTGGGATCTGTCCCATGACGGCGGAAACGGCATCGCGACCGTTGAGGGGTGGGCCAGCGACTTCGTCGGCGAACTTGGGCTCTCCTAGACACCGGATCGGCTTAGCACAGCACCCGCGGCGCCGCCCTCCACTTCCGGGTCTTGCGCTGCGCGATCTTCCTGGAGACCGCCACGCCCTTATGGCTGCGGACGAGCTTGCCCGTCTTGTTGAGCTTGAAGCCGGGGATGGCAATGCCGGGTTTCCCCTCAAGAGCAGTCAAGTTGTGGTTCCTGATCGATGTCGGCGACGGGCCACGAACGGAAGTACCGGCCCCACCGCCAAAGTAGCTA
>CAVSIY010000004.1:0-477918 GCA_963728165.1 uncultured Alphaproteobacteria bacterium | reverse complement strand
ACGTGAAACATGCGGAGAGAATTCGCGCGGACACCGAAGGCGCGCTGTGATCTCGTCGTGTACGGCTTCTCAGATCTTTGTATTGGCAGGAGATCATCCCTTCCCCCGTATACCGACGCTTATCGTCATACGCGGGGCGCGACAACTCTCGAACTTGATCTTTTCGACTGAAGAGTTAATCCGAGTGCGTATGTTGCATTGCGGCGTGGCTTGCGTGCTACGCAATCGGATAGTCAAGTCGTGAAATCGATGCGTGCGCTCGAATTGCAGCGCAACAAATTTGAGGGCCAGCGATGCGCACTGCACACTTTCCGAGTGGCTTCTTGTGGGGTAGCGCAACAGCCGCTTATCAGGTTGAAGGATCGCCGCTGGCGGATGGCGCCGGGCCGAGCATCTGGCACCGCTTCACGCACACGCCGGGCCTAGTGCGCGACGGCGACACCGGCGACATCGCCTGCGATCACTATCGCCGCTGGGCCGATGACATTGCTCTGATGCGGCAGATCGGCTTACAAGCCTACCGCTTCAGCATTTCGTGGAGCCGGATCTTGCCCTCCGGCACAGGACCCGTGAATGCTGCCGGTCTCGACTTCTATGAGCGGCTCGTCGATGCCCTGCTGGAGTTGGAATCGAGCCGCTCGTCACGCTCTATCATTGGGACCTCCCCGCGGCGCTCGATGACCGCGGGGGCTGGCTCAATCCAGATATCTCGAAGTGGTTTTCTGACTACGCAGAGGTCATGTTCCGCCGGCTCGATGGGCGTGTGAAGAAATGGGCCACGCTGAACGAACCCTGGGTCATTGTAGATGGCGGCTACCTTCATGGCGCCCTGGCACCGGGGCATCGCAACCGCTTCGAGGCTCCCATCGCTTCGCACAACCTGCTACGCGCGCACGGTACCGCCGTTCAGGCCTACCGGGCCACCGGCCGCCATGAGATCGGGCTCGTCGTCAACATCGAGCCGAAGTATCGCGCCTCAGACGATCCTGCCGACGTCGCCGCGACCGGCCGCGCCGAAGCCTACATGAACCGCCAGTACCTCGATCCCGTGTTCTTCCGCCGCTATCCGGAGGAGATGGTCGAGATATTCGGCGAGGCGTGGCCGCAGTGGCCGGAGCAGGACTATGCGCTGATCGCGCAGCCGATCGATTTCCTAGGGATCAACTACTATACCCGCAGCGTCACGCGCTTCGACGCCAACGCTTGGCCCCTTAAGGCGTGCGCGGTGCGTCAGAAGCAGGCCACCTACACGGAGACCGGCTGGGAGGTCTTCCCGCCGGGGCTGACGGAGACGCTCCTGTGGGTAAAACGCCGATACGGCGATATTCCGCTCTATGTCACCGAGAACGGCGCGGCCTTCTTCGATCCGCCGACGGCGACGAAAGGCAGGGTTGAGGATGCTCTGCGAGTCGATTATCTGCGAGAGCATATCGGTGCCGTGCACAATGCGATTGAACAGGGCGTCGACGTGCGGGGCTACATGGTTTGGTCGCTGCTCGACAACCTTGAATGGTCGCTCGGCTACTCGAAGCGCTTCGGCATCGTACACGTCGACTTCGCAAGTCAGCAGCGTACGCCAAAGGACAGCGCACACTTCTACGCGAAGGTCGTCGCCACAAACGGAGCTATCCTGGCAGACCCGGAAGAGGGCAGCCCAACCGCGGTTTAGGGATATGACAACGCTGCGGCCTTACGCGGAACTGCCGCGCCGGTGCGGCGACGCTGCGATCGTGGGCTCCACCTCTGGCGCAGAAAGGCGGTGGATGGCGCGGCCCTCGCTATCAAACAGATAGCAGGCGTGCGGTGCGGGACCCGGGCGTATCGTCTTCCCGGGGGCGACATCGACGTCGCCGGGCAGCTGGACGGTCACCTCCGTCTCGGTTCCGTCCAATTTGCCGTAAGCGATGGTGACGCTGCCGAGCGACTCGACGAATCGAATCTTCACCGGAAGTGCGTTTGTTTTCACACCCCCATCAAAATGTTCCGGGCGGATGCCGAGTGTCACGTGTTGCTTTGGTCGTGCCAAGCGGGCGTCAGCGGCCGCTTCGATGGTATCGCCGGAGGGAAGACGTACGACGACCCGCCCCGGCCCTGTCGATTAAATCTCTGCGGCGAGGAAATTCATGCGCGGAGAGCCAATGAAGCCGGCAACGAAGATATTGTCGGGATCCCTGTAGAGTTCGAGGGGCGTGCCGACCTGCTCGATATGCCCCGCCGATAGTACGACGATGCGTTTTGCGAGCGTCATCGCCTCAATCTGATCGTGCGTCACGTAAATCATCGTCGTCTTGAGCTCGCCATGCAGCTTTGCCAGCTCGTAGCGCATGCTGGCCCGCAGCGCCGCATCGAGGTTGGACAGGGGCTCATCGAACAAAAACACTTGCGGCTTGCGCACGATCGCGCGCCCGATGGCGACGCGCTGCCGCTGGCCACCGGATAGCACTCTCGGTCTCTTGTCGAGAAGGTGATCGATGTGCAGCTTGCGAGCAGCCGATCGCACCGCTGCGTCGATTTCCCGAGGCTGCAGCTTGGCAAGCCGCAAGCCGAACGACATATTCTCATAGACCGTCATGTGCGGGTAAAGCGCATATGACTGGAAAACCATGGCGACGCCCCTGCGCGCGGGAGCGACATCGTTGACGATCTTCCCTCCGATGTCGATTTCACCGCCTGATACCTCATCTAGTCCGGCGATCAGGCGCAGCAATGTCGACTTTCCGCAGCCTGAAGGGCCTACGAAGACGATCAGCTCCCCATCCGCAATCTCGAGGTTGATGTTTTCGAGGATCACGGAGTTGCCGAAGATTTTGCCTACATTCGATAGCGTCAGGGCGCTCATCTGATCTCGTGAATTTGGCCATTCAGCCGATTGTCGGCGAAACCTTAGCAACATTTGAAGGACCGATCAGGCCCCAAAAGTTGAGGCCATTAATGAAAATTTTGGCTTAGATCATCTGCCCGCTTGCGCAAGCTTGCGTCCGGGGCAAGGAGACTATGTTGAGGCGGGAGGTCCGGTCTGGTTGGCTTCCGCGGGAACGAATAGTGAAAAGCGACGTTCCTTGCCCTTGAGGAGATGCACCCAAAAGGGGCGCAAGTTCAACGAGTGCTCCTCTCAGTCACAGCTATGCAATTGTCGCGCGATGGTCCCAATGTCGGCTCACGAGTTGGATCTAGGTAGGTCAGGTAGGTCGCCGCATCGGGGGAATGATGCTGCTTGATGCTATCGCCACCGTCATCCTCGCGGGGATGATGCTGATACCAATTGCCAATTTGTTCGTGGGCGCCGTGGTCGGTGCCTCGCTCGGCGGTTTGCCGGGCGGCATCGCGGGGTTTGTGGTGGCTGTCGCCGTAACCGCCGTCGAGAAGTTGCTTGGCGATCGCCGAGGTTGGTTCGAACTGAGAGCCGGCACCGGAGACAGTACCGCGAATGAAGAGCATATACCCGTGCGGAAAGAGATTTGTGAGGTTTCGGCTAATGCCTTGCAGGCACCGAAACGGCGACAACTTGTCATACAACAGAAGCGTCACCGTCGTCGGAGCTTGCCGATGGAAGAGAGTTCGCGCGCTTCACTGAAGAGCGTCGCACGAAAAGGCGAAGAGAGCATGGCCAACCTTCAATGGGCCGGTGCATTGGTCTCGCGATAGTCTCAAGAAGACCTGGATGAGGCGTTCGGTGGCGGAGAAAGGTGCGCGTGAAGCGCCTTATCGGTACCGGTGACAGTGTTTATCCCAAGAGCGGACGTGATTGCCTACGGCAGAGACCTCCCAATCGCGGGGTGGCTGTTGTCGGCTCTTGGGACAAGGCTGCGGGATAGGTACAGATAGAGAGAGAGTTTGTGGGTTGGAAGAGGTTAGTCACTGGGTCTGTAACGCATTGAGATCATATGGGGTAAGCGAAATGACTAACCTCCGAAAAAATGCCCATGCTTGTTGATTTCTTGGAGCACCCTTCGGGGCGCCACTTCACCCATAAGCCATTGATGTGCCAGAAGTCCTTGTTCTGCAAGGGCTTCGCCAACTCGACTGCTACTTTTTGCTGCTACCGGCGAAGGGTAAAAGATGGCGAAGTTTCCATATTTGACCAAGCCATTGGCCTAGTCATTGCACGCAACACGAAGCTGCCGGCACTGCCCAGAATAAATTCAAATTGCGAAATGTTCCGCGCCGTCAGTCCAGCGCCTCGATCCCCATCTCGGGGCACTGCGAGAGGTCCGAGCCGCCCTTCTGCGGCAGCTGGCGGGCCAGATCGCGCAGGGCGCTGCGCAGACCCTCTTCGAGCACCGGGTGATAGAAGGGCATGGCCAGCATGTCTTGCACGGTCAGGCCGCGTTCAATGGCCAGTGCCAGCAGATGCGCGATGTGTTCGGCCGCAGGCACGCACATTTCGGCTCCTTTGAGCCGCCCCGTTTTCGTGTCGGCGTATAGCCGCATCAGCCCCACATTGCGTTTAACAATGCGGGCGCGGCCCTGGCGGGTGAAATCGGCGCTGCCGATGGCGATGGCGTCGGGGTTGAGATCGGCCAGGCGCGCGCCCACCCGCGCCACGCCAGGTGCGGAGAAGACGATTGTTAGTTCCGTGCGGCGGCAATAGTTTGCCGGGCGCTTGGCCACAGCGTTTTGCCCGGCGATATGGCCCTCGTCGGCGGCCTCATGCAGAAGGGCAAGGTGCCCATTGGCGTCTCCCGCCAGATAGACGGGCAGATCGGCGATCTGCATCGTGGTTGGGTCCACCGGAGGCATGCCGCGGTCGTCAAGCTCCACGCCCAGCGTTTCCAGCCCCAGCTCGTCAATATTCGGTCGTCGCCCCATCGCAGCCAGAACTGCATCGGCGGTGAAACTATCGCCGACGCCGCTGACGGCGATGCCGCCTTCCGCCTCTGCAAGCTCGACCGCCGCGCCAAGGTGGAAGGAGAATTCTCGGGCGAGGGCCGTTTGCAGGGCGGCGGTGACCTCCGGATCGGTCAGCCCAGCCAGAGCCTTGACCGCGTCGAACCCCGCCACCTCCAGCCCCAGTCGTGACAAGGCCTGCGCCATCTCGATGCCGATCGCGCCCATGCCCACAACGGCGATGCGGCGCGGCAGGTCGGGCTGTTCGAACAGGGTGTCGGTGGTCAGGATGCGGTCACCGAACCGCGCCCAGTCCTTTGGCACGACGGGGCGACTTCCGGTGGCAAGGACGATGCAGCGCGCAGCAATCTCGCGGCCTTCCACCGCCACCCGGTCAGGCCCCAGAAGCCGCGCCCGCCCGGCAATGGCGCGCGCACCCAGATTGTCACGCACTTTTTCCGGGCCCTTGACGAAATCATCGCGTAGACGGCGCACCCGCGCCAGCACCGCAGGCACATCGGCCAAAACGGACTCGGCCCCTCTCAGCCCGAAAGCCTCGAAATCATGGCGGCGGTGGAAAACATTTGCGGCCTCGATCAGCGCCTTGGAGGGCATGCAGCCTACGGCCGCGCAGGTCGTCCCCCAAGAGCCGTCATTGACCAGCAGAAAATCCTCGGTCTTTTTGCGCACCTCGCGCATGGCGGAAAGGCCCGCCGTGCCCGACCCGATGATGATGACATCCACGTGTTCGCTCATCTGCTTACCTCTCTTCGGCCGGCGTCGTGGTGTCGGCCACCTTATTAGCGCGCGTCGATGAGGTGATCGAGTAAGCAGGCGGCTTGTTGCGCATCCTCACGGCAGAAGTTGATCTGCAGCAGACTTCAGCACCAACTGGCTTCACTTGAGTCCGGGGAGCGCAAAAGTTCCTGAATGTTTGCTTCAATCAGGCGGAATCCAACGTTCCCATAGAGCTTCTGGCGGCCCTCGTTTAGGACGAAGCTCGGACTTCCTTCGATCCGCATCTTGTCGGCATCTTGATAGTCCGCAGCGAGGCTGGCAAATGCGGTGCCAGAGTGGATGCACTGCTCGATCGCGGCGAGATCAACGCCGAGGGGTTCGGCTACTTGGCACTGGACATCCCAACGACCGATATCGCGACAGTCACGGAAAAACGCGGTGCGAAATGCGCTCAATACCTGGCCGAACACACGCCCTGACGAAGAGGCATTTTTCTCTGCCACTCCATGCATTGATTGCTGGACAGATTTCATGAACAGATGTGCACTTGCCGATGTTGCCGGGCGTGTCCTTAGCCAGATCTCTGGGTGGATCTCGATATGCGAAAAGCGCTTCGCCACCTCCTGCAAATGTGAATTGAACGCGTGGTATCCGCCCCGGTCCTTCCAGGTGGAGGTGATTTTTCGATCTGTGTCTCCAAAGACCGAGCAGAACCGGTACTCTATCCGGACAGCATCGCCGTACTTCTTTTCGACGGCCTCTATGCGGGCTTGCGAGGCGTAAGCCCAGATGCACAAGACGTCGGAGAAATATGTGATCTCGACTAGGTTCATCTGAGGCCACCTTGGTTCTTGCATCGGCAGTATCTCGGCGCGCGCACCCGCGATTTCGCATTCCGCCAACAAAGCCAGTCGGCTCTCAGAACCAGGGGCATGTCCGCACTGGTCCGGGCCTCTGATCGCCGCCGCGACCGCGCTTACTACCAGATCTCTCGTTTTCCCGACAGTCGAACGCACGCGCGTTACCCCTCGCATAATGCCCAAGCTTCTTTCAGCACTGGCGATTGCTGCCCTCATGGTGGCAGTCGCGCCGTCGGCTAACGCCGCACCCGCGGCCGGCTTGCTTCAGCCGCTAAAAAGCGGGCAGAGCCTCGTGGAAAAGACCTACTGGCGTCGTCACCATCGCCATCGTCACCATCATTGCTGGTGGCGGCATGGCCATCGGCATTGCCGCTGGTGGTGGTAATCCCGAACGCCTTCGCCGGTAAATACGACAAAGCCCGGCCGAGAGACCGGGCTTTTCTGTTGGAGCCGCCGCGACCCAAACCAAACGCGCCAGCGTTCGAAGAGCTCTAAGATCCCTTGCTCTCGACGGCAAGCCGACCCTAATTTGCGCGCACATAAGACGCATAAGACGCATAAGAAAGGGAGGAAACCCCATGCGAGTGTTCGCGATCATTGTTCTCATCATCGTCGTGGCAGGAGGCGTCTGGTACTACGCCGGAATGCCGGGCTACCGGCACACAGCCTCAACCACGCCAGCGGCGACCACGCCGGCCGCCACGCCTTCGGCCACGGCACCCGCACCTGCCGCGCCGTCAACGACACCGGCCACACCTGCCACGCCGTGAACAAATTGGGGCGCCGGTCAGGGGGGTGACCATGCGCCCCTTCACTGCCACGTCAGCCCCCGGGAGACGGCCGAATTCCTTGGGGGAAGGCAAGGTGGCTTTCGGTGTGTACGCGGAGCCCGCTCATGGCGTCCCCAATGCTTCGCTCGGGAGCGCAATGCTTCATGTCTAGAAGGCAACGAGCGCCTTGACACAAAGATCCGGCACTCCAGCAAAGCAATCCCGTTGAAGGAAGAGCGCTGCATGCCGATCTTAAAGGCCGAAAGCGGCCTCAGACAGTCAATTGTGCGAGGATCTTGTTCCAAGTTTCGTCGCGAACTGCGCTCCGTGGAAGGAGATGCCCCATCGTGGCTTTGGCCGTCGCAGTCTCGGCGCGCTGGATACCCCGATCGAGATGCTCCAGGTCCAGGTATTCCGCTCCTTCGGCTAGTCGAGTTGCGGCCTCGGCAGTGCTGACCTTGGCGTTCTCCTCATCCGACAGCAGATTCAAGATCGTATCGCGCGCTACTTGCTCGGCTCGTTTGGCATCTGTCATCGGGTATCTCTCTCAGGTTGGTTTGCAAACAACTTGCGATCGTTCCGGCCGGTGTCGGATTGCCGACGGAACGCGGCCCCGCTGCGGGGAAGCCACCCGAGCAGGAAAATGACGAGGATGATAATGAGAATGGTTCCGAGCGACATTTGCTTGTCCCCCGTGGTTGAGTCTGGTCCGGGCCGTATCGCGAGACCGCAGGCTAAATTCGGACTCCGGCCGCTTTCAGTTCAGTGTCGGGCGAACTCGGGTACATCCGGCTCTGTGCTGACTGCCGCGGGTCGGATCCTTGTTCGCGATCGAATGCTGGGCCCTCTCGCCGGCCTGGCCAGAGCGGCACAACAGGTTGAGCGGCGACCTCGTCAAGTGCGCAGATGTCCTTTAGCCGAAGGCCCGCGGGCGGGCATGGCTCGATCAATCCCCGGCGCTCAAGCTCAACGAGGATTGCGGCCAGAGACTCAACACTCAGGCCGAGATAGTCCGCAACAAATCCGCACGAAAAGGTTTCAGTGACCACCCACGGATCTCGCCCTTCGTTCGCGTTGATGCTCGACAAGCTGACCAAGAAAGCGGCGACGCGCACGAGCGGCGTTTGCCGACCAGACGCGACGATGCAGGCCCGGCGGAATTCGAATTCTCTTTCGATGTCCTCGTCCTGCTTTGCCCACGTATTGGGACTCTGCCAGGCGGAGCGCCGGGCGCCGTTCTTAGCCCTGTTTTCCTCGCTCCAATCGTTGATAAACCGACTCGCAATCGCGCCACTTGGGATTTCCAGCGGCTGGCGATTTCCGTTCTGCGTTTGGATAGTCATGTTTTCACGTTCCTAAGCTCGACTCAGCCGCCGCGGGGCGATGCAAGCGAGCAGCTTGGGGAGATCCGGCAGAGCCAGCGGCTCCGCTCTCGCCGCGTACGACGAGACTAAGCCGCTGGCGTTTGAGGGGCCTACGCCGCAAGTTCGACGCGCCCCTTCTGTGCACGCAATTTCGCACACATCGGCCTCGGCCAGCCAGAGTCGGAAAGTACCTAGGGTAAGGTTGCCGCACGGAAGGCCGTGCGTTACCTGCAGCATCAAAATCTTTGCTGCATCAAGTAACCACACGGTGCCGAGTGCCGCTGCCGCCCCAGCAGCTGATGCAGGATTAGGCGCAACCGAGGCGCCGGCGTTGACTGTTGGCCCGGTCCGACCACGGTTTGCGGGCGAGACCGGGTCCAGCGTGTAACTAAAGGAGTGAGCCTCGGCGTTACTGCCGAGGCTCTATGACAAAGCAAGATACGAGCTTACTTCGGTGCGCACATCTTATCAGCATTCATTCCAATCTCGGCCGCAGCCTGCGTCTTGTAGATTGTCGTGCCCACGAGAGCCATGGTGGCAGACGTCGGCTTCGCCTCCACGATGGAGCACTCCTTCGTCGCGGTGTCCTGCACCACATAGAATTGGCTGGCGGCGAGGGCCGGTGTCACAAACGCGGCAAGCGCAACGCCGCAAAGCACATACTTAATGTTCATGGTGATTTCCTCACTGGGGGACATGAGACAACTCGGAGATTTCCACGTTGTCCGGTCGAGAAGCTATATGGACTGCGTTCTTCGACGGTTGACTGAGCGCTCTCCCTGAACGTGTGGGTAGTATCGGAAACTACTCATGCCGGCGTCGCTCGAGCGGAGGTAACGAGTGTCGCTGCCCGGCAATGGGCGCGCGCCGCGTGCGGCGCGCGGGGTCTGAGTACATCCCGACCTTACCCCGTTGTGCCGAACTGATTAGCGTTTCCGTGACATGCGCGTCCGGATTTGAGCATGCATGCGCGCATGTTTGCGGTGCTTCCTTGGACTTCGCGGAATTCAAAGAGGCTCTCATCGCGAGAGTAACGCGGGCGCGCGATCCGGCGGCATAAGGCGTTGCCACCAGAATCGAGGCTCAACGGCTCGGATCTCAATTCGACCGGCCAAGTTCCGCGGCGGCACAGCGGCGCTTTGCATTGGGCGACGCAACGCGTTCGCTCTCGTGCACCAAGCTCTGCCAGACGGCAAGCTCATACATTGCCAAGCAACGTCTCGTCCGCGGCGAGCATCTCGTCGTAAAGCTCCCAGGCGATCCGTGCGTCGGCTTCCGATATCTTTTGCGTGGCATAGCCGCGATGGACCATCACATGATCGCCGGGCACTATATCTTCATGCTGAAGGAGAAAGAGGCTGACCGAGCGTTCGCTACCCTTGGCCTCGCATCGCGCCACGAACCCTTCCCGCTCCACAACCTGCATGGGTATTCCAAGGCACATGCCACCCTCAGCGCGGTTTTTCTAAGGTCTATTATGATCATAGTGGTGAACTATTGACAGAGGTCAATGATCGGAAAACTGTCGTCAAGTCAAAATAGGGTTGGGGCACGGGACGGGGCTTGTAATGCGAACCGACGTTGCAGCGACTGACACGCTGGTTCTTGGAATCGGCAACAGTCTTCTATGTGACGACGGCATCGGCGTGCATGTCATTCGCACGCTCGAGGCAATGAAGCTCGATGGCGAGATCGGTCACGGGGTGGTGCTGCGCGACGGCGGCACGATCGGGCTTGCATTGCTCTCCGAGCTCGAAGAGTTCGGCTCGTTCATCGCCGTGGACGCCATGGAGCTTGGCGCGGAGCCGGGCGCGGTGCGAGTTTTTCAGGGCCGGGACATGGACCGGCAACTCTCCGGCAAGAAGCGAACCGCCCATGAAGTTGCGCTTGCAGATCTCATGTCTGCAGCACGACTCGCCGGCAGCGAGCCCAGGCGGCGCGCACTCGTCGCCATTCAACCGGCGTCGACCGAATGGGGCCTCTCGCCGACCCCCGTCGTCTCTGCCGCCATCCCGCATGCCTGCCGGATCGTTCTTTCCCTGCTCGAAGGATGGAATGATGATGCTTGAATCTGGCAGCGCTTCCGCCATCCGCACGGGTCTGGCTGAAAGCCTGCTGCAGGAGATTGCCCAACTGCTGACGACCCTGGGTGAATCTGGCCAGCATGCCGCCATCGATTTGCGCAGTCTGCCGATGACCGAAGCCGACCGCAGCGAGCTGGAAGAGCGTCTGGGCCGAGGAGAGGTGGAAATTCTGCTGACCGTGGCCGGCACGAGCGAAATCTGGGAAACCCAATATGCCGGCGTGTGGTGGGTCCGTCACTTCGGCGCTGACGAAAGGGTTGCAGCAGAGCGTATCGAAATCACTGCGTGTCCGCAAATTCTTGTGACACATGATGCAGATATTGCTGCCGCCTGCGCGCGCCTGCGCGACGAATTGAACGCACCATCCGAAAAGAAGGACGCCGAAAATGTCTGAGCGGGAGACCGTTGGCGATCTGCTCAGCAAGCGCGGCCTCTCCCGGCGCGCGTTGCTGAAATACACGACCTACCTTGCCAGCGTCATGGCTTTGCCACCGGTGGCATCAAGGGCGATGGCGGAGGCACTGGGCAAAGCCCGGCGGCAATCGGTCATCTGGCTGTCGTTCCAGGAATGCACGGGCTGCACCGAATCGCTGACGCGCTCTTTCAGCCCTACGATCGAGGACTTGATCTTCGATCTGATCTCGCTCGACTATCACGAGACGTTGCAGGCCGTGTCTGGCGCTGCGGCCGAAGAGGCGCGTCTGACGGCGATGAGCGAGAATAAGGGCAAATATCTCGTCATCGTGGATGGATCGGTTTCCACCAAGGATGGCGGCGTCTATTCGACGAATGCCGGCAAAACCAATCTGCAGGTGCTGCAGGAAACGGCGAAGGATGCGCTCGCCGTGATTTCGGTTGGCACCTGCGCGGCGTTCGGCGGAATCCCACATGCCAAGCCAAACCCGACCGGCGCCGTGCCCGTCTCCGATATTGTCACTGACAAGCCGGTGATCAACATCTCGGGATGCCCACCCATCCCCGAAGCGATGGCCGGAACCCTTGCCCATCTCCTCGCCTTCAACAAGGTTCCCGACCTCGATCATATGAACCGGCCAAAAGCCTTCTTTGGCGACAGCATCCATGACCGCTGCTATCGCCGCCCCTTCTACGACAGGGGCCTGTTCGCCAAGAGCTTCGATGACGAAGGCGCGCGCGAAGGTTGGTGCCTCTACGAGGTCGGCTGCAAAGGCCCGGTCACCTACAACGCGTGCGCCACTCTGAAATGGAACGGAGGCGTGTCGTTCCCGATTCAGTCGGGGCATGGCTGTCTCGGCTGTTCCGAGCCGAACTTCTGGGACAAGGGCGGATTCTACAAGCCCCTCTCCGCCAGCACCGGCAATGATGCGGCGATCGTAGGAGGTGCAGTGGCGGCAGGTGCGGCCGTTGGCGCGGCGAGCGCGTGGCATGCACGGCGCAAGAAGAAGCAGGCGGCGAAGGAAATGCAATCATGACATTGCTCGATTTCGCGCGCGGACCCGCTCTTGAGATTGCGTTCGCCGTATTTGTGTTCGGCGTGTCGTGGCGGCTGCTGTCATTGCTGCTGCTGCCTTGGGCACGCGACAAATCGGTGGCGCGGCCGGGGGCGCCGTTCGCCATTGTTGGCGCGACACGGGGTTTTGTGCGCCATTTGTGGCCGCCGAAGCCATTCGTGCGAGCCTCGCTTTTCGCGACAGTGAACGGCTATGTGTTCCATATCGGACTGGCCATCGTCGTGTTCGGGATGGCACAGCACATCCTTTTTCTTCGAGGCTTGTTCGGCGTGTCGTGGCCGCACTTGCCCAGCGGCATCATCTCTGTCGTTGCGGTTATCACGCTTGCCTCGCTCGTGGCCGCACTGGCGCGCCGTTTGACGAGTCCGGTGTTGAGGCTGATCTCGACGTTCAATGATTATTTCAGCTGGTTCGTCACCGCGCTGCCGGTCGTCACGGGTCTGATCGCCGTCAGCCATCTGTGGGCGCCGTATGAAACGCTGCTTGCGATCCACATCCTCAGCGTCGCCCTGCTGCTGATCTGGTTTCCATTCGGCAAGCTCATGCATGCGTTCTTGGTCTTCCTGACCCGAAGCGAAACGGGCGTATTCTATAGCCGCCGCGGAGCCGAGATATGAGCGAGCGCATCGTTGTCGATCCCATCACGCGCATCGAAGGCCATCTCAGGATCGAAGCCGAGACAAACGGCGAGGGTGCGATCACCGGCGCCTACAGCTCCGGCACCATGGTCCGCGGCATCGAGCTGATCCTGAGGGGCCGCGATCCTCGTGAGGCCTGGGCCTTTGCGCAACGCATTTGCGGAGTGTGCACGCTGGTGCACGGTATCGCGTCGGTGCGGGCGGTCGAAAACGCCCTAAATTACAAGATACCGCCCAACGCGCAGATCATCCGCAACCTGATGATCGCCGCGCAGTATGTGCATGACCATGTCATGCATTTCTACCATCTGCATGCGCTGGACTGGGTGGATGTGGTCTCTGCGCTCAAGGCCGATCCGGCCGCAACGTCGCAACTGGCGCAATCCATCTCAACCTATTCCAAATCCAGCCCCGGCTATTTCGCGGACACGCAGAAGAAGCTGAAGACGTTCGTGGAGAGCGGCCAACTCGGCATTTTCGCCAACGGCTTCTGGGGGAACCCTGGATTCAAGCTTCCACCGGAAGCCAATCTGATGGCGGTTGCACATTACCTGGAGGCGTTGGCCTGGCAGCGCGACGTCGTGCAGATCCATACGATCTTCGGCGGCAAGAACCCTCACCCGAATTTCCTTGTCGGCGGCGCGCCGTCCCCGATCAGCATCGATATGTCGGGAACCGGCGGCACGTCAGCCACCGCGGTGAATATGGAGGGGCTCAACCGGGTCAAGACCGTGATCGGGCGGATGAAGGAGTTCGTGGAGCAGGTCTATCTGCCCGACACGCTGGCGATCGCGTCGTTCTACAAGGATTGGTTCGCGCGCGGCGAGGGCGTGGGAAATTTCCTGACCTACGGCGACTTTCCCGAAAAAGGCATGGACGATCCCTCCAGCTGGCTGATCCCGGCCGGCGCCATCCTCAACCGCGATCTCGAGACGATCCATCCTGTCGACCTGACCAATCCGGACGAGATTCAGGAGTTCGTGTCGCACTCCTGGTACGATTACTCGGGCGGCAAGAACGAGGGCCTGCATCCCTACAAGGGCCAGACCAATCTGCACTACACCGGGCCTCAGCCGCCCTTCGAGCAGCTGAATGTGGAAGACAGCTACTCCTGGCTGAAGTCGCCCCGCTGGAAAGGCAAGGTGATGGAAGTCGGCCCGCTTGCCCGCGTGCTGATGCTCTACGCCAAGGGGCACGAGCAGACGCGCGAGCTCGCAAAATATGCGCTGACCAAGCTCGATCTGCCGCTGACCGCGATGTTTTCGACCATGGGACGGACCGCGGCGCGCACGCTGGAAAGCAAGATCGTCGTCGACCAGATGCTGACCTGGTACGACAACCTTCTCGCCAACATCCGGGGTGGCGATCTGAGCGTGCATAATCCGGTGAGGTGGGATCCCTCGACCTGGCCGAAGGAAGCGCATGGCGTCGGCTTCATGGAAGCGCCGCGCGGCGCGCTGGCGCATTGGGTCGTCATCAAGGACGGAAAGATCGACAATTATCAGGCCGTCGTTCCCTCGACCTGGAATGCCGGTCCGCGTGACAGCCAAGGCCAGCCCGGACCCTACGAGGCAGCGCTCATGGACCGCCACACGCTGTACGATCCGAAACAACCGCTGGAAATCCAGCGCACGATCCACAGCTTCGATCCGTGCATCGCCTGCGCGGTGCACGTCGTCAACCCGCAAGGCGAAGAGCTTGTGAAGATCAACGTCCGGTGAACCCATGAGCGATACCATCGATATCGAGGCGGCCACCAAGACCTTTCTCGCCCACACCGAAGAGCATCTGGTCAGCTATCTGGAAGCCTGCGTGCATTGTGGACAATGCGCAGAGGCATGCCACTTCTACGAGGCGTCGGGCGATCCGAGGCACACGCCCGCCTACAAGCTGTTTCCGATCGCCAAGGCCTATCGCCGCCAGAAATTTCCGCTTGCGTGGCTCGGGCTGGCGCCGCGCGTGACCGCGGACGATCTCAAGGAATGGGAAGAGCTTCTGTTCGATACCTGCACGATGTGCGGGCGCTGCACGGAAGTCTGTCCGATGGCGATCGACATCGCCTCCATCGTCGGCGGCGCGCGGCAAGCCTTCGTGGCGGCCGGCCTTGGCCCGAAAGACCTGCTCGCCGCCGCCGACAATTCGCGCGACCACGGCAGCCCGCTCGGCGTCACGCCTGAGAAGTTGAAAGAGCGCCTCGAATGGCTCGAGGACGAGCACGAAACTCCCATCGCACTCGACAAGGACAAGGCGGACATCCTGCTCACCGTTTCGTCGATCGAGCTGATGAAATATCCCGACTCCGTCGTGGCGATGGCCAAGCTTCTGAACCACGCGGGCGTGAGCTGGACCTTGAGCAGCAAGGGCTATGAAGCCACGAATTTCGGTTATCTCGCCGGCAAAGGCGATATCGCCAAGCTGATGGTCCAGCGCGTCGCCGATGCGGCGCAAAGCGTGGGGGCCAAGACCGTTGTCATTCCCGAATGTGGCCACGCCTTCGGCGTGTTGCGCTGGGCGGGCGCGAATATGCTCGGCCATCCACTGCCCTTTGCGGTGATGCACATCTCCGAATACATGGCGCAGCTCAAGCGTGAGGGAAAGCTGAGGCTGAAGCCGCTGGCGGACTCGATCACCTATCACGATCCCTGCCAGATCTCGCGGCGCGGCGGCGCCACTGCGGACGCACGCTACCTGCTCCAGGACTTCGCGCAAGACTTTCGCGAAATGACGCCGACCGGCAACTACAACTGGTGTTGCGGTGGCGGGGGCGGCGTGCAGGCTATAGCGCGCGCCGCCGAGCTCCGACACAAAGTGTTCAAGATCAAGATGGATCAGGTCGAACAGACCGGCGCCAAGACGATGGTCTCATCCTGCTCCAATTGCCGCCTCACCATGGACGAGAGCAAAGCGCACTGGAAATGGGAAGGCGGGCTCGGGAGCCTGGTCGAGATCATCGCCGACCATCTGGTGGAAGACGCCAAACCGGCGTGACACGCGTTTGCGCGGAGCGTGCAAACGGCCACGTCCGGCAGTTCTCTTGCCTAGACATCAGGGAGAAAGCCTGCCGCCCTTCTGCTGCCAGAAAGTCCCACATGGCCATTCCTGTAGGCAGGAGCGGCTTCTGCTTGGCTCTGACGGCGTACCACTGGCGAACAATCGGCAAGCCTTTGACAGGGAGCACGCGCAGCCATCCGGCGGCTACCTCGGCCGCGACTGTATGCGCAGAAATGAAAGCCAGGCCGAGACCAGCCATCACCGCCTGCTTGATCGTCTCGTTGCTGCCGAACTCGTTGATGGTGCGGGGAACGACCTCCTGCTTGGCAAACAGACGTTCCATCAAGGTGCGTGTGCCCGATCCCGGCTCCCGCAGTAGGAATTTCTCGTTGGCGAGCGAGGCCAGCGCCATACGCCGCTTCGCGGCGAGCCTGTGATCGGCGGGCGCAATAATGATGAAGGGATGATCGCCGATAACCTGCTGCACGACGGGAAGCGTCTCGGGCGCAGACCCCATGATGGCGACGTCGAGGTCAAACCGTTCCAAAGCAGCGATGATTTTCTCGCGATTGCCCTCGATCAACTTGACGTCGACGCGCGGGTGGGCCGCTGCGAAGGCGGAAATGGCGCGCGGAGCGAAGTATTTCGCCGTGCTTATCACGCCGATCGAGACCCGGCCTCGGGTGAGCCCCTTCATCTCGCTCAACGACTTGCTGCATTCGAGCAGCGCGGCCTCAATGCGCGCCTGGACGCCGAGCACGTAAACGCCCGCGTCGGTCGGCCGCAGGCCTTGCTTCGATCGTTCGAACAGGGCCAAGCCCGCGGCGCCCTCCAGCAGTTTGAGCTGCAGCGTGACGGCCGGCGGCGTGACTCCTAACTCACTGGCAGCTGTCGTGATTTTGCCGCAGCGCGCGACGGCCTGAAGCACGCGCAGCTGCTTCAGCGTGACGTCCCGCAGGGGGGGCCGATTTAGTTTTTCTTTCATGGCCTTAAAGATATTCCGAATTCACAATAGGCAGAGCCTATCACATCATAGATGGCACCGATTATGCGGAATCGCCGCAGGGGCCGAGGCAGCCGCTGCCGGTGGCGCTACCTGCGCCGCGGGCGCAAGGCGGCATTTTTCGATGGGAAAGGATAGGCCATGCAACCGACGGCTGCGCACGAGGAGCGAGACCAGAACATCGGCTACCAGCGCACCGCAGAAGGCACGGCTCCGCCCTGCAAAATTGTGATCGATGGCAAGGCCATTGAGGCAGAGAGCGGCTCCACCCTTCTTGAAGCGGCGCGGAAAGCGGGGATCTCTATCCCCTCCATGTGTGATGATCCGCGCATGAAGCCGAGCGGCGAGTGCGGATTGTGCCTCGTCGAGGTGGCCGGGCTCCGCGAGCCGGTCAAGGCGTGCAATACGCTCGTTGCGGATGGCCTCGACATCAAGACCGAAACGCCGGCGCTGAGTGCTCTGCGCAAGTCGCGGCTCAACGAGTTCCTCGCCAACCATAATGCCTATTGCGAGCCGCCGTGCCAGGCCGCCTGTCCTGCCGGCATCGACATCGCCGGATACATCCGCCTGATCGCAGAGGGCAAGCACGTCGAAGCGACGGCGCTGATCAAGCAGATGCTGCCGCTACCGGGCATCCTCGGGCGGGTGTGCCCCAGGCCGTGCGAGGATCCGTGCCGGCGGAAACAGATCGACGGTGAGCCGGTCGCCATCTGCGCACTGAAGCGCTACGCCGCCGACAAGGCGCGTCAGTCCGGTTTGCCGACACAGCCGCAAGCGAAGCCTGCCACGGGCAAGCGCGTCGCCGTGGTGGGTGCCGGGCCCAGCGGTCTGTCCGCAGCTTATTATCTTGCTCTCGAAGGTCACGCAGTGACGCTGCTCGAGGCCGAAAAGGAGCCGGGCGGGACCTTGCGCTTCGGGATTCCCTCCTATCGCTTGCCGAACCACGTCCTCGACCAGGAGATCGCCGACATCCTATCGCTCGGCGTTGAGCTAAGAACCAACCAATGGATGGGACGCGACTTTAAGATCGAGAATCTACACGCCGAGGGCTTCGATGCCGTGTTCTTGTCCATTGGCGCAATGCTCGGCAAGAGGGCACGCATTCCGGGCGAGAATGCTGAAGGCGTCATGCCTGCAGTTGAGTTTCTCCGGCGTGTCAATTGGGGTGAGCGGCCCGAAATCGGCAAGCGCGTGATCGTGGTCGGCGGCGGGTTCACGGCCGCGGATGCTTCACGCACGGCCCGGCGCGAAGGCGCGTCCGAGGTCACCATGATGTACCGCCGCACCAAGGCGGAGATGACGGCCGCGGCACACGAGGTGCACGACTGCCAGGTCGAGGGCGTGACGTTCGATTTGCTGGCAGCCCCCGTTGCCGTGGTGGTGGAGAACGGCCGTGCAATCGGTCTCAAGGTACAACGCATGGTCCTCGGCGCGCCCGATGCCAGCGGGCGCCGCAGGCCCGAGCCGATCGAGGGATCAGAGTACTTCACGCCTGCCGACACGATCCTGATGGCGATTGGCCAGGACGTTGATGCGTGCCTGTTGGATGAATCCGATCTCGGCATTAACAGGTGGGGCCACATCGCCATCGACGAGGCGACGATGACCACCAGTCTGCCTGGCGTATTTTCGGGCGGAGACTGCGCCACGGGGGCGGCCACCGTAGTAGAGGCGGTTGCTGCAGGGCGCAAAGGCGCCTACGCCATTCATGCCTTTCTGAACGGCGCCGATGAGCGCGGCATCACCGAGGCCATCGCGCGACCGCTCCCGCGCTTCTTCGACATCGGTGCGACGGCGAGGCAACCCGCCAAAATGGCCGAGATGCCAGTGCTCGACGGGGTGGCGCGCGTGGCTGCGTTTCGCACCTCTCGCCACGTCGGGCACGATGACAACGAAGGCGCCTTCGCCGAGGTCGAGCTCGGTTTCTCTGACGACACCGCGCAGAGAGAGGCCGAGCGCTGCCTTCAGTGCGTTTGCCAGGCGGCAGGAAGCTGCAAGCTGCAGGAGTACTCGCTCGAGTATGGCGCAGGCACCAAGGAGTATGTCGGCAAGATATATGCGCCGGCTCGTGCGCAAGTTGCGCGGAATGCGCCCGTATTGAGCGGGATGAGGCGCGTGTAGTCGAACCTCACGCGACGGATCTCATGCAGTTGAACCAAATAGAGTGGAGCCTCATGCGATGGAATCTCATGCAGCCGAGCCCAGTGCGGTCGAACCCAATGCATTCGAGCCTCACGTCTTCGAACCTATGGTGTCCTGGCCGTTCTTCGAGCTCAATCGCGAGAAGTGCATCAAGTGCATGGCCTGCGTGAACATCTGCGATACGGTCCAGCATCGCAACGTCTTCACGACGGACAGCGCGGGCTACCCCGCACTCGTCAGCGGCACGTTCGATTTTCGCGATACCGAGTGCAACAACTGCGGCCAGTGCGTGGGCATTTGTCCCACAGGCGCGATAAAGAGCCTGTTCGACAAAGGCAGCGTTGCCGAAAGTCTCTACGCAAGAAGACCGAGAGCATCTGCAACTTCTGCGGTACCGGATGCGCGATCGAGTTCGAGTCCGAAGGCAACAAGATTGTTGCCGTCAATGCGTCGACGAAGTCGCCGGCCAACGCGGGCAATCTGTGCGTCAAAGGCCGCTTCGGCATGGATTTCATCCAAAGCCCGGACCGGCTGACCAAGCCGCTGATCCGCCGCGGCGGCAAAGGCGCCCCCTCGAGGAGGCAAGCTGGGACGAGGCGATCAGCTACGTGGCGCGGCGCCTCAATGAGATCAAAGCCGAGCACGGGCCGCACAAGATCGCCGGCCTCACTTCGGCGCGCGTCAGCAATGAGGACAACTTACGTCCTGCAGAAGTTGATCCGCTGCGCGGTCGGCACCAACAACACTGACCATTGCGCCAGGCTTTGCCACATGGCGAGCGTCGTCGCACTCAAGCAAGCGATCGGCTCGAGCGCTCCCTCCGCCTCGGCAACCGACATTGGCTTGGCTGATGTTCTGCTCGCGGTCGGCTCAAATCCGACCGTGTCGCATCCGGTCGTTTCCTCCCACATGTTTCGTGCCAAATACGAGCGGGGCGCCAAGATCATCGTTGCGGATCCACGCCGCACCGAGATGGTGGCGCACGCCGACATTTGGCTGCGTTTGAAGCCCGGCACCAACGTGTCGCTGTTGAACTCGATCGCGCATGTCATCGTCGGGGAACGGCTTGCGAACGAGGACTTCATCAAGGCGCGCACAGCGAACTTCGAGGCCTTCGCCTCCAACCTGGCGAGATACAGTCCCGAGAGGATGGCGATCGTCACGGGCGTGGATCCCGAGCTCGTCCGCGAGGCCGCCCGTCTTTATGCCAAAGCCGACCGCAGCATGGTGTTTTGGGGCATGGGCATCACCCAGCATCTGAAAGGTGTGGATGGCGCCCTGGGGATGGCCAACCTCGCGCTGCTGACTGGTCACGTGGGCCGTCCGGGCACGGGTTGGATGCCGCTGCGCGGGCAAGCGAATGTGCAAGGCGCCTCTGACATGCAGGGCCACCACAACGCGCTTCCCGGCTACCAATCGATCACCGATCCGGTGTCGCGGCAGAAATTCGAGAAAGCCTGGGACGTGACGCTGCCGGACAATCCCTATCTGTCCATTATCGAAATGGAGGAGGCGGCGGCGACCGGGGATATCCGAGCCATGTACATCATGGGCGACAACGCGTTGGCAGCGAGCCCCGATAGTACGGCCGTCGAGAAGGGCCTCAGGAATCTCGAGCTCCTCGTGGTGCAGGACATCTTCATGTCCGATACGGCCGCGCTCGCTGATGTCGTCCTCCCGGCTGCGGCCTTTGCCGAGAAAGATGGCACATTCACCAATACCGAGCGGCGTGTGCAGCTTCTGCACAAGGCCGTCGAGCCGCCAGGTGAGGCGCGTCCCGACTGGCAGATCGTGTGTGATATCGCGACGGCGATGGGCTACCCGATGTCGTATCCCAATGCAGCCGCGATCATGGAGGAGATCGCGTCCCTCGTTCCCTCCTATGGCGGCATTCGCCACGAGCGGCTCAAGGAGACGGACGGCGGCTTGCAATGGCCGTGCCCCGACACTTCTCATCCGGGCACCCGCTTCTTGTTTGCCGAGCGATTCCCGACCGACGATGGGCGCGCGAGCTTCTCGGTGCTGAGCCAGCAGCCCGCCATCGAGGATGTCGGTGACGACTTCCCGCTGATTGTCGATACTGGGCGTTTGCTCGAGCACTACGACACGGGCACGATGACAAGCCGCTCGCAGGGTCTGCATCACCTGCGGCCCGAGGGCGAAGTGGAGATCAGTCCGGAGGACGCGAGGCGCAATGAGCTCGAGACCGGGGACTGGGCGCGCCTGACGACGCGCCGGGGCTCCATCGAGGCACGCGTCAATGTCACCGAACGCATGCCGGCAGGAATGGTCTTCTACCCGTTCCATTTTCCGGAGCAGGCGGCGAACCGGCTCGTCGGAACCAAGTTCGATGGCGCCTCGCGTACGCCAGCATTCAAGGGGGCGGCGGCGCGCATTGAGCGGATACTGCGCAATTGTTGACGGCGCCCTTCACGAGTGCCGCGGCGGCGAGTGCATCGCAGCATCGCAATGGCAACGCCGGCGCTCATCGCGGGCCAAAGCCGATAGGCGGCGTGATTTCGCCCCGCCGGGGATTGATCACGACATATTCATGGATTAGAATATGTAAATCGTGGGATGACGTGGAGAATGAAAATCTCCTTTCGCGTCCACGATATTGGGAGGAAAAAAAACATGCTTACGCGCCGTATCACTCTGCAGGCCTTGCTCGTCCTGAGTATCGTCGTGTCGTCGCCGGTTGCGGCTGCGGAGCTCAAGGACATGATCGGCAAGTGGCAATGGACCGACTACACGATCGAGGTCAAGGAGTGCACGACAAACCCCTCTGGGGAAGGCTTGTGTGCGACGGTGATCGCCGGTCCGAAGAATGTCGGGATGGAGATGATCCGGTCCAAGCTCGAGAAAAAGGGCGACGTGTTCGTCGGGCAGATCGCTCATCCGGCAACCGGCGATATCTACAACACCAAAATAGCGCTGAAGGATCCCGACACGTGGGGCATGGACGGCTGCACCGCGGCCAATGTCTGCGCGACCGGCGATTTCAAGCGCGTCAAGTAGTCGATGCAGGGGCGGGGCAGCCTCGTTCCGCGCCCGCCTTGCGCGGCTGCGAACACTTGCCGCCGGCAACGTGTGAGCTGAGCTGAAAGAGACCGATAGGGGAGGGGTCCATGCGCCAATTCATGCTCGACATCATGGCAATGATGATGCCCTTCATGATGCCGCTTGTCTGGTTTGGTGTCGCGCTGATCGCCGTGGGCGTTCTGTCAGTCCTGACAAGGCTAGTCAGCGGCGGCCTACTGGGAAACCGGGGCGCCTCTTGGTCGGGCACCTTGCTCATCATCGTCGGCTTGTTCTTCCTGGCGTGTCAGGGCGCGGGCATGCTGCTCGGCGCCGCTCCGGCAATCAATTTCGGCGATTCAACGAAATATGAGTTCGACCTCAAGCCGTTTTGGATGGTGGGGCTCGCCTTCCTGATCCCCGGGCTTTTAGTTCGAGCTTTGCGGGGACCATCGCGCAGCTGACGGCCTTTAGTTGGCATACCCAGGCCCAGGTCGAATATCGCTCGAGAGGCGTTGGCGGCGCCGTCACTTCTTGCCGTAGTTGGCGACGAGATAGGCAATGATCTTCGCCTGGTCCTCGTCCGTCACCGGCGCACCGAAGGTCTTCACCATCTTCCCTACCTCGGCCTGCCAGTGCTTCTGGTCTAGGAAGACGGAGTTCATCTGGATGTAGTCGAGGCTATGGCAGACGGCGCAATTGCCTTCGACGACTTCGACCCCATCGCCCCGCTTCAGCTTGATGGCATCCTCGTCGGCGCTCGCCGGCAGGGAGAGCGCGAGAGCGAGCGTTGCTGCACAGCTGAGAAACCTGATCATCGTCCCCTCCCTCAAACGACCTGGAGCGCCAGCTGTTGGACGACATTGTTGTGGTATCCGGCGCCGTTGAACAGAAGCTTGTCCACCTGGGTGGCGCCGGCATTGTTGCGCGCTCGCGGCATGATCGTTACCGCCCCGGCCTTTGCCGGTGTGAACTTGTGGGTCCATTGTCGCCAGGAGAAGCGGCCGAGATCGGAGCCGAGCTTTGCCGGAGTCCAGCTCATGCCGCCATCAACTGAAACGGCGACCTCTGCGATACCGTAGCCCGCGTCCCAGGCGATGCCCTTGACCTCCACCGGCTGGCCCGCCTTGACCTGGGCGCCGTCCTGCAGATTGGTGATCATCGAGTTGACGACGATCTCGGTGATAGGGATCGTCGGAGAGTCGGCGGGCTCCTGCGAGACGAAGCGCTGAACGACTGGGAAGAGCTGCTTGGGGATGCGGTAGGCCGGGTTCATCCAAAAAGACTTCAGCGGCTCGGTCAGGACGCGGATGGCGACGATGTGCTTCATCCAGTAGGTTGCCGTCCAGCCGGGGATGATCATGCGCGCCGGGAAGCCGTTCCAGTGGGGCAGCGGCTCGCCGTTCATTTCGAAGGCGATCAGCGTGTTCTCGTCGATCGCCTTCCACACCGGCACGCTCTTTTCGAAATCGGGCGTCGTGTCGAGGACGGGTCCGTCGGCGCCGCTGAACGCGACCTCGAGCGCCTCATTTTTCAGCCCCAGCTTCTCGAGCACATCCTTCAGTCGAACGCCGCCCCATTTTGCATTGCCCATGGCGCCGTTGCCCCATTCGACTCCGGGCACGTGCGGATCGGAATAGCCGCGGCGATTGCCCGAGCATTGGCACACCGCCGCGAGCTCAACCTTCTCGTAATCCCTTTTCAACTTGTCGAGTGTGAGCTCGACCTGGCCTTCAGCGCCCGGTCCGCCGACGCTGAGCTTCCAGCTGGCCGCATCGACCTCGGGAATGCCCGCCAGATGGTAGCGGACGAAGAAGGCGTCGTTAGGCGTATAGGTCTCGTTGAACACACTGAGCGGCGTCTCGTAGTTGGGCGGCCGGTAGGTCTTCTTGATCAACGGCACCTTGCCGGGCAGCGCCTCGAGCAACTGCTCGGCGATGGTGCCGGACGGTAGGGACTCCTGAGCCGCCCAAGCCAGCCGCGGCAACCAAGACGCGCCTCCGGCGAGTGCAAGCATGCCGGCGCCTCTTTTCAGAACCTGCCGTCTGTCCATCTGGGCTCCTTCGCGAGATCCCAATATTCGCAACAGCATTTCAGCTCGTGGGCGAGTGCGGCGAGACTTAGCCTCCGCCCGCGCTGGGCTCATGCCGCGTGCTTGATGAGGAAGCTCAAGACATCGCCTTCCTTCTTCGATTCCACGAGGAGATTGCCGGTCGTCCGACAGAAGGCCTCGAAGTCCTTCACCGCACCGGGATCGGTCGCCAGCACAAGGAGCGTACCGCCGACCGGCACCTCCTTCAGCGCCTTCTTCGCCCGCAGAATTGGCAGCGGGCAGCTCAATCCCTTCACGTCGAGAACCTGGTCGGCCATGTCATTCCCTTTCCTCCTGGCGCCATCCGCGAGTTTCGAACCCGGACGGCACTTGCTCTTGTTCAATACGCATCAATACGCATGAGTACAGCCGGCGAGGAACTCTAGCCTTGGGCACAAACTTGCCCGACAACTCGGCCGGATCGGACTTCGAAAGCTGCTAGTTTCCAGCATTCCGAATATGGGGTGGCGCCCAATGTCACGCCATCCTCCAAAATAATCTCAAAGGCGTCACGGGCCAAGCCGATCGAGTTGATCGAGCGTCAAGCAGACCTTGCGACTCGGCCCCGACAAGGGATTCACTTGAAGCAGCGCCACGGTCTACTCACCGAGGCGGTACTTCATGCCGAGGGTGACCTCCCACTGGTGCATGTCGAGCTCGATCGTGTGGTCGCCGGGTTGTATAGCTCGGAGCCGCTGACATTACCCTCAGGCACATAGGCGCCGGCGAGCTCCAGCGACAGATCCTTGTCCCATCGATACTCCATGCCGCCCGTGATGTGATGCTGCACGACCCCCGGCGCGATGATGTTGAACTCCACGTCGCGGGATCGGATCGGGCTCGTGTTGTAGGCGTAGCCGGCACGCAGCGTGAGATCGCGCGACTGGCGCCACTCGACGCCGACCTTCACGATGTCGATGTCCTGCCAGCCGAACCCTGGGCCATTGTCGCTGCCGAACGGCGCCTGATTGGTCGAGGGATTGGCGATCGATGCGATGGTGCTGTACCAGATGTGCTTGTAGTCGACCATGAAGGTAAGGTTCGGCATCACATCGTAGGCGATGCCAGCCTGCACGCTCGCCGGAATGTCGAAGTCGCCCTGCTCGGCAAAGAGGCCGCGATAGTCGCTGAACTTGTTCATCCAGATGCGCGAGTTGCCGGCGACACCGACGCGGAAGTTCGGAGCCAGCGCCCACTCGATTCCGGCGCGCACGCCGCCGCCCCAGGAAACTTCGGTGCCTTTGTTGGTGATATGCGCCGGATCAATCGACTGGGAACCGGCCTGCTGGAACACCTGCAGGCCCTCGACCTCGATCTGCTGGCGCGCGAGGATGGGCGCGACGCCGACGGACAGGCCGGGCAGCACGGTCTTGGCAAAAGCCACCGACAGGAACGCCTGCTGCAGGTTGACGCCGGTCTTGCCGAAGCAGAACGGGCCCGTCGGGATCTGGGAATGCCAGAAGGTACGCACCCGGCGCTGCCGGCCGCGGCCGGGTAGTCGGTGTTCATGCCGCCGTTGCCATAGAGCGTGACGCCGATGACGTCGACGAACGGCAGACCGTGGTTGCGATAGGTGAAGGCCATGTTGGGAACGAGGAAGTAGTTGCTGTGGCTATCCCGGTTGCCATCGGGCAGTGAAAGCCCGGATCCCCCGATCCGGTGAAGCCGCGCGAGGGAGCGAAAACGGTCCCCGACATCGTGAACTCGACAGGGGCATTGACGATCCCCGCCGGGTTGAGCGCCGCCGAGGTCGCATCGCGACCGTCCGCTACGCCGGCACCGGCAAGCGCCTTCTGACGCGCCCCGTAGCCGTATTGGAAGTATCCTTCCGTCGCCAACGCGGTCGTGCTCGTCAATGCGAGCAAAACCAAAGTACCGAGGCCCAACTGGGCGGTACTCACGCTACTCACGAAACGCATTTACTCCCCCCGTCCTCCAAAGGCGCATTATTTTTGCGCCATTGCTATTTGCATCCCCTAAGACATTCTAAATATCGTAGCGGGCAGTCGTCCACTCAAATATTCAAATAAATAGATTTATGTCAGACTTGGTGGCGACATCGACCCATGTCGCGGCGCCACCCAGGGCCGGCCCTTCGATCATGTCGTCCTTGGTGTATTCGAACAGGTCCATGGTCATCTGGCAGGCGATCATCTGAACGTCCGCCTCGATTGCCATGGTGCGGAGATCCTCGATCGAGGCCACACCCTTCTTCTTGATCAGGTTCTTCATCATCGTCGTCGCCGCCGCATCGACGCCGGGGATGGCGGAGACGATGTTGGGCATGCCGATATGCATGCCGAACATCGGCATCTCCATCGCCGGATTGCCGAGCGTGGAGATCTTCAAATCCAGCTTCTTCTTCAACAGCGTGAGGCCGTAGAAGGTGAAGAACATTGTCACCTCGAGGCCCATGGCGGCTGCGGTCGTCGCCAGGATAAAGGGCGGATAGGCCCAGTCGAGGGAGCCTTTGGTGACGATGATCGTCATCCGCTTGGTATTCGCTTCGCTACCCATTGCAGCACCTCGTTATCGATCTTTGCAGGCGCCCGCGCGCCGTTGCGTTCAGAATTTCCAGACTAAGATCACCAGCAGCACCAGGGTCGCCAGAAACACCGTCTCAGCGACCATCAGCGCGATCGAACGTCCACCTACGTCCGCCATCGCCTTGAGTGACGTCTTCATCCCCAGTGCCGCAATCGCCGTCACCAGGCACCAGCGCGAGACGCTCTTGATGACCGCAAGCACGGTCGCCGGAATGACGCCCATGCTGTTGAGCAAGACCAAGGCGGCAAATACGACGAGAAACCCCGGCAGTTGGCGGCCGGCCTTGCCGACATGGTGAGCGCGGAACACGTAGGACAGTGCCACCACCACGGGCAGCAGCATCGCCACCCGCAAGAGCTTGGTGAAGGTCGCGACATTGCCGGTCTCGTCCGACACGCTGAAGCCGGCGCCGACCACCTGCGCCACGTCATGAATGGTGCCGCCGAGGAACACGCCCACCGCTGCATGATCGAGGTGAAAGAGCGCAATGATGATCGGGTAGACGATCATCGCAATTGTGGAGAGGGTGGTGACGGCGATCACCGTGAAGACGGTATCGCGCTCGTGGTTCTCGCCCTTTGGCAGCACCGAGGAAATCGCCAGCGCGGCGGAGGCGCCGCAGATCGCCACGGCGCCGGCGGTCAGAATTCCGAAGGTCCGGCTCAGCCCGACGACACGCGCCGCAGCCACGCCGAACAGTATGGTGAGGATCACCGCGCCAACCACCATGACGACGGGTCCGACGCCGAGCTTCATGATTTGAGCGATGGTGATCTGGGCGCCGAGCAAACCGACGGCGATCCGCAGGATACGCTTGGACGCAAGCTCGATGCCGGCGACGCAACGTCCGTCCTCCGACAGAAAGTGAAACGCCATGCCGAGCAGAAGCGCGAACAGCATCACGGGCGCGCCGTAGTGGTCCGAGAGGAAGGTCGCAGCGATGGCGACCGTGAGGCTCGCGAGCACGCCGGGAAAATACGACTGGAGCGCGCCCATTGCCGCAGCGCCGCGGGTTGGCGGCGCAAGAACCTTGGTCTGGGCGATCTCGGTCACGACTCGGCGGCTCCTCTCGCTCTCACGCGCATCCGGCGAAATTGTCGGCTGTCATCTTGGCTTCGAACGGAGCGGCGACCGTCGAGCCCGGAACGAGGCCCGCCTTGGCGGCCGCCAAGTCCTTCGGCCGGACCTTGACCATCCAGCCTTCGCCGTAGGGATCGGCGTTGGCGGTCTTGGGGTCGCCCGCGAGCGTCTCGTTGACCGCGACGATCTCGGCGTCGAAGGAAATCTTCGCCGGGCCGACCCATTTGCCGGACTCGATGGTCGCGCACGACTTGCCCGCATCCACCGAGCGGCCAGCCTTTTTCGGCGTGAAGGCGACGAGCTGCCCGGCCATTGCCACGGCGACCGCCGTCATGCCGACGGTCAACGTTCCGTCGCCGTTGTCGCGGCACCAAACGTTGTTCTCAACGTCGTAGAGGAGATCGTCGGGAAGGTTGCAGCCGCGTACGGTGGGCATTAGTCCTCTCCTGTTTCACATCGTCTCGGTGGCAGGAAGCGATCCCTCGCGCAGCCGTAGCGGTCGCGAGGCGCAGCAGAACTCGCCGAGCCCCGCCACTTCGAGCTTGCCGCCGACGAACAACGCCAGATGCCGCGCCACCATGGCGCCGAGACGAAGGCGGCGGGCGACCTCTGGATGCGCGGGATCGAGCCGCACGAGATTGTGGTGGTAGACGAGCTCACGACAGGTCTCGCGGCAGGCATTGAAGCTGGCGTCGCCGCGCGCCCCCTGGCGGTGCAGAGCGAGCAGACGAAAGCCCTCGACCGAGGACGGCGTCGGCCTTTGGTCATGAGCCTCGAGCCACCTCTCCAGGATGGCTTCGCCGAGCGCCAGAAGCTCGCCAGCGAGCTGCGGAGCCCCGGCGGCAACGGCTTCGGCGGGCGCCTCGATCATCAAATCGATGCGGTCCGCGACATCCGAGAGGTGCATGGGCGCGCTTGCCATCAGCCAAGCCCCTTTGCGCGAAGGAGGTCGGACGCGTCTGAAAAATTCTCGTGCACGCCGACGCGGCGCGCCGACAGGCCGAGCGCCATGCCGAGCAGTTGGGTGAAGTAGAGGATCTTCACGTTCGTCTTCTTGCCGAGGACCTTCTCGGCGCGGACCTGGTGCATCTCGAGGCCGGTGTGGCAGGTCGGGCATTCGGTCGCGATCACGTCGGCGCCACAGGCCTCGGCGGTGGTCAGGAGGTTCAGAACCAGCCGTGTCGAGGTGTCGCTGTCCGACAGCGTGTGGGCGCCGCCGCAGCAGGCGGTCTTGAGCGGATACTCGACATTCTCGGCGCCGGCGGCCGCCAAGAGGTCGTCCATGAAGTGCGGCTTGGAGGTCGATTCCGAGCCTGGCCCCTTATCCTTCTCCGGGAAGATATGGCGCGGGCGCGTATACATGCAGCCGTAATAGTTGGCGATCTTCAGGCCCTTCAGCGAGTTCTTCACCCGCGCCTTCAAGCCCTCCTCGCCGATCGCCTCCTTGATCCAGTCGAGGGCGTGAATGGTCTCGACCTTACCGGCCTCGTAAGTCTTATGCCCGGCCTTGCGCGACAGCCGATCATTGACCTCGCGCGAGGCGGAATTGTTGGCGAGGTCGTATTCGGCCTTCTTGAGATTGTGATAGCAGCCGTTGCAGGGCGCCATCACGGTATCGAAGCCCATGCCTTCGGCGATCGAAAGATTGCGGGCTGAGAGATAGGTCTGCAGCTTGGGGTCAACATTCTTGACCTCCATGGCCCCGCAGCAGTTCCAATTCTCGAGCTCGACGATGTCGAGGCCGAGCGCCTTGCCGAGCTCCTTGGTGGAGCGGTTGTAGGCGTGCCCGGTCCCTTCGAGCGCACAACCCGGATAATAGGCGACTTCTTTGTACTTTCCGCTCATGACGCGGCTCCTTGGGCGTCGAGCCGCAGCGCCTTGCGGTCGATCTTCTCGCGCTCTTCGACGTATTCCTCGATCGCGGCACTGGCCCGTCCCCAGCCGCGCGTGCGCGGGCGAAACAGGGTAGCAAGGCCGAGCTTCATCAACATGCCGGCCGGTAGCCGGAAGACCAGACCGCGCACCAGCGCGACGAGCCAATCCTGCAATAGCGGCTGCTTGGTGCGCGCGAAGAACTGGCGCAGCACGCGTCCGTCCTCGATCTTACCGGTGGCGAAGACCTGCGCGGAGAAGATATCGTCGAAGACCGTGGACGGCTTCTTCTCGGTGTGCCCCTTGAGTTCGAGCCAATGGGCGGTCGCCTTCATCACCCCTTCTGGAAAGACGTCGCGCGGGCAGGCATAGGTGCACTTGTTGCACGAGACGCACTGCCAGATGATGTCCTTGTCGCGCAGCAGCTCATCTTCGAAGCCCATGCGGATCAGGTAGATCCAATAGCGCGGGTTGAAGTCGGGATTGATGGCGTTGACCGTGCAGGAATTGGTGCACGAGCCGCACTGCCAGCAGCGGTGAATGTATTCGCCCCCCGGCAGCGCCGCGATCTCCTCCTGCATCTGCTCGTTGTAGTCGGTGACGGCGCGGGAGGTGATGAAGGTGCTCCAGTGACCGGAAACATCGACGCCGTCGATCTCCAGGTGCTCGTGCGTGACGAGGTTCTCGGGACGGATCAGCGATTTTTCGTGAATCGGCATGGGCGCTCCCTCACGAACTCAGCCGGCGCGGCTCGCCGAGCACATAGGCTTCGCCGTCGATCAGCTTGAGGCGGGTACGGCCCGATTCGCTATCGACCGCGTCGAGACCCAAGAGGCGGCGTGTGTGTGCCATCGCGTCGGTCTTTGCCCCGCCGCAGAAATCCGCGTGCAGATATTGGCCGCCTTTGTCGTTGATGTAGTCGGCGTAGACGTGGGCGCAGAGCAGGTCGACATAGTAGGGAAGGTCGCGGAAGACGCCGTTTTCCTGCAGAAAGCCTTCCAATTCCTGGCGCAGCGTCGCGAAGGTGGCAAAGCCGTCGCCGACCGCGATGGCGCCGGCGGTGTCATTTTCGTTGTGCCAGATCTCGCGCAGCACGCCGGTATTGACGCGCGCGTCCCACATCCAGCGCGTCATCAGCGGATAGCGATCCGGAGCGGCGAAGTGGAGAACCTCGGCGGCGAGATCGCGCGACCAGCGATGCTCACGGTCAGCGGGATAGCTCGCCACGAATGCATTGAGCCGCTGATCGGCGGTGCCGACATCGGACCAGCCGCGCAGCAAGGCCTCGAGGCGGGTATGCATGGCGGCGAAGCCATTGCGGCCGAGCCAGGCGCCGATGCGCCGGCGCACCGGCGTGATGAAGGCGGCAAGATCGTAAAACTCGGCCTCGGTCAGCTCGCTCACCTTGCCCTTGCCGAGCACCTCCTCGAATAGAGAGGCTTTCAGCGCCAGCGCGCCGACATAGCGTTCGACGCCGCCGGTATCGTCGGCGGATTCCACTAGGTTCTCGAAGGCGCGCCGCAGCTTGGGACCGGACAGATGGAGCACCGGCCGCGCCGGCGCAGGCGCTGCTCTATCTACATATTTGCCGATCGCCCACATCACTCGGCCGCCTCCCGCACGGCGCTGCGGACCAGCGATAGCGCCGCCATCGCCGCCGATTGTCCTTGCGCGATGGAGTTGTCGATGCTTTCGGGGCCGGTCGCCGCGCCGGCGACGAAGACGCCGGGCCGCGAGGTCGCCGACATGTCGGAATAGGTCGAGGCCTTCTGGATGTGACCGTACTTCTCCAGTTTGACGTCGAACACCGCCGACAGCGTCATGTTGTCGACATTGGGGTCCATGCCGATCGCGTGCACCACCATGTCGAAGGGAATGGTGATTGGACGCTTCACCAGCGTGTCCTCGCCCTTCACGATCAGCCGCTTGCCGTCGGAGGTCACCTCGGCGATGCGCGCCTTGATGTACTTAACCTTATGTTTCTCCTGGCTCTCCCAGTAGTATTGGCCTTCGTACAGGCCGAAGGTGCGGATATCCATGTAGTAGATGTAGACGTTGCACTTCGGCAGCTCCTCGCGGATCTCCATCGCCAGATTGCACGACACGGTGCAGCAGATCTTCGAGCACCACTCGCGGCCGATCTGGCGGTCGCGCGAGCCCACGCACAGCAGAATAGCGACCCGCTCGGGCTCTCTGCCATCGGACGGACAACGTATGCCCTTGCCCGAGGACAACATCTGCTCGACCTGGGTGGTGGTGACGACGTCGGGATAGGTGCCGAAGCCCCATTCCGGTTTGTTGACCGAGTCGAAATGAGTAAAGCCGGTGCAAAGGATCGCGGCGCCGGCCTCCACCTGCGTGCCGTCCGACAGCGTTGCGCGGAAATCGCCGGGGGCGCCGGTGAAGGTCTTTACCGTCGCATTCTTCCTGACCTCGATGATTCTTATTGCTCTCGACCCGGCTCACCATGCCGCCGATGGCGTCTCTCGCCCATTCGCCGGACGGGACCAACTTGGCATAGCCCGACAGAATTGGCGCACCGCCGAGCCGCTCGGCCTTGTCGACGAGAACGACGCGCTGACCGGCCGTGGCCAATGCGTTGGCGGCCGAAAGCCCCGACGGACCGCCGCCAACGATGAGGACGGGACGATTCATTGCGCCGCTCCTGGAAGCGCGGCGACGGCTTGCGGCTTGACGTAGCCCGGACCCGATGTGATCGCGCGCTTGGGATCATAAAGCGTCTCGATGCGGCCGGCCTTGACCTCCTCGAGATAGGCCTCGAACTCGACCTTGGCCTTCTCCCAGTCAATGCCGAGCTTCTCCAAGAGCCCCTCGAACGGGGAGGCATGCCAGTGCAACTGCGCTAGCTTGTAGGGATGGGCGCCCAGTGCGAGCGCAGCGAATTGGCAGTCCGCGAGGATCGGCAGCGCATAGACCTTGTCGACGGCCTTGCCGATCCACTGGTTCTTGTCGAGCGTGGTGATGCAGCCGGTGTCGTGTCCGACCATCACGTCGGCCTTGGCCTCCTCCACCGCCACCTTGATCTTGCGGTCGATGGCGAAGGAGCGGCTGAACTCGCGCTCGCCGATGATGTGGCGGAAGCCGAAGCCGCAGCAATCGTACCAGGTCGAATAGTCGATGACCTGGGCGCCGAGCGTCTCCATCAGACCGGTGGAGACGGCGACGCGGTTGCCCTCCATCACCGTGTCGTCATAGATCACGTCCTCGGGCACCATCTTGTAGACGTGGCAGGCCGGATGGATGGTGGCGCGGATGTTGCTGACATCCACGACCTGGTGCTGCTTGATGCGGTCGCGCATCACGTGCAGCCATTCCGAATAATGCACGACCTCTTCGGGGATCAGCAGCTTGCCGTCGACCAGGCGGCCGAGCTTGCCGAGAATCTTCTTCACCTGCTCGCGCAGCTCGGCGGAGTGCATCAGGAAAATGCGCATTTCCTTGTAGTTGCCGAAGGAGGTGCCGCAGTGGACGAGCGGATAATAAGTGCCGACCGGCAACCCTTGCGCCTTGGCCGAGACATAGGCCTGGTGGAAGTTGCGCAGGAACACCGCGGCGAGGCTGACTACGTTGCCGATGCCGGAGCCGTGGTAGTTCCACGCCGTGCATGAGGTCTGGTCGGTCTCGTCGAGATAGCGCGTGCCGAGCTTGTTCATCAGCCACATCACGCTCGACGGATAGCCGGGGATGTTGCCGCACTGCCCGCAGGATTTGTGATGCCAGAGATTGTTGGTGGGGATGCGCTTTTCCCAGCCGTAGAGGGTGCGCGCCACCACGGGCTCGTGCCGCTCGTCGATCCGGTGGACGAGGATTTCGCCCTCTTTCTCCAACTGCCACATGGCGTCGCGAATGTCGTGGACGCGATCTTTGTTGGTCAGCATGGAGCGGCGGTCGATCTTGGCCTCGACCCAAGAGGTGGCCTTTTTAGCCTCGTCTCGGCGTCAGCTTGGACGGGCGCCATTCGGCGCCGAAACCCGTGAAGGCCGGCTGGCCGTCGTTACGCTTGTCGTCCATCGTCTCCTCCATCGATCCACGGCATTTATCGGCGGCCGCGGTTGCTTGTCGTTAGTCGTTGGCGGCTTGGCCTTCTTGCTGCTCTTCGAGCCACTCGCTGTACTCGTCGCGCTTCTCATCCATGATGTCGTTGACGACGTCGAACAGGTTCTCGTCGATGGTCTCGAGCTGATCGAGCACGCCGGTCGCCTCCCAGATGGTGTAGAGCTCGACCGATGTCTTCAGATTGACCTCCCACGCCGTGTCCATGGTGTGCATGGTCGGCACGGGGATCGCCTTGCGCAGGATGTTGAGCGGGGCGTCGACCTTGGTCACGTTCGGCCCCCAATCCGGGAAGGCGTCGCGCGTGATCATGTTGGGCGCGAGCTGGTTGCCGGTGGAGATCACCTTGAGCAGCACGCGCGAGAACGGCCGCAGCACATCTTTCGCCGACTGCATGCCGTGCTTGATCGCCGTCTCGCGCATGATCATGACGAGGCCGCCGGGCGAATTCTGGAAGGGGCAACGGGCCGCGCAGGTGTAGCACTGGGCGCAGGACCAGATTTTCTCCTGCATCGCGTCATAGATGCCTTCGAGATTCTCGGTCCACAGCAGCTGGACGATCTCGCGCGGCGAATAGTCGTAGTAATGCGCCGACGGGCACGTTGCGGTGCAAATTCCGCAGTTGAGGCAGCCGTGCAGCTCGTGGTCATAGAGGACATGCGAGCGGATGTCCTCAAACACCTCTTCGAGCTTCTCGTAGGAAACGACCGGCGCACTCGACACCGGGTCGCCGATGGGCGTTCGCTCCGCTGCCAGACTACTCGTCATCTCTACACGACCCTCAATAAGTCAGGACGCGCGCCTCGTCGTCTTCCATCACGTCCTCGATGACCTTGGCGCCACCGACGATGCCTTCGCATTCGGGAATGAGGTCTTGCTCGGTCATGTCGAACAGATCGAGGTTGGGCGAGCAGCAGTAGAACTTCACCCCCGCCCCGTGTGCATCCTTGATGAAGTCGTAGACCGTCTTGGGCGAGCCGGGTTTTACGAAGAGCTTCTCGGCCACGCCCTTTTTCATCAACTGGCCGGACGTCGCCGTGCACACGACCTGGACCTCGTAGTCCATCGCTGCGGCAACGGTCGCCTGGAAGAACGGCGCGCCCAACTCCTCGCCGTTGCGAGGGTCGGTATTGACCATGATGATGATCAGCTTTTTCGCCATAGCCCGGTACGGTCCCGCCCCAACCAATGACTGGCCGCGACATGCGTCAGCGGCAGTCGTCCGAAACTACACAATTCCTTCAAACTACATATTCCTTTTTTTGAATAGATGCTATAGTGGGGCAGAAAAAAAGTGTGATGTCCGGGGAGGAGTGGCTCACACGCCGCGCCGCATCAGATGCGTCACTTCGATCAAGCCCACCATGATCTCGCTCAATGCCGCGGCCATGTTGCCCTGGGCCGCGCGCAGGTCGGCGAGCGTTTCTGCTGTGCGCGCAGGCACTTCGTCGAATTCCATGATCAGATCCTCGATCATCGCCGATTTGATTCCCGGGTGGCCAAGAAATCCGAAGCAATTGTCACGGATCTGGAAGAGCACCGGCTCACCGGCGGGGCCGACGGCCAAAACACGGGCATCTTCGGGAAGCACCGGGCGATCGCGCATATAGACGGCGATCGGAAACGCCTCGGGCAAATGGCCGCTCAAGGCCTCCGGGACAAGCCGTCGGGCCGTCTCCACAACAAAGCGCAGCGGCGCTTCCTCGGCGCCGCCCCCAGCCGCGGCCGCGAGTATGCATGCGCCGATACCGATGCCGACGATGGGCAGCCCGCGCTCGAGAAAATCGCGCGTCAGCCGCAATTCCGGCCCGAGGCTCGAGATCAGATTGCCGCTGACGATGCCCAGCGGCCCGGCGCCGAGAATAATGAGGCCGTCATAGTCCTCCGCCGTGGTCGGAATCGTGCTTCCGGGCGTGAATGGCCGGCAATAGCGGAAGCGGATGTTGCGGCCCTCGAAGTGATCCTCCATCAGGCCGAGATAGTCCGATTCAAAATGCTGCAGGACACAAAGCGTTTTCATTGGAGGCTAAGGTCCTGAAGAAAGAAGAAGACTGCGTGCGCCGGTGGCATCGCCTGCTAGTGCAGACATTCCAATTTTCGCATATGTAGCGAGGGACGCAATGGCGTGGTTCGAAAAGCTGCAGGAAATCGAGCCATTTGACGACCTGCCGTTCGATCGCGGCCTCGTCGATGCGCTGGAGGCCGCAGCGCGCGGGCGCGCGCTCGGACCGATGCGCTTCTACACGCCGACCTTCCGCGCTTATGCCAGCGATGAGCTCAAGGGCTGCGGCAAGGCGAGCTTTCCGGCCTTCTCGATCACGGGCGGCGCCTGCGCGCTGAATTGCGACCACTGCCAGGCGAAAATCCTCGAGCCTATGATCCCGGCGACCAGCCCGGACGATCTCGAGCGCAAGGTGCGCGATCTCGTTTTGCTCAAGGAGCTGGGCGGATTTCTTTTGTCCGGCGGCTCCAACCGGCGCAACGAGGTGCCCTATGAGCGCTTCTATCCGACCATCGAGAAGCTCAAGCGCGACTTCCCGCAGCTGCGCATCGCCGTGCATTCGGCGCTGCTCGACGAGACGCGCGCGCGCCGCATGGAGGCGGCCGGCGTCGACGTCGCCATGATGGATGTGATCGGGGCGCAGGAGACGATCCACGACGTCTATCACCTGGACCGCCCGGTCGCCGATTTCGAGGCGACACTCGCGGCCCTGTCGGCGACCGCGATGGACGTCGTTCCGCATATCGTCATCGGGCTGCATTACGGCCGGCTGCTGGGCGAGGAGAACGCGCTCGACATCATTTCCCGCTACCAGGTGGCGGCGCTGATCCTGGTGGTCGTGTCGCCGATCTACGCGCCGGCTGACAAGCCGTTCGCCACCATCGGCACCGAGGACGTGGCGAAAGTCTTCGTCGCCGCCCGCCAGCGCATTCAAAATGCGCCGGTGCAGCTTGGCTGCATCCGCCCCGCCGGCCTGCACAAGCTGGTGACCGACGCCTACGCGGTAATGGCGGGTTTTGACGGTATCGCCTATCCGGCCGAAGGTATCGTAGCGCTCGCCCGCGCCATCGGTCGTCCGGTCGAGCAGGAGCATGCCTGCTGCTCGATCGCGCTCGATGGCCTCGCTGGGCGGCGGGCCTGCGCCGCATGAGGGACGGCATGGGCACGGAAGCGGTAGATGTACTGGTCGTCGGACTTGGGCCGGCCGGAAGTCGGGCCGCCGCGCGTGCTGCCGATGCCGGTTATGGCGTGATCGCGGTTGAACGCCGCGCCGAGGCGGGCTCTCCGGTGCAATGCGCCGAGTTCGTGCCCAGCATGATCGAACGCGACGTGCCAGGTGTAAAGGCGGTCACTCAGCAGATGGTCGCTCGTATGTTGACCTTTGCGGAGGGCGGATCGCCCGAGGAAACGCCGAAATTTCAGGGTCGTATGATCGACCGAGCCGCCTTCGACCGGATGCTCGCGGCCGAGGCCGCGGCGCGCGGGAGCCGACTGCCGATACGGTGCGGCTGTGTTGGCGGTGGATGCCGACGGCACGGTGCACACGTCCGACGGTCGGATATTGCGCCCGCGCGTCTTGATCGGCTGCGATGGTCCCCATTCGCGCATCGGCGCGGCCATCGGCCGGATCAACCGCGCGCTCGTCGATACCCGCCAGGTGATGGTGCCGCTCGTGCTTCCGCACGATGCCACGGATATCTTCCTCAGCGCCGACTATCGCGGTGGCTACGGCTGGCTGTTTCCGAGGGGCGCAGTCGCCAATGTCGGTATCGGTGTGGTGATGGAGGAGCGCCAGCGGCTGAAGCCAATGCTCGCTGAGCTCTTCGCCGAGCTGTCCGCGTTGCGCCGCATTGGAACGAGCGCATTCGGCCTGACCGGCGGCGCGATACCCGTGGGCGGCCGGCTGCGCTCGATAGGCCACATCGGGCCGGTACGGGTGCTGCTGGCCGGCGACGCAGCCGGGCTCGCCAACCCGGTGACCGGCGCGGGCATCGCTTCGGCCGTGCAGTCGGGCACACTCGCCGGTCGGGCGGCCGCGGAATGGCTCGATGGCCGGGCCCGTGCCCTCGAAGCCTACGAAGAGGAGCTCGGCGACATCTTCGATAGCGCGCTGGGCCGCGCCTTGCGCCGCCGCCGCGAGGTGCTGGCTCGCTACGATGGCGGAGGCCGGCCCGATAGGCAGGCGCTGCGCGATTCCTGGATCGGTTCTCCGCACTATTGGGCGATGGAGGAGACGTCATGAGCTGTTTCGAAACGCCGCGCAATCCAGCGCCCGATTTCCTCGGAGAGCAGAAGCGCGCCTTCAACGACGGCAAGATGATGCAGCCGCGCACGCCGGCACCGGTGCCGGTGGAAGCGCGCAACGGCGCGCGCGTCAAGGCGCAGGACGAGAAGGCCGAAGGCGTCTACCTGCCCAACTACAATTTCCTCACTCCCAACATGCGCTCGCCCGAATACGTCCAGATGTCGACGGCGGCAGCCATCACCCTCGGTGTGATGCAGGGCAACATGTACCGCACAAGCTGTACGCGCTGCCTCAACCTGTTGCTCACATATCCGGAAGGCTGCCGCGCCAACTGCGCCTACTGCGGCCTGGCGCGTCATCGCGAGGCGGAACGCAACTACGCCGACCGGAACTTCATCCGCGTCGACTGGCCGGCGGTCCCTTACGACCAGGTGCTCGACATCGTCGCCGCGGGTGGCGACGGCGGCCGCTTCCACCGCATGTGCATCAGCATGATCACGCACCCACGCTCCGACGACGATACGCGCGTCGTTCTGAGGAAATGGGTGGAGCGCATCAACCACGTGCCGGTCTCGATCCTGTCGAACCCGACCACGATGACGCGACAGGATGTGCAGGAGCTGAAGGACCTCGGCGCCGAGATTTTTACCGTGGCGCTCGACGCGTCCAATCCGGCCGTCTTTGACCGCACCCGCGGGCGCGGCGTGCAGTCGCCGCACAGCTGGGACAAGTACTGGGAGATCCTGCACGCGGCCGCCGACATCTTCGGGCCGGAGCGCTTCGGCGCCCACCTCATCGTCGGCATGGGCGAAAGCGACCACGACACGCTCCGCCAGGTCCAGGCCATCCGCGACCTTGGCGGCCACAGCCACATGTTCGCCTTCTTCCCCGAGCGGGGCTCGCTGATGGACCACCTCCCGCCGGTGCCGCGGCCGCAATGGCGGCGCATCCAGCTTGGCCGCTATCTCATCGACTATCGGGATCACCGGATAGAGCGCATGCGCTTCGACGAAAGCGGCCAACTCGTCGACTTCGGACTGCCTCAGGACGAGCTCGACGAGGTCATCAAGGCGGGCGTTGCCTTCCGCACCTCCGGCTGTCCCGGCAAGGAAGCCGACGACATCTCGGCTTGCGATCGGCCCTATGGCGATTCACCCGTGCGCGACATCGCCTCCTACCCGTTCAAGCTGAAGCGCGACGACATCCGCAAGGTCCGCCGCCAGCTCGACAAGGGCATGCCGCAGTCTGCTTCGCGGACGCCGCGGGAGAAGCCATGACGCGGCGAGAGCACGTGGCGAGCAGTCTCATGAGCGGAGCGCCCGGCAAGACCTTTCGTGTCATCGAGACCGGCCTCCGTGGCGGTCGCGCCAATATCGCCTTCGACCAGGCGCTGATCGCAGCCCGCAAGGCCGGGCAGGTGCCCGACACCATCCGTTTCCTGCGCTTTCGTCCTTCGGCCCTGATCGGCCTCCACCAGTTCCTCGGTGATGAGGTCAAGGTCGACTACTGCAAGCGCAACAACATTGAGATCGTGCGGCGCATCACCGGCGGCGGGGCCCTCTATTTCGACGAGGGCCAGATCGGTTGGGAGCTGGTGTGCGAGCGATCGGCGCTGGGCTCGCTCGATCTCTCCGAGGTGACGCGACGCATCTGCGAAGCTGCCGCCCTCGGTCTCAACAAGCTAGGCGTGCCGGCGCGCTACCGCCCGCGCAACGACATCGAGGTCGACGGCCGCAAGATTGGCGGCACTGGTGGCTTTTTTGACGGTAGCCTCCTCCTCTACCAGGGAACGCTGCTCGTCGACCTCGATCCCGCGAAGATGGTCGCCTGCCTCAACGTGCCCGTGGCCAAGCTCGCAAAGCGCGACCTCAACTCGGCGGAGCGGCGTGTCGTGACGATGCGCGAGTTGCTGGGCGGGGGCGTTCCCGATCTCCGTGCCATCTACCAAGCCCTTCTCGACGGCTTTGCGGAAGGCCTCGGCATCGAGCCGGAGTGGGGCGATATCACGCCGCTGGAAGAGAGCCTCGCCGATCAGGCCTTCCGCGAGGAGATCGGCACCGACGCCTATGTCGAGATGCTCGATGCGCCGGTTGCGGACGACAGCATGGTCAGTGGCTCGTTTACCGGTCGCGGCGGCACGGTGCGCGCCGATATCCGCCTCGAAGGCCCGCGCCGAAACCGCATTCGCGAGGCGCTGATCAGCGGCGATTTCTTCGTGACGCCGCCGCGCCTGATTTTCGATCTCGAGGCGGCGCTGCGCGGGTTGGCGGTCTCGGAGGCAGGGGAGGCCGTCGCGAGATTCTTCGCCCGCAGCCCGGCGGATTTCATCAGTCTCGGCCCGGGCGATTTTCGTCAGGCGATCGAAACTGCGCTCGGCCAGCGGGGCGTCGCTGCCGCCGCGAGCATGATGGGCCCGTCGTCATGAATGTCGTCGGGCACCGAAGTGGCTTTCGGCCGAGCCCGATCGCGATCGTCGGGATCGGCTGCCGGTTTCCGGGCGGCGTCACCGACGCGCGCTCCTTCTGGTCGCTCCTGCGCTCGCGCGGGAACGCGGTGAGCGAGATTCCGGGCGACCGTTGGAGCCTCGACGGCTTCTACGATCCGATGCCCGACAATCCATACCGCTCCTATTGTAAATGGGGCGGCTTTCTCGACGACATCGCCTCCTTCGATCCGGATTTCTTCGGCCTGTCGCGTCGCGAGGCGGAAGCCATGGATCCGCAGCAGCGCATTCTCCTGCAGGTGGCTTACGAGGCCGCCGAGGATGCTGGCATCCCGCTCGAGCAGCTCCGCGCGCGCCCGACCGGCGTTTTTGTCGGTGTCTCCAACGCGGACTACGGGCTGGTGCAGCGCTTCGAATACGGCGTCAGCGATATCCAGGCTGGCACTGGCACGGCGCTCAGCATCGTGGCCAACCGCATCTCGAATGTGCTCGATCTGAGCGGCCCGAGCCTCGGTGTGGACACCGCCTGCTCTTCCTCGCTGGTCGCGCTGGACGCCGCCTGCCGGAATTTGCGCGACGGGACGATAGACATCGGCCTCGCCGCTGGCGCAAACGTCCTTCTCGACCCGCGCATGTTCCTCACCTTCTGCCGCGCTCACATGCTGTCGAGGGCCGGCCGTGTCGCCGCCTTCGATGCTAAGGCGGACGGTTTTGTGCGCGGGGAAGGCGTGGGCGTCGTCATGCTCAAACGCCTCGACGACGCGCTGCGCAACGGCGACCGCATCTACGCAACCATCGAGGCGACGGCGGTCAATCAGGACGGCCGCACGGGCAGCATCACCCAACCGAACCCGGCCGCGCAGAAGGCCATGATCCGTGCGGCGCTCTCCACAGCCGGCGTTGACCCGGCGGATGTGGCCTATGTCGAGGCGCACGGGACCGGGACGCCGGTCGGCGACCCGATCGAGGCCGAAGCGATCGGCGAGGTGCTCGGCCGCCGGGGCGCACGGCCGCCCGTCCGCATCGGTACGGTCAAGGGCAACATCGGGCACCTCGAGCCCGCCGCTGGGATCGCCGGCCTGATCAAGGCCGCGCTCGTCCTCGCCAACGGCGAGATACCGCCCACCGCCAATTTCGAGGTGCCCAATCCCGACATTCCGTTCGATACGCTGAATGTCGAAGTGGTGCGCCACAGCGTCGTCCTCGATCCGGATGGGCCCCAGCACGCTCTCGTCAATGCATTTGGGTTCGGCGGCACCAACGCCTGCGCTCTCCTTTGCCGGCACGCGGCGCCCAAGCGACGTGAGCCGGCGGCGGCTTCGCAGGCGACGGCGATCGCGCCGAAGTCGCTATCTCCGCTCATACCTATCCCGATCTCGGCACCGAGCAAAATCCACCTGGCTGCGTGGGCGAAGACCCTCGCGGCGGCACTCGGCGAAGACGGAGATCTCGCCGCAACCCCTCTCGAAGCGCTGGCGGGCGCACTCGTTCGGCAGCGGACCCACTTTGACCATCGCGCCGTGATCCTGGCGCGCGATGCGAGAGACTTGGCGGCAAAGCTCGCAGCGCTCAGCGAGGGGCGCGAGTGGCCAAAGCGGGACAAGGCCGACCTGCCGGCGATCGTGCGGGGACCCATCGGGGGCAACGGCCGGCGCCGCGGCAAGCTCGTCTTCACCTGCACGGGTCAGGGCGGCCAGTTCTGGAACATGGGCCGCGATTTCCTCAAGGCGCATCCGGCATTCCGCCAATTCGTCGAGGCGTTCGATGAGCTGTTCGCCCCCGCAGCCGGCTGGTCGGTGGTGGAGGCGCTGTCGGCGGGAGAGCACGACAGCCGGCTGCACGATCCCGCCGTGACGCCGGCCGCGATGTTTGCGCTGCAGGCGGGCCTTGCCGAGGTGTGGAAGTCGGTCGGGATCACGCCCGACATCTTGATCGGCCACTCTTTCGGCGAGGTCACCGCAGCCTATCTCGCCGGCGCAATCGAGCTCGCCGATGTCGCGCATCTGGTCAACCACCGCGGCCTCATCCGCGGCCATATCGATCGTGTCGGCGCCATGGCGGCGATCGGTCTGGGCGAGTGCGAGCTTGCCGCTTTCATGCCCGCGGACGGCGGCATCGAGATCGGCGCCTACAATTCGCCAGCCATGGTCACGGTGAGCGGCGAAAAAGGCGCCGTCGAAGACCTGATCGGCAGACTGAAGGAGCGCGATCCCAACATCCTCGCGCGGCTCCTTGATCTGGACTTCGCATGGCATTCGAGCTGGCTCGATCCGGGCAAGGAGATTTTCGCGCGCGCCGTTGGCGAGCGGCCGTGGCAGGCGCCGCGCGTTCCCGTCATCTCGACGGTCTCAGGCCTTTTCGAGACGCGCTTCGACACGCACTATTGGTGGCGCAACCTGCGCTATCCGGTCCGTTTCGACCGGGCGGTCGACCTCGCCATCGAAGTCGGCGCCGATCGCTTTATCGAGCTCGGCCCCTCGCGCACGCTCTCGACCCCGACCGCCGCCTGCGCCGCCGCCAAAGGCCGCGACGTATTGACGGCTACGACGCTGCAGCGCGGGCAGGACAACTTCGACTCTTTCAACGTGGCGCTGTCGGAGCTCTATGTCGCCGGCGCGGCGATCGCGTGGGAGCAGCTCTTTCAGCGCCGCAGTAACCGCGTCGCGCTGCCGCGCATGCCCTGGCTGCAGGAACGGCTGTGGCAGGCCCCGGAAGAGGCCGAGCAAAATTTCTTCGGCAAGTCGCAGCATCCCCTCCTCGGCAAGCGGCAGTCGGGACCGGGTTATCACTGGTTGAGCACGGTCTCGCTCGCCGCCTTTCCGGTGCTCGGCGACCATCGCATCATGGGCTCGTGCGTTGTGCCGGGCGCCGCCATGATCGCCATGATGCACGCGGCGGCGAGCGACGTGCACGGCTCGCGCCCCATCGAGCTTGCGGACGTTCGACTTCCCGAGGCGCTCTTTCTCGCCAATGACGGCAGTGTCGCCCTGCACACGCATTTCGAGCCGGATCGAGCACGCTTGCGAATCTGGAGCCGCCTCAAAGGCCGAGCTGACGAGTGGACGCTGCGGGCCGAGGCGCGGCTCTATGCACGGGCCGTCAACGCCGGATCGCTCACCGCGCCGAAACCGCTCCCGACGCCCGAGCCGCTCGAGGTCGCCGATTTCTACGCGCGTGCTGACCGGAACGGCTATCGCTTCGGCCCGGCTTTTCGCGGCATTACGCGTATCGAAAGAGGCACTGGTGCCGTTCGAGCCGAGGTCCGGCTTCCGACGGGTCATTCGAGTGCCATCGACTATGCCCCGCTCGATCCACGGCTGTTGGATTCGTGCTTGCAAGTCATCATCGCGAGCCTCGATCCGGCGTCGGATGAGGGCGCCGGCGCACTGTTCCTGCCCGAGGCGATTGACCGGATTCTCATCGCTGGCCCGCTCGGCACTGCGGCACAGGTGGAAGCCCGGACGAACGCGTCTGTCGCGGCGAACCTCCGCGAGTACGCGCTGTCGATCGCCGACGGAAACGGCCATTTGCGCGTCAAAATCGAAGGACTGCATGCCAGGGCCATCGAGACACAGGCGACGCAACAAGCCGCTACGGCGGACGCGCCGGGCTTCATCGAGGAGACCTTCGTCGAGGCGCCGTCGGCCACTGCAGCAAATGACCAGGCTGTCCGGCAGTGGCTCGTGCTTGCTTCTCCCGGCGGGCGCAATGCGGCCGCGCTGGCTGAAGCCCTGACGGCGAAGGGGCATGCCGTCGAGCGGATGACCTTCGAGGGCCCTTCGACGGCGACCGTCGGGGCCATCGCATCCATGCTCGACACGGCGGGGCGCGGAGAGCCGCTGGCGATCGCCTACGCCGTGCCGCTCGATCTCGCTGACAGCAATGAGGATTGGCCGACCGCCGCCAGCATCGGGACCGAGGTGACCCGGCTGGTGGAGTTCGGGCAGGCGCTTTCTCGGCTTTGCAGGGAGGGGCGAACGGCGCCGACAGTTCTGATCCTGACCCGTCACGCGCGCAGCGCCGGCCCCGCGGATCCGCTGGACACCGCCGGCCTTGCGCAGAGCGCGCTCCTGGGCGCCGCCCGCACGCTTGCCGTCGAATGCCCGGAGGTTCGCCTTCGCCTCGCCGATGTCGAGCGCGCGACGCTGGCGCGGCCCGAGGCTTGGGCAAGCCTCATGTCGGCTGGCGGCACCGAGAGCGAGATGCTCATTCGTGGCGGCAAGGTGCTCGTGTCGCGCCTGGGACGGAAACGCATTGAGGAAATCCCCTTGCGATCCCGCCCCGCTGCGCGCTTGCCCGCCGAGTGCGGTTTCGCGCTTCGACAGGATGGCGCGCGCGGCATCGACGGGCTCTACTGGGAGGAATGTCGTCAACGGCCGCCCGCGCCCGGCGAGGCGTGCGTGCGGGTCACCGCAGGTGGTCTCAATTTCCGCGATGTCATGGCGGCCACGGGACTGCTGCCAAAAGAAGCCGAAGACGCTCATGCCGGCCTCGCTCTCGGGCTCGAATTCTGTGGCGAGGTCCAGAGCGTTGGCGCCGGCGTCGGCGCCGTCGCGCCAGGCGACCGCGTGCTCGGCATGGCGCGCGGAAGCCTCGCCCGCACCATCACGCTCGACGCCGGCCGCCTCCACCCTGTGCCCGTATCCCTCAGCGATGCCGAAGCGGCGAGCATTCCCTCCGTCTATCTGACCGCGCACTACGCACTGAGCGTCCTCGGCCGCGTGCGCGCGGGCGAGACAGTCCTCGTTCATTCCGGCGCGGGCGGCATCGGGCTGGCGGCCATCGCGCTGGCCAAGCGGCTCGGCGCCGACGTCTTAGCGACGGCGGGCAGTCCGGCGAAGCGGTCCTATCTGAAGTCGCTCGGCGTGCGCGAGGTGATGGACTCGCGTTCGCTGACGTTTGCGGAAGAGGCTCTGAAGGCCACCGGGGGCCGGGGCGTGGATCTGGTGCTGAACGCCTTACCCGGGCCCTTCATCGAGAAGGGCCTGGAGTGCCTCGCCTCGTACGGCCGGTTCATCGAGCTGGGCAAACGCGACGTCTATGACGACCGCTCCCTTGGCCTGAAGGCACTCCGCCGCAACATTTCCCTGCATGTCGTCGATGTTGCCGCGCTCATCGAAGAGCGGCCCGATCTTGCCCGCGAGATGATGCGCGAGGTGCTCGCCCTGTTCGTCACGCGCGAGCTCGCGCCGCCGCCGCTGACGGTTTTTCCGGCCGGCAAGGTGGCGGACGCCTTCCGCACATTTGCCGAGGCGCGCCACATCGGCAAGATCGCCCTCGATTTGCGCGATTCCGCGCTCAGCGTGCGCATTGCACGTGACGATTTTCCCGTCGATCCGCGCTGCACCTATCTGGTGACCGGCGGCCTTTCCGGTTTCGGCTTCGAGATTGGACGCCGGCTCGCAGAGGCCGGCGCCGGTCGTGTCGTGCTCGCTGCGCGCTCCGGGCGCCCCTCGGGCAACGCCGAGCAGGGCATCGCGCGACTGAGGGCAGGCGGGGCCAACGTGATGACGCTCGCCCTCGACGTTGCCGACGCACCAGAGGTCGAAGCCGCCGTTCTCGACCTTGTCGGAAGCTCCATGCCGCTGAGGGGCATTGTTCATGCGGCCGTGGTCTATGCCGACGCGCCGGCGGCCGATATGACCGCCGACAGGATAGAGCGCGTTCTGGCGCCAAAGGTTGCCGGCGGATTGAACCTGACACGCGCGGTGCGGGCGGCGGGTGCAGAGCTCGATTTCTTCCTGTCCGTTTCTTCGCTTGCGCAAGTGCTCGGATGGCGTGGGCAGATCAACTACGCTGCGGCAAACGCCTTCCTCGAAGCGCTCGCGGCGACCCAACGGGAACGCGGCATCCCGGCGACCTGCATCAATCTGGGAATGCTCGGTGAAGCAGGTTTCGTGGCCCGAAGTGCCGCGATGACCGATTATCTGACGAGCGCCGGCTGGCTGCCGATCTCCAACGAGGAGGCCCTGGGCGCGGTTCGAACGGCGCTGTCGAGCGAGAACGCCGTCCTGACCTACGCGGCGGCCGATTGGCAACGTCTGGCGCAAGGCGAGGCGGCGCTGGCCGGATCGCCGCGGCTCGCTCCGCTGATCGGCAACCCGGCCGGCTCGGGCACGCCTGAGAGCTTGGCCCGCCTTCACCCATCGGCGCGCAAAGCGGCGGTCGCGACGGCCATCCGCAATGAGATCGCCGCCGTGCTGCGGCTCGACGCGGCGAAGATCGCAGCCGGTGATCGGCTCGATGACTTGGGGCTCGAACTCGCTGTCTTCCTTCGAGTTGTGGCATCGCATCGAGTCCGCCTTGGCGATGCCGATACCGCTTGCCGGATTCACCGAGGCGGCGACCCTCGATGCGCTCGCCGACCTTGCCTGTGCTTTGGTGGCGGAGATTGCCCGCGCGGAGGCCACATGCTGAGCCACCGCCGGCCATCGTTCAACAGCCTGCCAGGCGCGACCGCGCCAGCGTCAGCATGCCGCGAGCGTCGGTCTGACGAAGGTCAGTCCCATCATCGCCGCCTTGCAAATAGCGCGATTAGCAGCCGTCTGGCGGTATGGACTTCCCATATTCACACTGCTATTGGCACTCTGGTTCGCCGGTCAGGCAGGTCCCATGTCGTTCATTCGTGAACCAACGAAAGCCCAGGAGCCGCCGTCGATGGAGGAACTCCTCGACAATGCATGCGAGGCGACCGCCTTTCTCAAGGCTCTGTCGCACGAGGTGCGGCTGATCATTCTCTGCCTGCTGTTCGAGGGGGAGAAATCGGTGACGGAATTCGAGCAGATATTGAAACTGCGGCAGCCGGCCATCTCCCAGCAGCTCATCCGCCTGCGGGCGGACAACCTCGTCGAGGCGCGCCGGGACGGCAAGAACATCTACTATTCGATCAGCCGCCCGGAGGTCCGGGAGATCGTCGCGGCGCTGCACCGCTCTTTCTGTCGGCGCTGAGGGCGCGGCGGTACTGCAGGTTGCAAGCGCTAAGGGCTGCGCGGCCTACAGGCCCTGAGGGCTTGATGGTGCGTCTCGTCGGCTCCCCGAACGCGGCAAGGACCTCACGTATCGAGCGCACCATCCGCAATTGCAGCGAAATGCCGCTAGTCTAGTCGCATTCCGCACCCGCCAGCCAGCTCCCCACGATATTCGATTGACGTACGACTTTGCCCATACGGAATTCGAGGACGTCGCCAATGCTGATAATGCCGATCGTTCGGCCGTCGTCCACAACAGGCAGATGTCGAATATTGTGCTCTCGCATCAGTCCTGCCGCCTGCGACAGACTGTCTTCGGGCGAGCACGTGATCACTTTTCTCGTCATCAACGCGGAGACCGGCAGCAGATGCAACTCTCCACGGCGCTCTGCGAGGCTGTAGGCGATATCGCGTTCGGAAACGATACCGTCGATCGTCTGGCCATCTTGGCTGACGACCATGACGCCGATCCGGTGCTGCTTCAGTTCGCGTGACAGACTACCGACCGTCTCGCTCGGCTTGATCGTCTTGAGCGACCCGCTCTTCGCGTCGAGAATATTGGCGACCTTCATCAAACCTCTCCTACCCTATTTCCCGTCTTGGCGAGAATTGCGCTGGCTCAAGTCGTGCAATGCGCTTTGACTCTAACCTCATGCTTTTTCGGCAAGTGGCGTGAAATCGAGCCCAAGATGGCCAGCGCCCTCGCTCGACAATGAAGACATCGCAAAGCGCGTTCGGGCAGTCGCGCGATTGTCGCGCGACAAACTGGACGAGGGATTTCAGAACGGATCTTTTTCGTAGCGCCTGTGTGCTGCACTGCAAAACAAATCGATTGCATGCCGCAAGGCGCAAACTCTCTGATCGGTGGCGCCAGCGAGAGCCAGCTTCAGAGCGAGTTCGCGGTCGGCCAGGCAAATGCGCCGGCCGTCAGCTGAGCAAGCCCCTTGGTGACCACGTAAATCCCTACAGCGATGACCACACTCGCGAAGACGCGCGCCAGGGCCCGCTTGTGCCGCCCCAGTTTCGCGCTTCCCCATGTTCCGATCACGCTCCCTACAAGCCCCCCGGCAATCACCAGCAGAGCAAGCCACCAGTCCACGAGGCCCGAAGCGGCATAACTTGCGGCAGTCGTGAGCCCGAAAGCCGTGACGGCGACAAGGGACGTGCCGATGGCGTTCCGCAGCGGCATGCCGGTTGCCAGCATGAGCCCAGGCACGATCAAAAATCCGCCCCCGATGCCGAAGAAGCCGGAAAGTAGCCCTACGCCCCCACCGAAGAGCAGCAGCCGCGGCAACAGATATCCGGCGCTCTGGGTTGTGAGGCGGACGTCGCTTGCAGGTTCGTTCGCCGGCGACCGCAGCATGCTGAGGCCAACGGCAACCATGAGGATGCCGAAGAGCGCGAGCAGCCGGGTGCCGTCGATTGCCTTGCCGAGAAGGGAGCCGGCGAAGGCGCCGGCAACTCCGGCGCCTCCAAACACCAGCGCGCAGCGCCACTTCACGGTGCCGAGACGAGCATGCGCCCCAAGGCTCGCCGCGGCATTTACGGCGACGGCGATGGCGGAGGTCCCGATCGCGACATGCACAGACGGCACGCCGACAATATAGACGAGGAGCGGCAGGGCGAGAACGGAGCCTCCGCCGCCGATCATGCCCAACACGATGCCGACAAGTGCACCCGATGCGACGGCGAGTGCGGTTTGAAGTAACGTGATGCCCATCGTGATGCCCATGGTGACGTTTCGCAGAATCAGCCGCTCGCTCGCTCATGGTGAGCGCCTCAGCACTTGCCCAACTACCGGGGAGTGCTTCGAAGGCGCCCCAATCGCATTGTGCCTGAGGCGCAATGTCTTCTAGTGCATTAGGGCCTTGGGGAAACCCGGCGCCGCTTCGCTGCGCGATTTGAGCGCCTGCAATTGCATGATTGCCGGCATGCCGGTACGATCCGTGGAGTTATTTTGCGGCCTCCCGCCGGCCAAGCGCGTAGCCGCCGTCGCCGCCGCGAAACGGCTGCGTCAACATACGGTCGAGGCGCTGCTCGGCCGGCTCGCGAAACTGTTCGATCCCGAGCGTCATCGTTGCGTGGCCCGCCGCCGGCTGAGCGCGGTACGTGCCGAACAGGCGATCCCACCACGGCAGATTGAAGCCGAAATTGCTGTTCATCTCCCGCGCGACAATCGAGTGGTGCACGCGATGCATGTCAGGCGTCACCACGATCCAGCGCAGCAGCGCATCGAGCCGGGCCGGCATGCGCACATTGCCATGATTGAACATGGCCGTCGCATTAAGCAGCACCTCAAAGATCAGGACGGCGACGGCAGACACGCCGAGCGCCGCTACAACCCCGAGCTTGATGCCCATCGACGCCAGGATCTCGATCGGGTGAAAGCGCGCGCCCGTCGTCACGTCGAACTCCTGGTCTGCGTGATGCATGCGGTGCAGGCGCCAGAGAGCCGGAACAGCATGAAAGAGCACGTGCTGCAGGTAGATGGCGAAGTCGAGCGCTATGACAGCCAGCAAGAGGCTCGCCCATGCAGGCAAATTGATCGCGTGGAACAGACCCCATCCTCCGACTTCTGCCAGTATCGCCAGTCCGACGGCAGTTGTCGGGAACGCGAGACGGACCAGAATGGCATCGAGCATGACGACCCCGAGATTGCCGGGCCAGCGTCGGCTGCGTTCGATGCGCTGCTTGCGACGCGGCGCAAGAATCTCCCAGGCCGCCATCGCTGCGAAGACGCCGGCAAAGGCAAGAAGACGCAGTTGAGGCTCGTAGGCAAGCAGAGCATCCGGCATGGCGCGCGACCCCGGTCTTTGGGCCGTGAGAAACAGCATCATTCAATAGATTACCTTGAATGATGCAACGACCCTAGATCATCTGGCTGCTCTTGCCTAAACGTATCCGGCTTTGGGTCCCAGCGAAGGTCGGGGGCTGTCGAGAATCCGCGGTGGGCCCCATTCGCCCGAGAAACGAAATACCCCTGCATCGGTGTCCGCGCGCTCACGCGGCGCATTCAAGATCACCGATCACGGCGCGCAAGAAGTGTGCTGCCTCTCCACCGTTGATCACGCGATGATCGAACATGAGGGACAGCGGCAGCATGCGATGCAGCGTGAGCTTATCCCCTTCGCGCACGGCCCGGTCGGTGATGCGGCCGCTGCCGAGGGTTGCCACTTGCGGCGGCACGACGATAAGCATGCCGTGCTGCCCGGCGATGGTGCCGAAATTCGACAATGTTATGGTTGGATCACGCAGCTCGGCCGGTGCCAGGGTGCGGTCTTTCACGCCTTGCTTGAAGCGGCCGATCTGGCGCCGCCATTCATCCGGAGTGGAGCTCGCGGCGTCCCGCAATACAGGGACAAACAGTCCATCGGGGCTATGGGTCGCGATCCCGATGTCGATCCTTGGATTGCGCTGCAAGGTGAGCTTCGAAGCATCAAAGCGCGCATTCAGCGATGGCTCGACCGCGCACCCGGCGATGATCGCCCGGATGAGCCGCACCGTCACGTCCGCATCGGCGCCCCAGGTCGCGACGTCTGCCCAGTCGTGCAGTGCCGCGTGGGCGACCTCACGCCAGGCCCTCGCCATATTCAGAGCCATTGTGCGGCGCGCGCCGCGCAAAAGATCCTGCTCGGGTGGAGCCGGCTCCGCGGTCGCGGACGCTGCCGCAAGCACGTCGGCCTGGGTGATCGAGCCGTCAACACCGGTGGGCAACACGCGCGCGATATCGACGCCGAGCTCGCGCGCCCGCGCGCGCACCGCCGGCGCGGCTCGCACCGCACGCGCTTCTACGCTCGCCTGAGGGGTCGCGGGATGTCTATCCGCCGCGGTGGCGGACTGCGGCTTCGTCTCCGCCAATTGACCAATCACCGTTCCGGCATAGAGGACCGACCCTTCCTCGAAATCGAGCAGCGGCGCACCAACTGGAATGTGCGCGCCCGACTGGGCGAGGAGCTTGCGGATCCGACCGGTAAGAGGCGAGGGAATTTCAACGACGGCCTTTTCTGTCTCGACCGACAAGAGGGGCTGATCAGCGACCACGTCGTCGCCTTCGGCCACATGCCAGGCGACGATTTCCGCCTCCTGCAATCCTTCGCCGAGATCGGGCATCTTGAAGGTGCTCATGTGTAGGCCATTGCCCGCTTGGCGGCTGCTATTACTCTTTCGATGCTCGGCATATAGACTGCCTCCGTTCGCAGGTAAGGCATCATGGTATCGAAGCCTGCGACACGCTCGATGGGGGCGATCACTGTCATGAGCCCGTGGGCGGCGACGCGCGCTGCGATCTCCGCACCAAAGCCACATGTCAGCGGCGCCTCGTGAATGATGACGAGACGCCCGGTGCGGGCAACTGATTCAAGGATTGTGGCGCTGTCGAGTGGCTTTAGAGTAGCGACGTCGATGACCTCGGCGTCTATGTTCTCCCCCGACAGGCGCTCTGCCGCCGCCAGAAGTCTCGGTGATCATGGCACCCCATGACACCAACGTCACGTCGCGACCAGACCGAAGAACGGCGCAGCGGCCGAGCGGTATGCCTATGCCGTCGTCCGTGACGTCCTCACGCGCGGCTCTATAGAGCCGGGTCGGCTCCAGGAAGACCACGGGGTCGGGATCGCGGATTGCTGCTAGGAGCAGACCATACGCCCGCCGCGGCGAGGATGGAGTGACCACCTTGAGCCCCGGGGTGTGCGCGAACATGGCCTCGGGGCTTTCCGAATGATGCTCGAGAGCGCGAATGCCTCCGCCCGCCGGCGACCGCAAGACCATCGGGCAGGTAAGACGGCCACGCGTGCGCGAGCGCATGCGCGCAGCGTGGTTGAGCAACTGATCGATGCATGTATAGGCAAAGCCCGTGAACTCGATCTCGGCTACCGGCCGAAAGCCTTGTACCGCAAGCCCGATCGAAATCCCTGCAATCCCCGCCTCGGCGACCGGGGTATCAAGGACGCGCTGCTCGCCAAAGGCCCCAAACAGGCCCTCTGTAGCGCGGAAGACGCCCCCATTGATGCCGACGTCCTCGCCGAGCAACAGCACGCGCGGATCCTCCGTCATCGCGTGGCGTAGGGCCAAGTTGATCGCCTCGACGAGACTTATCTCATTCACGACTTGGTCTCGGCCGCGGCGATGACTGCATCGCGCTGCTCGGCGAGTTCAGCGGGAAGAGCGCCATACACGTGATCGAAGAATTCCGCCGGAGTTTGAGGCGGCGTTGCCAAGTAGCTAGCGGCCGCATCATTGACACGCTCGCTGCATTCCTGCAGGAGCTCCTCCTCCCGCTCAGCGCTCCAGATTTGTTGCCGCACGAGATAGTTGCGCAGCCGCACGAGCGGCTCTTCGGCCCAATGCGGACTGACCTCTGCATCGTCCCGGTATCGCCTCGCGTAATCCGCAGTGGTGTGGTCCGCAACCCGGTAAGTCACGGCTTCGATGAGCGTCGGACCGCCTCCCGCGCGCGCCTGCTCCAGCGCTCGCTCGGCAACGAATCGTACGCCGATGACGTCGTTGCCGTCGACTTGCTCCGCGGCAATGCCCGCGGCGATCGCTTTCTGTGCCAAAGTCGCTGCGGCCGACTGCTTCGCACGCGGCAGCGAAATCGCCCAGCCGTTGTTGTTGACGACAAACACGACCGGTGCCTTCCACACGCCCGCCATGTTCAGCGCTTCGGCGACGTCGCCTTTGGAGGTCGCCCCATCGCCGAAGACGCACACCGCCGCCCGCTTCTCTCCTCGCAGCCGGAAGGCGAGCGCCGCGCCGACGGCATGTGGGGCCTGCGAGCCGATCGGTATGCAATTCGGAAAGTCATCGCGGGGCACGGCGAAGTCGTTTCCCCGTTCATCGCCGCCCCAATAAAGGAATAGCTCTTTGAGGCTCACGCCGCGCCAGAGCTGAGCCCCGTGCTCGCGGTAGCTCGGCACGAGGACATCCCTGGGGCGCATGGCTGCGGCGATCCCAACCCCTACTGCTTCTTGTCCCAGCGAGGAAGCGTAGGTGCCGAGCCGTCCCGTGCGCTGCAGAGCGATCGCCTTGCTATCGAAGGCGCGGGTCAGGACCATGGCGCGATAGAGAGCGATGAGCTGCTCTTGGTCGTGCGCGAAGGGCGGCAGCGCACCAATCACTTGGCCGCTCGCGTCGAGAATGCGAGTTGAGGAGATGGTGAATTTGGCGACGATCGTCATGCCAATACCTGTGTGCGACCTCTGTTCAAACAAGCCTAAGTTCTGCGCCTGCTCATGTTTTCCCTGAGGTATTCTAGGCGATAGCTGCGTTCGATTGCAGGAAAGCGTGGGGGCGTCAAGGACGACGGCGTGCTGCGCAATATGGTGGTGCTGGGCCGCGAGCCTGCGTCTTCTCTAGTGTGCCGCAGATGAATTTTGTCTTCTGCGGATCATGCCATCCCGAAGTGTCACCAAGTGGTAAGCCAACGGCGGCCGCGTCGCTTGCGCCTGGTCGCCTCATCGGCAACCGATGCTGCTTGCTCAGGCCCCGTGGGAGGAGCCGTCCGCAGCATCAGAAGCGGACCGGTTCGCGATAGGAGCACCGATGTTGCGGCGCCTTCGTCCCGGCACGCGTCATCGAAAGGCGGCGCGGTGCGCAGTTGGCGCGCATCTGTTATTGTCCGACAGGAGCGTTCGAGGCTTGGTATACGAATTGTTGTGGTTGGCGGACTGATCTTTCAATTGTTGATCCCGTCGCCAAGCAGCTTGGGCAATTTGCTACAAATCCGAGTCCGCCTCTAGCTGATGCACAAGCGGACTAGCCGCGGAAATCATGAGATGAGATTGAGCGACTTGGCCTCGGCCATCATCTCTGTCAGAACCCCGATCGCGAGCGTCGCCACGCTTTTTGCACCCGGAATGGACCCGACCGGGGCTCGAATGCGTTGGAGATGACTTTCGCCGACGCCCAGGAGGGTCAAGGCCGCAATCCGGTCACGGTGGACCGCGTGGTTGCCGAGCGCCCCGATGTAGAAGCAGTTGGTCTTGAGAAGCTCGCTGAAGATTTCGAGCTCTTTCTCATGCTCATGGAAGACAAGAACGGCCGCTGAGGCGAAATCGAGCTGCCCTATTGCTGGGAAAGAACGCGTTTCGTCCATGACCACGTGCAGTCCGTGCCGCGCCAGTGCTGCGCGGGTTGCCCCGTCTGACGAAGAAATCTGAACCTCGAGGCCGATTGCCCTGGCCATGGTCGCGATGCCAACGAGGCTCGGCCCGTTGCCGAGTAGCAGCAATTGAATGGGTGGCACGTAGACGCGTTCGAAGATGTTTCCGTCGCGACTGCTCGCGGCTATGGGCAATTGTGCAGGCACGATGGCCACGCTGCTGGCACCCGACGCAAGATCGGTTCGCAGTACGCTTGCACGCCGGCTTGCACGGTGGGCGGCAATCTCGGCAAGGTGCTCCGGCGTGAGCGACTGGTCGATGTAGAGATCGAGCCCGCTGCCGCAGGGCAGTTTGACGTCAATGTAGGGCGAGCCTTTGCCGTAGCGCACGAGGCGGTTACGCCCGTCCCGGATAGCGGCCTGGGCTTCGAGTGCGACGGACTGCTCGAGGCAGCCGCCGGATAGATACCCAAAATACGTTCCATCCTCCGCGAGCGCCATCTGGGCACCCGGCTGACGTGGCGCGCCTCCTTCGACGTCGACGAGAGTGACGAGCGCCACGCGCTGACCCGCAGCATGCCAGCGCTGCATTGGCCCCAGCACATACTCGTCCGCCAGCAGGCCCGCGGGCTTCATCGCACTTATGGCATCAATCGTCATGGCACCATCGCGATGCGGGCGCCCCCTGCCTCTCACGGCTCTGCAATAAAATCGCTCCGCCCGGCCCGCGACATCGAGCACTCAAGGCGGTCGTTGTCGCGCTGGATCTGCTCGACAGTGCCGAAGACGAAGCGGATGTGCGCAGCGGCCGCCCTCTCGGCAAGCTCCGGCTCGCCTGCAATAACGGATTCCCCGATCTCGAGATGCTGCGCGAGCAGCTTTTCGCGCACGCCGGCGCGCCGGTATAGCTGCTCGCGGTTGAAGAAGACGTTGTCTCGCAGGAGCTCGCTCAGGGCCCGCATGACGTGCAGCACAATGAAGTTGTGGCTGGCCTCGTAGACCAGGATATGCAGGCTCGCGTCGGCCTGTCCCTCTCTTGTAGGGTCCTTGATCCTGTGCGCCTTGCGCATTTCGGCAAGGCAGTCTCGAATTGCCGCCCTGTCGACGTCGGTCGCTCTCATCGCCGCCGCCTTTGCAGCCTCAGCCTCGACCCATTGCCGGAACTCAAGGTAGTCCGCCGCGGCGTTCTGGTGATCGCGGTAAAGGTTCGCAAGCGGCGTCATCAAGGGCAAAAGAAACTCTGCCACCGACGTGCCGCTGCGGGTCGCGGTGAGCAGCCCGCGCTCGACGAGTTTGTCGATCGCCTCTCGCAGCGACGGGCGCGAAACGTCGAGCCGCAGCGCTAGCTCCCGCTCCGGTGCGAGCTTCTGGCCCGGCCGCAGAGCGCCTTCGAGAATGAGCTTTTCTATGCGCGTGGCAATGGCGTCTGCAAGGCGTTGGGTACGAATGGCTTGCATCCCGCACCTGCTCTCCAACGGCTCGGTAACAACACGGCCCCGTCAGCGGACCCACCGACGATCGGAGCCTATAACAGTTTTTGACCAGGCACTATCCTTGGTATACTTTTTTTACCAGTCAGTAATGATCGCTTCCAGGGTGGGGGTGCTGCTCGCATGTGGCCGCAAGTGTATGACCCCTTCGGAAGTATGATCCTGTCGACCGCCGTGGCCGCCCTCCCAGTCATCGTGCTCCTCGGCGGAATAGGGATCTTCGAACTGCGAGCGCATGTGGCAGCGCTCATGGGGCTCGCTACCGCCCTCGCCGTGGCGGTGCTCGCCTACGGCATGCCGCCTCAGATGGCAGCCATGGCAGGGGTCTACGGCGCCGCCTTTGGCTTGCTTCCCATCGGATGGATCATCCTCAACGTCATCTTCCTTTATCAGCTCACCAGCGAGAAGGGGGAGTTCGAGATCCTGCAGCGCTCCATCGGCGCGATCAGCGACGACCGCCGGCTGCAGCTCCTATTCATCGCCTTCTCGCTCGGGGCCTTCTTCGAGGGCGCGGCTGGGTTCGGCACACCGGTCGCCGTGACCGCGGCGATGCTGATCGGCCTCGGCTTTTCGCCGCTCAATGCCTCCGGCCTGTCGCTCATCGCCAATACCGCGCCCGTCGCCTTCGGCGCGCTCGGCACACCCGTGATCGCGCTCGCCGCCGTCACGGGGCTCGACCTGCACGAGCTGAGCGGGATGGTCGGGCGCCAGCTGCCGTTCTTCTCCTTGCTCGTTCCGTTTTGGCTGATCTGGGCCTTCGCGGGCTTCCGCAAGACCCTGGAGGTCTGGCCACCCATCTTGGTCGCCGGTGTGGCCTTCGCGGTTCCCCAGTACCTCGTCTCCAACTTTCACGGGCCCTGGCTCGTCGACATCGTGGCGGCCATCGTATCGATGGCCGCCCTTGCGCTCTTCCTCAAAGTCTGGCGCCCGGCCGCTCCCATGACGGGCATGCCGAGGACGGAGTCCGCCGCCCCTCAAAGCGTTGCCAGCGACACCCCATCTGCCGTCCGAAAGGCGTGGATGCCATGGGTTGTGCTCAGCGTTCTGGTGTTCCTCTGGGGCGCGCCACAGATGCGCGAGCTCTTGGATGGGATCTGGATCGCGAAAATCCCCGTCTCCGGTCTCGACGGGCTCGTGCAGAAAATGCCGCCCGTCGTCTCGGCACCTCACATCGAGAGCGCCATCTACAAATTCAACATCTTGTCCGCGACCGGCACTGGAATTCTCGCCGCCGCGTTGATTTCCGGTCTCCTGCTGGGCTATGGCCCTATAGGCCTTGTGCGCATGTACGCGCATACGCTCTTCGTCGTTCGCTATTCTCTGCTCACCATCTCGTGCATGTTGGCGATAGGCTTCGTCTCGCGCTACGCGGGCACCGACGCCACGCTGGGGCTTGCGCTGGCAAACGCGGGCTGGTTCTATCCTTTCTTTGGCACGCTCATCGGATGGCTCGGTGTTGCACTCACGGGCTCCGACACGGCTTCGAACGTCTTGTTCGGCGGCCTCCAACGCATAACCGCCGACCAGCTCGGCGTTAATCCGGTGCTGATGGCAGCGGCCAACAGCTCGGGCGGCGTTATGGGCAAGATGATCGACGCTCAATCGATCGTCGTCGCCTCGACGGCGACCAAATGGTACGGTCACGAAGGCTCGATATTGCGCTTCGTATTTTTTCATTCGGTCGCACTTGCGATCCTCGTCGGCATCCTGGTCATGGGCCAGGCCTACGCCTGGCCCCTCACTCTACTCGTACACTCTTCGCAACCATGAGAAGCCGCACTTTCAGCGGACACCACATACGGCAATCTGCGGCTTTCTAGCTGCCGCCAAATCGGGAGAACAAAGCCCATGCCCACCATCACTGTGAACGGAGAGCAACGCTCTTTCAGCGGCGACCCGAACGTACCACTGCTCTGGTATTTGAGAGACGAGATCGGTCTTACGGGCACCAAGTACGGATGCGGCGCAGGTGTCTGCGGCGCCTGCACCGTCCATCTCGACGGCGTCGCCGTGCGCTCGTGCTTGACGGCGGTCGCGGAGGCGGCCGGCAAGAAGGTAACCACCATTGAGGGCCTGAGCCCGGACGGCGAGCACGCCGTGCAGAAGGCCTGGCGCCAGGTCAACGTTCCCCAATGCGGTTTCTGCCAGGCCGGGCAGATCATGCAGGCCGCAGCACTCATCGCAAATAACCAGGCGCCCTCGGATGCTGAGATCGTCGAGACCATGTCGGGCAACATTTGCCGCTGCGGCTGCTACCAGCGCATCCATGAGGCCATTCGCCTCGCGGCGGGAGGAGTTTGAGCCATGTTACATTATTTCGAGAATGAAGCAGCCAAGCGCGCTGCACCCAAGATCAACGTCATCATCGAGAACGTGAGCCGTCGCTCCGTCCTGCGCGGAGCCCTCACCGCCACCGGGCTCGTGCTTGCCATGCGGATACTGCCCGCGGAAGCGCGCGAGCACTTGAAGCCCTACGCGACCGGCGCGGCGGGAATGCCGAACAATGTCGTGGCCGATCCCAACGTCTTCATCTCGATCGCGCCGGACGGCATCGTGACGATCGCCACGCATCGCGCTGAGATGGGCACCGGCATCACGACCAGCCTGCCCATGGTGGTGGCCGACGAGATGGAGGCTGATTGGGACCGGGTGCGCCTGTTCCACACGCCCGGCGACGAGCCGCGCTACGGCAACCAGGACACGGACGGCTCGCGTTCCATGCGCCACTTCGTCCAGCCCATGCGCCAGTGCGGCGCGGCCATGCGCCAGATGCTCGAGGCGGCCGCAGCCGCCAAGTGGGGTGTTGATCCCTCGCTGTGCCGCGCAAGGAACCACGAGGTGCTCCTCCTCGACGAGGCCAAGAAGGAGACCGGCAAGAGGCTGGGCTTCGGCGAGCTCGCCGAGGCGGCCAGGTCGCAGGCCGTTCCGGCGCAGGAGACGCTGCTCTACAAGACGCCCGACGAGTTCACGATCATCGGCAAAGGCAAGGTGCAGATCGCCGACCTTCGCGCTATCACCACGGGCAAGGCGGTCTACGGTGCCGACGTGCGCCTGCCCGGCATGAAGTTCGCCGTCATGGCGCGCCCTCCCGTCACCGGCGGCAAGGTCAAGAAGTTTGACGCGTCGAAAGCGCTCAAGGTCCCTGGCGTCGAGGCGGTCTACGAGATCGAGGGCTTCAAGGCCTTCCCGCACAAGTTCGTGCAACTGGGCGGCCTCGCGGTCGTCGCCAACTCGACGTACGCGGCCATGGAGGGCCGCGCCGCGCTCGAGATCGAATGGGACGACGGCCCCAACGCGAGCTACGACACGGCGGCCTACACCAAGGAGATGCTGGAGACCGCGGCCAAGCCCGGCAAGGTCATCCGCAATCAGGGCGACCCGGACAAGGCGTTTGCCGAGGCCAAGGAGGTGTTCACCGCCGACTACGTGGGCCAGCACATGGTGCCTGCCGCCATGGAGCCCATGGTCGCGGTCGCCCGCATTGCCGACGGCAAGGCCGAGATCTGGGCGCCGGTGCAGAGCCCGTACGGTGCCCGCAAGGAGATCGCCGATACCCTCAAGATGCCGATCGAGAACGTCACCGTGAACATGACGCTTCTAGGCGGCGGGTTCGGGCGCAAGTCCAAGTGGGACTTCATGCTCGAGGCCGCACTCGTATCGCAGAAGCTCGGCGGCACGCCCGTGCTGCTGCAGTGGACGCGCGAGGACGACACGCGCCACGCCTTCTATCACACGACCTCCGTCGAGCGCATCGAGATGGCCATCGACGACAAAGGCAAGGTGACGGGTTGGCGCCACCGCACGGTTGCCCCCTCAATCATCTCGACCTTCAAGGAGGACAACGGCTACCAGTTCAACATCGAGTACGGCATGGGGTTCGTGAATACGCCGTTCGAGATCCCCAACGTCCGCTGCGAGAATGGAAAGGCGATGGCCCACACGCGCATCGGCTGGTACCGCTCCGTCTCCAACGTGCCGCGCGTCTTCGCCGTGCAGTGTGCGGTCTCCGAGGCCGCCCACAAGCTCGGACGCGATCCCAAGGACTTTCTCCTCGAGCTCATCGGCTCCGACCGCAAGCTCGATCCAAAGGCCTTGGGCTTCCCCGAGGACTTCTGGCACTACGGCGATCCCTACGAGGAGTTCCCGATCAACACGGTGCGGTTGAAGAACGTGATCAACGTGGCGGCCGAGAAGGCCGGTTGGGGCAAGGAGCTCCCGCAGGGCGAAGGGCTCGGCATTGCCGCGCACTGCGCTTGGCAGAGCTACGTTGCGACGATCGTCCATGCCAAGATCGTGGACGGCACGATCACCGTGCCCGAGGTGACGACGGTGATCGACTGCGGTCTCTACGTGAATCCTGAGCGCATCCGCGCTCAGCTCGAGGGAGCCGCCGTGATGGGCATGTCGAACGCGCTCTATAGCGGCATCACGTTCAAGAAGGGCGCTGTCGAGCAGTCCAACTACACGGACTACCAAGTGGCGCGCATGAGCAACTTCCCGCAGAAGGTGAACGTAGACATCATCGATGCGCCCTATGGCACGCACGCGAGCGGCGTCGGCGAGCCCGGCGTCCCTGTGTTCGCCCCGGCTCTCGCCAATGCGATCTTCGTCGCCTCCGGCAAGCGCCTGCGCAACATGCCGATGGGCGAGAAGGTGACGTAGACGAGCTCGTTCAGCTTTGAATGGCGATCGCGCCGGACCGGAATTGTCCCGCGCGATCGTCATTGCCACGGCTGCTAGAGAGATCTGGCGACCAAGGGGTTTGGCGTCTACGGTCATGGGGTTGGGACGCGGCGCACGAGCCAAGAATCCTAACAACCGAACCAGCGCAGAGCCTAAAGGCTGCGCTCACGGCTTCGACTAAGCCAGCAGCGACGCCAGCGTGCCGTCCGCCGCCATCTTGTCCTTCACCTTTTGCGGAATGGGATAGAGGATGCCTTCGCCCTCCAGCACGTGTTTGCCCTCCTTGTCCTCAACCCAGCAGGTGAAGACGACGTTCTTCTCTCCTTTTTCCTCCACGCGGGCGACCGCGGTGTAGGGCTCGTTCAATTGCACCGGCGCAAGGAACTTCAGAGTTCTGGCTGCCCCAGATCGCGCCCAGACCCGGCATGTCCATGCCGAAGATGCCGGAGAACTTGGCGACCGAAATCATGCCGTGGGCGATGCGGTTCTTGAAGATCGTGCCCTTCGCATAGTGCTCATTGAAGTGCGCGGGATTGAAGTCGCCGGAGATTTCCCCGAACTTCTGCACGTCGCTATCTCTGATGGAGTATTTTTGACGGAAAGTGTCGCCCACGTTTAGGTCATTGATGCTCTTGCAGGCGCGCGGCAACGGATTGGTCATCGGGGGAGTTCCTTTTCAAACTTTTCGACCTCCACTCTTTCATGGAAGCGCTCGCGTGAGCAACCGACCTCGCCTCGAGGTGCGGTTGCGAGCTCGCCGGCTTCCTCCCTTCCTTGCGACGACCCGCAACTATCGTGGCGAGAGGCGGTTCCGCGGGACCCAAATCATGGCTGCGCGAGGCCGCCCACTTCGGTAGCATCCGCCGCAGCCGAATCCGGCCTATCGAGGGGCCGCACAAGAAAGGCACTTCGTGTCAGAAAAGGGCTTGGCCTTCGTCACTGGTGCGTCGGGCTTCGTCGGCTCGGCTGTGGTGCGGGCGTTGATCCGCTCTGGCTACGGCGTGCGCGCGCTCGTGCGCCGGGACAGTCCTCGCGTGAACCTCGACGGCCTGGGGGTCGAGGTCATCGAAGGGGACATGCGCGACGCCGAGGCCGTTGCCGTTGCAGTGAAGGGCGCGCGCTATGTTCTTCACGTTGCGGCCGATTACCGTCTTTGGGCGCCCGACGCGAACGAGATCATGCGCACCAACATCGATGGCACCCGGGTGGTGATGGCGGCGGCGCACAGTGCCGGCGTCGAGCGGATCGTTTACACGTCGAGCGTTGCAACGCTCAAGTTGGGCGATGACGGCCGCCCGGCGGACGAGACAAACCCGCTCGCCGAGCATGAGGTGATTGGAGTCTACAAGCGCAGCAAGGTCGCGGCCGAGCGTCTTGTCGAGGGCATGGTGGGGGAGCAAGGCCTGGCCGCCGTTATCGTCAACCCGTCGACTCCCATCGGTCCGCGCGACGTGCGGCCTACGCCGACGGGACGCATCATCATTGAAGCGGCATCGGGCCGCATGCCAGCCTTCGTCGATACGGGCCTCAACCTCGTGCACGTGGACGACGTGGCGGAGGGGCACGTTGCCGCGCTCGAGCGCGGCCGTATCGGCGAGCGCTACATCTTGGGCGGCGAAAATCTGACGCTCGCCGAATTGCTGCGCCGCATTGCCGCGCTGACCGGCCGGCCGCCGCCGCGCCTGCGTTTGCCGCGCGCGCTCATCTATCCTTTGGCGCTCGGCGCGGAAGCCGTCGCGCGCATTACGCAGCGGGAGCCGTTCGTCACGCTCGACGGCCTGAGGATGGCCAAATACAAGATGTTCTTCACCTCCGCCAAGGCGGAGCGCGAGCTCGGATATCGATCGAGGCCCGTCGATGATGCGCTGCGCGACGCGCTTCAGTGGTTTCGCGCTCAGGGCTACCTGCCATGACGACGATTGAACTTATCGTTTCGGTCCTCGCCTTGGCGATCTGGCTCTACCTGTTGCTGTTTCGAGGAGGGTTTTGGCTCGGACGCGAGAACGACGCGCGCGATCCACCGCTTATGGCAGCCGCGGGGGAGTCCTGGCCGCGGGTGGTGGCCGTCGTTCCGGCCCGCAACGAGGCCGACATGCTGCCGCAAAGCCTGCCGTCTCTGCTTGCGCAAGACTATGCGCATCCCCTCACGGTCATTGTCGTCGATGATCAAAGCGAGGACGAGACGTCCCAGGTGGCGCGAACAGTCGGCGCTACCGCAGACGGCGACGTCGTGGTGCTGCGAGGCCAGGCGCGGCCGCCAGGCTGGACTGGAAAGGTCTGGGCCCTGCAGCAAGGCGTTGCGCATGCGGCAAGCTTGCATGATCCGCCCGACTATCTCCTATTGACGGACGCCGACATCGCCTACGCGCCCGATGCCTTGAGGCACCTCGTCACCCGTGCCCGCGCCGGCGGTTTCGTGCTGACCTCTCTCATGGCGAAGCTCAAGTGCGAGAGCTTCGCAGAGCGAGCCCTCGTTCCCGCCTTCATCTTCTTCTTCCAGATGCTCTACCCGTTCGCTTGGGTTGGCCGGGCATCGATGCGCACGGCAGCCGCAGCCGGAGGTTGTATGCTGGTGGAGCGTCGCGCGCTCGAAAGCGCCGGCGGCATGGCTGCGATTCGCAGCGCGCTGATCGATGATTGCGCGCTCGCCGCGGTGATGAAGGCTGAGGGTCCCATCTGGCTCGGACTGACCGAGCGCGCATCTAGCCTTAGGCCTTATCCGCGCCTCGACGACATCCGGCGCATGGTGTCCCGTTCGGCTTATGCGCAGCTCGGCTACTCGCAGCTGCTGCTCGCCGGCACTGTCATGGGCATGGCCGCGACCTACCTTGCTCCTGCTTTCCTCGCCATTTTCGGGGGTTATCCCTCCTCGGCGTTTGGCGTTGCGGCGTGGCTCCTCATGGCGATAGCCTTCCAGCCTACGCTACGTTTCTATCGCTCCTCGCCGCTTTGGGGGGTCGCGTTGCCACTCATCGCGGCGGCCTATCTGGTCTTCACCTTGGATTCCGCCTACCAGCATTGGCACGGGCGCGGCGGCTTGTGGAAAGGCCGGCCTCAGGCCCTGCCGGAGAAGCGATGACGACCGGTGTCGAGTTCAAGTCTGGCAAGTCCGAGCACGACGAGAATTTTCCCGTCGCGTCCGCGCTGATTGGCGCGCGCTTTCGCGGCCCGATCCTCGCCTTTTACCGCTTCGCCCGCGCCGCCGATGATGCCGCCGATCACCCGACGCTCAGCGAGCCCGACAAGCTCGCGCTTCTCGATTTGCTCGAGCATACGCTCATCGGCAAGTCGAATGCGGCGTCCGATGCTCTGCCTTTGCGGCGCGCGCTCGCCGAGACCGGTCTTGAGCCGCGCCATCCTCAGGAGCTGCTGGTCGCCTTTCGCCAGGACGTCACCAAGCGCCGCTACCGCGATTGGAACGAGCTGATGCAGTACTGCCGCTATTCGGCGATGCCGGTCGGCCGCTTCGTTTTGGACGTGCACGGCGAAAGTCGGGATACCTGGGCCTCGTCTGATGCACTCTGCTCCGCCCTGCAGGTGATCAATCATCTGCAGGATTGCGGCAAGGACTTCCGTGAGCTCGATCGCGTCTACCTGCCGCTCGACGCCCTTGGCGCCCATGGGGTCGATGTGGAGGCGCTGGCGTCCTCCGCGGCATCGCCGCAACTGCGCGCCTGCCTGACCGCGCTGGCAAACCGCACCGCGCTTCTGATGCCGGAGGCCGCGGGGCTGCCCGAGCGCGTCAAGAACGTGCGCCTCGGTCTCGAGACAGCCGTGATCGTCAAGCTGGCGAACGTGCTGCTCTCACTGCTCAAGGACCGCGATCCCCTGAGCGAGCGCGTGCATCTATCTGCAGCGCCCGCCATGATCGTGGCGGCTCTGGCCGTAGGCGGCGCCGTCTCCCGCCGCTTGGCGCGCCAATTGTTCCCCTATCTCGCCGCAAGGGGCGATGCACAATGAGCGTGTCGCAGCAATCTGGCGCCAACGAAGCTCCTGCTGCGTCGGGAAGCTCGTTCTACGCCGCGATGCGCATTCTCCCGCCCCGACAGCGCGAGGCGATGTATGCGGTCTACGGCTTCTGCCGCGCGGTTGACGATATCGCCGACGAGCCAGGCCCGAGGCCGGAGCGCCTCGCCGGCCTCGATCGCTGGAGACGGGACATCGATCGCCTTTACAGCGACGGCGGCGAGACTGAGCTCACAGAAGGGCTTCGAGGACCCGTCGAAGCGTTTGGGCTTGAGCAGGCAGACTTTCTGGCCGTAATCGACGGCATGGAAATGGACGCACGGCGCGACATCAAAGCGCCGGACTGGCAGGAGCTCGACCTTTATTGCGACCGTGTGGCCTCCGCGGTCGGACGGCTCTGCGTGAAAATCTTCGGTATCGACGACGACAGCGGGCTACCCCTTGCATACCACCTCGGCCGCGCCCTGCAGATGACCAATATCCTGAGGGACCTCGATGAGGACGCCGCTATGGGCCGTCTCTATCTGCCGCGGGAGGCGCTTGCCGAAGCCGGCATCGCCGATCAGGACGTCTTCAAGGTTCTGGCCGATCCCGCGCTCGACAAGGCTTGCGGCATCCTCGCCAGGCGCGCGCGGCGCCATTTCGACGAGGCCGAGAGGATCATGGCGCGTTGCGAGCGTAATAGCGTGCGCTCCCCCCGCCTGATGGCCGCTGTCTATCGCCCCATGCTCGACAGGCTCGTCTCGCGGGGCTGGTCGCCGCCGCGGCACAAGTTGCGCCACTCGACGCCGCTGATCCTCTGGGCAGTTCTACGGTACGGCCTCCTTTGATGGCGGGCGAAACCGTTCACATCGTCGGGGCCGGTCTTGCCGGTCTGTCGGCCGCCGTCAGTCTCGCGGAGCGCGGCGCAAGGGTCATCGTGCACGAGCTTGCGCGCCACGCCGGTGGCCGCTGCCGCTCCTACTTCGACCCAGGCCTCGGCCTCACCATCGATAACGGCAACCACCTGCTGCTGTCGGGCAACCATGCGGCCTTGGGGCTGCTCGAGACGATTGGCTCCGAGCACGCGCTCGTCGGACCCAACGAGGCCGAGTTCGCTTTCGCCGATCTTGGCTCCGGCGAGCGTTGGCTGGTGCGCCCCAACATGGGTCCACTGCCCTGGTGGATCTTTTCGCGTGGGCGCCGCGTTCCGGGCACCAGCGCATTTGACTACTTGCGGCTTGGGCGATTGCTGGTCCCCGGGGCCCATCAGCGCCTCGACGAGGTGCTGGCCTGCAGCGGCACGCTCTACCAGCGCCTCCTGCGCCCGGTCTTTCTTGCCGCCCTCAACACCGATCCCCCCGCCGCCTCGGCGGCGCTCGCTGGCGCGATCGTGCGCGAGACGTTGGCGAAGGGAGGACGCGCGTGCCGGCCCCTTGTCGCCGGAGCCGGGCTCGGAGCCGCGTTCATCGATCCGGCCATTGCCTATCTCAAGCGGCACGGCGCCGAAGTTCGTTTCGATCACCAGTTGCGCGCCCTCGACCTTACGGACGATCGCGTACGCGCGCTCGATTTCGGCGAGGACAAGGTCGATCTTGGCGCAGACGACGCCGTCATCCTTGCGGTCCCGGGGTGGGTTGCTCCGTTGCTGATCAAGGAGCTTCCCGCGCCAAAAACGTTCAGCGCCATCCTCAACGTTCACTTCAAGATTGCTCCCCCGCCCGGCTTTCCGCGGGTCCTCGGCGTGCTCAACGCGACGACCGAATGGCTGTTTGCCTTCCCCGACCGGATGTCCGTCACCGTCAGCGCCGCCGACCGCTTCCTCGAGGCGGAGCGCGAGCCGCTGGCTGTTCAGATTTGGAGCGAGGTGGCGGCGCTCACGGGCCGTGGCGGCGAGCTGCCGCCGTGGCAAATTGTCAAGGAGCGAAAGGCCACCTTTGCCGCGTTGCCAGAGGAGAATGCACGGCGTCCCGGCCCGTCGACGCGCTGGCGTAACCTGGTACTCGCAGGCGACTGGACAGCGACCGGCCTGCCTGCGACCATCGAAGGGGCAATCCGATCGGGCACTCGGGCCGCCGATCTCGTGCGGGGCAAAGCCGCCTGACGAGGTTGCAGTGCTGCAGTCGAGCGGAAAGGGTCGAGGGACAATGCGATCTCGCGCAACAGCAGCCGATCAAGCCGAGCCGCCGCTCGTTGCCGCCGAGAAGCTCGATGCGGCGATCCGCTCGGCGTCCCGCGCGCTCATCGACCTGCAGCGCGAGGACGGGCACTTCGTGTTCGAGCTCGAGGCCGATGCTACGATTCCGGCCGAGTACGTGCTGATGCGTCACTATTTGGGCGAGCCGGTCGATGCCGAGCTCGAAGGAAAAATTGCTGCCTATCTGCGCCGCATTCAGTCACCGGACGGCGGCTGGCCGCTGTTTCACGAAGGGCCTTCGCACGTCAGTGCCAGCGTCAAGGGCTATTTCGCCCTGAAGATGATCGGCACTCCCGTTGACGCCCCGCATATGGCGCGCGCGCGCCAGTGGATTCTCGCCCAGGGCGGGGCGGCCAACAGCAACGTCTTCACCCGCAACTTGCTCGCCCTTTATGCTGCCATTCCCTGGCGCGGCGTCCCCGTCATGCCGGTCGAGATCATGCTGCTGCCGCGGTGGTTTCCCTTCCACCTCGACAAGATCTCCTATTGGGCGCGCACGGTTCTGGTGCCGCTCACCGTCCTCAACGCCTTGAAGCCGCGGGCTCGCAATCCGAAGGGCGTGCGCATCGATGAATTGTTCGTCACGCCGCCCGAGCAAGTGCGCCACTGGCCCAAGGGTCCGCATCAGACCTGGCCGTGGTCGGGCATCTTCGGCGCCATCGACCGCGTCTTGCGCGCACTCGAGCCGTGCTTCCCGCGGATGACGCGCAAGCTCGCCATCGAGAAGGCGCGACGCTTCGTTACCGAGCGCCTCAACGGCGAGGACGGTCTCGGAGCCATCTTCCCGGCCATGGCCAACTCGGTCTTGATGTTCGACGCGCTGGGCTATCCTTCCGACCACCCGGATCTGATCATTGCGCGCTCCTCGCTCGAGAAGCTTCTGGTGGTCAAAGACGACGAAGCCTACTGCCAGCCCTGCCTTTCTCCAGTGTGGGATACGGCTCTGGCGACGCATGCGCTGCTTGAAGTCGGCGGCGCGGACGCCGAGGCTTGCGCGGAACGCGGCCTCGAATGGCTGAAGCCGCTGCAAGTCCTCGACACGGTCGGCGACTGGGCGGCGTCGCGGCCAAACGTGCGGCCCGGCGGCTGGGCCTTTCAATACGCCAATCCGCACTATCCCGACGTCGACGATACCGCGGTCGTCGTCATGGCCATGGACCGTGCCGCCAAGCACATCCCCGAGGCACGCCTTTCCGACTATCGGCAGGCCATGGAGCGCGGCCGAGAGTGGGTCGAGGGGATGCAGTGCAAGAACGGTGGCTGGGGGGCGTTCGACGCCGACAATACCTATCATTATCTCAATCAGATCCCCTTCTCCGATCACGGGGCGCTGCTCGATCCGCCAACCGCCGACGTGGCGGCGCGCTGCGCTTCCATGCTGGCCCAGCTTCGTGATGCACCAGGCAAGAGCCAGCCGCTCGACAAGGCGATCGCCTACCTGAAGCGCACGCAGGAGAAGGACGGAAGCTGGTACGGCCGCTGGGGCATGAACTACATCTACGGGACCTGGTCGGTGCTGTGTGCCTTCAATGCGGCCGGCATCGATGCCGCCGCCGACGAGGTGCAAAAGGCCGTGCGGTGGCTATTGGCGATTTAGAATACCGATGGCGGCTGGGGCGAGGACGGCGACAGCTACCAGCTCGACTACAAGGGCTATCAGCCGGCGCCGAGCACAGCCTCGCAGACGTCCTGGGCTCTGCTTGGACTGATGGCGGCGGGCGAGATCGACAATCCGGCGGTCGAGCGCGGCATCGACTATCTGATGGCACATCAGGCCGGCGACGGTTTCTGGAATGAGCAGAGGTTCACTGCAACCGGCTTCCCGCGCGTCTTCTATCTGCGCTACCACGGATACCCGAAATTCTTCCCGCTTTGGGCGCTCGCCCGCTTCGCCAACCTGAAGGCGGCCAACGTCAAGTCCGTTGCGGTCGGGATGTGAGCCCCGAGCCGACGACGAGCGGGTATGTGCTCGCCACGACGGGCCTGCGGGCGGAAGCGCGCATTGCCGAGCGATCGCCGCGAACGAGGGCCGTTGCCGGCGGCGGGGATGCGGTACAACTCGAGCGCCTGATCGAAGAGGCGACTGCGCACGATTGCCGCGGACTCATCAGCTTCGGCATGGCCGGTGCCCTCAGGCGCGAATTAAGGCCTGGCGCCTGCTTGATCGGCCGCGAGGTGGTGCACGAGAGCGGCTCCTATCGCGCGGACGAAGCTTGGAGCGGGCGTTTGCTGGCGAAACTCGATCGAGCCGAGCTCGTCGGCATCGCCGGCGTCGACCGGCCGCTCGTCACCCAGTCGCAAAAGCAGGCGCTGTTTGAGGCGACAGGTGCCGCGGCCGTCGACATGGAAAGCCACGTGGCCGCGCGCCTCGCCGCAAAACATGGTTTGCCGTTCGCCATTCTTCGCGTCGTCGCGGACCCGCAGGAGCGCGGTTTGCCTCCAGCGGCACTCGCCGGCATGCGAGCCGAGGGAACCACGGATGTCGCAGCGGTGCTGGGCTGTCTTGGCAAAAATCCCGGTCAGATTCCGCAGCTCGTCCGCGTCGCTGCCGATGCGGGTCGCGCGTATTTCGCGCTACTCCGCTGCCACCGGCGACTGGGACCGGGCCTCGGCCTCTTCGATCTCGGCTAGCTTGCTCTCGACGTGGCGCGAGAAGACGTATTCGGCCGGCCGCTGGCGATCGAGTGGGATCTCGGGCGCCATCGGACCTTCGGTCTTGACGCCCCTGAGCGCTACCGCCGCGAGCTTCCACGGCCTCTTGACCGCATCGACCACGGCGGAGGCCTCAAAGCCGCTGTGCACCATGCAATCGGCGCACTTCTCGTAGTTGCCGGTGCCGTAAGCGTCCCAGTCGGTCTCCTCCATCAACTCCTTGAAGGTCTTCGCGTAGCCCTCGCCGAGGAGGTAGCAGGGCCGCTGCCAGCCGAACACGGTCCGCGTCGGGTTGCCCCAGGGCGTGCAGTGATAGGTCTGGTTGCCGGCCAGGAAGTCGAGGAATAGCGCCGACTGAAAGAACGGCCACGCCCGGCCGCCGCGTCCTTGGCGGAAAATGTCGCGGAAGAGCTGCTTCGTCCTTGCGCGATTGAGGAAGTGCTGCTGGTCGGGCGCACGCTCGTAGGCATAGCCGGGAGAGATCGTGATCCCGCCCACGCCGAGCGCCTTGACGGTGTCGAAGAAGCGGGCGACGCGTCCCGCCTGCGCATCGCTGAAGAGCGTGCAGTTGATGTTGACGCGAAAGCCCTTCGCCTTCGCATTCTTGATCGCCGCGATCGCGCGGGGATAGACGCCCTTCTGGCACACGGACTTGTCATGCATCTCCTCGTCGCCATCGAGATGCACCGACCAGTTGAAGCGGCTGTGCGGCCGGTACTGATCGAGCTTCTTGTCCATGAGCAGCGCGTTGGTGCAGACGGTCACGAACTTGCCCTTGGCAAGCGCGCCTTCGACGATTTGAGGGAGCTCCTTGTGGAGCAGCGGCTCGCCTCCGGCGAGAACGACCACCGGCGCGCTGCACTCGTCCATCGCGCCCATGCAGTCGTCGACCGACAGCCGCTGGTTCAGGATCTTTTCGGGATAGTCGATCTTGCCGCAGCCCGCACATGCGAGGTTGCAGCGAAAGAGCGGCTCGAGCATCAACACCAGCGGATAGCGTTTTCGCCCCCTGAGGTGCTGGCCGATGATGTAGCCCCCGATCGAGAGAACCTGATTTAGCGGAATACCCACCCGAGGCTCCTTATCCGTGTGTTGCGCGCTGGCCGGCGCAGTGCCGGTCAAGCATTGGCGAGCTCGTGCGGCAGCTGAAACTCAACGCTTTCCCTGACGCCCGCCAGTGCCTCGACCTCCACCGGACCAATGGCGCGGAGCGCATTGATCACGTCATCGACCAGGACCTCCGGGGCCGATGCCCCTGCCGTGATACCTATCGTCGACGTGCCGACAAACCAACTCGGATCGACTTCGCTGCCATCAGCAACAAGGTGGCTGGGAATTCCTGCCTCAGCCCCGATCTCGCGCAGACGATTGGAGTTGGAGCTGTTGCTTGCGCCGACAACAAGTATGATGTCGACCATCTTGCTCAGCTCGCGTACGGCCGTCTGGCGGTTCTGCGTAGCATAGCAGATATCACGCGTATCCGGTCCGGTAACGTCGCTGAAGCGGTCCTTGATAGCCCTTATCATCGACCGTGTGTCGTCGACGCTGAGCGTCGTCTGCGTGATGTAGGCAACCGGCGTATCGGGCGGGATATCGAGCGCCGCCACGTCCGTCCGGTCTTGCACGAGGTGCACGGGGCCGTCGAGCTGGCCGATGGTGCCTTCGACCTCGGGATGGCCGGCGTGGCCGATCAGGATCACGGTGCGGCCATTGTCAATGTAACGCTGGCCCTCCTTATGGACTTTGGCAACGAGGGGGCAGGTCGCGTCCAGCACCGAAAGGCCGCGGGTCCCAGCGTCGTCCTCGACGGCCCGGGACACTCCATGCGCGCTGAAGATGGTGACGGCGCCCGAGGGGACTTCGGAAAGCTCCTCCACAAAGCGCGCGCCCTTGGCCTTCAGGTCTTCGACGACATGCCGATTGTGAACAATCTCATGGCGCACGTAGACCGGAGATCCGTATCTCTCGAGCGCGCGTTCCACAATATCGATGGCTCGGACCACGCCCGCGCAGTAGCCGCGGGGTTGCGCCAATATGACCTTCATGGGCTACGTCCCATCTCGACCCCCCTGGCCCGCGCACAGCAGGCCGCGGCCCACGCATCGTTCCGCACAACGAGCATGAGCATTATGACCGATCTGGCCCCCAGCGGCAGGTACTATAGCTGACAATGCTCAGATTTAACTCTTCTAACCAGCCATGATCGAGATCTACTGCGAACCGCCTTACACGTTCCTGACCGCAACATCGGATGAGGCTGCAGCGCGCCCATTCTCACATGGGGCATCTACTCAAACGCGCCCTTTGGCCCAAAAGACGGCTCCCAGATGCTAAATGCGGTCATCGTAAACATCGTAAGGACTTGCTGCCGCTTTTCCTGGCTTGTCGTCGTCGTTGCCGCAATCGGCACGGTGGGCGCCGCCCACTACGCCCAAGAGAATTTCGCAATCAGCACCGACACGGGCCAACTCATCTCCTCGCGCCTGCCCTGGCGCCAGCGAGAAATCCAGTTCGATGCGGCATTTCCGCAACAGTCAGACACGATCGTCGTCGTCGTGGACGCGGCAACCCCCGAGCTCGCCAACAGTGCCTCGCGCTCACTCGCTGAGGCGCTTGCGCAGAGACCCGAGCACATCCAATCCGTGCGCCGGCCTGAGGCCGGCCCTTTCTTTGAGCGGAACGGTCTGCTGTTCCTTTCCGCCAAGGAGGTAACGCAGACGACGGAACGGATCATCAGGGCGCAGCCGTTCCTTGCCACGCTCGCTGCCGATCCGACCTTGCGCGGCTTCGCGCAGGCGTTGTCCTTCATCCCGGCGGGCGTGAAGGCCGGCCGCATCGAGCTCGCGGCGTTCGACAAGCCGCTGGCGAGGATCGCCGGTGCGCTCGAAGCGCTCCTCGCCGACCGCAAGGCCGCTTTCTCGTGGAGCGAGCTGATGACGGGCGAGGCACCAGCCGCGCAAGAGCTGCGACGCTTCATCGACGTCAAGCCGATCCTCGACTACAGCGCACTCGAGCCCGGCGCCGCGGCCACCGACGTCATCCGCGCCACGGCGCAAAGCCTCGCCCTCGTTCCCGACCGCGGCGTCACGGTGCGCCTCACGGGGCCGGTGCCGATGGCGGATGAGGAATTCTCCACGGTTGCCGACGGTGCGTTGCTCAACGGCACACTCACGATCGCTGCAGTGATCCTGATCCTGTGGCTTGCGTTGCGCTCGGCCCGCATCATTCTCGCCGTGATCCTTAGCCTTATTGTAGGGCTCACCCTAACGGCGGCGGTCGGCCTGGCGATGGTCGGCGCGCTGAACCTCATATCTGTCGCGTTCGCGGTCCTCTTCGTGGGCATCGGCGTCGACTTCGGCATTCAATTCTCGGTGCGCTATCGGCAGGAGCGCCACACCAACAACGATCTTGGCGCCGCGCTCACGACCGCCGCCGCCGGGGTCGGCAAGCCGCTGGCTCTCGCCGCGGCCGCCACCACGGCCGGCTTCTACGCGTTCGTCCCGACCGACTACCGCGGCGTTTCCGAGCTCGGTCTCATCGCCGGCACCGGCATGCTGATCGCGTTCGTGACGAGCATCACGCTGCTTCCCGCCCTGTTGATGATCTTGAAGCCGCCGGGCGAAGCGCGCGAGGTCGGATATCGCAGGCTCGAGCCCGTCGATGATTTTCTCGCACGCCACCGCCGCGCCATCCTCGTCGTGACCGGTCTCGCGGTGGCTGCGGGCCTTCCGCTGCTGCAGCATTTGCGCTTCGATTTCAATCCGCTCAACTTGCGCAGCGCCAAGGTCGAGTTGGTTGCGACCATGCTGGACCTGATGAAGGATCCGGCGACGTCGCCCAATACCATCGATATTCTTACGCCGTCGCTGGCGGAGGCAAGCGCGCTTGCGCGGCGCCTCGACCAGCTGCCCGAGGTCGCCCGTACGGTCACGCTCAAGAGCTTCGTTCCGGAGGCTCAGGACGAAAAGCTTGCCACCATCGCCGATGCCGCGAGCCTGCTCGGCCCGACGCTCGATCCTTCCGAGACGAAACCGGGTCCGAGCGACGCCGAGACCGTGCAAGCTCTCACCGAAGCGAGCGATGCGTTCGTCGAGGCGCGCGGAAGCGGGCAGGGGGCCGTCCTCGCCTTGCGTATGGCGGCCGTACTCATGAAGCTTGCTGTCGTCGCGCCCAGCCGCCGACTTACCATCGGGCAAGAGCTGTTGGCAGGTCTCGATACCCATCTCGATGAGATCCGCAGCGCGCTCAAACCCGAGCCCGTCTCCATCGCGACGCTGCCGCCGGATCTTAAGCGCGACTGGCTGGCGGCGGATGGCAGGGCGCGCGTCGAAGTGGCGCCCAAGGGCGACGCAAACGACAATAAGACGCTGAAGAGCTTCGTTTCCGCCGTATTGGCGCTGGCGCCTGAGGCCACGGGCGATCCCATTCTCATTCAGGAATTGGCCGACGTCGTCGTCCGTGCTTTTCTCGAGGCGGGCGGTCTTGCCCTCGTCTCCATCACGCTGATCCTCTTCGTCGTGCTTCGGCGCGTGAGCGATGTGCTGGTGACGCTGGTGCCACTGCTATTGGCCGGCCTGGTGACGATGGAGCTGACGGTGTTGGTGGGGCTGCCCTTGAATTTTGCCAACATCATTGCCCTGCCGCTGCTCTTGGGCGTGGGCGTGGCTTTCAAGATCTACTACGTGCTGGCCTGGCGCAACGGCGTGACGCACCTGCTCGCCTCCTCGCTGACGCGCGCGGTGATGTTCAGCGCCATGACCACGGCGGCGGCCTTCGGCAGCTTGTGGCTCTCCAACCATCCGGGAACGTCGAGCATGGGGGAGCTGTTGAGCCTTTCCCTCCTCACCACGCTGGCCGCGGCCGTGCTGTTCCAGCCGATCCTGATGGGGCCGCCGCGCCAGCCGAAGCAATAGGGCGCCGGTCGGGCCGTCAGGATGCGAGCTCGCGCCGCTCGCGCAGGAAGTGGAAGAACTCCACGCCTTCGCGTAAGCGCCGCTTCATCATCTCAGGGCTTCGCACCATCTCCCCGACGATCGATGCAATCTTGCCCGAGCGGAAATAGAAACGGCGGTAGAAACTCTCCACCGAGTGGAAGATCTCGGAATGCGACAGGTGCGGATAGTGCAGCGGTGCTACCTGCACGCCATGCTCGTCGACGAGCTCGGCATGCTCAGCATCGAGCCACCCTTCCTTCACCGCTTGATCGAACAGGAACGTGCCGGGATAGGGGGCCGCCAAGGAGACCTGGATCGTGTGCGGGTTGATTTCGGTCGCAAACTTGATCGTTTCCTCGATGGTCTCTCTTGTCTCGCCCGGCAGGCCGAGGATGAACGTGCCGTGGATGGTGATGCCGAGCTCGTGGCAATCCTTGGTGAAGCGGCGCGCCACGTCGACCAGCATGCCCTTCTTGATGTTGTGCAGGATCTTCTGGTTGCCGGACTCATATCCGACCAGCAAGAGGCGCAGGCCGTTGTCGGCGAGCACCTTGAGTGTCGCGCGCGGCACGTTGGCCTTGGCGTTGCACGACCAGGTGATGCCGAGCTTGCCGAGCTCTCTGGCGATCGCCTCGGCACGGGGAAGATCGTCGGTGAACGTGTCGTCGTCGAAGAAGAACTCTCTAACCTGCGGGAAAGCCTTCTGCGCCCAGCGTATCTCGTCGATGACATGGCCGACGCTGCGCGTGCGGTAGCGGTGCCCGCCGACCGTCTGCGGCCAAAGACAGAAGGTGCAGCGCGATTTGCAGCCGCGGCCCGTGTAGAGCGAGATGTAGGGGTGCTTGAGGTAGCCGATGAAGTAGTTCTCGATGTCGAGGTCCCGCTTGTAGATCGGCGTCACGAACGGCAGCGCGTCCATGTTCTCCAGCACCGCCCGGTCCGGGTTGTGAACGATCACGCCCTCGCTATTGCGGAAGCTCAGGCCTGCGACGTCTTTCAGCGCGCGGCCGTCGGCGACCTCCTTGATGGTAAAGTCGAACTCGTTGCGCGCCACGAAATCGACTGCGGGTGCCGCCTTGAGGCTCTTGTCGGCCTCGACGGCGACCTTGGCGCCGATCAGGCCCGCTTTGAGATCGGGATTTATGGCCTTCAACGCTTCGACGGCGGCAACGTCCGCAGCGAACGAGGGCGTCGATGTGTGGAGGACGACGAGATCATAGTCGCGCGCGCCACGCGCAACATCGGCGAGCCGAAGCCCGTGCGGCGGCGCATCGATGAGCTTGCTGGTCTCGATGAGCGCCGCGGGTTGCGCGAGCCAGGTCGGAAACCAGAACGAGCGAATCTCGCGCCGGGCTTGGTAGCGTGACCCCGCCCCGCCATCGAACCCATCAAAGGACGGAGCCTGCAAGAACAGCGTGCGCATCAGCGTCCCGTTCCTCTCTCTCAGGTCGGCGTGAGCGTCCCATCCGGCCCGACCTTGTAGCGATGGCCCCGCCAGCTCACAGGCCGGGGCAGGAAGCTTGCCAAGAATATCGCAAAGCTCAACAGATCGCGCAGTGGAGCAAGCCAGACCGGCACTCTTCCTCCCCCAAGACTGCGCGCAAATTGTAGCGGGACCAATAGGCCGCAAGCAAGCACGAGCGCGAGAACGGCAAGGGAAACGCTCCCGGAACCCGGCAGGGCCGCCGCGGCGAGCGCGAACGGCAACGGATGGGTCACGACCGATCCCGCATAGCCCAGCGGATCAACGAGGCGGATGGTGCGGGCCCAACGCAGCTCGCGCCGGGCAAGCTCGGCAAAGCTCTCCTCGGAGCAGACGTGATCGATGACCATGGGGGGAATAGCGACCTTAAGACCCAGCCGCCGCACGGCCGCGCCAATGGCGTAGTCGTCGGCGAGCTGATCGGTGAACGCCTCAAATCCCCCAATTCGGCGCAGGGTCTCGGCCGCAAGTGCAATGGTCGAGCCGAAGCAGGGCTTGGCGAGCCCAAGCCGCAACCCAACCAGAACGCTCGGTAGGAACCGGTGGTCGATTTCGGCGGCGGCGAGCCGCGACCAGACCCCTGCGACCGGCAGACCCCGATAAAGGCAGGTGACGAGCCCGACGCCCGGGGCCTGTAAGGCGGCTGTAATCTGCTGCAGGTAGGTCGGACCGACACGAATGTCGCTGTCGGAGAGCACGACGATCTCGCCGCGACTCAGCGAAAAGCTGTTGATAACGTTCGAAATCTTGCGATTGGTGCCATGGGAGCGCGGGTCGACTGTAAGATCGATGTCGAGAGATGGAAATGCCTCGACGAGTCGCTTGGCGACGGTCGCGGCCGGATCTGCAGGGTCCTGTACGCCAAGAACGACCTGTATGGGCCCAGGATAGTCCTGGGAGCAGAAGGACCTGAGGTTCGCCTCAAGTCCGGCCTCAGCGCCGCAGAGGGGCTTCAAAAGGGTCAAAGAAGGCCCCCGAACGGAGAGAGCAGCCGGCGGTTTGGCAAAGAAGCGGCGCAGCTGCACCGCAGCAAAGCCCCAGTACACAGAGCCAATCATCGCCACACATGTGCAAATAAGCCACAGACAAGTCATGATCCGGCTCGTAAATTCGGCTAACAACGAAAGATCCTATAGGGCGGGCGGCCGCGCCGTTTATGAGCGTTCGCAAATGCCCTTCGCCACCATGGCAAGGGACGGGGAGTGATCTTGAGGGACTGCGCCATCCTGGTCCGCATCAGCGCCGCGCTTGTGCTCGCGGCGGGCCTGTCGGCCTGCGCGTCGACCCAAGGTGGCATGCCGCGCCCCGAATTCCTCGCCAAGGCGGATCAGCCAATTGAGCCGGCCGAGATCTCCGACCCGTTGGAGAAGCAAAACCGCGCGGTGTTTGAGAGCAACCAAGAGATCAACCACGCGATCATTTACCCTGCTGCGAAAGCTTACAACGAAAACGTTCCCGAAGACGTGCGCGACAGGATTGATGCCTTCACCACCAATCTCGGTGAACCCGTCGTCTTTGCCAACGACGTATTGCAGCTCCGCCTCGAGGCCGCAGCAACGACGTTCGGCCGCTTCGTCTTCAATTCGACGGTTGGCATCGGAGGTCTCTTCGACGTAGCGGCAACCCAGGAAATGCCGCATCAGTCGGGTGATTTCGGACAGACGCTCTACGTGTGGGGCTTCCGCGACAGCCCCTATGTGGTTCTGCCGATCTTGGGACCGACCAATGTGCGCGATGCCATAGGCAGCGGCATCGAATTCGCGGCGCAGATTCCCGCCGCCGGTCTCTATCCGGCAGGACTTGCCGCAACGGTGGCCGGACACGTCTCCACAGCGGGCACGGTTCTCGGCCCCCTGTCCGACCTCAGGAAGGTCGGGGATATGGAAACCCTGGAAGAAGGCTCCCTCGACTTCTATTCGATGCTGCGCAGTGTCGCGGATCAGAAGCGTCAAGCGGAATTGCAGGAAGCGTTGCAGACAAGTGCGTTAACAGCGCCGCCCGTACCACCCGATCCCAACGCGATTGAGCCCGTCATGGTTTTGACGGCATCGCCCGCATGGTCGGAAAAACCCCTGCCGTTGGCCAGCGCGAAGCCTGACGTCGCCAAACAGGCGCCGCAGACCAGAGTGATTATCGGCGTCCCCGCGAGCGTCGCCGAATAGAGCATGCTCCGCGACCCGGTCAGGTACCGGCCAGCAACTTGTCGCCCCGCCGGCGTAAGGAATTGATCAAAGCGTCAGGTCCGCCTGATTTCAGAATGGAGCTGAACTCCGCTCTGCGGCTTGCTAGCTCGCTGATCGTACCGTCGAGATACACGTCGGCGATCTTCCACTCGCCATCGCTCTTGCGCATGAGGTAATCGAGTTCGATGGGCTTGCCATTGGCCTGGATGAGGCGGGTTTTTACCAGCGTCTCGGCAGGCGCCCTGTCGACCGTCTGCAAAATCTCGAAGTGCTCTCCTGAGAAGCCGTCGAACTGATTTGCGTAATTGGCGATCATCATCCGCGTGAAGGCATCGATGATGCCTGCCTGCTGCGCGGCATTGAGCGTGCCCCAGCTCCGGCCCACCGCCATTTGGGACATGGAAGGAATGTCATAGGTCTTAGAGAGAACAGGAGCCAGCAGATCGTAGCGCCCCTTGACGCCAAGCTGCTGGGCCTGCTGCATGGTCTGCAGCAGCGTGCCGTAGAGTGCCCCAATGCGATCGGCGGCGGAATGAGCGGGCTCAGCCCTTGCTACGAGCGATGCCAGCGCGAGCGATGTCACCGTCAGCATGGACGCAGTGAGGATCCAACGTCTCGAGAATGTTGCGTGGGTCATTCTTTTCTGTTCTCCGTGCAGCCGTGTCCCTGGGTTGCGGTAAGCTTTTTGTAAGCTTGGTGAATACGTTGAGCTCCCATTCTGCGGTAAGCGAGCAACACCTCCGCGGCAAATCTACGGCGGCGGCGACGGATCCGTTTCACGCTCCCCTGGAGGGCCATAATAATAATCGAGCTTGAATGGAAGCCGATAAAGTACCGGATTCCAGTGTAATGCGAGCTGTGGCCCATGGACGCCAAGACACCGACGGCTCGGCAGACGCCTTTACTTGATCGCGTAACGACGCCCGAGGATCTGCGCAAACTTTCCGAGCAGGATCTGCCCCAGCTCGCCGCCGAGCTGCGCCAGGAGACGATCGACGCCGTCTCGGTGACCGGCGGGCACCTCGGCGCCGGCCTCGGCGTCGTCGAGCTGACCGTCGCCCTGCACTATCTGTTCGACACCCCGCGCGACCGCCTCATTTGGGACGTGAGCCACCAGACCTATCCGCACAAGATCCTCACCGGTCGGCGCGACCGCATCCGCACCCTGCGCCAGCCGGGTGGGCTGTCGGGCTTCACCAAGCGCGCCGAGAGCGAGTACGACGCCTTCGGCGCCGCCCACTCCTCCACCTCCATCTCCGCCGGCCTCGGCATGGCGGTGGCGCGCGACCTGGAAGGGCGCACCAACAACGTCGTGTGCGTGATCGGCGACGGCGCCATGTCGGCCGGCATGGCGTACGAGGCCATGAACAATGCCGGCGCCCGCGATGAGCGCCTGATCGTCGTCTTGAACGACAACGACATGTCGATCGCGCCGCCGACGGGGGCCTTGAGCGCCTACCTCGCGCGCATCACCTCGAGCGGCGCCTATCTTTACTGGCGCGACATCGCCAAGCAGCTCGCCAAGCAGCTGCCCAAGAGCTGGGAGCGGCGCGCTGCCCGCGTCGAGGAGTACACCCGCCACCTGTGGCAGGGCGGGGCCTGGTTCGAGGAGCTGGGCTTCTACTACATCGGCCCCGTCGACGGGCACAACTTCGACCACTTGCTCCCCGTCCTGAAGAACGTGCGCGAGGCCAAGCAAGGGCCGATCCTCGTTCACGTCGTCACCAAGAAGGGCAAAGGCTACGCCCCGGCTGAGGCCTCCGACGACAAGTACCACGGCGTCGCCAAGTTCAACGTCGTCACCGGGGCGCAGGTGAAGCCCAAGCCCAATGCGCCGACCTACACCCGGGTGTTTGCCGAGAGCCTGATTGCCGAGGCGAGGAAGGACAAGAAGATCGTCGCCATCACCGCGGCGATGCCGGACGGCACCGGGCTCGACCTCTTCGGAAGAGAGTTCCCCGAGCGCACCTTCGACGTCGGCATCGCCGAGCAGCACGCGGTGACCTTCGCCGGCGGGCTCGCCTCGGAAGGTTTGAAACCGTTCGCGGCCATCTACTCCACCTTCCTGCAGCGCGCCTACGACCAGGTGGTGCACGACATCGCCATCCAGCGCCTGCCCGTTCGCTTTGCCATCGACCGGGCCGGGCTCGTCGGCGCCGACGGGCCGACGCACGCCGGCTCCTTCGACTTGGCCTATCTCGGCTGCCTGCCGGGCTTCGTCATCATGGCGGCCGCCGACGAGGCCGAGCTGAAGCACATGGTGGCGACCGCGGCGGCGATCGATGACCGGCCGAGTGCGGTCCGTTATCCGCGCGGCGAAGGCTTCGGCGTCGATCTGCCCGAGGAGGGCCGCCCGCTCGAGATCGGCCGGGGCCGCATCCTGCGCGAAGGCACGGCGGTGGCGCTGTTGTCGCTCGGCACGCGCTTGGCCGAATGCCTGAAGGCCGCCGAGCAGCTCGCCGCCTTCGGCCTGTCGGCGACGGTGGCGGATGCGCGCTTTGCCAAGCCGCTGGACGAGGACTTGATCCGCAGATTAGCGCAGAACCACGAGGTGCTGGTGACGGTGGAGGAGGGCTCGGTCGGCGGCTTCGGCAGCCACGTTTTGCGCTTCCTCGCCGACAGTGGCTTGCTCGACCGCGGCCTCAAGGTGCGCACGCTGGTGCTGCCCGACATCTTCATCGATCAGGACAAGCCCGAGCGCATGTACGAGCTCGCCGGCCTGTCGGCGCCCGGCATCGTTGCGACCGTGCTCGGGGCGCTCGGCGTCACGCAACAGCCCGCGCGCCTGGTCGCGGAGCTGGGTCTCCACTAAATCGTCGTTTCGGATCAGGGCGCGAGCGGGGAGCGACCCCGATTCCTCCACAGCCGCCACGGCTCCAAGAACTGCCAGATGAGGATGCTTGGCACGCCCGTGACGATCTCTCTGGCGCGCCTCAGCAGCGACAGACCAAGGGCGACGTGCGGCGACAATCCGAACAGCGCGCCCGCAAGAATGTATCCCCCTTCTTGCACGCCGGCCGCCCAAGGCACGATGAACGCGGCGGTGCGCAGGGCGTAGACCAAGCTCTCAATGACGAGGGCATCGGCGATGCTCACAGGATGGCCCATGAACCACAGGCCGACCCAGGTCTCGCCGGCGCTGATCAGCCAGCCGGTGAGGTGGAGCGCGAAGTTCAATGAGATGCGCAGCCCATGTCGGTAAATCTGCTTTATGCCGGCGTGGATCCCCACCGACTCGGATGCGCTGCCCCAGGCGCTGGTCCATCCAAGCCGATCGGGCAACGTCTCGAGGAAGCGAAAGAGGCCCATATGCTGCGCGACAACGAAGCCGGCGATGCCCGCGGCGCAGACCGCCAGCCCCAACGCCAGCCACCAGCCCAGCATCTCGTCGGGCCGCTCCACGATCAGGATCCCCACGCCGATGAGCGTGAAAATGAGCTGGCTCGCCAGCTCCAAGGTCAGATCGACGACCGTCGCGGCCACGCTCATGCCGAGCGGCACGCGAAACGTAAGCTCGCGGACCGCTACCGCCTCGCCGACCGCTGGCACCACTGCAAGCAGATTGGCGGTGCTGTCGCGCAGCCAGCGAGCCCACAATAAGAAGAGTGGTGAGGTCGGCGTCAGGATCAGCGCCCACCAGGCGAGAGCGCACATGCTGAGCGAAACGAAATAGACGGCGGAGATGGCGAGCATGCCCTGCCAGCCGGCGCTGAGGAACGCCTCGCCGACCTGCTCCAGTCCAAAATGAAGAACAAGCCATACGCCGAAGGCGACGCCGGCAAGAGCAGCGAGAGTTAGTCCGAGCTTCATGTTCGCTCACCCCTCGATCTTGTCTGGGCACTCATTAAGCCTCCTTCCGCTTCCCGCCCCGCTCGACTCGGCCGCCATCAGCTTGCGATAGGCCTTGATGCTGAAAGCCTCCTTGCCCCAGTACACGGTGTTGCCAAATAGACCAGCCGCCCACGCAAAAAAACAAACGCAGTCGCGTAGCGGAACGAGCCACGGCTCGCTCGCGCCCGCAATGCGAAAGCTGCGGCGCACCTGAAAATGCAGAAGGATGCGCAAGGCAATCTCTGATCCGATGACCCCCAGCCCGACGATGCTCGGCTGTGGCAGCAGAAGCAGAGCCAGCAGCGGCAATGGGCAGGTGACGACCGACATGAACTGGTCGAGCGGGCGGCAGGCGCGCTCCGAGCGCTGCCAGCGCACCTCGTGGCGGAACATGTCTGCGAAGCTGCTTTCCGCCACGACCGTATCGCAGGCATAGGGTGAGAGAACGACCTCCCACCCCTTGCGGCTAATGAGGCGCCCCATCGAGAAGTCCTCGGCCAGGCACTGGGCCAAATGCTCAAAGCCGCCGATGGCCTCGAGCGGCCGGCGTCGCACGGCGCTCAACGCCCCAAACACGAAGTCGATGCCGCGCAGATCGACGTCCACGACCACGGAGGGCACGAACCAATCGTTGATGTAGAGCGCGCCGAACCTGGCGGCGGCCCCGCCGAAGGCCCAACCTTTGTAGATCGAAGCCACGGCCCCGACCGAAGGCTCGGCGAAGGGAGCGGCCATGCTGGCAACGCAATCGCGATCGACGCGCACATCGGCGTCGGACAGCACGACGATGTCGTGGCGCGCGCTTCGATAGATGTTGGCGAGGTTGGCGGCCTTACGATTGGGTCCAGCGAGTGCGCCGTCGATTATTAAGCGCAGGTCGCGGTCGGGAAATTCCGCGATCAGGGCCCGCACGACTTCGACCGCCGGGTCATCGGCGCTGTGCGCACCGAAAATGACCTCATAGCTGGGCCAGTCCTGCACGCAGAACGAGCGCAGACAGTCGTAGAGATATGGCGCATTCCCGTGGACCGGCTTCAGGACGGAAACCGAAGGGTGCCACCCGCTAACCCTCGCGGGCCGCTCCTTGAAGCGCCGGACCGAGCGCAACGCCAATGCGAGGTAGGCCAGGGCCCCGACTCCGACGAGAAGCCCGACGATCTGAATGGCGGAGAGGACTAAGATCGGCATGGATGGACAATAAGGCTCACCGAATGCCGCAGGAACAAGACTGTGCCGCCATAGGGTAAAGACGACACGTCTCGAGGACGATTAGTGCAGGGCCGTCACGCTTTGGACGGCGCCGCGGAAGGGCATGGGGCGCAGCTTCAGGCCCTCGATCTTTGCCCTCACTGCCGGGCTGACGAGCGCGGCGAACTCCTCAGTCGCTTGGTAATTGGCGGGAAGGTTATCGATGCCCTGCCAACGTCCGGTGGCTGGATGGCAATAGACCTCGGTCACGCCATCGGGAACGTGGTCGAGGTACTGGAGCATGCGAGCCTCGATCATGGCGCCGCTATCATTCACCCCGAAGACTTGGTCATTCAGAGGCAGGCGGGCCGCCGCCAGCTTTCGGCGCATCGACCTGGTCAGGGCAGAATAGAAGAGCCAGGAGCCGAGGCGCTGAAGCGGGCGATCGCCCATCGCAGCATAGGACTGGCGGAACGGCTCGACGGGGACGCGGACCGGAGGAAATCCATAGGAAGGGGCAATCTGCGCAATGGCGTCCACGACGACCGGGTGCATGTGGAAGTGCTGGTGGCCGTTGACGTGGTCGAGCTGCAAGCCCGTCTCTCGAAAACGAGCAAATTGTGCCCCGATCTCATCGGTGGCCTGGCGGCGCAGCGCCGACGAGAAGAAGAGCGCGACGCCGAAACGCACAGGATCATTGGAGAAGCGTCCGTCCGCTCCGACAAGGCCCGGGATTCGATCCGGAGGCAGGACTGGATGCCCCTCGACCAGGGTCAGATGCAGCCCGACACCAAGAGAAGGCAAGGCGTGCGCACGCCTCACCGCATCCTCGCAAGCGGGCGCCCCGACCATGAGGCTGGCCGCCGTGAGAATTCCGCGCCGGGATCCCTCCTCGACGGCCTCGTTCACCGGCAACGACAGCCCGAAGTCGTCGGCCGTCACGACAAGCGTCTTCACTCTGATCCCCTCTCCCAACAGCATAAAGTCGGATGCCCCACGAGGTTGGCTGCTGAGGGCCCAACAGCTGTCTTAGCATGGGCACGACGACGAACGTGCTTCTGCCCCCCAGTTTGGGATGCGTCCGAAATCCTCTATGGAATTCAATGGTGACGTTTGCGTGGTTGGGGAAGGCTAAGTGCTCGAATTGTCGGGTTCAAATGGCTTCCTTGCGGGACGCCAAGGGGCGTAATATTTCCAAATGGAATCAACGCAGTAAGGCAGCTACTGCAAAGTGGCTCCGATCGTAGCGAGTTGGGTCGGACACTGCGCTCAGCCGTGCAGCAGACCGTCGCAGGGCTGGCGCTCGTCGGAGCAGGTCTAATTATTCAGCGCAACCAAACTATCTGTTTGGGCTCCGGGACGTTCAATCGCGGCTAGTGGCAGCTCAACATCTACCAAGTGAGCGCCTCTCGGAGGGCTGCTGGTCGGCCCTGCGAGACTGGCGGTTTCGATTTCTACAGGAGGCATCCATGAACGATTTTCGCTCGCTGCTTGGGTCCGGGGCGCGCTTGGCGATACTCGCCAGCCCGTTTCTGATCGCCGGCGCATCATTGGCGGCGAGCGATACGCACGCGGCGTCGGCGTCCGCCTGCTCAGGCGACAATGGCGGGATCACGCTGCCTCCCGGCTTCTGCGCGACGGTCTTTGCCGATCATGTCGGCCACGCCCGGCACATGGCCGTCGCCGAGAACGGCGCCGTCTACGTGAACACATGGAGCGGCCGCTACTACGGCAATGACCGGGTGCCGCCGGGCGGATTCCTCGTGGCGCTCAAGGATACCGACGGCGACGGGCAAGCCGACCTCACCGAGCGCTTCGGCGGGACGGCTACGACAGGCTCGCACGGCGGCACCGGCATCGCTCTCCATGACGGTTGGCTTTACGCGGAGGTGAACGATCGCATCGTCCGCTACCGGCTGCCGAAGACCGGGATTGCGCCCTTCAGCTTGCCACAGACCATCGTCTCCGGGCTGCCGCTGACCGGCGACCATCCCATGCATCCTTTCGCGATCGACGCGAACGGCATACTCTACGTCGATGTCGCATCCGCCACCAACTCGTGCCAGAAAGAGAACCGCACGCGAGAGTCGCCGGGGGAGAAGCCTTGCACTGAGCTCAAGACGCGTGGCGGCATCTGGCGCTACGACGCCAACAAGACGGATCAGAAATTCTCGCCGGCGCAACGGTACGCGACCGGCATCCGCAATGCCGACGGTATCGCGATCGATTCAACCGGTCTCGGCGTTTATGCCACCCAGCACGGCCGCGACCAGCTCCACCAGAACTGGCCGAGCCTCTACACGGTCGAGCAGGGCGCCAATCTGCCGGCGGAGGAGCTGCTCCGTGTCGAGCAAGACGCCGACTACGGTTGGCCCGAGTGCTACTTCGATGGGGCGCAGAAGAAGCTCGTGCTCGCGCCGGAATACGGCGGCGACGGCGGCAAGGAAGTCGGCGTGTGCGCCGAGAAGAAGCCGCCCGTCGCGTTCTTCCCCGCGCATTGGGCACCCAACGACCTCCTGCTTTACAACGGGGATCAGTTCCCGACGGCTTACCGCGGCGGCGCCTTCATTGCTTTCCACGGGTCGTGGAACCGGGCGCCGCTCCCGCAGGGCGGCTACAACGTGGTGTTCCAGCCGCTCGCCGACGGCAAGCCGTCGGGCAAGTACGTCGTCTTCGCCGATGGCTTCGCCGGGGCGACCGAGCAGCCGGGCGAGGCGGCGCACCGCCCCTCCGGCGTTGCCGCTGGCCCCGACGGCGCACTCTATATCTCCGACGATCAGAGCGGTCGCATCTGGCGCGTCACGTACCATGGCGACCCCAAAACGGGCATCGAGGCGGCGTCTGCGTCCCATGAGCAGTCGTCGCTGACAGCGCCGGCTCAAAGCGCGACACCGCCCGAAGGCATCCATCCCGATGCCGGCCACCAATCGGCTGCCGACCTTCCCGTTCCGCCCGGCCAGACTGCTGCCCAAGTCGCGCTGGGCGCGCGCATCTATGAGGGCAAGGTGGCGAACGCTCCCTGCACCGGCTGCCACGGCACCGATGCGAAAGGCACGCCGCTGGGGCCAGACCTCACCGACAACAAATGGCTTCACGGCAACGGCAGCATCGCGTCGATCGCCCAGACCATCACCGACGGCGTGCCCAACCCGAAGAACTACAGGAGCGGCATGCCGCCGATGGGCGGAGCGACGCTGACCCCCACCGAGGTGGCAGCGCTCGCCGATTACCTGTGGGGGCTCAACAAGCAGAACCGCAGCGGTGGGTGAGGTGTAAGCACTGTTGCCAGAAGCCGGAGCGATGCCCGGGAGACTAACGGATTGCTGCCAGGCGCTGATGCTTCAGTCCCGTCTCGATGACTTCTATTCTACTGAAGCCAGACAGCATCTCGCGCTGCCCCGTGCCAGCGCGCGCATCGAAGATCAGAAGGCCACCCGGTTTCAAGGCCTTGAGAGCAAAGGCAGTGTAGGTAGAGATCGGATAGTGGAAACCAGCCGAGAGGCTCGACAAGATCAAATCCACGTTGTTTTCGGCGATTTCCGCAACCCTTGGGTTCGTGGTTTTGATCGAGGCTGCAGGCACGCCGTTGGCTTCAAGGAACTGGCGCGCTGCATCAAGACATGCATAGCCTGAACCGTTGTCGTGGTAGTGGTGGCGGTGTGAGGCGCTTTCTTCAATGTCCACTAGGTGGATGTGCGGCTTATACCGTCGCCAGAAGAACAGGTCGATGATGGCATGGCCGCAGCCGATGTCCACCATGCGCTCGATTTGGCGATCGGCCAGGTAGCACTCCAGCCGATCAAACTCCTGCTTATTGTCTGAGGTCGCGCCCGACAGGATCGCGCTGCGTCGGAGGCGAGCCTCTCCCATCAAGGGCCGCATATCGCCCTTTACCCAACGCCGATAGGACCACGATCCTATGACGGGCAGCCAAAGCAAATGCCGAGTGCGCTGCAAGGCGATCTTGGCAACGTCGCAATCGGTGAAGGTTGAATAATCCACCAACGGCAAGTAGCAGCTCTCCGGCCCAAGATCTACCTTGGCGACCTCAGCTCCAACAATTCCGATAGCAGATGTAGCACGGCGACAACCGCCTTGATCTGCTCGCTATTAAGCTTCAGCTCATCGGGTATCTTCGTTATGAGATCGTGGGCAGATACGATCTGCTGACGTTCGCACATGTTCCCGCTCAAGAATTTCTGAAAATCAGAAGTCAGATGATTTGTACAAGTATTGGTCAACGCCAAAGATAATGCATCGGCACCATGGCCTTGGGAAGATCATTTGTTTCTCTAAGCGGCGCACAAAGTGGGTAACTTTCAGCGACAGCGACCATGAAGATAGTGGAAATAGTTACGCAGCAAGAGGGCGCTGGCGCCCAAACTCAAGCTGTTACAATGATGCAAGAGCTCCAGCGCAGGGGGCACCATGTAGCAACTGTGTTCTTGTTTTTAAAGCGCCCGGCGTTCGCGGGAACTCCCGGCATAATGAATATATGGCCCCGCCGTCCCAGAGCTGTAGAGGTCCCGTTCCTGCTCGGTAAGCTATGGCGCTATCTGCGGAGAGAGCAGCCCGACATCGTGATGACGTACTCGCATTGGGCCAATGTGTTGGCGGCACCCATAGCGCGCGTCGCGGGTATAGAGCACGTCGTGGCGAATCAGACGGGCATTCCGTCCCGCTCGCCGATCATTGCGGGAAAGTTGGACCGGCTTTGGGGTAGCCTGGGTATCTATCGCTTCAATGTCTGTAATAGTCGGACGACAGAACTGGAAATGCGCCAGCTTGCAGCCGCATCGTATGCCGCCCGCTTGCGCACCATTGCGCTAGGAGTCGGCGTCAAAAGGTCAGACTTATCTCAACTTCGACTACGTGCTAAGCATCACCTGCCCGATGTACCATTGCTTGTGCATGTGGGTCGACTTTCAATTGAGAAAATCACAGTGCGTTGCTAAGGGCGCTCGAGCAGGTTCCGATTGCGCATCTTGTTTGCGTCGGCGACGGTGAACTGAGGGATGGCCTGCGGGCGCTAGGAGACAGTCTCGGTGTTTCGTCCCGCGTTCATTGGATGGGCGAGCGCTCCGCTGAGGAAGTCGGCGAGCTGCTTCAGGCGGCAGACATTTTCGTTTTTCCCTCCCTCTGGGAGGGATTTGGACTTGCCCCGATAGAGGCGGCCAGCGTCGGTCTTCCCCTCATCGTCAGCGATATTCCCACGTTCCACGAGGTCATGAGACTCAGATAGCGGTCCCGACAAGGGAGCTCTCGCCTGCGTAATGGTGGACCCCCACGACCACGATCAACTCGCGGCGGCTATCGATAGCCTTCTAGGCGGTCCCCTACATTTGAAAGATCTGCGGACTAAGTCGCTACGGCTGGCTCAGCAGTACAGCCTTAGCCGCATGACAGATGACTATGAGAGACTATTTGAGGAAGTGACAAATGCCGGGTCGAGACCGTGACTGCATCGGGAAGGAATTGGTTCCTCAGCGCTGTGATAGAGACACTGAGCGCCCAATTTGCAACCGCCCTGAAGCAACAAGGCTACACGCCGAACGAACGCTCTCGATATGAGCGTAATGTCCTCGGAGGCACAAAAGAAGCGGACGAAGCGCTCCGACCGAGGATCCAGGTTGACGACATAAAGAACAATAACAATAAGAAATCTGTGGAACGTGCGAGATGGTTCTCGTAGCCGTTCTCCGCGAGAAAAGCGACGACCAAAACGACGGGAAAATAGATCCGCTCGCGGCGAAACGAACTTAAGTCACGATAAATTTCCCCTGTAATTTGAGCGAGCACGCACGCAAAGATCGCTATACCGGCGATGCCACCTTCCACAAGAAGGGATATGTACCCGTTGTGAAAATTCGCCAATGCCCAACCGTACGTAATATCAAAGACCGCCTCGCGTTTCTCGGTCCAGAAGCCTCCATATCCCACTCCGAGTATCTTGCTTCTTGCTCCACTCGTCGAGCCCGTACTCCCAAATGAGGGTTCGATTATTGGTGTCAAAATCCCATCCAAATAAATGGACAGTGCTGGCGTCGACCCAAATCGCGCCACTAAGGAGGGTCGCCGGAATTGCAACAAGGCTGACTAGTATGCCCGCTCTTATCACCAATCGGATTAGTGCATTCTGGGCACGTAGCAAAAAAAGAGCAGTGAGACTAATAGCGGTTGTGGCCAGGGCGCCCCGCGACCCGGACATCAAGAGTGCCAGTGCCGTAATTGCGAGGAGCGCAAGTCGAACGATAGGGTATCTCGCAATCAAAGCGATCTGGGTGCGACTTCCGGAGAGAAGACCAACGATTGAAAGACAGGCCATAAATCCGAAGCCATTTTTCTGGCCGGCCAAGCCGCGCCATTTGCCGGCGTGAAAATACGAATGTTCGACCCCTATAATCGGCACAGTAATGGCAACGAGAACCCCGGCGATTGTAAACCCGATTATCACAGCAGATAGCGTTGCAAAGACTTGGGTCGCTGGAAGCTTGCTAACGGCAAGCGTCGCAAAGAAATAGCCGAAGATGAGAAAGAGGCCCCTGAGGGGCAGAGTTTTGAGGGTCCCCAATGGCGAGGGATGAGAGAAAGCAGTAAAGGATGAAAATGTTCAGGAAGAGCAGTCTCTTGTTGGCGAGGAAGGAAATGCCCTTTGGCAGCCCGGACAGAGCGATAAAGAAACAGACCGTCCCCGCAAAAAGCGCATAGCGCATTGGTAGGAAGAAGGAAGGGTAGCCGAGATCGGGGTGCGGCACCCACATTGAAAGTATGAATGCAAAGGCTAAGGGCCAATGTATTCGCGAGCTTGGCGGGAAACGCCTGCGCCTGTCGTGCGGAGGCAGAGGTCTTGGGGCTGCTTTCGTCGAGGGGTCCGATCTTGATCGACGGTTCCAGTGGGTTGGGGGGGCTGTTGTCATCATGCTGGTGCGACGCTCCTTCGTGCGAGGCGGACAGTAAAGAGCGTGGCTAGAGCCTCACCGAGCAAGATTTCGACGAGTGACCATAGGGCGCCGTGGCTATAGGTAAGCAGCAGAACGGTCGGCACGGTCACAACGGACGAATAGAGGGTCGCTAACGACAGGGGGCGAAAATTCCCGTCAGCCTGGATGAGCGACATTTCGGGGATGCGCAGGCACCGCAACCCGAACACGCCCGCCCACAATATAGCCGCTGCGGCGATCTGGGCTGGGTCCTGCGCCTCGTGAACGAGGTCGTCGAGGAACCAATGGATGACGACGAGGCTAACATTGCGTTGGCTGCCCATGTGGCGAGCGCCGAGTGTATTAGCGAAATCATGTGCCATGCCGACCGCCGATCGCCGTTTCTCAGCAGTCCCGCGAGCGCCGGACGCTCGCCCTGATTGAGCGATTGCAGCACTAACCCGGTGGGCCTGAAAAAGAGCATCGCCGCTGCTAATGGCGCGAATGCCGCGGGGCCGAGCATCAGTGTGACGATGTAGGCGTGACAGTTTATCGTGGCCTCGGTGGAGAGGACGCCGAGGAGAGCATGACGGCCGTAGCGACCAAATCCCGTCGTGAAGGCTGCGGTATTGCGCGAAAGAAGGCCACGGATGCTGACGCTAAGGATGTCGCGTCCAAGTGCTAGGAGCCCCGCTAGAGTGGCAGCAGCTAGCGTAACAGCCGCAGAGTAGAGGCTGAGATTGCTGCTCCACCAGACGATGAGCATGCCGGCGATGAGAAAGACACTGTAGGTAATATCCGACATGACAACGCAGGCGTGTACGATGGCGGGAATAGCCAAGTGCCCGCCCAAACCACCGTATCCAAGACAGGAACGCTGAAATCGCAAATGCAATAACCACCGGCGTCGGTACACCTAGGACCGCCAAGCCACCCAATAGCAAGGCAGCTCCCGTGAGGCTCACAACGGAATTAACGAAGGCAAAGCTCTCGGCCACGCCCTCGGGTGCGCGATCGCTGCGGTTGAGCGCGACCATGAGCGGTGACCCCATAACGGCGACGGAGATGCTGTAGCCGATACCGGTTATGAGCACTTGGACAAAAGCATAGAGTCCGAACTCCGCCCCAGGTGCGGCGTGCAGCAACAGAACCGATGCGACGAAGCTTGCAGCCGCCATGCTCGCCGGCCCGGCCGCCGACAAGACGAATTTCTGCGGAAACGCGTGCACTCTCTACTCCAGCTATCCGCGCATCTCAATCGCGAGGAGCCATAGCGCATGAGGCGTCGTCACCACATAGCGCCAGAAGAGTTTTCTCGGCTCGCTGTACCATGCGGTGCAGCCATTCGAGGCTCGCCAGCTGCATCCACTGCGGCGCGCGCTTGTAGTGGCCCGTGACATAGTTGAAGCAGCCGCCGCAGGTGACGAGCCAGCCGGCCCTGATGCGGTTGCGGTGCTTTACGCTGAAGATCTGCTCTTTGGGCTTGGCGAGGCCGACCCAGAGGATGTCGGGCCGGGCGGCGTTGATGGCCTCGACGACGGACGTCTCCTCCTCGCGGGCGGAAATAGCCGTTGCGCCGGCCCGCGATCTTCAGCTTCGGGTAGAGCTCGCGCAGCCGCTCCGCGCAGGCGGCGTTGACTTCCTCGGTGCCGCCCAGAAGATAGAAGCTCAAGCCGTGCTTTTGCGCCTCGGCGGCCAGATCGTGGATCATGTCGGTCGTGGCGCTGCGCTCCGGTATGGGAGTCGGCGAGCCTAGCCGCGATGCCGTTACGATGGAGGCGCCGTCGGCATGAACAACGTCGGCCTGGTGCATGGCGCGACGAAAGGCCTGGTTCGTCTGGTGCAGCGACAGAGCATGGCCGTTGGAGGAAAATACCAGCCGCGGGCGCCCTGTGAAGCCACAGCGTCTTGCCGCCAGGCAGTCGGCCACCGCAGTTCTGGCCAGCAGGGCCCGCGAGGCGACCGCCACCTTGAGGCCGCCGACCACGATGTGGCGAGCGGCCGCCACCGATCGGCACCGCGCCCGTCAGGCGCAGCTCGAAACGTCGGGTACCGGAACGCCAAGCACGTCATAGGACGGCAGGCGCGCTGCGCGCGACTTTACACGCGATCCACTCTGTTCACCCGACAGGGACCCACTCGGATACATAGAACCCCTTTACGCATACGCTCGTTTGACACTCACACTTCAAGTCGACTTCAATTTCACACTTCAATTTCACATTGGCTCATCGCGACCGCCCCACGCGCGATGGCGCCCGACCACATGCTCCTCAATAGGCGTTCGGGTCCATGAGCAGCGACCCCAACGTCGATAGAATGATGCGTACGTCCAGCAGCATCGACCAAGACCGTATGTACTCGAGGTCGTATTCAACGCGCTGCTGCAGCTTGTCGATCGAATTGAGCTCGCCTCTGCAGCCGTGGATCTGGGCCCAGCCGGTCATGCCGGGCTTCACCCGATGCCGCGAGGCATAGTCGTCGACCGCCTCCACCAATGTTCTGCCCTCTGTCGTCGTGTGCAGCGCGTGCGGCCGCGGCCCCACGATCGACATGGAACCTTGCAGAACGTTCAGCAGTTGCGGAACCTCATCGAGGCTGGTGCGCCGCAACAGCCGGCCGACGCGCGTCACGCGCGCATCGCTCTTGCCGGTTTGCCGCACGCCGTCGGCGTCGCATTGGGATGCGTACATGGAGCGGAATTTGTAGAGCTCGAACGGCTGACCGTTGAAGCCAAACCGCCGCTGGCGGAAGAGGACCGGACCTGGGCTCTCGAGTTTTATCGCGACGACGATCAACACAAGAACGGGTGCGAGCAGGCAAAGGGCCATCGCAGCGATGGCGACGTCCTGGACCCGTTTCAGCCAGTAATTCCATCCGTCGATCGGCCGGTCGCTGATCTGCAGCGAGACGTGCCCGGCAAGCCTGTGCACGGCGACCAGGCGGGGCGCATCGCCAGCCAGATCCGGAACGAGATAGACGTCGGCGGAAAGCCGCTTCAAGCCGGCCATCGCCTGGCTGATCTGCGGCGTCAGCGCCCACGGAGCTCTTATGTACACCTTGTCGTAGCCGTCGCGGCCGATGCGCGCGCCCAGAGCTTGCAGCTCCGAGATGCGGCGTAGGCGGAGCGTGCCATTAACGGTGACGAGGCCGTTGGAGGACGCGTGAATGGCTGCGGCATCAAGCGGCGTGCATCCGATGCCCACGCAGAGCGCCTTGTACACGATGTGACCCCTGCGCAGAGCCTTCTGCACCCAGGCTATGGCGAGCATGCGCAGCGCCGGCAGGAGAACAACGCTGGTGCCCACCCAGGCGAAAAACCAAACGCGAGAGTAGTCCTCGGTGGTCTTGCTGGCGGCGCCGATCGCCATCAGGAGGGCGAAGGTCGAGAGCAGGGAGACCAGCAATTTGCGAACGGAATGGCGCAGATCGAAGATGCGCTGGGTCCGATAGAGTTCGCGTAAGGCGTGCCGCCGACAAGAACAGCAGCAGCCCTAGTGCAACCGCTTCGAACTGGCCCGCGAATATCCCAGGAAAGATGTGCGGCAGCAGATCATGGCCGAGCCAGAGCGGCACCACTCCGAGCCCTGCAAGCAGGAGAATGTCCGCAAGGACGAACAGCACCACCCAGCTTTGGAGGGATATCTTTCTGGCAAAGTCGGATCGATCCTCGCAACAACCAAACCCGGAGCTGGGCGGGCGATTTAAAGGTTCCGACTGTGACGCAACGCGATGAACATGAACATTCATGCAGACAACCCGAAACCAACTGCACGATCTGGCTCAAGTCCTAGCCTACGGCCGGGGCCGTTGACAGCAGCAGGCGTGGATCACCGCCGTGTTCTACTTCTCTGTGGCAATTGAGCAACTTATGCCCAAATGTTTGGCCGTAGCATGACCATCGGGAAAGGCGGATTGAGCGGTGATCCGGCGCCGTGGCATTGCCGGCGCGACCTAGGGCTCTTTGAAGGCCCGCGCAATCTGGTCGGTCACGGGCTTAGTCAGGAAGGAGAGGGCGCTGCGCGTGCCGGTCTGGATGTAGGCCTCGACCGGCATTCCCGCGATCAGCTTCAGATCAGCCAGCTTCGCAAGCTCCATATCCGACACGTGAACCCGCGCCGTGTAGTACGTCGCCCCGCTCTTGGCGTCCTGCGACACGTCGGCTGCGATGCGCGAGATGGTGCCGCTGATCTCCGGCGTCGTGCGTTGGTTGAAGGCGGGAAAACGTAGGACGACCGCTTGATCGAAGGCAACGTGATCGATGTCCGTCGGCGCCACGTGGACCTCGATCGAGCGGCTCTCCTGCGTGGGAACGATGCCCATGATGACTTCGCCAGGGCCTATCACGCCGCCCACGGTGTGCACGGAAAGCTCGTGCACTATTCCGGAGCGCGGGGCGCGGATATCCACCCGCCGCAGCACATCCTCGGCTGCGATTTTGCGCTCGTTCAGCTCCGCCAGGTGGGCCTCCACATCGCGATATTCCTTTTGCGCGTCGAGCATGATGGTCTCGCCGATCTCGACGATCTTGAGCTCCACCTCGTAGATCTGCCCGCGCAGGCGCGCGATTTGCGCAAGAAGGGCGCCGTGCTCGCCTTCGATCCGCACCGCATCGCGGCGCGTCGCCAGCACGCGCGTGACGGGAACGAGATCGCGCCGAAACATATCCTCCAATCGCGCCAGCTCCTCGCTGACGAGGGCGGATTCCTGCGCCTTTGCCTTCTCCTGCTTCACAAGGCCGTCTATCTCGTGATGATACTGGCCGATGCGCTCGTGCAGCTGCGCCCTCTTGTTTTCCGCCGTGGTGCGCTTCGCGTTGAACAGGCGCCGCTCGCCGGCGGCAATCTGTCGGTTCTCCTCGCCGGCGTCCTCAAAGCCCGGTGGAAATGTGATGTCGGCCGCACGGTCGCGCTCTGCCGCCAGACGCGCCTTGCGCGCCGTTAATTCGATGATCTGGCTTTGGAGAATTCCCAGCGTCGCGCGCGTCTGCGTGTCGTCGAGGCGCAGCAGGATATCGCCGGCCTCGACGCTATCCCCGTTATTCACTCGGATCTCTTTGACGATCCCGCCGGTCGGATGCTGGATCTTCTTTACGCTGCCCTCGACCACGACCCGACCGGGCGCAATGACCGCGCTCGAAAGCGACGAGCTCGCCGCCCAGCCGCCGAAGCCGACAAAGAGCAGGGCCACCAGCCCGAGGCCGAGCACGACGCGGCGCTGAAAATCGCGCTCGGACGTGTCGGCAATTGCGGGGTGCCGCTGTTCTGGCTTAGCAGGCTGTCGCACGGGACAACTCCTGTCTTTCTACGAGACGACGGGCCGCTGCTGCGCTTTCTGCTTGCCGGGCGCGACTTGCGGCGTCATGCGCTCCTCCTGCGCCACGGCGCCCTGCTTTGGGTTCATGGCGCGGCGCAGGATCTCATCGCGAGGCCCGAAGGCCTTCAGCTGTCCGCGGTCCATCACGCCGACCAGATCGACAGCTGCCAGCACGCCCGGCCGGTGGGCGATGACGATGACAATGCCACCGCGGGCGCGCACGCCCCGGATCGCTTTCGAGAGTGCTGCCTCTCCCTCCGCGTCGAGGTTCGAGTTGGGCTCGTCGAGGACGACGAGGAATGGGTGGCCGTAAAGTGCGCGCGCAAGCGCGATGCGCTGACGCTGGCCGGCGGAAAGCCCCATTCCGCGGTCGCCGAGCCGGGTCTCGTAGCCGTCCGGCAAGCGCAGGATCATCTCGTGCACGCCTGCCTCGCGCGCCGCGGCGATGACCGCCTTGCTGCTGGCGTTGTCGTCGAAGCGGCAGATGTTCTCTTTGATCGTGCCGTCGAACAGCTCTACGTCCTGCGGCAGGTATCCGATGTAGTTGCCGAGGTGCTCCACCGACCAGCGATCGATCGCGGCTCCGTCAAGTCTGACCGCTCCGCGCCCGGTACCCCAAACGCCGACAACGGCGCGGGCGAGCGTCGACTTGCCTGCTGCGCTTTGACCGATAAGGGCGAGCGCCTGGCCGGCCTTCAGCTCGAAGCTCACGGATTTCACCACGACGCGTTGCGATCCGGGGATCGCGACGTTGATGTTCTCCACTTTGAGGCTGTCGACCGGAGGGGGCAGCTCCAACGGAGCTTGGTGGGGCCCATCCCCACCGAGAACGGTCGAGAGACGCTGCGCACTTTGGCGGGCTGCGGCGAAGCCCTTCCAGTTCGCGATCGCGATCTCGATCGGCGCGTAGGCGCGCGAGGCGGCAATCGAGCAGGCGATGATGGAGCCGGCCGACATCTCGCCGTGAATGGTCAAGTAGGCACCGAGCCCGAGGAGAGCCGACTGCAACACCAGCCGGATCACGCGCGAGGCAGCGGCGAAGCCTCCGGTGAGGTCGCTGAGCTTCTCCTGGGCGGCCAAATGCTCTGCGCTCGAGATTGCGAAACGGTGCATGGCGCGATGGCCGAAGCCCATCGCCCGCAACACCTCGGCGTTGCGCGCGGCCGCCTCTACGAGCGAGAGGCGATGCGAGGCTGCGGTGAAGAGGGCGCGGGTCGGGGCCTTGGCCAGCCTCTCGGTCCATAGCGTGATGCCAATGAGGACGACGGCGCCGATAAGCGCGATGACCCCCAGCAGGGGGTGCAAAATGAAGATGAAGCCCATGTAGAGGGGCATCCAGGGCAGGTCGAGGATCGCCACCGGCCCCTGCCCGCCCAGAAATGCCCTGATGGTGTCGACGTCGCGGATCGGCTGCTGGGCATCGGAGCCGTGGCGGCCGAGCAGAGGCAGGCGCATGGCCGCGTCATGCGCGGCGGCCATCAGCTGGCGGTCGACACGACCACCGATGCGGACAAGAAGCTGGGAGCGCGCAATCTCGAGGGCGCCCTGGAAAGCGTAGAGCCCAAGCGCAAGCACAGAGAGGGCAATAAGCGTCGGGATGCTCTTGCTCAGGAGCACGCGGTCGTACACCTGCAGCATGTAGAAGGCGCCGGTGAGGGCGAGCAAATTGACCGTGCCTGAAATGATGCCGATGGACCAGCCAGCCCCCTTAAGCGATTTAAGGGCGGCCCAAACTTCGGAATGCGATTTGTGCTTCACTGTCAACTGATCCAATACAGTTCCCCAATGTACAAGCCGTCGAAGCACATCCCGGATGACGCAGGTCCCTCTCTCGAACCTCAACTGAAAATGAAGTCGTCTTTTCCGATCGCGGTCGCATTGACGTTAAGCAGCGTGATTGAGTCTTCTCCGTTTATTGTTATGACCGTGTGGGGCCCGCTCGGGATGATCTGGATTTCGGCGCCGATCGAGTTCTGGCGTAAGCGAGGTATAGGCGGTGACGTCGAGGCGGTCGTGCCCCTCGGTGTGGCTCTCGTTGGGGTCGAAGCCGACGACGACGTCGTTGCCGAATCCGGGCCTCAGCACGATCGTATCGTTGCCAAAGCCATCGGACTGAGCGCCGTCTGCATCATCGCTATTGCCAGTGGCACTACTGCTCGCCAGGTAGAGCACGTCGTCGCCGGTGCCGCCGTCGAACCGATCGTTGCCATGACCTCCGAACAGCGTGTCGCTGCCGCTTCCGCCGTAGAGCGCGTCATTGCCGTCGCCGCCGAAGAGCACATCGTCGCCGCCCTCGCCCCACAGCGTGTCGTGGCCGGCGCCGCCGTGAATGACGTTGTCGGCCGAGTTTCCTCTGCCGGTGAAGCTGCCGTCGCCGATGTAGGTGAGATTCTCGACGTTGGCGGCCCTGCCGACATCGGCATGATCACCGCTCTCCTGCGAGGGCGCTTCGTCGGAGGTCAGGGCAACCGGCGTCGCGGCTGGGTTTGCTGCGGTGTTTGCTGGCGTGCCTGTGGCGTCGTCGGGCACAGCAGGCGACGCGGCATCGGCGGAGGCGACAGGGGCGGCCGCGGCCGAAGCGTCATCATCTGAGGACGAAGGAATCGAGAACCGTGAGGATCGTATCGGTGCCCCCATCGGCTTTCTCGATGACATGATCCTTGACGTTGTCGACCACATAGGTGTCGTTGCCGGGCCCTCCGATCATGACATCGGCGCCGTGGCGTCCGTCGAGGTAATCGTTGCCGGCTCCGCCGATGAGGACGTCGTTGCCGTAGGTGCCAATGAGGACGTCGTCGCCGTGGGTGCCATAAATCGTAGAATGGCCGCCGTGTAGGATCGCTTGATCGGCGCTCCAGTGCATGTGGTCGGCGAAATGCGCCGCGTCGGTGTTGCGCGCGACGATATCGGACCAAGACTGGGTGCTGATCTCGGATGCGAGATGGGTTCCCGTCAAAAGGTCGAGGTAGGGATGTGCACTTGCCTTGTGCAGGTCAATCTCGGCGCTGACCGCGGCGGCGATGGTGGGCCCGAGATCGCCGACGGCGGGTTTCTCGGCGAGGCCGCCGACCCATAGGTCGAGGGACCCAAACCCGTCCGGATAGGCGGCCTTGAGGTCGGCGATCAGATCATCGGAAAGGTGGTTGCGATCGCGAAAATCGTCCCAACCGGCATACGGCAACAGGGTCGACAGGCCGCATTGGGCAAAAAGCTCGCCGCGCGTTTCATTGAAGGGAACGTAGCCCGCATCGCGGGCCCGGCTGCCCGTGAGCTCTCCGAGATTCACATGCTTTGAGGAAATGGCAATGTCGCGACCGTTTCGAAGCGCATCGGAAGCGGGGTCGGGGTTCGATGCGGCGCCATTGCGCTCGTCTGATTGGTCGGGCCCGCGCACGTGATCGAGAACCGCGGCAAGCTTGACGTGGCGCATGCGGCCGGACGAGGCATCCACCAGATCGACCGTCTCGTCGAAGAAAGAGGGAGCAGCGTGGTGTGCCGTGAAATGGGCGTGCCCATGCGAATCCTGTGACAGCCCGCGCGTCAGCGCATTGGCAAAGTCGCTGAAGATGACGTGCTGGTATTCCGCTGCGTTGATGATGTTTGCGGCTGCGGCGTACTGAGCGTTGGTCCAAGCTCCATCCGTGTCGCTCTTGAGCTTGTCCATCCAGAACGCGTGGTTTGCGTTCCACAGCCCATGCTCCGGGTCGAATATGTCTTGGGCGAAGGACAAGCCCGCGTCGGCGTCATTTTGGTCGGCATGGTGCGAGGCAATGCCCTTCGGCAGCCCCGCCTCGACCAGACGCAGCAGGTGGTCCAGATCCTCGCGTTTGATCCGACCTTTCATCCAAGCGCTCGCTCAAGGTGTGTGCGGTCGTACAGCATCGGGTCCCGTCGCTGGTAACCTTCGATTAATGATACCACGATGAAAGGCGAGTGCATTGAAATATTGAAAGGAACCACGTTTCGCACGCCCCGATTTCCACGTGATGTGACCTGAAATTGGCCGCGATTGGCGCCCCCAGGGATCGTATCTTTTCCCCGGTCGGCGCCACGAGCGCGGCGCGGCGGATCAGGAGACGCGTTGGCCCTGTTTCTGGTGCGCAATGACCGCCTCGACGCGGTTGCGCACCTGAAGTTTCTGCAAAACGCTCGTCATGTAATGCTTCACCGTTTTTTCGCTCAGCGAGAACTTGAGGGCGATCTCCTTGTTGGTGAGGCCCTGGGCGACTTGGTCCATGATCTGCTCCTCGCGGATCGTAAGCTCTGTCTCAAAGGTCTTGGCTTTGGCGGGGCTGCCGGTATTGGTGCGGTGCTGCATCTTGGCGAGCACACGCGCGGCAATCTGCGGCGTGATGTAGGTTTCGCCCCGGCTCACCGCGCGGATGGTCGCCAGGAGCTCGGGCCCTGATATTCCCTTCAGCACATAGGCGCGCGCGCCGGCCTCCATCGCAGCGATCACGTCCTCCTCTCGTTCGGAGACGGTCAGCATGATGGTCATGATCTTGGGATGCGCGCGGGCGATGGCGCGCGCCGCCTCGACGCCGCCGCCCGGCATGCTGATATCGAGCAGCATGACATTGGGCTCGTGCTCGCCGGCGAGACGCGTGGCGTCGCTGGCGCAGGCACCCACCCCCACGACCTCCATGGCTGCCGCCTTCAGGGTGTTGACGACACCTTCCCGCAGAAGCGGGTGGTCGTCGACGACGCCGATGCGTATGTGCCCCGTCATGTCTCTCACGCCAGCGGATTGCGGAATTGGACGGTGAGCTTTGCGCCCTGTCCAAGCGCTGAATGGATCTGCAACGCGCCGCCGAGCGATTCGACGCGGTGGCGCAGGCCGGAAAGACCCAAGCGCTCGCCGCCCGTTGCCGGGCGATCGACGACAAAGCCGGGGCCGCTGTCGGCGACCTCGACCAAGATCGTTCCGCCGTCATAGCTGGCGCCGAGGCGCTGGCCTTTGCCGCCCGCATGGCGGAAGGCGTTGTTGAGCGCCTCCTGTGCGAAGCGATAGAGGCAGATCGTCATCGGCAGCGGCAGGCGGGCCGGCAGGCTTCCGATCGCGGTCTCGACGCGCGTGCCCGTCGCGCGCTGATGGGCGCGCACGGCGATCGCGAGCGCATCGGTGAGCGAAATCTTCTGCAGCTCGGGCAGCGCCAGCCCCGCCGATATGTGGCGTATCTCTTTCAGGGCGTCGGAGGTCGCCCGCCGGATGGTCTCGAGCGCGTGCCGCGATGGGCTCGGCTGGCTCTCGCTCGGCTTGTCGATGGGGGGGCCAAGCTCGTCGAGTCGCAAAAGGACGAGGGCCAGATGCTGAGCCGGGCCATCGTGCAGGTCCGACCCAATGCGGCGCAGCAGCCGCTCGCTGTGCTCCAGGCCCCGCCTTTGAATCACGTCGGTGAGCTTGCCCAAGGCCTCGTTGCGCGAGGTGAGGCGCGCCTCCTCCGCCTTCTGCTCATCGATGAGGCGCTGCTGGCGCTCGATCTCGACGCTGGCGCTCTGTACGATCTTGAAGGGCACCGCCAACATGGCCAGGGCCAACACCGCCAGCACCAGCCAGCTTTGCGTGCGCGTCCAGGTCGGCTGCGCCTGCAGCGCGTCGGCGACGCTATAGAGTTTCGCGATCGCAATGAGCTCCTGCGTGCCCGTCTTGTACAAAGGCATCGACACCTCAAAGAGGTTGCCACTCCGCTCTTGCTCGAGAGCGCCCTCGTCGGGGACCGTTGCCGTTAGAGCCTGCATGTCGTTGCCCCGGTCGCTCGCATAGATGAGGTCACCGTCGGGACGCCAGAGGCGCATAACGGCGACGCGGTTCATGATCCCGGGCGCCGACAGCAGACCATCGAAGGCGGCGGTTGCGTCGGGGGTGAGCGTTCCGGCAGGGGGCAGCGCCTGCACGAGCGGCTCGACCACATCGTGGATGAGCGCGATCGCCGCGTGCGCCCGGTTCTGCGCGATCCCGCGCTCGATCTGGTCGCTGACCCAGATGCCCGCTACGGCGGTGAAGACTGCCAAGGCCAAGAGCGCGGCGACGAGGTAGCGTCGCGCCAGGCTCATGGCGCGCCATGTGGCGGAGAGGTCGGCCGCACGCATCCCGACGCGCATCGTCAGCGGATGCCATGCGCCGGCCGACGCGGGCCGCAACGGCACGCCGACCAGGGCCCCTATACGCGAGCCGACTTCTGACCCTACCGACGAGATGCGCATGCGCACACACTACAAATTCCCCAATCCAAGTATCGAGCTTGCGCCGGGCGGTTGCAAGCATTTCACGCCATGGTGCCGGCACGAAGGGGCTGGTCGAGCTGGCCCACGCGCTCGGCCGACGGCCACAATTGCGATACCGTCGTCTGCACCGACACGGCCCGGCCCATGATCTCGAGCAGCACCTCAACGCGCCCCCGGTCATCAACGCGCGCGATGCGCCCGATCAGCTGCGCGAAGGGGCCGGACCGCACCTGAACGGTCTTGTCGACGTGGAAGGCCTCGGCTCGGTCCCGCACGGCATGCGCGGCGGTCAGCGCCTCGACGAGCCCGCCCGGCAAAGGCACCGGCCGGTCACGCACGCTGATCAGCTCGCAGACGCCGGCGGTGGCATTTATGTTGCGCCAACGATCGCGGTTCAGGTCGAGCCTCACGAAGATGTAGCGCGGAAAAAGCGCGACCTGGACGGACTTGACCTGGCGCGCGTGCCGAACCTCGCGCCAGAGGAACGGCGCAAAAACCGTATAGCTCTGCGCGCGCAGATTATGCTCGGCCCGCCGTTCCGCGCGCGGCTGCGTATGCACCACGCACCATTGCGGTTTTGCGATCGACATGACGTGCATCCCCGAATTTGCGTCCCATTATGACTGGCCGGCCGGCTCAACTGCGCGCCCACCTAGCTCGCCGGCTCCTCGCCGTTGAACAGACGATTGGCCATGTAGGCGACCTCGGTGCGGTTGGTCGCGTGCAGCTTCTTCATGATGTTGCGCACGTGCACCTTCACCGTGCTCTCGCGCATCTTGAGCTCGTAGGCGATGATCTTGTTCGCCTTGCCGCGCCGCAGTGCGTTCACCACCGCCGCCTGGCGCGCGGTGAAGAGGCCGCCGGCATTTTGTGCCGCAGGCGATGTCCCGTCCGGCAGGCGATGCGCGGCAATGAAGCTGCTCGCCGGCACGAACACGCCACCGGCGCGCGCCAGCTCCATCGCCTGCACGGCGACGTTGACCGAGACGCTCGTCGGCACGTAGCCGCGCACGTTCTTGCCGAGCATCTGCACGATGAGCTCCGGATCCTCGTTGTCGGAGAGGATGATGGCGGGGCAGCGGCCGATCTCATCGGCGAGCTCGGCAAGCGCCTCCACCGCCTTGATGGCGTCGGCCTTGGCGTGCCCGCTTTGGCACAGCACCACGAGTGATGCCGGTGCCACCGGTCCGACCGACACCCATTCCTCGATGCTGGAGAAGCAGGCGACGGGGGCCTTGAACTCGCTGCCGAGAACCCGCGCCAGACATTCGCGCGACAACAGGTGGGCATCGATGATGACGATCGGATCCTTCGCGGTTTCGCTGCTCTGGGCCCGCACCCCGGCTGCTGTCGCAGGGCAAGCCTCCCCAGGTTCGACTTGAGCCGATCCCTTTGATCCCGCGCTGGATGTCCGCATGACTCGCCTCAATCTCGTGGATGGACTCAACGCCGCGACGCCAGACTTTTCTCCCCGATCTCGAAGCTCGTGGTCGTGGCACGGTGCCGGCAGCGCGCTGGTGAGCATCGGGCACATGGAAAAGACCGAGGGGGTAGGACGGGCGTGCGGCCGTGCAAGCTGCCGCCGGTCGGGTGAAAACGTGGGTGCCAACGTGCCGGCACGACGCCTTCATCCGCATTGTCTTAATGCTTAATGCAACGTTAGCGAGGAACGCCGCAGCGCGAAACCGCCATGGGTCCAAGGACCTTGGTCTGACGGCGATCGGACCAAGGTCTGATCGGTCGCTCCGGATGGCTCGGTCGCCGATCAGCCGATGTGGTCCCAGGTCAAGCGGCCGCTGCGGATGTCGCGCCAAAGCGTAGGCGCCGTTTCCAGCGCGATCAGAGCCGCGGGCGTGGGGCATTCGGCGAGCGCGAGTGCTGCCGCCTTGCGTTCCTCGCCGCCGCCTGAATGGAAGACCCGCAATAGATCTGGGAAGTACCCTTCGCCGGCAAACGGCCCGACGCAGCGCCAAAGCTCAGGCGTGACCGAGCGGCGCGCGGCCCATCGCTCGCGCGCATGGTCGATGAGCATGCGGGCGAGGTCGGCATTGCGCCGCTCGTCGAGCCGCTGGATCGGCGCCAGTCTGCTGTCGATGGCGAGCGCTTTGATCACCATCTCATTCCACGTGGGCTCGCTGAAATGCGCGGCCGGATACGGGCTGTTGTGAGCGACGGCCTCGAACAGCGGCTGCACGGCGGAGCGGATGCCTTCGCCCGCCAGCGCAACCAGCCTGTCGCCTGCCGGATAGAGCGGAAGTCCGCGATAGAGCGCGATTTGCTCGCCGCTATCGCCGGTGCGCAAGAGCGTCGCGAGCGAGGGCGCAAACGCGGCCGCGTCGCCATCGAAGCTTGCAAGCAACAAGAGAATGCGCGCCGCCTGGTCGATGCTCCAGCCGGTGGTGTCGATCCCGGGGGCGATCCGCTGCGCGGCATTGTATTCCGCTGCGTCGAGTGCGAGCTCGGCTTTGCCGAGGTGCCGCGGCGCCAGCCCGATGGCGGCGGCGAGCACCGTGCCGCTGGCGCTGTCGCGGATGCGCTGGACGTGCTCGCCGAGCCAGGCTTGCTGCTCAGGCGCAAGGCGCCGCGCGAGCCAGGTGCGCAAGAGCTCGATGCGGCGCTCGACATCGTCGTCGCCCGTCGCAGGCGCTTCGGGCTCGTCGCTAGCCTGATCGGACATGGCGCTCCGCCGAGAGCGTCGGTCTTGCACGTGCCACGCGATGCTTCCCCTTCGCACGAATTGCGCAAATGGAGCTGGCTTTCGCCGTCCATTTCCAATTCGGGCAATTGTCCCGGATATTGCGAGCGCGCGCCGGATGCTGCCGCCTCGCGGCGGAGGGCGATTGTGCGCGCCGTGTCGTCGGCAGATAACGGGAATTGCGACACCGCTTTGTCCCACCGGGAGCAGATGACACGCAAGGGAAAGAGCGGCAAAAAAGACCGGGAAAAAACGGCAAAAACGACCGGGAAAGAGTGGCAAACCTCATCCAAGGCCACTTCACCGGAGGGGCCGGAGTGGGGACCGGTCGATGCTGCTATGGTGGAGCCGATGCGCCGCGGGCGCGAGGGGGAGGATGTAGCGTGAACGACGCGGCAGAAGAGGTCATCCTGGTTGACGATGCGGACCGGCCGCTCGGGGTCGCGCCCAAGCTCGAGGTGCATCGGCGCGGTGACCTTCACCGCGCGTTCTCCGTCATCATCCACGACGGGGGCGGCAACCTGCTGCTGCAAAAGCGGCACGTCGGCAAATATCACTCGGGCGGCTTGTGGACCAACGCCTGCTGCGGGCACCCGCGGCCGGGCGAGGATACGCTCGCGGCGGCGCGGCGGCGGCTGGCGGAGGAGATGGGGATCAGCTGCGAGCTGTCGGCGCTGGGAGCCCTCGTATACCGCGCCGAGGTGGGCGACGGCCTCATCGAGCACGAGGTGGCGCACGTCTTTTCCGGATTGCACACCGGCGCCGTCGTGCCCCACCCGCAAGAGGCCGAAGGCTACGCGTGGCGCCCGCTCGCCGAGATCAGGCGGGAGGTCGACGCCGCGCCGGAGCGGTTCACGGCTTGGTTCCGCCGCTATCTCGCGGAAGGGTGGCCGATCCCGAGCGCAGAGGTCTCGCCCACTTGAATGGCGGCCCGGCTCCTGGCGCAGCTGGTCAGGCACTAGCCACACGGCGCCGGCAGTGAAAGCCGGGCGCTCAGCCGGACACCGCAGCAGGTCGTTCTGAATACGATCAACGTATTGCTGCGCAGGTCGTTTTTGCCGTTGGCTCGGGTCTTGCGTCGTGCTTGAGCCTCGCAAGAGCAAAATTCCTGGGAGGAGCTCAGCCAAATGAAAAAACGCCAGGGAATGAAAGTTGCCGACGTCCTGCAGACCAAGGCCCCGGGGGTCGTGACCATCAAGCCGTCCGAGACGATCGCCGCGCTGGCCCGCCGCCTGCAGCAGGAGCGGGTCGGGGCCATGATCGTCAGCGATGATGGGCGCTCGGTGGAAGGCATCATCTCCGAGCGGGACGTGGCCTACGGGCTCGCCCTCCACCGCGGCGATCTGCACGCGCTTCCCGTTGCGGCCTTGATGACAAAAAATGCCGTCACCTGCGCGCCGCAGGACACCATCGCCGACGTCGCCCGCGTTATGGCCGAGCGTCATATCCGCCACCTGCCGGTCACCGACGGCGAGCAGCTGGTCGGTGTCATCGGCATGCGCGACATCTTTATGCATCGCCTCGACGAAATGCAGCGGATGACCGAGCTGCTCGGCCGCTACGTCGGCGCCGGCGGGTAGGCGGCGAAATCGCAACCGACCCTTCCACGTCCTCGCACGCGCCTTTGGGCTCGCGGCATTGCTGCCCGAGTTATGAGAAAGAGCGAAGGGAGCGCGGGCGCCGAAGCGCTGCGATCCTGTCGCGACGAGAGGGCAGCCTTCAGCGCCCGCGCCGGTTGCTTGCCGTGCCGAGGGTGCGATCACATCGTCAGCGGGCCTTCGGTCCGGCTCTCGCTCGCTTCGGGAGAGCCTCTCGCGTCCAGGACCTCGAGCTGCTGCGCGCCACTTACATGGAGCGCCGCTGCGCGACGGGCGTCCGTGCAGGATGTTGCCAAGCCTGCACAGCCTCGATCCGCGGCCCCGGAATCCGAGGCTGAGCTAAGCCTCGCGTCAGACGCCCGCGACGGTGCAGACGCCTGCCTCAACCGGGTCACCGCCCCCGCCCCGCAAAGCCGCTCAGCTGCGCGTCCCTTCGTCGGGCAGGGATGGGCGGAGTGTAAAGGTCACTGACAGAGCGGGGATAAGAATTCTCGCGTCGCGGGGAAGATCCCCAAATCCTTGGGGCTATTCACTCATGACAAATCCGGGGGCGACGGCCCCACTGGGATCTTCGCGGCCAGCCCTGGTTGCGGGGACCGATATGCGACCGTCCCGCAAGAGCACCGTGATCTCCTCGGCGGGTTTCGGCTCGGCGAAATAGAAGCCCTGCACCTCGCGACAGCCCCACGCCCTCAAGAGCTCGAGCTGCACCTCGTTCTCAACGCCTTCGGCCACCACGCCGAGGCCGAGCTCGCGCGCCAGCCCGAGTGCGGCCCGTACGATGACCCCGCTGCCCGGGTCAGCGTTGAGATCGCTGACGAAAGCCTGCGCGATCTTCACGCGATCGACGGTCAACTTGCGCAGGTATTCCAGCGACGAGTACCCGGTGCCGAAGTCGTCGATGGCGATGCGCACGCCCTGGTCACGCAGCCTTTGCAGGATGTTGCTATTGCGACGCGAGGCATCCATGAGCACGGTCTCGGTCAGCTCGAGCTCGAGCATCCGCGGCGGTACGCCGAACTCCGCCAGGGCTTCAGCGATGTGCCCCTCAAGGTCCTGCGTCGATTTGAACTGCAGGATTGACAGGTTGACCGCGACGAAGCCGGGAGCAACACCCAGATCCATCCATGCTCTCGCCTGCCGGCAGGCCTCGCGGAGAACCCAGCGTCCGAGCGCGATGATGAGCCCACTCTTTTCCGCCGCAGGAATGAACTGCGCGGGAACGAGTAGGCCACGTCGGGGGTGCCGCCAACGCACCAGCGCCTCGACCCCCAGGATGCGACCGGTCTCGATTTCGACTTCAGGCTGGTAGTAGAGCGAGAACTGCTCGGCGGCGATCGCCTCGCGTAGTTCGATGCCGAGCGCAACACGGATCTTGACCTCGCGGTCCATTGCCTCTGTGAAGAAGCGGAAAGTGCCCCGCCCCTCGGCCTTGGCGCGATAGAGCGCGACGTCGGCCTGGGTCAGGAGCGTCTCGGCGTGGGGCGTGTCCGCGCCATATGTGGCAATGCCAATGCTCGTTCCGGAGAGGATCTCATTCTCCTCGATCTGAAACGGTTCTGCCAGGTGCTTGAGCAGCTCTTCGGCAAGCACGGCAGCTTCCGCCGGGTCGGAGAGGTCGGTCATGATCACCGCAAACTCATCGCCGCCGAAGCGGGAGACGGTATCGATCTCGCGCACGGTTTCGCGCATTCGGTCGGCGACCGCCTTCAAGAGCTCGTCGCCGACCGGATGACCGAGCGTATCGTTCACGTCCTTGAAGTGATCAAGGTCGAGGTAGAGGACCGCGAAGCCCTTGTCGCTGCGGCGCGCCCGGGCGATTGCACGGTCGAGCTCCTCGACGAAGACATTGCGATTGGCGAGACCGGTCAAGGCATCGACGCGCGCCATCTTCAGGATGGTGGCCTGGGCCTGCTTGCGATCGGTGATGTCCAGGTACGTACCTAGAACGCCGGTAATCTCTCCGTTCGAATTGCGCAAGGGTATCTTGCTTGTGAGGAGAAAGCTGGTTTTCCCGTCAGGCGTGGTCTGAGGCTCCTCGATGAGAAGCTTGTCGCGGCCGCTGTCGATGACCTGAAGGTCGTCGAGCCGATAGAGGTCTGCCTCGTCTTTCCAGCCCATCTGGAAGTCGTCCTTGCCTATGATCTCGGCCGGGTCTGAAAACCCCGCATCGCGCGCGAAGGCAGCGTTGCAGCCGAGATAGACAAGGTTGCGATCCTTCCAGAAGATCCGCGCCGGCACCGCATTGAGGATCGCCTCCATGAGGTTTCGCGACTCCTTCAGCGTCACTTCTGCGCGATTGCGCTCAGTGATGTCGCGCTCGATGCTCCGGTAGCCCTGGAATGAGCCGTCGGGTCCGAAGATCGGAGTGGCGGATGTCTCTACAATGGCCTCGCGGCCGTCTGTTGTGCGAACTGTGGTCTCGACGTGCGAGATCGGCAATCTCTTCAAAATGAGCTGGGTAAGCTGGCGCGCATCCTCCTCGTCGCGTATGAAGCTGAACGCCGACATATTGGCGAGCTCCTTCGCGGTATATCCGAGAAGTTTCTGGGTCGCGGGATTGGCGTAGGTGAAGTGCATTTCCGCGTCGACTTCGAAAATATAGTCGGGTGATGTCTCGACCAGGCTGCGGTACTTCTCCTCGCTTTGCCGCAACGCAGCCTCGGCCGCTCTCTGGTTGGTGATGTCCAGCACGGTCCCGATCGAGTGCTGCGGGGTTCCGTCTGCGTCGTAGAAGGTCTGGCCCTGCTCGCATACGCTCCTGATGCTGCCGTCGTCCATCACGATGCGGTGCTCACAGTCGAAAGCCGTGCGATTGGCCAAAGACCGCTGGTAGCTCTCCTCGACTTTCGCGCGATCGTCCGGGTGGACGCGGGTGAAGAACGCGTCGTAGGAAGGCTCGAATACGGCGGGATCGACGCCGAAGATGCGATAGGTCTCATTCGACCAAGTCAGGCGCCAGCTCTTGTGGTCCAACGACCAGCTACCGATATGAGCGAGCGCCTCGACTTGAGCCAGCGCCGACCGAGAATCGCCAAGCTCCTCCTCAAGCCGTCTTTGCGCGGTCACGTCGCGCAAGAAGTAAACGTGCCCCAGCGATCCCTCGATGCGGTCTGTCGCCGGGACGACGTAGCGCTGGAGGATGCGTCCGTCGCGAAGTACAACCTCGTCGCGGCTGGGTACGCCGGCAGGGTGTGCGTAGTCGCCGAGCGCTGTGAGGAGATCCTCCTGGTCTCTCGCTTTTGCGAATAGCGCGAGCAGCGTGCTCACCTCGCCACCCCGCCCTGCTGTTTCGGCCGGTATGCCCCAGAGCTCGGCAAAACGCTGATTGTAGGCGGCGAGTTGGCCCTTAAGGTCGATGGCCAGCACGGCATCCGGCAAGACATCGGCCATGCTCTTGAGGACCGAGAGGCGCTCTTGACCCTTCCGGCATGCCGCTTCTTCCCAGCCGCTCAACTTCTTTTCTTGGAGCCTTTGTCTCACGTGAGGCGGCCCTGTGCAGATGACAAATATCCCCTCCCAGAGCCGCTCGCGTGCGTGGCTCGAGCCTCGGAGCCCCCAGCGAACGCGGCGACTGCGATACCGCTGCCCAGCGGGCTGAGGTCCAGCTCGCGATGTCGGCCGACAACTGAACATCCGTGAAAAGCATATGAAGCGAATGAACGTGATCGTGCGCAGTTGAATGGGATTTTAGCGATTACGAACTCGGACCGATTTTTGCTTTCAGATTTGTCCTTCCGTTCGCGGGGTCCGCGGCAACGAGGCGTAGACGTGCCCGCCAACTCGGGACTTGGCCGCTCATCCGCTCGCCGGTCAGCGACTATCCACTTCGTGTGGGACGTGAAAGGGCGCCGTGCAGCGTTTTTGCAGTCGCGAGATGCTCAAGCGCTTGTTTCTAAACAAGCAATTATATTGGTCTGAGTTTTGCTCTGTTAACTCCTGACCGACGTCGCACCAGACAAGCGATAGCGAGGGGAGAAACGCCAGCAATGACCGAGACATTCTATGAAGTGCTCCGGCGGCAGGGCATATCGCGCCGCAGCTTCCTCAAATTCTGCAGCCTGACCGCAGCCTCGCTCGGGCTCGGGCCTGAGTTCGTGCCCACGATGGCGAATGCGCTCGAGACCAAGCCGCGCACGCCGGTGCTTGTGGCTGCACGGGCTCGAATGCACCTGCTGCTCGGAGGCGTTCATCCGCTCCGCCCACCCGCTGGCCTCGGACGTGATCTTGTCGATGATCTCGCTCGACTACGACGACACCATCATGGCGGCGGCCGGCCATCACGCCGAGGCGATCGTCGATGAGATCATCGAGAAGTACGCCGGCAACTACATCCTCGCCTGCGAGGGCAACCCGCCGCTCAACGAAGACGGCATGTACTGCATCATCGGCGGCAAGCCCTACCTCGACCAGCTGAAGAAGGCGGCCTCCAACTGCAAGGCCATCATCTCGTGGGGCTCTTGCGCCTCCTGGGGCTGCGTGCAGGCCGCAAGGCCCAACCCGACGCACGCGGTGCCGATCCACAAGGTCATCCACGACAAGCCGATCATCAAGGTGCCCGGCTGCCCGCCCATCCCCGAGGTGATGACGGCGGTCATCACCTACATCGCCACCTTCGAGAAGCTGCCCGAGCTCGACCGCCAGGGGCGCCCGAAGATGTTCTACTCGCAGCGCATCCACGACAAGTGCTACCGCCGCCCGCATTTCGACGCCGGCCAGTTCGTCGAGGCCTGGGACGACGAGAGCGCGCGCAAGGGCTACTGCCTCTACAAGATGGGCTGCAAGGGGCCGACCACCTACAACGCCTGCTCCTCGACGCGCTGGTACGGCGGCCTGTCGTTCCCGATCCAGTCGGGCCACGGCTGCATCGGCTGCTCGGAGGACGGCTTCTGGGACAACGGCGGCTTCTACAACCGTCTCACCAACATCAATCAGTTCGGCATCGAGGCCAACGCGGACGAGATCGGCCTCACCACGGCCGGCGTCGTCGGCGCGGCGGTTGCTGCGCATGCGGCGGTGAGCGCCGTCAAGCGGGCCCGCTCGAAGGGAGGGAATGAATAATGGCCATCCAGACGCCAAACGGCTTCAATCTCGACACCAGCGGCCAGCGCGTCGTCGTCGATCCCTTGACCCGCATCGAGGGTCACATGCGCTGCGAGGTCAACATCGACGCAGACAACGTCATCCGCAACGCGGTGTCGACCGGCACCATGTGGCGTGGCTTGGAGGTGATCTTAAAGGGCCGCGACCCGCGCGATGCCTGGGCCTTCACGCAGCGCATCTGCGGGGTGTGCACGGGCACGCACGCGCTCACCTCGGTGCGCTGCGTCGAGGACGCGCTCGCCATCAAGATCCCCGAGAACGCCAACTCGATCCGCAACATCATGCAGCTGTCGCTGCAGATCCACGATCATCTCGTGCACTTCTATCACTTGCACGCGCTCGACTGGGTCAACCCGGTAACGGCGTTGAAGGCCGATCCCAAGGCGACCAGCGAATTGCAAAAGCAGGTCTCTCCGCACCACCCGAAGTCGTCGCCCGGCTACTTCCGCGACGTGCAGAACCGGCTGAAGCGGTTCATCGAGAGCGGCCAGCTCGGGCCCTTCAAGAACGGCTATTGGGACAATCCGGCCTACCTGTTGCCGCCCGAAGCCAACCTGATGGCGACGACGCACTACCTGGAGGCGCTCGACTTCCAGTCGCAGATCATGAAGACGCGCGTCATCTTCGGCGGCAAGGACCCGCACCCCAACTGGATCGTGGGCGGCGTGCCGTGCGCCATCAACGTCGACGGCGTCGGCGCGGTCGGCGCCATCAACATGGAGCGGCTGAACTACGTCTCCGACATCATCAACCAGTCGACCGAGTTCATCGAGAACGTCTACATCCCCGACATCATCGCCATCGGCAACTTCTACAAGGGCTGGCTCTACGGCGGCGGCCTCTCGGGCAAGAGCGTGCTCGCCTACGGCGACATCCCCGAGAACGCCAACGACTACTCGGCGTCAAACCTGTTGATGCCGCAAGGCGCCGTCATCAACGGCAACCTCAAGGAGGTGCTGCCCATCGATCTGCGCGATCCCGAGCAGATCCAGGAGTTCGTGCCCCATTCCTGGTACAAGTACCCCGACGAGAAGAAGGGCCTGCATCCCTGGGACGGCATCACCGAGCCCAACTACGTGCTCGGACCCAACGCCAAGGGGACCAAGACCAACATCGTCGAGCTCGACGAGGACGGCAAGTACTCCTGGATCAAGGCGCCGCGCTGGAGGGGGCACGCGATGGAGACGGGGCCGCTCGCCCGCTACGTCGTCGGCTATGTCGGGGGTCACAAGGAGATCACCGAGCAGATCAACGCCACGCTCGCCGCGCTCAACGTGCCCGTCGACGCCCTGTTCTCGACGCTCGGGCGCACGGCGGCGCGCGCGCTCGAGGCGCAGCGGTGCTGCCGCCTGCAGCGCCACTTCATGGACAAGCTCGTCGCCAACATCAAGGCGGGCGATAGCTCGACTGCCAACGTCGAGCGCTGGGACCCCGAGACCTGGCCCAAGGAAGCCAAGGGCGTCGGTTGGAGCGAGGCGCCGCGCGGCTCGCTGGCGCACTGGATCAAGATCAAGGACACCAAGATCGACAACTACCAGTGCGTGGTGCCGACGACCTGGAACGGCAGCCCCCGCGACAACGAAGGCAACATCGGCGCCTTCGAGGCCTCGCTCATGGATACCAAGGTCGAGCGTCCCGAGGAGCCGGTTGAGATATTGCGCACGATCCACAGCTTCGATCCTTGCCTTGCCTGCTCGACCCACGTCATGAGCGAGGACGGCCAGGAGCTGGCACGCGTGAGAGTGCGCTGAGAGGACAGGGAGGAAACGACAATGAGACAGTCACGCCTCGTTACGACCGCGGCTCTGGTCGCGCTGGCGGCAAGCGCCGGTCCGGCACTGGCGCACACCGGCGTCGGCCAGACGAACGGCTTCTTTGCCGGCATCAGCCACCCCCTCAGCGGGCTCGATCATATGCTCGCCATGCTCGCCGTCGGCATCTGGTCGGCGCTGGCGAACAAGGGCCACAAAGGGCGCATGTGGGTCGCGCCCGTGGCCTTTGTCGCGGCCATGCTCGTGGGCGCGGCCGCCGGGCATCTGCAGGTTCCGCTGCCCATGGTGGAGACCGGCATTGGGCTCTCCGTCGTTCTGTTGGGGCTGATGATCGTGGCGCGCGTCGAGCTGCCGCTCGCCGTCGGCGTCGCCCTCATCGCGCTGTTTGCCATCTACCATGGTCATGCGCACGGCTCGGAAGCGACGGGCGAGATCACGGCCTACATGGCCGGCTTTGCCATCGCCACGGCGGCGCTGCACGTCGCCGGCATCGGCCTCGGCCTCGCCATGACGCAGGTGCGCTTCGCCGCGATCGCCGCCGGGACGCTCATCACCGCGGCCGGCACTTATCTCCTGGCCTCTTAGGGGTGCTCCGATGACCATGAAAGCAACGGCCGGGCCACAGTTTCAGCCCGCGGTCTACGTTTACGAGGGCCCGCTGCGGCTTTGGCACTGGGTCAACGCGCTGGCGATCATCACGCTGTGCCTGACCGGCTACTTCATCGCCAGCCCGCTGCCGACCATGCCCGGCGAGGCGAGCCAGCACTTCCTGATGGGCTACATCCGCTTCACCCACTTCGCGGCGGGCTATGTGCTGATCGTCGCCTTCGCGTTGCGCATCTACTGGGCCTTCGCCGGCAACGAGCATGCGCGCCAGATCTTCCTGCCGCCGGTGTGGAGCCTGAAATGGTGGGGCGAGCTGTGGCACGAGATCAAGTGGTACGCGTTCCTGACCTCGGAGCCCAAGAAGTACGTGGGCCACAACCCGCTGGCGACGCTCGCCATGCACCTTCTGTTCGTGTGGGGCATCATCTTCATGATGATCACCGGGCTGGCGCTCTATGGCCAAGGCGAGGGCATGGGCTCGTGGCAGTACGAGCTGTTCTCGAGCTGGGTCATCCCGCTGTTCGGCAACAGCCAGTGGGTGCACACCTATCACCACCTCGGCATGTGGGTGATCCTGACCTTCGTGATGATCCACATCTACGCGGCGCTGCGTGAGGACATCATGTCCCGCCAGAGCATCTTGAGCACGATGATCTCGGGCTGGCGCACCTTCAAGGACGCGCGCCCCCCCGAGGACGAGCATTCCTAGCCTGCGGTCTTATCGCCGCCGGGGCTTCTCCCGCCCGGGCGCCGGCACGACCTCCTCCTTCTCCCCTGCCCACCCTGCCGGCGAGCACCGCGGGGTGGGCTTCTTTTTTGGGTGCGCCTGCTAGACGGAGCTGCGCACATATCTATACTTGGAAAGTATACTTTTCCAGCGCTGGTTGGCTACTTAGCGCTCGACCGCTTGATCCTCCGTCATTGCGGTAAGTCAATTGCCAGTCCGGTGAAGTAGTGGAATGTTACTTTCCGCATTGGGGGCGCCAGCTCTGATGCGGGCCGGTATTTGGCGCGGCTCTGCGCCGCATCGGGTGATCTGGTCCGGCAATTGCTTAACGTCTCGAAACGCAACACTCGCCAACAAAAAGATGAGGGTGTGCGATGGAGGAACGACCGCAAGTCCTGATCCTCGGGATCGGGAACCTGCTCTGGGCAGACGAGGGGTTCGGTGTGCGCGCCGTCGAGGCGCTGCACCGCGCCTACACGTTCCCCGATAACGTGACGCTGATGGATGGCGGCACGCAGGGCATCTATCTCATCGAGCACGTGCGCAAGGCCGACATCCTCGTGGTGTTCGACGCCGTCGACTACGGGCTTGCGCCCAGCACCATGAAGCTCGTCGAGGACGGCGAGGTGCCGAAGTTCCTCGGCGCCAAGAAGATGAGCCTGCACCAGACCGGCTTCCAGGAGGTGCTCGCCATGGCTGACATGCTGGGCGACCTGCCGCAGCACCTCTACCTCATCGGCGTGCAGCCGGTGGAGCTCGACGACTACGGCGGCTCCCTGCGCGACGACGTCAAGGCACAGATCACGCCGGCCATCGCCGAAGCGCTCGCCTATCTCGGCCGCTTCGGCATCGGCGCTGAAAAGCGCGCCGCGCCGCTGCCCGACACAGCGACCTTGTCGTCGCCGGAGTTCGCGCTCGGGCTCTACGAGGGCGAGCGCCCGTCTGCGGCCGAGGCCTGCCGCGTCGGCGATGCGCGCGTGCTCGCTGCCGCGGCGCAGGAGGATAACCACGCCGCCGCAATGCCGGCGCCCGCCGGGGAGGCGCGCTGATGTGCATCGGGCTTCCCATGCGTGTCGTCGAGTGTCTGCCCGGGCGCGCCATTTGCGAGGGGCACGGCGAGAACCGGGGCGAGCGGCGCGTCATCGATATGGCGCTCGTCGGCGCGCAGGAGCCCGGCACCTGGGTGCTCGTGTTCCTCGACGCCGCGCGCGAGGTGGTGAGCGCCGAGCAGGCGGCCCTCATCGGCGGCGCGCTCGATGCCTTGGGCCTCGCCATGGCGGGCGAGGCCGACATCGATCATCTCTTCCCCGACTTAGCCGGGCGCGAGCCGGAGCTTCCCGAGCATCTGAAAAGTCAAGTGCCCAAGAGCCAAGTGCCCAAGCGGGCAAGCTGAGGAGTGAGCCGATGACGTCGCCGCTGATCGAAGCCCTCGTTGAGCGCCACGGCTTCGCCGTCGTGGACGAAGCCTCGCTCGATGATTTTCTCTTGGCCAACGAGCACGCCGTCCTCTTCTTTCCCGGCGATGCCGAGCGGCTGGTCGAGAGCAACGACGTCGCCGTCATCCTGCCCGAGATCCTCAAAGTCTACGGCCGGAAGCTGGCGCCGGCCCTCGTCGCCAAAGCCTCCGAGCGTCAGCTGCAGCGCCGCTTCCGCTTCAACGCCTTCCCCTCGCTGGTCTTTATGCGCCGCGATGGCTATCTCGGCGTCCTCTCGCGCGTGCTCGACTGGTCCGACTACCTGGCCGAGATCCCGGCGATGCTGGCGCGCGAGCCGAGCGAGCCGCCGCCATTTGAATTTCCAGACGGCTGCTATTCGAGCGGCTTAGCGCGCGAGACCGATTCTGAGGCACGAGGAGAGCTGTCATGAGTGGCGCCAATCCGGCAATGGTGGGTCCGGGCACGCAGCCCGGCGAGGACGACGGTGCCGCGCTCGAGTACATGGAGATGCCCAAGGGCATGCGCACCTACTCTGCGCCGGCGCTGCCCGAGCCGGAGGAGACCGAAGGCATCGAGCGGGCCCTCGATCTGCTGGCGCAAGTCAAGGAGGCGGCCGCGACGCAGGTCGTCGACGCAGCCTCGGCCTCCTTCGACATCACCGCTTTCGATGCCAAGAACCGCGCCTTCGTCGATCAGGCGCTGGGCGACGGCGAGGTGTCGATCGTCGCCGGCACGACCATCCAGGCGCAAGAGTTGGTGTTCGCCGGCGTGTGGCGCCTGCACGAGGTCGACGAGGCGGGCGCGCTTCTACGCGATTGGATCGAGGTCGGCGCCTTTCCGGGCGCCGTGCTCGACATTGCGCACGCGGCCGCGCTCGAGGTAACGCGCTCGCATCGTGGGGCGCTGCCGCAAGGGATCATCAACGCGCCGGCGCTCGTCACCGAGCTCGACGACAAGATCGCCGCGCACCGCCCGGGCTCGGACGCGCACGTGATCAACCTCACGCTGCTGCCGCTGACCGAGGAGGACGTCGCCTTTCTCGACGAGCGCGTCGGGCCCCGGCTCCGTCACCATCCTGTCGCGCGGCTACGGCAACTGCCGCATCACCTCGACGGGGACGCGCAACGCCTGGTGGGTGCGCTATTTCAACTCGCGCGATGCCGTCGTCTTGAACACCATCGAGGTCGTCGACATTCCGAGCGTCGCCTGCGCGGCGCCGGAGGATCTCACCGACAGCGCGCAGCGGCTCGGCGAAGTTCTGGAGGTCTACCGGTGAACGAGAGCTTCTTTGCCGGCTCCTTCGGCGGCGATACGACGAAGATTACCGATCAAAGTCGTCTGGAGTGCAAAATCTGCTGGTACGTCTATGACCCGGGCGTCGGCGACGACTACTGGCAAGTCCCGGCGGGCACGCCCTTCTCGCAGCTACCCGACCACTGGACCTGCCCCAACTGCGACGGGGCCAAGTCCGGCTTCATGGTTCTCGATGGGGATGGCGATGCCCGAAGCGCATGAGAGCACTAAGATCGCGGAGCGGCTCGCGGCGGTCTTTGCCAAGATCCAGGCCGAGCGCATGGAGGGCGTGCCCATTCTCAACCCGCGCCTCGAGGTCGAGGTCATCGACACGCGCGATTGCGACGGCCACTGGCTCTGCGTGCTGGTCACGCCGTGGTTCATCAACCTGATGCTGCTTCCGGCAACGGCGGAGCAGGCGCAGGCCTGGCAGAGCCTCGGGCTCGGCGCTAGCGTTCCGCACCGTTTTCCCGCCGGCCGCTTCGACTTCCTGGTGGGTGAGGAGACTGGCATCGGACGCTATCAGATGTGCTCTCTGTTCTCGCCGGTCCTGGAGTTCGAGGACCAGGAGGCGGCGCGCATCGCGGGGCGGGCGGCGCTCGAGGCGCTGTTCGATGCGAGCCTCGACGAGACCCGCGCCAACAACGATAGAGCGGTCGAGGCCGACGCAGCAGACGCCGCCGCGCCAGCGTCCGGCGTCTCGCGGCGCGGCCTGCTGACCGGCAAGATCGCAGCAGCGGAGAAGGGCCCCGTGTGATGTCGATCGAGGGCAGGCTCACCATTGATCTCGATCGTGCCGCCGACGGCAGCGGGCGCGCCTTGATCGCTTCGAGCCGCCCTCTCGGATTAGTGCGCGCGTTCATCGGCAGAAGCGCCGAGGAAGCGGTGCGCACGCTCCCGGTCCTGTTCAACGTGTGCGGATCGGCGCAAGGCGCCGCCTCGGCCCAGGCCTGCGAGCGCGCGCTTGCAATCGAGGCGGACCCGGAGACGCAATGCGTTCGCTTGCTACTGGTCGGCGTCGAGGCTTTGCGCGAGCATCTCGTCCGCGCCATCATGGACTGGCCGCGCTTTCTCGGAAACGAGCCCCTGACCGACGACGTGCTTCGCGCGATGCGTCTGTGCATGCGCATCCGGCGCCTGCTCGATCCAGACTCGACGGCTCTCGCCATCGGCGGGCGCGCGCGGTGCGATTCTGCAAGACTGACCGCCCCAATGCAGGAGATGGTCGGCCTGGTCGAGGAGCTCGTCGTCGGCGAGCCGATCGAGGCCTGGCGCGCACGCCGGGCTTCGGTGAGCCTCGCGATTTGGGGCGAAGCGGCAAGGACGCCGGCGCAGCGGCTCGTCAGGCACGTGCTCGATCGCGACTGGGCCGATGCCGGTCGGGCCGACACGAACTTCCTGCCCGATCTCGACGAGGATGATCTTCTTAAACTGCTTCTGGGCGCGGACAACGAGGCGTTCGTGGCGGCGCCGACATGGAACGGCCGGCCGCAGGAGACGAGCGCGCTGTCGCGTCAGGCCGAGAGCCCGCTTGTGCGCGACCTTGAGCGCCTGCATGGCAGCGGGTTGTTGACGCGCATCGCGGCGCGGCTGGTCGAGATCGGCGAGTTGCCGCTGGTGATGAAGGATCTTGCGGAAAAGTTCGCGCAGGCCCCCAAGCGCAATGCCGCGAACGGCGGCGCACAGGACCGACCGAAGGCGACGTCCGGCCGCGGGCTCGCCCAGGTCGAGGCCGCGCGCGGCCGCCTCGTGCACGGCGTCGAGATCGAGGACGACGTCGTGCGCCGCTACGCGATCCTGGCGCCGATGGAGTGGAATTTTCATGGGAAAGGCGCTGCCGCCTGCGGCCTCGCCGACATCGCCGGCCGCGCGCGCGACGTGCGCGAGCTCGCCGATCTTTTCGTCACGTCGATCGACCCTTGCGTGGGCTATGAGCTCAAGGTGCACTGATGCACGAGATGGCCATCTCCGAAAGCATCTTGGGCATCCTCGAGGACGAGGGGCGCCGGCAGAACTATTCGCGCGTGAAGAAGGTGCGCCTCGAGATCGGTCCCTTTGCCGGCATCGAGAAGGAGGCGCTGCGCTTCACCTTCGACGTCGTCACCAAGGGGACGCTGGCGCAGGATGCCGAGCTCGAGATCATCGAGACGCAGGCTGAGGCCTGGTGCCTTCCCTGCGAGCGTGCCGTTCCCATCGTTGAGCGCTATGATGCATGCCCGGCCTGCGGAAGCCATCAATTGCAGGTGACGGCCGGCGAGGAGATGAGGATCAAGGATCTGGAGGTCGACTGATGTGCTCGGTATGCGGTTGCGGTGCGGGCGAGACGCGCATCGAGAAGACGGGGGCCGGTCAGGGGCATGCGCATTCCCATGCGCATACGCATGCGGACGGCACCACGCATGCGCATGCTCACGACCACGAGCATGGCCATGCTCATGATCATGGTGACGGGCACGGCCATCACCATCATGACGATCATCATCACCACGGCGACGGCGTGATCGATTATGGGACGGGGCCGGCGCGGGCGCATGCGCCCGGCATGAGCCAGGCGCGCATGGTCTCGATCGAGCAGGACATCTTAGCCAAAAACAACGCCTACGCTGCCGCCAACCGCGCCTTCTTCAACGCCCACGGTGTCCTGGCGCTGAACCTCGTGTCGAGCCCGGGGTCGGGCAAGACGACGCTTCTGGTCAAGACGATCGAGCACCTGAAGTCCGAGCTGCCGATCGCCGTCATCGAAGGCGACCAGCAGACCTCCAACGATGCCGCCCGCATCCGCGCAACGGGCGTCTCCGCCATCCAGGTCAACACCGGCAAGGGCTGCCACCTCGACGGCCATATGATCGGTCACGCGCTCGAGCATCTGCGCGCCGGCCGACGACGGCGTGCTCTTCATCGAGAACGTCGGCAACCTCGTGTGCCCCGCCGCCTTCGATCTCGGCGAGGCGCACAAGGTGGTGATCCTGTCGGTGACCGAGGGCGAGGACAAGCCCTTGAAGTATCCCGACATGTTCCACGCCGCCGATCTCATGATCCTGGCCAAGACCGATCTGTTGCCGCATGTCGACTTCGACGTGGCGCAGACGATCGCCAACGCCCGCAAGGTCAACCCCGGCATCAAGGTGCTGCAGGTGTCGGCCAAGACCGGCGAGGGGCTCGAGGCGTGGGCGCAGTGGATCCGCGCCGCCCGCGCCATGGCGCTCACGGGCCGCGAGGACGTGCACGCAAGCGACGCCAACCAGGGAGCCTGACCCATGTGCCTCGCGCTTCCCGCCGAAGTCGTGTCGATCGATGCCGACAAGGAGACGGCCGTCGTGGCCTTGGGCGGCATCAAGAAGGAGATCTCGGTGGCGCTGCTCGATGACCTCGTCGTCGGCGACTACGTGCTCGTGCATGTGGGCTTTGCGCTGCACAAGGTGTCGCCGCAGGAGGCCGAGCGCACGCTTCGGATGATCGAGGAAGCCGGCGAGGACCCGCTGGAGGAGATCGGCGCATGAAGTACGTCGACGAGTTCCGCAACGGCGAGCTGGCCAGGCGCCTGGCAGCGACCATCGCGCGCGAGGCCGATGCAACGCGGACCTACCACATCATGGAGTTCTGCGGCGGCCACACGCACGCGATCTTCCGCTACGGCGTGCAGGACCTGATGCCGGGCAACGTGCGCTTCGTGCACGGGCCCGGCTGCCCCGTGTGCGTGCTCCCCATCGGGCGCATCGACAACGCCATCGAGCTTGCCGAGCGCCACGGCGCCATTGTGTGCAGCTATGGCGACATGATGCGCGTGCCGGCGTCGGAGCGCAAAAGCCTGATCAAGGCCAAGGCGGCCGGCGCCGATATCCGCATGGTCTACTCGATCCGCGACGCCATGAAGATCGCGCGCGAGACGCCCGACCGCGAGGTCGTGTTCTTCGCCATCGGCTTCGAGACGACGACGCCGCCGACCGCGGTGGCGATCCGCGATGCTCACGCGCAGGGGCTGACCAACTTCTCCGTCTTCTGCAACCACGTGCTGACGCCGGCTGCCATCCAGCACATCCTGCAGAGCCCCGACGTGCGCGAGCTCGGCACCGTGTCGATCGACGGCTTCCTGGGCCCCTCGCACGTCTCCTCCATCATCGGCTCGCGGCCGTATGAATATTTCGCCGAGGAGTTCCAGCGCCCGGTGGTGATCGCCGGCTTCGAGCCCTTGGACGTCATGCAGGCGATGCTGATGGCGATCCGCCAGCTGAACGAGGGGCGCCACGAGGTCGAGAACGAGTACGTGCGCGTCGTCACGCGCGACGGCAACTTGAAGGCGCAGGCGCTCGTCGCCGAGGTGTTCGAGCTGCGGTCGAGCTTCGAGTGGCGGGGGCTGGGCGAGGTGCCCTACAGCGCGCTGCGCATCAAGGATGCCTACGCGGCGTTCGACGCGGAGAAGCGGTTCTCAATCGAGACGCGCAAAGTGCGCGATGCCAAGAGCTGCGAGTGCCCCTCGATCCTGCGCGGGGCCAAGAAGCCGACCGACTGCAAGCTGTTCGGCACCGTGTGCACGCCGGAGAACCCCATCGGCTCGTGCATGGTGTCGTCGGAAGGCGCGTGCGCCGCCTATTGGAGCTACGGCCGCTTCAGGCCGGGCACCCCGACGGTGCCGGCACAGAAGGAGGCTGCGGAATGACCATGATCGCGCGCTTCTCCTCCCGCCTCGATGTGCGCCAAGGCGCCGTCGACATGACGCACGGCTCGGGCGGGCGCGCCATGGCGCAGCTCGTGTCCGAGCTGTTCGTGCGGCACTTCGACAATCCGATGCTGGCGCAAGGCAACGACCAGGCGGCCTTTGACGTGGCGGCGGGCCGCCTCGTCATGAGCACCGACGGGCACGTGATCTCGCCTCTCTTCTTTCCCGGCGGCGACATCGGCTGCCTCTCCGTGCACGGCACCTTGAACGACGTCGCCATGTCGGGGGCGCGCCCGCTTTATCTTTCGGCCGGGTTCATCCTCGAGGAAGGGTTCCCGCTCGCCGATCTGGAGCGCATCGTCATGAGCATGGCGGCGGCCGCGCACGAGGCGGGCGTCGCCATCGTCACCGGCGACACCAAGGTCGTGGAGAAGGGCAAGGGCGACGGCATCTTCATTACGACGACCGGCATCGGCGTGGTGCCGGACGGCGTCGACATCTCCGGCGACCGCGCGCGGCCGGGGGACGCCATCATCTGCTCAGGCACGATCGGCGACCACGGTGTCGCCATCCTGTCGAAGCGCGCCAACCTCGAGTTCGAGACCGAGATTTGCTCCGACACGGCGGCACTGCACGGGCTCGTCGCCGACATGGTTGCGGCGGTGCCGCAGATCCATTGTCTGCGCGATCCCACGCGCGGCGGGCTTGGCGACGACCCTGAACGAGCTCGCGCAACAGTCGCGCGTCGGCATGCGTATCCGTGAGCCGGCGATCCCGCTGAAGCCCGAGGTGCACGCGGCGTGTGAGCTTCTGGGCCTCGATCCCCTCTATGTGGCGAACGAAGGCAAGCTCGTTGCGATCTGCGCCGCAGAGGATGCCGAGCGCCTGCTCGCCGTCATGCGCGCGCACCCGCTCGCAACCGATGCCCAGATCATCGGCGAGGTGGTCGCCGACGCCAATGCCTTCGTGCAGATGGAGACCGAGTTCGGCGGCAGCCGTATCGTCGACTGGCTCGCCGGCGAGCAATTACCGAGGATCTGCTAGTGTGATGATGCGCGTGCTCCTCCTGGCCCAGAGTTTCAACAGCCTCACGCAGCGTGTCTTCGTGGAGCTGGAAGCGCTGGGGCACGAGGTGTCGGTCGAGCTCGACATCAATGACGCGGTGACGCTCGAGGCGGTGGCGCTGTTCCAGCCGGACGTCGTCGTTGCGCCGTTCCTGAAGCGGGCGATCCCCGAGGCTGTCTGGCGCAACCACCTCTGCCTCGTGGTGCATCCCGGCATTCGCGGTGACCGCGGGCCCTCGGCGCTCGATTGGGCGATCCTCAAGGGTCATGCAACCTGGGGCGTGACCGTGCTGCAGGCCGTTGCCGAGATGGATGCGGGGCCGGTGTGGGCGTGCGCCGCGTTCCCCATGCGGGCGGCGACCAAGTCGAGCGTTTATCGCAACGAGGTGACGGAGGCGGCGACGCGCTGCGTTGTGGACGCGCTGGCGCGCTACGAGCAGGGCTTAGGGCCGCTGCCGCAGGATGCGGCCATCGCCGCAAGCTGGCAGTCTGTCTGCCGCCAAGCGGACCGCGCCATCGACTGGCAGCGCGACGACTCCAAAGTGGTGCTGCGCAAGATCGCCAGCGCCGACGGAGCGCCCGGCGTGCGCGACACGCATTCTCGGCCGCGACGTCTATCTGCATGATGCGCACGCCGCGCCGGGGTTGACCGGTGCGCCGGGTGCGTTGCTGGCGACGAGCGGGCCGGCCGTGGCGCGCGCAACGATCGACGGCGCCGTCTGGATCGGGCACTTGCGCGATCCCGAAAGCGCTCACCCCTTCAAGCTGCCGGCGACAGAGGTGCTGGGCTGCGCCGTCGCGGGGCTGCCCGAGGTCGCGCGCGACACCGATCAGGGCTACCGCGAGATCGCCTACGAGGAGCGGGGCGAGGTCGGCTACCTGCACTTTCGTTTCCTCAACGGCGCCATGGGGACGCAGGCGTGCGAGCGCCTGGCCGCCGCCTACCGCGAAGCGCTGCGACGCCCGACCAAGGTCATCGTGCTCGTGGGCGCCCCCGACTTCTGGTCGAACGGCATGGACTTGAACGCCATCGAGGCGGCGCAAAGCCCGGCGGATGAGTCCTGGCGCAACATCAACGCCATTGACGACCTGGCCGAGACGATCATCCGCACCGACAGCCACCTCACGATCGCGGCGCTCGCCGGCAATGCCGGCGCCGGGCGGCGTGTTTCTGGCGCGTGCCGCCGACGAGGTCTGGCTGCGCGCGGGCGTGGTCCTGTCGCCGCATTATAAAGACATGGGCAACCTCTACGGCTCGGAGTTGTGGACCTACCTGCTGCCGCGGCACGCCGGCGCCGACAATGCCAAACGCATCATGGACGCGCGCCTGCCGATGGGATCGGCAGAGGCCGTCGCCTTGGGCCTTGCGGATGTGTGCTTCGGCGCGAGTGTCTCCGATTTTCTGGGCGCGGTGCGCGCCCGCGCCGAGGCCCTTGCCGCCGACCCCGATTGGGGAGTGCGGCTTGCGCGCAAGAACAGCGCCCGCGCCAACGACGAGGCGCGACGCCCGCTCTCGCTCTATCGCGCCGACGAGCTTCAGCGCATGCGCATGAACTTCTACGGCTTCGATCCCAGCTACCACGTCGCCCGCTACAACTTTGTCCGCCGCGTCCCGAAATCGAGAACGCCGGTCACCATAGCGCGCCACCGGGACAAGCGGCTCGCACGAAGGTGGAGGAACGCCTCATGACCAGCCTGCCGACCGTGCTCATCGTCGACGACGAGCAAAGGAGCCTCGAATCGCTGGAGCGCATCCTCGAGGATACCTTCGACGTGAAGACGGCGGCGAGCGCCGGGGAGGCCGAGGAGATCCTCGACCGCGAATGGGTGCAGGTCATCCTCTGCGATCAGCGCATGCCGCACGTCTCGGGCGTGGAGTTCCTGAAGACGGTGCGCGAGCGCTGGCCCGAGGTCGTGCGCATGATCATCTCCGGCTACACCGACGCCGAGGACATCATCCGCTCCATCAACGAGGCCGGCATCTACCAGTACGTGATGAAGCCGTGGCAGCCCGAAAGCCTGATTTTGACGCTCAAGAACGCCGCGCGCATGTTCGACCTGCAGCGCCAGAACGAGCTTCTGGCGGTCGAGCTCAAGGTGTCGTCGGAGCGGGCCGAGAGCGTGATAGCGACGCGCCGGCGCGAGTTGAAGCAGCACTATCAGCGCGACGACGGCATCATTCGCAAGCTCCGACAGCCCCATGAACGAGGTGTGCGACCGCGTGTCCCGCATCGCGCCCTACGACGTCTCCGTGCTGATCACCGGCGAGTCCGGCACCGGCAAGGAGCTCGTCGCCCGCGCCCTGCACTACAACAGCTTGCGCTGGGACAAGCCGTTCGTCGTGGAGAACTGCGCCGCGATGCCGAGCGAGCTGTTGGAAAGCGAGCTGTTCGGCCACAAGCGCGGCGCCTTCACCGGTGCGGTGGAGGACCACGTTGGCCTGTTCGAGCGCGCCGACGGGGGCACGGTGTTTCTCGACGAGATCGGCGAGGTGTCGCCCGCCTTCCAGGTGAAGCTCCTGCGTGTGCTGCAGGAGGGCGAGATCCGCCCCGTCGGCCGCCGCCAGACGCGCAAGGTCGATATCCGCGTGCTCGCCGCGACCAACAAGGATCTCGAAGCCGAGGTCAGGGCCGGCCGCTTCCGCGAGGATCTGTTCTACCGGCTGTCGACCGTCACCATCCACCTGCCGGCGCTGCGCGACCGCCGCGTCGATATTCCGCTCATCTCGCGCATGCTGCTCGACAAGGCGCAGAAGCAGCTGGGCAAGCGCGTCAAAGGGCTGTCGGAGGAGGCGGTCGCCTGCCTCACCACCTACCACTGGCCGGGCAACGTGCGCGAGCTGCAAAACGAGATTCAGCAGGTCCTCGTCATGGCGGCCGACAATAGCGAGGTCGGCGCCGATCTGCTGTCGCCCCGCATCCTGCGGGCGGTGCCGACGGACGACGGGGAAGTCGTCGATCTCATTGGCTCCCTTGACGGAACCCTGCGAGAGAGGGTCGAATCGGTGGAGGCGCGGATCATCCGCGAGACATTGATCCGGCACCGCTGGAACAAGAGCCGGGCCGCCAAGGAGCTGGGACTGTCGCGCGTGGGCTTGCGCAGCAAGCTCGAGCGCTACGGCCTCGAAAAAGTCGAAGGGCTTGATGCCGAAGGACGCCGGAAGATTGCGAGCTGACGAGGACGAGGACCGTGCTCAAGTCCGCCAAGCGCGAGATGCGGCCCGAACGACGCCTGATCCAGCAGGCCGGAGTCGCCGGCGCGCTCGAGCTCAATCCCGTGAGCGAGGAGGCGTGGATCGAGGTGGTCCAGAAGATGGACGCCGTCTACGCCGATCTCGTCCACCATCAGGTCGAGCTGGAGCACAAGAACGCGGCGCTGGAGGAGGCGCAGCAGTTCATCGGCAGTGTGCTCGCCGCCATGACGGACGTCCTCATCGTCTGCGACCGCAACGGGCGCATCGAGCGGGCCAATGCCGCGCTCGAGCACCTGACCGGGCGCACGGAGGCAGGACTGTATCGGCGCGCAGCTGACCACGCTGTTTACCGCCAACTCCGGACCGCTGATCGAGCGCCTTGCCGACAAGCCGCACAGGGAGGCCGCGATCGCCGAGCACGAGGTGGCGCTCATCGACAGAAGCGGCAACCCGACGCCGCTCGCCATGAACTGCTCGGCGCGCTACGACCACAAGCGCGCGCTCGTCGGCTTCGTGCTCATCGGCCGGCCGGTGGGCGAGCTGCGCCGTGCCTACGAGAGCCTCAATCGCGCCCACCACGAGTTGCGCCAGGCCCAGCAGCGGCTCGTTCTGTCGGAGAAGATGGCAGCACTCGGCCGCCTCGTCGCCGGCGTCGCGCACGAGCTCAACAACCCCATCAGCTTCGTGTTCGGCAACATGCACGCGCTGAAGCGCTACGGCGAGCGTCTGACCAAATACCTGCAGGCGATCGATCGCGGCGAGAGTGCCGAGGATTTGCAGGCCTTGCGCGCCAGGCTCAAGATCGATCGCGTGCTGGCGGATATCGCGCCGCTGGTCGACGGCACGCTCGAAGGCGCGGAGCGCGTGAGCGAGATCGTGCAGGACCTGCGCCGCTTCTCCAGCACCCAATCGGAGGCGGCAGAGAGTTTCGACCTCGCCCGCGTCGTGCGCACGGCGGTGAGCTGGGTGGTGAAAGCGTGCCGCACCAAGCCCATCACCGTCTTCGATCTGCCCGAGCCGTTCGAGGTCGTGGGGCGCAAAGGGCCCGTGCACCAGATCATCGTCAACCTGGTGCAGAACGCCGTCGACGTGATGGCCGACCTCGAAGAGCCGCGCCTGGAGATCACAGGCGTGATCGAGGACGACGCTGCCGCCGTGGTGGTGCGCGATTATGGCCCCGGCGTCGCTGCCGATGCCATGGAGCGCATCTTCGAGCCCTTCTTCACGACGAAAAAAATCGGCGAAGGCACCGGCCTCGGCCTCTACGTCAGCTATGGGCTCGCCGAGGATCTGGGCGGCAAGCTCGAGGCGAGGAACCATCCGGAGGGAGGCGCGGTGTTCACGCTGCGCCTGCCGCTGAAGGAGAAGGCGCATGACGGCTAACGGCTCGGGGCCTCCCGCCCGCACGCTTCTGTGGCTCCAGTCGGGGGGCTGCGGCGGGTGCACGCTGTCGCTCATCTGCGCCGAGCAGCCCGATTTCCTCACCGCGCTCGAGGTCGCCGGCATTCGCCTCCTGTGGCACCCGTCTTTGAGCGAGGCGACCGGGCGCAGAATATCGCGCCGTCATCGACGAGGTGCGCTCGGGCGCGGTTCCACTCGACATCCTCTGTCTCGAGGGCTCCGTCATCCATGGTCCGAACGGCAGCGGCCGCTTTCACATGCAGGCCGGGACCGGCCAGCCGATGAAGGACCTGATCGCGGAGCTGTGCGAGCTTGCCGGCGACGTCATCGCCATCGGCACCTGCGCTGCCTTCGGCGGCATCACGGCGGCGGGCGCCAACGAGGTCGAGGCCTCGGGCCTCGCCTATGACGGCTCCGATCCGGGCGGACTGCTGGGGCCTTCGTTCCGGGCCGGCTCCGGACGGCCGGTGATCAACATCTCAGGCTGCCCGGTGCATCCCGATTGGGTGGTGGAGACGCTGCTGCAGCTGGCGCTCGACACCTTCAGGCAAGGCGATCTCGACGCGCTCGGCCGCCCGCGACTCTATGCCGATCACCTCGTGCATCACGGCTGTCCGCGCAACGAGTACTACGAGTACAAGGCGAGCGCGGAGAAGCTCTCCAATCTCGGCTGCCTCATGGAGCACCTCGGCTGCATGGCGACGCAGGTGCACGCCGACTGCAACATCCGGCTGTGGAACGGCGGCGGCTCGTGCACGCGCGCGGGCTACCCGTGCATCTCCTGCACCGAGCCCGGCTTCGAGCGCCCGACGCATCCCTATCTCGAGACGCCGAAGCTTGCCGGAATTCCCATCGGCCTGCCGACGGACATGCCCAAGGCCTGGTTTGTGGCGCTTGCGGCGCTGTCAAAGGCGGCGACGCCCAACCGCGTGCGCATGAACGCCGTCGCCGACTACATCGTCACCCCACCCACGGTGGGCAAGGGGAAAGCCCAAAAATGAGCCGTCGCATCGTCGGTCCGTTCAACCGCGTCGAAGGCGACCTGGAGATCAAGCTCGAGATCGAAGACGGCGCCGTGCAAGGCGCATGGGTCAACTCTCCGCTCTACCGCGGCTTCGAGCAGATCCTCAACGGCAAGGACCCGCGCGATGCGCTCGTCTACACGCCGCGCATCTGCGGTATCTGCTCGGTGTCGCAGTCGATGGCGGCGGCGACCGCATTGGCGCTAGCCGGCGCGGTCGCGGCTCCGGCCAACGGCCGGCTGATGCAGAACGTCATCCTCGGGGTGGAGAACGTCGCCGACCACTTCACGCACTTCTATCTCTTCTTCATGCCGGACTTTGCCAGGCCCGTTTATGCGGCCGAGCCCTGGTATGAGGAGGTGGCGGCGCGCTTCAAGGCGGTGCACGGCGCCGCCGCGCGCGAGATCCTGCCGGTGCGCTCAGCCTTCATGCACATCATGGGCACGCTCGCCGGGCATTGGCCGCACACGCTGGGGCTGCAGCCAGGCGGCACCACGCATGCCATCGACGGGGCGGCTCAGGCGCGCGTGCTGGCGGTGCTCGCCGGATTTCGCCGCTTCCTCGAGACGCGCATGTTCGGGGATCGGCTCGAATCCGTGACGGCGCTCGGCTCGGCGACGGAGCTTGCCGCTTGGGTCGCGCGGCCCGGTCCCGCCGGCAGCGACCTCGGCGTCTACCTGCGGCTGGCAGAGGCGCTGCAGCTTGCCGAGCTCGGCCGCGCCAGCGACCGCTTCCTCAGCTATGGCGCCTATGCGCTCAACGGGGCGCACCTGTTCAAGCGCGGGGTGCATGCCGACGGCGGCGACCAAGCGCTCGACGAGGCCCAGATCACAGAGGACACGTCGTCCGGCTGGTTTGTGCCCGCCAACGGGCCCTGCCATCCCTCGCGCGGCGCCACGATCCCCGACGCCGATGCCGCGGGCGGCTACACCTGGTGCAAGGCGCCGCGGCTTGGCGGCCGGGTCGTCGAGGTCGGCGCGCTGGCGCGCCAGCTCGTCGACGGACATCCGTTGATCCGCGACCTCGTGAAGGTCGAGCGGCGGCAACGTGGCGAACCGGGTCATTGCGCGCCTCGTCGAGATTGCGCGCGTGGTGCCGGCGCTCGAGGAATGGACGCGCGCGATCGTTCCGCACGAGCCCTTCTATGTCGACGCGCCGGCGCTCGCCGAGGCCGAGGGCGCCGGCCTCATCGAGGCGGCGCGCGGCTCGCTCGGTCACTGGCTGGCAGTCAAGAACGGGCGCATCTTCAACTATCAGATCGTGGCGCCGACCACGTGGAACTTCTCCCCGCGCGATGCAGCCGGCGTGCCCGGCGCCTGCGAGCAGGCGCTCGTCGGCGCGCCCGTGCGCGAGGGAGAGGTCGACCCGGTGGCCGTGCAGCACATCGTGCGCTCGTTCGATCCGTGCATGGTGTGCACGGTGCATTGAGGGAGGTCGGTGTGGCGTTCGCCTGGGACACGGAGCTTCGCAACGGCGGCGTGACGGGCGTCGCCATCCGCGTGCGCGGGCTGGTGCAGGGCGTCGGCTTCCGCCCCAACGTGTGGCGGCTGGCGCAGGCGTTCGGGTTGACGGGCGAGGTGTTGAACGACGGCGAGGGCGTGCTGATCCGCGTCTGGGGCGGGCGTGAGGCGCTCGACGGATTCGAGCGGGCGCTCGTGAGCGAGGCGCCGCCGCTCGCCCGCGTCGAGGCGGTCGAGCGCACGGTGCTCGGCGAGGGCAGCGCGCCAGAGGCGTTCTCTATCGTCGCCAGCGAGCGGGGCGCCATCGCCACGGGCGTCGCCGCGGACGCCGCGACCTGTCCGGCGTGCCTCGACGAGGTGCTCGACAAGGCCGGCCGCCGCTACCGCTATCCCTTCACCAACTGCACGCACTGCGGACCGCGCCTGTCGATCGTGCGCGCCATCCCCTATGACCGCGCCGCAACCTCCATGGCGGCGTTCGCCATGTGCGCGGACTGCCGTGCGGAGTACGAGAACCCGGCCGACCGGCGCTTCCACGCCGAGCCGATTGCCTGCCCGGTGTGCGGGCCGCGCGTGTGGCTGGAGGATGCAAACGGGACCGAAATTCCGGTCGGGGAGAGCGAGGATGCCGTCGCCGTGGCGGCGCGTCTGATCGCCGACGGCGGCATCGTCGCCATCAAAGGCATCGGCGGCTTTCATCTCGCCTGCGATGCAGGAAACGAGGATGCCGTCGCGCGGCTGCGCTCTAGGAAGCACCGCACCCACAAGCCGTTTGCGCTCATGGCCGCCGACGCCGACATGATCGGGACCTATGCGGGCGTTGATGCGGCCGAGCGGGCCCTTCTTAAGAGCCATGCGGCGCCTATCGTGGTGCTCGATGTTGCGCAGAAGTTGCGGCCGCCTTGCGCCGAGCTTGGCGCCGGGCCAGGCGAGCCTCGGCTTCATGCTGCCCTATACGCCGCTGCATCACCTGCTGATGCGCGATCTTGCCCGCCCCATCGTGCTCACCTCGGGCAACCGCAGCGACGAGCCGCAGTGCACCCGCAACGACGAGGCGCGGCTGCGCTTGGCTGGGCATTGCCGACCACTGGCTGATGCACGACCGCGACATCGCCAACCGGCTCGACGATTCGGTGGCGCGCGTCATCGACGGCGCGCCGGTGCTGCTGCGCCGCGCCCGCGGCTTTGCGCCCGATCCGATCCGCTTGCCCGAGGGCTTCGCTGCTGCGCCGCGCGTGCTCGCCCTGGGGGCCGAGCTCAAGAGCACGTTCTGCCTGCTGCGTGCCGGCGAGGCAATTCTCTCCCAGCACATCGGTGATCTGGAGGACGCGGCCACGCACGCGGACTACCGCTCAGCGCTTGCTCTTTATCGGCGCATGTTCGCTTTTGCGCCCGACGTCGTCGCCGTCGACCGCCATCCCGACTATCTCTCGACGCAATGGGGGCGCGTGCTCGCGGAGGAGGAGGGCGCAGCGCTGATCTACGTGCAGCATCACCACGCGCACGTCGCCGCGTGCCTCGCTGAGCACGGCGTTCCTCTCTCGGATCCCCCGGTGCTCGCCATCGTGCTCGACGGGCTGGGACTCGGCGACGACGGCGGTCTGTGGGGCGGCGAGATCTTATCCTGCGACTACCGGGGCTTTGAGCGGCTCGCGCGCTTTGCGCCCGCAGCCCTCCTCGGCGGCGCCAAGGCCATGCGCGAGCCCTGGCGCAATGCATTTGCGCACCTCGACTGCTTCGTCGGCTGGCGCGAGGTGGCGGAGCGCTACCCGCATCTCGACATCGTGCGGCGGCTGTCGGCTAAGCCCCTGGGCCCGCTTCAGCGCATGCTCGAGACAGGGCTCAACGCGTCCTTGTCGAGCTCGGCCGGGCGCCTCTTCGATGCCGTTGCCGCAACGCTCGGCGTGTGTCCGGAGACGACGTCCTATGAGGGGCAGGCAGCAATCGAGCTCGAGGCGCTGGCGCAGCGTGGAGCGCGCGGTGCCGGCTATCCCATCGACATCGGCGAGGGCGTACCCATCACGCTCGGCTGGGGATCGCTGTGGCGCGCGGTGCTCGAGGATCTCGACCGCGATACGCCGCGCGAGGTGATCGCGGCGCGCTTCCACGCCGGGCTTGCAGCCGGGCTCGCCCGTCTCGGCAGCGAGCTTGCCGCCCGCCACGGCCTGAAGCGGGTCGTGCTGTCGGGGGGCGTGTTCCAGAACCGCATGCTGATGCAAGGTGTCGCTAAGGCTTTGCGCAAGTCCGGTCTCGACGTCTTGACGCCGGCCCGTGTCCCGGCCAACGATGGCGGCATCGCTCTCGGCCAGGCCGTGGTGGCGGCAGCGCGCGCGGCTGATCGGGAGCAGGCTTAAAGCAGCCTGGGAGCTGATGCCATGCGCAAGGCCGCACTCTTGTCATGTCTCACGTGTGTCGCTTGCCTCGCCGCTCCCGGCGCGCAGGCCAAGACCATCAGCGTCGTTGCTTTCGAGAGCGAGTACGGTGCGGTGCTGCTCGACAGCCTCGAATCAAAGGCGGCGTTCCGTTTGTTCGAGAGCCTCAATGTTGCGGTCGAGAACCACGTCATCGCCGAGACCAAGATCTTTGCGCCCAAGGACGGCTCGTTCCGTATCGCCTGCACGGGGCAAGGCGGCGACTATGGCTGCGCGGTGGTGGTCTATCCGGGCGCGCATGCCAAGCTCGACTTCGACACCGATCGCGTCGAGCTGACGCTGCCGTCGGAGATGTCGCGCGCCTACAAGGGCGTCTTCGAGACCAAGGGTGACGCTTTCCACTTCGAGACCGAGGACAAGCGCCTCACCATCGACTGGTCGCGCGAGGGGCTGCACATCCTGGCGCCCGGCAAGACGCAAAAGAAAGAAGTGCCGGGCCAGAAGATCTGACGACAGCAGGGCGGTGGCGCTGGCCGCCGCCCCGAGCTTTACTGGCTCTCAGCCGAACTTGAACAGCACGCCGTAGCCGCCGCGCGGATAGCTCCACTCGATGTCGCCCGAGGGCTCGGCGATGACGCGGCAGGTGCCGCACTCGACGCAGCCGTCGACCGTGATCTCGACCTGGCCCTTGTCGTTGAGCTCGTAGCACCGAGCCGGGCAGGCATGCAGTTGGCCGGCAGCAGCCTGACAAAGGGCAGATGATCAGGAGTAACGTTGGACAGCATCGTCTCGAGTCGCGCGGGCTTGGCGAGAATCTTCGAGACCTCGTAGATGCCGATCAGCGCAATGTCGTTCGACTGCTTTGGTTCTTGGGGCATCACCGGCTTTACGCCGGTGCGGCGCGCCCGCTCAATAGGTACCATGTCGCCGCCTCTATCAGGTGACGGTCAGAGGTATGCTCCGGCCATATTGCATTGCAAAATGGTAGCCTTATAAAGTTTCATTGTCGCGCCCAAGATTCGATCAATGTCCTTGCTTTTTCTGGGCAGTTTGCCTTTTTGCAGTGCAGGTCCGAGTGAGGATGCTCGCCGCTGCAAGCAATTGGGCGGCGGCCGAAAGCAGCCGCGACTGAGACGCGACACAAAGGCGCGCACGGTGGCGTCGGCAATGCACGGGCGTGGTGATTTGTGGGGGATAGAGTGAGAGGAGCCTAAGCGCTCTTCGCAATGCCCCCCGCCGGCTCGATCGCAGGCCCGAAACCGCGCCATCGCGACCAACCCACCCAGGGTGGGAATCGCCCCACCCAATCATCGTTTGCGGACAATTAATGTTCTGCTGGTCTGTTCCCTAGGGAACGGCGCCGGCGTTTTCCGCGTTTTAACGTCAACAGAATGTCGGTCGGCGTTGGGACTGCGGGAGAATTCGACTTGATTGTGGCAACCCCAATTCCCACGTCGATGCCCTGATCAGCCCGCAGCCAGCCTGCGGAAACGTATGTGAGTTTGCGTCATGCTTGCACTTTCCCATTCCGAGATCTGCACCGACCCGGCCTTCGAGACGGCGGAGCGGAGTGTACCCGTTACGGCTGCCCCCGAGCGCACGCTCGCGGGCGGCGAGGTTCTGTTCCAGGCCGGCGACACGCGCGCCCGGCTCTACCGCGTGGAGCGCGGCGCGCTGTGCCACTACCGCCGCTGGGACGACGGACGCTGCGAGATCATCGAATTTGCCTTTCCCGGCGACATCATCGGCTTCGGCCACCTGGAGGCTCACATCAGCACGGCACAGGCCATGATTGAGACGGTTGTCAGCACGGTCACGACCCAGGAGTTCGAGGGTGCGCTTGCCGGCGACGACCATCTCGCGGCGCGCCTGGCCGCAGCGGCCGACCGTGAGTTCGACTTCTTGCGCGACCGCGCCGTCGCCAGCGGCAAGGGCAAGCCGGTGGAGCGTCTTGCCTCGTTCCTCGCTGCCTTGTCGCATCTGAGTGCAAACGAGGGCCGCGACCCGATGCTCGTCACCGACGAGATCTCCTCCGGCCTCGTCGCCGAGCACCTCGACATGACGATCGACGTTCTGGTCGGCGCGTTGCGCGAGCTGGAGCGCCGCGGCGTCGTGCGGTCCACCGCCAAGGGGCTGCGGATCGCCAACATCTCCGGTCTAGAGGACCTCGCCCGCGTCGCCTGAACCGGCGCGGGCTACTTCAGCGATTTCAAGTAGGCGATCACGTCGTCGCGGTCGGCTTGCGACGGCAAGCCCGGGAACGTCATGTACGTGCCGGGCGCGAACGTGCTCGGGCTCTTCAACCACTCGTCGAGGTTGGCCGCATCCCAGTCGCCCGTGTGCTTCTTCAGGGCGGCAGAGAAGCTATAGCCCGGAACGCTCGCGATCTTGGTGCCGTAGACGCCATAGAGGTCCGGTCCCACCAGGGTGCCGCCCCCCTTGTTGAAGTGGTGACAGGCGCTGCACTGCGTGTCGGCGATCTGCTTGCCTTTCGCTGCGGCCGCTTCGGCGGGGCTCTTTGCCGGCGCCTTCTCCTTGTCCGTGTCCTTGTCCGTGGCTGCCTCGGCGACCTTCTCCTGCTTGGCGTCGGCTTTCGCGCTTAGCTTCGGCTCCGACAGGGCGACGCCGAAATAGGCGTCGACGGAGCGGCGCCAGTCCGCGCTCTGCAGCAGGTCCTCGACCGCGGTGTCGGAGACGCGCGGGGCGTTCTCGAGCTTGAAGGCGCTCATCGCCAGCATCGGGTTGTCCCATTGGCCGGTGAACTGCACGAGCTTGAAGGGAACGACGACCTTGTACTCGCCGAGCCCCAGGAAGCCGCCGCGATCGATGACCGCATAGAGCGTCTCTCCCGTGGAGCTGTCGATGACGAGAGAGGAGAGCGTGCCGAGCGTCTCGCCGTAGGCGCTCTGGTTGTGCACCGACAGGCCGATGAGGTCGCTGGTCACGATGTAGTAGGGCTTGCTCTTGGGCAGGGGATTGGTCGCAGGCGCCGCGGCGGGCGTGGAGGGTGCCGCAGCCTCGGCGGTCTTGGCGGGAGTGGCGCCGGCCGCGGGCTTCGCCGCCGCTGCATCGGCGGCTGCAGCCGGCTTTCCGGCGGGCTTGGCGGCCGGCTTCGCCGGTTTGGGGAGCTTCACCTGCGAGCGCCAGGAGGCGACCATGTCGGGCGTCGTGTCGGGCTCGGCCTTGTTGCCCCAGGTGATGCGCACGTAGTTGGCGATGTCGGCGATGTCCTGGTTGGAGAGCTGGTCGGCGAACGACGGCATGGTGAGGAAGCCGCCGCGGGAGGGGATCCCTTGCAGCACGACCGATAGGATGTCGTAGGGATCGGTCGCCTCCACCGCCGGGTTGCCGGCGAGCGGGGGCACCTTTCCTTTCATGCCTTCGCCGGTCTTCTGGTGACAGGGCCCGCAATGGGTGTCGTAGAGCTTCTCGGCCTTGGTCTCCGTTTTGGGCGTGAGCTCGGCCACCTTGGCCGGCTCCACCGTCTCGCCCTCGCCGGTGTCGTCGCCCAGCATGTAGGTCGCGATCGCCGCGATGTCGCTCTCCTTCAGCTTCGAGAGGCTGTCGTGCACGACCACATGCATGGGCCCGAGCGTGGTGGAGTTGGCGGCCGCGCCCTGTTTGAGGAAAGCGACCATGCGCGCCTTGTCCCACTTGTTGACCTCTTTGAGGGCCTTTTCTGTGATGTTGGGCGCATACCAGGTGTCGATCTGGGCGCCCTCGAAGCGCTCGGAAGGGATGGTGGCGCCCAATAGATTGCGTGGGGTATGGCAATCGTTGCAGTGGGCGAGCGCCTCGACCAGGTAGGCGCCGCGGTTCCAATGCGCGCTCTTGCCCTTGTCCGGTTTGAAGGTGCCCTCGTCGAAAAAGAGGACGCGCCAGAAGAACATCATGTCGCGGATGTTGAAGGGAAAGCCGAGGCCATTCGCCTTCTGCGGCTTGTTGATCGGTTTCAGGCTGCGCAGGTAGGCCCACAGCGCCTTGAGGTCGTCGTCCTCGATCTTGGTGAAGGCGCCGTACGGCATGGCGGGATAAAGGTAGGCGCCATCGGCGCGGATGCCGTCGTGGACCGCGTTCTTGAAGTCGTCGAAGGTCCACTTGCCGATGCCCGTATCTTTGTCGGGCGTGATGTTGGGCGAGTAGATCACCCCGAACGGCGTGTTGAGCGCCAGCCCGCCGGCGAACTCCTGCTTCGGCGCGCCCGTGTGGCAGGGCATGCAGTCGGCGGCAAGCGCCAGATAGTGACCGCGCGCAACGAGGTCGGCGTCTTGCGGGCTTGCGTCCTCGGCGGATGCCACGCAGGTGGCGCCTGCAAAAATCGCCAGGAAGCCCAACAGGGCGTTGCGCGGATGTCGAAAAATCATCTCAAGTCTCGTTGCCGTTTCGCCGGACGCACCGAGACCCTGCCGTTCACGCTTCGCTTGGAAGACAACGGAGCCTGGCCCACTTGCACGCATTAGCAACACAATTTTCGCGCGGGGCAACTTAGGGAAGCATTAAGTCCACCGCTAATGTTGTCGCCTGGTCGATAGCGGGTTGCCCGCTCGGAGTGATTTGATAGCGTCCGCCATCGGAATCGTTGATGCTCGCTGGCGGTCCCCGCTGTTGGCGCGCGCGCGCAGCGCGGGTGCAGCCGTCTCCATCTGCAAGACCACAACAGGAGCGCATGTGCACGATGCGGGCCGGCTCCCAGTCGATCGCCGTTGCTGTCGGCCTCGCGGCGCTTTTCGGCGCCAGCGCAGCGCACGCGGGCTTCGGCCAGCCCTCGGCCTGGCAAACGGGCCTGCAACAGGCCGATACGACCGAGATGAACGCCCTCACGGCGTTCAACGATAACCTTCTCATATTCATCACGGCGATCGCCGCGCTCGTATTCGTGCTGCTCGTCGTCGCGATGGTGCGCTTCAACAGCCGCGTGCATCCGACGCCCTCCAAGCGAACGGGCAACTTGCCCTTGGAGGTGGCATGGACATTCCTGCCGTTCTGCATCGTGCTGGTGATGACCTACTTCTCGTTCGGGCTGCTTTTTTTCGAGGAGGACATCCCGCCAGCGGACATCACGGTCAAGGCGACCGGCCACCAGTGGTTCTGGCAATACACCTATCCCGACCACGGTAACATCAACTACCTCTCCGAGATGCTCCCCGACGCGGCGCGCAAGCCGGGACAACCGCGGTTGCTTGCCACCAACAACGATCTGGTGGTGCCGGTCGACAAGGTCGTGCGCGTGCAGGTGATCGGCGCCGACGTGATCCACTCCTTCGCCGTACCGTCCTTCGGCATCAAGGTCGACGCCATTCCCGGGCGCCTCAACGAGACCTGGTTCAAGGCGACGCACACGGGCATGTACTACGGCCAGTGCTCGGAGCTGTGCGGCATGAACCACTCCTTCATGCCGATCTCCATCCGCGTCGTAACCGATAAGGAGTTCACTGCCTGGCTCGCCTACGCGCAGAAGCACTACGCGTCCAACCCCCAGGCGGCGCCGGCGGAAACCGCCGCGATCAAGAAGGGCACCGCCGACTAGCGGGCGCCCGAGCCCATCCAACCGTTGCGATCGAAGGACCCGAGCATGGAACGAGCGACGACGATGGCTCCCGGCGCGACGCCAGCTCACGCAATCCCCACGGGTTGGCGTCGCTTCCTCTACTCGACCAACCACAAGGACATCGGCACGCTTTATCTGTGCTTTGCCATGGGTGCCGCGGTCGTGGGCACGTGCCTGTCGATCGCCATGCGGCTGGAGCTGCACGAGCCGGGTCTGCAGTTCTTCTCCAATCCGCAGACCTACAACGTGTTCGTTACCGCGCACGGCCTGATCATGATTTTCTTCGTGCTCATGCCGGCGCTGATCGGCGGCTTCGGCAACTGGTTTGTGCCGATGATGATCGGCGCACCCGACATGGCCTTCCCGCGGCTGAACAACCTGTCGTTCTGGTTTTTGGCGGCCTCTTTCACGCTGTTCGTCAGCTCCTTGTTCTTCGGCGGCGCGCCCGGCTCTGACGGCGCCGGCACCGGTTGGACGCTCTATCCGCTCTTGTCGACCAAGGGGCACCCGGGCCCGTCCGTCGACTTCGTCATTCTGTCGCTGCATCTGGCCGGCGCGTCGTCGATCCTCGGTGCGATCAATTTCATCGCGACGATCCTCAACATGCGCGCGCCCGGCATGACCATGCACAAGATGCCGCTCTATGTCTGGTCGATCCTCATCACGGCGTTCATGCTCGTGCTGGCACTGCCGGTGCTCGCCGGTGCCATCACCATGCTGCTGGTCGACCGCAATTTCGGGGCGACCTTCTTCAATCCGAAAGGCGGCGGTGATCCGCTGCTGTTCCAGCATCTCTTCTGGTTCTTCGGCCACCCGGAGGTCTACATCATGATCCTGCCGGGCTTCGGAATCATCTCCACCGTCATCTCCACCTTCAGCGGCAAGACGATCTTCGGCTATCTCGGCATGGTCTACGCCATGGTGGCGATCGGCTTTATCGGCTTCGCGGTGTGGGCGCACCACATGTACACCGTCGGGCTCAATGCCAGCACGCAGGCCTACTTCGTCGCGGCCAGTCTCGCCATTGCGGTGCCGACGGGGATCAAGATCTTCTCCTGGATCGCGACCATGTGGGGCGGATCGATCGAGTTCCGCACCCCGATGCTGTGGGCGATCGGCTTCGTGTTCCTGTTCACCGTCGGCGGCGTCACCGGCGTCGTGCTCGCCAACGCCGGTGTCGACCGGGTGCTGCAAGACACCTACTTCGTTGTGGCGCACTTCCATTACGTGCTCTCGCTCGGCGCCGTGTTCGCGATCTTCTCGGGCTGGTACTACTGGTTCCCCAAGATGAGCGGCTACATGATGTCGGAGACGATCGGGCACGTGCACTTCTGGGTGACGTTCATCAGCGTCAACATTCTGTTTTTTCCGCAGCACTTCCTCGGCGCCGCCGGCATGCCGCGGCGTATCGCCGACTATCCCGATGCCTTCGCCGGCTGGAACTACGTCTCCTCGATCGGGGCCTATCTGTCGGCGTTCGGCGCCCTCATTTTCGTCTACGCCGTGGCCGAGGCCTTCTATCGCAAGCGTCCCGCGCCGGCGAACCCCTGGGGCCCTGGCGCCACGACGCTCGAATGGACGCTGCCCTCGCCGGCGCCGTTCCATCAGTTCGAGGTGCAGCCGCGCATCGCGTGAGGACGAGACGCTGCCACATGACGACGGAGACAACTTGAGATGGCCGACGCGCAGGAGAGCCAAGCCCCGTTCCAGATGGTCGAGCCGAGCCCGTGGCCGATCCGCGGCGCCTTCTCCGCGCTGCTGCTCGCCTCGGGGCTGATCCTGTGGGTCTACAACCTCATCTGGCCGCCGTGGATCGTCTTCTCGCTCGGCGTCCTCGGCGTGGCGACGACCATGATCGGCTGGTGGCGCGACGTCATTCGCGAGGGCGAGGCCCACGAGCACACGCCGCTGACGCAGCTGTCGCTGCACTACGGCATGCTCTTGTTCATCGGCTCGGAGATCATGTTCTTCGTGGCCTGGTTCTGGGCGTTCTTCAATTCCGCCCTGTTTCCCGCCGATCGCATTCAAGTCGTGCGCGATCATGTCATCGGCGGCGTGTGGCCGCCGCAGGGGATTGAGACGTCGGACCCATGGGGCCTGCCGCTGTTGATGACGGTGATCCTGTTGAGCTCGGCCGGAGCCGTGACCTGGGCGCATGGGCGCCTGATCAAGGGCGACCGCCGCGGCCTCAAGCTCGGCCTCCTCGTGACGGTGACGCTCGGCATCATCTTCACCTGCGTGCAGGCCTATGAGTTCACGCACGCCGCGTTCGACTACTCGGGCAACATCTTCGGCGCCGTGTTCTTCATGGCGACCGGCTTTCATGGCGCCCACGTCATCATCGGCACCATCTTTTTGTGCGTGTGCCTGTTGCGCGCGTATCTCGGCCAGTTCACGCCGACCGAGCATCTGGGGCTCATCTTCGCGGCCTGGTACTGGCACTTCGTCGACGTCGTGTGGCTGTTCCTGTTCGCCTTCGTCTACGTGTGGTGGGCTTGAAGACGCACCTTTAGCCTCGCGGTGCGGGCACCCGAGGGTTTTCGAAAACCAGGGAGCGGGGCGGCTCCGGCCCTTCTCATTGTTCGTGATGGATGCGGCCCTTGCCGCCCCACTCGACGCACGGCTCGTCCGCCGCCATTCCCCGAACTGCATCGTATCCGGGGCGTTACTGAGATTTTCGCCGTCCATGCGAAGCATGGCTCCGCCATGACGCGGCAGGATGGACCCGGGGATAGCTATATGTCCCCCGACCCATGCGCCGGCCCGCTCCGCGCAAGTCCGCCAGCGCACGTCTGCGCCCCCGGCCGTTGGAACGGCCGGTGGGAGTCTAAGGGCGTGTGGGAAGGCGGGGATTAGTTTCGCTGGCGCATTCCCCGCGATCGCGCGCACGCAATAGATATTCCTTCAGCCATCCACAGCGACCGCGCGAGTTGTTGATGGGAGCCGAGCCTCCGTTGTCACCCATCCGCGGATCGGCTACTGGAACCACAGGGCAACTGCGGAGTTTCTCAATCGGATGGGTGTGCAAGTCTGACGGCCCGCTTCGCTGGCGCGCACGCAATGCTCGCCAAATTGTGATGCGGATCTCAGGCTTGGGTCCTGGGTAACGGCCGCCCTTCGCGCGCGCAAGCGCGCTCCCCCGCAGCGTAAGCGTAACGCCTCTTTCAAGTCCGTGCGTTCAGCCATGCACGCCTTCGGCGTGCTCGGGACTTGGAGGAGTGCGCCCATGCGCGTGCGTTTCGCACGGAAACGAACACTTGTTGCCGCCGCGCTGTGCCTGGGCGCCGTGGTCAGCGTCTCCCGCTCCAACGAGGTGCTCATCGTGCAGCCATTGACCATCTCGGGCGCCTTCAAGGGCCGCACCGTCCTGGTGACGGCGACGGGGCGCTCGGCGGGCGCGATCGAGTCCCTGCAGTGGGGGGGCACGGAATTCCTCGACGCCAACGACCATGGCCGCGACCTCCAGTCCGCGATCAGCTTCGATGGGCTGGGCGAGTGCGATAACCCGACCGAGGCGGGAGCCAGCAAGGACGGCAACCGTCCGCGGTCGACCTCGAGCCAGCTGCATCGAGGCGTGGTCGTCGGCAACGTGTTGAGAACGTCCTCGCACATGGCCTATTGGATTCGCCGGGGCCATCACTCGGCAGAATGCAAGAAGGCACTGAACGAGGGCGATCCATCTCCGGTGTCGTCAACGCGTCTTGCCAAGACGGTGCGCTTCCTTCCCGGTTTCGGCAATGTGCTCGAGCACAGGATCAGCTTTGGTCTGGCGCGACCGCGGTCGCTGGCGGTGTTCGAGGTGCTGACCGCCTACATGCCCGATCGTTTCGACACCTTCTACCGCTACAATTCTGTGAGCGACCGCTTAGAGCCGCTGTCGGACGGACCGGGAGAGCAGGAGCTGCCGGTCGTGCTGGCGACGAGCGATGGAACGCACGCGCTCGGCCTCTTCACGCCGCAGACCGCAAGCGCCGGATTTACCGGCCCCGGCTACGGGAGGTTCCGGCTGTCGCACGCAGGCGTCACCAAGTCGAATGTGGTGTTCCGCCAGCAGCACGTTGCCGCCGGCCCCCACCGCTTTCTGGTCTACTCGGTCTTCGGGACCATCGAGGACGTGAGGTCGTCCTTGAGCAGGCTCCAGAAGATCGCGCATCCCGATGTGGCCGAGAGCATCCCGGAGGACGACGCGGAAGCCTCGGTCGCGGCGCTCGCCGAGAACTGATCGCTCGATACCGGCAGCGGCCATAGCTCTACTCTGGGGGCGCCCTGCGGGCGCCCCTTTCGTTTACGCCTTTGCGATCGGTAGAAGCACTGGGCGCCGCAATCCTGCTAAAGCTCGGCTCGATAGCGTCCCTGCGACGCGAGCCGAGGCATCAGGGTCGACGCAATGGCGAATCCCGATACGGGAAGAGACCCCTGGGTGAGGGTCATCATCGTCAGCTACAACGCGGGCCCGTTCATTCAGGCGTGCGTCGATGCCCTCAGCCAGCAGACGTTCACCGACTTCGAGGCCGTCATCGTCGACAATGCCTCGACTGACGGCGCGGCGGACGCGCTCACGCTTCCCGATAAGCGCTTCAGCCTGATCCGCAACACATCGAACGTGGGCTTTGCCGCGGCAAACAACTTAGGCGCCCGCGGCTGCCGGGCGCCCTGGCTTGCCACGCTCAATCCCGACGCGGTGGCCAAGCCCGACTGGCTCGAGGAGATGCACCGCGGCGCCGAGCGCTATCCTGATGTGCGCATGTTCGGCGCAACCCTTATCAACGCGGCCGACCCCTCGCTTGTCGACGGCTTCGGCGATGTGCTGTCGATTGCCGGCATTGCGTGGCGCCTCGGCTCGGGCCGTCCGCTGGCGACGCTGCCGCTCCAGGACAGGGAGGTCTTCTCGCCCTGTGCCGCCGCCGCGCTCTATGACCGCGAGGCCTTCGAGCGGCGCGCAAGGGTTCGATCAGTCCTTCTTCTGCTACGTGGAGGATGTGGACTTGGGGTTGCGCCTGCGTCTTGCGGGCGAGCGCTGCATGCAGCTGCGCCAGGCCCTCGTTTGCCACCGTGGCTCGGCGATCACGGGCGCGCGCAGCGACTTCACGCTGTTTTACTCCTTTCGCAACCGGCTATGGCTTCTCATCAAGGACATGCCGCTGGCGCTGCTGGTCCTCGCCGTGCCTCTCAATCTCATGTGCTCTTTCGCGATCATCTTGAAGCTCGCGTTCGAAGGCCATGCGATCAAGGCCCCTTTGCGAGGGCTGCTCGCGGGGCTGGCATGCGCCGGCGCCTTGAGGAAGCGGCGCCAGGTGCAGAAGGACCGCAAGATCTCGACGGCGGCGGTTGCGCGCTGCTTGGTGTGGAACCTATACCAGCGGGCGTGAGTGGGTGAACGCAAGCCGGCTTAGGGTCGGCGCCTTGCCCGGTCCGTTTGGACGAGCGTGTGGTGATGGCCAAGGACGCAAGGACGGCGCGAAGACTTCTGCAATCGCTGCTCGGTCAGCTGGCGAGCGCCGACAAGCTGTCGCGCCACGCCCGGCTTCTCGTTCGCGACCCACGCCTCTTTGCCGCGCGCTTGCGCGAGTCCATGCAGAACGCCGAGCGAGCAGCCAGCTATAGGGCTTGGGTGAGAATGTATGACACGATCGGGCCGGAGGACACGGCACTGTTGTGCTCTGCCGCTTCGGCGCTCCCGAAGAGTGCGCCGATCTCACTGGTCATGCCGGTCTTTGATCCTCCCGAGAGGTTTCTGCAGCGCGCCATTCAATCGATCAAAGCGCAGGCCTACCCGAACTGGGAGCTGTGCATTGCCGACGATTGCTCGACTGACCCCCATGTCGAGCCGCTGTTGAGGCAATATGCCAGCGAGGATGCTCGCATCAAGGTGTGCCGCCGGCGCGAGAACGGCGGCATTGCCGCCGCCACCAATGCGGCGTTGGAGCTCGCGACGGGCGACTTTGTCGCCTTCATCGATCAAGACGACGAGATCCCGCCGCACGCGCTGCTGCTGGTGGCCAAGGAGATTGCCGCCAATCCCACGGTCGATCTCATCTACTCCGACGAGGACAAGATCGATGCGAAGGGGCGCCGCTTCGACCCCTATTTCAAGCCCGATTGGAACGCCGCGCTCATCCTGTCCAGAACTTCGTCAACCATCTCACGGTGTCTACCGCAGCAGCCTGATCGCGCGGGCGGGCGGCTTCCGCGACGCCTTCAACGGCAGCCAGGACTACGATCTCCTGCTGCGGTGCGCCGAGCTCACGACCCCGACAGGATCCGTCATATCCCGCACGTGCTCTATCACTGGAGGGCCGTCTCCGGGTCGACGGCCAAGAGCCCCGCCGCCAAGCCCTATGCGATTCGAGGCGGGACAGCGGGCGGTGCAGGAGGCGCTCGAGCGGCGCGGGATCAAAGGCAGCGTCAGGATCACGCAGCGCAACTACTACCAAGTCGACTATCGACCGCCGGCCGTGCTGCCAGAGGTCAGCATACTCATCCCATCCGCATGTCGCTCGGACCTGGCCGCGCGCTGTCTCGACCATCTCTTGAAGGTGACCACATACCGGCATTTCGAGGTGCTGCTTCTCGTCAACGAGCGCGCACGCAATGCGGCCGGGTGGAGAGCCTTGCTGGAGGGCGTCGGAGCCGATGCCCGCGTCAGGGTCCTCTCCTATCCGGATGGCCCCTTTAATTTTTCTAAGACCAACAACTGGGGCGCGGGCCAGGCGCGCGGCTCCGTTCTCTGCTTCATGAACGACGACACCGAGGTGATCACCCCCGACTGGCTGGAGCAGATGGTCGCGCGCTTGGCGCCCGCGGGGGTTGGTGCTGTGGGCCCGATGCTGTACTTCCCGAACAATACGATACAGGCCGCCGGCACTATTCTTGGCATTGGCGGCGTGGCCAATCACGCGCACCGTTTTGCCCCGCGCTGGACCCCCGGCTACTTCGGACGCGCCGCATTGGAGCAGGATTTTTCCGCTGTGACGGCGGCGTGCGTCGTCGTTTGGCGCAAGGCCTTCGAAAGCGTCGGCGGGTTCGAGGAGCAGCTCGCCATCGCTTTCAACGATGTCGACTTTTGCATTCGCCTGATGCAGGCGGGGTGGCGGATTGTGTGGACCCCCACCGTGGAGCTCTATCATCACGTGTCAGCGAAGCTCAGGCCATACAATTCGCCTGAACGATACGACCAAGCCAAGCGCGAGGAGCAGCTCATGCTCGATCGATGGGGGGCTGTGCTGACGGCGGACAAGTACTACAACCCGAACTTGAGCCTCAAGAACGGCCAATGCTTCAAGCTGGCGTTTCCGCCCCGCGTCGATTGGCGCGCTTCGATCGCGCAAATGGGGATGCGACACGACGAGGCGTGCGAAACCTCATTAGCCTGATCGACATCCAAACCCGTTGCGCCCAAGGCGGAGTATCCATGCAGGTCGAAACTCTTGCCATCCCCGACATCAAGCGCCTCGTCCCCAAAGTGTTCTCCGATGAGCGCGGGCTCTTTGCCGAGACCTACAGCAAGCGCGCGCTCGAGGCCGAGGGGCTGAGCATCGCGTTCGTGCAGGACAACCATTCCATCTCGCACGCGAAGGGCGTCGTGCGCGGGCTCCACTTTCAGAAGCCGCCGCATGCCCAGGGCAAGCTCATCCGCGTAGTACGCGGCGCCATCTTCGACGTGGCGGTCGACCTGCGCCAAGGCTCGCCCAGCTACGGGCGCCACGTCAGCACCATCCTTTCGGCCAAGGATTGGACTCAGCTCTGGGTGCCCGAAGGCTTTGCACACGGGTTCTGCACGCTCGAGCCCGAGACGGAGGTGCTCTACAAGATCACCGACTACTACGCGCCGGAATCCGACAGCGGCCTGCTGTGGGACGATCCCGCGCTCGCCATCGCTTGGCCCGTGAGTGCCAAGGAGGCGACGCTGTCGGATAAGGATCGCCGCCATCCCCGGCTCGCCGAGCTGGGGCCCGTGTTTCGATAGCTGCGCCATGAATGAAGGTCGCAAGGGGCGCGGCCGCCGCGCCCGGGCCGGCCATTTACCTTGTCGGTTGGATGTCGCGTCAGCTCTCTGCGGCAACCCGCCCCACCGCCTTCGAACGCTTGGCGTGCGTCATTGCCGATGCCACATCTGGGGTGCGCCAGTCGCTGGTGGCCCACGCAGTCCGACCAGGGGGGAAAGCCTTGTTCTCGAGTGCTCCACAGACCGTGCCGGTGCGATCGCGCGCCTCAGGCATCGGGCTTGGCACGATCATCATGGTGGGCGTGCCCATCATGATCATGAGCGCGAAGACGGTGCAGATCACGCTGCCGCTGCTGTTCGTCGGCGCGTGCGCAGCCGCTCTCACCGACCGGCGGCCGGACCGCCTCGTGCCTCGCTTCGACGCCGCCGCTCTCGCTCTTGCCGCCTTCCTCCTCTATGCGAGCTTGAGCGGCCTTTGGGCGCCCGACCCCTTGGCTACCGTCTCCATAAACCTGATGGCGGCAATCATTCTCCTGGGCTCGCTGGCGCTCAGCGCGTTCTTGCGCACGCAAAGCAGCGCCAACGCGCTGCATATGGGCGAAGGGCTGTGGATCGGCCTCTTGGTGGGGGCGCTCTACATGATCGTCGAGGCCGCGAGCGGGCAGGCGCTCAAGATCTGGGCCTACAATCTGCTGTCGCTGGGGCCCGACCAGCTGGAGCCGGCGCGCTACTTCACATGGGAGAACGGGCGGCTCATTGCGGTGCATCCCGATGACCTGACGCGCAACATCGTTCCCATGCCGCTGTTGCTGTGGCCGGCGTTGATGGCGGCGAGCGTGCTGTCGGCGCCCTTGTGGCGCAGGGCCATCATCGTGCTCCTCGTTTTCATGAGTGCGGCCGCCGTGATGCTGGCGACCAGCGAGACCGCCAAGCTCGCGTTGGTCCTGGGGCTCTTGACCTTTGTTGTGGCGAGCTACTCGGAGACCATTGCCCGCTACGCCTTGGCGGGCGCCTGGATCGTTGCTTGCCTCTGTGTCGTCCCTGCTGCGCATCTGGCGCACCAGCTCGGCCTGCAAAATGCCGATTGGCTGCAGCTGTCGGCACAATTCCGCATTACGCAGTGGAACGACATCGCAAATCTGGTCCCCAATGCCCCGTGGCTGGGGGTAGGGGCCGGCATGACCTACATCATACGCCCGCTGATGCAGGAGGCTCCCGCATCGGTGGCATCGTGGGCCATCGGGATCCCCCTGACGCACCCCCACAACGTCTACCTGCAGGTCTGGTACGAGCTGGGCTTCTTCGGCGCCGTGCTGTTCTTGGTGTTTGGGCTGTTGCTGTTGCGCAAGGCGGCCCATCTGGAAAAGCCGCAGCGCTCTTTTGCCTTCGCAATGTTTGCATCGGCGGCCGTGCAAATCGCCACCAGCTACGGCATGTGGCAGGTCTGGTTTATGTGCGTGTTTGGTTTTGCCGCCGCCATGTTCGCATTGGGGCAAAGTGTGCTTGGCTCTCAGCCGATGACGAATGTGACGGGCCCCGGACCGGCGCAATAGGCCATATTGCTGTAATTTAACCATATCCCCGTCTCGCCTGTGGCTTGCGTGCGACACGGCGAAGGACATTTTCCGCGGCGTTGACACCAGAGGTTGCGGCAGCATCGTGGGCTGACTTAGACTTTTTCCGACGATAACCCCAAGGGGCCAAGTGGGTATCGTCGGTCGGGCGCGTAATCTGCCTGGTACGGGGGTGTGATGAGTAGCGTAGAGCGGCGGTCGATTGCCAAATCGACACAGCCGGTGGGGGCAGCACTACAAAGTCGGCAAGCTCATCATTCGCAGGCGCGCGAGGCGCCGTGCATTGCGATTTTTCTTTGTACGTATAATGGCGAGAGGTTTCTTGCCGCTCAATTGGCGTCAATCGAGCAGCAAAGCTATGAGAATTGGCGCTTGATCGTATCCGACGATCATTCGACCGACGCCACGCTCACCATTCTCCGTCATTTCGCCCACCGTGTTTCCCAGCCGGTGGAGGTCAGAGAAGGGCCGCAAAAGGGCTCTGCTGCCAACTTCGTATCGCTCGCTGCCGATCCCACGATTAAGGGCGAGTACTTCGCGTTTTGCGATCAAGACGACGTGTGGCATCCCGACAAGCTGACCCGTGCGATGAAGTGGGTGGGAAGCCTGCCGCGGGAGCTGCCCGCAGTTTACGGGGGACGCACGCACGTGGTTTGCGCCGCCGGCAAGCCAATGGGCTACTCGCGCCGTTTCTTCAAGGCGCCGAGCTTCGGCAACGCGCTGGTGCAGAGCATCGCCGGCGCCAACACGATGCTGTTCAATCGCGCCACGAAGCTGCTGTTTGAGCAGTCCGGCGTGCTCGATGTCACGGCGCACGATTGGTGGGCCTATCAGCTCGTCTCCGGCAGCGGCGGCATCGTCGGCTACGATCCCGAGCCGCACGTCGACTACCGCCAGCATGCGAACAATCGCATCGGCTCCAACAAGGGGCTGCGCGCGCAAGGCAAACGGCTCGTCATGGTCCTCAAGGGGCGCTTCTCAGCCTGGAACGAGGTCAATTTCTCCGCGCTCCGCAGTGCCCGCCATCTGCTGACCGAGGACGCCCGGGCGCTGCTCGACACTTTCGAGGTGATGCGCACGGGCAGCTTTGCCGCGCGCCTTCGCGCCCTCGCAGGCTCGCCCGTCCGACGTCAGACGTCGCTCGGCAACTTGGGTTTGCTGCTGGCCACGGTTCTCAAGAAGATCTAGGCGCGGGCCGCGTCGTCGTTCCGTCGCAATTGGCCGCTTTGCATTGGTGGCCAGAGCGGCGCTCACGTTAACTATGCGCGCTCGCCGCTGTCGGCCGCCGATGGCGCGCCGACGTGTGCGGCACCGCCGAGCGATGTCCTGCGTCGGCCAAATAAATGGCTATGCCGAAGTGCGGGTGGGAATGCGACTACGCGCCGAGCGTTCGATCCATCGGCATGACGCAATGCGCCGCCCGGGGGCCGGGGCGCGGGACTGGCCTTGCCTTGCAGCATTGCTTCCCCTTTGACGCGCGGGCTTAGGTTGAGCGTATTATGAACTCGCCGTCCTCCCGTCACGCCGAAGATCGCGGAGCAGTCGGACAAACCTCGTCGGCTCGCATGTGCGTGTTCGTGCTCGGCATGCATCGCTCGGGCACAAGCGCCATGACGCGCATCATCAGCATCGCCGGCGCCAGGATGCCGGCGTCGCTCCTCGGCGCCGGGTGAGGGCAATGAGGCCGGCCACTGGGAATCGAGCGCCCTGCTGGCCTATCACGACGCCTTCTGGAGACGCTCGGCAGCGATTGGCGCGATTGGCGTGCGCTGGAGATCGGCCGACTGCCGCTCGAGCGACGCCGCGAGATCAAGGCCGAGATCGCCGATCTTGTCGCTTGCGAGTTCGGCGATGCACCGTTGTTCGTGTCAAGGATCCGCGGATCTGTCGCTTCGCGCCCTTGTTCATCGAGGCGCTCGAGGATGCGGGGATCGGCCTGTGCGTCGTGCACATGCTGCGCAACCCGCTGGAGGTGGCCGAATTCGCTTGAGCGGCGCGATGGGCTGGCGCGCACCGATGCCGTGCTGCAGTGGCTGCGGCACGTGCTCGACAGCGAGGCCGCGACGCGGAGCACGCGCGCGGGTCATTGTCAGCTACTCGGAGCCTGTTCGAGAATTGGCGCGGCACCTTGCATCAAGTGACCGAGCACTGCAAATCGCGTGGCCATACGCGGCGACGACATCGCCACCCAGGTCGCGAGTTCCTCGACGGCCGGCACCGGCATCACGCGCATACGACCGAGGACATCCTGCTCGACCCGGCCATCGGATTGGGCGGCGAGGCGTATTCGGCCCTGCGCGTGCTCGAGCACAATCCCGGCTCCAAGGCGGCGATGCTTGCACTCGAGACGATCAGCCGGAGTTCGACCACGCGGCGCCCGTCCTTTACGCGCTGCAGGCCGAGGCCCAGGTCGGCTGGGAGAAGAGCTCGCTGCCATCAAGACGGATGGGAACAAGCATCTCGCCGACATGAAGGCGGAGATGAGCGAGGCCCATGCCGAGGCCGCGCGCGAGGCTGGGGAACGCGCAGAGCAGGAGCGAAGTTCGCGGTCCTCGACGCGGCGCTCGAGGACGCCGAGGCACGGGTCCTGGAGGCCGCCGCTGTGGTGGCGGATCGCGACGCGAAGATCGCGGCGCTGGATCACGCCCGCGATCTGGCGAACGGCGAGGCCGCGCGGCTCGCAGCGGCACTCGTTGAGCAGGAGCACCGCGCCCTGCTGCTTGCGGCGGTGCTTGCAAGGGCCGACGCCAGTCTGACGGAGAGCCAGCAGCAGGGCGCCGACCTCGAACGCGCGCTGGCAGGGGCAGCCGCAGGCAGGGCCGAGCTCACGGACGAGCTTGCCCGGCGCGAGGCCGAGATTTCGGCTCTGCGCGCGCAAATCGAGGAGGGGAGCGCCAACCCCGACCGGCCAGCGGCAGACGATTTCAGAACGCAACTGAGCGCCGCCCGGCGTCGAGGAGGAGGCCTCCGCCCTACGCGCCCAAATCGTGCGGCTGGAGGACGAGAAGCAAGGCGCCATCAAAGCAGGAGAGCGCGCGCGCGAGGACCTCATCGCACACTTTCGCGGCTCGACCTCGTGGCGCCTCACGGCGCCGATGCGTGCCGCAATGCGACTGCTCAAAAGCGGGAAAAGACGCGCAGGCGGCAATCTTCCGCACAAGGTCGCTAACAAGCTTAGACAGCTGAGAATCAAGTTCCGCGATTTGAGGATGCGCATCAGAGTCCTCGGGGTGCCTCGGGCGATCGCAAAGGCAGGAGATATCCTGGGTCGCGAGGGGCTGCCGGCTTGAAGGCCACATTGTCACCAACGGAGAGACCGGCGGTTGGCTCGCTGCCTCTGCATGCCGGCAAAGCCAGAGGCGCCCCCCTGAGGCTCGTATACGTTTCAGGCGAACCCGGGACGCCCGGCAACGCCTATCGCGTCGTGCGATACGTGGAGGCCGCGCGAAAAGCCGGTGCGGAGGCGTCGTGGATGCGGCTCGACGAGGTCCAGGAGCGTCTGGGCGAGCTGTCGGGCGCGGATGTCGTGACGCTGTGGCGTACGGCGTGGGATGAAGACGTCGCTGCCGTCGTGACGGCGGCTCGCAGTGCCGGCGTACGGCTTGTGTTCGACGTTGATGATTTGATGGTCGATCCCAATCTTGCGCAGAACTCCGTGATAGATGGCATCCGCTCGCAAGGTCTGACCGAGGCGCAAGTGCGCGATCACTATGCGCAGATACAACAGGCGATGATGGCAGCCGACCTGTGCACGACCACGACCCAGGAACTCGCTGGCCATATGCGGGCCCTGCATAAGCCGACGTTCGTGCTGCCAAACGGCTTCGACGCACAATCCTGCAAGCCTCCCGCCTCGCAGTCAGGAGACGTCGGTCGGCACCGAATGATGGACTTGTCCGCATTGGCTACGCGGCCGGCTCGCGCACGCATCAGCGCGACTTCGGATTGGCTGCCGGCGCTTTGGCCCGGGTGCTGGCCGAGCGGCCGTCTTGCCGGCTCGTGCTGTTCCGCGAGCCAAAGTCTGGGACTCCCTGTCTGGACCTGGACGAATTTCCTGAGCTTGCCAATCTCGAGCAGCAGGTGGAATGGCGCAATCTGGTACCCCTTGCGCAACTGCCTGACGAGATGGCGCGGTTCGACGTGAATCTGGCGCCGCTCGAGATTGGAAACCCCTTCTGTGAGGCCAAGAGCGAGCTGAAGTTCTTCGAGGCGGCGCTGGTCGACGTGCCAACGGTCGCCTCGCCCACTGGACCAATGCTCCGCGCGATCCGCGATGGGGAAACGAGCATCCTAGCCGCCGATGAGTTGGCTTGGCGGGCGGCGTTGTTGAGCCTGGTGGACGATCACGCATTGCGCCGTCGTATGGGGAGGGCGGCGGGCCACGACGCGATGCGCTTATTTGGGCCGCTGCAGCGTGCTCGTGCCGTGGGCAATTTCCTGGCGCAGCTGGGTGGTGCGCGGGACGTGGCGCGCTCTTTCGAGCTGGAGGTGCAGCGCGCGATCGCAGCCTCGCCGCCGTTGCCGCGTGTTCCGGATTCGGAAGTGATGTTCGAGTCGGATCGCCTCGGCGCATCCGAAGTGACAGTTATTGTGCCGCTCTACAACTACGCTCACTTCGTAGTGGAAGCACTCACATCGGTCCGGGCGCAAACACTGGCAGCGATTGATCTTGTCGTAATCGACGACGCCTCAAAAGATGAATCTCTCAAGGTGGCGCTCGACTGGGCGCACGAGAATGCCGGCCGGTTCAACCGGCTGCTCGTGCTTCGCAACCGCGTGAATTCCGGTCTCGCCCTCACGCGCAACGTCGGCTTCGACGCCGCGGAGACGCCCTTTGTCCTTCCGCTCGATGCCGACAATCGGCTACTGCCGAATTGCTGCATGCATCTGCTTGCCGCATTGCGTGACACCGATGCGGCCTTCGCCTATCCCATCATCCGACGGTTCGGCGAGCCTGCCGATATGATCGGCCATTGGTCCTACATCCGCAACGCTTGTCGGGGGCAACTATATCGACGCCATGGCGCTGGTGGCGAAAGAAGCTTGGGCAGCGGCTGGCGGCTACGCATCATGTTCGTTTTGGGTGGGAGGACTATGATTTTTGGTGCCGTTTGGCCGAACGCGGACTGCGCGGCATACAGGTACCGAACCTCCTGGCAGACTACCGATTGCACGACTTATCCATGCTTCGGACCACGACGGAACGTGCCCGAAAACAAGCGCTTGTTGCTCGAGGACATGAACCGTCGTCATCCGTGGCTCATGTTGGCCGAGCACAGACGCAGCCGACCAGACCGCAAGCAAGTCTTGCTGGGGCCAACCCAGGGAAATGCAGCCGCATTGAGCAGTTGCTGCCGATCTTGCGCTGTCCGGAAACCGGCGCACCGTTGCAGCTGGATACGGCGAGCGGCCGCTTGCGGACGCAAGATGGCTGCCGCAACTGGCCGGTGGTTGAGGGCCGGCCCGTGCTGTTTGCGGGCATGGAGATGCCCGAAGTGAAGTCCGAGGCTCATTTGAGCAACGAGGTTCCAGAACGTGCGCTGGCGATGATGCGCGAGGCGCGTGGTCTCGTGCTCAACCTCAGCGCTGGCGGTACGGCGCGGCGCTTCGACAATGTGGTCGAGGTCGAGGCTGCCGTGTTCCGCCATACCGATGTTGTCGCCGACTGCCATCACCTGCCCTTCGCCGATGCGGTCTTCGACGCTGTCATCGCGCTCAATGCTTTCGAGCACTACCGAGATCCGCGGCGTGCAGCGACGGAAATCTTGCGTGTCCTCCGCCCCGGAGGTCGCGTTCTGATCCACACGGCTTTTCTCCAGCCGCAGCATGAAGCTCCCTGGCACTTCTACAATACGACCCGCTACGGCCTGGAGGCATGGTTCGAAGGGTTCGAGTGCGAGCACGTGCGTGTATCTGAGAACTTCGCGCCGAACTACTCTATCAGCTGGCTCGCGTCGGAGTGCGAGATCGCCCTGCGCCGCGACTGCTCCGATGCTGCGGCCGACGCGTTTCTGGCTGCACCCATCGGACGGTTCGCGCGCTTTTGGCGTGATCCAGCGAGCCGAGGGGATCGTCTGATGGACCGATTTCAACCGCCTATCACAGACCTCGCAGGAGGCCATTGCCGCGGGCTTTGAGTTTGTAGGGCGAAAGCCGATGGCATAGGCAAGTCTCCCACTGCGTGCAGCTCGAGCATGGCGAAGTGATCGAAGTGTGCGGAGATTGGTGGGATTATCCCCTGCTGTGGTTCAGGTCGGCTGAAGAAGCCTGACAGACGGTTGGCGCGCAATGCGAGCACCTAAGGACGCAGGCATGAAGCAGAACAGTCATCCAATCTCAAAGCGTGTCCTCGTCACCGGCGGCGCGGGCTTCCTTGGCTCGCATCTTTGCGAGCGCTTGCTGGCAGCGGCCACGAAGTTCTTTGCGTCGACAATTTCTTCACCGGCTCGCGCGCCAACGTCGATCACCTGCTCGACGACAACCGTTCGAGCTGATCCGCCACGACGTGACGTTTCCGCTCTTCGTCGAGGTGGACGAAATCTACAATCTCGCCTGTCCGGCCTCGCCCATCCACTATCAGCACGATCCCGTGCAGACCACCAAGACCAGCGTGCACGGCGCCATCAACATGCTGGGCCTTGCCAAGCGGCTGAAGGCCAAGATCCTGCAGGCCTCGACCAGCGAAGTCTATGGCGACCCGCATGTGCATCCCGCAGCCGGAGACCTATTGGGGGAACGTCAACCCGATCGGGCCGCGCTCCTGCTACGACGAGGGCAAGCGCTGCGCCGAGACGTTGTTCTTCGATTACCATCGCCAGCACAAGCTGCGAGATCAAAGTCGCGCGGATCTTCAACACCTATGGCCCGCGCATGCACCCCAATGACGGCCGCGTCGTCTCGAACTTCATCGTTCAGGCGCTGCGCGGCGAGCCGATATCACCCTTTTCGGAGACGGAAAGCAGACGCGCTCGTTCTGCTATGTCGACGATCTGGTCGACGGGTTGATGCGCATGATGCGACGGGCCGACGAGGTGACCGGCCCCGTCAATCTCGGCAATCCCCGCGAGTTCACGATGCGGGAGCTCGCCGAGATCGTCCTTGGCTCACGCGACTCGAAATCGCGGATTGTCAGCCGGCCGCTGCCGCCGGACGACCCAAGCAGCGCCAGCCCGACATTTCGCTGGCAAAGGATTTGGGCTGGCAGCCGCGGGTGGCCTTCGCGACGGGCTGGGCCGCACGATAGCCTATTTCGACCGAGCTCCTGAGGCGGGGAAGGCCGGCTGAACGCGGGCGCGCACGCCCGATGACACCGGGTCCTCGTCTCGGGGGGCGCCGGCTACTCGGCAGTCATGCCTGCAAGAATCTGGCGGCCAGGGGATCGAGCCAGTCGTCTTCGACAGTCTCGTGACGGGCCATCGGCGCGCGGTGAAATGGGGCGCGCTGGTCGTAGGGATATTCTCGATCGCGGGCGCCTGGAGCTAACGCTCATGCGCTACGGCCCGACGCCGTGATCCATTTTGCGGGCTCCGCCTATGTCGGCAATCCTGGTCGACCCGGCCTCTACTACGTAAACAACATTCTCGGCACCTTTCCCTGCTCGATGCGGCGCTCGGCGCCGGCCGCGCCCCGTGTTCTCGAGCACCTGCGCCACGCTACGGAGTGCCGGAGCAGCTGCCGATCCGCGAGGATGCGCCCCAGGCCCCGATCAACCCCTATGGGCGAACCAAACTGATGGCCGAGCAGATGCTCGCGGACTACGCGCCGGCATATGGTCTGCGCTACGCGGCGCTGCGCTACTTCAACGCGCGGCGCCGATCCCGAGGGCGAGCTGGGCGAGCGGCACGACCCGGAGACGCACCTGTTCCGCGCGCCTTGATGGCGGCGGGGGGGCTGCTGCCGCACCTGGAGATATTCGGTGACGACTACCCGACGCCGGACGGAACCTGCATCCGGGACTAAGTGCACGTCGAGTGACCTCGCCCAAGGCCATGTGCAAGCCCTGGCTCATCTCGATAAGCATGGCGGGACCATCAGCCTGAACCTGGGAACGGGTCGGGGCCTCTCGATCCGAGAGGTGCTCGATGGAATTAAGCGGACGATCGGCCGAGAAGTGCCGACAGTCATGAAGCCGCGCCGGGAAGGCGATCCGCCCGCGCTCTATGCTGATCCGAGCAAGGCGCGTGAATTGCTTGGCTTCGCGCCCCAGCACTCCGACATCGACACCATCATTAGAACGGCATGGCCGTTTTTCTGCTCTGAAGCGAGCAATCAAGAGCTGGCGCCGACACGGAGCTGAGCGTGGTGCAGTTGGCATTCGGACGCATGGAACTTGCGCTCACCCTCATCTGCCGCGAGGTCGCCGGCCGCTATCGCGGCTCGATGCTCGGCATGCTGTGGTCGATGCTCACGCCGCTGTTCATGCTCGCCGTCTACACGTTCGTGTTCGGCGTCGTGTTCCGCACGCGGTGGACCGGCGAAGGCGTGCAGGGCCTGGCGGCTCAGGGCGGGGCTGAGCCCTCGACGGCCGCGTTCGCCGTCGTCCTCTTCGCCGGCCTCATCGTCTTCCAGCTCTTCGCAGAGGTTGATAAACCGCGCGCCCGACGCTGGTGCTCTCCAACGCCAACTACGTGAAGAAGGTGGTGTTTCCGGCTCGAAATTCTGCCCGTCGTCGCGCTCGGTTCGGCGCTCTTTCACACCGCCATCAGCTTTGGCGTTCTGCTTCGTCTTCAGGCTCGCCGTCCTCGGCGTCTATTCCTCCGTCACGGCGCTGCTGTTGCCGGTCGTGCTCGCGCCCTTCTGCCCTGGTGATCTTAGGTCTCTCCTGGTTCATCGCGGCGCTGGGCGTCTACTATCGCGACATCAACCAGTTCATCGGGAACGCTGGTCACGGCGCTTCATGTTCCTGTCGCCGATCTTCTTCCCGCTTTCGGCCCTGCCCGAGTGGCTGCACCCCTGGGTCGCGCTCAATCCCATCACCTTTCCCGTGGAGCAGACGCGCACAAAGTGCTGATCTTCGGGAACCTTGCCCGCACTTTGCCGGTCTTGCCGCCTACGCGGTGATCGCGCTCGTGATCGCGACGCTTGGGCTATGCCTGGTTCCAAAAGACGCGCAAGGGATTTGCCGATGTCCTCTAGCGAAGTGGCCATCCGGGTGCGCGGCATTTCCAAGCACTATCTGCTCTTCGAGCGGCCCGACCAGCGGCTCAAACAGATGGTGGTGCCGCGGCTGCAGCGGGGCGCTTTGAGTTGACCCGCCAAGACCCTACTACCGCGACTTTGCGGCGCTAAAGCGGCGTCTTCCTTCGACGTAGCGCCATGGCGAGACGGTCGGCATCGCCGGCCGCAACGGCTCGGGCAAATCCACGCTGTTGCAGATCATCTGCGGGATCCTGCGCCCCAGCCACGGGGATCGGTCGAGGTGAACGGGCGCATCGCGGCGCTTCTGGAGCTCGGCGCCGGCTTCAATCCCGAGTTCACCGGCCGCGAGAACGTCTACATCAACGGTGCCATCCTCGGGCTTTTAAGCGTTTGGAGATCGACGAGCGGTTCGACGCGATTGCACGCTTCGCCGACATCGGCGCCTTCGTCGACCAGCCGGTCAAGACCTACTCGAGCGGCATGTACGTGCGGCTCGCCTTTGCCACCGCCATCAACGTCGACCCCGACATCCTGGTCGTCGACGAGGCGCTGTCGGTGGGCGACGAGGCCTTCCAAAGGAAGTGCTTTGCCCGCATCGAGGAGATCCAGGAGCGCGGCGGCACGATCCTGTTCGTCAGCCACAACCCGCAGAGCATCGTGCAGCTGTGCAGCCGGGCGATGCTGATCGACGGCGGCGAGGTCTTGCTCGATGCCGACCGAGACGGTCGTCGGCCAGTATCAGCGGCTGATCAACCTGGGCGGCGAGGAGGGGCTGGCGGTGCGCGAGGAAATCCGCCGGCTCGGCGCTTCGGGGGCGCACCGAGCGGCGCTGAGTGTGGGCCCGAGCGCATACGCCCGCGGCGCCGAGCCGGTGCGGCCGCAAAATTCCGACGCGGGCCGTCTGCCGAGGGCGGGAGGGTATCGCTCGAGGGCTACGATCCCAGGGCTCGTTCCCGAAGTCGCGTGTCGAGTACGAGCGCCACGGTGCCCCTCATCCACGACCTACGCCTGCTCAACGCGCAAGGCGAGCACGGTCAACATCCTGAGAGTGGGGCGGCCGCTACACCTACGAGTACTTCGTGGATTTCAAGCGTCGCCGCCACCGACATCGGCTTCGGCATGCTCATCAACACGACGAGCGGCTTAGGGATAGGCGGCGCTACCACGGCGCCACTCGCGGGCCCTGCCGCACCCCGCGCGTAGGCGCCGGGAGCCTCGGTGCGCGTGCGTTTCGATTTCGACTGCCGGCTCTATGCCGGGAACCTACTTTCTGAACGCCGGCGTTCTCGGAACTGTCGACGGTCAGCAGCGCTACCTGCACAGGGTGCTCGACGGCCTCGCCTTCCGCGTGGCCGCGGCAGGCGAGCTCGTCGCGACGACGCTGGTGGATCTGAACTTCCGCCCGGATGTTCTCGTGCTCAATGCGAGCGGCTGAAAGCCGGCTGGGGGGCGCCGGTCCGGGATCGAGGTCGTGCTTCAATGTCAGCATCCGCTGGCGCAGTTGGGCCTTGCGCTCGGCATAATGCAAATCGCCGGCAAGATCGGTCTCCTCCTGCGGATCCTCGATCAGGTTGAAGAGCATCTCCTCGTGCTCGTGCTGGCCCGGCCAGGCGATGTACTTCCACTCTTTGGTGCGCACGCCTTCGCTCTTGCTGATGGTGGGATGATCGAAGAAGTGCTCATAGTAGAACTCATCGCGCACGCCGTCGGCCGTCCCCTCGATCACCGGCCAGAAGCTCTTGCCCTGGGTGGCGGTCGGAACGGGTTTGCCGAAGGCCGCGAGCAGCGTCGGCTGCAGGTCGACGTTGAGCGTCACCGCATGAACGAGACGCCCAACCGGCGCGCCGACTGCGCGCGGTGGGCAGACCAGCAAGGGGACGCGGATCAATTCCTCAAACATCCACCATTTGCCGGCGAGCCCGTGCTCGCCGAACATGAAGCCGTTGTCGGAGGTGAACATGATGAGCGTGTTGTCGAGCTCCCCCCTCTTGGCGAGGTGGTCGACGATCTCGCCGACGGAGGCATCGACGCCCGACACCAGGCGATAGTATTCGCGTATCGTCTCCTGGAAGCTCTCCTCGTTGCCGAAACGCGGTCACCGGCTCGCTTGCGCAATTCAGACGTGCGCAAGAAGCCGGGCAGCCGCTCGAAGTGGCGTTCGGTCGCCGTCGCCGGCCGCGGCATGGTGACGTTCGAACGGAGTCGCTGAACTCATGTTCGGGCTGGAACTCCGGGACCGTGAAGTCCCTGGGGATGCGGGGCCTTGTAGCAGAGCGTGAGGTTGAACGCTTTGTTTTGCGCAAGCGTGTCCTCGATGAATGCCACCGCCTTGTCGGTGTTCCTCTGCGTCATATGCCGGTCTTTGTGCTCGGGAAGTCTCGAAGTAGAGCCCCTGGCCCGAGTACCCGCCCCAATAGTCGAAGTGCTGCGTGGGCAAGGGATCGCCGAGCCCCCACTTGCCGACGAAGCCGACCTTGTGGGTGTCGCGGAACAGATTGAAGTAGCTGAGATCCATCTGGCTTTCCGACAACGGCGTGGCGAAATCCCAGATCTTGTGGCGGTGGGCATACTGGCCGAGATACATGCTGGCGCGGCTGGTGGGGCAGATGGACGTCGTGACAAAGTAGTCGGAGAACAAGACGCCGCGCGTGGCGAGCGCATCGAGGTTGGGCGTCCGCACGATGCGATTGAGCATTGCGCCCATGGCGTCGAAGCGCAGGTCGTCGGCAATCAGCACAGGAACGTTCCAGGGTCGGCCGGGATCGGCCGCGGCGCCTTGCGCCCGCGCCATCGACAGCGTTCTCGACGACGCGGCGGCAGCGCCCGTGCCCGACAAGAACCCACGCCTCGTTATCGGCATCGGGCCACCTTGAACATGCGGCAATCCCCCTTTGCAATGCGAGCTGGCGCGCCATTCTGGCGATGCGGCACGCAGCAGCGCTTGCGTCCCACGCACAGGTTCTCTTGCTTGCGGGCACCATACAGCTGCCGCCGAGGAGGCGCCATATCGGCGCCGCCCTTGGCTTAACGCGCAAAATGCCGCGTCCGGATTTACCGCGTTGCGCGCAAACCAGCACGGGGAGCTGGTGCCGAGTTGTCGCACTTGGGCGCGGGGGTCTATAAAGGCGCGGCGCAAATGAGGGAGAGACACGTGGGGGACGGTGCCCGAGCTTGGGCCCGAACTTTGGCGTGGGGGCCCGCTCGGCACGGGATGAGGGGGCTGGTGGTCCCGTCGCTAAGAGAGATGATCGGGCCGTTGCGCGCATACCTGCAGCTCTACGCGGGATGGATGGCCACAGCGGCCGTCGTCACGATCCTGCTTGCGGCGCTGCTACGTTTTGCGGACGTCGACTTGAGCCTGTGGGCGCTCTTGGCCATGGGGCTCGGCTCGCTCGTCGTCGTCTTGGCTGGCGAATGCGCGCTCTGCCTGGCGCGCGTCGACGAGCTCGTTGCCCGGCCGCTCGTTGCCGTCAGTGTCGGGTCGGTTCTGACCTCGATTGTCCTGGTCGCGGCCGTCCTCGTCACGGGCGCCACCGCGGGCGCGGCATTCATTGTCTGGGGCTTGCTGGTCTTTGCCGCTGCGGCGGTGCTTTGCAAGCGCGCTGCGACGACCGATCGGTTCTTCGCTGCCGATCTCGCGGTCCTGGGCGCGATCGCCGTCATCATCGCGGTGGGCTGCCGCGGTGCGGCCGAGGCGGTGCCGACGCTGCTGTCGACCGGCAGGTTGCCGCTCTGGAACGACTACTACATCCATGGCACCCTCGTCGCCAACTTCGGCAATTCGATCGCGGCAGGGCGGGGCCACATCCTGCTGTCGGGCGCACCTCTGAGCTTCTACCATTACGGCAGTTATCAACTGCCGGCGGCGCTCCTCGGCGTGGTCGACGCAACGGGCCTCACGATCGCCACAGCCGTGCTGTTGCCGCTCGGCCTCTTCCTTGCAGCGATATCGGCGTACGCGCTCGCCTCCGAGATGGCGGGGCGCCGCGCCGGCGTGCTGGCGCTCGCGGTCCTGACCCTCGTGCCGGATGCATCGCACTATGGGCTCGAGAATGGCTTCTTCGGGTTTCATTGGCTGATCTTCACCAACCCCGGCAGCGGTTACGGTCTCGCCGCAAGCGCTGTCGGCCTCATGCTGCTCGTCGTCTGGTTCCGGTCTGGAAACGCCCGTGTACTCGCGCTGGCGATCCTCATGATCGTCGCGGTGATCGAGCTCAGAGCCCACTTCTTCGTGTGGCTGGCGCCGGCGGTGCTCGGCACCCTCCTCCTGGCAACGCCCTTTGCACGCCGCAAGGCAACGATCCTCTGGCCGCTCGGTCTCCTCGTGCTGGCGGCGATGATCGTCGCTCTCATCGCGGTCGAACCCTTGCAGCGGCTGTGGCTCGCCAACTCCACGGTCGTCCGCTACGTCTATTTCGTTCACGTGGGGCAGGAGCCGACGGCATACGCCGGCGTATATGCGCGCTTGCTCGAGACGCTTGGGCAAGTCGGGGCGACATTGGTGGGAACCGCGCTGATCGTTCCAGCTATGCTCGGGGGCTTCGTCCTCGCCTACCCCTTGGCACTCATCCTTGCGGTGAAATCGAAGGGCTGGGATGCGATCGATGCGCTCCCGCTCTTGTTGCTGGTTGTGTTCGTCGTGGTCACGCTGCTGGCACCCGCCTCTCGCTGGGGCGACGTCACCGAGTACCAGCACCGGCCTTTCGTGCTCTTGTACATGGTGATTGTCATTTGGACCTGCGCCTATGCCGTGAGGCTCATGTGGCGCGTCCCGGCGCGACCTTCGTGGATCGCGGCAGCATCGCTGGCGATTGCGGCGGGCGTGATGGTGCTCGTCGATGTTATCGGGGTCGATCCGGCAGTGGCGCGCGTAGGATGGGCGAAAAACAATTTCAACGTGCCCCTGAATCCGAGCATCGTAGCGGCAGCGCGCGCGATAAGGCTCAAGTCCAATGCTGGCGACATCGTGGCTGTCGGCCCGGTCGACACGGAGCAGGGCCTGGTCGACGAGGCCACGGAAATTACCAGCCTGACCGGAGTTCCAACTTCCCTCGCCCGCTACAAGGACCAGGTCCTCACCGGCGAGCGGACGCGCCAATATGCCGAGCGCCGGCTTGGGGTGCTGCAGCAGGTGGACGCCGCCAGCGACCTCGATGAGGTCGTGGCTGCTCTAAGCCCGCACGGGGTGACGTGGTACGTATGGGTCGGGACGACCGGCCCGCGCTTCGACCCGGATCATCGCCGTGCGGAGTTTGCGGGTTCCAATATCGCTGTCTATCGGATCGGTGGTCGCTCGCATTAGAGACGACGCCGCATTCGCGAGAGAAGCCAACAAGCGGTAGGTCTCGACAGAGGGTCAAGTGTGAAAGTGGTTCAAGCTCCCCGCGCTTCGGCGATTCTTCACAGCGTCCTGGCGCACCGCGCCGACAAGCGCCCGTGGCTATTGCCCGCCAACATCTGCCCCATCGTAGCGATAACGTTCAAGAAGGCGCAGGTTCCCTTCGAGCTTGTCGATATCTCGCCAGCGACGCTTGCTCTCGATCTTGATCACGCAATCGAGCTCGCTCGAACGCACAAGTATGGCGGACTGCTGTACGCACATCCCTATGGAGATCCTTTCACGCCGCGGGAGCTATTTGCCAAGCTTCAATCGACCGCTCGCGATTTGGTTCTCATTGACGATCGTTGCCTGTGTATTCCCGATCTTGTCCCCGATCCGTCCTCACCCGCAGACATCACTCTTTACAGCACCGGCTACACCAAGATTGTCGAGTTACAAGGCGGAGGCGGCTACGCTTTTGTCAAGGACGAGTTTGAATTCCATGCTTCGGTCCTGCAATTCGATCCGGCGCATCTCGCCGCTCTGGACGCGGGCTACAAACGGGCCGTGCAAGAGCGGAGGAGATTTGTCTATGAGGACAGCGATTGGCTGGCGACGAATGGCCCCTTATCCGTGTGGGTGAACCGCTGCCAGCAGATCGAATCGGCGTTGACCGGCTCATTGCGCCACCGCCAGGCCCTGAACGAGATCTATGCGGCGCGCCTGCCTGAAGACTGGCAGTTGCCCGATCGGTATCAGACTTGGCGCTTCAATGTGCGCGTACCGAACAAACAGCGGGTGGTGACATCCATCTTTGCGGCGGGTCTGTTTGCGAGCTCGCATTATGCGTCACTGGCGGGAGATCGATGTCGCAAGGCACGCGCCCCGCATTGCGAGGACCTGGCAGATGAAATCGTCAATCTTTTCAACGACCACTACTTTACCGCCGAGCAGGCGGAGCGGATCTGCGACATCGTTCTGGAAGCAGCTGCCTAATCGGGCCGTTCTGTTCAGCCGCCTCCGCACGTCACGTAATAGACATCGAAGGTGTTCAAGTGCTCCACGCGAGACGCCAAATTCTTGTTGTGGTGCTCGCGACGGTCGGCGGCAAGAAGCGCGATATCGGATGCCGTTGCTACGAAGGGAATGTCGCGATCATGGGCGATCCGGTCGGTGAGATCGCGCCAGCCTGATCCCTTGAATATCGCGAGTGCGATGGCGGTCGGCGAATTTCCCAATTACCAGCCCGTAATGGCGAAAGGCGAGCGCGTCGGTGTCGCGCGCCAGCACCGGAAAGGCGAGCTCTGAGGGAAGTGATGCTCCCCAATTGACATAGATCTTGCTCCGGTCGAGCTTGCCCAAGTCCTCGCGCGCAGCTCCGAGCGCTCCCGCAACATCTTGTTCTCGGAGACATTGACGCTCAGCATCATCGCGAGCGCGCCGAGCAACACGGTCCACGGGATCACCCGGTACATCGGTTTGCGCACCTCGGGGCGCAAACCGCTTTCGAGGCTGGCGAACAGCAGCAGGACGGGGACCGGGTAGTACGTGTGGAGTACGGCCGGCCGACCATCGAGGCCGAATGCGATTATGACCGATAAAAAGAGAGCCCATGCGACGATTGCCCTGATCCAACAGCGCGACAGCAGCGACAAAACCGCGGCAGCGATCGTCAACGGGGCAATTGTCGGGTCGGCGAGCGCCCTCACCGCCTCTCCAGCCCGGAACAGGTTCTCAACCAATCTGTACTCAGTGGGCAAGCTCGAGATCAGCGCCTGCAATCGCGCCGGGCTCGACACTGCGGGATCGAAATAGAACCAATCGGCGATCAGCAGGATGTCTCATTCTTGCTGAAGCCGTTCGCATGCATTTGCTCGGGATGCTCGAGGATATAATCGGCGAAGTTGTAGTCGGTGAGCCAACCCCGAAGGGGATCGAGCGCGTGGAAGGCGGCCCACTCCGGTCCGGCATAGTGCTGATAGTCGATCAGCGTGGCAAACAACACGATCCCGACCACGAGCGCGCCGGTGACGATCTCTGCGCGGCCGATGCAGACCTCTTTCCAGCGCACGAGCGGCACTGCAACGATCAACACGAAGAGCGCTTCCTCTGAGCGGACGAGGTAGCCGATGACGATGAGGATTGCTCCTGCGGCAAGCGCTCCGAGGCTTTGCGTTCGCGTGTAGGAAAGGCATGCCAGCGCGCCTGCCGCCGCTGCGAGGCCGGACGTAATGGTGAACTGCGGCGCGGCCACGATACGGGCAAAGACAAGCGCCAGCGCGGCGGCGGCCAGCCAGAATGCGCCGCCTGAGCGGCGACGAAATAGAGTAGCGCCCAGCCCGAAACGAGCATGAGCGCCAGTTCCAGCCAGGAATAGGCAAGCACGCCGTCAATCGTCGGAAGCACCTGCAGGAGATAGCCGACCAGCACGTTTTGATAAGAGCAAGAGCGGCGACGGCGTTGCGGCGATGCCGTAGCCGTGGGCGATCATCGACATGCCGACGTCGACGTTCAACTCCCAGAGCGGCACATAGAGCACGAGCCCGGCGGCAAACAGCGCCACGGCCGCGGCAGCGGAGACAAGACCAGAACCCGGTCGCACCTGTCCTTCTCGAAGGACCGGGTCGGCAACGCGAGCTCATCCAAAGTCCTTCAGTGCACGCAAGGCCGGGTCGGCCACTTTCACCATTGTGGAGTAGCGCAAAGACTGGCGGCTGGGTATGATATGTGGCGCAGCGGCAACATGGCGTTGGTTAACATGGCGCACGGGCCGCTGTGGTTGATTCGGGGCGCAACAATCGTGTTTGCTTTTACTCGCGGGGGGCAAATTTCCGACTGGATCCGCCGCTAACGCGTTAGGGCGCAGGATTTGCTGGGGCGCAGTTTGTGCTTTTAGTTTTGCGTGAGTTCCATGAAAATTTCGGTCGTAGCACCACTCTACCGATCGGCTCCGTATATTGAGGAGCTCTATGCGCGCTGCGTCGAGACCATTCATTCCATCGACGAGGACTTCGAGCACGAGATCGTCTTCGTAAACGACGGCAGCCCCGGCGATGATATCGCCGTTGCCGGGCGCGTCGCCATGCGTGACCCGAACGTCGTCGTCATCGATCTGGCGCGCAACTACGGGCAGGACCGTGCCGTCATGGTCGGACTGGGCGCGGCCACCGGCGACCTCGTATTCCTGATGGACAGCGATCTGGAGGACGAGCCGGAGTGGATCGCGCGCTTCTATACCGAGATGCTGACGTCGGGCTGTGACGTCGTCTACGGCGTGCAGGCCCACAAGAAGAAGCGCGGGCTCATATACCGGCTGGGCCGCGGGCTCTTCTTCAGGTTGATGCGGCTGCTGGCTGGGTCGAAGTTTCCGCGAGAACGTCTTGAATGCGCGCCTCATGCGCCGGCGCTATGTCGATGCCGTTCTCCAGTTCAAGGAGCGTGAGCTCTTCATCGACGGCATCTTCTCTATGTGCGGGTTCGCGCAGATGCCGGTGAGCGTCGTCAAATACGATCGCAGCCCGACGAACTATACCCTGGTGCGGCTCTTATCGATGGCGATCAACGGCATTACGTCGTTCTCGACGCGCCCGCTGATCGGCATCGCCGTCATGGGCACGGCGGTGTGCGCATTGGCGCTCAGCTACACAGCGGTCATCGTGGCCCAGAAGCTCGTGTTCGGTGTGCCGGTCGCGGGCTGGTCCTCGACGATGGCGGCGATCCTCATCATCGGGGGTATGAACATCTTCGCCAACGGCATCATCGCCATCTACCTGGCGAAGGTCTTTTACGAGGTCAAGCAGCGGCCGCATGCAATCGTGAAGGAAGCCTATAGAGTGCGCAACCCTGTCTATTCACGGGGATTTCCGCGATGCCCGGAGGGCAGGCGCGCATCGAAGATGTACACAGGAGTACGACACACTCCAATCTGGGGCGAGCCAGACCCACCTTCAGTCACTGCATGACGCGTGTTGAATGCCCGAGAACTGCGCATCTCAGTTCGACGCCAGTGGCGCCGGCGCAAGCTGACCATCAAGGGCTTATGCAGGCAAGGTCTGATATCGCAGGCGCAGAAATCTGCGATGCGGCCACGACCTCATTGCCGCGGCAACTGACAGCAGTTGAGCAGTCATGCCAAAAACCATCGTAATAATCCAATCGAACTACCTGCCTTGGAGAGGCTACTTCGACTTATTCGGCGAAGCGATCTCTTCGTCGTTTCCGATGCAGTCCAGTACACCGTGAAAGACTGGCGCAACCGCAACCTGGTCAAGGGACGGTCGGGGACCATGTGGCTGACGGTACCTATCCGGCACCGCTTTCTCATAGCATTACGATCGACGAGGCAATGGTCGTCAATATCCGTTGGGCCACAAAGCACATCATGGCCCTGAAGAGTTGCTACGGTCGTGCCGCAGCGTACAAAGAGATCTCGCCTTGGCTGTTCGAGCTGCTGGAGAGCCTCAAAGCGGAGCAATTCCTCTCCCGTATCAACTTTCGGCTTCTCAAGGAGATCGCAGCTCGTCTGCACATCGCGACACCGATCATCGAGGCCAGCGAGCTCGGTACCGCGCCAGAGTTGAGGGATCTGGACAAGAACATGCGAACTCTCGCGATCTGTCAGGCGGCTGGCGCGACCTGCTATCTTTCGGGGCCGGCTGCAAAGTCATATCTGGATGAGCCCGTGTTTAACGCGCATGGCATCGATGTCGCCTGGATGAGCTACGAAGGCTATCCGGTCTATCCGCAGCTGTGGGGCGCCTTTCGAGCCGAAAGTCTCAATTATCGACCTCCTGCTCAACACCGGCGCCCGCGCGAGCGAGTATTTCCCGCCGCTCGACGAGCCTGGTGCCGGCCTTGGTGCGTGACGCACGGGTCGAAGCAAATCGCGGAAGGCCTGAAGTTACGGTTCGATGGCATTGAGCGGACGCTTGACCCGATCATGACGAAGACGGTTGTCATCAATCAGTCGAACTATCTCCCCTGGCGCCGGCTACTTCGACCTGATGCGCAGGAGTGATGTCTTCGTCCTCTACGATGTTGTCCAGTATACCACAGAGACTGGCGCAACCGGAACGTCATCAAGTCGGCATCCGGTCCGCGGTGGCTCACGCTACCTGTCCATCACAGCCTCCAGAACCCAGTCGCGATCGACGCGACGGTTGTGTCCGATCCGCATTGGGCGGCAAGGCACATCGAGGTCATCAAGCAAAACTACAAAAGGGCCGCCGCATATCGGGAGGTGTCGCCGTGGCTGTTCCAATTGTTGGAGAGCCTCGGAGCAGAGCCTCTGCTGTCCCAAATCAACACGCAACTCCTCAAAGAGATTGCGGCGTATCTCGGTATTTCCACCCCCATCGTACATTGCACCGAATTAGTGCCTCAGCAGGCTTTGATGGCCATGGACCGCATCGATCGCATCATCGCACTCTGTCTGGGCCGTCGGCGCAGATCGCGATCTGGTGGGACCGGCCGCCAAGTCGTATCTCGATGTGTCCGTGTTCAAGGCGCATGGGGTCGACGTCGCGTGGATGAGCTACGAAGGCTATCCACCCTATCCGCAGCTGTGGGGCGACTTCGAGCCGAACGTCTCGATCATCGACCTCCTGCTCAACACCGGTCCCCGCGCGCGCGATTACTTCCCGCCATTGGCCGAGCCTGACGGCCATTGCCGCGCTCCGCAGCCGCAAACAGCAGCTGCGCGTCCATGACGACGCGCACGCGTATCGCGAGGCAAGTCCTGTCGGGGCGAACGAGCAGAGGTGTGGCGCGGTCACCAACAGGCCAAGAAAGGATTGAGAGCGGTGCTGGGAGAGCCTAAAGCGGAGGCATCACCGCGCGACGTAGCGCCCTGCCGTGGAGTGGCAATGAAAGCCGACGCCGAGCACCGGTCGATCCCATTCAACCGTCCTTACATGACGGGGAAGGAGCTTTTCTACATCGCGCAGGCGCACTTCGACGGCGCGCTCGCCGGCGACGGGCCGTTCACGCGGCGCTGCCACGCCTTGCTGGAGGAACGCACCGGCTGCACCAAGGCCTTGCTCACGCACTCGTGCACTGCGGCCTTGGAGATTGCCGCTCTGCTCCTCGACTGCGCGGCGGGAGACGAGGTGATCATGCCGTCCTACACCTTCGTCTCCACGGCCAACGCTTTCGCGCTGCGCGGGGCGACGCCGGTGTTCGTGGACGTGCGCGAGGACACGCTCAATCTCGACGAGCGGCTGGTGGAGCAGGCGATCACCCCGAACACCAAGGCCATCGTTGCGGTCCACTACGCGGGCGTCGCCTGCGAGATGGATGCGCTGCTCAAGATCGCAGCCCGCCATGGCCTCCGCGTCGTCGAGGATGCCGCCCAGGGCGTCATGTCGACCTACAAGGGCCGGCCGCTCGGCGCCATCGGCGACATCGGCACCTACAGCTTCCACGAGACCAAGAACATCACCTCGGGCGAAGGCGGCGCGCTCCTCGTCAATGATCCGGAGCTCGTGATCCGGGCCGAGATCATTCGCGAAAAGGGTACCGATCGCACGCGCTTCTTCCGCGGCGAGGTGGACAAATACACCTGGCAGGAGGTCGGGTCGTCGTATCTGGCGGGCGAGCTGGCGGCGGCCTTCCTATGGGCGCAGCTCGAGGAGGCGGATCGGATCACCGCCGAGCGGTTGTCGATCTGGGACCGCTATCACCGTCTGATCGCGCCGCTCGAGGCGGAGGGCTCGTTGCGCCGCCCCATCATCCCCGCCGACTGCCACCACAACGCGCACATGTACTATGTGCTGCTCGACGCGAACATCAACCGCGACCGCGTGCTCGCGGCGCTGAGGCGCTCCGGCGTCGACGCGATATTCCATTATGTGCCGCTGCATTCGTCTCCCGCGGGCATGCGCTTCGGGCGCGCTCATGGAGACCTGGCGACGACGAACTCGGTGGCGGCGCGCCTGATCCGCCTGCCGTTGTGGATCGGCCTCAGCGAAGAGGACCAAGACTGGATCGTGGACCAGCTGGGCGCCGCAATCGCCGGAAACTGATCGCGCTAGGGAAGACGCTCGCTTTGATCGTCGCGGCCGACGTCCTGCTCGCGCATTGTTCTGAAATAGTGCTCGGCGTGCTGATAGAGGTTCTCGCCTTCTATTGGGTCGCCGGCTTGGATGGCGGCGCGGGCGAGCTCTACGTAGCGCTCGTAGCTGCGTTTGGCGTTGGCGCGGACATCGGCCTGGCTTCGTCCTCGATTTTGCGCGGACGACCCGGGATGGGACGGGCGCCCGTTCGTGCGGCGCCGATCCCGATCGGACGCTCTCGGCTTCCTGGTGTCGTTTGACATTAAACCCCCTTTTGGGTTTGTCGAATTCTAGACGGCGAGCCCGACCGCATCAGGTGCGGCCACGCGGGCCGCGTCGGCGCGGCGATCAGCCGAGCGCGCCGCTGCGCCACGCGCTGGTGGACTTGCAGCGCCGGCAGACGCGCTCGCCGGCCCACGCACTCGGAAACGGGGTCTTGCAGATCAGGCACTTGCGGATCTTCTCCTCTTCGCGCCGAATCTCGTCGTCGTCCCGCTCCTCGCGCACGTTCGCGATGTCGCCACCGGCCGCGCCGTGGCAATCCGCGAAAGTGCCGGCATGTTCCTTCAAGCTGCTCACGTCGTTACCAATCGGTCTCAGGTTTCCTGGCTCCCGGGTCTCGCGCACCTCTCGCTCCTTCGACGGGAGGGGCAACTACGAAGCCACCGTTTAAGGCGTTCGCTGCAAAACTCTCTTAATGTGCGAAAGGCAGCTGGTTCGATCATGCGGGGATTCGGGTCCCGCGCGAGATCCGCAGAACGGCTGAGTACCATATGGGGTGGCGGGCGGCGACGATCAAGGCACCAAAAAACATCAATTTTTAGGCAATTCCGGCGCGATAGCGGGCTGGAAGCGCTGTCCACGACATTATTCTCGTGGGTCAGGCGCTCTTCTCCACCAGCGCGATGAGGCCTTGCAGCAGCGCCGTCGGGCTCGGGGGACAGCCGCGAATGTGCAGATCGACAGGGACGACCTCGGCGACGCCACCGACGCAGGCATAGCTGCCGGCGTAGAGGCCGCCGTTGCAAGCGCAGTCGCCGACGGCGATGACCCACTTCGGGTCGGGCGTCGCCCGGTAGGTGCGCTCGAGGCCCTCGCGCATGTTCTTGGTGACGGGGCCGGTGACCATCAGCACGTCGGCATGCCGCGGCGAGGCGACGAAGTGCAGCCCGAACCGTTCCAGATCGTAGAAGACGTTGTTGAGCGCGTGGATCTCCAGTTCGCACGCATTGCAGGAGCCGGCGTCGACCTCGCGGATCGACAGGCTGCGCCCGAGCCGGCGCCGTGCCGCGCGTTCCAGCGACTGCGCGAGCTCGGCCAGCGCTGCGTCCGACTGCGCGGGCGCCGGCTCCGTCAGCGGGCTTTGCAAGAGACCTTTCCAGAGAAGCTTGCGCATCAGCTTTCGATCACAGGTCGTGCCCCGAGTAGGAGCAGTTGAAGGATTTGTTGCACAGTGGGAAGTCGGCGACGATGTTGCCTTCGATCGCGGCTTCGAGCAGCGGCCATTGGAACCACGAGGGATCGCGCAGGTGCGCGCCGGCAATGGTGCCGTCGGCGGCAACCCGGACCCACACGAGAACGTCGCCGCGGAAGGCCTCGACGAGCGCGATGCCCTCGCGGTCGTCCGACCCGGACGCGGTGATGTCGGTGCGGACCGGCCCGGACGGCAGCCGCTCGATGATCTGCTCGACGAGGGCGAGGCTCTCTTCGATCTCGCGGATACGGATCCATACGCGCGCATTGACGTCGCCGTCGTCGCGCACGGGGACCTCGAAGCGCAACTCGGTGTAGGGCGCGTAGCCGGGCGTGCGGCGCGCATCGAAGGCGCGCCCGGAGGCGCGCCCGACATAGCCGCCGGCGCCGTAGAGGCGTGCGAGCTCCGGCTTCAGGATGCCTGTCGTCACGGTCCGGTCCTGCAGCGAGGCGGTGTTGTCGTAAAGGTTGACGAGCGCGGGAAACCTCTGACGCACACGCTCGAGCAGCGCGCGGATGGCACCGGTCCCCGCCTGGCCGAGGTCGACGGCCGTCCCGCCCGGCACCACGCAATCCATCATCAGCCGATGGCCGAAGCAGGCGTCGGAGGCGCGCAAGACATGCTCGCGCAGGGCACCGCATTGGGCGAGCATCAGCGCGAAGGAGGCGTCGTTGCAGATGGCGCCGAAGTCGCCGAGGTGGTTGGCGATGCGCTCCAGCTCCGCCATCAGCGCGCGCAGCCATTGGGCGCGCACGGGTGCCTCGATCCCGAGCGCCGCTTCCACCGCGCGCGCAAAGGCGATGGCGTAGGCGACGGTGCTGTCGCCCGACGTGCGCCCGGCGAGCTTCGCCGCCCGCTCAATTGGCGCCCCCAGCATCAAGGCATCGAGCCCCTTGTGCACGTAGCCGAGCCGCTCCTCCAGCCGCACGACGGTCTCGCCGTTGGCGGTGAAGCGGAAGTGGCCTGGCTCGATGATGCCGGCGTGCACGGGACCCACGGGGATCTGGTGCATGGGCGGCCCCTCGGCGGGATAGAATTCATAGAAGGCGCCTTGCGGCGCCACCTTCTTGGCTTCGCCAAGCGGGTGGCGCACGCCCCAGCGATTGTGGTCGAGCCAGGGACGCAGATCGGGGGCACCCTCGGGCTCGAGCCCGTAGAGGTCGCGTATGGTGCGCTCGAGCCGCAAGGCCGGGGCGTGGCTGAGGGCGACCGAGGGAAACCGGCGCTCGGGCACGGGCAAGCTTATGACCGCGAACGCGTCGGCGTGGGTGAGACCCATGTGCACGGCCTCACCGTCGCTCCACAGGCCAAGGAGCGTCGCCTCACCGGCGGCAAGCCCGGCAACGGCCTCGCGCCAGATGTCCGCATCGACGACGACGCGCGGCCAGGGACGGTGCGCGTCAACAAGGCTGCCTTGCTCGATCAGTGCGGATAGGAAGGGCATCGGCTGTTCCTCACCCCAAGAGCCGCGCGACGTTTTGGAACCAATTGACGAGCAGCGGCGGCAGGAAGATGCCGGCCGCGAGCACCAGCGCCAAGTGGGCGAACATCGGCAGGTAGGAGGCTTCCACGCGGCCGGTGCCAGGGGATGGCGCGCCGAACGCCATCTGGCCCAGCCGCAGAAACAGCGCGCCCACGGCCACCAGAAGCCCGAGCACCAGCACGACGGCCAGCAACGGCGCGCGGGCGAAGGTCGAGCTGACGATGAGGAACTCGCTCATGAAGATGCCGAGCGGCGGCATGCCGGCGATGGCCACCACGCCGAGGACGAGACCCCAGCCGAGCAGGGGATGGCTCTCGGTCAGCCCGCTGATGTCGGCAATTCTCTGCGTCCGCTTCACTTGCGCGATGTGGCCGACGGTGAAGAAGATCGCCGATTTGGTCAGGCTGTGCATGGTCATGTGCAGGAGGCCGGCGAAATCGGCGAGCGGGCCGCCCATGCCGAAGGCGAAGGTGATGAGCCCCATGTGCTCGATCGAGGAGTAGGCAAAGAAGCGTTTTATGTCGCGGCGGCGGTAGAGCATGAAGGCGGCGAAGACGAGCGACAAGAGGCCAAGCGTCACCATCAGCGGGCCGGGCGCGACCGCTTCGGGGTTTGCCGCGAGCAGGATCTTGAAGCGCAGCACGGCATAGATGGCGACGTTGAGCAATAGCCCCGAAAGGATCGCCGAGATCGGCGTCGGGCCTTCGGCGTGGGCGTCGGGCAGCCAGGCGTGCAGCGGCGCCAGCCCGACCTTGGTGCCGTAGCCGAGCATGAGGAAGATGAAGGCGACGTTCAACAGGTCGGCGTTGAAGTAGCGCGCGTGGGCGACGAGGGCCGTCCACACCATGGCGTCCTGCCCTTCGCCGATCACCGGCTGCGCGGCCATGTAGACGAGAATGGTGCCGAATAGCGCCAGAGCGATGCCGACGCTGCCGAGAATGAAGTATTTCCACGCCGCCTCGAGCGCCTCGTGCGTGCGATAGATGCCGACCATCATGATCGTCGTGAGCGTCGCCAGCTCGATCGCCACCCACATCAAGCCGATGTTGTTGGCCAGAAGCGCCAGGTTCATGGCGAACATCAGCACCTGGTACATGGCGTGATAGAAGCGCAAGTTGCCGCGCGTCAGCCGGCCGATGTCGACCTCGTGCGCGATGTAGCTGGCGCTGAATGCTGCGGTCGTGAACCCGATGAAGGTCCCCAGCACGACGAAGACGCAGGAGAGATCGTCGACAAAAAGGTAGGGGCCGGGCGTGGGCCGGTCTGCGATAAGGTAGAGCGCAGCAAGGAAGGTCAGCAGCGTTGCCAGAACGTTCAATCGCGCCGTCAGGCGATAGCCGGGCAAGGCGGCGAGCACGAGCGCCGAGGCGGCGGGGATGACGAGGACCGCGGCAATGGGATCGAACGGAGGGGCGGGCAGAAGGTTCATCGCCGCTCGCCTCGGTATTCCTGCAGCGCCTCGATATCGACGGCATCGAAACGCTCGCGGATGCGGAACAGGAACACGCCGACCACGATGAAGGCGAGCAGCACGGCGAAGGCGACGCTGATCTCGACGACGAACGGCATGCCCTTGGCGCCGGCTGCCGCAAGGATCAGGCCGTCCTCGAGCGACATGAAGGCAATGACCTGCCCGATGGCATTGCGGCGTGTCACCATCATCAATAGGCCGAGCAGCACCACGGACAGCGCGAAGGCGAGATCCTCGCGCGCAAGCGGGTCGGCCCCGGCGGTAGCGTGCAGCATCACCACCATAGAGAGAGCGACGAGGCCCAAGCCGAGCAGCATGGTGAAGCCAATGCTGCCAACCGTCTCGATGGTGCGCCCAATCCCGAGACGGACAATGACCCTGTGCAGGGCCACGGGGATGATGATGGCCTTGAGCACCAGAGCGATGGCCGCCGTGATGTACAGATGCGGCGCGTTCTGGATGTGGGCCTGCCACGCCACCGAGAGGGTAAGCACGACGGCATGAAGAGCAAAGGTGTTCAACAGTGCGAACATGCGCGTCTGGTAGAGCAGCATGAAGCTCAAGAGCACCATGAGGCCTGCGAGCATGTGAGCGACGTCGAAGGAGAGCGTCTGCATCAGAAGCTCCGTGAGACGAAGAGAAGCAGGGTGCCGAGCAGGCCCAGCATCAGCGCGGCGCCGAGGAACTCCGGCACACGGAAGACGCGCATCTTGGCGATCGAAGTCTCGAAGAAGGCGAGCAGAAAGCCGCCGGCCAACAGCTTGCCGAGGTAGGCCGCGGCGCCGATGCCGTAGGCCTCAAGGCCGCTAGCGTCGGCGGCAAGCCCCCACGGCGCGAAGATGCAGCCGATGAGCGAGATATAGAGCAGGAGCTTCAAGGCGGCGGCGAGCTCGATCAGGGCGAGATGGCGGCCGGAGTATTCGAGCACCATCGCTTCGTGCACCATGGTGAGCTCGAGGTGCGTTGCTGGGTTGTCGACGGGGATGCGGGCGTTCTCCGCCAGCGCCACGATGATGAGAGCAACGAGAGCCAAGGCCATCGATGCGCGCAAGCCCCCGTGGGTGAGCATGAAGGTGGCGATCGTCGACAGCTGCGAGGAGCCGGCCACCAGCGCCACCGTGAACGTGATCATGATCATGGCGGGCTCGGCCAGCGAGGCAAACAGCATCTCGCGGCTGGAGCCCAAGCCGCCGAAGCTGGTGCCGACGTCCATGCCGGCGAGCGCCAGGAAGAAGCGCGCCGAGCCGATGAGCGCGGTAATGGCGATGAGATCGGCCGACCAGCTGAAATAGAGCCCCGTGGCGAAGGTGGGGACGAGGGCCGCTGCAACCCAGGTCGTGGCGAAGATCAGATAGGGGGCTGAGCGAAACAGCCACGAGGCGTTCTCGGCCAGCACCGCCTCCTTGCGCACGAGGCGCGTGAGATCGCGGTAGGGCTGAACGATGGGCGGACCCTGGCGGCCGACCAGTCGAGCCTTGACTTTGCGCGTGAAGCCGAGAAGCAGCGGGGCGAGCGCCAGCACCAGCAGCATCTGCGCGCCCTGAACGGCGAGGTCGAGGATCATGGCCATATCGCCACCACCAGGAGAAGGGCGACGAGCGCCGCGAAGACGAGGCTCAGATAGCGGCGGATGGTCAGGAACTGCAGATAGTTGAGCCGGTCGGCCGCGAGCTCGACGCCGCGTCGGATGGGCGCATAGAAGATGTCCCAGATGGGATCGCGCATCGTGACCTCGAGCCGGGCCGGGCTCGGATCGCCCGGCAGTGGCATGAAGACCGTCTCGCGCGCGAAAAAGGCGACCGCGCCGAAGACGCGGCGGATCGGCTGCGCGAAGCTCGAGGCCGTGTATTGGCTTGCGGGGCTCGCGTTGGGAAAGCCGCAATCCCAGGCCGGTCCGCGACGCAGGGCGCGCGAGGCCACGCGATGGATGACGTAAGCGGTGAGCGTCGCCGATGCGGCGATGAAGAGGAAGACGAGCAGCCCGTTGTAGGAGCTGCGGCTCTCCGCGATCGGCACGATCGTCAGCCACGCGAGCCCCGTCTGCGCCGGCATATGCTCGCCGGCCGCGACTTTGACGGCAGGCGCCAGCGTGTCGAGGAAGAATCCCGGCAGTATGCCGGCAAGGAGGCACAACGCGGCGAGGATGAACATGGCAGCGAGCGACCAGCGATCGGTCTCGTGCGCGCGCTCGGCGGCAGCGGTGCGCGGCCGGCCGAGGAAGCACACGCCATACGCCTTGACGAAACAGGTGGCCGCCAGCGCCGCAGAGAGCGCGAGCAAGGCGCCGACGGCGGGCACGGCGAGCTTCAGTCCCCATTGCGGCAGCGCCGGGCTCACGAGGATCGCCTGAAAGGTCAGCCACTCGGAGACGAAGCCGTTGAGGGGGGGAAGCGCGGAGATCGCCACGCAGGCGACGAGGAACACGAAGGCCGTCTGCGGCATGCGGTGGATGAGGCCGCCCATGTGCTCCATGTCGCGCTCGCCGGTTGCGGCCAAGACGGCGCCGGAGCCGAAGAACAACAGGCTCTTGAAGACGCTGTGATTGAAGACGTGGAACAAGGCGGCCGTCATCGCCAGCGCCGCGGCCCAGCCCATGTCGTTGGCCTGGAAGGCGAGCGCCAGGCCGAGGCCGATGAAGATGATGCCGATGTTCTCCACCGTGTGGTAGGCGAGCAGCCGCTTGAGGTCGTGCTGCATAAGCGCGTAGAGCACGCCCATGACGGCGGTGATGCCGCCGATCACCAGCACCAGCATGCCCCACCACCACTGCGGTTCTCCGAGCAGATCGAACACGATGCGCACGAAACCGTAGACGGCGACCTTGGTCATGACGCCGCTCAGGAGTGCGGAGACCTGGCTCGGGGCCGCGGGATGGGCGAGCGGCAGCCAGGCATGCAACGGGACGATACCGGCCTTGGAGCCGGCGCCGAGCAAGACCAGCACCAGAACAAGCCCCGGTAGCCAATCCGCCCGCGCCAGCCCGCGCATGTCGTCGAAGGCGTAGCCGCCCTGGGGCCCGGACAAGAGCCCGAAGGCGAGCAGCAGGGCGAGCGTGCCGAAGCTCGCCATCAGGATGTAGAGATAGCCCGCGCGCCGGTTCTCGGCGTCCTCATGGTGGGCGACGACGAGCGCCCACGAGGTGAGCGACATGAGCTCCCAGGAGAACAAGAAGGTGAACGCGTCGCTCGCGATGACGACGAGGTTCATGCTGGCGAGAAAGGCGGGGAAGAAGGGCAAGACCCGCGCGGGCGCCTTCTCGTGCTGGCCGTAGCCGATGGCATAGAGGCTCGCCGCGGCGCCGCCCAGGTTGGTGACGACGAGGAAGAATGCCGAAAGACCGTCGACCGCGAAGTTCGCGCCGATCCAGGGCAGGCCTAGCGGCAAAATCAGGCTCTGCTCGGCGCCGGCTCCGGCCAGAAGCTGATGGCAGGCGAGAAGGAGGATCGCAACGGACGGCGGCAGGCACAGGAGATAGACGAGGCGCGAGCCGATTGCGAGACGCTGGACGGCGACGGCGAGGGCTGCCGTGATGAGCAGCGCCGCGACACCCCATAGTGCGACCGCAACCACCATCGCGCGCTACCTTCGCGATGGTGCGGTCGAGGCGCTCTGGCGCATGAACGTCGTCTCCCCCGAACCCGCTTCGGCCCTGTGCGGCTGCTGCGGCGTCCGCCGCAAGGGCTCTTTATTTTCCGTTGAGGTCCCTGCCACTCTCGGTCCCCGCACATGGTATTTCACCGCCGTCGTAGGTGTCACGCGGAAGATTGTCGGGGGCCAGCAACACTTGGCGTCGAGCTTAGAAGCCCGCTCTGGTGGTAATCGCTTGCAGGGTGCAGAGGGACGGCCTTCTTGTCACTATCCCCAGTTATGTTAGCTTCGCTTTGGGCTCTACAATTCGGCCATTGCTAAGAGAGGGGCTCTTTCCCCGGCGCGGTGCCCAGGACATTGGGTTTCGACAATTGGAGCGTCTGCTTGCGCGCGCTGCGGCAGGGGCGAGATCGAGTTAGCGGCACCTCCCTTTGAGGTAGGCCGTGCCCGCATTTCGCCCGCTGGTTCACCTTTTTGAGGCCGTTCCGTGGACACTCCGAGTGCGCGAGAATATTGCCTCTATGCTCGCTTGAGGCCCCATGAGTAAGCTGCAAAAGCGTCGTTCGAGGCCATGATCGTTCCAGTCATTCTGTCGGGCGGCTCGGGGACGCGGCTGTGGCCCTTGTCGCGGGCCATGTACCCCAAGCAGTTCCTGCACTTCTTCAACGGGGAAGGCAGCAGCCTGTTGGGGGCGACGCTGGCGCGGCTCGGCGAGGCGGACAGCTTCGAGCAGCCGATCGTCGTATGCAACAACGATCATCGCTTCCTGGTGCAGGAGGAGGTCGCAAAGGCCGGCCTCACGCCGCAGGCGATCATCCTGGAGCCAATGGCCCGCAACACGGCGGCCGCCGTTGCCGTCGCCGCGCTCTTCGCGCAACAGCGCGATCCCGACGCGGTGCTGGTGGTGATGCCCTCCGATCACGTGGTCGGCGATACGCCGGGCTTCGTCGACGGCATCAAGCAGGCGGCGCAGATCGCCGCCACGGGGCGCCTCGTTCTCTTCGGGATCAAGCCGGCCGAGCCCCACACCGGCTACGGCTACATCCGCCAAGGTGCGTCGCTCAATGGCAGCGGCGGCTTTGCCGTGGAGGCTTTTTGCGAAAAGCCGGAGCGTGCGCTTGCCGAGCAGTACGTCGCCGCCGGCGACTACTTCTGGAACAGCGGCATCTTCGTATTGAGCGCGCGCACGTTCATCGAGGAGCTGCAGCGGCTCGATCCGCGCATCTTCGAGGCCGCGCGCGCTGCCTTGCAGGGCTCCACCGAGGATTTGGGCTTTTTGCGGCTGGAGGCTGCCGCCTTCGCCGCTTCGCCCAACATCTCGATCGACTACGCCGTGATGGAGAAGACCAAGGCTGCCGCCATGCTGCCGCTCGACGTGGGCTGGAGCGACGTCGGCTCCTGGTCCTCTCTGTGGCAGATCGCGCCGCACGACGAAGGCGGCAACGCGGTCGAGGGCGACGCACTGCTCATTGATACCAAGGACTGCCTCGTGCACAGCGAGCGCTCCTTGGTGGCGACCATCGGCCTTGAGGACCTCATCATCGTCGACACACCGGACGCGCTGCTCGTGGCCGACAAGGCGCGCGCACAGGACGTGTCCAGCGTCGTCGCCAAGCTCAAGAAGTCGAACCGCAAGGAGCACGAGCAGCACTTGCGCAACTACCGGCCGTGGGGCTTCTTCGAGACGCTCTCGATCGGCGGCCGCTTCCAGGTGAAGCTCCTGCACGTGAAGCCCGGCGGCAAGCTGTCGATGCAAATGCATCACCACCGCTCCGAGCATTGGGTGGTGGTGCGCGGCACCGCGCGCGTGAGCATCGGCGAGACCGAGAAGCTCGTGCAGGAGAACGAAAGCGTCTACATCACCGCGACCCACTGGCACCGTCTGGAGAACCCGGGCAAGGTGCCGCTGGAGCTGATCGAGGTGCAGATCGGCAGCTATCTCGGCGAGGACGACATCATCCGCACCGACGACGTCTATCGTCGGGCCCCCGACGAGACCAAGTAGCGGCTATTTCTGCTCGGGCCAGTTGAACTTCACGATCGAATAGTCGTCGCCGTCGACCACGATTGCGTGGCCGCGCGCAGCCAATGCCGCGGCGACATCGCGGCAGGTGCAAGCGGAGCAGCTCATCGCCTGCAACGGCGCATGCTCCACGCTCGTGCCGGGCCGCACGTAGGCGAAACGCGTGTTGTCGCAGAGATAGAAGTCGGGATGGGCGTACTTCGCCTCGTCCTTCCAATCGGCGAAATGCCGGAAGCGGGTGCTGATCTGGCCCGGCGGCGGTGGGTTCGCCGGCGTCATGTAGGCCCAGCCGCCGGTCGCGTCCCACACGATCGCCTCGTAGCTCGTGGTGAGGAAGCTTTTTCCTCGGAACTGCGGCCCCTCCAGGATCTTCGCGTAGGGGATGGGCTGGGGCGGATGGCTCAAGGCCGACAAGGCGAACCATCCGACCTGGCCGATCAAGAGGACGGCTGCGACGAGGGCGACCGCGCGCCATTGCGGGTTCTGGCGCGACGCTTCCCCCTTCCAAAGCGGGCTTGCGAGGTCCGACAGTTTCTCAGAGAAGCGCGCGGAGAGGCCGGGCATCGAAGAGATGGCGATCGAGACGAGCGTGAGGCACGCGATTGCCCCCAGCAGCAGCGCGTAGGACGAGGAGTAGCGTCCCAGCACGTGCGGATTGGCCGACGTGTGCGCCGCCAGCGCGGTCGTCGCCATCACCAGAAAGATCGGAATGCGCCAATTCGCCAGCCGGTCCCAGCCGGTGGCCGGCGCGCTTGCAGAGGTTACGCGCAACTCGCCGATCGCAATCACGAAGCCGCCGGCGAGCACGAGCGCCAGCGCGATAGCCAAGTGTTTGGGTATGCCGAAGAAGGGGCCATTGGAAAGTGCGACCACGTAAAGCGTCGCCGTGAGCACGGCGACGATCACCCAGGCTGTTGCAAGACGCCCGCTCCGGAACGGCCAGGGAGCCGGCCCTCGCGCGGGCAGCGCCAGGGCGCGGACGAGGAGCCCCGATGCTACGAGCTCAGCCAGCAGCGCTGCGGCCGCCATCTCGAGCAGCGGCAACGGCGGGCGCCCGCCGGCCAGCGTGAAGGCCATCGTGAACGATGGGAATACGACGCCGACGCGCGAGGAGGCCCAGGACGACGGCCGTCACCAGTCCGCATAGCCGGCGCACGGGCGTGTGCATCGGGGCGCGGCCAAGCCGCAGGGCGATGAAGGCGAGCACAAGCGCCAGCGCCGGTAGCGGCAACACGCCTGCGATATTGAGGGTGGCGAGGGCAGCGGCGGCGCTCCAGGCGATCGCGCCCAGCCGCAAGCGTGCGAGCGTTAAGACCGTCGCCGCGACCGTCACCGGCAGCAGCACGATCCACGCCGGCCCCGTATTCAACAACGGCATGGTGGCGAGCGTGGCGATGAGCTGCAGAACCGTATCGGTGCCGCGCCCCTGCGCCGGCCAGATGACGACGTGATTGTCGTGAAAGCGGGAGATGAGGTGCTCGTAATTGACGAAGTCGCCCACACCGAGCCGGCCGAGATAGGTGACCTTGGCGTCGAGAAGAAAGAAGTCGAGGCCCACGGCCCAGATGACGGCGAGCTCGTAGATGACAAACGCTGCTGCTGCGGGCCCCAGCACGGTGAGGAGGAACCAGCGCCAGGGCGGTCGCTCGCGGCCGAGAGCCGCCCAAGAGAAGGCGAACGCCACGACGAACACGCCCATGCCCCAGTCGGACAGGATGGAAAGTGCGCTGCCGGCCCCGACGATCAGATTGAGGCGGCGGTCGGTGAGCGTCGGGTTGGCCATCAGCGCATAGAGGATGGGCCACAAGAGCAGGTAGAGCGGGGCGCGGCATAGATCGCCCGCGCTGAAATGAAAGGTGCCGTAGGACGTGGCCGCCACCAGAATAGCGCCGAACGCCGCCGCGCTCGAGACGCGCTGGAATGCGGCCGCGGCGAGCAAGAGCCCCGCCAGATTGAGGGCGAGCATGGCGCCGACCTGCCCACCAAGGCCGAGTCCCAGCTTGCCGAGAACGAGCGACAGCGCCTTGGCCAAGAGATTGGGATGGTGGATGTACCAGTAGGGATGCGCGCTTGGCTCAGGCGAGGCCGCGACGTCCTGCACCAGAAACGACGCCATGTCGTGCACATTGGCGGCGGCCAAGATGATGTTGTGGCTCTCCGTGATCGCCTTGGTGAAGTAGCTGGCTTGGCCGTAGAGCCAGAGAGCGGCGAACACGAGCGCCAGCGCGGCGAGCGTTCGCCGCGTCCAGACCTTGTAAGGGTCGCGGGCGGCGCCGACGCAAGCGAGGCTCTTCGTCGCCATGTCGCTGGTCGGCTCGGCCCGTTGCGCGGTCATTGCTCTCTTCTCTCCGGTCTCATCCGTGTCGGAGCGTTGCCGCAGCGAGCGGGCGCCGCGCCACTTGCAGACGTCAGCGGGGCCGCGAGCGGCGCTCCTGCGCGCTGCCTTGGAGCGCGTCGACGGTCTCGGGCAAGTCTGATGCGGGTTCTGGAGCCCTCTCCTCGCCCCCGAAGCTTGCGGAGCGGATCATGGAGCGGAACGTGACGTTGCGCGCATGGAGGTCGTCGAAACTGCCTTGGTCGATGATGCGGCCCTCGTCCATGAGCAGAATTGCGTCGCAGTTGCGCACCGTGCTGAGGCGATGGGCGATGACGATGATGGTGATGGTGCCGCGCAACGCCGCGATGGCATCGGTGATGCGCTCCTCGGTGTGCACGTCCATGGCCGAGGTCGCCTCGTCGAGCACGAGCAGCTCCGGTCGGTGACACAGCGCGCGCGCAATCCCGACCCTCTGGCGCTGCCCTCCCGAGAGCAGGCGCCCGCGCTCGCCGAGCTTGGCGTCCAATCCTTGGGGAAGTCGCTGCAGCAGGCCGTCGAGGCGCACCAGGCCCAACACGCGGCGGATCTCGTCGTCGTCGACCTCGTCGGTCGGCGCCCCGAACGCGATGTTGGCGCGCAGCGTGTCGTCGAACAGAAAGATCTCCTGCGGCACGTAGCCGGCGTTGAGATGGCTCTCGGCGCCGATGGGCGTGCCGTCGACGAGAACGCGCCCCTGGCGCGGCACCAGCAGCCCCAGAATGATGTCGATCAGGGTCGTCTTGCCGGCGCCTGACGCTCCCACGACGCCGATGACCTGGCCTTTGCGGATGGTGAGATCGATGTCGTGCAGCGCCGCATTGTCCCGGCCCGGATACGTGTAGCCGACGCCCTCAAGCTCCAGCTTGTCGCGCAAGGAGAGCGGCGTTCGCGTGGCGCCGGGCGTGGCGGCGCTGGCGCGCCGTTGCGCAGAAACCTCGGCGGCGAGGAGCGCAAGGCCGGCGCGCGCGTTCTGGATCGTGCCCGTGGCGCCGACGACGCGGTTGGCGAGCGGACTCAGACGGAAGGCCACCGCGGCGAGCAGTCCGAGGGCGATGGTGACCTCGCCCGGCTTGGCGACGGCCGACATCATCACCAGTACGGCAACGGTCACGCACAATACGATCGTCAGCTCACCGAGCACCGGGGGAAGCCGGCGCGTAAACTCGAACTGGAACGTGGTCTTGCGGAAAGCATCCTGCAGCTCGCGGAACTGGGCGAGAAAGTATGATGCGCGGCCGGCAACGCGCACCTCGCGGAATGCCCCCAGCGACTGCTGCAGAGCGAGCTGCTCGCGCTTCAAAAGCTCCACACTTTGTTCGCCGAGTTGCGTGTGGATTCCTTGAAACACCGTGTGCTGAACCGTATAAATCGCCACCATCAGCAATCCTCCCGCGAGCGCGGGCAACGGCGCGGCGATCAGCGACAGCGCCACGAGCGCGAGGGCAGAGGAGCAATCGGCGATCAGACTGAAAAGGGAATTCAGGAACCGCCCATAGGATTTCATGCACGAGCACCGTGATATTGCGGATGACCGTGGCGGAATGGCCCTGCAGAAAGTGGTCGAACGGAGCGTCGAGCTGCCCGCGCAGAAGCCTGACGGCAAGGTCTCGTTGCCAACGGGCCACAAGCGCGGTCTGACAATAATAGTAGAATATTTGCACCGCCGCCTTCACCACATAGCCCGCAAAAAGCAGACCGATGATGATGAGCAGTGATTGCCGCCAGGGGACGCCAACGGCCATTTGCCGGGCCCACCCAGGCAGCGGCATGTCGCTCAGCGCCGCTGAATTGCTGATGAGCGCGATCGCGGGGATGACGAGCGCCATGCACGCGAGCTCGAGCAGCCCGACGCAAACGCCGAGCGTCATGAGCCGGATCATCGGACCCTTGGGCCGGTCGGCCTCTATCGCGAGAAAAGCATGCAGTTCCTGCACGGAGTGGGCCGTATGAAGGGGCAAGAGGCGTCGGCGGGGACCTTATTGCGTTCAGTCGAGGCCCGCAATCGCTTTGGGACGACGTGGCTGTCGCAGAGCATTGCTCGGTGGATGAGTGTGCTCGATCGCCACGCGCTGATCGCTTTCGCCGCGCGCCACGCTGGTGCGCTCGTCGTCGTCGCGGCGTTCATCGCCGTGTCGACGGCGCTCTTCGTGATGGGCGACGGCATCCCTTACGTGATGGACAACAACGAGACGTTCTCCTCGCTCAACCACGCGCTACAACCTGTGGAATTCGATTTCTTCAAGTCGTACGGGCTGGCCGACGAGGCTGCATCGCCCTATCCGGCCGCGCATCCCGTCGTGCACAGCCACCAGGGCAACTTCCCGCGCCTATTCGCCTTTCTGATCTACGTGCTGGGCGCGCGCAGCGCCGAAAGCCAGATTCTGGTGACCACGCTGACCATCGGCGTGGCGTCGGTGCTGATGGCCTACGCCTTCTTCGACGGTTGGGGGGTGAGCTCTTTGCCACGGTGACGCTCCTCGTTTTCGTCACCGACTATCTGATGTTTGCTCAGTGGCAGGTGAACACCTATCGGGTCTGGCACACGTTCTTCTTGTTCGGGGCCTTGCTGTGCGTGCACGGCTATGCCGAGTGGAGGCGAAGGAACTGGGCGCTCGCCACGTTCCTGCTCTACGCGGGGCTCTTTTATTGGGAGCTGGTATTCGCCGTCTTCACGACGCTGACTGTCGCCTTCTACACGCTCTGGACATATCGGCGTGAGTGGCGCGCGGTCGTCGCGAGCGGGTTCGTGCAGGGAGCAGGCGCCGCTCTGCGGACTGGCCATCGTCGTCACGCAGCTCGCGCTTTATCTCGGCTGGGACGGCTTCCTGCAGGATCTGACGCTGACGCTGACCGCCAGGAACTACGCGCCCGACGACCCAGACTTCCTGCCAGACGCTGCGGAACTTCTACGAAAACCGCAACATCGCGTTCTTCTACAATGTGCAATCCGGCGCCGGCTTTACAGGGCTCGATACGCCTTCCTGCGCTCGACTTTCACCTACGTGATGCAGGTGCCCACGCCTCTTGTTGAGCCTGCTCGCCTCATCTTGGCCTTTGCGGCCCTGCTGGTCCGATTTGCGGCCTGCCGGGTCCGAAGGATGCCAAGGACATGGCACATGAGCGCACGGCTCGGTTCGGTGTCGGCTCGCTGACGCTGGGCACTTTCGTGCTGTTCTCTCGCGCTTGCCGACGGTGGGAGCGCACGTCTTCGGCGGCCCCTGGGACGGGCTTGTCCGGAGGCAGCTAGGACTCTTGCTTCTCACAAGGGCTTCTGTGCCTTGTGGCGGCCATTGCCGCTTGCCATGGGGGCTCTCGAGCAGCGGCGCAGAGGGTGTCCTTGTCGGGCGCGCCGCCGCCGCTGGGCCGCGGCGTTCGTGCCGGCTTCTACTTGTTCGTGTCTGGGCCTCTTCATCGCCAACCAGGGCTGGCTCTACGAGCGGGCGATGTCGGATCTCTGGCGGGACATGCTGACGCCGGTTTCCGGCCCGGTGGCGCAGGTGGCGGTTATCACCGTCTGCGACATTGTGGGGCTCTGATCGATCTTGACGGGACGGGCGCGATGCTTGGGCGCTGGTACGCCGTTCCCGCTTCGATCGCTTCCGTTCCTGATCTGCGGTGCGCTCGCCTATTTGGTGGTCTACAGGCTGAGCGCGGGCTACCTCCACACAGGCTATCTCTACAGGCTTTGCCCGTTGCCGGTGTTCTTTTTCGACGCTGTGCTGGGGCTCGGTCTCTTCACAGCTCTTGCGCTTGGCCATAACGCTTGCCCGCCGATCGCAGGCGGGCCGCCGCACAGGCATCTCGTGACGGGGGCCTTCGCCGCCGCAGCTTCGGCCTTGGTCTTCGTTTCGGGCTGGAGCTTCGTGCAGATCAAATATGCGATGCTGTTGCCCCCGGACCAGTTTGCCTGGGTGAAGCGCTCGAGCCGCCGCACCTCGACGGCGAAGGCATTCTGTCGAACACATATGCCACGCCGTTCGGCGTCGTTGCACGAACGTGGGCCTACATGCGGCCGCTCGAGCGGGCCGACGGATCGCTCCGCGGATGAGAAAACCGCATCTGAAAATCTCTATGTTTGGCTTGCCGACCGGCACTCGAATAAGAAATACTGGCGTCCCGGATTTCTATGTTTGTTTTCTGCAGGTTGCCACGCTGAATTCTTTGAGCGCCAACGTTACGGAGGATTACAGGTGTTCGGACCTGGACATTGTGGAGCGTGCAATCTATGAGTCCGATGACAGTGCCGATCCCAAAGCCCGAAATCATTGCGCGGGATTTGGTGGACGACCGACTGGGCAATTCTTCGGCTCAGGTGGCGATCCACCGTCCCGCCAAATCCTTGACGCCGCCAGGACCGCTCACCCTCTCCATCGCCGAAATGGTCCGCATGAGTGAAGATTTCGATTTGGAGATTCTGCACAGAGACGGCTCCTATTTGATCATGGCCCGCGCTTTCGGTGTTGTCGTTCGCACAACGGACTTGCAGGCGGGAATCTGCGGAGGCAGTGACCCGGATTGGAGAGGTCAGCGCTCTCTATCGACAGGCGAAGACAAGCCGCAGCTTTCCGAGGAATGGATCCGCAGAGCGCAGGGGAGACGCCAACGGGCCTGATACCTTGCGCACCTCGGCGCAGTGGAGCTTCTACCGGATATGGAGCATGTCTCGCCCGCCCTGGTCAGCGGGGTGGTTCTGTCTGGGTTTATCCTGTTGGCCTCTCTTCCGCTGTTCAGTGCCATGGCGCGCTTCAACAGCATGCTGAGCGGATCGCTACGCTGCACACTGCAAGGATCGGAAATTTAGCCCAAACCGCCTATACAGTGATCATTCGGGCCGGCGATGCGATGGAAAAGGTGACGCCGCAGCGCAAAGAGGAGCTGCGCTTAGCGGTGCGCAAGATCATGAACGGTCTTTCCCCGATCATCGAAGAAGTTGGGGATTCAGTCGCGCACGATGCCCCAACGCCGCCTCCGACACGATAGCTTGTGCCAGTTTGGGGGTGCGCACGTCGGCGAGCGTTGCCTGGACGTGTCTCAAGGAGGGGTACTCGGTTTCCATGGATGTTTTCCTGAAGGACAAGCAAACAACGCAGCCCCGCGCTGACATGGGACCTGAAGAGGCGCGCGCCGACAAAGATCTGCTGATCGCGCTGCATCAGGGCTTGCTCAAGGTGCGCCTGACGGAGGAGCGGCTCGCGGAGCGCTATCGCGAGCAGGAGATGCGCACGCCGGCGCATTTCGGCTCCGGGCAGGAGGCGGTGGCCGTGGGCGTGTGCCATGCCTTGCGCACCGACGACGTGGTCTTCAGCCATCACCGCTGCCACAACCACTACCTCGCCAAGGGCGGCGGCATCTACGAGCTCGCCGCCGAGCTCTACGGCCGCGCCGACGGCTGCTCGGGCGGACGCGGCGGCTCGGTGCATCTGACGGCGCCTGAGTGCGGCATGATCGCCACCAGCGCCATCCTCGGCGAGATGACGGCGGTTGCCGTCGGCGCCGCGCTCGCGTTCAAGATGGATGCCGTGGACCGCGTCGCCGTCACCTTCTTCGGCGAGGGATCGCTCGATGAGGGTGCCTTCTACGAGGCGTTGAACTACGCCGCGATCAAGCGGTTGCCGGTCTTGTTCGCCTGCGAGAACAACCTCTACGCGACCGAGAGCCCCTTGGAGGTGCGCCAGGCGCCCGGCTCCGATCTGTGCGAGCGCGTGCGCGCCTTCAAGGTCGAGGCGCTTCGCATCGACGGCAACGACGTGCTCGAGGTCTACCGGGCGACCCAAAAGGCAGTGGCGACGTTGCGCCGCGGCGAGGGGCCGGTGTTCCTCGAATGCATGACCTATCGCTGGCGCGAGCACGTCGGCCCGCACTTCGACCATGAGCTCGAGCGGACGTATCGCACGCGCGCGGAGGTCGAGGCCTGGATGGAGCGCTGCCCCGTCACCCGCAGCCAGGAGCGCCTGCTGCGCTTGGGAGCGGCCGACGAGGCGCAGCTGGCGAAGTGGCGCGCTGGGATGCAGCAGGAGGTCGACGCGGCCATCGAGCGCGCGCGTGCGGCGGCTTGGCCGGAAGTCTCCACCTTGTTCGATCTCATTTGACTAAGGGGGTACGCGCGATGCGCGAGTTGACGTATGCGCAAGCCCTGTCTGAGGGCCTGTGCCAAGCCATGGAGCGGGATCCCGCCATCTTCGTGACCGGGATCGCCGTCGACTATCCCTCGGGCATCTTCGGCTCGACCACGGCGGCGGCGAAGCGTTTCGGTCCCGACCGCGTCTTCGATGCGCCCGCCATGGAGAACGCCCTCACCGGCATCGCCATCGGCGCGGCGGCCATGGGCAAGCGGCCAGTGATCGTGCACCCGCGCAACGACTTCATGTTCTTGAGCTTCGACAACCTCATCAACCTCGCCGCCAAGTGGCGCTACATGTTCATGGGGCGCGCCGGCAACGTCCCCATCGTGGTGCGCGCCGTCGTCGGCAAGGGATGGGGACAAGGAGCGACGCACTCCCAGAGCCTGCAGGCGCCGCTCGCGCACTTCCCGGGCCTGAGCGTGGTGATGCCGACGTTCCCCAGCGACGCCAAGGGCCTCACGCTCGCTGCCCTGCGTCACAACGGGCCCGTCGTGATCTTGGAGCACCGAACGCTCTACTCCGTCGCGGGCGAGGTCCCCGAGGAGGACACGCCCACGCCGATCGGCAAGGCCAACGTGGTGCGCAAGGGGCGCGACATCACCATCGTCGGCACCTCGCTCATGGCGTATGAGGCCATGCACGCGGCCGACGAGCTCGCCCGCCATGGGGTCGAGGCCGAGGTCATCGACCTGCGCTCCATCCGCCCGCTCGACGAGGAGACGATCCTCGCCTCGGTCAGGAAGACGGGGCGCCTCATCGTCACCGACACGTCCTGGGAGCTGTGCGGTGTCGTGAGCGAGGTCGCAGCGCTGGCGGCGGAGAAGGCGTGGTCGCACCTGAAGGCGCCGGTGCGGCGCATCGCCTTGCCGAACTGCCCGGCGCCCGTGTCCTACAAGCTCGAGCAGGCCTTCTATCCCAAGGCGTCGACCATCGCCAAGGCCGCGCTGGCGACGCTCGGCGCCGATCCGGAGCGGGTGGGCGATCTGAGCCGCGAGGACAATTTCAAGGGTCCATATTGAGGCGCGATGCTATGCTCGTCTCCGCCCGAGGGTCGCGAACGTGCGCCCCTCGCGAAATCCAGTGGCTAGAGTGCTAATGGGTACGACCGCACGAACGGCGATCAAGTTGGCGTTGGGCGCGGCCATTCTCGTCGCCATCGCCTTGAGCCTCGACGTCAATGCCGTCCTGCACACGCTGCTTTCGGTATCGCCCTATGCCATTGCCATGGGGTTCATCATTGCACTTGCCCAGACATACTTTGCCGCCGGCAGGCTCTCGGCCGTGGTCGGGCTCTATGGGCGCCACCTTCCGGTGGGCGGCGCCTTTCGCGTGACGCTCGAAGGAATGTTCTTCGGGCAGACGTTCGTCTCGTTCCTGGGCGGAGACGCGCTGCGCATCTGGCGCATCCGTGCATGCGGGCTGCCGTTGCACGACGCAACGGCGGCGGTCGCCTTGGATCGGCTCGTTGGCATCTGCATGAACCACGTGCTTCTGCTTGCATCGCTGCCGTGGCTGCTCAGCGTGATCACGGCACCCACCGTGCGCTTGGGGTTGATCGTCCTGGCGATCGCCGGCGTGGCGGGAATGGTGACGGTTGCGCTGCTTGCCGTCGTGCCGGGCCGGTTGGGCCTTTTCCGCCGCCTCCCGCTGCACATTCGAGAGAACAGCATCATTCAGCTCGTGCTGCATACCGCGACGATCGGACGGCATCTCTATCGGCCCGAGCGCAGGCTGATCGTTGCGGCAGCTCTCTCGCTGCTGATTGCCCTGTCGAGCTGCGCCTTGTTCTTCGTGCTGCTCTTGGGCTGGGGCGTGGCGCCGACGATCGCGGCCGGATGCGCGCTATTGGTGCCGGCCGTGCTCGAGATCGCCATGCTGCCGATCTCGGTCGCCGGCTGGGGCGTGCGCGAGGGCACCGCCATCGTGGCGTTCGGCGCGCTGGGGCTGCCGGCCGAGACCGCGTTCGGCTCGAGCGTTCTCTTCGCTCTAATTCTGCTGACGGTCAGCTTGATCGGCGGCGCCTTGTGGATGATCGACCGGCGCGAGATCGGCAGTCTGGAGATGATCGAGCGAGAGACGGTGGGCGCCGACGCCGAGGGCGGCGATGTCGACGCGCCGAAAGAGACGACCTCGGTCGGCTGAGCCGAGACGGGGCAACCAGAGCGGGGTGGTGATGCGGGCACTCGTCGTCGGCGTCGATGCAGGCATAGGGGCGGCGCTGGTCGGCGCGCTGCAGCGCCGCGGCGATACGGTCTACGGCACCACGCGGCGCTCAGGGCCGCATGCCGCGGGAACTGTCGTCATCGATCTGGCGGGTGCCGACCTCGACACCGTGGCGCTGCCCGAGGCCGACATCGCCTTCTTTTGCGCGGCCATGACCGGCCTCGCCGAGTGCCGCAAGGACCCCGAGCTGGCGCGACGCGTCAACACGACGGGGCCGGCGCGTCTCGCCCGGCGCTTGGTCGCGCGCGGCACGCGCGTCATTTTGCTGTCGACCAACGCCGTCTACGACTGGCAGAGCCCTCGCGTCCCCGCTTCTGAGCCCCCCTGTCCGCTGACCGTCTACGGCCGGCTCAAGGCCGAGGCCGAAGCAGAGTTCTCCGCCTTGGGAGACGCCGCGATGATCTTGCGCCTGTCCAAGGTGCTGACGCCCGAGCTCAAGCTTTTTTGCGGGTGGATCGAGGCGCTCGCCGCGGGCCGCGAGGTGACGGCCTTCACGGATCTGCACCTGGCGCCGATACGGCTCGACGACGCGGTGTCGGCGCTGCTCGCGCTTGCCGACCGCAGCGAGAGCGGCCTCTTTCAGGTCTCCGGCGCCAAGGACATGAGCTATGTCGAGGCCGCGCGTCATCTCGCCCGCCGCCTCGGGGCGCCCCTCACGCGCGTCGTCGAGAGCCGCGCTGCCGACGCCGGTTTCCCGCGCGAGGAGATCACCACCTTCTCCTCGCTCGACAGCTCGCGGCTCTGCGGCTTGACGGGGTGGACGCCGCCCGACCCATACGACGTGCTCGATGATGTCTTCGGTGCGGCGATCGCGGGCGCCCGCAGCAGGAGCGAGATCCCCGCATGACCGACTACTTCGGCGAGGAGGGCCCGCTGAAGCCGGGCGATGCGGTCGCCGCGCTGATCGTGCTCGAGGACGGCCGCTATCTCATGCAGCTGCGCGACCAGAAGCCCGGCATCTTCTATCCGGGTCATTGGGGCTTGTTCGGCGGTGGCATGGACCCGGGCGAAAGCGTCGAGGAGACCTTGGCGCGCGAATTGGAGGAGGAGCTCGGCCTCGAGGCGGCGAGGGGACGCTACGTCACCGACTTCTCGTTCTCCTTCGGCGGCTTCGGCCGCGTCGTGCGCTACTACTACGAGGTCAAGGTCGACGACGCGCCGCGTTGAGCCGGCTCACGATCCGCGAAGGACGTGAGATGCGCGCCTTCGCGGCGGCCGAAATATTGACTGAGCCGCGCGTCGTCGCCTATGACAGCTTCGCCATTTGGATGCACGCAAGAGGCCTTGCGGCTTGACCCCGGTGGCATCCTCTGAACATGACCCGGAGCCCTCGCGCATGCTGTCGTTGGTGCTGACCAACTACAATCACGCACACTATCTGCCCGAGGCGCTGGAGGCGCTTGCCGCCCAGACGCGGCCCGCCGACGAGGCCATCTTCATCGACGACGCCTCCTCCGACGACAGCGTGGCCATTCTCGAACGGTATCTGCCGCGCTTCAAGAACGCGCAGATCGTGCGCAATCCGAAGAACCGCGGCGTCGTGCCCAACATGAACGTCGGGCTGCAGATGGCGCGGGGGACCGCCATTCATTTCGCGGCCTCCGACGACCGCACCTATCCGGCCTTCTTCCAGAAGGGCATGGCGCTGCTCGAGGCGCACCCGCAAGCGGGGCTGTTCTCGGCGCGCAGCGACATCCTGGACGAGGCCGGGCGCTGGCACGGGCCGCTGCCGACGCCGATCCCCATTGCGCAGCCGGGCTACATCACGCCCGCCGAGGCGGCGCGCTTTCTGCTCAAGGACGACGGCTGGTTCATGGGCAACGCGAGCCTCTTCAGCCGCAAGGCGCTGATCGAGGCGGGCGGCTTTCCCGAAGCGCTGCACGCCTTCACCGACGGCTATACCTCGCGCCTGCTGGCGTTGAAGCACGGGGCCTGCTTCTCGCCCGAGGTGTTGTGCGCGTGGCGCCGCGTCGAAGGCGGCGTTGCCTGGTCGCAGAGCGTCAACCTCGATAAGACGCTCAGCATGATTGCCGCGGTCGAGGAGAAGATGGCGGCGGCCGGCGACACGTTTCCGCCGGGCTACGCGCAACGCTGGAAGGGGCGGCATCTGTTCTCGACCCGCCGCTTCGGCCTCATCCAGGAGCGCCGGCGCGCGTGCGCATCGGGTCTGCTGCCGTGCCTCATGGCGCGCCTACGTGAGGCCGCGATCACCGCGTGGCTCTTCGTGCGGTTGCGCCCGCGGGATCTGGTGCCGGTGGCGCGCCGGCGTCTGTCGCAGCAGTTGAGCCTGGCCCGGATGCCCGGCGTGAAGTCGTGAGCGCTTAAGCGCGCCAGCATCAGCCCGCTCGACCGAACAAGCTGTGCATAAGTCGCACAATATCTGCGGCATGTGTCCCTGAGGCACGCGCAACTCTTCTAGGCTCGCCCGACTCAGTCGGCCGGTTGCATTTTTCCGGCGGCAACGCCGTGCATGGGCGCGCGTCTTCGTCGTGGAAAAGCCCCGCCTCGCGTCGCGACTTTCATGGCGAACGCTTGCTTCGCCAACTAAGATCGCTTCAGAAGCTGCCGACCTTAAGTGCATATCAGGGCTCGCATGAACACACACGCCGCATCGTTTTTCTCGGAAGTGCAACAGATCTGCGGGCAGATCGATCGCACCGTGGTCGAAGGTCTGGCGCAGCAGCTTGCCGCCCTGCGCGAGCGCGGCGGGCGCCTGTTCCTGCTCGGCGTCGGCGGCAGCGCCGGCAACTGCAGCCACGCGGTCAACGACTTCCGCAAGCTGTGCAACATCGAGGCCTACACGCCGACCGACAACGTCTCCGAGCTGACGGCGCGCGCCAACGACGAGGGCTTCGACACGATCTTTGCGGGCTGGCTGCAGGTCAGCCGCCTCTCCGACAAGGACGCGCTGCTCATCTACTCGGTCGGCGGCGGCGACGCGGAGCGCAACGTCAGCGTCAATCTGGTGCGCGCCATCGATCTGGCGAAGGAGCGCGGCGCCAAGGTGTTCGGCATCGTCGGCCGCGACAGCGGCTACACCGCCAAGCAGGGCGACGTCGTCGTCATCATCCCCGTGGTCAATCCGGACCGCATCACGCCGCTCTCGGAGGGCATGCAGGCGATCGTCTGGCACTGCCTCGTCTCGCATCCCGAGCTGCAAGTCCGAAGCACGAAGTGGTGAGCGCCAAATGGGGGCCAGCACGATTGGGAATCGCGCCGTATTCCTCGACAGGGATGGGGTGCTGGTCGTTCCGGAGTTCCGCGACGGACGATCGTTTGCGCCGCGCCGGCTTCAGGACTTCGGCTTCTATGACGCCGCCAAGGAGTGCGTTGCGCGTCTCAAGGCGGCCGACTATCGGCTCGTCGTCGTGACGAATCAGCCCGACGTCGGCAACGGCCTCATCGCGCAATCGGTGGTGGAGGAGATGCACCAGCGGCTCCGGCGCGAGCTTTCTGTGGATGAGATTCGAGTCTGCTACCACACGCAAGGCGATGCCTGCGCGTGCCGCAAGCCGCGACCGGGAATGCTGCTCGAAGCGGCCAAGAGGCTCGGTCTTGACCTGTCGCGCAGCGTCATGATTGGTGACCGCGCCAGCGACGTGGATGCCGGCATAGCGGCAGGATGCAAGACCGTCTTCATCGATCTGGGATACCGCGAGCCGAGGCCGGAGCGCGCGGACTTTGTCGTAACTTCATTGAGTGAGGCGACCGAAATCGTACTGACTGAAATCTAACAAGGCGGGGCAATAATGCGCACAACGAGCGAGCTCGGGATCAAAGTGTTCGCCGACGGGGCGGACTTCGATCAAATCGTCAAGCTGTCCAAGAACCCTCTGATCAAGGGCTTCACCACCAATCCGACCTTGATGCGCAAGGCGGGCATCTCCGACTACGAGAGCTTCGCCCACAAGGTCTTGCAGGCGATTCCCGATCGGCCCGTGTCGTTCGAGGTGTTCGCCGACGACTTTCCCGGCATGATCGCGCAGGGGCGCAGGATCGCGTCCTGGGGCCCCAACACGCGCGTCAACGTCAAGATCCCTGTGTCGAACACGGAAGGCCGCTTCTGCGGCGAGGTGATCGAGGCGCTGAGCCGTGCAGGCGCCGCCGTCAACGTCACCGCCGTAATGACGCCTGAGCAGGTCGAGCGCATCGCCAAGTACATCGCGCCCGATGCGCCAGCGATCGTCTCGGTGTTTGCCGGCCGCGTCGCCGATACGGGGCGCGATCCGGTGCCGCTGATGCGCCAGTGCCTGGAGATCCTGAAGCCCTATCCGCACATCGAGCTGTTGTGGGCGAGCCCGCGCGAGCTCCTCAACATCTTCCAGGCCGATGAGATCGGCTGCCACATCATCACCGTGACCAACGATGTGCTCGCCAAGCTGGCGCTCGTCGGCAAGGACCTCGACGAGTACTCGCTCGACACGGTGAAGATGTTCTACCGGGATGCGACGGCCGCCGGCTATTCGATCGCCGAGCAGCCGGTCGCTGCGTAACGCTCGAGGGGGAAGACGACCACATGTCTAAGAACGTGCTTGTAACGGGCGGAGCGGGCTACGTCGGTAGCCTGCTGACGCCGCAGCTGCTCGAGGATCGGCTACAACGTAACCGTCTACGACATCATGTACTTCGGCGATTTCTTCCTGCCGCAGGACCATCCCAACCTGAAGGTGATCGAAGGCGACATCCGCGATACGAAGCGGCTGGCCGAGGCGCTCAAAGGTCAGGACGCGGTGATCACCCTCGCCTGCATCTCCAACGATGCGAGTTTCGAGCTCGACGAGCGGCTCTCGACCTCGGTCAACCTCGAGGCCTTCGAGCCCATGGTGCTCGCCGCCAAGGCGGCGGGCGTGCGCCGCTTCATCTATGCGTCGTCGAGCTCGGTCTACGGCGTCTCGGACGCCCCCGACGTCACCGAGGACCACCCGCTGGTGCCGCTCACGCTCTACAATAAGTACAAGGGCATGTGCGAGCCGCTTCTGTTCAAGCACACGGACGACAACTTCGTCGGCGTGGTGTTCCGCCCGGCGACCGTCTGCGGCTACGCCCCGCGGCTCAGGCTCGATCTGTCGGTCAACATTCTGACGAACCACGCCATCACCAACAACCGCATCACGGTGTTCGGCGGGGCGCAGCTGCGGCCCAACCTGCACATCCAGGACTACATCGACGCCTGCAAGATGTTGCTCACGGCGCCTAACGAGAAGATCGCCGATGAGATCTTCAACTGCGGCTACCAGAACATGAGCATCACGGACCTGGCGCATCTGGTGAAGTGCGTGGTCGAGGAGGAGTTCCCCGAGAAGGCGCCCATCGACATCGTGACGACGCCGAGCAACGACAACCGCTCCTATCACATCAACTCCGACAAGATCGCGCGCGTCTTGGGCTTCAGCCCGAAGCACGGCATCGACGAGGCCGTGCGCGATCTGTGCCACGCCTTCCGCGCCGGCAAGGTGCCAGCCAGCATGAGCAACGACTGGTACTACAACGTGCGCACGCTCAAGAAGCTCAAAGCCGCATGAGCGCACCGATCGCAGTTGTGACAGGCGGAGCCGGCTTCATCGGCAGCCACATGGTGGGGCTGCTGTTGGAGCGCGGCTTTAAGGTGCGCGTCGTCGACAACCTCGTCGGCGGCCACCGCTCCAACCTCGACGACCATGCCGACGATGCGCGGCTCTCCTGCACCTGGGGGGACGTCCGCGACCTGGAGCCGACGAGCCCCGTTTTCGCGGGCGCCCGCTACGTGTTCCACTTCGCCGGCATCGGCGACATCGTGCCCTCGATCGAGCAGCCGATCGAGTACATGGACACCAACGTGCAAGGCACCGTGCGCGTGCTCGAATGCGCGCGCGGCGGCGGGCGTGGAGAAGCTCGTCTATGCCGCCTCGTCCTCGTGCTACGGGCTCGCCGCGACGCCGACGCGCGAGGACCACGCAATCGATCCGCAATACCCCTACGCGCTGTCCAAGTATCAGGGCGAGCAGGCGGTGTTCCACTGGCACCGGGTCTACGGGCTCCCCGTCAACTCGATCTGCATCTTCAATGCCTATGGCACGCGCGTGCGCACGACGGGCGCCTATGGGGCCGTGTTCGGCGTGTTCCTGAAACAGAAGCTCGCCGGCAAGCCGTTCACCGTCGTCGGCGACGGCACGCAGACGCGTGACTTCGTCTACGTGACGGACGTGGCGCGGGCCTTCTTTGCGGCGGCTGAGACGCAGGTGTCGGGCGAGCGCTTCAACGTCGGCGCCGGCCGGCCGCAGTCGGTCAATCGTCTGGTCGAGCTGCTGGGCGGCGAGGTCGTCTACGTGCCCAAACGCCCCGGCGAGCCCGACTGCACCTTTGCCGACATCTCCAAGATCCGCTCGATGCTCGGCTGGGAGCCGACGGTGCCCTTCGAAGACGGCGTCGAGCGCATGTTCTCGGAGATCGACCGCTGGCGCGACGCCCCCCTGTGGGATCCTGCTTCCATAAAAGAGGCGACGCGCACCTGGTTCCAGTACCTCGGAGAGAAGCGATCGCTTCCAGGAGTTGATCCGCAATGACCTTCGCGCTCTCGGCTCAATACCGCCACAAGATCAAGACGCCCGCTGAGCTTCACGCGCTGCTGGGGCCCATGCCGCGCACGAAGAAGGCCATCATGTGCCACGGCGTCTTCGACATCGTGCACCCCGGGCACGTGCGCCATCTGCTCTACGCCAAGAGCAAGGCCGACATTCTGATCGCGAGCCTCACCGCCGACCGCCACATCGACAAGGGCAAGTATCGCCCGCACGTGCCCCAAGAGCTGCGCGCCGTCAATCTCGCCGCCTTCGAGATCGTCGACTACGTGGTGATCGACGAGCACGCGACGCCGATCGAGAACCTCAAGGTGATCCAGCCCGACTATTTCGTGAAGGGCTACGAGTACAACGCCACGGGCGAGATCCATGCGCGCACGCAAGAGGAGATCGACGCCGTCCAGAGCTACGGCGGCGAATTGCTGTTCAGCCCCGGCGACATCGTCTACTCCTCCAGCTACCTGATCAACATCGCGCCGCCGGTCCTGAAGCTCGAGAAGCTTCTGAGCCTCATGGACAGCGAGAAGATCACCTTCGACATGCTGCGCAATTGCCTCGACAACATGAAGGGCAAGCGCGTGCATCTCGTCGGCGACACCATCGTCGATTCCTACACCTACTGCGCCATGATCGGCGGCCAGACCAAGACGCCGACCATGAGCGTCCTGTTCGAGCGCCAGGTTGATTTCATCGGCGGCGCGGCCATCGTCGCCAAGCACATGAAGTCGGCAGGCGCCGAGGTGGTGTTCTCCACCGTGCTGGGCGAGGACGCGCACAAGGACTTCGTGATCGAGAACCTGCGCGAGGCCGGCGTCGACTGCCGCCCCGTCATCGACGCAACGCGCCCCACCGTCAACAAGAACGCGGTGGTGACCGGGGGCTACCGCCTGTTGAAGATCGACACGCTCGACAACAGCTCGATCTCCGACCAGGTGCTGCAGCAGTTGACCCGCACGTTGCGCGACACCAAGACCGAGGCAGTGGTGTTCAGCGACTTCCGCCACGGCATCTTCAACCGGCGCACGATCCCCAAGCTGATCGAGTCCATTCCCGAGGACACCTTTCGTGCGGCTGACAGTCAGGTGGCGAGCCGCTGGGGCAACATCACCGACTTCCGCGGCTTCGATCTGATCACGCCGAACGAGCGCGAGGCGCGCTTCGCGCTCGCCGACCAGGACTCCGGCATCCGCCCGCTCGCCTCGGGCGTGTTCGATGCGGCGCAATGCAAGCTCTTGATCCTCAAGCTCGGCGACCGCGGCGTGCTCACCTGCCGCGGCGAGCAGCACGAGAAGCTCGACAGCTTCTTCGTGGTCGACAGCTTCGTAGAAAAGCTCGTCGATGCGGTCGGTGCCGGCGACGCGCTGCTCGCCTACGCCACGCTCGCCATGCTCACTTCGCAGAACGCGGTCATGGCGACGATCCTCGGCAGCATTGCCGCGGGCTGCGAGTGCGAGGAGGACGGCAACATCCCGGTGACGCCGAACAGCGTGAAAAAGAAGATCAACCAGGCCGAACGGCAAGCCGGCGAGGGACTGTGAGTTTCTGAATATGCGTATGATCGTTGCGGGACTAGGCGTGCAGGGGCGCAAGCGGCAGCGCTTTGCCGGAAGCGATTTCGTCGCCTCTATCGACCCGGTGAACGAGGAGGCGCGCTACCGCACGCTTCACGACGTGCCGCTCGGCGACTACGACGCCTGCCTGATGTGCACGCCCGACAAGCCCAAGGCCGAGCTCTTGCGCTACCTCGTCGCCAACGGCAAGCACGCGCTCGTCGAAAAGCCGCTGTGGACGCCGGAGGATGCCGAGATCGCCGCGCTCGAGCGCGAGGCACAAGCAAAGGGCGTGGTGCTCTACACCGCCTACAACCATCGCTTCGAGCCGCACTTCGTGCGCATGCGCGACCTCATCGCTTCCGGTGCGCTCGGCAAGATCTACAGCTGCCGCATGTTCTACGGCAACGGCACGGCGCGGCTAGTGCGTGACTCGGCCTGGCGCGACGAGGGCGCGGGCGTGCTGCCTGATCTGGGCTCGCATCTGCTCGACACCTGCAAGTTCTGGTTCGGCGATGTCGCCGACACGTTCAAAGTCGTCTCCGCCAATAGTTTCGAGAACCGCGCCCCCGACCACGTCGTCATCGCCAGCGAAGGCGGCGTGCCGCGCATCGAGCTGGAGATGACGCTTCTGATGTGGCGCAACCACTTCACGTGCGACATCCTCGCCGAGAATGGGACGGCGCACATTACCTCGCTGTGCAAGTGGGGACCGTCGAGCTTCATCGGTCGCACCCGCGTGCTCCCGAGCGGACGCCCGCCGGAAAGCACGGTGACGCTGGTCGAGGACGATCCGACCTGGGCGGCGGAGTACGCCCACTTCAAGGGGCTTTGTGAGGCGCACACGCCGACCGATCTCGCGGGCGATCTGTGGTTGCAGAAGACGCTGTCGCGGCTCGGCGGCGAGGCGATGGAAATGGCGGTGAAAAAATCGACTCTACCGGTCGTCGGTTTTGCGGGGATGACCCATCTCGGCTTGGTGTCCGCGTCTGCGGTCGCGGCGAAGGGCTTCCAAACCGTCTGCTATGATGCAGACAACGCGCTCATCGCACGGCTGCAGCGCGGCGAGCTTCCCGTCGTGGAGCCGAAGCTCGATGATCTCGTGCGCGCCAACGGCGCGCGGCAGTCGTTTACCTCCGACCTTGCCGACCTGAAGAAATGCGACGTCGTCTACATCGCGCCCGACGTGCCGACCGATGACGCCGGCGTCAGCGATCTCACCGGCATCCGCAAGCTCATCGATCAGGTGGCCGGCGCGCTCGGCCCCGAGGCCATCCTCGTCGTGCTGTGCCAGGTGCCGCCGGGCTTCACGCGCGCTCTTGAGAGCATTGCGCACGAGCGGCTCTACTATCAGGTGGAGACGCTCGTCTTCGGCCGCGCGGTGGAGCGCGCCACCGAGCCCGAGCGCTACATCGTCGGCTGCGCCGATCCGGGCAAGCCGATCGATCCGCGCTTTCGCGCCGTGCTCGAGGCCTTCGGCTGCCCCATCCTGCCCATGCGCTATGAGAGCGCCGAGCTCGCCAAGATCTCGATCAACATGTGCCTCGTCGCCTCGATCAGCGTCGCCAACACGCTGGCTGAGCTGTGCGAGGCGATCAACGCCGACTGGTCGGAGATCGTGCCGTCGCTGCGGCTCGACCAGCGCATCGGTCCCTACAGCTACCTGGTGCCGGGGCTCGGCATTGCCGGCGGCAATCTGGAACGCGATCTGGCGACCGTCATCAGGCTCGCCGATCAGCACGGCACCGACGCCGGCGTGGTGCGCGCCTGGCAGGTAAACAGCCGGCGCCGCCGCGATTGGGCCGCGCGCGCCATCCGCCGCATGCTGGTCGACAACAAGCCCGACGCCACCATCGCCGTGTGGGGCCTTGCCTACAAGGAGAACACGCACTCGGTGAAGAACTCGCCGTCGATCGCGACGCTGCAGCAGCTGCCCCAGGCGCACTTGCGGGTGCACGATCCCGTGGTTTCGGCCGATCTCGCGCACCATAGCGGCGCGCACGGCTTCGATGATCCGCTGGGTGCGCTCGACGGGGCCGACGCGCTCATGATCCTCACGCCCTGGCCGCAGTACCGCACCATCCCCGCCGCCGACATCGCCGCACGGCTGACCGGCCGCCTCGTCCTCGATCCCTTCGCGGTGCTCGATGGCGAGGCGGCGCGCGGGGCAGGGCTGGTATGGACGACGCTCGGCCGTGCGGTCGAAGCCGCTCCCGCATAGGAGGCGATCATGCTTGAGCACAAGAACGCCACGCCGATGCTGCCTGAGCGCACCGTCGTGCTGGGGGCGCACGGATTTGTCGGCGCGGCCTTGATGCGCCGTCTGGCAGACATAGGCGCCCCCGCTCTCGGCCTCAGCCGCAGCGACATCGACCTTCTGCAGCCCGACGCCGGAGCCAAGCTTGCCGCGGCGCTGCGGCCCACCGATGCGCTCGTCGCGGTGGCTGCGATCGCCCCGTGCAAGAACCTCGACATGTTGATCGACAACATGCGCCTCGCCAAGGCGATTGCCGAGGCGCTGGCCGCCGCGCCGGTCGCGCATGTCGTCAACATCAGCTCGGACGCGGTCTACGCCGACGGGCCGCTGCCGCTGTCGGAAGCGTCTCCGGTGGCGCCAACGACGCTGCATGGCGTCATGCATCTGGCGCGCGAGATCGCGCTCGCCGAGGCGGCGTCGGCAGCGCCGTTCGCGACGCTGAGGCCCACGCTGATCTACGGCGCCAGCGATCCCCACAACGGCTACGGGCCCAACCGCTTCCGCCGCCTCGCCGCCGAGGGCAAGGACATCGTGCTGTTCGGCGAGGGCGAGGAGCGGCGCGACCACGTGCTGGTCGATGACGTCGCCGAGGTGATCGTGCGCGTGCTGCTCTACCGCAGCTCGGGCGCGCTCAACATCGCGACGGGCTCGACGCACTCCTTCCGCGCAATCGCCGAGCAGGTCGCAGGCCTGGCGGGTGGCGGCATCGCCATCAAGGGCAGCCCGCGCTCGGGACCGATGCCGCACAACGGCTATCGCCCCTTCGACGTCTCCTCGCTCAAACAGGCCTTCCCCGACTTCGACCACACGCCGCTGCCCGACGGTCTCGCCAAGGCGCAGCGCGACGCGGCAGGGATGCAGCATGGCTGAAGTGGATCTGTTGCGCGCGCTGCCGAAGTCGAAGCGCGACGTGAGGAAGCGCGAGGACGGAAAAAGCCCCGACGTCGTTGCCGTCTCCAAAGAGTTCGGCGAGATGTATTTCGACGGGCCGCGCGAATACGGCTACGGCGGCTACCGCTACGACGGGCGCTGGGTGCCGGTGGCGCGCGACATCGTCGCCCACTTCGGCCTCGAGCCGGGCATGCGCGTGCTCGACATCGGCTGCGCCAAGGGCTTTCTGGTCAAGGACCTGATGCAAGCGGGCCTCGACGCCTTCGGCATCGACGTCTCGCGCTATGCGCTTACCCATTGCGAGGCGGACGTCGTCGGGCGGCTGCACCTGGGCTCGGCCATCGAGCTGCCGTTCCCGGACGCAAGCTTCGACGCGGTCTTGAGCATCAATACCATCCACAATCTCGACCGCGAGGGCTGCCGCACCGCGCTGGCCGAGATGGGGCGCGTCAGCCGCGACCCGACGAAATGCTTCGTGCAGGTCGACGCCTACCGCAGCGCCGAGGAGAAGGACATCTTCGAAAGCTGGTGCCTGACGGCCGAAACCTATCTGCCGCCGTCGGATTGGATTGCGCTGTTCGACCAAGCCGCCTATGCGGGAGACTACTACTGGACAATTCTGAAAGCGGACTGATGGATGGCTTTGGGAGCGCGGATGAAGAGCTTCGTCATTCTGGGTGGCAACGGCGTCTTCGGCGTGCACACCGCCTTCCATCTGCTGGCGCAGCCCGACGTTGAGAAAGTCATTTGCGTCGGCCGCAACATGGAGAAGCCGGAGCCGTTCACGCTCAATCTGGGAAAGGGCGACCCGCGCTATCGCTACCATCAGATCCATGTCGTCTTCGAGCACGACCGGCTGTTCGAGATGCTCGACAAGGAGCGGCCCGAGGTCATCATCAATTACGCAGCGCAAGGGGAGGGAGCGGCCTCCTGGAAGTACTCCTGGCGCTACTTCGACACCAACGTGACGGCGCTCGCGCAAATCACGGAGGATCTGATGAAGCGCGACTACCTCAAGCGCTGGATTCAGATCGGGACCTCGGAGCTCTATGGATCGGTCGCCAGGCCCGCGCGCGAATCCGATCCCCTGCAGCCGACGAGCCCCTATGCCGCCTCGAAGGCCGCGGGCGATATGCACCTCATTTCGATCTTCAATACGCTCAAGTTTCCAATGAACATCATTCGCCCATCCAATGCCTACGCGCCGGGGCAACAGCTGCACCGCATTCTACCGCGCGCGGTTATTTGTGGATTATCCGGGAAAAAGCTGCCGCTGCATGGTGGGGGGAAGGCGAAGAAGTCGTACCTTCACGCCAGGGATCTGGCAAAGGCGACCTATCTCGTGGCGCAACAGGCAGAGCTGGGACGCGTTTATAACGTCGGGCCGAAAGAGCCCATTGCTATTCGCGAGCTGGTCGAGCTGACAGCTGAGGAGCTGGGCATTTCTTTCGACGAGCTGTGTGAGACATCGCCGCCCCGCTTCGGCGAGGATTGGATCTACTGGCTGGACAGCTCCGCCATCGAAGCCGACCTCGGCTGGAGGCCGGAGACGGATTTGCGTGTGGGCGTTCGCGACATGGTCGACTGGGGCCGCAAATATATCGATCAGCTCGTGACCCTGCCGCAGACCTACACCTTTCACGCGTAGCGAGGCGCCACTCATGTTGGAAACGAAGGAACGTCAGTATCAGGGCATGGTGGAGCAGGCGGGCGAGAGCGGTCTCGAAACGTTCGGCCTGATGACCAGCTATGCCTGGAACGACGACCCCAAGCGGCTGACCTTTACCCTGTCGCGCTACAAGTTCGTGGCCAAGATGCTGGCGGGCTACGGGCACGTGCTCGAGATCGGCTGCGCGGACGCGTTCGGCACGCGCATCGTGCGCCAGGAGGTCGAGAGGCTCACGGCCACCGACTTCGATCCGGTGTTCATCGAGGACGTCAAGGCCCGCATGCATCCGCGCTGGGCGTTCGATGCCTTCGTGCACGACATGCTGTCCGGGCCGGTTCCCGGCGGCCCCTATAACGGCATCTACGCGCTCGACGTGCTGGAGCACATACAGCCTGCGGACGAGCAGACGTTCCTGTCGAACATCGTCGGCTCGCTCGCGCCGCACGGCGCCGTCATCCTCGGCATGCCCTCGCTCGAGTCGCAGGCCTACGCGTCGCCCAACTCCAAGGCGGGCCACGTCAATTGCAAGTCGCTGCCGGATTTCAAGCGTCTCATGCAGGAGTATTTCCACTCCGTTTTCTGCTTCGGCATGAACGACGAGGTGGTGCACACCGGTTACCACAAGATGGCGCACTATCTTTTCGTCGTGTGCTGTGACGCCAAATTGCCCGAGGGATGAAAACCATGACCACGAAGATCCCCCACTCGGTGAGTTTCATCGTGCCGGCCCTCAACGAGGAGGTCGTCGTCGAGGGGGTGATCCGCGATATCTGGGCGACCGTCGATGCGCGCATCGCCACTTACGAGATCATTCTGATCGACGACGGCAGCAGCGACCGGACCGGTGAGATCATGCAGCGGCTGGCCGATGAGCTGCCCCACGTCCGCCTCATCCGCAACGGGCGCAATATCGGGCTCGGCGGCTCCTATCAGAAGGGCGTGAAGGAGGCGCGGCTCGAGTACGTGATGATGATGTGCGGCGACGGTGGCGTGCCGGCCTCCAGCCTGCCGCCGATCATCGAGAAGATCGGCTCAGCCGACATCGTCGCCCCCTACATGGTGAACCTCAAGACCATCAAGACGCCGATGCGCTACGCCATCTCGCGCTGCTACACGGGCCTGTTGAACCTGATCTCCGGCCAGCGCCTGCACTATTACAACGGGCTGCCGGTGCACCGGCGGGCGCTGCTGCGCCAGATCGACATCACCAGCTCCGGTTTCGGCTTTCAGGGCGAGATCCTGGTCAAGCTGATCAAATCGGGCTGCAGCGTCGCCGAGGTGGGCGTGCGCGGCGCCGAGGCGACCAACAAGAGCTCGGTGTTCCGCTTCAAGAATCTGGCGAGCGTCACCAAGACGCTTTTGAAGCTGCTGCGCGAACTGGTGGTGTTTCGGGCGCCGAAGCTCGGCTCCGACTCGGCTACCGCCGAGGTCGTGCAGAAACGATGAGGCGCGGCTCAAGCCGCCGGTCCGGGATAGAGAATGGCCAGTCGCCTGCTTGAGACCGCCGCGCAGTTAGCGGAGTCTCACCCCTATGTCTGGAAGCTCGCGTGGGAAGCGGTGCACCGCGTGCCGTTTCTGTTGCCGCACGACAAGAGCTACAACGCGCTGCGCCATTTCATTGCGGCGGCCCCGGGCGGTCTCTTCCTCGACGTCGGCGCCAACGACGGCATCTCGGCGCTGTCGTTTCGCAAGTTCGACAAGGGCTATCGCATCCTGTCGATCGAGCCCAACCTGAAGCTCGAGCCGGCGCTCGCCAAGATCAAGCGTGAGGATGCGAATTTCGATTACAGGATGGTGGGGGCCGGAGCCGCGCCGGCGCGCGTGCGCTTCTTCGTGCCGAGCTACCGCCACGTGGTGCTGCACACCTTCACGTCCGGCTCGCGGGAGCAGGTCGAGGAGGCGATCAAGGCGAGCTTCGGGGCCACGGTCGCTGCCGGCACGACGATCGACAGCATCGACAACGACATCGTCCGCCTCGACGATCTCAATCTCGATCCGACGATCGTGAAGATCGACGCGGAGGGCTTCGACTACGACGTGCTCTTGGGGCTTGCCGAGACGATCGCGCGGGCTCGCCCCTTCGTGATGCTCGAGATCGCCTGGAGCGAGGACGACAAGATCGGGCGCTTTTTTGCCGAGCGCGACTACGTGGTGCTCGGCTATGACGTGGCCGGCGACCGCTTCCACGAGGACGCCAAGGCGCTCTATTCGGCGACGTCGGGCCACCGCAACTCGTTTGCCGTGCCGCGCGAGAAAATGGCGGCACTTCCGATAGTTGAGGCCGAGCCGTCAATGGCCGAATAAGGCTCGCAGCCGCTCGAAAATGCGCACCGTCCGCGCGCCCTTGGGCGTCAGGCTCAAGGTGCCCGCTTTCTCCTCGATGAGACCCGCCGCCAACAAACGCTCGATGCGCAGGCGCGCCATGCGCTCGCTGGCGTAGCGATGCGCGAGCTCCTCCTCGGAGAGGGAGCGTTGACGCAGCTCGGCGAGGATGTTGGACGAGATGCTCGCCAGGCTGAAGGTCGACAGGAAGAGATAGAGCTCGCAGCCGAAAGCGTACGTCAGCAGCGCCGCGATCGTCTCTGCGGCGATGCCCATCTGGCGGAGCAAGATCGCCGCGAGCGCGACGGCGCCGGCAAACGCCACAGCGACGAACGCGGCGACGCTCCCGAGCGGCGGCGAGAGCCGCATGACGAGGGCGTGGATGAGTACCGCTGCGAGAAGCGTGAGGACCGCGATGGCGAGAGCCATCAGCCTGGGTTCCGGAAGTTGGCGAGCCCCCGCAGCAGCGCAATGGCCGACAGCGACGAGCCGTCCTCTGGGCGTCAATGTGAAGGTGCCGGCCTCATCGCTGACGAGGGCGAGATCCTGCAGGGCCTGGATGCGGTTCTCTCGCTTGCGGTCGCCGACCGCGGCGGCGGCCTCTGCCATCTGCTCGCGGGCCTGCGGGCGCTGCTTCAGCGATTTCAACATCCCGATCGAATAGCCGCCCTCGGCCAGCGACCACAGCTCCAGGAACGAGAGGCAGTAGATCGCATTCAGGGACACGGCGCCGACGGCAACTGTGGCAGAGATGTCGGGCCAGAGGACGTAGCTCGCGGCCGCGACAAGGGTGAAGCCCACGAACGCTGCGACATGCAACAGGAAGATCGCGCCCTCGCTTCGGACCGGACGCAGAACGCGCAACGTGACGAAGAGCGCGAGTTGGGCTGCGCACCAAATGAGGGCCAGGAGCAACAGGTTCTCTGCGCTCACGATCTCTCCGCCTCAGGCTTGGAGACACACATCACCACCGTGCCCACGTTCTCCATTTTGAGCAGCTCCCGACAGCTCAGGCGAAAGAGATCAATGTTATAACGCTGGTCGAGGTCCCGCTGCCTCGTATCCAAATTGGTCTTCGTTATGAAAAAGACGGCCGCGTAATCCTCGAACTTCACCGGCCGTGGTCGCGGCGCTCGAAGCGGAAGTCCAGATTGGGAACGGCGTGGCGCATCAGGGGGCTGTCGGGCTCCAACCAAACGCCCGTGAGCCCGCTGCCGCCCTTCATGATTGCAGATTCGATCGACAGGGGGCGCACATTGTTGTCGGGGACCAGCCAGAGGCGCCGCCCGGTCACGTCCTTGGTCATCTGCTCGAAGCGCTTCTCGGTATGCGACATCCTAACGAGGACAGGCAGGTTAGCGAGCGCAAAGTTGTAGGGAGGCGCAAGCGCCACGTAGACGAGGACCGACGCGGCGAGCACGGACGCCGCCGGCCGCAGGCGGCCGTCGAGCCTGCCCCACATGCCTGCAAGTGCGGATTGTCCCCACACGCACCAGATGCACCAGACGAACATGAAAGCATAAAAGCCGCTCTCCAAAAACGTGACGGTGTATTCGCGCCGGAACAGAACAAATGAGTAGGCCAGAGCGCCCGCCAGAAAGCTCGAGAGCAACGCAAGCTGCCGGCGGTTGCGCGCAAGTGCCAGCGCGGCGATGCCGAGAAGCGGCATCGAATAGGTGAGGCCTGAGATCCACGGCCACGGGACGGCGCGGGCCCATATCCAGCGGATCCACGATTGATCAGGCGGCGGAAAGCCGCCGCCGGAGCGCACGAAGCCCAGCAAGTCCCGGAAATGGAAGCTCAGTCGCTGCAAGCTGAAGCCCAGGTCGGCGGACACGATCAGCAGCCACACGCAGCCCCCGATGAAGCTCGTCGCTGCAGCAACGACGATGCTGCGCTTGAGGGGACGGGTGGTGAGCAGAAGAAAGAGCAGGACGACGCCGGGGAAGACGGCGAGCGTGACCTTGGTTGCCAGCACGACCCCCAGAAGCGTTCCATGCCAAAGCGCATCTTTGCGCGCCCAACTGTCGGCGCGATAGGCTTTGAGCATCAAGGCTGCTGACAGCATCGCGATCGCTGGCTCGACCGCTAGATAATCGGGGCTCAAGAGGATGTAATTCGCCCCAGCTCCCGCCGCGTAGAAGGGAAGCAGCCAGAACAAGGCGACCAGCACTGCATACGACCGCGGCAGCGCCTGGCGCAGCAGGTAGGCGAATGCGGCAACGTTGATCAGCTGAAAGACGGCAACTGAGACGATGTAGAAATAGTAGATGCGCGGGCGGATCTGGGTTGGGGGAATTCCGCCGATATCGAGCGCGATGTGCACAAGCTTGAAGATGAGGTTGGCGGATTGCCCTTGCGGCAGGAACAAGTACGTCGATGGCTCGTGCAGCTGCCGCAGCGTATAGAAGTAGCGGTAGCCGAGGCTCTCCTCGTAGTAGCCGGTGGGAGTCAATCCGTTGAGCGCGAGCCAGAGGAGCGGCCAAAGGAGGCCGACGGCGAACAGCAAGACGGCAAGTGGCTGGGAGCGCAGTGACGCCAAGCCGAAACCGCGCGCGGGAACGGGTTGGTCTCTGGTGGCCAGGCTGCCGGTCGGCGTGGTCAAGCGTTCCCCCTTGCGGTCTTCTTATTGGCGGAAGCGGGTGGGTGCGAGCGGAGTTCAGCGCGGCATGCCGGCCGCGGCAAGCGGACTGTGCGACGCGCTTTGAGGCGTTCGCAAGGGGCTCGGCAAGTCACGCATAGGTTTCCCCAACTCTTTCGATCGATGAATTGGAATCAGACTTCACGTTGCCAAATTAACGTCATTCTTTCCGGGGGCCGCGTCGGCGGACGCTGCCAGCAAAGAGATCGGCGTAGCGCTGCAAGCAACTTTCGATGGAGAACTCGAACGCGGCAACATGCAATAGGAAGATCGCGGCCTCGTTGCGGATCGGATTGAGAAGATGCAGCGCCGTAAAAAGCACGAGCTGGGCCGCGGACCACAGGACCACCTCGAGGCCGAGAGCGGGCGTCGTCCACCTCATCAACGCCTACATCAGCCGATTGAAGGACTGGGTGCCCCGCTACAAGGGCATTGCCACGCAGTACTTGCCCAGCTATCTCGGTTGCCGACGCATGATTGAGCCTGCGGTCAATCTTACTTCCGCACGCATCGCAATGCAGGCCATGTCTCAGCCGGCGATTTGAAACTTGAACAGAGCCAATACATGTTGCAGCGCGCTCAATTATATCAATTCAGATTGGAGCGGCTCCTGGTTGTCATAGGGAGTCGAACATTCAGTGGAGGGACTCAAGGCGCCGTTTGAACTTGTCGGGTCCATTGAGCTGTGGGATGGGACTGTATCTCATCGCCTACACTACAACTGCATCACGAAAAGTGTTGCCGGTGTCTATACGCTGTCAGGACGGGCGAAAACCGGAAGCCTGCCGCTACGGGTGAGCGTTAGGACCCCTGATGGAGAGACCGTAGTGTCAGAGAAGACGATCGTGATCGATCCGACGGCGGCGCCCAGCGTCTTTCCTCCGCCGACCCAAAGACAGCCGTCGGTTTCCAGTATACTTGATAAATATGGCGACCAACTCCCTGTCGTCGCAGCTCGGCGGGGCACCAAGGAGTACGACGGGTTTCTGCTGCTCGATCTTCGGAAACTTAAGAAGTGACGACCAGATGAAAGCCCCTAAGAGGTTCAGGTGAACAATCGCGCGTGGATCGCACCGGCGCTCATTACCGCGTTATTCGTGACGCTGACGCTCGCGATCTGGTGGCCGAGCAATTTCGTGCGGCTGTCGAGCTTCGCAATCGGCGAGCAGTTCGAGGCCTACCACGCGGCGCTCAACATTGAGCGTTTCGGCTGGCAATGGGCGGGCTTGCAAGACGAAGCAACCAATCCCGATCCTGCCGCTCACCCCTACCTTTATACCCATCACGGCAATAACGGCATCTATTTCAGCTATTTGCTGTACAAGCTGGACTCCAATCGCTTCCCTTGCAGAACGCGGTGTCAATCCTCGGATCCGCCGGCGGTCTGCTGGCCGCGTTCCTCTGTTTGCGAAAGCTTACAGGCTCGGTCCCCTTCGCAACTCTGGCAATGGCGTTGCTCGCGCTGGACTACGAGCTAATCCGGGACTGGTCCGTCAACATCCACCGGGGGCTGACGTATCTGTCGATCTTCGCGGCGGTCTACGTGTTCAACGAGGCGGCGCGCAGGAACTTCCTGCATTGGGGCTGGATTCTCGGCGCCCTCCTCGTCTGTCTCAATCTGATAGGGACCGACTACCTCTATTTCATCTTCACGGGCTGGCTCATTGTCGCCTGGATTTTACTTGGGAGCGAGAGCACCTGGCGCTCGCGCGTCTGGTGCGTCGCCGGTACCGGCTTGATCTTCGTTGCCGCGTTCGCGTTGCGCCAGGCACAGGTCGCGTACGCGGTCGGCTGGGATACCTTCTCGCAAGAGTTCGTTTTCCAGGCGCTCAATCGCCTGCATTTGGAGTTTCTCTACCCGGGCGACTGGGCAAAGATGTCCGTCGAATTCTACGCCACGCACCAACTCCTCAACACCGGATTTACCGCGCCGACTGACGCCTCTACCCTACTGTGGAGCTTCTGGATCAATACTTGCAACGCCGTACTTGCTAACGTCCTTGGCGTCACTGCGCCGGGCCAGGTATATTTTGTCCGGCCCGTAACGTTACTTGGCATCGCAATTGGCGTGATGGGGGTGCTTGATCTCTCAGGCCGACGCGTTGAGACGCAGCGCTTATCGCTTATCGCCTCGATCTTCGCGCTGGCCGTGATTGCGGCCGGCGTTTCTGGCAATTTGGGCTACGACCGTTTGATTGCGAAGGTCGTTTTTACCGCCTTCGCAGCCACCTGCGGAATAGCCGTGTACCGCCGCGGGCTGTGGCCGCAGGAGCCGGCAGCGAATGGGAACGACAGCCGCCGTCCGCTGTTGTTCGCTCTGAGCGTGTTAGCCGGCTGCTTCGGTCTGATGCTAACGCTGCCTGGCTACTTCGTCGGCTGGTATGCGCTATTCCAACTCAACTCTATCTGTGTAGCCGTCTGGGTTGCGGTCTTGCCATTGCCTTATCTCAGCAGTGGCGCATTGCGAGGGAGCGCGCAGGCTGCCCTCGTGCTGGCGATAGCGGTGAAAGCAGCCTCGCTTGGCTCGCAATTGCTGCCCCTGCCAAAACCTGGCGGAGACCACATAGAGGCGGTCAAAAAGTTACGCGGCCAGCCGACGGTCTCCAATTTTACACCCGCAAGCACTGCTTCCTATACGCACGCGTTCTCCGCACTGATAAAGCCCGAGGGCGCCCGAAAGCTCCTATCCGGCGGCTCGGTCGGACCAGGCGATTTCTGGCTACTCACAGAACGCGACAGCCAGACAAATCCTATCTACCGCCAACCTAAGTACTTCGTGTTCTACAAGGGTCTTGTGCTCTTTCCGGATGATTGGTCCGTGCTTGGCGATTATGTACCGATAAGTGAAGGCAATGACTTCGCTATCTATTCGCTCCCTTCGCGCAGGCGATAGACCGCACAATTCGCCTCGCACCTTTTTCGTTTGAATTTCGCAGCGTTGGGGTGGGGGGTCAGCGCCTCCTGGGCACTCAGTCATCCACTGTCCATTGCGGGTCGTCCCTGGCACATTGGCCCGGTCTACGCCTAGACTGAATGTATGGGTATCCCCGAGGAGCTATCGCATTGCTGGCGCACGAAGCTGCGCGGCGGCCGTTCTCAGGAAGCGTGATCACGCTTGGTCGCCAAAGCATTCATGCCAGCGGCCGGGAAGCACGGGGGGTATCACATGAGCACCGGACCGCTGACGGATGCAGCGCATGACAAACCACAGGTTCGGACCCGCTATGTCGGCCATCGTCCGCTCGCCGTGGCTCATCGTCGGAGTTCCGGTCATCTTCGTCTTGCTGTTGTGGGCCTCCTCTGACGGTCTCCCCTACTTCAAAGACGCCAATAAATCCTCCCTGATGTACATCCACGCATGGACGCTCGTTAATTCCCATCCGCTGACCTTCTCGTTTCTAACCGCGTTAGACCTGTCGCCCGAGACCCGAGAGCCGACTCTCATCTACCTCAACAACCCGAACCTTCCTCGCTATGTCCACTATGTCTTGTTTTTGCTTGGCATCTCAAGCTTCAAGCTCCAACTGCTAGCGATCACACTCGTCGGGAGCGCGGCCTCATTTTGGTTTCTCTATCGCTTTTTTGGCACCTCTCTTTCGATCCTGGTGGCGCTGCCCCTGCTTTGCGATTTTGTCGGATCCCAGTACCTCACAAATTCGTATCGCGTATTTTGCTTCATTCTGTTCTTTGGTTGCCTGTTGTCGTTGAAGTCGGGCCGCCTCATTCCGCTGGCGTTCTTCGCGCTCTGGCAATTCGAGTATGGCTTTGCGCTCTTTATGTCCGTCACCTGCGGAGTGATGTTTTTCTCGAACTACAGACGCTGGCTTTTGGCGGCGGCAAGCTCGGTCTGTCGATCGCGGTATTTGCCGTGCAGGTCTACACGTATGTCGGCTGGGAGGGGCTCGTCGCAGCAACACATGAGGCTGGGGGAAGACGCATGCTCGCCACGACCTCGCTTTACGCAGAGTTGCTGCCGACGCTCAGGGCTTTCTACGCTGCATACGTGCTGATCTTCCTGCTCTTTGCCTTTATCTTGGCAATTCACACTCTGGCCACCCAACGGACCGGTGAGAAAGCGTTGCTGGCGCGCCTCTATCTATCCATGTGCTGCGGACTTGCGGCCGTATTGGTGGTTCTACCCGGCTATGCGGGAGATGCCTATTTCCGGCAGGACCTACCGTTTGTAACGTTCTTCCTCGCAGTTGCATTTGCGATTCTGTCTCTGAGCTTAGCAACCATTCTGAGGCTAGCACCCGCTGTGGCTGCCTTGGCGCTCGTCCCCTTTCTATTGGCAAACTCCATCAGGGCATATCGAGCCTTTCCTCCATTGGGGGGAGGGTACGCGTCTGCCATCAACAAGCTCGGCCTGGAGGGCGTTGCGATCGACAAGCCATTGCAGGGGGCGGCATTTGCAGGCGCCGGTGTATGGGAGACGTATGTGGACAGACAAACGGCTCGGCAGGCTGATTACTATCTCTGTTTGCATCGACCATGGTTGGGAGTGGATTGCAGCGAGCGCCGCAAAGACTTCCGGAGAATTGTCGCGGAGGGGAGAAATTTTTTCATAGGCACAAACAAGTAGCCGGAGTCAACGACGGCACTCGCATATGGCTTCCGCAGCGGCGGCAGCCCGCCTTTGTCGACAAGCTTCGCAACCTGTCCATCGTCAGAGTTTTTCGGACAGTTGATCGTCTGAACTAAGAGAGCATTCGGTCCATCTGGTTGAAGGTAATGCTGCTGCGTTGAAGTGCTGTCGGCGCCGTTGCTCGATGGTCCGGCGCTTGATCTCCTCGCGCCGCTTCAATGTTCGTTCGCCTCGCCCGAAGTAGACGTCAGCGGGTGTGAGGTTGTCCAGGCTCTCGTGATAGCGGCGGTGATTGTAGTGCTCGACGAAGTCGGCGACGGCGCGTTCGAGGTCGCCGGGCAGATAGTAGTTTTCGAGCAGGATTCGCTTTTCAGTGAGAGGTGCCAGCGCTCGATCTTGCCCTGGGTCATCGGATGATAGGGCTTTCTGCGGGCGTGCCGCATGCCCTGCTCCTCGAGCCAGTCAGCCAGATCGATGGCGACGTAGGATGGACCCTTGTCGGAGAGCAGGCGCGGCCGTCTTGACCTCTTCGGAGGTCGCCTCGCGGGCGGTATCACCGGCGAGCCGCTTCTTGCCGGCCTCGAGGAACTCCTTGGACCATCGGTAGTAGAGGTTCTGCGCTATACCTTCCTTGCAGCAGAGTTCGGCGATGCTGTCCTCGCCGCGCAGGCCTTCGAGCACGATGCGGATCTTCTCCTCGGCCGAGAAGTGCCGCTTGGTGGCTCTGCGAATGTCCCTGACCGTCTCCTCCGCACTTGGCAGAGGTTGCTTGTCTCGCTGTCTCATCGTGTCCCTACTCGGGCTTACGAGGAGCCGGAAACTCTCGCTTACGCAATCAGCCCAAACTGTCCAGTAGGTCCTGACGGCGAACACTCCGGTGGCCGTCACGCGCCGCCCCAGCCGCAAGCCTGAGTCTCTTGCGATTGCGTATGGCGGTCCTATGGAGGTTTTTGCCACGTTGCGCCTTTAGCGATCACGCCGCACGCCATGCTGGTGATGGCCAGCCTGTTTGTGGTCTATGCCCCGTTCTTTTTCATCATCTACACCTCGCTCTCGGTGGAGAGCTTGCTCATCGCCCGCCGTCTCGGCGGAAGCGTGCCGCTTGACACGCTTTCTCGGCCCTACGCCTCCTATGAATTCATTTCGGCGCGCCTCGCCATTATGGTCGATGGTGACTACCTCGTGCTCAGTGACGGCCGCTATTGCCTGTCACCAAGGGGCAGGCTTGTGGCGATCGTATTCTCGGTGATCAAACACGTCTTGCGGCTGGGGCCCGGGGGCTAGCTGGCTCAAAAACCATTGCGTGTCTTGACCGGTCGGTCGGGCAGGACAATGCGCGGCCCCGCTGGAAGGGCCGCTTTTCTGCGAGCTTATAGACCATGAAGTTGTCGGTCTCGTCGACGCGCTCGAGAGCCCACACGTCTGAAATGCGTTTCAGCAATGCCCATTGGAGCTCGTAGAGGATTTCGGAATCCTTGGCGACGACAAGCGTTTGTCCTGAGTGCAGAGCTTCTTTGATCACCGGCTCAGCGCGGCTGAGTATGTGGCTGAATAAGGCGCGTGAGAACCCGTCAGTGTAGGCAAAGGAAACCGGCAGCACATGGGGCTTATGCAAGACGGTAGTGATTATGGTGTCGGCGGGATGAAATGTGAGCAGTGCCGGATCGTTGGCCTGCCACTTCGCCAGGAGCCCCGCGAATTCCTGGTATGGCAGCGGCAGCTGTTGATACCCCGCGCAGACGTTGCCTGGCTCAATGGCATCGTCAGGACTGCAGGTCTGGTGCAGGCGCCGAGATACGTCACCAAGGAACGGCCGCTTCATGCTCACGAACTGCCGCAACAGGCTGGTGTTCGTCGAAGCGTACGCCGCAGGTTCGCGAAGGTCGGGATCGCCGTTCCTGAAAGGAAAAAGGCCAGGAGGACAAAGACCGGCGCAAGTCCGATGGCGGAAACGCTAATGTTGCCTGATCCTCGCGTCCGCATTGCCCGGTCCATTGCCGCGCAAAAAAAGATAAGGATTGCCATCGCACCGACCTTCAGAATGAACCCTTGCGTCGAGATCAGGCAATACACGGACGCGATGCAGGCGATGGCCCAAACGACTGCGAACTTCGGCAGCGTATCGGCGGGCCTGCCGTCCCCTAAGAGGAGTTGCTGCGCGAGCAGACAGGGAACGGGTGAAAGCATCACAAGAACTGGGACCCAGCCAAGGAAGCCCGTTTCATAGAACGAGTACTGCATGAACGGGTCAGTACCGACATAGGCGAAGACCATGCTGACGTAGAGGTCGTAGCGTGGCACCTCACCAGTCAGGAGCAGATAGGTAGCGATGACGGCCAGGGCGAAGCCGACCAGGAGCCCCGCCAGCAGGAACAGAAACTTGCCAATCCTGATCAGCCGGGTGTGGAAATCGACGTTCTCAATCGAGACCGATGCCAAGCCGAATGTCACGTAGACGAAGGTACCGTAGAGCGCCGCCTCGAAGCTCCACACCCAGCAAAGAATAATCGCCGCGATTGACGGCGCCGAGAACCATCGCCTCGCAGGCAGCCAAACGAGAGAGGCGCCGAGGACTGCAACGGGCAGATATCGCATGCCGCCCTGTGACGGCGTCACATTGGGGCTGTAGTGGTAAATCAGCCAGAAAAAGAACGGCAGGGCGATCGCAAGTGCAAAGAAGCCGGCACCCGTGTCTGACCATTCTTCGGAGAATGATCAGGTAGCAGATCGTATAAAGGTCACCAGCGCCGCGGCGCCGTAGGTCCACGGCAACCATTCGAGCGCGAGGAGATATATGAGATAGGATTGGCCGTACTGGCAGAAGACGTCGACGAGCGGAATGCGTCCGGCCGCAACGGCGTTGGCAGGACCGAGATACGCGGTGTAGTGGAGCGCATCGAGCGAAGCTCTCCATCCATCATTGCCAGCGGCGCCGCCAACATAACGAAGTATGCCACCCATCTCGTCACACGGGGATCGCGAAAAAACGAACGCCCCTGTTGTCGCCAGACATGAATTAGGCAAATCGCCAAGACCGCTCCAAAGGCGCCCGCCCCAGCCCTGAAAAAAATGATGTGCCAATTCCCTGAGAGCATCGTTGCGGTGGCGAAGAGCGCCGGTGTTGCGCCGACGAGCAGCAGCGTGCCCATATCTATGGACACATCCTTCCGCGATATGCGTCCCACCAGAGTCGCTGAGACAGAGCAGGGCTGCTGCTGCCAGATAAGCAATGGCCAGCATCCGGGGATTGAAAGTCGGCAGCGCGTTTGTGCGCAAGCTCGCAATGACCCTAGAGCGAGCCCAGAAGCGTGAAGGTCAGGTTGAGGCGCAGGAAGTCCATGGCGGACGGCATCCAGTATGGCTGCGCGCGCGCAATGAACCATGCGCAGGCTAGCGGGACCACGCCGAGCAGGATGATGACGATCGCGTACTTGTCGCCACTCGTGAACCCATCGAGTGTGAGGACAATCGAGAGGAGCACGATCAACGGAGGCGCGAAGCTCCCGCAAACCCAGAGCGTCTTTTCCTCTGGAGCGAGCTGCGGGAGCGTCTCTTGAATGGGGACGTACTTCTGCATCAGGTCAGGATGATTTGCCCCGACCAGCTGGCCGAGCGCCAAAAGAACCACGTGAGGTTGACCCGGGCGTCGCCCGTGCACCAGCCGAATGCTCCTTCCGATCCACAAGAACCCGTCCGATCCACAAGAAAAAAGGAGCGTACGCCGCTTTTCTACCGGAACTTCAGCGTTGACGCGCCTCAGCAGCCGCGCCACACGCTATCGAGATAAGGCACCAAACGCGCGCGCGATGATGACAACTGATGTGGAGCGGGGCATGAGATCGATCTCCGTCGTCTGTTCGCCGTCAGGACCTACCGGACAGTTTGAGCTGATTGCGTAAGAGAGAGTTTCCGGCTCCTCGTAACCCCGAGGAGGGACACGATGAGACAGCGAGACAAGCAACCTCTGCCAAGTGCGGAGGAGACGGTCAGGGACATTCGCAGAGCCACCAGGCGGCACTTCTCGGCCGAGGAGAAGATCCGCATCGTGCTCGAAGGCCTGCGCTCGATCTATCCCCCCTCACCCATGAGCCGACGTTCATCTATCACAACAACCCCAATCTTCCCCGCTACGCGCATTATCTTCTGTTCCTACTCGGACTTCAGAGTTTCAAGATGCAGCTGCTCGTGATAGCGCTGGCCGGGACCGCGGCCACATTCTGGTTTCTCTATCGCTTTTTCGGCCCCTCTGTTGCGGCTCTGGTGGCGCTGCCCCTCCTTTGCGATTTTGTCGGATCACAGTACCTCACGAATTCGTTTCGGCTATTTTGCTTCGTCCTGTTCTTTGGTTGCCTGTTGTCATTGAAGTCTGGCCGCTTCATTCCGCTGGCGTTCTTCGCGCTCTGGCAATTCGAGTATGGCTTTGCGCTGTTCGTCTTGGTCACATGCGGAGTGATGTTCTTCTCCAACTACAGACGCTGGCTTCTGGCTGCGGCAAGCTCGGTCGTCTCCGTCATGGTTTTTGCCGTGCAGGTGTACACGTATGTCGGTTGGGAGGGGCTCGTCGCATCGACTGATGAGGCTGCCGGCAGACGCATGCTCGGCACAATATCGCTTTACGCTGAGCTGCTACCGATGTCAGGGCTTTCTACGCTCCATACGTGCTGGTCTTCCTGCTCTTTGCCTTTGTCTTGGCAATTCACGCCGTAGCCACCCAACGGGCGGCGAGAAAGCGTTGCTGTCGCGCCTGTATCTATCCATGGGCTGCGGACTTGTGGCCATATTCGTGGTTCTGCCCGGCTATGCGGGGGATGCATATTTCAGACACGGACTGCCATTTGTGACGTTCTTCCTGGCAGTTGCATTTGCGATTTTGTCTCTGAGCTTGGCAACCGTCTGAGGCTGGCGCCTGTTGTGGTCGCCGTCGCGCTCGTGCCCTTGCTGTTGGTAAACTCCGTCAGGGCCTATCGCGCCTTTCCTCCATTGGGGGGGCGATACGCGTCTGCCATTAACAAGCTCGGCCTGCAGGGCGTGGCCATCGACAGGCCATTGCAAGGTGCGGCGTTTGCAGGCGCCGGCGCATGGGAGACGTTTGTGGACAGGCAAACGGCGCGGGAGGCTGAATACTACCTCTGCTTGAACCGACCGTGGTTCGGAGTGGATTGCAGCGAGCGCCGTCAAGACTTCCGGAGGATTGTCGCCGAGGGAAGAAATTTCTTCATAGGCACAACAAGTAGTCGACGAACGCGCAGTGGTCGGCGCTCGCCGCCGCTCAAATGTCACTCGCAATCAGGCCTTTAGTCCGCGCAAGTGACTGCATTTGAGAAATGGCTGTGGAAGCCTCGACTGTCGCGGGAGCCTTCAGGCTCCGTCTGCGCTAGTCTGAGGTGCAATTTTGGACACCGATCAAATTGAGGCGGAAGCGGATGATTGGCGCCCACGGCGTTGCCAAATTTTCACAGGAATTCGTTGGGCATCCCGAACGAGGCCCGGTCCCGGTAGCGATGCGCGATCTGGCTGCGTGCTGCATTTGTAAGCAGTCCGAGCGCACGATGCTGTACCCCGCGACCGCCGAGGTATTGGCGGCGCCTGCCGCGCTCAATCCATACTCCGGCCATTACCAGATCAATCAATGCACGAGTTGCGGCCTCAAATTCTCCTCGCCCATCCTCGATGAAGACGGTGTCAGGGACATTTACACCCACTGGAGCGAGTCGAACGTCACCGCTGATGAGATCGGCAACGTCCGCCGCACAATGGCCGGCTACTACCGGTTGGCGCGTCCATTTTTGAGCGAGCGCGGCCGCTTCCTCGACGTCGGCTGCGACATTGGTCTGCTCCTCGATGTCGCCGCGCGCGACGGGTTTGCGCATGTCGAGGGGCTGGAACCGGTTCCGGTCGCGCGCGAGGCGGCAATGCGGCGCGTGCCGCAGGCGGTCGTCTCCGAGGCTTTCTATGAGGATGCCGAGCTGCCGGCCGCCCCCTTCGACGCCATCGCTCTTGTGCATGTGCTCGATCATCTTGCGCATCCCGAGCAGCATCTCCGGCGCATGTGGACCCATCTCAAGCCGGGCGGGATTGCCATTGCAGTGGTTCACAACGTGGACTCCCTGCTTGCCCGCGTCATGGGCGAGCGGTTTCCCGTCTTCAACTATTTTCACCACTACTTCTTCTCCAAACGCACGCTGGCAGCATTGTTCAGTGCGCACGGCTTCGAGCCGCTGCGCGTCGCCTCGACCCGCAACACCTATTCGCTGGCCTTTTTCCTCGAGCGCAACCCGTTGCTCCCCGCAGGGATGCGCGCCGCCATGGCGCGCATGTCGCGCAAGCTCTGGATCGGACGCACGCCTGTGTCGCTCGCCGTCGGCAATATCGCCATCGTCGCCCGCAAATCAGCGGTGATCTAACGTGTCGATCCTTCCTTCCACCGCCGCGCAGCGCCATGCTCTCGTGGGGTCGCTGCGACCCTCGCCGAAGCCGCGAGCGGCCGCGCTACAAGTGCAATCGATGGATCCCGGCGATCTCGACACCAGCCCGGTCGAGACGACGACCCGCTCGCTTTCGGTGATCGTGGTCGCGGCCAATGACGCCGAGGGCCTGGCTTCGACCGTGGAGAGGTTGCATCGCGCGGTTGTTGTGACTGCCGACGAGTCCGAGGTTCTCATCTTCGATGACGGCAGCACCGACGATACGCCGAAGGTTACGGCCGCCCTCGCGCAGCGGTTCCATAACGTGCGCACCTTCCGCAACGAGGCGTGCAAAGGCGCCGGATACTGCTTCAAGGCTGGCATCGCCAACGCGCAGCTCAACTTCGTCGCTTACGTGCCGGCGGACAACACTTGGCCCTACCGCTCCTACATCGAGTTGTTCGGCAACATCGGCAAGGCCGATGTCATCACCTCCTATTCCGACAACCTCTTGGGGGCCATGTCGCCGGCGCGACGCCTGATATCGCGCGCCTACACTTTGGCCCTGAACACGACCTTCCGGCTCGGCTTGCGCTACTACAATGGTCTGTCGGTCTATCCCGCGACCTTCCTCAAATCGCTGCGGCGCATCTCTCCCGGCCTCAGCTTTCAGGCGGAAACTCTTATCACCGCCATTTCGACCGGCTACTCCTTCATCGAGGTCGCGCTGCCGGTCGACGACTGCAACGTCGACAAATCGCGCGCCGCCACGCCGCGGAATTTGCTGGACGCCGTCGGCATGCTTTTCCGCTTGGGAAGCCAGACCTATTTTGGACGGCACTCTGCGCAACGCAGGCTTACCCGAGCGCCGGTCGAGATCGGTCAGACGATCGACGAGCTTGGATTGCGTGGGGCGCGTGCGACCGGAGCGATCGTTTTCCGACCGGCCGAGCCTATGCGCATCGTCGTCACCGGCGCCAGCTCCGGCATCGGCGAGGCGTTCGCACAAGCTCTCGGCAAGGACGGTCATCAGGTCTACTGCTGCGCGCGGCGGGGCGATCACCTCGCCCGCATCGCGCGCGACCGGCATTCGGTGCGGCCGTTCACCTGCGACGTAACCGACGAGGCCGACGTGATGAAATTCGTCGCCGACGTCGCTGCCGAGACCGACGCCATCGATGTCCTCATCAACAGCGTCGGGACCTTCGGCGAGATCGGGCCAGTGTCGTTGAGCGACGGCAAGGAGTGGTGGGACACGCTCAAGGTCAACGTGTTCGGGCCATACTTGACGATCCGGCACTTCCTGCCGCTATTGGAAAAGGGTCGCAAGGCGAGGATCATCAATCTGGCGGGCGGCGGCGCCTTCAGTCCGTTCCCCAACTATAGCGCTTATGCCTGCTCCAAGGCCGCCTTGGTGCGGCTGACGGAATGTTTGGCGGCCGAGCTGCGCCCGAAGAATATTCGGGTCAATGCGATCTCGCCGGGGATTGTAGCAACCGACATTCACAAGGCGACGATTGCCGCCGGCGAAGAGCGCGCTGGGCGGCTTCAGTACCGACGTACGATGGCCATCATGCAGGAGGGCGGACCTACGCTCGATGATGTCGTCAACTGCCTCAAGGCCATGCTGTCCCCGCCGTTCGACCGCCTGACCGGAAAGACGATCAGCGCCAACTTCGATCCCTGGCAGACCAAAGCATTCATCGCCAACATCGACGACATCACGTCCTCGGACCTCTACACCATGCGGCGCGTCAATCTTGCCAACCTGAACAGTGGCTATCTGCGCAAGAGGCTCGCCGCCGCGTGGGCGAATTTCGGAAGCGGGACATGATGCACGTTATCCGGTCCGGGACTAGCATATGAAAGCAATCGTTCTGGCAACGCTCGCGACGATCATCACCTCCGGTCTTGCGGTGCTCGTCTTCCAGCTAGCGCACATTGAGCGACGCGCACTGACGCTTCTCCTCATCTATCTGCTGGTGGCGTGCGTGCTCACTGCTGTCAGTTTAACAACGCCGCAGGATCTCGACATTCTGCCGCCGGAACTCGTCGCCGAGCCTCCCTTGCTGGATTTCGTCGCGACGCTTTTCTTCTATAGCGCCGCCTTCTTTGGCGGCGTGTTACAGCTCTACAATCTCGCCGACCGGGGGCTTTCGCTGCGGATCCTTATCGACGTGCTCGAGCGCGGGTCGCGGGGAGCGACGATGACTGAGCTGTTTGATGGCTACGGTGGTGGACGCGGCATGACCTGGATGTACGACAAGCGCGTGCACGGCATGGTCCAGAGCGGACTCGCTCACGTTGCCGGAGGAGCACTGGTGCTGACCGAGCGCGGCCATGCGACGGCCGCAGTTTATGCAATGCTTCGCCGCATGCTGCGAACTGGATAAGGATTAACCGAGCGTATGTCACCGGCACTTATTGGATTTTCTTGCGGCCTCGCGTGGTTCGCCATTTTTTTTGTAGTGCACCTCGTCGCGCTCTCGCGCCAGCGGCAGCCTGCGCCGGCAGGCACCTTGATGCGCAGTCTTACCTTAGCGATGTTCGCCGCGGCGCTCACGGTGGCGATGCTCGTGCTCCCCGATCGGGCGGGCGCCTTTCTGGCCGAGACCTACGCGCTCCTCGTGCTGGCATGCTTGTTCGTGGTCTATGCTCCGTTCTTCTTCACGGTCTACACGTCGCTGTCGGTCGAGAGTTCTGCTGATCGCCCAGCGTCTCGGCGGCACCGTTCCGCTCGACACGCTCTATCACCGCTTCGCGTCGCCCGAATTCGTCGAGGGGCGCCTCGCGACGATGGTCGGCGGCGGCTATCTCGTGCTCGGAGACGGGCGCTGCCGCGTGTCAGCAAAGGGCCGCCAGGTCGCGATCATTTTCTCGGCGATCAAGCGGGCCTTGCGGCTCGGCCCGGGCGGCTAGGGCGAACAAGAAACACGTGAGCATGCATGCTGCGGAACATGGGAGGGGGAGACTTGCGAAAGAGGATTGCAGGAGAGCGCAAAACAATCTCCGTCATCGTTCCAGCTCTTAACGAAGAAAGAAATCTGGAGCCGACCGTTCAGCAAGTGCTCGCAGCTGTAGACGGGTCGGTCGATGACTTCGAGATCGTCATCATCGACGATGGTAGCGCCGATGGCACGGGCGCCGTCGCCGAGAACCTTGCGCGCGCCAACGCTAGAGTGCGGGTCGTCCACAATCCGCGCAATATGGGCCTTGGCTACAGCTACGCTTGCGGTTACCGGGCGGCGACGATGGAGCGCCTCGTCTACGTGCCCGGCGACAATACCTGGCCAACCCAATCCCTGAAGGAACTCTTCCGCAATCTGGGCGAGGCCGACATCGTCACCTCATATGCCACCAATCCCGAGGTGCGCGTGAGGGGCAGGCGCTGGGTGTCGTCGGCCTATACCGCCCTTCTGAACCTGCTCTTTTCTCGCCGCCTCGCCTATTTCAACGGCCTCACCATCTACCCGGTGGCGTTCCTGCGCACGGACCCGGCGACGACTTTAGGCTTCGGTTTCCAAGCCGAGGTGCTGCTCAGGGCACTTGCTGCGGGCTTTTCCTATGTCGAGGTGCCATTGCTCATAGACGAACGTGCCGCCGGCAAGTCGAAAGCCGTCACTCTCCGCAACATCCTCAGCGTGGCAGCGACTGTCGTGCGCCTGTTCTATGAGCTGCGCATCCGCGGACGTGCGGATACGATCGACGTTCTCACGGTCCATTGCCCGATAGAAGCATACTCGCGTACGTTAGCAGGGCCCTGCACATGTCGATTTGGACAGCTACAGATGAAGAGAGGGCCACGCGCGCATTGACAGCCCATCATGGCGCTGTCGCGCTTTTCGCGTCGGCCTGCTGTGGCCGCTATGTTGGCTGATCTTGAACGGCGTCAGCCTTACGGCGTTTTACGAGGAGAGCGTTGGATATCGCTACTTCTATACGCTTCGGCAGCTTTACGAGCCGGCGTACTTGTTTCTGCCGCAAGGGCAAAGCGTAAACCTCATATTCAAATTCGTTCACGCCGCGCTCGGTCTGCTCGGGTTCCCGCCAACTCAGCTCCGCCCTCGCATCGACTACTTCTGCATAATCTCGATCGGCATTTTTCAATTGATAAATGTCGTGGCGTTCTCGTGCCTGCTGCGGCAGAGCCCGCGTGGCACCAATCCCTTCCTCGCTGCGTTGTTCTGGCTTCTGCCGGCGTATGCTCTTGGGCCCTCCACGGGCTATATTTTGCTTATGCCCGACTACCTTGCGGTCGAACCCGCGATCGCAATGTTTTCTGTCGCGCTGCTGCTGAAGGTCTATAGCGACGCACAGTGGACGAGCACCAATGCCGTTTGGCTTACAATCCTGCTGGGCTGTGCGCTCGCAACCAAAGTGACTCTGGCAATCGTGCCTGGCATCGCGGTTCTGTTCCTGGTGCTGAATTCGCCCCTTTATGTCGGCAGCCTGTTGCGCGCCGCGGCCATAATCGCGGCGGGGTTGGTCGTTTGGGGCGTGATTATCTGCATCGACGTTGCATTCGTTCCGCGCGCGGCTCATCTACTACGTTTTCGGGCTCTACGATTTCATCCGGACGGGGGGAGGAAGGGACGTTCCACCGGAGTCCTGGTTCTGGTGGATGGCGCACAGGGCGGGCGATGCGTCACCGATCGTGGCCTTCATCTACCTTACGCCCATCCTGGGACTCACGACCCTTGCTCTCGCACGAGATCGAAAGTCACTCAATCTCATAGGGTCCTTGCTGCTTGGTGCCTCGGTCTACAGCGTCATTCTGTATCGTAGAGACTACTATGTGACGTTGATAGACAGCGGCTTCTATACATTCATGTTTGCATGGTGTGTTTGGTGCACGACGTCGATAGGGTGGAGCGGCATTCCCCGCTATCTCCGCATGGCGGTTGGTGGAGCAGCCGCAATCCTCCTGGTCATTTTGGCTACGCAACAGCTGCTCGCATATGCCATGCGCAGCCTTCCCGCGATCCAACAGAGCGCTGAGACGGAGCAACAGCTTGAAAAGCTCAATCAACGCATCGCAGGACGCCGGCTTTGGCTTGTGCCGGACAATTACGGCCGGCCAATATCAGTGGAATCCGCAATCATGAAAGGCGGCAGCAGCACAACGGGTATATGGCTTGATCCCGACAGCGCGTTGATCCGTCAAGCCGTGCCGGATCTTGAATTTAGATTTGAGCGTAACGACAATCGGCCCGTCAACTTGGATGACTATTCGACGATTTTCTTCATGGCGAAAGCTGATCTAAAGGAGCGTCAACGCGTTCTCAACCAACGTTATAAGATCGATCTATTCCAGCTTGAGTGCAATGCCGTCCTCCATATGGAAACCGGTATGCTCGTCATGTGCTCGCATCACGTCAAAGGGGGGTCATCGTAGAGATTGTCCGGATATCTAGTGTAGTTGTGCTACGCCGGCTCAGGATGCCGCTTCGCGGATGAGATCGGCGTAGCGCTGCTGGCACGCCTTCAGGGAAAAGTGCGTGTCGATGCGCGCGCGCGCGCGCCGGCCAAGGGAGCCGAGGTCCTCGCGCGGCAGATCGAGCAGACCATCGATGGCAGCGGCCAGCGCCGGTGCGTCGCGCGGTGACACGATGCGCCCTGTGTCGCCGATGACGAGGGCTGAATCGCCGACATCTGTCGCCACGCACGCGACGCCTGACGCCATCGCCTCGCCGATGACGTTGGGAAAGCCTTCGCCATAGGCCGACGCCGAGACGAGAAGGTCGAGCGCGCGCATGAGGCGGGGCACGTCGGCGCGCTCGCCCACGGCGACGGTGGCGGCGCGCAGCGCCTCGGGCAGCGGCAGCTCGCGCGTGCCGCGGCCGACGAGGAGGACGCGCACGTCCGGCCGCTTCGCAACAAGCTCGGCTGCGGCGGCAAGAAAGCTTGCATGATCCTTCTGCGGGTCGACGCGCGCCACCATGCCGATCACGCGATCGGCCTCGGTGAGCCCCAGCTCACCGCGCACGCTGGCGCGGTCGCCCGCGTCCGGCGTCCACAGGCCCGTGTCGTATCCGTTCGGCAAATAGACCCATCGCTTGGGCCGGTAGCCGAGGGCCGCATGAACGCGGCGTCCGGCCTCGCTGTTGGCCGCGACGGCCCACGGCACCGCTCGAGAGCCATGCCAAAACCTTGACGATGCGCCGCGTCGTCGGCGCGTAGCGGGCAAAATCCATATCCGAGCAGCGGATGTTCCAGATGATCCGCCGGCTGCCGGCCAAGCGCGCCGCAAGCGTCCCCATGAGGTCGGCGTGATAGAGCCAGGTCATGACGACGTCGGGACGCAAGCGGCGCAAAAGACGCACCAGCGCCACGAACGCGGTGACCGGGGAGCGCCCGCGCTGCATGCCGAGGCATTCGAGCTCGACGCCGGCCGCGCGCAGCTTCGGCCCGTAGACGCCTTCGTCCGTCAGGGAAACCACGATGTGGCGCAGCGCGCACTTGTCGGTGCGCCCGCTGGCGACGAGATAGAGCACGCGTTCAGCGCCGCCGGAGCCGAGCGCCGTGATGATGTGTACAACCGTGATCATGCCCGTGACGTTTCCGGTGAATTCGACAATATGTTGGATTTCCAGGGGGACAGGGAATCTAGGGCAGAGTCGGCCATATGCAGGATACGCTCGTAACGCCGGGAAGCTACCGCGGCGCGCCGATCCCCTGGTGGGCGAAGATCGGCGCCAAGGTCGTGTTGAGCCGGCTGCCGGTGCCGCACGCGCTCTGGTCCAAGCTCAACGTGTTCCGCCACAGCTACAGCTCGGGCGAGAGCGAGCAGCTGGTGCGCTCAGCCGAGGCGCGCATTGCCTGGTTTCGCGCGCGCACGGGTCGCGTGCCGCACACGGTGCTCGAGCTCGGCCCAGGCGAGATAACGACCTGCGCGCCGGTCTACAAGGCGCTCGGGGTGGAGCGCACCATTTTCGTGGACGTGGGTGATTTCGGACTGCGCGACGTGGGCGCCTATGCCGAGGTCGCCGCGGTTGCCGCCAGGCGCGGGCTTTCCCCGCCCGATCTCACTGACGCCGCCGACCGCGCGCAGGTCTTCGCCCGCTGCGGCGTCTCCTACTACGTCAATGGTCTGGCAGACTTGCGCCGCCTGCCCGATGCTTGCGTCGATCTCGTGATCTCGGTCGCCGTCATCGAGCACATCCGCCGCCACGAGCTCCAACCCACCTTCGCCGAGCTCGCCCGCATCATGAAAGGCGACGGGCTTGCCTGGCATGCCATCGACTTCCAGGATCACCTCGGCGGCAAGCTCGCCAACTTGCGCTTTGCGCCTTCGCTGTGGGAGAGCGGATGGATGTCGCGCTCGGGCTTCTACACCAATCGCGCGAGCGCCTCGCAGGTGATCGCGCTGCTGCGGCAGTCAGGCCTCGATGTCGCGATCGAGGAGCGCAGCCTGTGGCCCTCACCGCCGATCGCCAGGGCGCAGATGGCATGCGATCTGCGCGGCGAGTGGCGGGACGAGGACTTGCGCATCTGCTCGATGCGCGTCAGCGCGTGCGCGAGCGGGCGCACCCCGGGCCCATGACGCAGGGGATAACTTGCGTCATCGGCGACGTGCACGGCCAGATCCGCAAGCTCGAGCCGCTGCTCGAGCTGTGCGAAGCGCGCGCCGGGCCCGAGGCGCGCCTCATCTTCGTCGGGGACTACGTCGACCGCGGACCCGAGGCCAAAGCCGTCGTCACGCTGCTGATGGCGCTGCAACGGGAGAGGCCGGGCCAAGTCGTGTGCCTGCGCGGCAATCACGAGGCCGTGGTGCTGGCGGCCGCTCACGACCGCATGCACGCGCTTCCCGGCGGCATCGACATGGACGCTTGGCTCAGCCCTTCGGGCGGCGGCCTGCAGACGCTGGCGAGCTATCGCGTCCGCCACGCGCGCGACTTGCCGCCGGCGCACCTCGACTGGATGGCATCGCTTCCGCTCGCCTACGACGACGGCCTGCAATTCTTCGCGCACGCCGGCGTCCGTCCCGGCCGTGCGCTCCGCGAGCAGGAGGAGGACGATTTGTTGTGGATTCGCCAGCCGTTCCTGTCGCATGCGGGCAGCTTTGGGCGCCTCGTGGTGCACGGCCACACGCCGGTTGCCACACGGGTTCCCGATTTGCGTTCCAACAGGCTCAATCTCGATACCGCGGCCGGCTATGATGGGCCGCTGACGGCCGCCCTGTTCGACGATGGCCAACGCGATCCGCTGATGTTTCTTTCCGCCGGTGGGGCGATCGAGGGTGCGCAATCCGTGGGAGCGGCTTGCCATGACTGACCAAGTAAACGCCTGGCATGCCGTGGGGCTGCTCGCGCCCGGCATCTGGATTGCCGCGCTGGTGGCGGCGAGCGGACTGATCGGGGCGCTGATGCCGCGCTTCGGGCGCTTTGCTGTTGCCGTGCCGACGGCGCGCTCCTCGCACAGCGCGCTGACGCCGCAGTGGGGCGGCCTCGCGGTCGTTGCCGCGACGATCGGCGTTGCGGCCGTAGCGATCCTTCTCGCGCCTCAGTTCGGACCGCAGACGGCGCGCGGCGCGCTTATCGTGCTGCTGTCGGCGCTTCTCATGGGCGCGCTCGGCGTCGTCGACGACATGCATAATCTGGCGCCCGCCTCCAAGCTCGCGATCCAGGCCGTTGCCATCGTTCTGGTGATCGCGGCGCTGCCCGGCGACATGCGCATTCTGCCGTTGGTGCCGACATGGGCGGAGCGCGGCCTTCTGTTCTTGAGCGGGCTGTGGTTCGTCAATCTCGTCAACTTCATGGACGGCATCGACTGGATGATGGTCGTGGAGGTGGTGCCGGTGACGGCGGGCATCGCGCTCGTCGGCGCGCTGGGCGGGCTGCCGCCGGAGGGCCTCGTCGTCGCCCTGGCGCTCAACGGCGCCATGCTGGGCTTTGCCCCGTTCAACCGTCCGGTCGCGCGGCTCTTCCTCGGCGACATGGGCAGTTTGCCGATAGCCCTGCTGCTCACCTGGCTTCTGTTCCTCGTCGCCGGGTCGGGCCACCTCGCCGCCGCGGTGCTGTTGCCGCTCTATTTCGCCGGCGACGCGACGGTCACGCTGTGGCGCCGCCTTGCGGCGCGCGAGCGGGTGTGGGAGGCGCACCGCAGCCACTTCTATCAGCGTGCGGGCGACGGCGGCTTCAGCACCATGGAGATCGTCGGCCGCGTGCTGGCGGTCAATCTGGCACTCGTGGCGCTGGCGGCCTTGAGCGTCGTTATGCCGGCGCCGGCCGTCGGGTTCGCCGCGGTCGGGCTCGGCGTCGCGCTCGTCGCCTGGCTGCTCGCAACCTTCGCCCGGGGCCGCGCGTGAGCGAGCGTGTGCTCGTAACGGGGGCGTCGGGGTTTGTCGGCACCGCACTTGTTCCGGCACTCTTGGAGAAGGGCAAGCGGGTCAGGGCCCTGACGCGCAACCCGCGCGCCCTGTCGCTGCCCGGCAGCCAGGGAGATCGTGGCGGGTCCCGATCTCAGAGATGAGATCGATTGGACCCCGCTGCTCGACGGCGTCGACGCGGTTGTGCACCTCGCCGGCATCGCCCACGTGGGCCCAAGCGTCGACGCGGCGGTCTATGACCGCGTCAATCATGCGGCGACGGCCGAGCTGGCGGCAGCTTGCGCGACGGCGGGCGTGCGCCGGCTCGTGTTCCTATCGTCGGTGCGCGCGCAGAGCGGGGCGGCGGCGGCGCACGTTCTGAAGGAGACCGACGCGCCGTGCCCGAGCGAAGCCTACGGCCGCTCGAAGCTGAGGGCGGAGCAGGCCGTGCGCGCCTCGGGCGTGCCGTCGACGATCCTGCGGCCGGCGATGGTCTATGGGACGGGCGTGAAAGGCAACCTTGCGCGCCTCATGCGCCTTGCCGCCTCGCCCTGGCCGCTGCCCTTTGCAAGTTTCGCCAACAAGCGCTCGCTCGTCGGCCTCGACAATCTCATCGCGGCGATCGCGCACGTGCTGGCCGCTGAGGCCGCGATCGGCGAGACCTATCTGGTCGCCGATCCCGAGCCGGTGACGCTCGCCGAGATCCTGACGGCGCTGCGCCGCGGCGCCGGCCGGCCTGCGCGGCTCTATTCCGTGCCTCCGGCGCTCTTTGAGGCCGCTTTGACGCTCGCCGGCCGCGCCGATCTCTGGGATCGCCTCGGCGGCGCGCTCCAGCTTGATCCGAGCAAGCTGATCGCGACAGGCTGGCGCCCCGATCCCGACACCAAAGCTGGTCTCGCCCGCATGGTCGGGGGAGCGGCGAGGCCCGTCTAGCTCGCACGCCGCAGGGGCACGACATTGGTCGTGTCCTCGAAATCGGTGCGTGCGGCCGGCTTGGCGACGAGCTCGCCGTAGACGCTAAGCGTATCCCCGATGACGGCGTCGAGCGAGAACTCGCGCTCGACCATGCGGCGGCCGCGCGCCCCATACTCCGCGCACAGGCCCGGCTGCGCGATGGCCTGGCGCAAGGCCGTTGCCAGCGCCGTCACGTCGCGCGGGGGCACCAGCCAGCCGTTCTCGCCCGGGCGCACGATCTCGCGGCAGCCGGGGACGTCGGTGGCGACGATGGCGCGCGCGCTGGCAGCCGCCTCGATGAGCGCTTTCGGCACGCCCTCGCCGTAGAATGTCGGCAGGCACACGAGGCTCGCGGCGCTGAGCACCTCGGGGATATCGTTGCGCCAGCCCCAGTGCTCGACGTATCCGGCGGCGACGAAGCGCTCGATCTCCTCGCGCGCGATCGCGGCGGGGTTGTCGGTGTCTGGCTCGCCGATGAGCGCAAAGCGCGCGGTGATGCCTTCGACCTGGAGCAGGGCCGCGGCGCGCATGAACTCGCCGACGCCCTTGGCGACGAGGAGCCGCGCCGGCAGCACGACCAAGGGGATGCCGGGCCGTGGCTCGGCCGTCGCATACTTGGCAGGGTCGACGCCGGAGCCGCGGATGAGGCGGATCGAATCGCGCGGGGCAAGCTCGCGCTCGGCGAGCAGGGCCGCGTCGTCGGCGTTCTGCACGATGGTGCGGGTATCGGGAGCGGACAAGGCTTGGCGCAGCGCGCCGGCGATGAAGGGGCGCAGGGCGCGGGCCTTGACGCTGTCGGAGCTGAACACCCAGCCCAGACCCATGAGCGCATTGACGACGCCTTTGACGCCGGCTTTGCGCGCGGCGCGGGCGCCGTAGATGACCGGCTTCACGGCGACGTTGTGCACGAGGTCGGGCGCCTCGCTGGCAAAGAGCGCTGCGAGCTCCGACAGCGTGCGCAGCTCGTGCACGGGATTAAGGCTCGAGCGCTTGAGCGAGATCGGGATGAGGCGCAGGCCTGCGTCCTTGATCATCTCGCCGTGGTGGGCAACGCGCGTTGCGACCGCGACGTCGTAGCCGGCCTGCTTGGCCGCGACCGCGAGCGGGAGGCGGTGCGAGACGAAGTACCAGTCCTCCGAGACGAGATAGAGCAGCTTTGGTCGGCGCGTCATGTCAGACCCTCGCGGCGGCGGCCATCGGGCGCGGTGGGGTCGTCGCGCGCGCGGCGCGTTGCTCCGCGTTCCAGGCCTGGAACATCAGCACGCTCCACAGCTGATACTGAAGGTTGCGGTGGCCTTCGAGGTGGGCTTGCCATGCGGCGCGGATCGGCTCGGGGTGGAACAGGCCCTCCTCGGCGAGGCGGCGCGGATCGAGCAGGCTCTCGGCCCAGTCGCGCAGGCCCCCGCGCAGCCAGCTGTCGATCGGCACGCCGAAGCCCATCTTCGGGCGCTGGGTGAGATTGGGCGGCACGTGGCGCGCGAGAATGCGGCGCAGCGGCCACTTGGATTGGCCCTCGCGGCGCAAGTGCGCGAGCGGCAAGCTCCACGTGAACTCGACGAGGCGGTGATCGAGCAGCGGCACGCGCGCTTCGAGCCCCACCGCCATGGAGGCGCGGTCGACCTTCACCAGGATGTCGTCGGGAAGGTAGCCGACGAGGTCCTGGTGCATCATGCGCCGCACCGGGTCGTCGAGCTGCACCGCGTCGTGCTGCGTCTGCGGGCCGCCGGCGCCGATGACGACGGCGGCGGGGTCGGCCCACAGCGAGATCAGCCCCTGATAGATCGCATCGGCACTGCCAAGGCCGATGACGCCCGCCGCCTTGTGGAGCTTGTCGCCCACGAGGCGCGGCCGCGTCCGCTCCGGCAGCAGGCGCAGAGGGCCCCCGAGGACCTCGTCCCATCGCTTGGCCGGGATGCGCTTCAGGAGGGCTGCGGCACCGCGGCGCGCGCCCGGGGGAACCTTGGAGAGGACGCGCCACAGCCTGTCGCCGATCGCATAGCGCGTGTAGCCGGAGAACAGCTCATCGCCGCCGTCGCCCGACAGCGCCACCGTCACGTGGCGGCGTGCGAGCTCGGAGACGAGGAAGGTAGGGATCTGCGACACGTCGGCGAAGGGCTCGCTGTAGAGCGAGGGCAACTGCGGCACCACCGCCATCGCCTCTTTCATGGTGACGTAGAGCTCGGTGTGGTCGGTGCCGAGCTGGCGCGCCACCGCCTTGGCATGCGGCGCCTCGTCGTAGCCCTTCTCGTTGAAGCCGATGGAGAAGGTGCGCACGGGGCGCGCTACCATGGCCTGCATCAGCGCCACGACGGTGGAGGAATCGATGCCGCCCGACAGGAAAGCCCCGAGCGGCACATCCGCCATCATCTGACCTTGCAGCGACTGGCGGATCAACGCCTCCGTCCGCTCCACCGCCTCCTCGGGGCTGCCGCTGAAGGGCGTGCGTGCGCCGGCTATCGCGACTGCGCCCGCGTCCCAGTAGGTCTCGGTCGTGCCCTCGCGGGCGCCGGCGCGAAGCACCAGATAGGTGCCGGGGACGACTTTGCGGATGCCCTTGTAGATCGCGTGCGGGGCCGGCACGTAGTTGAGGCGCACGAGCAGGCCGAGCGCGTCGCGGTCGATCTCGCCCTGCCAATCGGGATGCGCGGCAAGCGCCGACAACTCCGAGCCGAACACGAGCGTCGGGCCAAGCCACCCGTAGTAGAGCGGTTTCTCGCCGAGGCGGTCGCGCGCCAGGACGAGCGTGCGCTCGCGCCTGTCCCACAGCGCCAAGGCGAACATGCCGACGGCGCGCTGAAGCGCGCCACGCACGCCCCACGCCGCGATGGCCTCGAGCAGCACCTCGGTGTCGCAATGGCCGCGCCAGCGCGGAGCCGCGCCCGAGCGCTCGAGCTCGGCGCGCAGCTCTGCGTGATTGTAGATCTCGCCGTTGAAGGTGAGGACGAAGCGGCCCGAGCGGTCGAGCATGGGCTGGTGCCCCGCGGGCGTCAGGTCGACGATTGAGAGCCGGCGGTGCGCCAGCGCCACACCGGCATCTGTATCGAGCCAAACGCCGTGGTCGTCGGGGCCGCGCCGCGCGATCGCATCGGCCATGTGGCGCGCGATGAGATCCGCTCGCCCCGCGTGACGCCCGCCGCCGATGAACCCCGCAATCCCGCACATCAAAAGTTCGCTACCCATGTTGGGGGTCATTAGCAATCTGACGGGACGTTCCGGGCAGGCTTGCCCACAGCAATTTGGGCCCCTGAGGCGGTGAATATAGAAAACTGTTCAAAGTGTGCGGTTAACGCTGTCCCCTCGAGGGCGCCGCAATTCCACCCGCCGCCGGCGCACATTCTTGAAACGGTCACTGTTGTCTGTCATTCGGCCGCGGTGCGCCAAGCCCAATCGAACGTAGAGGGATCATGACACTCCGACGGTCGGCAGCCATTCATGTTTGCGCGCTCGCGCACGTTCCCGACGTAGCCGATGAGACCGGCGCAAGTCATCTGGTGAGCGCCATCAGCGCCGATTTGGTGCCGGCAACGCCGGCGTCGATCGCCAGCGAGTGCCACCTGAAGCTCTCCATGCACGACATCACCGAGGCGCAAGCGGGCGCCACGCCGCCGAGCGCGGAGCATGTCGTGGAGCTGATCGACTTCGTGCAGGGCTGGGACAAGGAGGCGCCGCTCTTGATCCACTGTCATGCGGGGCTCAGCCGCTCGACCGCGGCGGCGTTCATCGCCTTGTGCACCCTCAATCCCAAGGCCTCCGAGGAGGCCATCGCGCGGGCCTTGCGGCGGTCGTCCGATACCGCCGTCCCCAACCGTCTGTTCGTGGCGCTCGCCGATGGGCTGTTGCGGCGCGAGGGCCGCATGCTCGCGGCCTTGCACAGCATGGGTGCGAACCGGCGCGCAATGGAGTGCGTCCCCTTCTCAGTCGCAGCCGACCATCGGGCCCAAACCGGCGACCGCGCCGCCTGAGCGGCCGCGGCGCGCGATGGCGCCGCTGAAGCAGTTTATCCACCGCCGATCGAGACCCGATTGAGTTCGGATCGCCGCCGACCTAGGTTCGGCGACGCAAAATCAGGCTCCCGGTCATCGCAGGGGTGGAGATGTTCTCGCACGAGCTCGACAGGGGCCGCTATCCGCTGTCTACCCGCAGCCGCGGCATCTCGCTGGGCTCGATCCTCACGGTCGCCGTCGTGGCCGCGCTCGTCAGCGCGCGCACGGTGCCCTTCCTTTACGCCGTGGTGGTCGCGGCGTTTCTCGCCGCCGCCTTCGCCAGCGGCGAGATTGAGCGCGCCGTGCCGCGGCCCGGGCCGGTCTCGGGCCACCTGGCCGTCTTCCTCGGCTACGCGTTCCTCAGCGCCACCTGGGCGATGGAGCCAGCCGTCAGCTTGCTCATAACCTTTCTCGCCATCCTCGTTGCGGGCGGCACACTGGCGCTGATGCGGCTCCTTGCCGACGAGACCCGCCCCCAGCTTCTGCATATGGGAGAGGGGCTGTGGATCGGGCTCCTCGTCGGGCTCTGCTATCTGTTCATCGAGATCGTCGGCGGCCAGAGCATCAAGCTGTGGGTCTACAATGCGCTGAGCCTCAGCCCCACCGATCTCCCTCACGCCGAGTATTTCGGCTGGAACGGCACCAAGCTCACCTTCATTTCGCCCGAGGACCTAAGCCGCAACATGGTCCCCGCCGCGCTGTTCCTGTGGCCGGCCGTGATGGCGGCGATAGGCACGTTGACGCGGCGCACGGGCCTCTTGGTGGCAAGCTTCATGGTCGGCCTCGCCGGCGTCGTCATCATGCTCTCCAATCACCAGTCCTCCCAGCTGGCGTTTGTCGCAGGGCTTGCCGCCTTCGGAGCCGCGCACGTCGCGGTGCGCCTGACGGGACGCGTCGTGGTGGCAGGCTGGGTCATTGCCTGTCTCGCGGTGCTGCCCTCGGCCTTGATCGCCCACCGGCTCGATCTGCACAACGCCGCCTGGCTGCAGGGCTCGGCGCGCCACCGCATCATCATCTGGAACTATACCGCCGAGCACGTATTGCAGGCGCCCTGGTTCGGCGTGGGTGCGCGAACGACCTACGTGCTGGGACCGTTGTTGGAAAAGAGGATGTCGGAGACGGAGCCCGACGAGAGATTTGAGCGGACGCTGTCGGCGCATTCCCACAGCGTCTATCTGCAGACGTGGTTCGAGCTCGGCCTGATCGGCGCCACCCTGCTGACACTGCTGGGTCTGGCGGTGCTGCAGGCCATAAGGTCGCTGGCGCGCCCGCTTCAGCCCTACGCCTACGCCACCTTCGTCTCCGTCGCCGCCATGGCGGCTTCGAGCTACGGCATGTGGCAGATCTGGTTTGTCAGCATGTTCGGATTTGCTGCGGCGCTGTTCGTACTGGGGGCAAGCCTCATCGCGAGAGACAGCGGATCGGATGGGAGGGTCGCGTCGCCGGCGCGCCTGGAGCAAGGGGCCGTGCGGGCGTGACCGCCGCAAAGCGCGGCGCGGAAGGCGTCAGCGCTTGATCGACGCCGTATCCGTCGCGCTGCAGCCCTTGCGCGCCAGCGTCGCGTTCAAGGCAGTCGATTCAGCGCGCGCCTCGTTGTACTCCGCGACGGCCGGCACGCCCTCCTCGGGAGAGCCGACCAAGCGGCCCCACGCCGTCACGACGGTATGGGGAACCTGCTGCATCTCCTGCACAGCACGTTGCGAGAGCTCCTGCATCTGCTCCTGCAGACCTTTCGAGCGCTCCTCCAGTGCGCGGCAGCCGAGCACCTGCTCCTGCGAGCTGAGGACATAGCTCCCGTTCTTCTGGTATCCGGGATGATCGATGCCGGCCAAGTCCTGGACGGTGGAGCAAGCAGCCAGCGCCAATGCAAGCGCGCACGTCGAGGTGATAGACCTCACCCGATTGCCAGCAAGCCGGATTGCCGCCATGGATGCCAAACCCTTTTGAGCGCTGCAATTTTACCCAAACATCGACAGCTGAGGGATCGGCCGGCTCATAAATTTCCAGGATGTGCTCATTGGGCCACGTACGCGGCGCCCCGCCCCACGAGGTGAACTACAACACGGGCTTTGGGCAGCAATCAGCGCGACTTGGAGGATGACGGCGCGACAATTGCGCGCGCTTCGAGCAGGGCCAAGACGAGTTGGGCGAGCTCCTCGGCCGAGGTTGCGGCTGTGTCGAGCACGAGATCGGGAGCGTCGGGCGCCTCGTAGGGCGAATCAATGCCGGTGAAGTTCGGCAGCCGGCCGGCGCGACTCTTGGCGTAGAGCCCCTTGGGATCGCGGGTCTCGCACAGCTCGAGCGGCGCCTTGACGTAGATCTCGATGAACTCGGCGCCATCCACGAGACCGCGCACGGCAGCGCGCTCGGCGCGGAACGGCGAGATGAACGAGCACAGCACGATGAGGCCGGCATCGACGAACAGCTTCGCCACCTCGCCGACGCGGCGCACGTTCTCGACCCGGTCGGCGGCGGTGAAGCCCAGATCCTTGTTGAGGCCGTGGCGCACGTTGTCGCCGTCGAGCAGATAGGTGTGGAAGCCGCGGGCGGCGAGCTCGCCTTCCACGAGGTTGGCGATGGTGGACTTGCCGGCGCCCGACAGTCCGGTGAACCATACGATGCAGGGCGCTTGCGTCTTGAGCGACGCGCGCACGCTCTTGCTCACCGACAGCGGCTGCAGGTGGATGTTGATGCCGCGGCGCAGCGCGAAATCGATGGTGCCCACCGCGAGGACCGCATCGCTGTGGCGTTCGGTGAGGACGAAGCGGCCCGATTGGGGAAACTCGGCGAAGTCGTCGACGGCGAGCGGCGCCGCCGCGGCGATCGTGCACGCGCCGAGCTCATTGCGAGCGAGCGTGCGCGCCGCATCGTGGTGCAGCGTATCGACGTCGAGGCGGTACTTCACCGCCGTCACGCTGGCGGTCACCGTGCGCGTGCCGAGCTTCAGCGAATAGTCGCGGCCCGGCAGCAGCGGCTCCTTGGCGAGCCAGGCAAGGTGGGCGGCGAACTGCTCGGCAATCTGCGGGCGATGCTCGGGATGAACGAGGACGTCGCCGCTGGCGACATCGATATGAGAGGAGAGCACTACGGCAACGGTATCTTCGGCGCCGGCTTCCTCGCGCGGGCTCTCGTCGATAAGAATGCGCTCGATGGTGCTGGTGACGCCCGAGATCGCCACCTGCACGGTGTCGCCACGGCGCAGCGTGCCGCTCGCGATCGTGCCGGCGTAATGCCGGCTGTCGGGATCGGGGCGCGAGACCTGGCGGATGGGAAGCCGCAGCGGGCGCTGGCGCCGGTCGGGATCGATGTCGATGCCCGACAGATGCTCAAGCAGGGTGGGGCCGTCGTACCAGGGCAGGCTGGCGCAGCGCTGCGTGAGGTTGTCGCCGCGAGAAACGGAAAGAGGGATGGCGGTGGCGGTGGCGAGATCGAAATGCGCCGCATACGTTTGGAACGCTTGTGCGAGGCTCGCGTAGGCGCTTCTTTCCAAGTCGGCGAGATCGGAGCTGGTCACGGCAAGCACGAGATGTCGCACGCCGCTCGTGCAAGCGATTGCCGCCTCGCGACGCGCTTCTGTCGTCAGACCTTTGGCGGCGTCGACGATGACGATGCAGGCATCGAAAGCGGCTGCAGCCAGCGCCGCGTGGTCCTGCTGGGTTGCGTCCGCGGCCGCTTCGGCGACGATCGATGCGCCGGCCGCATTGAGCCGCCCCGCCAGCGTCGAGGTTGCCTCACCAGGGCTTGTCCCCACCCACACGCGAAGCGTTGTCTGGCGTGCCTTGGGGGGTGGCGAAACTCCGTGCATCACGAACGATGGTTTGGGCGGTTGCATGCCGTGGCGAGGCGATCGCCACGGTGGATCATTCGGCGGATCGCCTGGGGATCACGTTGAGGTCGAGGATGGACTGGATGAGCGCGTGATGCGCGATTTCGACGAAGCCATACTGATCGGAGGCGACATAGAAGTTCACGTCGCCCTTGCCGCGCAACAGGTTGTCGGGCTTGAAGCCGCTGAACGTCGCGACCGTGATGCCGTGCGAGCGGGCGACCTCGACCCCTTTGAGGATGTTGGTCGACTGGCCCGAGCTGCTGATGGCGATGAGCAGATCGCCGCGCTGGCCGATCATCCTCAATTGCTCGGCGAACACGTTGGCATAGCCGAAGTCGTTGGCAAGCGCCGTCAGCGACGCGCCGTCGTTCAAGGCCAGCGCGCGAATGCCGCCGTTCTTCAGGAACTCGATGGCCTGGTGACTACAAATTGCGGCGCTGCCGCCGTTGCCGATCAGGATCAACTTGTTGCCGCTGGCTTGGGCCTTGACCGCATGCTCGGCCACCCACTCGAAGCCGGCCTTCGGGCTCATCGGCCGGCCTTCGTGGTCGTTCACCCGCACCGAGGCGCAGACGCGGCCCATCTCCTCGAAGTAGGCCGCGATGTCGTCTATTGGGGCCGTTTCGGCCAAACCCTTCAGCACGCTCACTGCCCTCCCCGACCAAATGCGCCGCTCAAGTTATACATGCTTTTTTGTCTCTTCGGCTCTACGTGAGACGCCCTGGCGCCACGCCGGCGCCCCCAGCTTAAGGGATTTGCGGCGGTCGATCCTAGGCGCAATTTAGGTCTTCTAAGAGGATTGTGCACCCTCATGCCGAAGATAGCCTTTCAATGGCGGCCGCAATCTATCCGCTCGCCGTCAGCCTCGCAACCCGACCGAAGGAATGCCATTCTCCCGCGCCTTGACAGGCGCTCCGGTATCACTTAGCCGCGGCCTGCGGCCTCCACCGTCGGCGCGATAGCGGCCGGGGCGGGCGCGGTGATCCGCAAGGTTAAGAATCATGCGATTTCTCGTTACCGGGGCTGCGGGGTTCATCGGCTACCACACGGCGAAAGCGCTCCTCGACCGCGGCGATGAGGTCGTCGGGCTCGACAATCTCAATACCTACTACGACGTAAAGCTCAAAGAGGCGCGCCTTTCCAGGCTCCAAGGGCGCAACGGCTTCACTTTCCACAGGCTGGATCTGACCGACCGTGCCGGCATGGCGGCGCTGTTCGCCGAGAGCCGGCCGCAGCGTGTCATTCATCTCGCCGCGCAGCCCGGCGTGCGCTACTCGCTTGCGAACCCACACGCCTATGTCGATTCCAACATCGTCGGCACGCTGCATGTCCTCGAGGGGTGCCGCCACCATCAGGTCGAGCACCTTGTGCTGGCCTCCTCCAGCTCCGTCTACGGCGCCAACACGGCGATGCCCTACAGCGTGCACCAGAACGTCGACCACCCCTTGAGCCTCTATGCCGCCTCCAAGAAGGCGAACGAGCTGATGGCGCACACCTATGCGCACCTCTATCGCCTGCCGGTGACGGCCTTGCGCTTCTTCACCGTATACGGGCCCTGGGGGCGGCCTGACATGGCGCCCTTCATCTTCACCCGCAAGATTCTCGCTGGTGAGCCGATCGACGTCTTCAACAACGGCCATCATGCGCGCGACTTCACCTACATCGACGACATCGTCGAAGGCGTGGTGCGTACCGCCGATCACATTGCCGCTCCCAACCCCGATTGGAGCGGCGACAAGCCCGATCCCGCCACCTCGTCGGCGCCCTACCGGCTCTACAACATCGGCAACAACAATCCCGTAGAGCTCATGCACTTCATCGCCTGCCTGGAGACGGCGCTGGGGCGCGAGGCGAAGAAGAACTTCCTGCCCATGCAGCCGGGCGACGTGCCCAACACCTATGCCGACGTCGACGATCTCGTCGCTGACGTCGGCTTCAAGCCGGCGACGCCGATCGAGCAGGGACTTGCGCGCTTCGTCGAATGGTACCGCGGCTACTATCAGTGACGGGGTGCGCCAACCGGCGCTGCGCACGGAGGCTTAGATGGCGACGATCCTGGTGACGGGTGCGCTTGGCCAAATCGGCTCCGAGCTGGTGCCGGCGCTGCGCGCCCGCTACGGGCCTGAGCGCGTGATCGCGACCGACCTCAAGGTGCTGCCTCCTGCCGGGGCGGCAGCACTCGCTCCCTACGGGCATCTCGACTGCACCGAGTTCAAACCAGCTGCACGAGGCGGTGCGCCGCTACGACGTCGGCACCATCTATCATCTGGCAGCCCTCCTGTCGGCGTCCGCCGAGGCCGCGCCCCAACTCGCCTGGAGCGTCAACATGAGCGGCCTCTATAACGTGCTGGAGGTGGCGCGCGAGTACGGCGCCCAAGTGTTCTTCCCGAGCTCCATCGGCGCCTTCGGGCCGACAACACCGCGCGATGCCACGCCGCAGGTCACCGTGCAGCGCCCCACCACGATCTATGGGATCACCAAGGTCGCGGGCGAGCTCTTGTGCGACTACTACGCCAGCCGCTTCGGCGTCGATACGCGCGGCCTGCGGCTCCCGGGCCTCGTCTCCTACGTCGCCGCGCCTGGCGGCGGCACCACCGACTACGCCGTGGAGATGTTCACGCATGCGGTGCGCTTTGCCAGCTACACCTGCTTCCTGTCAGCGGATACGCGCCTCGACATGATGTACATGCCCGACGCAATCGCTGCCATGATGCAGCTGATGGAGGCCGACGTTGCGCGCCTCAATCACCGCAACGCCTACAATGTGACGGCCATGAGCGTGACGCCCGCCGAGATCGCCGCGGCCATCGCGAAGCACATTCCGAGCTTCACCGTCGACTATGAGGTTGATCCCGTGCGCCAGGCCATCGCCGACAGCTGGCCGCGGTCGCTGGACGAAAGTGCCGCGCGTGCCGATTGGGGCTTTGCGCCGCGCTTCGACCTTGGCTCGATGACCGAGGACATGCTGGCGCGCTTGCAGGCGAGGGCCGCCGCCGCGCGCGGCCGCTAGGCACACGAGTAAGGAGGTCGCAATGCCGACCGAGAGGTTGACGCCGCTTCTGGAAGCAAAGCTCGACGAGCTGTCGGGCTCCGGCCGGCTGAAAGGGGCCGAGAGCGTCACCCGCGCGGTTCTGCCGCCGGCTGCCGGCAAGGGCCCGCGCTTTCTGATCGAGGGCTGCGGCGACACGCCCTTCCTGCGCATGAACTCCAACAGCTATCTGGGTCTCTCTTTCGACGCGCGCGTCATGGCCGCCGAGGACGAGGCGGTGCACCGCTACGGCACGGGGCCGGGCGCGGTGCGCTTCATCTCCGGCACCTGGGCGCCCCATGTCGCGCTCGAGGCGCGGCTCGCCGCGTTCCACGGCCGCGAGGCGGCCATGCTGTTCTCCTCCGCCTACGCCACCGTCATGGGCACGCTGCCGCCGCTCATCACGGATAAGACCGCCGTGATCAGCGACGCGCTCAACCACAGCTGCATCATCAATGCGATCGCGCTGGCGCGGCCGGCCGAGAAGCGCGTCTATCGCCACCTCGACCTTGCCGATCTGGAGCGGCAGCTCGAGGACGTGGCGAGGACGTGCGCCCGGGCCATCGTCGTCACCGACGGCGTCTTCTCCATGCGCGGCGACCATGCCCCCCTCGACAAGATCATGGCGCTGGCCGCCAGCTTCGATGCGAGCTTTGCCGAGAACGTCATCGTGGTGGCAGATGATTCGCACGGCGTCGGCGCCTTCGGGGCGACGGGCCGCGGCACCGAGGAGGTCACGGCCTGCGCCGGGGTCGACCTGCTCGTCGGCACGCTGGGCAAGGCCTTCGGCGTCAACGGCGGCTACGTCGTCGGCAATAAGACCATCATCGGCTACCTGCGTGAGACCTCGCCCTTCTACATCTATTCCAACCCCATCACGCCGGCGGAGGCCGAGGCTGCGCGCGTCGCCGTCGACCGACTCGACGGCGAGCACGGCCGCGGGGCGCTGGCGCACCTGCGCGCCATGACCGCCCGCTTCCGGCAGGGGCTCGAGCGGCTCGGGCTCGAGACGGTTACCGGCGAGCACCCGGTCGTGCCGCTGTTGGTGCGCGACACCGAGCGCACCCGGCGTCTCGTCGCCCACCTGCGCGCGAGCGCCATTCTCGCCACCGGCTTGAACTATCCCGTCGTGCCCAAGGGCGAGGAGGAGATCCGCTTTCAGATCTCGGCCGACCACACCACGGCCGACATCGACGAGGCGCTTGCCGCTCTCGCCCGCTTTGCTGCTTGAGGCCCGGCCCCCATGAAGTTTCAGGACGTCACCCGCTTCGAGTTCCGCCTCTTCGGCAGCGACTTGACCGCTGCCAGGGATGCTTTCGCCGCGCTCGGGGCGGGCGCAGCGCAGCCCAAAAGCCGCGAGACCTACATCGTGACCCGGCTCAACGTGGAATCGAACGTGAAGATCCGGGCCCACCGCTTGGAGGTGAAGGGGCTCTTGGGGCGCCTGCGGTTGCTCGAGCAGTGGCGGCCCGTCTTCAAGTCCGCCTTTCCGGTGCCGGCCGCAGATATCGAGAACACGGTGGCGCCGGCGCTGGGGATGGACGTGGAGTTCGAGGGCGAGGCGCCGTTCAGCGAAGCCGCGCTCATCGCGTTCGCCGCCGAGCAGGCAGCCCTTGCCGCAGTCGTCGTGGACAAGGAGCGCACACTCTTTGATCTGGGGGACTGCGAGGCGGAGTTCACAGAGCTCGTCATCGGCGATGATCGCGTGCAGAGCGTGGCGATAGAGTTCGCCGGAAGCGCAGGCGGCCGAGGCGCTGCTCAAGCGCACGGGCCTGGAGGCGATGCAAAACGAAAGCTACAGCGTGTTCTTGCAGCGGCGTCTGTTCACGGTCGCGCGCAATCTTTGATCCCGGTCAGGCTCGACCGAGCGGCGCAATGCGCGCAACAGAGCTAGTTGTGCACGATGTCGCCGCGCAGCTCGCCGTTGGGATAGGCGGCGGAGCGCACGAGAATGTACCAGCGCCCGCCGATCAGGTCGGCGGCCTGCTTGTCGGGGACTAGGGTCGTGCCCTCGAACGGGCTGTCGGTCGTGCGCAGGTGCACCACGATGGCGCCGCCGGGTCCGTGCAGGTTGGCGGCGGTGGCGTAGGTGCCGAGCCCGCGGTAGCTGCCCTGCCACGTGAGCTTCTTGGAGCTGGTGTCATATTCCATCGTCAGCGTGCCGGTAGCCTTGCTGTTGCTGCCGGCCACGGGCGCGAGATTCGCCTTGAACGCCAGCGTCTCGGCGAGCGCCGGGACCGCCGAGGCGACGAACAGCAGCGCCGCCAGGGCGCCGTTGCGAATGGCCGTTGCCGTCATCGATCGTCCCTCCACACCAAGTCTTTATTCTTGAATCTCGAGCTTCGATCGCCCTTTTGGCCTTTCGATGTCGCAATCACATTTATGCACGTCTCCTGCCCGCGCGAAAGACGACGGCGCCACCGCAAGTGGTCACGCAGCGCCAACCGCTAACCAACGGTTTGGCATGTCGGCAGGCCGGCGGCCCGCGCAGCGGCCCGTGGCGACTATATACTTTTGCCGTGCGCAATCGGCGGCACGCGCAGTGCTGCCGAGGCGGTCTTTGTGTGGGTTGCGCCGCTGGCCGGTCGTTGGCCTCTGGCCCCGATGGCGAATTGGCGCTAAGTCCTCGTCAGCGGAATCCAAAGACCACCCGACAAGAGGTCGCCCCATGACTGAGACGCTCTCCGACATCGCCAACGCCATGGTCGCTCCGGGCAAGGGCCTTCTCGCCGCCGACGAAAGCTCCGGGACCATCAAGAAGCGCTTTGACGAGATCGGCGTCACCTCCACCGAGGATGTGCGCCGCGACTACCGCGAGATGCTGTTTCGCGCCGACGGCATGAAGAACCACGTCTCCGGCGTCATCCTCTATGACGAGACCATCCGCCAGAAGGCCAAGGACGGCACGCCGCTCGTCGACATCATCAAAGCCGCGGGCGCCATCGCCGGCATCAAGGTGGACGAGGGCGCCAAGCCGCTTGCCGGCCCCACCGTCGACATCGAGAAGGTGACCGAGGGCCTCGACGGCCTGCGTGAGCGCTTCGCCGCGTACTACAAGCTCGGCGCCCGCTTTGCCAAGTGGCGCGCGGTGATCACCATCGCGCACGGCACGCCCACCTGGAACTGCATCAAGGCCAACGCGCACGCGCTCGCCCGCTATGCCGCGCTCGCCCAGGAGGCCGGCATCGTTCCGATCGTGGAGCCGGAAGTGCTCATGGACGGCCCGCACGCCGACCATTCGATCGAGCGCTGCTATGAGGTGACGGAGTGGACGCAGCGCACCGTCTTCCGCGAGCTCTATGACGCGCGCGTTCAACTCGACGGCATGATCTTGAAGCCCAACATGATCATCGCCGGCCAGAAGTGCCCCAAGCAGGCGACCCCGCAGCAGGTGGCCGAGCTGACCATCAAGTGCCTCAAGTCGACGGTGCCCGCCGCCATTCCCGGCATCGCCTTCCTCTCCGGCGGCCAGTCGGACGAGCAGGCAACCGAGAACCTCTCGCTCATGAACCAGATCGGCGGCGTGCCGTGGACGCTCACCTTCTCCTACGGTCGCGCGCTGCAGCACGCGGCCCTGCATGCTTGGGGCGGCAAGTCGGAGAACGTGGCCGCGGGCCAGCGCGCCTTCACGCATCGCGCCAAGATGAACTCGCTCGCAGCGCTCGGAAAATGGAGCGAGAAGCTGGAGAAGGCTGCCTAAGAAGGCTACAGCCTCGCGTGAACTCGGTGTCTGACCCTCCGGTCTGACACCGGCCAAGAGCCTATTGTCGGTATCTTAGGTCGGACATTTGCAGGAAATTTACACCGTGCCCTGCAGCGTCGCGGCCTACGACGGACGCATCAACGGAGACACCCATGCACGTCACGATGGAACAGGCGCAGAAGGCGATCGAGGCCGCGCGCAAGAAGGCGGTGAAGATCGACACGCAGATGTGCATTGCGATCGTCGACTCGGGTGCGAACCTGAAGGCGTTCCTGCGCATGGACGACGCCTGGGTCGGCTCCATCGACATCGCCATCAAGAAGGCGAAGACGGCGGTATTCTTCATGATGCCGACGGGCGAGATCGGCAAGCTGTCGCAGCCCGGCAAATCTCTTTACGGCATTGAGCATTCCAACGAGGGGCTGATCACGTTCCCCGGAGGCCTGCCCATCGTTGACGACGAGGGCGTGCTCATCGGCGCTATCGGCGTAAGCGGCAGCGCGGTGGAGAACGATCACGCGGTCGCGCTGGCAGGCTGCAAGTCCGTGGGTGCCAGCGAGATCCCGGCGCACCCCTGGCGCACCTGACACGTGCGCGTTGCCGACCTTCAGTCGATCTGCTCGACCTTGGCGGCCATGTTGGCAACCAGCTCGACGCGATAGACCGCGTTGCCGCAATTGAGGATCCACACGGGCAGATCGGGGCGGTCGGCACTGGAGTCCTTTTCGGCTTTCTCCGGCTTGTCGCAGGTGAAGCCCTGCTTGCGGATCTGCACGGCGATGATGTCTGCCGACATCTGGTCCTGGGCTAGCGCCTCGGGCGCCAGTGTGGTGTCGATGGCGTTGAGGGCGAGGGCGCCGCCGAGCAAGGCGACGGCAGACAGCGCTAACAGTCTCATGACGAACGCAATCCCTAATCAGTCATGTAGGGCTCGGCAGCAAACGCGCGCCGCCGAGCCGGAAACTGAATACTCCTAAGCTGTTAAATTTCCCCTCAATCGGGTCTCCGTTACGCCGCTACCGTTGCGCCGGACTCGTGCGCGCGCCGGCCGGCGAGCGCCAGGAACACGTAGCTCCAGCCCGAGAACAGGAGGTTGATGCCGACGAGCAAGCCGAGCGCCCACGTGGCCGAGCCCGGCAGGCCCATCGCGATCAGGAAGGCGACCACGAGCGCTGCGATGCCGCTCAAGAGGAGGAAGCCCCACCCCTCGTGCGGGCGCACCCTGAACGCCATGATGACCTCGAAGATGCCTTCCGCGGCAAAGAGGATGATGAGGAGGAAGGCAAGCGTCAGCAGACCGGTGAGCGGGAAGAAGGCCAGGTAGCCGCCGGCCACGAGGTAGAGGACGCCGACCAAGAGGCTCCACAGAACACCCGACCAGCCCTGGGCGGAGAACGCGTGGATGATCATGAGCACGCCGCCGATCAGGAACAGCCACCCGAGCAGGGTCTTGGCAGCGACAGTTGCGAGGAATGGGAAGACGATGGCTGCGAAGCCGATGATGATGAGTGCGATGCCGAGTGCCAGGAACCAGCCCCACTTCTCGGCGATGAGCCGACGCGAGGCGATGAGGCGCGATTCGAGGCCGGCGGGTGACATTGGTTGAACCATTTGGGAATCTCCCTCTTCTCATTGGGTGTTTCGAGGGTCAAACATACCTGAATCTAGTGACGATTTTCTTCCAGCCAATACCTATGGTGGCACGAGTGCCAACTCCCGTTCCAAGATCGGTCGCGAAAGCAGGGACTTGGGTCGGGCGTTGACAAGGGCTTCGCCGGCTCGGTGTAACTCGAGCCATCATTGGTGCGAAGAGGAATAGAATACGCTTCTAATTTCGATGACAGCGTTCAGGAGCCGGATGATGCAACTCGAGGTCGTCAAAGACTATTACGGGAAGACGCTGAAGAGCTCTGCCGATTTGAAGACTTCTGCCTGCTGCGACGCCGGCTCTTTGCCGGGGTACCTGGAGCGGCTTCTCGAGAACGTGCATCCGGAGGTGACGGCGCGGTACTACGGCTGCGGTCTGGTGGCACCCGCCGCACTCGAAGGCCGGCGCCTTCTCGATCTGGGGTCGGGCTCGGGCCGCGATTCATACATGCTTGCCCAGCTGGTCGGGCCTGAGGGCGAGATCGTCGGCGTCGACATGACAGACGAGCAGCTCGCCACGGCCAATGAGCACGTCGGCTGGCACATGGCGCGCTTCGGCTACCCCAAGACCAACGTGCACTTCCTGCAGGGCTACATCGAGAAGCTCGATCAGCTGGGGCTCGCGCCGCAAAGCTTCGACGTCGTCGTCTCCAACTGCGTCATCAACCTGTCGGTCGACAAGGCGGCGGTGCTGCGTGGTGCCTTCGACCTCTTGAAGCCCGGCGGTGAGCTCTATTTCGCCGACGTCTACTCCGACAGGCGCCTGCCCGAAGCCGTCAGGTCCGATCCCGTCCTTTACGGCGAGTGCCTCGGCGGCGCGCTCTACTGGAACGACTTCCTGCCGCTCGCCAAGCAAGCGGGCTTTCTCGATCCGCGCCTGGTGGCGAGCCGCCCCATCGAGATCACGGACCAGGCGGTCAAGGCCAAGCTCGGCCAGGCCAAGTTCTTCTCCGCGACCTATCGGCTCTTCAAGCTCTCAGGGCTTGAGAGCGCGTGCGAGGACTACGGTCAGGCAGTGATCTACAAGGGCGGTCTTCTCGAGGAGCCCGACGCCTTCGTGCTCGACGGACATCACCTCATCGAGCGCGGCAAGGTGTTCCCCGTGTGCGGCAACACCTGGCGCATGCTGGCGGACACGCGCTTTGCGTCTTACTTCGATTTTATCGGCGATTTTTCCACTCACTATGGCATCTTCCCCGGGTGCGGAACCTCAATCCCGTTCGCAGAAAGTGCTGCGGCTGCGGCAGGCGGCGGGGGCTGCTGCTAGCAGCGATCGAAGGGGGGGATCCATTGGTTCACGGCCTCAACCTCGTTCGCCAATCCCGCCGTCACCATCGCCCGCTCGCTGAGCGATACCTTCTCCGGCCTCGCACCGGGCGACGCGCCGGCTTCCTCGCCGCGCAGTTCCTCGGCGCCGCGGTCGCCGCCGCCCTTATGCGTTGGCTGCTCAAGGGCCGCGACGAGGCCCCGCAGCGGGCGACGACGACAGCCTGAGCTCATCCGTCGAGCGCCGGTCCACTCGCCGCGAGGAGCGGATCGAGGCGCCCATGTGACAAAGGGGAGGAGAGCCGGCGCTCTTCTCCTTTGTTCAGCTTTATTCGGCATTTGCAGCGTCAAGGACAACGCGGCGCGGGCCATGGGGTTCATTTTGTCGATATTCCGCCCTATTGCGGTCTATCAAGGCGTTTGAGTGACCAATCAGGGGTGCGCGGATGGCGCCTGAGGTTCGATCGAAGCTCTGCATCGTGATCGAGGTCGGCCGGGAGCCGGCAGCGCTCACCGCGCTCTTGAGCGCCGTCGAGGTCGCGGTGCTGCTCGTTGCGCCGGCGGCCGACGTTCCTCTCGATGCGCGCGTGGCACGGCCGCTCATCGAGCTCGCTCAGGCCAAGGGCATCGCGGCGCTCATTATGGGGGACGCCGCCTTGGCGCGCACGCTGCGTGCCGACGGCGTGCACCTGCCCTGGAGCAAGGACATCGTGGCGCGCTATGGCGAGGCGCGCGACATTGTTGGCGGCCGCTTCATCGTCGGCGCCGACGCCGGCCGCTCGCGTGACGACGCCATGACGCTGGGCGAGGCGGGCGCCGAATACGTCGGGTTCGGCATTCCTCCTCACGTGGAGGATCGGGCCGCGGCACGCGCGCGCCGCCTCGAGCTCATCGGCTGGTGGAGCGAGATCTTCGAGGTGCCCTGCGTCGCCTTCGACGTGGAGACGGCGGAAGAGGCGGCGGTACTCGCGGCGGCCGGCGCCGACTTCGTCGCTCTCAGCGCGCCGGCGCTCCTGCCGCCTGATGCGCTGGCGCGCTGGGGCGAGGACGTGATGCGCGCCTTGGCACTGCCGGAGGCCGCCCAATGAGGACCATGCCGCGTCTTGCCGCGCTCGTGCTCATCGCCGTTGCCGCCGCGCTGCCGGTGCGCGCCGAGACGAGCTCGTGGGTGAAGGAGGTCGAGCCTCCCAAGCGCCCGGCCGGCAGGCCCGTCAAGATCACACCGACGTTCAAGCCGGACCGCACCAGCACCGCCTCGCCAGCCGCAGACCCCGATAGCAAGCTGCTGGTCAAGCCCACAGGCGACGACGCCGCCTACATCGCCTTCGATCAGGGGCAGTACCTGACGGCGCTCAAGCTCGCAGAGGCGGCAGCCAAGCGCGGCGAGCCGCAGGCGCACACGCTGATCGGGCGCATCTACGCGGAGGGGCTCGGGGTCGGCAAGGACGAGGCGCTTGCGGCGAAATGGTATCAGCGCGGCGCCGAGCTCGGCGACGTGAACGCGACGTTCGAGCTGGGCGTTCTTTACGCGGAGGGGCGCGGCGTCAAGAAGGATCGCCACAAGGCGGCCGAGCTGTTCGAGAAGGCGGCGCTGACCGGTCACCCGCAAGCCAACTACAACCTCGGCCTCTTGTTCCTCACAGGCGACGGCAAACCTCAAAACCCCTATCGGGCCGCGCAGCACATCCGCTATGCCGCCGAGAAGGGCATCGCCGCGGCTCAATACGATCTGGGCGGCCTCTATCAGAAGGGTGTCGGCGTGCCTGCCGATGCGCTGCAGGCCTCGTACTGGCTGGGCAAGGCCGCCGCACAGGGCATGGCTGAGGCGCAGCTCGAATATGCCGTGGTGCTGTTGCGCGGGCTCGGACTGAAGCGCGATGAGCCCAAGGCGATCCCCTACCTTAGAGCAGCAGCGCAGAAGGGTCTGGCGAGCGCTCAGAACCGCCTGGCGCACCTTTATGCCGAAGGGGTCGGCGTCAAGAAGAGCGAGACCGAGGCCGCCAAGTGGCGCCTCATCGCCAAGGCCGGCGGGCTCAAGGATGCGGGCCTCGATGCGCTCGTCGGCAAGCTCCCCAAAGCGCAGCAGCTGGCCGCCGAGAAGGCCGCGACCGAGTGGCGCGAGAAGGCGGGACTCTTCTGACAAGATTACGGCCTTGCCAGCGGCGGCCGAATGGCGTTAGTCGGGCGCGCCCCCCGCGCTTTTCCCCCGAGAGACGCAACCCACGATGCCCGGCTCCGCGCTATTGAACGTCATGACCGGGGCCGCCCGCAAGGCGGGCCGCAGCCTCACGCGCGACTTCGGCGAGGTGGAGAACCTGCAGGTGTCGGTGAAGGGGCCCGGCAACTTCGTGTCGGCGGCCGACCACAAGGCCGAGGAAATCATCCATCGCGAATTGTCGAAGGCGCGGCCCGGCTACAGCTTTCTCATGGAGGAGCGGGGCGAGATTTTGGGCGATGACCGCAGCCATCGCTGGATCGTCGACCCGCTCGACGGGACGACGAACTTCCTGCACGGGGTGCCGCTGTTTTCCATCTCGATCGGGCTCGAGCGTGAGGGCCAGCTCGTCGCCGGTGTCGTCTACAACCCGATCGCCGACGAGATGTTCACGGCCGAGAAGGGCAAAGGCGCCTATCTCAACGATCGCCGCCGCCTCAGGGTCGCGGTGCGCAAGTCGCTGGCCGACGCGCTGGTGACGACCGGCATCCCCCACTTGGGGCGCGCAGGCCATACGTCCTTCCTCAAAGAGATCGCCCGCGTGATGAGAGAGGTCGCAGGCGTGCGGCGCACGGGCTCGGCCGCGCTCGATCTCGCCTGGACCGCGGCAGGCCGATTCGACGCCTACTGGGAGCGCAACATCCAGCCGTGGGACACCGCGGCCGGAATCGTCATCGTGCGCGAGGCCGGCGGCACCATTTCCGACCTGGCCGGCGGTGCTGAGATGTTCGACCGGTCGGAAGTGCTTGCTGCGAACGGCGCCATTCAGAAGGCGCTTTTGCGCCTCATAGCCGAGGTCCCCGCCGGGGCCTGAGCTTGAGCGTTAGCCAGGCACGATCTTGCCGATTTGTGCTGGCAAAGGCTTCGGGTAATCTCGCCCGTCGCCGAAGCGCGGCCCGCAGCGGAGATCCGTAGATGGCCAGAAGACGACCGACCGACCTAGCCTCGTCCCCGCTGGTGCACAGGACGCTGACGCCGCCCGGCGTGTTCCTGATCCGCATGCTCATCTTTCTCACCCTCGTCACCTTCCTGGGCGCCATTCTGCACAAGCAGCTCATCGTCTCCTTCATGAACAACCCGGGCCTCAACGGCCTCATCGTTGGCGTCTTGCTGCTCGGCATCATCTACGCCTTCCGCCAGGTCATCCGGCTTTATCCCGAGATCCGCTGGATCAACGCCTTCCGCATCGCCGACCCCGGCCTCGCCATCTCGCATCAGCCGATCTTGCTGGCGCCCATGGCGGCGATGTTGCGCGACCGCACCGGGGTGCTCTCGCTGTCGACCACGTCGCTGCGCTCGATCATGGATTCGATCGGGTCGCGGCTCGACGAGGCGCGCGACACCGGCCGCTATCTCGTCGGCCTTTTGGTGTTCCTGGGTCTGCTCGGCACCTTCTGGGGATTGTTGCAGACCATCTCCTCCGTTGGTGGCGCGATCGATGCGATCGATACCGGCGCCACCAACAACGTCACAATGTTCTCCGATCTCAAGGCCGGCCTCGCGGCGCCGCTGAAGGGCATGGGCACGGCCTTCTCGTCGTCGCTTCTGGGTCTGTCCGGCTCGCTGGTGCTGGGCTTTCTCGAGCTGCAGGCGAGCCATGCGCACAATCGTTTCTACAACGAGCTGGAGGAATGGCTGTCGGGCATCACCGAGCTCACCCCCAGCGGCAACGTGTCGACCGACCAGGTGAACCGCCAGCTGTCGACCGCGATCCTGCATATGCAGCGGGCGGTGGAGGATCTCTCGAGCCGCCTCTCCGACCAGGCCATCGCCGGCTCGCTGACGCATTCGGGCGGTTCTGGTGTGGCGGAGGAGCAGATCCGCGAGCTTGCCCGCGGCGTCAATCAGCTCGTCTCGCAGATGCGCGCCGAGCAAAAGGTCGTGCGCGAGTGGGTCGACGAGCAGGCCGCCCAGCAGTCGGATGTGGCGAGCGCGCTGCGCGAGCTTGCCAGCAACATGCAGCGCCGAGGCTAGTGTGATGATCGAAAAATTCGCCTCACTTCGCGGCAGGGTTCTGAGCGAATTTTTCGATCTGAATCACACTAGTAGCTCCATGATTCTAGTGTCCCTCATGATTGCGAAGCTCGCTCATGAGGCCAGCATCGAGCGCCGGCGAGCTTCGGAATCGGGACACTAAGAGATGGCGCGCGGACGCACGCGGCGCGGCGGAGAGTACGCGGAGTTCTGGCCGGGCTATGTCGATGTCCTGTCGACGCTGCTTCTGGTCGTCATCTTCCTCATGTCGATCTTCATGCTGGCCCAGTACTTCGCCAGCGAGGAGGCAAGCGGCAAGGACACCGCGCTCAAGAAGCTGACGCGGCAGATCAGCGAGCTCACCAATCTGCTCGCCTTGGAGAAGGGCAAGAGCAAGTCGGCCGAGGACGATCTCGCCGCGCTGCAGGCGACGCTGTCGTCGTTGCGCGCGGAGAACTCCAAGCTGTCGGGCTTTGCCTTGTCGGGCGACGAGCAGGCGAAGTCGGCGCAGACGCGCATCTCCGGGCTGGAGAAGGCTCTGGAGAGCGAGAAGAGCATCTCTAATGAGGCGCTTGCCAAGGTCGACATCTTGAACCAGCAACTCTTGTCGCTGCGCCGGCAGATCGCGGCCTTGAACGAGGCGCTGGAAGCCTCCGAGAAAAAGGACGCCGAGAGCCAGTCGCGCATCAAGGATTTGGGGGCGCGGCTCAACGCGGCGCTCGCGCGCCAGGTGCAGGAGCTGCAGCGCTACCGCTCCGACTTCTTCGGGCGCCTGCGCGAGCTTCTGAAGAACCGCAAGGACATCAAGATCGTCGGCGACCGCTTCGTGTTCCAATCGGAGGTGTTGTTCCCGTCAGGCTCGGCCACGCTGACGCCTGAGGGCCTCGCGGCGATGGATCAGATCGCGTCCGCCATCCGCGAGCTGCAGGGCGAGATCCCTAAAGAAATAAATTGGGCGCTGCAGGTCGACGGCCACACCGACATTCGCCCGATCGCCAGCCCGACGTTCCCGTCGAACTGGGAGCTGTCGACGGCGCGTGCGATCTCGGTGGTGCGCTATCTGATCAGCCGCGGCGTCGATCCCACGCGCCTCGTCGCCGCGGGCTACGGCGAGTTCCGGCCGCTGACGACCGGGACCGACGAGGCAAGCTTGCAGCAGAACCGCCGCATCGAGCTCAAGCTGACCAACAGGTAAGTGTTGCCCCCGCTCAGGGCTGGGCCGGCTGCGTCTCCGGTTGCGACGTGCTCTGCTTCTGGGCCTTGGTCAGGTCCGATACGGTCTGATCGAGCTTCGTCTGGATGTCGTTGAGCTTGCTCTTCAGGCCTTCGACCTCTTGCTCCAGCGCCGTCTTCGCATCCGTTGCCTGCTTGGCTTTGGCCTCCGCCGCCGCGACGGAGCCTTCCAGCGACTTGATCTTGTCCTGCGCGGCACCCAGCTGGCCCTGCAGGTCGCTGATCTGCTCGGAGGCGGTTTGCGTGTCGGCGCGCGACTGCTCCAGCGCAGTCTCAGCCTCGCTCCTCGCCTTGTCGGCCTGCTCCGCCTGCTGCTTGGAGTCGGCGAGGTTCGCCTCGAGCCGGTCCTTGTCGCGGGCGAGCGCCTGGCGGGCGGTCTCGGTGTCGTAGTAACGCTGGTAGTTGGAGGCAGCGGTGTAGCCGCCGTAGACGGCGAGCGTTGCGAGCACCAGCACCAGCAGCCAAACCCACAACGGAGCGGGCCCGCGGCCGTCGGCCGACGGGCTGGGCGTCAGGGCGTTCTCCGGTGATGTCGCCATGGGTCGTCTCCCTCCCCTTTACGTCTCTTGGTGTTGGACCCGGCGGGCGCGGGGTGCCCCGGGGTCGAGCTTGGGCCGAGCTTGCCCATCCAGTCTTAGCATCAAGCTAAGATGCACAAGAAACTTCTGCCCTGTCGCTGGCTTGGGCATTGGCAAGGGTTGGGAAACGGAAAGGGGAAAGGCAGTCTTTACTCGGCTGCTTCGGCCGTGAACTGCATCTCGGCGAGGCGCCCGTAAAGGCCGCCTTTGGCCACGAGCTCCGCGTGCGTCCCTTCCTCGACGATCTGCCCCTTGTCCATGACGAGGATGCGGTTCGCCTTCTGCACCGTGGCGAGGCGATGGGCGATGACGAGCGTGGTGCGGCCCTTCATGAGGCGCTCGAGCGCCCGCTGCACCAGCGCCTCGCTCTCCGCGTCGAGCGCGCTCGTCGCCTCGTCGAGCAGGAGGATCGGCGCATCTTTGAGGATCGCGCGCGCGATGGCGATGCGCTGGCGCTGGCCCCCCGACAGCTGGATGCCGCGCTCGCCGAGGCGCGTGTCATAGCCGTCGGGCAGCGCGCGGATGAACTCGTCGGCCTGCGCCGCCACGGCCGCGCGTTGCACCGCCTCGAGACTGGCGTCGGGGACGCCGTAGCGGATGTTCTCGGCGAGCGTGTCGGCAAACAGCGCCACATCCTGCGGCACCAGCGCCATGCGCGCGCGCAACGCGTCTATGTCGGCGTCACATGCCTTCACCCCGTCGATGCATACCTCGCCCGCTTGCGGGTCGAAGAAGCGTAGCAGCAGGTTGAAGATGGTGGATTTCCCCGCCCCCGACGGGCCGACGACGGCCACCGTCTCGCCCGGCTTCACGTGGAACGACACGCCGTTGAGCGCCGCCGTCTGGGGGCGGTCGGGATAGGAAAAGCGCACGGCCTTGAACGCGATGTCGCCGCGCGGCGGAACGGGCAGCGGCACCGGGTGGGCGGGTGAGCGGATCTCCGGCTCCACCGCCAGCAACTCGGCGAGCCGCTCGGCGGCGCCGGCGGCCTGGCTCACCTCGCCCCACACCTCGGAGACTTGCGCGAACGCTGCCGCGGCGAACACCGCATAGAGGACGAACTGACCGAGCCGTCCGGCTGTCATGCTTCCGTTGATCACGGAGGCCGCACCGAACCACAAGACGCCGGTGACGCTGGCAACGACCAGGAACATGGCGAGTGCGGTCAGCCAGGCGCGCGCCTTCATGCGCTCGCGCGCGGCGTCGAACGAGCGCTCCACTGCGTTTTGATAGCGGTTGGCAGCGACGCGCTCGTGCGCGAACGCCTGCATGGTGCGCACCGCACTCAAGTTCTCGGCCGCGTAGGCCGAGGCCTCGGCAAGCGTATCCTGCGCCAGGCGCGACAGGCGCCGCACCCACCGCCCGAAAGCAATGAGCGGCACCACGATCACCGGGATCGCCAGCAGCACCAAGAGCGACAGACGCGGGCTGGTCACGAACATCATGGCCAGCGCGCCGACGAGCATGATGAGGCTGCGCAGGGCCTGGCTGAGCGACGATCCGGCGACCGCCTTGATCTGCGTGGTGTCGGCCGTCAGCCGGCTCATCACCTCGCCCGAGTGCGTCTTCTCGAAGAAGGCCGGCCCGAGCCCGGCGATGTGGCGGAAAATGTCGGAGCGCAGGTCGGCGACGACGCGCTCGCCCAGCCAGTTCACGTAATAGAAGCGTGCCGCACTCGCGACCGCGAGGATGAGGCCGATGACGACCAGCATGGCGAAATAGCGGTCGACGAAGAGGCCGTCCTTCGACCCGAACCCCAGATCGATCACCCGCCGCACGGCCAGGGGGATGACGAGCATGGCCGTGGCCGAGACGAGGAGCGCGATCCCCGCGAGCACCAGCGTTCCGCGGTGGCGCATGACGTAAGGCCGCAGCGCCAGCAGCGGACGCAGCGAGGTGGCGCGCTTTCCCGGCTCGCCGTCGGCCTCGGGGCCCGGGCGTTCGGGAGGCGGCTCGTGCGCTGTCGTGTCGGTGCGGCTCAAGTCTCGCAGGCCCTTTCGGGGCGGATCGCTCGGTGGGATTAACCGACCATGCCTCACGGGTCCTGCTCGCTCAAGTGGCATCGGGACGCGGCTGGGAAAAGGGGCCGCAGGCCTGCGGCTTGAATGCCTCCTCCATCTCGACTATAGAGGCGGCTCCGAACGCTCGAGCCCATGCGCTCCAAGGCTTTTTTGCGAGACGATCCATGAAGACCGATCCCGATCTCCACCCCGATTACCACCAGATCAAAGTCAAGATGACCGACGGCACCGAGTTCGTCACCTACTCGACCTACGGCAAAGAGGGTGACGAGCTGCATCTCGACATCGATCCGACGACGCACCCCGCTTGGACCGGCGGCGATCAGCGCCTGACCGACCGCGGCGGCCGCCTGTCGCGCTTCAAGAAGAAGTTCGAAGGGCTGTTCTGAGGCTCTTTGTTGGTTCTCAATGCGAAAAGCCCGGCCGAGCGGCCGGGCTTTTTGCTTTGCAGGGCAGGGGCGACGCGCTGGTCGCTTGCATCAGCGGCCGAAGGCGACGCGCAGGCGGTCGATCTGCAGGCCGACCGGGTTTGAGAGCACGGGCTCGGAGCCGACGTCGTCGACCTTGACGCTCAAGGCGCGGTCGAGACGCACGATGCGCTCGTTGAGCGCATAGCTCTCCGTGATCAGATCCAGCAGCCCCGTGGGCAGCGAGGCCAGGCCCTGCACGTGCGACGCCTTGGCGGTGCCCTGCAGGGTGACGCTCTTGCGCTTCTTCTGCGCCTCGGCCTCGCTCATCTCGCCTTCCTTGATGGCGCGGCGGATCAGAAGCCAGGACGCCAAGTCGAGCAGGCGCGTGGTCAAGCGCATGCTCTCGGTGGCGTAGAGGACGTTGGTGGGCGGCTTGAGGCGCTTGGCCTCGGCCCGCCCGGGACCTTCAAGGTAGGCGGCGGTGCGCTCGACGAGCGCCATGCCTTCCTTGAAGACGAGGTCGAATTGCTCTGAGGCCTGGAACCGCTCTCCGAACGAGATGGTAACGTTCTGCGATGCTAAGGCGCTCTCGACGCGTGAACTGTTGCTCATGGCACGATCTGACACACTCACTCACCCGAAAATAATGTTTACCACGCACTCACCCTGCCAGGCCATAGTTAACAAGATGGCCAAAAGCGGGGCAATTGCCCACGGTTTCTGTTGATGCAAAAAAAGAGCCGCTTTGTGAGCGGCTCTGAAGTCAACAGGGAGGCGTCAAACAGAGTGGCAGTGCCACTCGGGATCCAGATGACTGGATAACGGAAATTTACCCGCCTAACCCTAACAAAGCCTTAACTCCGGCCGCCCGGCGCAGCAGGGCTCGCTTACGTTTGCCGGCGCGAGAGTGATGATGCGCAAAGCGCGCGCGCTCACGGTGTGCGCCGGCGCGAGGCGATGAGCGAAAGCGCTTGTTAACGCTTGAAGAGTGCGCTGGCAGCGTCCTCGTGGCGGCGCTTGGCATCGAGCTCGACGCGAACGCGCACGATCTCATCTTCGAGATCCTTGATGCGCGCCTCGAGCTCGGCGACCGACAGCGTTGCCAGATTGTCGCCGATCATGACGCCCGTGGCGGGCTTGGGCGTGATGTCATCCCAGTCCATGGGCCAGCTCCTTGAGACTCAGCGCCCGCCGCTCCTGCCGATCGGGCAACTGTGCGACAACTGCCGCCCGTCGACAAGCGCCGCTGGCGCCAACGGGCGCTTGTCTCTCGGGCGTCGCTCGGGCATCAGTGCGGGCGTGCCAAAGAAGAGGTTAACGATGACGCCATTGCCCGCCACCATGACCGCCATCGCGATTGCCGGCAAAGGCGGTCCGGAGGTGCTTCAACCCGTGACACTGCCGCTGCCGCAGCCGGGCGCACGGCAGGTGCTCGTCAAGGTCGCGGCTGCGGGCGTCAACCGCCCCGACCTCATGCAGCGCTCAGGCCTATATCCGGCGCCGAAAGGGCACTCCGAGATCCCGGGTCTGGAGGTCGCCGGCACGGTCGCGGCGCTCGGCGATGGGACAGAGCGTTTCAAATTGGGCGATCCCGTCATGGCGCTCGTCAACGGCGGCGGCTACGCCGAGTACTGCCTCGCCGACGAAACCTCCTGCCTGCCGGTTCCCCCGGCGATTGGCATGGTCGAGGCCGGCGCCATACCGGAGGCCTTCTTCACCGTCTGGCACAATGTCTTTGAGCGCGGCGCCCTCAAGCCCGGCGAGTGGTTCTTAATGCACGGCGGCACCAGCGGCATCGGCGTCGCGGCGATCCAGCTCGCGCATGTCTTTGGCGCCAAGGTGATCACGACCGTCGGCTCGCCCGAGAAATGCGAGGTTTGCCGCAAGCTCGGAGCTGAGCGTGCCATCGACTACACGGCTGAGGACTTCGCCGCGGTGGTTAAGGCTGAGACGGGCGGGCGCGGCGTCGATCTCATTCTCGACATCGTCGGCGGCGACTACGTGGAGCGCAACATCCGCTCGCTCGCCGACGACGGGCGCCTCGTCAACATCGCCTTCCAGAAGGGCTCGAAGGTCACCATCGACCTGATGCGCGTCATGCTGAAGCGCCTGACGCTTACGGGCTCGACGCTGCGCATCCGCTCGGGCGAGGTCAAGGCTCAGATTGCGCGGGCCGTGGAGGAGAAGGTGATCCCGCTCATCGCCGACGGCAGCGTTAAGATCGTGATGGATCGGACCTATCCGCTCAGCGAGGCCGCCAAGGCCCATGCCCGCATGGAGGAGAGCCACGTCGGCAAGATTGTCCTCACGGTTTGAGGGCCCTGGCGGGACGTCTGGCGTCCCCTGGGGCTCTTGCCATCAAATTGACAATACGGGCTTTTCTTGTGGATCGGCCCGGGTCCGGATCGCCCGGAAAAGCAGGTCATATCCTTTGGGGGAGAATGCGCACGTGATCGCGCGGTGGAGCCATTTCACGCTGCGGATGATGCTGGTCGTGGCCGTGCTCGCGGTCGCGTCGCTGCCGATCGCGGCCGATGCCAAGCGCAAACCCAAGCAAGCCCCATTCACCAGACCCGAGCAGGTTCTGCAGTGGATCAACGAGTACCGCCATCACCCGGAGCCGAAACGCCTGCCCGAGGCCGTCAAGGCCATGCGCGAGCTGGGGCTTTTGAAGGACATCGAGCAGGCCGGCATCTACATCGGCTTCGTCGCCGGCGTGATCGGCTCCAATCCCGACACGGCGGAGAAGCTCATCTCCGACATGTTTCCCATGCCACCGCCCGATCAGATCATCGTCGTCAAGGCGATTGCCTATTCCGGCCTTTCCGATTGGCGCGAGCTGATGGGCAAGTTCGTCGAGCGCATGCCCGCGCGCAAGGTGGTGATCGAGCACTATCTCTACGGCAAGATGCCGGTGCTGAGAGAGATGCCGCTCGACACCCCCATCGCGGTCGACGCCAACTGGGGCTACTATTTCGCCACCGGCTCGTCTGAGCCCATCCAGCGCCTGGTGCGGGCGCTCGCGTGGTCGAGGAACAAGGACGACGTGGAGAGGCTCACCGTCGGCTCCATGGTGAAGTGGACGCTGGCGCAGAACTCGTCCCGCGACGGTGATCTCCTCGGCTACCTGAAGGCGTCGCTGCCGCATCAGCCGGACAACGTCGCCATTCCGCTCAAGGACGTCATCGAATCGGCGGAGACCTTCGAGCTCGCGCACATCCGCAAGGACGCGATGGACGCCATTGAGGAGCTCAAGACCAGGGGGCCGCAGTCGGCCCGCAACTTTTCGTGGTGGGGGCAAGCCGGGCAGACGGTGTTCGCGCTGGGCTGCGTCGCGGCCGGCGTCATGGGCCAAGTCTACGCCGGCATCCCCTGCGTGGTCGGCGGCGCTCTGTCGAACGTGGCCCTCAAGTACCTCACGCCCGCGGCTTCGCCCTAGACCCTCGGTTAACGCCGCTTAACCCCGCCAGCTCTTGCTGCGGCCATTCGGCATGCCTACGTGTCACAGGCATGTCATGGAATCTGCGGAAAACTTTCGAGTTCCGCCGACCCTTGCTAGGTCCCCCAGGTTCCCAGGTAGCCGATGACCTTGCTCGTCTGGGCGTGCGCGTTCTTCGTACTTCTCGCCACGCTCCTGCACCTCGTCAGCACGCTTCTCGCCGCCTATCGCTTCCGATGGAAGAGGGCCGCGCCGCCCCCGCGCAACCTTGCAGCCATTAGCGTGCTGCGGCCCGTGCGCGGACTCGACCCTTACGACGAGGCGACGCTGCGCTCGGGCTTCGTGCTCGACTACCCCACCTATGAGCTCATCTTGTGCTGCGCTGACGCGGACGACCCGGCGGTGCCCGCGATCCGGCGCCTCATGACAGAATATCCAAATGTCGAAGCGCAGCTCCTCATCGGCGACGACAACGTCACGTCCAATCCCAAGCTCAACAACCTCATCAAGGGTTGGCGCGCCGCCCGTCACGAGTGGGTGGTGATGGCGGACAGCAACGTGCTGATGCCGCGCGACTACCTCACGAGCCTTATTGCCGGATGGCGCTCCGACACCGGACTTCTGTGCGCGCCACCGATCGGATGTCTGCCGCACGGCTTCTGGGCCGAGGTCGAGTGCGCGTTCCTCAATACCTATCAGGCGCGCTGGCAGTATGCGGCCGACACGGTGGGCTTGGGCTTCGCGCAAGGCAAGACCATGCTGTGGCGGCGCGCCGATCTGGAGCAGGCGGGCGGCATCCGCGCACTAGGTGCGGAGATCGCCGAGGATGCCGCCGCCACCAAAGTCGTGCGCCGGACCGGCCGGCGCGTGCGGCTCGTCGATCATCCCTTCGGGCAGCCGCTCGGGCGGCGCTCCCGCTCGCAAGTGTGGATGCGACAGCTGCGCTGGGCCAAGCTGAGGCGCGCCACGTTCCCCGCCTGCTTCCTGCCCGAGATTGCCTCGGGCAGCCTCATGCCGATCCTCGCGGCCGGCTACGCTGCGCATGCTGCACATTCGGCCGACGTCTCCGTTGTCGGCGTGACGGCCCTGCTGCTGGCGTTCTGGTACGTCTGCGAGGCCTTCCTGGCGCGCGCGGCGGGCTGGCACGTCGGGCGCTGGTCGCCGCTCGCCTGGCTCGTGCGCGATCTGATGCTGCCGGTGCTGTGGACGCAGGCGTGGCTCGGCAATTCGTTCAGCTGGCGCGGAAACGATATGAGCCTTGCCGACGCCATCGCCGGCAACTGAGGACGGCCGAGCTAGCCTGCGCTCGCACCGTCGCCGTGCGGCGCGCTTGCCGCTCCGGGGCAGAGCTCGCCGGCTTTTGTGAGCGCGGCGTCCCTGGTGTCGAACGTTCCCACTCTTGCGCCGCCCGGCGCGTACGCCTTGAGGTAGGCCGCGAGCATCGCGTCCTCGAAGCCGTCGAGCACCGTGAGCGCGGTGTAGCGCAGCTCCGCCCCGTCCCTGGCGCGCACGAGCAGCGTCTTGGCGCCGCCATAGCTTGCAGTGTAGACGCGGCAGCGCGCGGGGTCGGCTGCTGGCGCCGCCGCTGCGGCCGCAACCATCGCCGCCGCGAACGCGAACGCGCGCGGCTCCTCGCTCGAGGCAGGCTGCAGCAGCGGCTGCGGCGCGGGGCTGCGCTGCGGGCCTCGGCGCCGGCGTCACCTCGACAGGCGTCGGCACGGAGATTGGATCCTGTGCGGCGGCTGTTTGCGCCGGCGGGGTTGCTCCGGTCGATGTGGGCGGCGCCTTCTCGGGCGGCGGCGGCTGCGTCACGACGCGGGATGCGGGTCGCGCGGCCGGCTGGGGCTGCGTAGCCGCCGAGGCCGGAGCCTGTGGCTGCGCCGAGCGCGACCAGATCGTGCGCACCGGCGGCGTTTTCGGGCTGCTTGCGCTCGCCTCGGGGCCGCCGAGGGCGGCAGCCGGCGGAAGCTGCGTCTCGGTGGCGGCGACCTGCGCCGTCCGCTTGGCTGGTGCCGCCGCCTCCGCTGCAGCCTTGGTGCAGTAGGCCGCGCGATAGTTGCCGGCGACCCATTCGATTGCGGCGCCGTAATGCCTGTCGGCGGCCCACCGGCGCGACAGATCGGCGAAGGTGGTGCGCCCCTTCAGGTGCGACGTCGCCTCCAGGATGTCGTCCTGCTTGAGCTTGGTGCGCGGCGCCACGGGATCGGCGATGTGCTCGCCCGAGTAGACGACGAGATGCTGGATCTGCGCCAGCACTCCGGTCTTGATGTCGGGGTAGCTGTCGCCCGGCACGCCGCCGCCGGTGGTGCCGAGGCCGGCAAAGTTGTTCTGGCGCGGATCGACGTCGCCTGACGTGCCGTCTCCGCGCTTATAGGAGAGAAAGTTGGTCTCAACCGCCATCTGGAAGAAGGCGTAGTCCCACCGCACGTGCCAGGCCTCGCCGTAGCGCTTGTAGAGCGTGGCGATGTCGGCGAAGCGAGGTGCGATCTTAGGATTGCGCCTCTTCAGGAAGGCCATGAGGCGCTGGGGCGTCACGCAACGCGGCACCGTGTTGGTGGCGGAGGTGCGGATTTGCGGGGCGGCCGCCAGGGCTGCTGCCGGCGTCACGCACAAGAGGAGCGCAGCGCCGATGCCGCGCGCGCCCCATGCCGCGGCCTTGCCGGGAGCGCGTACGGTCTCAGTCGCCATGGAAACCCCAAATCTGTGCTGGATTGCGGCCGGCAGGCTCGGGCCGCCTCGACAGGTCTCGCAGACGCATCCCCCGTGAGACCGCTCAGCCCTCGGGGCAGAGCTCGAAGGCCTTGTCGAGCGCCTGGGTCTGGTTGGGGTAGGCCGCCATCCGTTGGCCGCCCTTGGCGTAGGCTGCGATGTAAGCGTCGACCTCACGCTTCTCAGAGGCCTCGTTCACGTCGAGCACCGTGTAATTGACCGTGCCGCCGGCCGAGGCCTTGATGATGACGGCGCGCTGGCCGCCGTAGCTCGCGGTCCACACCTTGCACTTCGCGCTCTTGGAGGCGGAGGGCAGCTTCAGCTGGGTGGCGGCGCCGGCGACGGAGGCGGTTTGGATCTCGGCCCCTTTCGCTGCGTCGGCCTTCGCAGTTTCGATCTTTGCCGCGGCCTTGCTCGTGGCGGGCGCGCTTGCAGCCTTAGTGGCTGCGGCTTCTGACGCGGGCTTGGCGCTCTCGGCCTTTGCCGTTTGGGACTTTGCCGTTTGAATCTTTGCCGGGTCAGCTTTTGCCGTCTCCGACTTTGCCGGTTCCGACTTTGCCGTCTCCGACTTTGCCGGCTCCGACTTCGACGGATTGATCAGCGTCACGGCCGGCGCCGCCGCAGACTGGCTCGGCTGCGGCTGAGCCGCAGCGGCGCCCTTGTCGACGGCGCTCAACATGTCGGGAGCGCCCAAGCCTGCGCGCGCAGGGTCGTCCTTGCGCGCTTGCTCGATGGCGCGCTGGGCGATCTCGGCGCCGGAAGGTGCGGCAGCCTTGTCGGGCTCCATTGCAGGGGCGTCGGCAGCAGGAGCGAGCTCGGCAACCTGCGACTCGGGCTTGGGCTCGCGTCCCTTGCGGGCCTCTTGCACCAGCTCCGGTCTCGGGTCTGGCGCATTGCACTCGCCGTTGTAGAAGCCGTCGCGGATGGTCTCGATGTCGCGCGCGTAGTTGCGCGAGCCCGGCGCCCACTGCTTGGCCACCATGGTGAATGTCATCGGTCCCTTGATGGACCTCTGCCAGTCGGTGAGGACGCCCCACTCCTGGACCTTGCGCGTGCGCTCCGCGACCGGGTCGTCGATATGCTCGCCGGCATACATGAGCAGATGCTGCAGGTGGGCTTTCACGCCGCTCGGGATGTCGGCGAAGTGCTCGCCATGTTGTCCGCCCCCGGCGGCGCCGAGGCCTGCGAAGTTGTTCTGGTTGGGACGGACATCGCCCGTGTAGCTCAAGGCGCCGGTCTCGAGGATCATCTGGAAGAAGGCCACATCCCAGCGGATGCCGAGCGCCTCTCCGTAGCGCATGTACTCGGTTGCGAGCCCGTCGAAGCGGTCATTGATGCGGGGGTTGCGCGAGCGCAGATACGCCATCAGGCGCCCCGGTGTGGCGCAGGCGGGAACTTGGTTGGTGTCGGAAACCTTGACCTGGGGAAGACCGCCCGCGACGGCATGAGGGACGACTGCGACGACGAGAGCGATCGCAAGCGATGCTCCAAACAATCTTTTCATGAGAACACCCGTTTCCAGACGCGGCGCTGCGCTTCTTTTTTTGGCGCCCAACAAACCGACAAACGTTCCTAAGTGCTTAACGTTAACGGCCGGTTTACACCTTGTCGGACCCCCGCATCGCAGCTTGCGCACCTTTGGGGCGCGAGTTGGGGCTTAGAGGGGAGGAATTGTGGCGCCGCGCGCCATGCTCTCTTTGGTTAACCTCAGTGGGACCGCGATCGAGCTCACGCCAGATGCTGGCCGCCGTCGAGCGCGATCATCTGCCCGGTCATCGAGGGCGTGCCGAGAATGAAGCGCACCGCCGCGGTGATCTCTTGCAGCGTAGGCCCGCGCCCCAGGAGCGTGGCCGACTTCTCGGCTTCGAACGCCGCATCCGTCTGGTGCACGCTCTTGAGCACCGGACCAGGGCCGATGGCGTTGACGCGCACGCGCGGCGCCATGGCTTGGGCGAGCGTCTGCGTGGCCGTCCACAGCCCGGCCTTGGAGATGGTGTAGGAGAAGAAGTCGGGCGTCAGCCGCCAGACCCTCTGGTCGACAATATTGATGACGTTGCCTTCCACACCTTCGGGCAGGTTGAGATAGAGCGCTTGTGCGAGGAACACGGCCGCCTTGAGGTTGACGTCGAGATGCGTGTCCCAGCCTGAGGACGTCAGCGAGGTGACGGTGTCGGGAAGGAACTCGGAGGCATTGTTGATGAGGCAGCTCGGGGCCCCGAGCGCTTGCGTGCAGCCCTCGATCAGCGCCTGCGCGTTGTCGACGTCGGCGAGATTGGCGCCAAGCGCCGCGGCCTCTCCGCCGGCGCTCCCGATCTCGTCTGCGAGCCGTTGAGCATCGTCGCGCGAGTGGCGGTAATGAAGACCAACGCGCCAGCCGTGCGCGGCGAGATCGAGGGCGATCGCGCGGCCGATGCGTCGGGCAGCGCCGGTGATCAGGGCCGTCTGATGGGGCTGGGGCATTCGCTGACGATGGCAGATTCTGCGGGAGGGCGGTCGGCTCGGTCTATGTCATCATGATGGAATTGACCGTGACCTTCGAGCACCAAAGAGAATCGCTCAACTTTTGTGCAGATCAGTCAGCGTTCCAACCATTCTTGGTGCCAACATGCCGCTTCGCCAGGCGGAAACTGAATGTTTAATAGTCAATAATCCGCGCTGCGTTGCGCTTATGTGACAGGGTTGTCAAGGAGACGCTGCGCCAAGTCATTTTGGCTTGAGTCAGCCGCGGTTTACGACTTTTCTGGGTTGCAGAAGCGTACGAAGAGACGCCGCGACTGCGGTCAAACGGGTCGGCGCTTTAGTGTCAGTAGCGTTAACGGGGGTTGAGTACCATCATGGCCGTATCTCGTAGAGTAGCAGCCCTATGCGGGTCCGCAGGCGTAGCGTTCTTCGCGCTGTCGGGTGCCGCCCTGGCTGAAGATAAGTTTGCCTGGTCCGCCAGCCTCACCGGCACCTCGGACTACGTCTTCCGCGGCGTTTCCCAGACCGACAACGATCCCACCATTCAGGGATCGATCGGAGCCACGTACGGCATGTTCTATGCCGGGGCGTGGGCTTCGGGCTTGGACTGGACCAATAGCCTCGGCATCCCTGACGCCCAGATCGAGGTCGACTACTATGGCGGCATCACGCCGACCTGGGGTCCGGCCAATTTCGATTTCGGTGTGATCTACTATAACTACCCCGGAACGAACGGGAACGACATTCTCGAGCTCAAAGGCAACGTGCACGGGGAGATCCTCCCCAAGCTGACGGCCGGCCTCACCTTCTACTACTCGCCCGACTATAACAACCTCGACTACGGAGTGTACGAGGGTACGCTGGGCTATGAGCTGCCCAAGACCTGGGTCTTCACGCCGACCGTCTCAGGTACGGTTGGTCACTACGACTACTATAGTAGCGGCACCGACTACACCTATTGGAACGCCGGCCTCGCGCTCGCCGTCGAGAACCTGACCTTCGACTTCCGGTACTGGGACACCGACCTCTCGACTGGGAATTGCAGCTTCAGTGGCAGTGGCAGCTTCTGCGACTCGCGCTTCGTGTTCAGCACCACGCTTGCCCTGCCTTAAGCCTAGGTCGAACAGACTTCACCACATCGGGGCCGAGCACAATGCTCGGCCCCGTTTTGCATCAGGATGCTCGATTTATGAGCAAACAACATCCTGGAATCGTTGGAGAAGTGGCTCAAGTGCAACGTCGGCCGGCGATGTCGGCAGACATCGGCATTTTGAACTTGTGATCTGAGAGATTCGGCCCCGTTTCTCAATGTACGCCGTGGATTTTGGTGAGCGCGCACCGCGGACAACGGTTTCAGGCGGTTGGGCGCGTTCTTGCCCTCTTAACTGAGGGATTCCACTTCAATGATCGACTCTCGAAAACTTGCTGCTGTGTGGGGCGCGGCAAGTGTCGCGCTCATGGCGTTCTCTGGCGCGGCCATGGCCGACGGCGAAGAGCACTATGCCGCTCCGCCTCCGCCCGTCGATGAAGGGCGCAAGTTCACCTACTCCTTCAACATCGACGGAACCTCCGACTACGTCTTCCGTGGCATCTCACAAACCAACAACCAGCCCACCATCCAGGGCGGCATCGATCTCGGCTACGGCATGCTCTATGCCGGCTGGTGGGCCTCGGGACTCGACTTCGACGTCTTCTCCAACGATGCCCAGGTGGAGATGGACTGGTACGGCGGCATCAGGCCGACGTGGGGACCTGTGACCTTCGACTTCGGCGCCATCTACTACACCTATCCGGGTGGCAGCTTCGTCGCACCGTTCACTGGCCCCGATCTCAACTATGTGGAGTTGAAGGCCGGCGCCAGCGGCAACATCCACAAGGATCTCGCGGTTGGAATGAACATCTTCTGGTCGCCGGACTACTTCGGTGAGACTGGGAACGTGTGGACGTTCGAGGGCAACGCGGCCTGGACGCTGCCCAATGTGCACATCTTCGCGCCCAGCATAACCGGCGCCGTCGGCTACCAGGAAGGTGGCAACAGCTTCCTCCTCTTCAACGGCTACGACAACTATTGGTACTGGAACGCAGGCCTGGTGACGGCTGTCGATAACATCTCATTCGACTTCCGCTATTGGGGCACGAACGCCTCCAATGCGGTCTCCGATACACTCACCTGCATCAATCACTACTGCGGCGATCGCTTCGTCTTCACCGTCAAGGTTGCGGTTCCCTAAGTTCAGATCTCAGCTGGACGACGCGTGCGGGTCGGGGCCGATTTTTTCGGCCCCGACTTGCTTTTGCAGAGCCATTGCCTGCTGAGGCGTTGCTGCAAGGTGACATGGTTGCCGCAGAGATGCCGGTCTGCCGCCTTTTGCCTTGAGCATCGAGCCGTTTATACGGTTCTCTACAACCCGGAAGCGTTCGAGGCCGTGCTTACGGCCTTTCAGCCCCAAAGCCCCAGCAGCTTTGGCGTCAGTCGCGTAAGCGTACCGGGGGTAAGTACCACATGGCCGTATCTCGTAGCCTCGCAGCCCTGTGCGGGTCAGCAGGCGTAGCGCTCCTTGCCCTGTCGGGCGCAGCTCAGGCCGAAGAGCTCTCCTGGTCCGCCAGCCTCACCGGCACCTCGGACTACGTGTTCCGCGGCATCTCCCAGACCGACCAGGACCCCACCATCCAGGGGTCGATTGGCGTTGGCTACGGCATGTTCTACGCCGGCGCCTGGGGCTCTGGCCTTGATTTCGGCGATGCGCCTGGCACTACGACTGGTCAAGACGCCCAGGTTGAGGTCGACTGGTACGGCGGCATCAAGCCGACGTGGACCCACTCGCCCGTTGGCCCGGTGAATTTCGATTTCGGCGTGATCTACTATACCTATCCCGGCGCCAGCGACTCTACTGCCGAACTCGACTACGTCGAGCTGAAAGCCGGCTACAGCCTCGCCTCACCGTTCATCAAGAACCTGACCACGGGCGGCACCTTCTACTGGTCGCCTGATTACGGCGGCGAGGTAGGCAACGTGTGGACGTCCGAGAGCACGGCGAGCTACGCGCTGCCGAAAGTCTGGGTCTTCGATCCCACGATCAGTGGTTTGCTCGGCTACCAGAAGGGCAAAGCGTCCGACGGGTACAACGGTGGCGGCAAGGACCATTACTACTACTGGAATGCGGGACTGACGCTTGCCGTCGAGAAGCTCAGCTTCGACTTCCGCTACTGGGACACGGACCTGTCGCCCACCGGCGGGCTCTGCTCTCCCGGTATTTTGCAATGTGACGAGCGCTTCGTGTTCAGCACAACGCTCGCGCTCCCCTAAGCACTCCGCGCTTCAGGCGGCGATCGGAATCGGGGCCGAATTTTCGGCCCCGTTTTGCGTCATGCTTACGCTTCGTTAACGCGTGATTCGTTTGGGCGTTGCGCAGTTGCCACACATCCACGACCGCGCGCATGCCCCTCACACTTGCCGCTTGTTCCGACGCACGTTCTCAGGCCTCTTGTGACAAAGCCGCGTTTGCGGCCAAACATGTGTGGCGCGTTCTTGCCGAAACGAGGGAATTGTTTCCATCATGAACGCGCTTGGCAGGCTTATCCCCCTTTGCGGTGCGGCAAGCATCGCGCTCTTCGCACTCTCTGGGGCAGCACTCGCAGACGGCGAGGAGCCGCAATACAGCGCCCCGCCGCCGCCTGTCGACGAGGGGCGCAAGTTCACCTACTCATTCAACCTGGCGGGAACCTCCGACTACGTGTTCCGCGGCATCTCGCAGACCCTCAACGATCCGACGATCCAGGGCGGTGCCGATATCACCTACGGGATCTTCTACGCGGGCACCTGGCTTTCTGGGCTCGACTTCGGCAACCTTCCCAATGTTTCGGGCTCGGAGGCGCAGGTCGAGATCGATTGGTACGGCGGCATCAGACCGACGTGGAACTCGCCGCTCGGGCTTATGAACCTCGACTTCGGCTCGATCTACTACACCTATCCCGGCGCCAACGACTTTGCCGGCAATCTCGACTACGTGGAGCTCAAGGCCGGCTACAGCTGGTCGGTCCTCCATCCGAGCCTGACCACGGGCACGACGGTGTACTGGTCGCCTAACTATTTTGCCGAGACCGGATCGGTTTGGACGATCGAGACCTTTGCGGCCTGGACGCTTCCCAAGCTGCATGTGTTCACGCCTGTCGTGAATGGACTGGTCGGCTGGGAGAAGGGCAACGCCAAGGACGGCTATTTCGTCAACGTCATCGGGACGGATGACGAGTATTACTACTGGAACGCCGGCTTGGCGTTGTCGGTTGATAACATCACGTTCGATATGCGCTACTGGGACACGAACATTGGCGGCGATGCGGGCAACGTTTGTGCCGCCGACAACCTGTGCGACCAGCGCTTCGTGTTCACTGCCAAGGTCGTGGTGCCCTGAGGCGCCCCTCGTAAGGCTCCGACTTCGCTCCTCATCGGACGCGTGAGGTCGTGCCGCAAGGCACGGCCTTTGTGCGTGCCATGGCCCGACATAGGCGTGTCATAGAGGTCGGGTATCGCTACGCGTGCGGAAAATAGGCATTGGCCGCCCGGGGATACCGCTTCTCTTTCCGCAGCGGCATCCGGACGGCCAAGCCGCAGAGCGCGTCAGAAGCCCTCAAATGGCGCGTTCCGCGAGGCCAGAGGCCAGCTTTGCGGCGTCCGACGGAATACCCCGCTACCGGCGGTGACGCGAGCTGGCCTCGTTTCCTCGGTTGAAGCGCTTCCCGCAGCATCGGCCCGCAGCCGGCGATTAAGAGCCTTTTCCCCAAGCACTCTCCCTTGCTCCCTTGCGAGGCGGCAGCGAAGCACCCGATAACGGGGCACGCATCCCGGGACAGGCCCCGTCGTGACCCTCATCATCGCCGGCATGATTGCACTGACCGTTGCGACCGCCTTCTGGCTCGCGCGCGAGACCACAGACGAGCAGGTCATGCTCGATGCGGTCCCCGACCGCCCCTGCGCCTTCGGCTGCTCCATGGCATGGCTCGCCATCCGCAACGCCGATCCGGAGGAGATCATCGAGGTCCTGCGCCTGATCGAGCCCACGCCCTGCAATTGGAATTCTGGCATCGGCGCCGTCTACGACGATCGCCTCAGCGCCACGCACGTGTTCGTCTCGCCTGTGGTGCACGGCTGGACGTTCGTCGTGGGGCTGCCGCTGCCGTATCCAGTGGGGCGCGGCTTCGTGGACAAGTGCACGCCTTTGCTGGTCGACCTCGGCGGGCGCTTTGCCGAGGTGCAGTACTTCTTCAGCTATCCGCCCATCGACCTCTATGCCTGGGCGCGCGTGCGCGACGGGCGGCTGGTGCGGGCGTTCGCCGTGACCGACGAGGGCATCGCCTGGAACAAGGGCCGCACCAGCAAGGAGGAGCGGGGCTTGGGTCTGAAGCTGTTCGAACTGCGCGGCGTGCAGGGCCGCAAGGGCGATGCCGGCGGTGAGCTCATTCTGCACCCGACCGAGGACCACGTGATGCGCCTTGCGCACCTGTGGAGCATAGATCCCACCACGCTGCATTTGATCTCGGCGCATCCGGGTTCGGGCTCGCTCGCGATTGCGCCGGCCGGCTGGCGCGCCGAGCGGGTGCGCAAAATCGCATGAGGTGCGCCGCTCAGTTGGGGCGATAGCCCGCAGCCTGGACGCGCGGGGAGCTGAGCGCCGCCAGGTCGTCGCGCGCACCTCCGTCGGTCTCGAGGCGCAGCGCCAAGCCGCTCTTCGGACAAGGGCGCGCAACCGTCACCTTGGCGCGGCGGTCGAGCAACAGGGCCGTGCACCGGTCGGTGTCGATGAGCACGATCGTCGGCAGGCTTGAATAGGCCTGCGGCGGCGGTGCGGACATGGCCGCTGCCTGCGCCTTGGGCCCATGATCGAGCACGACCTCGGACAGGAAGGACCAGAACCCGACGAGGTGCCAGAAGGTGGCGCCGGCGACGAACCCGAGCCCGCCCCAGGCGAGCGCGACGCGCCAGCGCCACGCGCGGCTCAAGCGAGCCTCGTCTGTCTGGCGGTCAAGGGAATTGACATCGGGCGCCGGACGACAATCCGGCCGCTCGGAAACGATCCGCACCCCCCGCATCTCGCCGACCCCCGTTTTCGGCTCGAATCACGTGGAAAAGGTTGCGATCCGTTGGCTTGCGGGGCAAGGCAGCGGCGGCCCGCAGGCGACCGCGCGGAACGTTATCCACAGGTATTCTCGGTTGCTGCGGCACCTTGCGCGCGCCTTAGAAGGGGCTGGGACTTTCGATGATAGGGGGCCTCGGCAGCTGCTTTTCGCCAAAGGCGCTGTCGCGGCCGGGGCGCCAGGTCGAGCGCACGGGCGCCACCAGCATCTTGCTGGTGCGGCACGGCGTGTGCGGGATCGCGCTGGCGCTGCAGGCGCGGGGGCGCCCGTCCTTCGTCAGACAGATGCGGATCTCGTGCAGCCGATTGCCGGGCGTGTCGCACGTGATGGTGATCATGTCGGGTTTGAGGCGCGGGTTTGCAGCGAGAAAGTCGGCCAATACCTCGCGCGGCCCGATGAACTGCATGTCGAAGGGGTTCGCGTAGCGCTTCGGGATTTGGATGCGGCTGTAGAGCTGGCGCGCCAGCGCGAAGTAGGGCGCCGGCTGCAGCCCTGAGCAGGTGCCGTGCGTGCGGTACTCGTGGATGACGAGGCCGCGGCTCGGCATGACGTCACGCAGCTGAGCGATCACCAGCTCGGGCACGAAGGGGCGCCAGCGCGTATGGCAGCGCTCGGGGTAGCCTTTCTCGTATTGCGGCCACAGGCCGTGCAGGATGAAGCCGAAGCGCCTACCGTCGCGGCGCGCGCACTGCATGTCATCCTCCCCGGGGCTGGCCCCCACGCAGTGGGTCGGGCTCCACGATAAGACGAGCAGGTAGTAGTCGAACTCGCCCGGGATGTTGACGTGCTTCTTCGCGTTGAAGACCTCGCTCGGCCACGGCCAGGGAGTGCGCTCGGCCCCTGCGCAGCTGAGCGCAAAGGTGGCGAGCCCGATCAGCATCGCGACACTGCGCAAGAGCATCCTTGAAGGTTCCCTTTGCCGCCGGAAGGATCGGCGCCGCGGCGCCGATCCGGGCAACATAACGTTTGCCTGAGAGGCCGCAAGCGGGCGCGTGTTCGGCCACTACTTCGCCGCCACGCTCGATGTGATGGAGGCGATGACGCTGGACGCCATCTTGAAGGCGGCGTCGCGGTCGGTGATGGCGTGCCGGCGCTTGATCCAATCGAAATCCGTGTAGATGGCCCACACCTGGCCTTTGTCGTCCTCGCTGACGAGCAGCCGGACGGGCCAGTCCAGACCCGCGTTGCGGTTCGATGTCAGGAACTGGACGCCGAGCGGTGGGTTGCCGAACAAAAGCAGCGTCGATGGGGGAAGCGCGATGCCGGCGTCGGCGCCGAGCTTCGATTGATCGACCGCCATGAAGAACATGATGCCCTTGCCGGCGATGTCCTGTTTGAGGCGGGCGATCGTCTCGTCGAACCCGAAGCGCTTTTCACGCGCACGATGCCGTCACCGCTGAGCGAAACGTCGGCGCGCGCGGCCGGGTGAGAGCCGCGGAAAGAGGACACCCAGGCACACGACAGGGCGAGCAGAGCAGAAGAAAGCGTGAAGACATGTCGGATCCTCCAGTCGGTCGCGCGCGGGGGCCGCGCGGGCTCACCCCGGAGATTGGCGAAAATCACGGTAGTGCGGAAATGCCGAACCGCTCCGGTATCGATAGAGCCTGGCTATGATGCAGCGGTCTTGGACTCAGCCGGCGCTCTTCAGGGCATCGAGCATGTCCTCGGTCGCCATGCGCCGGCGGTAGTCGGGATCGACGAAACGCGCGGCCACGCGTCCGTCGGTGCCGATCACGAAGGTGGCCGGGATCGGCAGCATCCATGTCTCGTTGCCCTGGTAGGCGGGGATATTCCAGCCGGCCGCCGCGATCATCTGCTTCATCTCCTCGCCCACCCAAATGGCGAGGTTCAGCGACATGGCATAGCCGTTGTCCATGTCGAGCAGGATGGGGAAGGGCGCCTTCGTCTCCGATCGCAGCACCATCGCGAACTGCCGGCGCTCGGGAAGGATCGCCGCGATCTGACCGCCCTCGGCGCGCGCCTTCTCCTGCACCTCCACCAACGCGTTGGTGTTGATGCCGGCAATAAGGACACCAGTGGCCGCGATGGAAGGCGAGCGCCAGCGGCCCCTTCTCCAGAAGCTGCTCCAGACTGACGAGGCGACCCTCGTCGTCGGGAAGCATGAAGCTCGGCATCACGTCGCCGACCGCGGGCGCGCCGGCGCCGGCACCCTTTTGCTGAAGCCGCGCCACCAGCCGGTCGACGGCCTCGGCGAAAGTCTGGTCGATTTTGCGCACGCAGTCGGCGAACGCGGTCAGGCGCTCGCCCAGCGACGCATCCATGCCGCGGCACTGCTCGAAGGCTTCGTCGAGAATTTCCGCCAAGGGTCGTGCGGTCATCGTTCGGCTTCCAAGCAACCGGGCCACGTCTACCATATAAGGCGGGTGCGATCATCGGGCCCAATAGCGGCTCGCTATCGAATTGAAAGGAAGACGCTATTTTTGCCTCTTCGCAGCGCCAGCGATAAGGGGGAGCGGCGGAGAAGGGCCGTTGAAGGAAGCCGCATCGCTTGGGGACCGTCGACGGCCGCGGCGCAAAAAAAAGCAAGGTGTGACGCTTGAAAAGAGCAGCGACGCTCGCGGAGGCTTTCGCCGAGATCTGCAAGATGGATGCGCCGCTCAATGAGCGGCTCGCCGCCTACGCGGACGCGCTGCGCGAGCTGAACTTCCCCTTTGCCGAGGCCTACGACGACCTCGTCGCCAGGCTCAAGGCCGGCGCGGTCGGCGCCATGGCTCCCAACGTCGGCGAGGCAATGCCGCCGTTCGCGCTGCCCGCCCATTCCGGGCGGCTCGTGAGCCTGGAGGAGATCCTGGCGCCGGGGCCGGCGGTGATTAGCTTCAACAGGGGCCATTGGTGCCCGTTCTGCAAGATCCAGCTCTCGACCATCGCCGATCACCAGGACGAGATCGCAGCGCGCGGCGCCCAGCTCGTCTCGATCCTGCCTGACCGGCAGCAGTTCATCCGGCGGCTGCCCGAGGAGATCTTGAGCCGGTTCATCATCCTTACCGACATCGACAATTCCTATGCGCTCTCTTTGGGCCTGGCGATGTGGGTTGGTCAGCGCGTCGCCGATCTCATGCAGGGGCACGGCTACCGTCTCGCCGAGTACCAAGGCAACGACGGCTGGTTCGTTCCGCTGCCGGCAACCTTCGTCGTCGACAGCGATGGCCGCGTGCTGGGGCGCCGCGTCGACCCCGAGTTCCGCCAGCGCATGGAGATCGCCGACATTCTCGCCGCCCTGGACGGACCCGGGGCGGAACGGGGTTAATCACGTTCAATTGCAAGCGTGCGGCTTGAAACGGCGCTAGGCAGCTTGGCGTAAAACGATAATCTGGGACCGGGGCCCTGGTCCCGGACCGTTGGCGGCAAGGTGCATGCAGGCGCAGACCCTCCAAGAGGCGTTTGAACAGATCTGTGCGATGGAGGCTCCGCTGCACGAGCGGATGGCGGCGTTCTCGGCCGCCGTGCGCACGTTCGGGCTGCCGTTCGCCGAGGCCTATGACGATCTCGTCGTGCGCATCCGCTCTGGTGACGCCGGCAGCACGGCACCGCAGGTGGGCGATCGCATGCCGTCCTTCCTCTTGCCCGACAACACCGGGCGTCTGCTCGACCTGCAGGATTTCATCGCCGACGGTCCCGCCGTCATCAGCTTCAACCGGGGGCACTGGTGCGAGTATTGCCTCATCGAGCTCACCGCGTTCAGCCAGGCGCTGGCAGAGATCGCGGCCCACGGGGCGAACGTTGTCTCGATCATGCCGGAGACGGAGGAGTTCACCAAGAAGGCGGTCGCCAGCGCGAAGAACGCCTTTCGCATCCTTTCGGATATCGACCACGGCTATGCCCTGAACCTCGGCCTCGTGGTCTGGCTCGGCGAGAAGGTGCGCACCCTCTACCTCTCACATGGACTGAACCTGCCGCGCTACCAAGCCTCCTCATCGTGGTTCGTGCCGATCCCGGCCACGTTCGTCGTCGGCCGCGACGGTCACATCCTGGCGCGCTACGTCGATCCCGACTTCCGCAACCGCATGGATGTGGAGGATATCATCGCCGCACTAAAGACGGCGCGTTGAGACCGCGCCTCAGGCCGCGCGCTGCGACCAGTCTCCCGCACGCATGAGCCTGATGAGCGCGCTCGCGGCGGGTGAGCGTTGGCGCCCGGCGACGCTGTAGAGATAGATCGTGCGCCGCAAGTCGAGACCATTGATGTCGATGAGGCGCATGCGATCCGACCGCCCGGAGCTTTCCGGCAGCATGCCGATGCCGAGATCGGCCTCGATCATGGTGACGAGGTCGGGCTCGGAGACGATCCTGTGGCTGATGGCGGCGTGGAGCTGTCGGCTCTTCATGAAGTCCAGGAATTCGTCGAAGACCTCGCAATAGGTGCGCAGCAGAAGCCGCTCCTCGGCGAGCTCGTCGGGCTCCACGCTGTCGCGCTCGGCGAGCGCATGCTGGGCGGAGACGGCGAGGCACAAGCGCTCGGTGAAGAGCGGCCATGCATCGAGCCTGTCCCAGCTGTCGCTCAAGGGGCCGGCGACGGCGAGCTCCGCCTCCCCCTTCTTGAGCCACTCGATGACTTGCTCGCGCGTGCCGCGCAAGAATCGCAGCTCGAGACCTTTGAAGGCGCGCATCAGCTCCGTGAGGTCGGGCACCAGGAACACCAGGTCGACGGCGCTCGAGAGCGCGATCGACAGCGGCGCGACGTCGCCCGTCTTCAGCGAGGAGGCGAGCGCCTTGGCCGAGGCGGCGCTGTCGTAGCACTGCTGCAGGAGCGGCAGCATGCGCTGGCCGAACTCGGTCAAGTGCGTGAGGTTGCGCTCGCGGCGGAACAGCTCGTTGCCGAGCTCCTCCTCGAGCTGCTTGATGGCGCGCGTCAGCGACGGTTGCGCAACATGGCACTCTTCGGCGGCACGCGTGAAGTTGAGCGTCCGCGACACCGCGAGGAAGTAGCGCACCTGGTGCATTTCCATAAACGGACCCTGTGTCGGCCGAGCGGCTAATGATCGCTAGGCTATCGGGGGGCGATAGCCGCCGGCTATCAAATTCTAATCCACTCGATATTTCCGCTCCAGATCCCCGATCGTTACGATCTTGGGCGTTGATGAGTTGAACAATCTTTGAGCACCGGCCGTCGAGGTCGGGAAAGGGCAAACAAGCCGCTAACGGCTTGATGTCATGCGCTCAAGCTCGGCTCGCAACGCTGCAAGAGGAATATTCGCGCCCGTCGCAGATTTGTAACGCGGCCCGTCTGCGAGACGTACCCTGTTTGGGAGCCCGGAACATGCCAAAGCCAATGAAAGTAGACATTGCTGTCATCGGAGCCGGCTCGGGCGGCCTTTCGGTTGCGGCCGGCGCGGCGCAGCTCGGCGCCCGGGTCGTGCTCGCCGAGAAGCACAAGATGGGCGGCGATTGCCTCAATTACGGCTGCGTGCCCTCGAAGGCCCTGATCGCTGCGGCGGACGCCGCCGAGACGGTTCGCACCGCGGGCCGTTTCGGGGTCAACGGCCACGAGCCCGAGATCGACTTTCTCAAGGTGAACGCCCACGTGCACGGCGTCATCGCGGCCATCGCGCCCAACGACTTCGTCGAGCGTTTCCGCGGGCTCGGCGTCGACGTGATCGAGGCGGGCGCAAAGTTCGTTGGCCCCGGCACCATCGTTGCCGGAGACCGAGAGATCACCGCGCGGCGCTTCGTTATCGCAACGGGGTCACGCGCCTTCGTGCCACCGATCCCCGGTTTGCGCGACGTGCCCTATCTCACCAACGAGACCGTGTTCGACCTCACCGAGGCGCCGGGCCACCTCATCGTGATCGGGGGCGGACCCATCGGCCTGGAGTTGGCACAGGCGCACCGGCGGCTCGGCTGCAAGGTGACGGTGATCGAGGCCTTGTCGATCCTGCCCAAGGACGATCCGGAGGCAGCAAGCGTCGTGCGCGCCCGCCTCGCATCTGAGGGCGTCTCCATCATCGAGCGCGCCAAGGTCGATCGCGTCGCTCGCGAAGGCAATCTCATCGCGGTGATGCTCTCCAACGGACACAGGGCCCAGTGGATCGAGGGCACGCATCTCTTGGTCGCCGCGGGGCGCCGGCCCAACGTCGGCAGCCTCGGTCTCGAAGCCGCGGGCGTCGAGTACGGCCCGACCGGCATCAAGGTCGATCACCGCCTGCGCACCACCAACAAGCGCGTCTTCGCCATCGGCGACGTGGCTGGCGGCTTTCAGTTCACGCACATGGCCGGCTATCACGCCGGCATCGTCATCCGCAACGCGCTGTTCAACCTGCCGGCCAAGGTGGACTACCGGGCGGTGCCCTGGGTCACCTACACCGATCCGGAGCTCGCGCACGTGGGGCACACCGAGGCCTCCGCCAAGCTCAAGGACGCGAGCGCGAAGTCGGTAAAGTGGCCGTTCGCCGAGAACGACCGCGCGCAGGCCGAGCTGGCGACCGAAGGCTTCATCAAGGCCGTCGTCGGCAAGGGCGGCGTCATCGTCGGCGCCACCATCGTCGGTCGCCACGCCGGCGAGCTGATCCTGCCGTGGGTGCTCGCCGTGCAGAAGCGGCTCACCATGCGCGACATGGCCTCCATCATCGCGCCCTACCCGACGCTGGGCGAGGTGTCGAAGCGGGTGGCCGGTGCCTGGTTCACCCCGCAGCTTTTCTCCAAGCGCACGCGTCAGGTCGTGAGCCTCATGCAGAGGCTGCCATGACCGCTGCAGCGCGTATCGCCTCCACTCCCGCTGACGGCCGTTCCCCCCTCGGCCCTCAGCCCTCCGGGACCCGGGCCACGCCCTCCCCCCGTCCCCCGGCGTCGTCCGGGTCCCGATCTTCTTTCCATTCGAGAACGGAGACAGCTATGCCGGCCGCAGTACGCGAAAAACCAGATTTGGAGCCGAAGCCGGCGATGGGCTTCGGCTACAAGCGGTTCATTCCCCTTCTCGTGCTCGGCGCGGGCATTGCCGCCTTCTTCGCGCTCGGCCTCAACAAGTATCTGACCTTCGACGCGCTGCGCCACAATCGCGAGACGCTGACGGCGTTCGTCGACGCGATGCCGGTCTTATCCGTGCTGCTGTTTGTCCTCGTCTACACCGGGGCGGTGTCTCTGTCGGTGCCGGGTGCGGCCGTGCTGACGCTCACCGGCGGGTTCCTGTTCGGCATCTGGGAAGGGACGGCGGCCGTCGTGGTCGGCGCCACCGCCGGGGCGACGCTCTTGTTTCTCGCCGCCCGTTTCGTCCTCGGCGACGTGTTGCGTGCCAAGGCGGGACCGTGGCTTGCGAAGATGGAGGCAGGCTTCAACGAGGATGCGCTGAGCTACCTCTTGGTGCTGCGGCTGATCCCGGCGTTTCCTTTCTTCATCGTAAATTTAGTCCCTGCATTTCTCGGCGTTTCGCTGCGCACCTTCGTCATCGCGACGTTTCTCGGCATTATTCCCGGCACCTTCGTTTTTGCCTCGATCGGCGCCGGGCTCGGCAGCATATTCGATAGCGCGCAAGAGTTCTCGCTCAAGGGCGCGCTGACGCCGCAGGTGATCACGGCGCTCGTCGGTCTCGCCGCCCTGTCGCTGCTGCCCGTTGTCTACAAGAAGATCAAGGCGCGCCGCGCCGTATCGGAGTAGGATGTTGAGGCTCGAGCAAGGATGGCAGTCATGACGCTGATGACCGCGCCGACCAACGCGGCGCTTTCCACCAAAGCACTTGCGGGCAAGTCGGCAATCGTGACGGGCTCCACGAGTGGCATCGGCCTCGGCATCGCGCGCGCCTTTGCGCAAGCCGGCATGCACGTGATGCTGAACGGCTTCGGCGATGCGGCCGAGATCGAGCAGACGCGCGCCGATCTGGAAAAGACGTTCGGCGTCAAGGTCGCCTACTCGGGCGCCGACATGACCAAACCGGAGGAGATCGCCGGCATGGTCGCCGAGGCAGCAAAGCGCTTGGGCAAGGTCGACGTGCTCGTCAACAACGCCGGCATCCAGCACGTGGAGGCCATCGAGACTTTTCCCGTCGCCAAGTGGGACGCCATTATCGCCATCAATCTGTCGTCTGCCTTCCACGCCATCCGCGCCGTGGTGCCGGAGATGAAGGCGCGCAACTGGGGCCGCATCATCAACGTCGCCTCCGCGCATGCGCTCGTCGCCTCGCCCTTCAAGTCCGCCTATGTCGCCGCCAAGCACGGCGTCCTCGGGCTCACCAAGACGGTGGCGCTGGAGACGGCCGAGCACGGCATCACGGTGAACGCCATTTGCCCGGGCTACGTGCTGACGCCGCTCGTCCAAAAACAGATACCGGAGACGGCGAAAGCGCGTAATCTGACCGAGGAGCAGGTCATCCGCGACGTGCTCCTGCACGCGCAGCCGACGCGCAAATTCGTGACGACGGAGGAGATCGGCGCGCTGGCGGTATTCCTGTGCACGGGCGGCGGCGCCTCCATCACCGGCGCGGCGCTGCCCATCGAAGGCGGGTGGACCGCGCAATGACCATTCAAGAGCCAGGACAGCCCAAGGCAGTGGCCCGGCCCAAGGCCAATCGCAAACCGGTCAACGTCGCCCTGCAGGGCGGTGGCGCGCACGGCGCTTTCGCCTGGGGCGTGCTCGACAAGATCTTGGAGGACGGGCGTCTCGACATCGAGGCGCTGAGCGCGACCAGTGCCGGCGCCATGAACGCCGTCGTCATGGCCTACGGCGTGTCGCTTGGCGGACCCGCGGGCGCGCGCGACAAGCTCAACGAGTTCTGGACCGAGATCAGCCACGCCGGCGAGCTTTACAGCCCGGTGCGCACGCTGCCCTGGGAGAAATGGCTGCAGGCCTACGGCTTCCAGACCGAGTTCTCACCGACCTATCACGCCTTCCAGGCGCTGACGCACCTGTTCTCGCCCTACCAGTTGAACCCATTCAACTTCAACCCGCTGAAGGACGTGCTGTTGCGGGTGGTCGACTTCGAGAAGCTGTCGCGTTGCAACAAGGCGACGCGCATCTTCTTGAGCGCCACCAACGTGCGCACCGGCAAGATCCGCGTGTTCCACAATGAGGAGCTCTCCGTCGACGTGGTGATGGCGTCGGCCTGCCTGCCCTATGTGTTCCAGGCGGTCGAGATCGAGGGCGAGGCCTATTGGGACGGCGGGTTCATGGGCAACCCGGCGATCTTCCCCCTGATCTACAACGGCGCCTCCAAGGACGTGATCATCGTTCACATCAATCCGATCGAGCGCAAGAAGCTGCCCAAGACGGCGCCCGAGATTTTCGATCGCATGAACGAGATCAGCTTCAATTCCTCGCTGATGCGCGAGATGCGCGCGGTCGAGTTCGTGACGCGGCTGATCGACGAGGGCGCACTCGACGGCAAGAAGTACCATCGTATGCGCATCCACTCGATCCGCGACGATGCCGAGATGGCCCAGCTTGGCGTCGCCACCAAGCTCAATCCCGATTGGGATTTTCTCTGCCACTTGCGCGACGCCGGGCGCCGCCGCGCCGAGGACTGGCTCGATCAGAACTTCGACCGCGTCGGCCACGACTCGAGCGTCGATCTGGCCGATATCTTCCTCTAAAGGCGCGGAGGGAGCCCGCTATGCAGGCGCTCGCGACGAGGCTCGCCAGCATGCCGGGCGGCGTTGTCTCAGCGTTTCGCGCGCCGGAATCGGCGGCGCATCTGCCGGCCCGCGTCGTCGAGCTGCTGCATGCCCAGGACCGCGCCGCCGAGCGGCTCATCATCTATGTTCAGCTCGGCCTCGCCGCGGCACTCGCCATTCTCTACGTGCTGGCGCCGCGCCCCGCCGACGCGCCTATGACCATGCTGGCGCCGGTGCCGCTGGCGCTCATGGCCTACACGCTGTTTGCGCTCGTGCGGCTGCTCATGTCACAGCGCGGGCCGCTGCCCGGATGGTTCGTCATCCCTTCCATCGTCGCCGACATGACCCTGCTCCTGGGGCTCATCTGGTCGTTCCATCTGCAATACGGCGAGCCGCCGGCCTTCTCGCTCAAGGTACCCTCCATCCTCTACCTCTTCGTGTTCATTGCGCTGAGGGCTCTGCGTTTCGATCATCGCTACGTGCTCGCAGCCGGGCTGACGGCGGCGATCGGCTGGGCGGTACTAACGACGGCCGCGGTCTTCCAGTCACAGCAAGGCGCCGTCACCCACAACTTCGTCGCCTACATCACGGGAAACCGCATTCTGATCGGTGCGGAGGTCGACAAGATCGTGGCCATCCTCCTCGTCACCGCCGTCTTGACGGTCGGCGCACGGCGCGCGCAGCAGACGCTCGTCACTGCGGTTCGCGAGCAGGCGGCAGGGCGCGAGATCCGTCGCTTCCTGTCGCAAGGGGTGGCCGACCAGATCTCCATGGCAGACGAGCTGATCGAGGCCGGCCACGCGGCCGAGCGCGAGGCCGCGATCATGATGATCGACATCCGCGGCTTCACGCCGTTCTCGACCACGGTGCCGCCCGCCGAGGTGGTGCACCTGCTCACCGCGTTTCACGCGCGCATCGTGCCGATCGTGCAGGACCACAGTGGCGTCGTCGATAAGTTCCTGGGCGACGGCGTCATGGTGACGTTTGGCGCAGTGGCGCCGTCCCAGACGGCGGCCGCCGACGCGCTGCGCGCGCTCGATAGGATTCTCGACGAGGCGCTGGCCTGGCAAAACTCGCTCGAAGGGCTCGGGGTCAAGACGCCCTTGCACGTGAATGCCGCCGTCGCCTCCGGCACCGTCGTGTTCGCGACCTTGGGCGACGCCACCCGGCTCGAGTACACCGTCATCGGGGAAGCGGTGAACCTCGCCGCCAAGCTCGAGAAGCACAACAAGGTGGAGAGGACGCGGGCAATCCTGCCTGCCTCTACGCTGAAACAGGCCCGCGCCCAGGGCTATGTTCCCGCCGTCGAGCCCCAGCCGCGCCCGGGCGCTCATGTCGCCGGCGTCACCGACCCGATCGATCTGTGCGGCTACCCGGCCTGACGGGCGCCGTCTGCTTTAGGGTTTCCAATTGCTTGCAAAGAAGTGCCGATAGCCTCCGGCTATCGATACCCGACATAACGGATATTTCCGCAAGGGCCATGCTCTGCGCGATGGTGAAGCCGCTAAATGGCTCTCGCAGCCCCCCATTGCAAACGGAGATTTGTCCCATGCTCAAAGCCCGCTCTCATCCCGGCGCCTTTTGGATGGCGCTCACCGTCGCCGGCGCGCTGACCGGTCTGTTCCTGCTCGGCGCCACCGCGGCCAACGCCGCCTGCCCCGACGACCAGGTCACCACCACCGACGGGCAGAAAGACGGCTCCAGGGGTACCAAGGACGGTACCGACGAGCTGTTGGGTCAGATCGACCTGTCCAAAGAGCAGGTCAAAGTGCCCGGACGCCTGTTCCGCTTTCGCCGCCTCGTGATTGAGCCGGGCGGAGAGGTGCCCTGGCACAACCACGGCGATCGCCCGGCGCTGATCTACGTTATTTCCGGCAACATCACCGAGTACTCCAGCCACTGCAAAGTGCCGATCGAGCACAAGGCCGGCGACCTGTCGGTGGAGCAGGGCGCCCTGTCGCACTGGTGGAAGAATTCCTCCAAGGAGCCGGCTGTGCTGGTCGCGGCGGACCTTGCCAAGAACCCTGACGACGGCGGCATGTAAGAGTGACCGCAGCGGGGAGAAGCGTGGCGTCCTGTCGTCAGAGGGCAGGCGCCCGCTCGCAACCGCAGTGGAGTAAGGGAAGGGCAGGGCGATGACTGACGCGAGCACGACCGCGGCCACGCTGATGCAGCGCTCGCTTGCCGGCGCCTTCGGACGCTCGCTCGTCATCGCGTTGACGGCCTTCTTCACCCTCGTCGATCTCTTCGCGACGCAGGCGATCCTCCCGTCGCTGACCAAGCACTACGGCGTGTCGCCGGCCGCCATGGGTCTTGCCGTCAACGCCAGCACCTTCGGCATGGCGGTCGCCGGCCTCGCCATGGCCTTCGTGGGCCACCGCATCGAGCGGCGCTGGGGCATCCTCTTGAGCTTGTGCCTGCTCGCCATCCCCACCAGCCTGCTCTCGGTCGCGCCCAGTCTTGGTGTCTTCGCCACGCTGCGCATCATCCAGGGCTTGTTCATGGCCACCGCCTTCAGCCTCACGCTCGCCTACCTGGGCGAGCGCTGCAGCGAGGCGGATGCCGCCGGCGCCTTTGCCGCCTACATCACCGGCAACGTGGCGAGCAACCTCGTCGGCCGCTTCATCGCGGCGGAGGTGGTGAATGCCGCCGGCCTGGCGGCGAACTTCCACGTCTTCGCGCTTCTGAACCTCGTGGGCGCGGCGCTGGTCTACTTCACCGTCGACAAGGTGCCGCGCATGACGTCGGAGGGCGGGCAGGCCGCGCCGATGGCCGCCTGGCGCCAGCATTTGCGCAACCCGCAGCTGCGCGCCGATTTCGGCATCGGCTTCTGCATCCTCTTCGCCTTCATCGGCACCTTCACCTACGTCAACTTCGTGCTCATGCAGCCGCCGCTCCTCGTCGGCATGATGGGGATCGGCTTCATCTATCTCGTGTTCCTGCCGTCCATCATCACGACCCCGCTCGCCGGCAAGGCGGTGCAGCGGTTCGGTACGCAAGCGACCATCTGGGCCTCGCTCGCCGTCGCCGGCGTTGGCCTGCCGCTGCTGGTGCTCCCGAGCCTTTCCGCCGTTCTTTTGGGCATGGTGCTGGTCGGCGTCGGAACCTTCTTTGCGCAAGCGGCCGCAACGGGCTTCGTCAGCCGTGCTGCTACAACCGACCGCGGCTCGGCCAGCGGCATCTATCTCGCGTCGTATTTCATGGGTGGTCTCGTCGGCAGCGCGGTGCTGGGCGTCGTATTCGACCGTTTCGGCTGGGCGGCGTGCGTGGCGGGGATCGGAGTTTCGTTGTTAATTGCCGCGCTGCTCGTTGTGCGGCTCGCCCCCGAGCACGGCTCTGTAGCACGCCATTAAATAAAATTGGCGGCTCGCTCTTCCCGGTTTGCTAAAGCCCGGCGCTGTGATGTTGGCCCCGTGTTCGGAGCTTCGTCTTCGTCGGCTGTTCTGGGCTTTGTTCGAGAAAAACCATCCTCAGGCATGGCCCTGTTCGCCCGATAGCTTGCGGCTATCGAAATCCGACCCAATCGATATTTCAGGTCGGGCCGGCGCATCGATAGGTTTCCCAACGCACGCAGACGACGTCGCTCGATCGACGGAAGATGCGCCCAACCCTGTCAACAAAGGAGACTCAGAAATGAAGAAGATCGCCATCGCCGCGCTCGCCGCCGCCCTCGCATTCGGCGTGACGCCGGCCCTCGCCAAGTCCAACTGCGATGCCGGGTACAAGGACTTCCTCGGCAAGATGTCGACCTACGTCGACAAGATGAGCGGCTATGAGTTGGCCGACGCCGTGCGCAAGTCGCTCGACGCCTACAACTCCTGCACCGCCGGCGACGACTTCTCGCCGCACGGCGTTTGGGACCAGATCCTCGCCGACATGAAGGCGAAGACGTCGAAGGGCTGACCTCCATCCCTTGCCCACGCGAGGCCCCCCGAGCAAATGCCCGGGGGGCTCTCAAGCTTCTAGAGCTACCTAAAGCGTTCCGACGGAGCTTCCCATGCACATGAACTGGGACCTCAAGGCCGCACGGATCGCCCTCATTGCCCTGGCGGGCGGAGTTGCAGTCGTGGCTTTCGGCTGGCAGGCAGCGGCCGATACCGGAGCGGATGAGACCGGCGTCATACTCTCCAATCTGCCCGAGAAGGGCAGCCCCCAATACAAAGAGCTGAGCGACGTCGCCGGCGCCACCGGCGCCCAAGACCTCGGCATGACGCATTCGCAGATGTGGTCGGTGCCCAAAGCGCGCCTCGACGCGCTGCTCAAGGCCGCGCAGCAGCGCGGTGTCGACGTGACACGGCTCGATGAGCCCGCAAACCGCACGGTCGAACCGATGCCCGCCGACACCAAGATGTCGGCCAAGCAAACAGAGATGATGCACAAGTCCATGGACTCGAAAGCGGCCATGGGCATGACCATGATGCACCTGCCCAAGCCCGCCGTGATGGAGTACATGCTGACCAAGGGCATGAATGCGCCGGATCAAGGGGCGCCCCCGTCGCTCGTCATCCCTCTCAACCACAACGTCACGGTGACGGCGCACCGCACCGGCATCACCAAGACCGAGGACGGCTACATCTGGCGCGGGACCATCGACGGCAGCGGCGAGCCGGTCACGCTGTTGTGGTGGCCTGACGGCCGGGTGGCCGGCACCGTCAGTCACGCTGGCCGCATGTATGTCATCAAGACACTCGGCGGCGGCATGCACGGCATGCTGGAGCTGGCGCCCGACAAGCTGCCCCCCGACCACGGGCCGGCAAGCCCGACGATGATGAAGAAGATGAACATGCACACCGATCCCCTGGTGCATCAGGGCGAGGCCGCCATGATGGTGCCCGGCGGCGAGCGTCACGGCAGCTTGCCGCCCCTAGTGCGCGAGAAGCACGCCGGTGCACCCAAGGATGCCACCATCAACCTCATCGTCGCCTACACCAAGAAGGCGGCGAGCCACTACGACGATATCAAGAAGGACCTGATCGACGTCGCCCTTGCCGAGGCCAATCAGTCGTTCAAGGACAGCGGGATCGACAATGTGCGCGTCAAGCTCGTGCACGCCTATGAGACCGACTATGTCGAGAAGGGCAGCCACTTCGACCACGTCTATCGCTTCCGCAACAAGGGCGACGGGTACATGGACGAGATCCATGACCTGCGCGACAAGTACGGCGCCGACGTCGCTATGCTCGTCGTCGATGATCCGATGGGATGCGGGCTGTCGATCCGCGTCGGCGCGGACGCTGCCGACGCCTTCTCGGTGGTCGATCACGAGTGCGCCGCCACCATGTACTCGCTCGTGCACGAGCTCGGCCACCTGATCGGTGCCCGCCACGACCTGGCGATCGACGATACCCCGCGCCCCTACCCCTACGGCCATGGCTTCGTCGACGGCAAGAAGTGGCGCACGATGATGAGCTACAAGGAAAGCTGCGCCGGTTGCCCGCGCCGGCCTGTGTGGTCCGGCCCCGAGGTCAAGGTCGACGGCACGCCTGCGGGCGATGCCGAGACCGACAACGCCAAGGTCATCCGCGAGGAGGCCGCGCGCGTCGCCGGCTTCAAGCCCGAGCCCACCAGCGCGTCCGCGCGCTGAATTTGCTCAGCCTGCGCTGCCAGTCTCCGACAGCCGCTCCAGGATGCGGGCCCAGCTGCGCGCGCCCTTCTTGAAGCTCGACACATTGTACTTCTCGTTGGGGCTGTGGATGCGGTCGTCGTCGAGACCGAAGCCGACGAGCAGGCTGTCGGCGCCGAGCACGTCCTTGAACGACGTCACGATGGGGATGGAGGCGCCGCAGCCCATCATCACCGTCGGGCGCCCCCATTCCTCCTCGAGCGCCGCCGCCGCCGCGCGCATCGGTGCCGTCGTTGTGGCAAAGGAGATGGCGGTGCTGCCTTGGCCGACCCTGAAATCGGCCTTGCAATCGGAGGCAAGCCGCGCGCGCACGAAGGCCTGCACGTTCTCCATGATCTTGTCCGGGTTCTGGCCTGCGACCAGCCGGCAGGTGATCTTGGCGGAGGCCTGTGACGGGATCACCGTCTTGGTGCCGACGCCCTGGTAGCCGCCGGTGATGCCGTTGAACTCCAGGGTCGGGCGCGACCATAGCTGCTCCAGGACCGTGCGGCCGGCCTCGCCCGCGGCCTGCTTGAGCCCGACGCCCGCTAGGAAGTCGGCGCCTGAGAAGCCGAGCGTGCGCCATTGCGCCAGCTGCTCCGCGGTGGGCTCGGCTACGCCGTCGTAGAAACCTGGAATGGTGACGCGCCCTTTATCGTCGTGCATGGCCGCGAGCACGTCGACGAGCGTGCGGATCGGGTTGAGGGCGGGGCCACCGTAGATGCCGGAATGCAGATCGCGCGTCGGCCCCGTCAGCGTGACCTCGATGGCGGCGAGCCCGCGCAGCATGGTGGTGATGGCGGGCGTGTCCTTGTCCCACTGGCCCGTGTCGCACACGAGCACCATGTCGGCCTTGAGCTCGTTTCCGTGCTGGGCGAGGAATGCCGGCAGCGACGGCGAGCCGCACTCCTCCTCGCCCTCCACGAGCACCGACACCGCCAGCGGCAGCTCGCCTGCAACGGCCTTCCAGGCGCGCAGTGCCGAAAAAATGGTCATGAGCTGGCCTTTGTTGTCCTCGGCACCGCGCGCGACGATGATCTCGCCGTTGACGGGGTCGCTTTCGATGCGCGGATCGAAGGGGTCTGAGGTCCACAAGCTCAAAGGGTCGGGCGGCTGCACGTCGTAGTGGCCGTAGAAGAGGACGTGCGGGGTGCCGGGCGCGACCTGCGCGCGGTCGTGCGCGACCACCATCGGGTGGCCCGTCGTCGGCACCACGTGGGCGTCGAGGCCGATGTCGCGCAGCTCGTTGGCGCACCATTCGGCCGCGGCATGGCAGCTCGGCGCGAAGTCCGGGTCGGTCGAGACGCTCTTGATGCGCAACAGCGCAAACAGCCGCTTGAGCGCGGCGTCGCTCGTCGCGTCCAAGGTCGTCAGCACTTGGTTTAGGGTTTGGCTCATAGACTTGGTCTCCCGGCCGCATCGCCCGCGGGGCAACCTTGCGGGAACGCGACGCCGCCGTCAAAGACGTGCCGGGCGAGGTCAACCGCGATAAGGGCCATGGGCCCGCGGTTTCCCGCCGCACCTTTCGAGCAAGCGAAGGGACTGGTATGGCAGGAGAGAGCAGCATGCGGCCGCCGAGCGGGCGGCCAATGCAGTCGACTGGAGCAGATAAGATGGCCGAGCGCTCCCCGCACGTTGAGCCGAAGTGGGTCTACGCCTTCGCCGCCGGCTACGTCGACGGTCGCGCCACCATGACCGAGCTGCTCGGCGGCAAGGGCGCCAACCTCGCCGAGATGGCGAGCCTCGGGCTTCCCGTACCGCCGGGCTTCACCCTCACCACCGAGGTCTGCCACGCCTACTATGCGCACGGGCGCAAGCTGCCTGACGGTTTAAAGCCGCAGGTGGAGAAGGCGCTGCACCTCGTGGGCGACGAGGTGGGTGCCACCTTCGGCGACGTGAAGAAGCCGCTGCTCGTCTCGGTGCGCTCGGGCGCGCGCGCCTCGATGCCCGGCATGATGGACACGATCCTCAACCTCGGCCTCAACGACGAGACGGTGGAGGGGCTCGCTCTGCGCTCCAACGATCGCCGCTTTGCCTACGACAGCTACCGCCGCTTCATCCAGATGTACGCCGACGTGGTCTTAGGGGTCGACCACGGCGTGTTCGAGGACATCTTGGAGAACTTCAAGAACTTGAATGGATTGGCCAGCGATACCGAGCTCAAGGCCGACGACTGGGCCGAGATCATCGAGGAGTACAAGGCGGCCATTGTGCGCGAGATCGGCAAGCCCTTCCCGCAGGACACCAGCGAGCAGCTCTATGGGGCGATCGCGGCGGTGTTCGGGTCCTGGGAGAACGCGCGCGCCAAGACCTACCGCCGCCTGCACAACATTCCCGATGCCTGGGGCACGGCCGTGACCGTGCAGGCCATGGTGTTCGGCAACCTCGGCGAGACGAGCGCCACCGGCGTCGCCTTCACGCGCAATCCCTCCACCGGGACCAAGGAGATCTACGGCGAGTTTCTCCTGAACGCACAAGGCGAGGACGTGGTCGCCGGCATCCGCACGCCGCAGCCGCTCACCGAGAAGGCGAGGGCCGAGGCGGCGGACGCCAATCCGTCGCTCGAGGGGCTGATGCCGGGCCCGTTTGCCGGCCTGAGCAACGTGTTCCAGCGGCTCGAGGCCCGCTACCGCGACATGCAGGATGTCGAGTTCACCATCGAGAACGGCAAGCTGTGGATCCTGCAGACGCGCTCGGGCAAGCGCACGGCGGAAGCCGCGCTGCGCGTTGCCGTCGATCTCGCCGAGGAGGGGGTGATCACGCGGCAGGATGCCGTGATGCGCGTCGACCCCGGTGCGCTCGATCAGCTCCTCCATCCGACCCTCGATCCCGACGCCAAGAAAGATGTGATCGCCAAGGGCCTGCCGGCCTCGCCCGGGGCCGCGGCAGGCGAGATCGTGTTCACGGCGGATGATGCCGAGGCGGAGCGCACGCGCGGGCGCGAGGTGATCCTCGTGCGGCTCGAGACCAGCCCCGAGGACATCCACGGCATGCACGCCGCCGTCGGCATTCTCACGGCGCGCGGCGGCATGACCAGCCATGCCGCCGTGGTGGCGCGCGGCATGGGACGGCCCTGCGTGTCGGGCGCCGGCACCTTGCGCATCGATGCCAAGGCCGGGACCATGCAGGTGGGGCAGCGCGTCTTTCGCAAGGGCGATGTCATCACCATCGACGGCAGCGCCGGTCAGGTGCTCAATGGGCGCGCCAAGATGCGCCAGCCGGAGCTTTCGGGCGCCTTCGGCACGCTGATGGGCTGGGCCGACGCGGAGCGGCACTTGGGCGTGCGCGCCAACGCCGACACGCCGCGCGACGCCAAGCAGGCACGCCACTTCGGCGCCGAGGGCATCGGCCTGTGCCGCACCGAGCACATGTTCTTCGACGCTGACCGCCTTCTCGCCGTGCGCGAGATGATCCTTGCCGACGACGAGGCCGGGCGTCGCGCCGCGCTGGCCAAGATCGAGCCGATGCAGCGCACTGATTTCGAGCAGCTGTTCGAGATCATGGCCGGTTTGCCCGTGACCATCCGGCTGCTCGACCCGCCGCTGCACGAGTTCCTGCCGCAGGAGGAGCACGAGATTGCCGGGATCGCCTCCGATCTCGCCATCGCGCCCGAGAAGCTCAAGGCCCGCATCGCGGCGCTTGCCGAGTTCAATCCGATGCTGGGCTTCCGCGGCTGCCGCCTCGGCATCCGCTACCCGGAGATCACCGAGATGCAGGCGCGCGCCGTCTTCGAGGCGGCGGTGAGCGTCGGCAAGAAGGCGAAAGAGCCGGTCAAGCTCGAGGTCATGGTGCCGCTCGTCGCCTACCGGCGCGAGTTCGAGATCATGCGGGACATAATCCTGGAAGTCGCGCGGACGGTCGAGAGCGAGAGCGGCACCAAGCTCGCGTTCTCGGTCGGGGTGATGATCGAGCTGCCGCGCGCGGCCCTGCGCGCCGGCGAGATCGCCGAAGGCGAGGGAGGCGCTGAGTTCTTCTCGTTCGGCACCAACGATCTGACGCAAACGACGCTGGGTTTGAGCCGCGACGACGCGGCGCCGATCCTGGAGGCTTATGCGGAACGCCACGTGTTCAAGGTGGATCCCTTCGTCTCGATCGACGTCGAAGGCGTGGGCGAGCTCGTCCGCCTCGGCGTTGAACGCGGCCGCGCGGCACGGCCCGAGCTCAAGATCGGCATTTGCGGTGAGCACGGCGGCGAGCCGCGCTCGGTCGCCTTTTTCGACGAGGTGGGACTCGACTATGTGTCGTGCTCCCCCTTCCGCGTGCCGATCGCGCGCCTCGCTGCGGCGCAGGCCGCCATCCGCCGCAAGGACGCAAGCAAGGCGTCAAGCCGATCGACGGACTAGCGGAAGGACGGTCGCTGAGACGTGCGGGGGTTCCGTGCGGCCTTACCAGCCGCGGCGCTCGTGCTCATCGAGGCGGGGCCTGCGCGGCCGGGGGCCGTCGAAGCGCGGCAGAAGCAGCAGGAAGAACACCAGCGGCGGCAAGACGAAGCACCACGCGATCCAGAACGAGTAGTCACGGTTCTTGATGCCCGCAAGCACGCCCGCGATCACGGCTGCGCCGAGGGCGACGAGGCCCCAGATGACAATGCCGCGCACGATGTCCATGTCGCTGTCCCCTTGCGAAACGTCGACGCTGCCGGCCTCGGCTCGGTGCGGTCCGGCGCTGCCCCGATCAGATGCGCAGCAAGTGTGGCAAAATCAAGCGCCCTGATCGCCGCGCTTATCCTTAATCAGCCGGCTCGAAGTCAAAACCCACGTCGAGATTGGGCGCGGAATGCGTCAGCGCGCCAACAGAAATGAGATCGACCCCGGTCAGGGCGATGTCCCGCACGGTCTCCAGATTGACGCCGCCGGAGGCCTCGGTCACGGCGCGGCCGGCGACCTTTGCCACCGCCGCCTTGAGCCGGTCGACGGGCATATTGTCGAGCAGCACCGCGTCGGGGCCGTGCGCGAGCGCCTCCTCGAGTTCTGCGAGCGTCGTGACCTCGACCTCGATCCTCACCATGTGCCCAACGCGTGCGCGTGCGCGCTCGAGCGCCGGTCCGACGCCGCCCGCCGCAACGATGTGGTTGTCCTTGATGAGGACGGCGTCGAACAATCCGAAGCGATGGTTAAAGCCGCCGCCGGCGCGCACCGCGAGCTTCTCGAAGGCGCGCAGGCTCGGCGTCGTCTTGCGCGTATCGACGATGTGGGCGCGCGTGCTCTTGACCTCGTCGACGTAGCGGCGCGTCAGCGTCGCGATCCCGCTTAAGTGCCCGAGAAAGTTCATGGCGACGCGTTCGGCGGTCAACAGCGCGCGCGCGTTTCCCACAACGCGTGCGATGGTCCCGGCAGCGTCGACATTGCCGCCATCGGCAACGACGACCTCGATGGCGGCGTGCGCATCGAGCATCTTGAAGGCCGTATCGACGAGCTGCAGCCCGGCGACGATGCCGGGTTTGCGCGCGCCGATGACGCCGCGGGCTCGGGCCGACGGCGGCACGGTGGCCTCCGTCGTGATATCGCCGGCAAGACCCAGATCCTCGCGCAGCGCGCGGGCGACCGCCTCATCGACCAGGGCTTGCGGAAGATGCAACTCGGATTGGGCCCCGCTCATCGGCAGCCACTGGCCTTGAGCGGCGCGTCCGGTGCGGGCGTCGTCTCGGCGCCGATGCGATCGAGGTCGCCGAGGGAAAGGAACGTGCGGGTTGCCAGCGCCGCGCTTGTGTCGGGAAAATCGCTGCGCGCATGCGCGCCCCGGCTCTCCTGGCGCTGCAGAGCGCTCGCCGCGATGAAGCGGGCCGCGAGCGCCATGTTGGCAAGCACGCTGTCGCCGCCGGCACCGTGCTCGATCTCCTCCAGCGCGCCGATCGCGTGGATAAGTCCGGACCTGGTGCGCTCGACCCCGACATGGTCGCTCATCGTGCGCCGCAGTCTGGTGAGGGCGGCCGCCCGGTCGGTGTCGGCTGGGCGGTCGGCCGTGGCGATGCGGGTCAGATCGACTTTGGGTGCGCGGCGCGCATCGCGATCGAGGCTGCCGATGTGGTCGGCGGCGCGGGCGGCGAAGACGACGGCTTCGAGCAGCGAGTTGGAGGCGAGCCGGTTGGCGCCGTGCAGCCCGGTCGAGGCGACCTCGCCGATGGCCCACAGGCCGGGGACGCTGGTGCGGGCCGCCGCGTCGGTGGCGATGCCGCCCATGTGGTAGTGCGCGGCCGGCGCCACCGGGATGAGCTCGGTCGCGGGATCGATCCCGGCCTTGCGGCAGTGGGCATAGACGGTGGGGAAGGCTTGGGCGAAGTGCGCCCCGATCGCTTGGCGGCAGTCGAGGAAGGCGCCGCGGCCGGCGGCGATCTCGGCGAAGACCCCGCGCGCGACGATGTCGCGAGGGCTGAGCTCGGCTCTTGCGTCGATGGCCGTCATGAAGCGCTCGCCGCGACGGTTGACCAGGATCGCGCCCTCCCCGCGCAGGGCCTCGGTGGCGAGCGGCGCGGGATCGAGGCCGACGTCGATGGCGGTGGGGTGGAACTGCACGAATTCCGCGTCGCCGATCACGGCGCCGGCCCGTGCCGCCATGGCAATGGATTCGCCACGGGCATAGGCGGGGTTGGTGGTGACCGCGTAGAGACCGCCGACGCCGCCGGTCGCCAGCACCACGGCGCAGGCGGGAAAGAACTCGTAAGTGCCGTTGCCGAAGGCCGCCGGGCGCACGAGACGCACGCCCTCAACCCGGCCGTTGGCGGTGATGAGCGCGTCGGCCTCGTAGCCCTCGAGCACGCGGATCGACGGCGTGGCGCGCACCTTGGCGATCAGCGCCTGCATGATCGCCGCCCCGGTGCGGTCGCCCGACACGTGCACGACGCGGCGGCGCGAATGGGCCGCCTCCCGGCTCAAGAGGAAGTGCCCTTGCGCGTCGCGCTCGAAGGGCACGCCATAGGCGAGAAGGTCGGCAATGCGCGCCGGGCCCTCCTCGGTGACGAAGCGGGCCACCTCCTCGTCGACGAGGCCGGCGCCTGCGGCGATCGTATCGGCGGCATGCAGCTCAGGACTGTCGTCGGGCCCCACGGCGGCGGCGATGCCGCCCTGCGCCCAGCCGCTCGACGTGCCTTGCCCGAGCGGCGCGGCAGCGAGCACCGTCACGTGCATGGGCGCGAGCTTCAGGGCCGTGAACAGGCCGGCGAGCCCCGCGCCGACGATGACGACGTCGCCGCGGGCGCCGAGCCTATCCTCGGGAGCGGGCTGGAAGCTGGGGGCGCGGCGATCGGCGGTCGATGCCATGGCGGATGTGCTCAAGGGGGGCGAGATGCGCGTGGTGCGCGCCTCAGTTCGTCAGGTTGACCATGCGCTCGACCGCGCGCCGCGCCTTCTCGGCGACGGTTGCGTCGACGGTGACCTCGTAGCGCATGTCGCGCAGCGCCTCGTAGATGTTCTCCAGGCTGATGCGCTTCATGTACGGGCAGAGGCTGCAGGGCCGGATGAACTCGACGTCGGGCGTCTCGACCGCCACGTTGGAGGCCATCGAGCACTCGGTGATGAGCGCCACCTTGCGCGGGTGATTGGTCTTGACCCAATTGATCATGGCCGAGGTGGAGCCGGTGAAGTCCGCCACGTCGAGCACCTCGGGCGGGCACTCCGGGTGCGCGATGATCTTGGTGCCGGGATCGGCCGCGCGGATCTCGGCGATGTCCTTGGCCGTGAAGCGCTCGTGCACCTCGCAATGGCCCTTCCAGGCGATGATCTCGACCTTGGTCTTGGTCTGCACGTACTTGGCGAGGTACTCGTCGGGAATGAGGAGCACACGGGGCACGCCGAGGCTCTCCACCACCTTCACTGCGTTGGAGGAGGTGCAGCAGATATCGCACTCGGCTTTGACCGCCGCTGAGGTGTTGACGTAGGTGACGATCGGCACGCCGGGGTAGACCTCGCGCAGCATGCGCACGTCGTCGGCCGTGATCGAGGCGGCGAGCGAGCAGCCGGCCTCCAGATCCGGGATCAGCACCGTCTTGTCGGGGTTCAACAGCTTCGAGGTCTCGGCCATGAAGTGCACGCCGGCCTGGACGATGACGTCGGCTTCGGTGCGCTGGGCCTCCTTGGCGAGCTGCAGGGAATCGCCGCGGAAGTCGCCGACGCAATGGAAGATCTCCGGCGTCATGTAGTTGTGCGCCAGGATCACGGCGTTGCGGGTCTTCTTGAGCTCGTTGATCGCCTTGATGAGCGGGGCGTAGTGCGGCCACTCCATGGGCGTGACGACGCGCTCAACCCGGGCATAAAGAGGGGCCATCTCGGCCGCCAGCTCCGGCGTGAATGCCGGCAGTGCCGGGGCCGGGTGGGGCGCCTTGGCCGTGCCCGTGGGGCGGCGGCTGTCCTCGACGCGGGTTGCGACAGTATCCATCCGTGTCCTCCTCGTGCCGGCTATGCTCAGTTTGAGCATTTCTGGCCCATCAGACGAGCCGGCCTCGCGCCGGTATAGGTCTCATATAATGCTCAATCTGAGCATTCCAAGGTGCTACTGAAGATACGTCATATGGCTTGCGCTGACCAGCGAGGAAAATTCCAAAGACCGCAGCAAGGTTCCCAAAGCCTTGCGTTGCGTCAGCTTCAGGTCTTGCCCGGCTTGACGCGCACGCCGGGCGCCGGGCGCTCCATCAGCACCTCGCGGCGGAAGCGGTAGAGCTTCGCCGGCCGTCCCCCAGTACGCATCTTTACCTCCCCCGTCGGCTCCACCAGACCCGCGCCTTCGACCAGGCGGCGGAAGTTCTGCTTGTGCAGATGCGGCCCTAAGATCGCCTCCACCGTCTTCTGCAGCTCAAACAGCGTGAACTCATCCGGCATCAGCTCGAAGATGACGGGGCGGTATTTGATCTTGGCGCGCACGCGGCCCATGGCGGTGGCGAGGATGCGCCGGTGATCGAAGCGCATGGGCGCGCCGAGCCGAGGCCGCTCGCCCCAGGTCTGCGCCGCATCGCGCCCATCGCGGCTCGCCTCGTCGACGAGACCGGCCTCATACAGGAGCTCGTAGCGGTCGAGCACCTTCTCCTCGTCCCAGGCCGCACCGTCGAACCCGAAACAGATGCGCACGCGCTCCTGGCGGCTGACTGGGCGCGCCGGGGATGTCCGCAGGGCTGGCCGCGCCGCCCATTCGCGCAAGCGTGGCTCGATGGTGCTCTCCAGGATGGCGGGGTAGCCTTTGCGCCAGTCCTCCCAGGGAAAGTAGTGGTACCAGCTGCGCCAGGCACCGTGCTGCAGCTCATGCGGTGAGCGGGCCTGCGTCAGCGCCAGGTAGCCGATCGAGACCACGTGCGGGGTGGCGTCGCCCGGCTCGGCGTGGCGTCCGCGGTCGCCGAAGGTGTAGAGCTGCTCGGCATAGCCGAGGTCGAGCCCCGTCTGCTGGCGCACCCAGGCGCGCAACCCTCCCTCGAAGGTGCGGTGCTGCAAGGGCGAGAAGGGTCCGAAAGGCAATCCGTCAGTGGCACCGGCCACGTCAGGTTCCCCCCGGATGATCAGAACGACCGGCTCGTTGTCTGCGACGGCGACGATCGCCGCATTGAGACCGATCTCGACACCCGCAGTTTCGCTGCGGGATGCCTCTTCCGCTTCAAGCTCAACTTGCTCGGCCGAGCGTTTCAACTGCGCGGGCGAGGTCATGTATGTGCTCCAATGGTTCTTGGAGCCCCCCAATGGGGTTGTGATACGGCCTGATCGTGGCCCTTTTCTGGTCATCGGCCGTCGCTCGCTGTTGTTTTTGTTAGAGCAAATCGCGAGGGCTGTTCAGAGCTGCTCAATGAGCCATTGGAAGCGCGCAAGGAAGACGCGCTGAGCCTCGTTGGCCGGCAGCGGCTGCAAGCTCTCCAGCATTTGTTTGCTCTCCTCGGAAAGCCGGCCGGGCGTGCCGAAAAAAGTGAGCGCCTCATCGAGGCCGAAGCCGGCGAGCCGTGTTGCCTCGTAGAAGGCAGCGATTCGGTCGCAAGCCTTGATCTCGGCCCGCACCGGATCGGGCAGCTCGGGGGGGAGCCCGAAGCGGGCATGGATCGCTGCCAAAAGGCGCTGCTCGAGCTGCTTGTAGTCGAGCCCGATCGCGTTTTTGAACGGGCTGATGAGGTCGCCGACCACGTATTCCGGCGCATCGTGCAAGAGCGCGGCAAGGCGCCAGCCCGCGGGCCACGCCGGGTCGCGCCCCACGGCGATCTCCTCGACCACCAGCGAGTGCTGCGCCACCGACAGGGCGTGCGGCCCCTGCGTCTGGCCGTTCCAACGCGCCACGCGGGCGAGCCCGTGGGCGATGTCCTCGATCTCGATGTCGGCCGGGTCCGGGTCGAGCAGATCGAGGCGGCGGCCCGAAAGCATGCGCTGCCAGGCCCGTTTTTCCGGTGCAACTTGCGGCGCCTTGCGCGGCGGCGATGCGGTGTTTTTCATGGTGCCGCTCACAGCTTCACGATAGCCCGCTGCAGCTTGGCACACGGGGCATGGCGATGGCAGCCGACGAGGTGATCGTTGACCATGCCGGCCGACTGCATGAAGGCGTAGACGGTCGTCGGGCCGACGAAACGAAAGCCCTCGGCCTTCAGTGCCTTGGAGATGCGGCGCGACACGTCGGTCTGGGCTGGTATGTCCGACATTCTCGTGTAGCGGTTCTGGATCGGGCCCTCATCGAGAAAGCCCCAGAGAAACTCTCTTAGCGTCGTGCGCTCACGCAGCCGCAGGTAGGCCTTGGCGTTGTCGATCGTCGCCGCGATCTTGGCGCGGTTGCGCACGATGCCTTCATCCTTCATCAGCCGCGCAACGTCCTTCGGCTGTGTAGCGGGCGATGCGCTCAGGCTCGAACCCGTGAAAGGCCTTCCGGAAACGCGGCCGCTTTCGCAAGATCGTCAGCCAGGAAAGCCCCGCTTGAAAGCCTTCGAGCACGATTTTCTCGAACAATGCTTCATCGCGCGTTAAAGGCACGCCCCACTCCTGGTCGTGATAGCGCACATAGTCGGCGTCGGCGATGCCGACCCAGGGGCAGCGGGCAAGCGTCTTGGCGCGCGCCGCCGTCATGCGGACGAGGTGGCCGCTTTCGGCTCCAGCGAGAAGCTCGCCCAGCTCGGTATCTGGATCTCCACGGGCACCGTGCCGGCGTGCAGCGCCACGTCCTTCTCGGCGAACTCGGCCGCACGGTCGAGACGCAACAGCGCCAGCCCGCGCTCCTTCGCCACCGAGCCGAGCCTGCCGATCTCGACGCTTCCCGCCGTGATGAGCGTTCCCGGCTCCGGCAGCGGCGACTTGGCGACGACGGGCACCACGCGCTTGCGCGCGAGGCCGCGATGCTGCATGCGCGCCACCACCTCCTGGCCCACGAAGCAGCCCTTCTTGAACGAGACCCCGTTCAGCTGATCGAGCAGCGCCTCGTGCGGGAAGGTATCGCCCAGCACGTAGTCCTTGCCGCCCTCGGGCACGCCGAGCGCGATGCGATGCGTGTGATAGTCGCCGGGCGTGGCGGAGTTGGCCGCGTCGCCGGCGAGCGCCCAGTCGGAGCCGATGGTGACGAGCTCGCGGTATCCCATCTCGGGCAAGCGCGGGTCGGCGAACCATATGGGCTGCTTGCCGCGTCCGTGCGGCTCGTAGGGGCCACCCCAGATGGCGGCAACCGAATAGTCGGAGGACACGTCGCGGATCTCCGCCTTGGCCCTCAGCTTGAACTGGTTGATGCGGTCGACGAGGGCCTGGGTCTGATCGCGCCCCGTTTCGAGACAGAACCCGCTCGGAGTCTTTAATCACGAAAAGGTCAAACAGGATCTTTCCTTGCGGCGTGCACAGGCCGGTATAGATCGCGGACTGGCCGGCGAGCAGCTTCATGTCGTTGGTGATGAAACCCTGCAACAGCTTCTCGGCATCATCGCCTTCGACGCTGACGACACCGCGATCTGGCAATAGGGCAATCTTGGTCTCAGTCATTGGTTCCCCGCTCCGGTTGCAACCGGCGAACATTTTACGTATGCGGGCGTGGCGCCGGAAACAAGCCGTGGAGTCGCAATGGCCGGAATTTACGATCTCCTGCTGAAAGGCGCCACCGTCGTCAATCAGGACGGCACGGGCCCGCGCGATATCGGCATCCGCGACGGGCTGATCGCGGCCATCGGCACCGACGTGCCGGAAAAAGCGGCAGAGGTTATCGACGCCCGGGGGCTGCATATCCTACCCGGCGTGATCGACACCCAGGTGCATTTTCGCGAGCCGGGGCTCGAGCACAAGGAGGATCTGGAGACGGGCAGCCGCGCCGCCGTGCAAGGGCGGCGTCACCGCCGTCTTCGAGATGCCCAACACCAAGCCGCCGACCACCAGCGCGGAGGCACTCGCCGACAAGGTCGCCCGGGCGCGCAATCGCATGCACTGCGACTTCGCTTTTTATGTCGGCGCAACACGCGACAACATCGACGCGCTTGCGCGGCTGGAGCAACTCGAAGGCGCGGCGGGCGTCAAGGTGTTCGCAGGCTCCTCGACCGGAGACCTGCTGGTGGACGACGAGGAGTCGATCGGTCGAATCCTTGCAAGCATTCGCCGCCGCTCAGCCTTCCATTCGGAGGACGAGGCGCGGCTGAAGGAGCGCATGGGCCTCAGGCGGGACGGCGATCCCTCCTCGCATCCCGAGTGGCGCGACGCCGAAGCAGCCCTCATCGCCACCAAGCGCATCGTGCGGCTTGCCGAGACGCTGAAACGTCGCGTGCACATCCTGCACGTGTCGACGGCGGACGAGATGGCGTTCCTCGCCGACCACAAAGGCTGGGCGAGCGTGGAGGTGACGCCGCATCATCTGACGCTCGTTGCGCCCGACTGCTACCGCGAGCTCGGCACCTTTGCGCAGATGAACCCGCCCGTGCGCGACGAGGCCCATCGGCGCGCGATTTGGGCGGCGCTGGCATCGGGCGTCGTCGATGTGCTCGGCTCCGATCACGCGCCCCACACGCGCGAGGAGAAGGAGGCGGCCTATCCCGCCTCGCATTCGGGCATGACCGGCGTGCAGACGCTCGTCCCCATCATGCTCGACCACGTCAATGCCGGGCGACTGAGCTTAGCGCGCTTCGTCGATCTGACGAGCGCCGGCCCGCAGCGTCTGTTCGGCATCCGCAACAAGGGCCGCATCGCGGTGGGCTACGACGCCGATCTCACCATCGTCGATCTGAAGCGCACCGAGACCATCACCAACGACTGGATCGCCAGCCGCTGCGCCTGGACTCCTTATGACGGCCGCAAGGTGACGGGCTGGCCCGTCGGCACCTTCGTGCGCGGCCGCAAAGTTATGTGGGACGGCGAGCTGCTCGGGCCCGCCCACGGCGCGCCGGTCGCCTTCTTCGAAGGTTTCTAGACCTTTCAGCGCTCCGCGTGCGGACCTGCGCGCCATCACTCCTGCTTCTTAAACGAATGCCACGTCCCGTCGGCGCCGATCGCAAGCCGCCACCACGTCCACTTCTTGGCCTTGCGCATGGCCTTGGCCTTTTCGGGGCTGACGAGGCGAAGCAAGTCGACCTGCTCGGACGGCGTCAGGGCATCGAGCTTGGACTTCGGCGAGATAGGGCCAGACGTAGACGATGTTGTTTTCGAGATCCTTGCCGAGCGGCAGCTGCGCCGGCGGCATCTCCAGGATGTTGGCCAGCACGGCCAGGATCTCGCGGCCCTCGCCGTCGCCCGACAATTTCTTCCAGTAGGCGATCGGGTCGTCGACGGTGGTCTCGGAGACGTCGGGCTTGAGCTCGTTCCAGTCGAGCGGCACGCGCAGCTCCTCGATGCGGCCCGCATGCGCCGCGGCAAGGATGGCCTCGCGCATCTCCGCCACGGGGCCCGGAAGCGGCTTGGCGGGCTTGTGCGCTGCGGCCGTCGCGGGGGCGTTCGCCGCGTGGCGGTCCGGCTCCTTAAGATCGGGGGCGCCGCGCCTTTCCAGCGCAGGGGCGGGGCCCAGATGGACATTGAGGAGCACGGCAAGTACCAATACGGCGGTGCGGCTGAACCGCGGCGGGACGAAGAAAAACATCAGTGGTCTCCGCGCTGCGATAGGGGATGAGCCGCGAGCCAAGGCCCCACGTGAGCGGCCGCGGCTTTGCCGAGGGTGCCAAGAAAGTAGCTCCTGCGCCGCGCTAGCGCTCGCGGCCCGCTACGTGGCCGACATGGGAGCGTGAATGCAGCTGTTGCCTAATCCCCTCATCATTCCCGTCGGCGTCATCATTGGGATTCTTGTGGCCGCTCCCGTCGGCCCCGTCAACGTGCTGTGCATTCAGCGCGCGATCGAGCGCGGCTTCTGGGGCGGCATCGCGGCCGGCTTGGGCGCGATGCTGGGAGACGGGCTCATTGCGCTCTGCGCCGCGCTCGGCGTCGGCGCCATCTCCGGCGCGGTTGCCTACCACCGCTATACGATCCAGGTGCTGGGCGGCCTGGTGCTGCTCGCTTTCGGCGCCAGGCTCTATTTTGCGACGCCGCGTTTTGCACCGCTGGCGACCGGCGAGGACCACAAGGAGACGCTGCGCGATTTCGTATGGGACATCCCGCAGACGTTTCTTCTCACCATCACCAACCCGGCGGCGGTGCTGGGGCTCTTTGCCATTTTCGGCGGTGTATCCACGTTCGTGGAGGTCGAAAGCTACGTCGACGCGCTGACCATCGTCGCCGCCGTCATGGGCGGCAGCCTTGCGTGGTGGGTCGGGCTCTCGCACCTCATCGGGCGCTTCCGCCATCACTTGAGCGAGGTGCGCCTGCGGCTCATCAATCAGATCACCGGCCTAATGCTGGCAGGCTTCGGTGTGCTGCTCGTCGGCGAGGTGATCATGAAGCGCATCGCGCTTCTGCTGTGAGGCGGCCGCGCTACTGCTGCGTACGATTGAGCGTGAACTCGCCCAAGACGATGCGCCGCTCGAGCCCGCGTGCCAGCTTCAGCACCGCCTCCTCGCCGAATTGTGCCACGAGATCGGTGAACGCGGTGAACAGCGCGGCGTAAGCCATCTGCTCGGTCGGCACGCCCGATTCGGTGCCCTCGTCCCAGGCCTCGAGGATGAGGCTCAGCGCTTTGAATGACGGATCGTCTTGGTCCAGTCCCTCGAACGACCGCATGAGTCCCCCTTCCCGTCCGCGTTGGCGATCCAGCCCACATCGCCCCCCGGCGTGATGGATCGCAAGCGTTGCAACTGCCGTTCTTGGCAGTCGGTTCTCAATACCATGGTCGGTTGGGGCGAATAGGGCCGCATGCGGATCACAGTAAACACTGCGTCGCCGAAACCGGCGCCAGGCCTTATGGGACGGATTTGACGAGCCCGTCGGCGAGCTGAGCGCCCTCGGTCAAGAAGCGGTTGATGGCGCTCTGTGCCGAGGGGCTGCACGTATTATAGGTGCGGCTGTAGCTGCGGTAGCCCTTGTTGAAGCTGCGCGTCAATCGCGCGCGGCGCAGCGCCGAGTAGCCTTCGGCCTTCAGCAATTCCGCCATGCGATCGCGCCACAGCTGGCCCTCGTCGGCGCCGCACAGCTCGCGCAAGTAGTGCACGGCGCCGAGGATTTCCGACAAGCGGAACAGGCGATCGTCGTAAGGCTTGCCGTCGGACGAGGCGGCATGCACCGGGGCCGCAACCATGGCGAGCATCAGCACGGCAGGCGCGATCAACGCGATGCCGGCGCCGGCGGATGCCGGGCGGCGGCGTGGGCTTGGAAGGTCGGGTCGAAGCGTCCTCATCGGTGGCGACACTAGCACCGATTCTGGACGCGCGCGTGGCGACGCTTTCGCAAGGGGGCCGCTGCGCGGCGCAGCGCCGCCTCGGAAGCCCGCTTCTCTCCTGGCACGCCAATCGCTACATTGTGGGCATGTGCTCACGCTACAGCCTGACCTCGCCGCCGGAGGCGGTGCGCGCCTACTTCCGCTACGATAACGAGGCGGTCTTCCCGCCCCGCTACAACATCGCGCCCTCGCAGCCTGTCGCCATCGTCCGCAACACGCCGGCAGGCGGTCGCGAGCTGGCGCTGGTGCGCTGGGGGCTCATGCCCTCGTGGGTCAAGGACCCGCGCGCGTTCAAGATGCTGATCAACGCGCGCGGAGAGACTGCGGCCGACAAGCCCTCCTTCCGCGGCGCCATGCGCCACCGCCGCTGCCTGGTGCCGACCGACGGCTTCTACGAGTGGACCGGCGCGGCCGGCGCCAAGCGGCCGTTTCTGGTGCACCCGCGCGGCGGCGGCCCCATGGCGCTTGCCGGCATCTTCGAGCAGTGGCTGGGCGCCGACGGCAGCGAGATCGAGACCATGGCCATCCTCACGGTGGCGGCCAATAGCGCAATGTCGACGCTGCACGACCGCATGCCGGCGATCATCGCGCCGGAGCTGTTTAACGCCTGGCTCGACTGCCGCTCGGGCTCCTCGCTGGAGGCCGCCGCCATGCTGCGTCCGGCACCGGAGCCGCTGCTCGAGCTGATCGAGGTGAGCCGCAAGCTCAACAACCCGCGCAACGAGGGCCCCGAGGTGCAAGAGCCGGCCGCAGCCCAGACGCTTATTTGACACGCGGCCGCGCTAGGGCTGGTGCGGGTTAGCACCACCGCGCAACATCTTGATCTTGAATGCCAAGATGGGATCATCGAGGCTCGCCCGCGGCGGCGTCTGCCCCTCGCGGTGGGCCCCGATCGCGGCTATGCTGCCGCGGCAGCCGATTAGGTGTCGAAACGTCTTGGGAGGAGCCGAGTGCCATGGACCACAGGGGGGGCTACAGGGGGGCCGATCTCGACTTGAGGACGGCACGCACGTGGAGCGCGACGTCGACCGATCTGATGAGCGGCTTCGAGGTGCCCGCGACCGCCCCGCCGCAGGGTGGGCGCCTGCAAGGCCAGCACGCGAACCCGATCTGGGTGGACGAGACGGTGCTCGCCGCCGCCAACCACGCCTTCGAGGTGGCGCTTGCCCATAGCGCCCGCGAAGTGCGGCTCGAGCATCTTTTGCATGCACTGACCCGTGTCGAGGCGGCCGCCATGACGATGGAGCTGCGCGGCGTGCGGGTCGGCCCGCTGCGCCGCGACACCGCGGTCCTCATCGCCAGCGATATTCCCGTCGGCCTGTCGCCGGGTGGCGGGTCCCCCCACCGCTCGCACGAGCTGGAGGAGACGCTGCGCCTTGCTGCTGCCCACGCATCCCACGCCGGACGTCCGGCCGGCGTCGACGACATCCTGCACGTCCTGGTCGAGCTGAGGAGCGACCATCCCGCCGGCGAGCTGCTGCTGCGCCATCTGTCGCGCGCCTCGCGCGACTTCTGGAGCCCGCTCGGGCCCGGACGAGCTCCCTATGGGGGGCCTGCGCACCTCCTCGATGTGTCGGAGGCCGGGCGCGGCGTGGGCCGCCAACGCTTGGCCGAGCGCGGCACCGGTGACCCTGAGGTGCTCGAGCGGCTCGCCGAGATCGAGCGCGTCGTGTCTGATCGTCTGGCCGCGGTCGAGGCCGCGCTCGCCGGCTCCACGACGGGCGTGCCGCACGATCTACAGCCGATCAAGGAGCGCCTCGACTTCATCGAGGAGGCGGTGCTGTCACGAGAGGGCGAGGGGGCGATCATCGAGCGCGTGTCGGCGCTCGGACGCCTCCTGCAGGAGGAGCGGGTCGAACGGACGAACGCGTTGGCCGGGATCGCCGCCGAGTTGAAGGCGCTCTCCGGCACGCTCGGTCATGGTGGCGCCGGCGTGGAAGGGATCAATGCCTCGTTCGGCGAGCGGCTGCAGGGGCTCGCCGCCGATCTGGAGCAGCACCGCATCGAGCTGGGGACGAGCCTCGGCGACCGCATCGCGGCGATCGAGCGGACGCTCGCGGCGCAAGGAGACAAAGCCGCCGAGGCGCACACCGCCTACAGCGAGGAGCTGGCCGACGTGCACGAGGCGCTGATGAAGCTCAACACCAATCAACACACGCTGGCGGGATCGCTTGAGCAGTGGCGCTCAAACGAGGCGGGCGAGATCCACCTCATCAACGCGCGCATCGGCTCGGTGCAGGAGGACGGCATGAAGCGCCTGCACATCCTCGAGCGGCTGGCGCAGGACATGGAAGCTCTGGCGGGCACGGCGGGGGAGGAGCAGAAGGAGCGGCGCAGCTTCGGCCAGTGGCTGTTCGGCACCGACGACTGGATCAAGGCGAGCTGGCAAAAGCACATCAAACCGAAGCTGTGAGCCGACGCTAAAGAACCTTCCCCGGGTTCAGGATGCCGTTGGGGTCGAGCGCGCTCTTGAGCTTGCGCATCAGCGCGATCTCCACCGGGCTCTTGAAGCGGATGAGCGCCGCGCGCTTCATCTGGCCGATGCCGTGCTCGGCCGAGATCGATCCGCCCGTCTCGGCGACGAGCTCGTGCACGGCCTCCGACATGCGCCCCCACAGCGCCAGGAAGTCGGCCTTGTCCATGCCAGGCGGCTGCGTCACGTTGTAGTGCACGTTGCCGTCGCCGAAGTGGCCGAACACCACGGGCCGCGCGCCGGGGCACACCGCCGCGACGACGGGGGCAACCTTCTGCAGGAACTCGGGGATGCGCGCGACGGGCACCGAGATGTCGTGCTTGATTGAGCCGCCTTCCGGCTTCTGCGCTTCCGATGCGGCCTCGCGCAGGCGCCACAGGCCCTGCGCTTGCGCCAGCGAGGCGGCGATCGCGGCATCGCTGACAATGCGCGCGTCCGCGGCCTTGCTCAGCACCGCCTCCAGACCGCGTGCCGCCGCGCCGTCGGCCTCTGGACTCGAGATTTCGAGGAGCACGTACCAAGGCGCCGGCGCTGCGAGCGGCAGCCGCGTGTCGGGGACGTGGCGCAGGACCAGATCGATGGTGAAGCCGCTCATGAACTCGAAGGCGGTGAGGCCCGTATGCGCGCGCGCCTCGGCCAAGCGGAAAAGCGCGGCCACGCTGGCGACGTCGGGCAGGGCAACGAAGGCGGTGGCCGTCTCCGCCGGGCGCGGGAAGAGCTTCAAGGCCGCCGCGGTGATGACGCCGAGCGTGCCCTCCGAGCCGATGAACAGATCGCGCAGGTCGTAGCCGGTGTTGTCCTTCTTGAGCGTCCTCAGACCGTCCCAGACCTGCCCGTCGGCGAGCACCACCTCGAGCCCGAGCACGAGCGCGCGCGCGGTCCCGTAGGCGAGCACGCCGACGCCGCCGGCATTGGTCGCCAGCACGCCGCCGATCTGGCAGCTGCCCTCCGAGGCGAGGCTCAAGGGAAAGAGGCGCCCTGAACGCTCCGCTGCGGCCTGCGCCTGGCTAAGCGTGAGGCCCGCCTCGACGATCATGGCGTTGCCGGCCGTATCGACGGCTGCGGACTTGCACGAGCCGCGACAGCGACAGCACGATCTCCGCCCCGCTTTCCGAGGGGATCTGGCCGCCGACGAGCCCGGTGTTGCCGCCCTGGGGGACGACGCCCACCCGGGCCTCGTTGGCTGTCGCCAAGATTTCCGCTACTTCTTTTGTGGTCTTGGGCCGCAGCACCAGCGCCGCCCGGCCGGCATAGAGGTCGCGCCACTCGCGCAGGTAGGGGAGCTGCAAGTCGGGGTCGGCGATGGCGTGCTCGCGCCCCACGATCTCGCAAAACCGCCGCAAAACGCCGTCGGGCAGCGCTTGGCCGCTAGTGCGTGGCATTGCGGAGCTGGGAGGTCGGCTGGACACTCAGGGTCACTCTCTCGTTGGTCGGCTCCAGGGCACATCCCCGGCGCACTGTTGCCGAAAAACACGTGGGCAGGTCAAATCCTTCCTGCGGGCATTTTCCGGCGTCGCCGACTCATTCTAGGAATGACCGGTTAATCTTGAACGCCTGCGGGGGCTTCTTTGATGCATAGGATGGTCGCGAGCTTTGCGCTTGCCACCCTTTCGCTGATCACGTCGTACGCCATCGTGACCATTTGGCCCGACCGCATGGTGCCGACCAGAACCGCCATCGCGGCCGTCGGCCCGGTCGAGGGCCTGCCCGTGGCGGCGCAGGCCGAGCCGACGATGGTCGGTCTCGCCGACTGAGACCCTGACTCTTTGACCTCAGCTTTACGCCCGCGGCGCCGCCGCGCGGCGCAAGCGGTCGTTGATGGCCTCGCCAAGTCCCTCCTCCGGGATGGGCATGGCGGCGATCGTCTCGGCGCCCGTCTTGTCGAGCGCGCGCAGCGCCGCAAAGAGATTGGCCGCAGCCTCCATGAGATCGCCGGCCGGGCTCAAGTTGATCGCGGGGCCCTGCGTTTGCGGCGCGTGGGGTCCGAACGCCAGCAGCGCTTCGCCGGGTTTGACGTCCTTTGCGCCGAGCCGGACTTGCGCACGCGGGGCGTAATGGCTTTCGAGCTGACCGGGTGCGCTGGGACGCACCGCCTCGATTCTCTGGCGCACCAGCGGCAGCCCCAGCACGGCCTCGATCGTCTCGGCGGTTACGGCACCGGGGCGCAAGAGCACCGGGGTCTCGCCGCGTGCGTCGAGCACCGTCGACTCCAGGCCGTGCGCGGTCGGACCTGCGTCGAGGATGAGGGCGACGTCGCTGTCGAGATCTGCCTCCACGTGCCCGGCCTGGGTCGGGCTCACGCCGCCTGCGCGGTTGGCGGAGGGTGCCGCGAGCGGGCGTTTGGTCTCTGCGAGCAGCGCCTGCGCAACCGGGTGATCGGGAACGCGCAGGGCGACCGTGTCGAGCCCGGCGGTGACCAGATCGGACAGATTGGAGCCGGGTTGCCGGTCGAGAACGAGCGTCAGCGGTCCGGGCCAGAAGGCATCGGCAAGGCGTCTGCCGAGCGGAGTGAGCACCCCGTGTGCTGCGGCGTGCGTGACATCCGCAACGTGGACGATCAGCGGATTGAAGGAAGGGCGCCCCTTGGCGGCAAAGATCGCCGCCACCGCCTGCCCGTTGGTGGCATCGCCGCCGAGCCCGTAGACCGTCTCGGTGGGGAAGGCGACGAGGCGCCCGGCGCGCAACAGCTCGGCTGCGGCGCGGATCGCACTCTCGCTTGCCTTGACGATGGCCATCTTGCGCCTTCGGATTGCGCTTGCAGGTTCTGCACGCCCGCTTAGACGCACGGGCTGAATTCTGTCCAAACAGTGTGTAGGCTCTTATCCATGCAATTGGTCCTCGAATTCAACCATGCGCTTCTACGCGGGGTCTGCGCGGCGCTCCTTCTCGTCGCTGCGGCGCCGGTTGCGCAGGCAAACTGGCTTACCAGCCTTGCCCGCGAGGCGGGCGAGGCCGGTGGGAGCGCGGCCACGCGCGCGGCGCGCTACGGCATCAGCGGGCTCGATCGGGCGGCCGCCCACATCAAGGCGCTGCCGGCGGCGACCAAGGACGCGGTGCTGGCCGCACACGCCACGCCCGAGGGGCACTGGAAGTTCGTCAACCGCGAGGGCGACGTGTTCACCGCCGGCACGCCCGACGAGCTCACTCGCGCCGTGCCGACGCTTTTGCCCGATGCGCCCAGCGACGCCAAGCTCGCGCTCTATCTCTCAGAGGACACCGTCTTTGACGAGCGCGCGCTGCTGAAAGACCTGCCCGAGGGCGCCGCCCTGCACGTCGTCGTCGGCCGCGACAGCTATCCGCTCGTGCGCGCCAGCGACCGCGGCGGAACGCTTCTGGCCGAGGTGCGCCCCCACTTGCGCGTCGCGCTCGACGACGCGGGCCTCTTCGAGGAGGCGGTCACCCAGCTCGAGCGCCCGTTGAGCCGCTCCAGCATCCGCACCCTGGCGCTCGAGCCCGGAGGCCCGGCGACGCTGTCGTCGTCGCCGCGGCTGGAGCCCGGCACCAAGGCGGCGCTGGTCGACAGAATCGATCCCGCCGAGCTCGCCGGCGCCCTGCGCTCGGTGCGCGGACAGACGGTGCTCGTCACGGGCCGCGTCGAGGACAACCTCCTCCACTTCCGTCCCGAAAGCGGGTCCGAGCAGAGCCTCAAGATCCTCGAGGTGATGCGCGCTGCCGCGGAGGCCGACGTCAATCTGGTGATCCTGCATGCGCCGGTCCCGCGCCAGCCGGGCGGGCGCAACTGGCTGTGGCAGCGCATCGCCGTCGACGGGCTCGACGATGCCTTGAAGCGGGCGACGTTCGGCGATTTCCTCGACGCGCTGGGCTCGAGCCACGGCGCCTTCCGCGTCAACGTCTCCCGCGAGGGCAGCGGCCGCGTGGCGATCCGCGCCGCGCCCGAAGGGTCGGCGGCGGAGCCGATCACCGGCGTCGTCGGCGAGTGGCTGGCGACGGTGGCCTCCAACATCACCGGCAACGTCGTCACCAGCACGGTGGAGGTGCACGCGCGCGACGAGGCGCGCCAGGAGGAGCTCGACAGCCGCATCATCCCCTGGCTCCCGTCGTACATCCAAGCCGTCTATCTCGTCGGTCTCATCGCCGGCATCCTGGGGTGGCCGGTGGCGCGCGCCTGGTGGGAGCGCATCTGGCCGGCGAGAGCCGCGCCGAGTACTCGCGCGCCCGTCGGCTACCGCGCCGCGCAGGCCGCGCGCTTTGCGGCCTTCCTTCTCCTATTCCTGCCGGTCGCCGGGCTGCCCGCGCTCTTCGTCTCGCTCATCCTGCAGCTCTTCGGCATCGCGCTGCTGCCGTTCCGGTTCCTGCGTTGGTTGACCTCAGGCTCGGAAGCGAAGGTGGGGTGAGTATGGAAAGCCTCAAAGGCAAGACGCTGTTGGTGACGGGGGCAAGCCGCGGCATCGGGCTCGCCATCGCCAAGCGCGCCGCGCGCGATGGCGCCAACGTCGCGGTCGTGGCCAAGACGCAGGAGCCCAATCCCAAGCTCGAGGGCACGGTTGCGACGGCAGCGGCCGAGATCGAGGCGGCGGGCGGGCGCGCGCTGGCGCTCGCTTGCGACATCCGCATCGAGGAGGAGGTTCGAGCGCGCGGTCGCGGCGACGGTGGAGGCCTTCGGCGGCATCGACATCTGCGTCAACAACGCCAGCGCCTTGTCCTTGAGTGCGATCGAGGACACGACGATGAAGCGCCTCGATCTGATGCTCGGCGTCAACACGCGCGGCACCTTCCTCGTCACCAAGACCTGCCTGCCGCACTTGCGCAAGGCCGAGAACCCGCACGTGCTCGTGCTGTCGCCGCCGCTCGATATGAACCCGCAATGGTTTGCCGGCCATGTCGCCTACTCGATCACCAAGTACGCCATGAGCCTGTGCGTCCTGGGGCTCGCCGAGGAGCTCAAAGGCGATCACATCGCCGTCAACGCGCTGTGGCCGCGCACGACGGTCGCCACCGCGGCCATCCGCAACGTGCTGGGCGGCGAGGCCGTCGTGCGCATGAGCCGTACCCCCGACATCGTCGCCGACGCGGCCCATCTCGTGTTCCAGCAGCCGGCCAAGAGCTTCACCGGGCACTTCCTGATCGACGACAGCTTCCTTTACGAGGCGGGGGGCGTGACCGACTTCGGCACATACAGCGTCGTGCCGGGGACGCCGCTGGCGCCGGACTTTTTCGTCCCCGCCGACCGCCCGCCGCCGCCCGGCGTCGAAGTGTTGAAGATGTCGGATCTCATGGAGCTGGTCGCCAAGATGAAACGGTGAGGGCCGGTGTCAGACCCAGAGGGTCAGACACCGTTAACGCGCCGGCACTGGCCCTTTTGGGCTGGCGCGTTAACATGGCGGCCGCAACAATCCAGAAACGCCCCATGACCACGCTCCTCATCACGCATCCCTGCTTCGTCAACCACGATACGGGGCCGGGACACCCCGAGCGCCCCGACCGCATGCGCGCCATCGACAAGATCCTGTCGCACGATGTGTTCAAGGGCCTTCAGCGCGAGGAGGCGCCGCTGCGCGACGACGTGGAGGTGCAGATCGAGCGGGCTCATTCTATCGCCTACCTCGATCAGATCCGCGCCATCGCCACCGGCCCCATCAACGGCACGCGCCACATCGACGGCGACACCGTGGTGTCGCCGGGCTCGTGGGAGGCGGCGCTGCGCGCTGTCGGCGCCGGTCTGCATGGCGTCGACGCGGTGATGTCGGGCCGGGCCGCCAACGCCTTCTGCCAGGTGCGCCCGCCGGGCCACCATGCGGAAGCCGACCGCGCCATGGGCTTCTGCCTGTTTGCCAACGCGGCCATCGCCGGGCTCTACGCCCGCGCCAAGCACGGCGCCGAGCGCATCGCGATCGCTGATTTCGACGTGCACCACGGCAACGGCACGCAGGACATCTTCTGGTCGGATAAGGACCTCTTCTACGGCTCCACCCACGAGATGCCGCTGTTTCCGGGCACGGGCGCGCTCGACGAGACCGGCGTCGGCAACGTCTTCAACGCGCCCTTGCGCGCCGGCGATGCGGGCGAGCGGTTCCGCGAGGCGTTCGAATCGCGCATTCTCCCGGCGCTGCACGACTTCGGCCCCGATCTCGTGGTGATCTCGGCCGGCTTCGATGCGCACCAGGCCGACCCGCTCGCCAACCTGCGCCTGGTCGAGGCCGATTTCGTGTGGGCCACGGAGAAGCTTGCCGATATGGCCAACAGACATTGCCACGGGCGCATCGTGTCGTTTTTGGAAGGCGGCTACGATCTCGTCGCGCTCGCCCGCTCGGTGGCGGTGCACGTCAAGACGCTGATGGACGTGGGCGCGTAATCGCTACAACCTCGGGACGCAGCATGGACATGACCATGGCCAAGACCAGCGCCAAGCACGCCGACGTCAAGGACATGAGCTTTGAGCGTGCGTTGAAGGAATTGGAGCAGATCGTCAGCCGGCTGGAGCGCGGCGACGTCGAGCTCGAGGAGTTGATCGCCATCTACGAGCGCGGCGAGGTGCTGAAGGAGCACTGCGACCGTCTGTTGAAGCAGGCCGAGGCCAAGGTCGAGAAGCTCACCTTTGCCGCCGACGGCACGCCCAAAGGCACCGAGCCGCTCGACCCGCAGGGGTAGGTATCCCTCGCGGCTCATGCCTGGCCTTGCGACCTCTCCCGATTGCCTCATGCTGACTACGCCATGTGCTCCGCCATGACGGGAGAGGTCGGCCGCCAATCGCCCAAAAGGCGATGCGACCGGATGAGGGGTTTGTCGCTCAAATCTTTCTGCTGTCGTAGGCCCAGTGCAGCAAGCGCCTGGCGCTGGCGCCGGCGGCAGGTCATGTCGCCCGGCGCGCAGTTGTGCTCAATCTGCGCGACATGCCGGCGGATCGCCTTCCAGCGCTCTGATCTGGCGCTTGTCCTCCTCGGCCAAGCGCCGGCCCATGTAGTAGCGGCAGTACCACTGGAACCAGCCGCGCGGGTCGTCCGGGTGGATCCAGCCCTTCCGCCTCCACTCCGATAAGGGCTGGCTCGCGTCGACCCCGAAGAAGTTGAGAGATGGGTCGCGGCCCTTGGGCGAAAGCTTGGCGTTTCTGAACCAGCTGGCGGGGAATTCCCCTTTTGTATCCGTCATGTACTTGCCGCCGAAGACGCCGAGGCGGAGCATCTCGGCCGGCGTCAGCTCGGGCGTGAACGCGGGATCGAAGTAGCGCCCCACCGGCGCTGTCAGCGCGTAGCGGTAGCCCTTTTGCATCTTGTCGGTCACCACGACGGTGCGGCGGGACATTGGCATCATCTCATGCGAGGGCGCTGGAATTTCTGGCACGTACAACGCAAGCCGGATATCCTGGGCCCGTCCCCGGGGGGAGGCTGCGATGTTCGTCAGCCGACTGGGGAGACGTAGTGATAGTAGGGGAGTGACCCATGAAATTCGTAGCGAAGAGTTTGTCCGTGCTTGCGGCCGCAGGCCTGCTGATGGGCGCCATGGCGGCGACACCGGCAAGCGCCGCCAACGAATGCTCTGCGAAGGGCGACCTCATCAAGTGCATCGACTCAGACTTGAAGAGCCTCGACAAGGAGCTCAGCAAAATATTTAAGGGGTAAGAGCCAAAGGGGCCTTGCAACCGAAACAAGGGGCGGGCGCGGCTCCTAGCGGCCGCGTCCGTCTATTCAGACGCCGCCGCGGCGATTAAGCTCTCTTGCAGCAGGGCTCTAGTGTGACATAAACGAAATGCTGAAATTGCCGGTGGATGGTTCTGTGGATAGTCCCTCGAAGACGCCCCTCCTCGATCGGGTGAAGACACCGGAGGATCTGCGCAAACTTTCCGAGCAGGATCTGCCGCAGCTCGCCGCCGAGCTGCGCCAGGAGACGATCGACGCCGTCTCGGTGACCGGCGGCCACCTGGGCGCCGGCCTCGGCGTCGTCGAGCTGACCGTCGCCCTCCACTATCTGTTCGATACCCCGCGCGACCGCCTCATCTGGGACGTGAGCCACCAGACCTATCCGCACAAGATCCTCACCGGACGCCGCGACCGCATCCGCACCCTGCGCCAGCCGGGTGGGCTGTCGGGCTTCACCAAGCGCGCCGAGAGCGAGTACGACGCCTTCGGCGCCGCCCACTCCTCCACCTCCATCTCCGCCGGCCTCGGCATGGCGGTGGCGCGCGACCTGGAAGGGCGCACCAACAATGTCGTGTGCGTGATCGGCGACGGCGCCATGTCGGCCGGCATGGCGTACGAGGCCATGAACAATGCCGGCGCCCGCGATGAGCGCCTGATCGTCGTCTTGAACGACAACGACATGTCGATCGCGCCGCCGACGGGGGCCTTGAGCGCCTACCTCGCGCGCATCACCTCGAGCGGCACCTATTTCTATTTGCGCGACATCGCCAAGCAGCTGGCGCAGTCAGCTGCCCAAGAGCTGGGAGCGGCGCGCTGCCCGCGTCGAGGAGTACACCCGCCACCTGTGGCAGGGCGGGGCCTGGTTCGAGGAGCTGGGCTTCTACTACATCGGCCCCGTCGACGGGCACAACTTCGACCACTTGCTCCCGGTCCTCAAGAACGTGCGCGAGGCCAAGCAAGGGCCGATCCTCGTTCACGTCGTCACCAAGAAGGGCAAAGGCTACGCCCCGGCTGAGGCCTCCGACGACAAGTACCACGGCGTCGCCAAGTTCAACGTCGTCACCGGGGCGCAGGTGAAGCCCAAGCCCAATGCGCCGACCTACACCCGGGTGTTTGCCGAGAGCCTGATTGCCGAGGCGAGGAAGGACAAGAAGATCGTCGCCATCACCGCGGCGATGCCGGACGGCACCGGGCTCGACCTCTTCGGAAGAGAGTTCCCCGAGCGCACCTTCGACGTCGGCATCGCCGAGCAGCACGCGGTGACCTTCGCCGGCGGGCTCGCCTCGGAAGGTTTGAAACCGTTCGCGGCCATCTACTCCACCTTCCTGCAGCGCGCCTACGACCAGGTGGTGCACGACATCGCCATCCAGCGCCTGCCCGTTCGCTTTGCCATCGACCGGGCCGGGCTCGTCGGCGCCGACGGGCCGACGCACGCCGGCTCCTTCGACTTCGCCTATCTCGGCTGCCTGCCGGGCTTCGTCATCATGGCGGCCGCCGACGAGGCCGAGCTGAAGCACATGGTGGCGACCGCGGCTGCGATCGATGACCGGCCGAGTGCGGTCCGTTATCCGCGCGGCGAAGGCTTCGGCGTCGATCTGCCCGAGGAGGGCCGCCCGCTCGAGATCGGCCGGGGCCGCATCCTGCGCGAAGGCACGGCGGTGGCGCTGTTGTCGCTCGGCACGCGCTTGGCCGAATGCCTGAAGGCCGCCGAGCAGCTCGCCGCCTTCGGCCTGTCGGCGACGGTGGCGGATGCGCGCTTTGCCAAGCCGCTGGACGAGGACTTGATCCGCAGATTAGCGCAGAACCACGAGGTGCTGGTGACGGTGGAGGAGGGCTCGGTCGGCGGCTTCGGCAGCCACGTTTTGCGCTTCCTCGCCGACAGTGGCTTGCTCGACCGCGGCCTCAAGGTGCGCACGCTGGTGCTGCCCGACGTCTTCATCGATCAGGACAAGCCCGAGCGCATGTACGAGCTCGCCGGCCTGTCGGCGCCCGGCATCGTCACGACCGTGCTCGGGGCGCTCGGCCGCGAGCCGCTCCTGAGCGAGGCGAGCCGCGCTTGACGCCCCACCTTGAGCGTCAGTCTCTGCCCTTCACGTCGGTGTAAGCGGCGATGATGTCGTCGGGAGACAGCACGAATTTCTTGTCGCAACGGATCCACGGCACCCGCTGGTCCTTCCGCACCGCCTCGCGCGCGTGAATGATGGCGGCGTCGAGCTCCGGCCAGGGGTCGCCCTTGGCAAAGTCGTCACCGGTCGCCTTGGCTCCTTTCGGAAGCCAGACGAGCACTACGTCTCGTTGGGATGTCGTTTGCGTCATGATCTCGGCTCAGCTGCGACAGGGTTGGACCGTCCATGCGAAGCATGGCATCTGCGTGACACACCATCGGGGCGAGGCGAGCCGCGTCTGACCTGCAAATGCGGTGTCAGACTTCTGGGTCTGACACCGCAGCCTACTACTCCACCGTGATTGTCACCACGTCCGACACGACCGGCGGGTTATGCGGGATGTGGTTCTTGTCGGCGAACACGTCCTGCAGCGTATGCTTGCCGGGCGCGAGCTCGACCTGCGCTTCCGTCTGTCCCTTGCCGTAGTGGATGTGGGTGGCGTCCGAGGGGACGGGCGCCGAGGCGTCCTCGAGCTTTGAATCGATAAAGAGGTGATGGTGTCCGCTGTTGGGCTTGTCGGTGCCGGCCGGCACCACCTCCATGCCCTCCACGCCGAATTTGACCGTCACCGGGCTCTTGACAGTCGCCCCGTCCGCGGGCTCGAGGATCATGACCTTGGCGCCTGCCGGGGAGGGCGTGCGATCGCTGGCCTCGGGTGCCGGCGCGCTCTTCTCGGCGACGGCGGTGGGTTTCGGCGCCCCCTCCAACTTGGCCTCGGGCGACTTTGAGCTGTTGTTCCCGCAGGCTGCGAGCAAGAGGACGAGGAAGGTGGCGGCAAGCGCATGTCTCATAGGGGGCCTCCTTAGGGGTTTTGCACCGGCTTTTGAGTGCTGGCTCAAAGATAGCGTACTATTCGAATCATGCGAAAGCGGTTGGATGTTGTTCTTGTCGAGCGCGGGCTTGCCCCGACCCGGTCGCGCGCGCGCGATTTGATCAAATATGGAAAGGTGTTGGTGGATCGGCAAGTGTGCACCAAAGCCGGCGCGGAGGTCGGCATGCAGGAGGTGCTGACGCTGGAGCCCGGCAGCGCCGATGCCGTCTCGCGCGGGGGCGCCAAGCTCGCCGCGGCGCTCGATGCGTTCGGGCTCGATCCGCGCCACCGGGTCGCGCTCGACGTCGGCGCCTCGACCGGCGGGTTCACGCAAGTGCTGCTGAAACGCGGCGCGGAGAAGGTCTATGCGGTCGACGTCGGCCACGGGCAGTTGCACGCGCGCCTCAAGGATGATCCGCGCGTCGTCTCGCTCGAGGGCTGCGATGCGCGCTCGCTCGAGCGGGCGACGATCCCCGAGGCGATCGCGGCGATCGTCGCCGACGTGAGCTTCATCTCGCTCTTGAAGGCGCTTCCCGCCGCGCTGGCGCTGGCAATGCCGGGCGCCTGGCTCGTGGCGCTCATCAAGCCGCAGTTCGAGGTCGGTCGCGCGCGTATCGGCAAGCGTGGTATCGTCCGCGACGCGAGCGCGAGAGACGCCGCGGTTGAAGACGTTTCGACCTGGCTTGCCGCACAAAGTGGTTGGCGCGTCGTCGGGGTCATTCCGTCCCCCTTGCGAGGGGGATCTGGCAACGAGGAATTTTTGCTCGGCGCGTGCAAGGATGGGTGACACGCAGGCACTCGATATCGCGCGGCTCGGCGCGCAGGGCGACGGCATCGCCGAGACGCCGTCGGGCCCGGTTTACATCCCCTATGCGCTGCCGGGCGAGCAGGTTCTGGCCGAGGCGCGCGGCGAGCGCGCCCGGCTCGTCGCCGTGCTCTCCGCCGCCCCCGACCGCGTCGCGCCGTCATGCCGCCACTTCACGCACTGCGGGGGATGCGCGCTGCAGCACCTGGAGCGGACGGCCTATCTCGCCTGGAAGCGCGAGCTCGTCGCGTCGGCCTTTGCGGCACGCGGCATCGAGGCACCTATCGCGCATGTGGTGAGCGTCGGCCCCGGTGCGCGCCGGCGCGCGACTCTGTCGGCGCGGCGCACCGGCCGCGGCGTCGTCCTAGGCTTCTACGAGGCCAAGGGGACCGACATCGTCGATTTGCAGGAATGCCCGGTGACGGCGTCTGCGATCGTACGCGCGTTGCCGGGCCTGAAGCGTCTGGTCGAGCCCTTGACCTCGCGGCGCCTGCCCGTGCGGCTCACCGTGACGCTCGCGGCCAACGGGCTCGACGTTGCGATCGAGGACTTCCCCGGCGAGCTGGGACCCGATGTGCGCGAGCGCCTGGCGGGGGCGGCCGCGGCCGCCAGACTCTGCGCGCGTGACGCTCGCCGGCGATACGCTTTATCAGAGCACCATTCCGGCCGTGCGCTTCGGTCCCGCCAACGTGGTGCTGCCGCCGCGCGCCTTTCTGCAGGCCGCCCCCGCAGCCGAGGCCGAGATGGTGCGTCTCGTCACCGCTGCCGTCGGGCCGGCAAAGCGCGTCGCCGATCTCTTCTGCGGGCTTGGGACCTTTACGTTTCCGCTGGCGACAAGCGCCGCGCTGCTCGCCGTCGACGGCGACCGGCAGGCCATAACCGCGCTCGAGAGCGCGGCCAAACGCACGCCCGGCCTGAAGCCGATCGAGGCGAAGGTGCGCGATCTCTTCCGCGAGCCGCTTTCGGCGAAGGAGCTGGAGCGATTCGATGCCGTCGTGTTCGATCCCCCGCGCGCCGGCGCTGCCGCACAGGCCGCGGCGCTTGGCGCCTCGCGCGTTGGAATTGTCGTGGCGGTCTCGTGCAACCCGGCGACGCTGGCGCGCGACGCGCGTATCCTGATCGACGGCGGCTATGCGCTCGAGCGCGTCACGCCCATCGACCAGTTCCTTTATTCCCCGCACGTCGAGGCCGTCGCCGTCTTCCGCCGCATGTAGCCAACCTGCTCGCCGAAGATGCGACGCGTCGCATTGGGCACGGACCTTGCCTCCTCTCAACGTCATCCCGGCGCAGGCCGGGACCCACGCAAGTCTCAACGGGCGCAACGGTGCGCGTCTCTCACCGCGGTCGCCGCAGGTTTCACTCGCTACAATCAATTTCGCCAAAAGCACGTGCTGAAACTGGCGTGGGTCCCGCTCTACAGCGGGATGACGGGGTGGGTGGGCCGGCGTCGCGCCAATAGCGTTTCAACCGTCCTTAAGCAGGCGCTCGACATACGCCGGCACGATCTCGGTTGCACGCCCGTGGATCGTCTCGGCGAACAGGCTCGCGCCCTCCGACGGTTCCAGGTTGAGCTCCACCGTGTGCGCGCCATGCGCGCGCGCCTCGGCCACGAACCCGGCCGCCGGATAGACGTTGCCGCTGGTGCCGATGGAGAGGAACAGGTCGGCCCTGCTGAGCGCCTCTGCGATCTCTTGCATGTGATAGGGCATCTCGCCGAACCATACGACGTCGGGGCGCATGCCGCCGATCCAGCCGCAGGTGGGGCAGGGCGTGTCGATCCCGATGTCGTCCGCCCAAACCTGGCGTGCCCCGCAGCGGGCGCACAGCGCCTTCAACAGCTCGCCGTGCATGTGGATGAGGTTCTTGGAGCCGGCGGCCTCGTGCAGCGCGTCGATGTTCTGTGTGATGATGACGACCTCGCCTTTGTGCTCTTGCTCGAGCCGCGCCAGCGCCAGGTGCGCGGCGTTGGGCTTGACAGCTTTGAGCGCGCGCCGGCGCTGGTTGTAAAAGTCGAGCACCTTAAGCGGGTTGCGCTCGAAGCCTTCCGGCGTCGCCACCTCGCGGTAGTCGTACTTCGACCAGATGCCGTTCTTGTCGCGGAAGGTCGATAGCCCCGACTCGGCAGAAAGCCCGGCCCCGGTCAGGACCACGATGTGCTGGAAGTCCGTCATGCGAGCAGCGATAACGGTCTCCTCGAAGGGGCGCAACGCGAGGAAGCCATGAGAACGCTATTGAGCTGGAGTACGGGCAAGGATTTGGCGTGGTCGCTGCACGTCCTGCGCCAGATGCCCGACATCGAGGTCGCGGGCCTTTTCACCACGGTGAATGCCGCCTTCGATCGCGTCGCCATGCACGCGGTGCGGCGCAAGCTTCTCGAAGCGCAGGCCGCCGCCGCCGGCCTGCCGCTGCACGTGATCGAGATCCCCTGGCCGTGCCCCAACGAGGCCTACGAGGCGCAGCTCGGGGCCTTCGTTGCCGAGCAGGCAGCGCAAGGCGTCGCCGCCATGGCCTTCGGGGACCTGTTCTTGGAGGACATCCGCGCCTATCGCGAGGCCAAGCTCGCCGGCAGCGGGATAACGCCGCTCTTTCCCTTGTGGGGACGAGAGACGGGTGCGCTCGCGCGCGAGATGATCGCCGGCGGGCTCAAGGCGCGCCTAACCTGCGTCGACCCCAAGAAGCTGCCGGCGAGCTTTGCCGGCCGCGCTTTCGATGAGGCTCTCCTCGCCGATCTGCCCGAGGGCGTCGATCCGTGCGGCGAGAACGGCGAGTTCCACACCTGCGTTTTCGCCGGACCCATGTTCGCGCACCCGATCGACATTGAGCTCGGCGAGGTGCGGGAGCGGGATGGTTTCGTCTTCGCGGATTTGCTGCCAGCGGCGGCTTGACGAAGAGGCAGTGGGCAGTCGGCAGTAGGGAAGTGAACGGCCTTCTACTGCCGACTGCCAACTGCCTGACTGCCTATTTACAGCAGCTTGCCCATGGCGACGGCGGTGTCGAGCATGCGGTTGGAAAAGCCCCACTCGTTGTCGTACCAGGCGAGCACGCGCCCGAGCTTGCCATCGACCATCTGCGTCTGCGTCGAATTGAAGTTTGCCGAATGGGGGTTGTGATTGAAGTCGATGGAGACGAGCTCCTCCGTCTCGTAGCTCAAGATGCCCTTCAGCTGCTGGCGCGAGGCGTGCTCCATGGCGGTGTTGATCTCGTCGATCGTCGTCTCGCGCCCAGGGATGAATTTGAGATCGATGACCGACACGTTCGGCGTCGGCACGCGGATGGAAACGCCTTCGAGCTTGCCGTTGAGCTCGGGCAGCACCAGGCCGATGGCCTTGGCCGCGCCCGTCGAGGTCGGGATCATGGAGAGTGCTGCAGCGCGGGCCCGGCGCATGTCCTTGTGCGCCTGGTCGAGGATGCGCTGGTCGTTGGTGTAGGCGTGGATCGTCGTCATGAAGCCCGACTGCAGACCCACGAGGTCGTGCAGAACCTTGGCGACGGGGGCGAGGCAGTTGGTGGTGCACGAGGCGTTGGAGACGACCTTGTGCTCACCGGTTAGCTTTTCGTCGTTGACGCCGTAGACGACGGTCAGGTCGGCGCCCTTCGACGGGGCCGAGACGAGCACGCGCTTGGCGCCCGCGTCGAGATGCACTTGCGCCTTCGCCTTGTCGGTGAAGATCCCGGTGCACTCCATGACGATGTCGACGCCGAGCTCCTTCCACGGCAGCTTGGTTGGATCCTTCTCGGCCAGCACCTTGATGGGGGCACTTAGACCCACGTCCATCATATCGCCGTCGACCGTGACCGCGCCGGGGAAGGTGCCGTGCACGCTGTCGTATTTGAACAGATGCGCGTTGTCCTTGGCCGACACCAGGTCGTTGATGGCGACGAAATGGAGGTCGTTGCGCTTGGCTTCCGCGGCGGCGCGCAGCACGTTCCTGCCGATGCGGCCGAAGCCAGAGATCGCAACCTTCACAGTCATCGCTGCCTCCTTGCAGTGCAAATGCTTGGGCAATGCGCACTCTTTGTGCAGCGGCAGCCCAAAGCGGGGCCATTAACTGGACGCGACCCGGCCCTGTCAATGCGGCATGGCCCGGTGCCGGCGCCCCCGGCCATTGTGCAGGTGCGATCCTTGAGAATTCTGTTGGAGGAGACGAGATTGGCCGGTTGATTTGTTGACGCGCTTGAAGGCCTGCAAATAAGCTTCGGGGCAAGCCGCGGACCGCTGGAGGGCTTTGGAGTGTACCGGAGGGCAGGACAGATGGCTGTGCGGGCTCGGAGCAAAGGTAAACGGCAGGCGGCGGGGCGGCGGCGCACGTCGGGAGGCCTCGGCGTGCCGTCCCATTCGGTGGAATGGTATGCGCAGCGCATCAAGGCGCTGGAGGCGGAGCGGGACCGGCTCAAGGCCGAGCTGGGCGAGGCCGAGGAGCGTCTGGGGCGGCTTGAGGAGAGTCGCACCGAGGCGGTCAACCGCATTGATTGGGTTATAAACTCGCTGCATAACGTGCTCGAAAACAGCGCCTGATTCGCGAAAAGGCGCTGCGGGCGCAGTTCGTGTGGAGGCGTATGGGCCAGGTCGTCGTCAATGTGAACGGACGGTCCTACCGCTTCGATTGCGGGGACGGCGAGGAGGCGCGTCTCAACGAGCTTGCCGCCTTCGTCAAGGCGCGCATCGAAGCTCTAACCCAGCAGTACGGCCAGGTGGGCGCCGAGCGCTTGCTTGTCATGGCGGCACTCCTCATCACCGACGAGCTCATGGATGCGCGCGCGCAGCTGGCCGAGACCGACGGCACGCGGGACGCCTCCGCCCAAACCAACGGTCAGCCGGCTGCGCAGAAGCGCGAGCAGGACGCCATCCGCACCGAGCACAGACGCAGGACGGCCGCCGGCGGCGATGTCTGAAATCTATTCGCTCTTACCGCTCGCAGCCCGCGCGGCGGCGCACTTCTCCAGCGCCCGCTTGCGCGCTTCGCCCCGGTCGCGGTCCGGCACGTGGATCAGTCCGGCGATCTGGCGCAACAGCATGTCCTCTTGCGGATCGAGCACGCCGTCCGCGTAGGCGACCTCCCACAGCATCTCGATGATGCCAACGCGCTGCTCGGTCGACAGCCGCGTCGTGATCGCGTGCGTGAAGGGGAAGTATTGCGCCGTCTCGCGCACCTTCTGCTCGGCCGCCTCCACCAGCGTGTGCACCGCCTCGGGCGTCAGATCGAAGCGCGCCGCGAGCAGCCGCTCGATGGTGGCACGCTCGGCAGCATCGAAGCTGTCGTCCATACGCGCGGCTTCGACGAGGAGCGCCGCGACCGCGAGTTGAAGCTCGTCGGGCCCGGCTTGCGCCGAGGGACCTTCCGTGCCGCTCAGGAAGTTCAAGAGGCGATCGAGCATGCCGTCTCCGCGCCGCTTGTCGTTGAGGCGGCAATAGGCCGCTTGCGACGGTGGGTCAACCGCAGATCGCCGCGCTGGCGCCGTCACGGTCGTCGATCGCAGGGCGAGGCGGGTTTTCCAGAGGCGTTACACACTACTTACCATCCCGCGGCAGCGAACCGGCTGTTTGTCAAGCGGATTAGCATCGACAAGGCATCTGGAAATTTCGCAGGCTTCCTCTACATTCCTTCCTGCTGCGGGGCGCGTTAGAAGCTCATATGTTCCCCGGGGCCTATAAGATCCGCATGGGAGCTGTCCCCGTCCGAGGTCGTGGCCTTGGACAAACGGCGCCCACCTACTTCTCGTAGGGACCAACGCGGGATCATCCGCTTCGACGGCCTCCGCGGCATTTTTCTCTATCGTTCTGATGATGGCGGACGAAAAACGGGCAGAAAGAACCCGGGCGCTCGCCCGTCGCGCCAGCGCCTACGCGCGCCACGGGGCCTCGGCCGGCGAGGCTTTAGCCCGGCACGGGTTGCCGTTTCTCGCGGCCGCGCCGACTGCGATCGTCTCCGGCTTCTCCGCCATCCAAGACGAGATCGACGCAGGCCCGTTGCTTCAGCGCCTTGCCGGCGAGGGCCACCCGCTGGCCCTGCCGGTGATGCAGGGCAAGGGGCTGCCGCTTCTCTTCCGCGCCTGGGCGCCGGGCGATGCCATGGGCTCAGGCCAATGGGGCATCGCCGAGCCGCTGCCCACTCGGGCCGTGCTCGAGCCCGATGTCGTGCTGGTGCCGCTGCTCGCCTTCGACGCGCATGGTTACCGGCTCGGTTACGGTGGTGGGTTCTACGACCGCTCGCTTGCCGGCTTGCGCGCGAGAAAGCCCATCATCGCCGTCGGCATCGGCTACGACGAGCTAAGAATCGACGCGGTGCCCCATCTCGACTATGACGAGCGCCTCGACTGGGTGCTGACCCCGTCCGGCCCCATGCGCTGTGCCGGCAAGACCTGAGCTCAGTGCTGCCACCGGAGCCTTTACTTAGAATGCGTCTTCTGTTTCTCGGCGACATCGTCGGCCGCTCCGGGCGCCAGGCTGTCGTCGAAGCCCTTCCCGGCCTCAAGCGCCGCTATGCGCTCGATTTCGTCGTCATCAACGGCGAGAACGCAGCCGGCGGCTTCGGCATCACCGAGGCGATCCTCGAGGAGCTCTTGGGGGCGGGCGCCGACGCGGTGACGCTCGGCAACCACGCCTTCGACCAGAAGGAGGCGCTGGTCTTCATCGCGCGCCACGACCAGCTCATCCGCCCCATCAATTATCCGCAAGGCACGCCTGGGCGCGGCGCCACTCTCATCAAGGCCGCGTCGGGTGCCGAGGTCCTCGTCATCAACGCCATGGGCCGCATCTTCATGCCTGAGCTCGACGACCCGTTCCGCGCCATCGACGCCGAGCTCACCGCCTGCCGCCTCAAGGAAGGCGCCGACGCGATTCTCATCGACTTCCACGCCGAGGCGACGAGCGAGAAGCAGGCGATGGGCTATTTCGTCGACGGGCGCGCGTCGGCCGTCATCGGCACGCATACGCACGCACCGACCGCGGACGAGCGCGTGTTGCCGTCGGGCACCGCCTTCATCTCCGACGTCGGCATGTGCGGCGACTACAACTCGGTGCTCGGCATGGACATCGAGGAGCCGATCAGCCGCTTCCTCACCAAGATCCCGCGCGCCCGCTTCGAGCCGGCGCGCGGGCCGGCGACCTTGTCGGGGCTCGCCGTCGAGATCGACGACAAGACGGGGCTCGCGCTGCGCTGCGGCGCTTTGCGCATCGGCCCCAACCTCGAGCCGGCCGAGCCCACCTTCTGGTCGTAGTGCTCGCCGATGGCCAGGTTGCCGTCGTGCTGTCGTTTTCCTCCTCGCTGACCTCCCCACCAATCACCTCTCCCAGGGGGAGAGGTCGCGAGCCGCGCGTCAGCGGGGCGAGCGGGTGAGGGGAGATTCCCTTTCAGAGAGCGCACAACCCCTCACCCGGACCTCCGCGCCTGCGGCCCGTCGGCCCGACCTCTCCCGTCATGGCGGAGCCATGCTTCGCATGGACGGAGAGGTGGAGCGTTGCACGCGCGGCTTGTTAGCCCCCTCAGCTCGCCGTCACGCCCTCGTTCGCGGCCTCCTTCGGGGCCTCGGGCGCCTTGGCGCGCCGCGACTTCAAGCCCGAGTAGAGGAACACAATAGCCGCCAAGCGGATCAGCACGGTTCCGATCAGGCCCTTGACGATCATCATTTCAAACCCGCCGCCAATGAGCGTGTAGAGGTTCATGAGGACCGCGAATCCTTCGAAAGCGAGCAGCGCCACGATCGGCCAGACCCCGGGCCGCGCGATCAGCCATGCGGTGCCAGCGCCGAGGATGACGATGTCGGGCATGACGGAGAGCAGCACCGCGCCGCCGAAATAGAGCCCGCCGAAGAGGTGGAGCAGGGCCTGCGCGCTGGTGATGCCAATGGCGATCTTCAGATCGCCGAGCTCGGGGCCGAGCAGCTTGCCGGCGATCCAGCAGCACAGAAACACGAGGACCAGCGGGAAGAAGAGCGCGCCGCCCAGCCACTCGCCTCCCATCTGGCCGAGGTGCTCGGAGAGGTGCACCAGCACGAAGCCTCCCACTGCCGCCGCGCCGGCGATGACCGTTCCCAAAAGACCTTTGAATTTCGAAGATTGCTCCGTGTTCATGGCTCCCCCTCGGTGCGACCGAATCGATCCTGAAAGGACGCGAGCATCGTTATCAGGAGGCGATCAGCCGACAAGCGGGGGCCCCAAATATAGCGGTGGACTTGACCGCAACGCGCCTGCTCGCGCAATAAAGCCCAGCTCCGACGCCCTCAGAAGAGACGATCATGGCCGGCCATTCCCAGTACAAGAACATCATGCACCGCAAGGGCCGCCAGGACGCGGCCAAGGCGAAGCTGTTCTCCAAGCTCGCGCGCGAGATCACGGTGGCGGCCAAGACCGGCACGCCCGACCCCGACATGAACGCGCGCCTGCGCCTTGCCATCCAGGCAGCGCGCGCGGAGAACATGCCCAAGGACAACATCGATCGGGCGATCAAGAAGGCGGCGGGTGGCGACGCCGACACCTACGAGGCGATCCGCTACGAGGGCTATGCGCCGGGCGGGGTGGCGGTGATCGTGGAGGCGCTCACCGACAATCGCAATCGCACGGGCGGGGCCGTGCGCGCCGCCTTCACCAAGTGTGGCGGCAACCTCGGCGCGACCGGGTCGGTGGCCCACATGTTCAACCACGTGGGCGAGGTCATTTATGGCCTGAGCGCCGGCTCGGCCGACAAGGTGCTGGAGGCGGCAATCGAGGCCGGCGCCGATGACGTGGTCTCGGACGCCGACGGCCACGTGATCGTCTGCGCCTTCGACAGCCTCGGCACGGTGGCGGCCGCGCTGGAGGCGGCGCTGGGCGAGGCGCAAAGCGTCAAGGCGGTGTGGAAGCCGAACCTGTCGACGCAAGTCGAAGAGGAGAATGCGGACGCCATCATGAAGATGATCGCGTCGCTCGATGACGACGAGGACGTGCAGAACGTCTTCGCCAACTTCGAGATCTCCGACGAGGTCTTGAAGAAGCTGACCGCGGCCTGAGGAGCCTCGCCGGGCCCGAGGCTCGACCGCCGTCCAGGCTATCGTGATCACGCGGAGATCACGACCGGTACCCTTCCTCGGCCAGAACCTGGCGGACGACCGGCCGCGCGCGCACGCGCCGGTAGTGCGCAGCGACCCGCGGAGGCAACGGGATGCCGATCTTCTCGGCCCAGAATTCGTTGTAGAACAGCGCCGCATCGGCAATCGAGAACTGCGGTCCCACGGCAAAGCCCTCAGCCGGCAGGCGTTTTTCCAGAATGTCGAAGGCTTGGGCGACGACCTCGCGTCCGTGCGAGGTCACGTCCGCCTGCGCTGCTCCGCCCGCCTCGCCGGCCGAAACGTAGCGCTCGGACACGAAAATGCGCGTGAAGCCCTCTCCGTGCAGCTGAATGAGCGCGAAGTCCATCAGTTCGACGGCGCGCTGGGCGAGTGCGGGATCCTCCGGCAGCAGCTTGCCGCTCGGGTAGGTTTCCGCCAGCCACAGCGCGATGGAGCGGAAGTCGGTGAGCGCGCTGCCGTCGTCGCGCACGAGTGTCGGGATCGTGCCGCGCGGGTTGATCTTGAGATACTCGGGCCGCAGATGCTCGCCCGCCGGGATGTTGACGATCCAAGCCTCGAACGGCAGCTCCAGCGTCTCGAGCAGGATGTGGATGCCGGTCGAGCAGGAGCCCGGCGTCATGTAGAATTTCAGAGCCATGCCGCTCGGCTTGCAAGAACCTCGCCATGAAGGAAAGACGACAATGCACCGCGCTAGCGATCCGGCCGCAGGCGAACGCTGCTAGGACTTTAGGAATGCCAGCAGGTCGGCGTTGATCGTCGCCGCTTCCGTGGTCGGCATGCCGTGCGGAAAGCCCTTGTAGGTCTTGAGCGTGCCGTTCTGCAAAAGCTTGGCCGACAGCGGCCCCGCCGCCACGTACGGCACGATCTGATCGTCCTCGCTGTGCATCACCAGCACCGGCACGGTGATTTTCTTCAGGTCCTCGGTGAAGTCGGTCTGCGAGAAGGCGACGATGCCGTCGTAGTGCGCCTTGGCGCCGCCCATCATGCCCTGCCGCCACCAGTTGCGGATGTTCGCCTCGGCCGGCTTGCCGGTCTTGTTGTAGTTGTAGAAGGGCCCGGAGGCGACATCGAGATAGAATTGCGAGCGGTTGGCGGCGAGCGCCACCATGAAGTCGTCGAACACTTTTTTCGGCAGCCCTTGCGGATTGGCCTCCGTCTGCACCATCAGCGGCGGGACGGCGCTGATGATCGCCGCCTTGGCGACGTCGGCCTCGCCGTGGCGCGCGATGTAGTGCACCACCTCGCCGCCGCCGGTCGAATGGCCGACGTGGATCGCGTTCTTCAGGCCGAGGTGCGCCGTCACCGCGGCGAGATCGTCGGCGTAGTGATCCATGTCGTGACCGTCGGCAACCTGACTGGACCGCCCGTGCCCCCGGCGGTCATGGGCTATGACGCGATAGCCTTGATTGAGAAAGAACAGCATCTGGGCGTCCCAATCATCGGCCGACAGCGGCCAGCCGTGGCTGAAGACGATGGGCTGACCTTTGCCCCAGTCCTTGTAGAAGATCTCAACGCCGTCTGAAGTCGTGATGGTGGGCATGGGACACCTTTCTAAGATTGCGCGTGATGCTCAAACGCATGGAGTACGGCGCGATGTGATCCCATAATCGACCTGTTCGATCGTCAACCGTGTGGCGCACGGCCTCTCTGGTCGGGTAGATCTCATTTGCGGAGTCGCTCGATCTCTGCGGTGAGGGCTTTTATTCGCTCGTCACGTTCCGCAAGCATTGCCGCTACCTCGTCGGCCTCGAAGCGGAGCGGTATGTGTTGCGGGCAGTTTGCGTCCCAGGCCGCGACGGTGAACACGATCGCCTGTTCCGGCCGCGCCTCATACTTCTCAGGCATCAACTTGCCGATCAGCTCAGCGTCGCCCTCGACGACACGCGCCTCGCCCCAGATCTTCACGCGCTGGCGCGTGCCGTAGTCGATCAGAAAGAGCACGGCCTTCGGATTGTCCGACAGGTTGCCTTGAGTGATGTATTGGCGGTTGCCGGTGAAGTCGGCCAAGCCGATCGTCTTATCGTCCATGACCTTGAGAAACCCGGCAGGACCGCCACGGTGTTGGATGTAGGGCTGTCCATCGGCGCTCGCGGTGCCCAGAAACACGCTTCTCTGGTGTGCGATGAACGCGGCCAGCTCGGGCGTGATGCGACGCTCCCACGAGCCGCGTTGCTCCATGCTGGCATAGCCGCGGCGCGAGCCCTTCCGTCTCTGGATCTCCTTCACGGTCGGCGTAAAGGCGACATCGCTCGAATAGCAAGTGTCGGGACCAGCACGCTCGACGGGGGCTTCTTGCTCCGGAGTTGTCATTCTGCGATGTCCCGCGCCATCTAAAAGGCGCTTCAAACTGCTGCCTGACAAGCGGCTAGTTCTTGGCCAGCTTCCTATCCAGGAAGTCGTGAATGAGCGGCACCATCTCGTCGGCCTTGTCCTCCAGCGCGAAGTGGCCGGTGTCCAAGAGGTGGAACTCTACGTCCGGCAGATCGCGCTTGTAGGGATAGGCGCCGTCAGCCGGGAAGATCGTGTCGTTCTTACCCCAAACGATGAGCGCGGGCGGGTGGCGCTCGCGGAAGAAGCTTTGGAATTGCGGATAGAGCGGCACGTTGGTGCCGTAGTCGAGGAACAGATCGAGCTGGATGTCCTTGTTGCCGGGACGATCGAGCAACGGCTGATCGTGGCCCCAGTTGTCGGGATCGATGCGGCTGACGTCGCTGACGCCGTCCGTATATTGAAACTTCGTCGTTTCCGGCTTCACGAGAAACGACAGCGCCTGCCGATGCGCGTCCGAGCCGTCGGCCCAGTAGGCCTTGATCGGATCCCAGAACTTCTTCAGCCCTTCCTCGTAGGCGTTGCCGTTCTGGATCACGAGCGCGGTGACGCGCTCGGGATGCTTTAGCGCTAGCCGGTAGCCGACGGGGGCGCCGTAGTCCATCAGGTACATGGCGTACTGTTTGGCCCCCAGCTGCTGGAGCAGACCGTCCATCAGATCGGCATAGTGTGCGAACGTGTAGGCAAACTTCGTATGATCCGGGGCAGCGCTTTCGCCAAAGCCCGGATAGTCCGGCGCGATGACATGGTAGCGATCCGCCAGCGCCGGGATCAGGTTGCGGAACATGTGCGACGACGTCGGAAACCCGTGCAGCAGCACCACTACGGGGCCATCGGCGGGACCCGCCTCACGGTAAAAGATGCTTACGCCGTCGATGTCGGCGGTGCGGTAGTGGGTAACGGGGGTTGCGGCCGCGGCTATTCCGCTCCAGCAGCAAAAAGCCAGCACCATCATTGATGCTCGGCGCCAGTGACGGAGCACTTGGAAACTCTTTGATCGGAGTGGCACACCAGGTTCGCACAATATAGGCGTACGCATGGGAACTCTCCTTCGCTCTGGCGCAGCAATTCAGACGCCTTCGAAGACCAATCGGGTGAAAAATCCTGGATCGATGACGAAATTTCCGTACTTGTTGTCGAAAGCTGTGGTCGGCTTTGCCGCCACCGTCTCGTCGCGCGACCGGCCCTGCTTCTTGAGGTTCGCGACGTTGGCGCGCACGCCAACGAGCATGTCGCGGAAATCCTGCAACTCGGCTTTGTTGCTGACCGGCTGGCCATGGCCCGGGATGATGATGGTCGCATCGGTTGCTAGGGCGAGATTGGCATCGCACGCCGCGATCATTCCATCGATGCTGCCGCCGGTCGAATAGTCGATGAAGGGGTAGACGCCATTCCAGAACGTATCGCCCACGTGGAGAATGTCGGGCTCGGCAAAATGCACCGAAATATCGCTGTCGGTATGAGCGGGGCCATAGTGCTTTAACGCGAGTGTCAGGCCATTGAGGTTCAGCGTCCGATCAGTGGCAAAGACCTCATCGGGTATGCCGCCAGGAGCAAGGGGCAGGAAATTGTAGTCCCAGTCCTCGACGCGCTGCACCTGCGACAGGTACTTGCGCGTGTTCTCCTGAGCGATGATCTTCGCTCCCGCCGCATGCAGCCACTCGTTGCCGTCGGCGTGATCGAAGTGCCAGTGGGTGTTGATCAGATGGGTTGCGGGATCGGCGCCGAGACCGGCCAGCGCCTTGCTGATCTGGGGCTTCGATACCCTGATGCCCGCATCTACGAGCACTTTTCCATCGGCGCCGGTGAGCACCGCGACGTTGCCGCCGGAGCCCTCAAGGATGCTCACATTGCTTCGGAGTTTGTGAACCACGATCGGAGCGACGGCGGCACTGTCCTTGATTAGGCTGACGAGGCCGCGTGCCTCCGCGTAGGCTGCGCGCGGCGTCAGCCAGCCCATCAACCCCGTTTGGGCAGCACCGAGGCAGCACAGGCAGAACCCGCGCCGCGACATCTGATGCGCAGACATTCCGCGCCTCCGTGGAGCTAAACTTTGATGGGTTTTTTTCTTGGACCGCTGCGATTGTGCCAGACCGGGACGCGCGCCGCGTTCCGTTTCCAGGCCAAACCACTCGCAAGTCAACCGTGTCGGCGACTTCATCAGTCCCGGTCGAGGTAGACATTTGAAGCCCGACCAGCCCTTTAGCAATACCCCAATTTCGAGATTTTGTTCTCAAGAATCGAAAAGCGCGCGCTGGATGGTGAACGAGGCTCCGGCTTGGTCAATGAGCGAAGCTCAGCCGCCACTATCCGTCCGCCCTAATTCCGGCGGAAGTCCTGCAGCAGGAACTGCTGCACCTGATTGTTGAGCCGCTGCTGCGCCACCTCGCAATCGAGCGGCTGCTGCTTGCGGCAGCGGGAACGGCAGGGTCTGACCCGAACCGGAATTGCGGCCGCGAGCCATGAACCAGATGAGGACTAGGATCAGCTCAATCACGACCGGCCAAGCCCCGCCAGAGTTTTGCATACCGGCTCGTTGCGAACGCCCCGGGCACGAAAGCGCACATGGCCGTCGCCAGCAGCCACACTGACAAGTAGAGGCCGATCAGGTAGCTGCCCGTCGTAGACAATGGCACCGCCGGCAATAGACCGATGGCCCAAGCCATGAGCTGAACGCCGACGAACGCCCCGAACGCATAGCCGAGCCACCGCGGCAGCCCGATGTCAGCAAAGCGCTTCACGGTGATGGCGGTATAGGGCAGCAGCCACGCGAATTGCCAGACATCGCTCGCGATCGTCTGAGGGCTTGCAATCCCGTGAACGCTGGGTGTGCGAAATGGATCGGCGAGGTAGGCGACCGCCACGATGACCGCACCGATCCACCAGGACTTGCGGTTGATCGATCCGCGAAAGCTAAGAAGGAGCGAGACCAGAAGCTGAGCGTATTCCATTTGCTTTGTTCCCAAGAGCTGACGAGCTTTCTGAGTTCAGACGTTGGATTTTCCCGTCGCGCCGCTGCGCAGGGCGCGCTCCAGCCGACAATCTCACTGCGCGAAAAGCATCCCAATGGACGCTAGCCATGATCAACCTCCGCAGCTGCTCTGGGTGCAAGCCGCCCGGGACCGAACTAACCAGGAAGATGGCTCATGATTGCAGTGGCGCGCTGTTCTTTCGGGAACACACGCCGCCCTTTGCAGCGCAGAGATCCGACCATTGCGTCGGTAGGTCTATGCCCGCCGGCCGGCGCGCGCGCAGTTGATGATGATCTTGCGCAAGGGCCGGAGCTAGATGCCTTGACCGCCTAATTCCGGCGGAAGTCCTGCAGCAGGAACTGCTGCACCTGATTGTTGAGCCGCTGCTGCGCCACCTCGGGCGTGTCGTTGTGGATGTCGGTGGTCGAGACCGTCAGGCTGTGGAGGCGGTCGCGCTGCCCCGCCACGTGCGCGCCCCCGCCGAACTGATGGCCGGAGATGCGCTGGATGCCAAAGCGGGGGGAGACGCTGGCCCCCACGACGACGTCGAAGCTGACCGCGTAGCTCATGCCCACGGGAGTCTTGTCGGCCTCGGCCAGCGCCTGCGCCGTGCGCACGAGCCAGGCCGTGAGCCCGAGGCCGCCTTCGATGCGGACGGGCTTGTTTTGCTGGCCGCGGTAGTCGGGGCACTTCAGTTTAGCGGTCTCGTATTGCACCGTCAGGCTGGTGTCGCGCGTCGCCCCCGTCGAGACGTTTGCCGTGAATCCGACCGAGAAGGTGCCATTCTGGATCGGCACCACGATCAGGGCGTCGCTGTCGGCGCCGCCCTGCTCGGCCACGCGCAGCTCATAGATCACCTGCACCAGCTGCTTCTTGGTGAAGGGGTAGGTCTTGGCCAGGTAGTCGATTGATTCCTTCAGCTCGCATTCGACCGAATAGAGCACGTCCGCCACATGGACGTACTCCTCCTTCTCGATCGCAGGGACGGCGGTGCACCCGCTCAAGAGCAGTGCGATAAGGCCGCTGCAAAGAGTACCCGGGCGACGCATGAACATGACATTTCGAGCAATGAACGCCTACGCTTTGAGAGGAGCAATGGCATCCAAACGCGCGCGCGGACAAGCAGTAGGTGCAGCGGCGGCACAGATCGCGGTCCGCTTGTGTCGGCGGGGCAACTAGGAGCGGCCGCGGCCGCGTCTCACGCCAGCTCGAAGGTGTCGCGCCAGTCAGGCGCCACGTAGTTGATGATGATCGATTTGCGCAAGCCGCTCAGCGGGTGATGCCCGACCCCGTGCCAGGTGGTCTTGCCCGGAATGAAGATCACGCCGAGATTGCGCCCGTAAGGGGCCGTCGCCACGTAGGTGTGGTCGGGCGGGCCCTCGTGGATGTCGGTGCCGGCGAGCTTGAGCGCCGGGTCATCCAGGAGATAGACCAGCATCGTGAACTTCTTCACCGCGATGTCGGTGTGCGGCTCCAGCCAGAAGCCGGGCGCGTCCTGGCAGTACTCGATCCTGAGCCGCGTGCCGGCAAGATCGGCGCCGGTCTCGGCCTCGATTTCGCGGATGACGCGCGCATCCTTGAACCCGTCGACCACGCGGCGGCAGACCGCGTAGGTCTCCTGCGCCTCGGACCCAAAAAACATGCGTGAGGAGTTGTTGGTCTCGCGCCTGCCGTTGAAGACGATGTCGGCCGGCGGCGCCACCGGCAGATCGGCGATGGCGTCGACGTCGGCTGCGGGAAGGGCGCCGTCGAGCAGCCAATAGTCGAACGGCTGGGTGACGTGCTTGGCGCGGGCCAAGCAGGCGAGAAACGACGCCGCCACGGGATTGATTGTCAGCGTGCCCATTAGCGCCCCCTTTTCGGCTCTGCTCGCAAGCTAGGTTGCCGGCGCGTTTTCGCGCTTGACCCGAGTCAAAATGCAGGCGCGCCAATTGTCTCATGCGCTGCCAGGAGCCATTGGCGCGCGCGCAGAGCGCATTGACGCTGCTGCAGGGCACCTTTTCGACGAGTGTGGGCGCGTGCTGACGCAATGACCCCGAATTGACTCTCCAAGCTAATCTCGGTAGTCACCCCCCACATCATCCCAGATGCGGTCCCTCTCCGCCCCGGTCTGTCAAAGATCGTCGCGGCGCCGTGTCACAATTTGGAAGAAGAACGTGTCAACCATGACCACCGCCCAAACCTTTGATTACGATGATGTCGGCAAAATAGATCTGACGAATATTTATGATCGGCCAGACCCAAGACTGTATTATTCTACGCTTCGGCGGCTCGAATACATAATTCCGGAGACGGCAAAGCCCGTATTCCAGCAGGTCATCGGCGCCTACCGCCAGGCCCATGACAAGGACAAAATCCGCATCGTCGACGTGGGCTGCTCTTACGGCATCAACGCCGCCATGCTGAAGGGCGACCTGGATATGGATCAGCTCTACGCGCTCTATGCGCCCGAGGTCACCGCCAACGCCAGGCGCAACCAGCTGCTGGTGCGCGACCAGACGATGGTTGACGACATCGTCAAGGACGCCGAGCTCGAGGTCGTCGGGCTCGACGCCTCGGCCAATGCCATCAGATATGCGGTGGAAGCCAATCTGCTCGACGACGGCGTGGCCGCCGACCTGGAGAGCGGGCGGCCATCGCCCGAGGCTGCGGCCGTGCTCGACGATGCCGATCTTGTCATCTCGACGGGATGCATCGGCTATGTGGGCGAAAGCACCTTCAAGGGCATCCTCGAGGTGAATGCGCCCAAGAGGCCCTGGATGGTGCACTTCGTCTTGCGGATGTTCCCCTTCACCGAGATCGAGGAGACCCTCGACGGTTTCGGCTACGTCACCGAGAAGGTCGAGGACCAGACCTTTCTGCAGCGCCGCTTCGCCTCAGAAGAGGAGCGCGCGCACGTCTTGGAGCGCCTCTCCGGCCTCGGCATCGATCCTGAGGGTCTCGAAAGCGACGGCTGGTATCACGCCGAAGCGTTCATCTCGCGGCCGTCGGAGGCGCGCGCCGACCTCCACCTGGGCGCGCTCACGTCCTTCTGAACAGCCGGCGCGGCAAGCTCGTTCATGACCGCACGCACGACGGGCGGCGCGTAGAGGATGGTGCGGTGGCCGAACCCCTCGAACGGCAACAGCCGTGCCGTGGGGCAGGCCGCAAAGATCTCCTCGGCGCTTGCGAACGGCACCTCGCGGTCGTCGCGGCCGTGCAGGATCAGGGCCGGCACCGCCGATTTTCCCAACAGCTCGGCTGACGAGAACGTGGCGACCGGCCGGTGGCCGACGCGCTCCAGGTGGTGCTCGTAGACGCGCTGCGCGTCTTGCCGCAAACCGAGCTGACTGGCGAAGTTGCGGGTGACGTCGCCGAGGCGGTTGGGGCAGGCGAGCAGCACGAAGCGCCCGATTGGGTGCGCGCGTGGCAACGGCGGTCCGCCCTCGGCGACGAGCAGCGACACGAAGCCGCCGAAGGAGTGGGCGACGGCTGCGTCAATCGAGCCGTAGTGCTCGGCGACGCCGAGCATGGCGCGCGCACAGTGGGCGAGGTTGGTGCGGCGCCCGGGGCTGTGGCCGTGGGCGGGAAAGTCGAAGGCGACGACCCGCATCCCTGAGCGCCGCAGCGGCTCGACGAACGCCGTCATGAACGCGGCCTCGCTGGTCCAGCCGTGCACCAAGAGCACGGTGCCGCGCGGCGCCGCGTCGGGCTCGTAGACGTAGGTGCACACCTCGCCGGCGAGCGTGGCGATGCGCTCCCACCGCGCATGACGCAAATGAAAGCGGGCGCGCTCGGTGAGCTGGTGGTGGTCGCGGGTGCGGTGGTGCGAAAGCTCGGGCGTGCAGAAGATGCGGAACGCCATGTCACCGGCGGTTGCCGCCGGGAGGTGGGCAAGCGCCGGCTTTCCGCGCACCTTCGGGCAGCGGATCGCGCTTGCCGGCTTGTCTCGTTCGGTCCTGATCACGCGCTGACGCCTCGCCGGGCGCAGCCCTGGAAATTCTGCCCTTTGGGCTCGTTGGGCCGCGCCGATCCTGGCGGCGACGATGAGGGCAAAAGCCTAAATGCCCCGTGAAAATAGGTGTGCAGAAATGCGCGTTCAACACGCGCCGACCGCGCAATGGCTGGGACTTTTGGCCGCTACTTCCATTTGATCGAGCAGCCGACGGACGGATGCTGCGCTTTCGGCCCTTTGCCCGTCTTCGCGATCATGCCCATGGCGTCGAAGAGCTCGCGGGGAGCGCCCTTGCGCGGCGGCTCCGTGCGCCCCTCATCGAGACGGCCGCGGTAGGCGAGCTCGAGCTTATCGTTGAATCCGAATGGGTCGGGCGTGCACACCGCGCCGTAAGCGCGCGCCACCTGCTGCGTCTCATCGTGCAGATAGGGAAACGGGAAGGCGTGAGTTTTGGCAAAGGCGCGCATGTTCGCAAACGAATCTTCCGGGTAGCTCGCCGCGTCGTTGGAGCAGATGGCGACCGTCGCGACGCCGAGCGCGGCAAGCTCGCGCGCGTCCTCGACCGCGCGGTCGATCATGGCGACGACGTAGGGGCAATGATTGCAGATGAACATGACGACGGTGCCGCGCTCACCCTTGAGGTCGGCAAGGCTATACGTCTTGCCGTCGGTGGCGGGCAGCGTGAAGGAGGGGGCCTTCCAGCCCAGCTCTGCGTGCGGTGCTTGCGCGGCCATGGTTGCCTCCGTTGCGCTGTCCTCTGTCCCTGACGTGGGGAGGGAGAGCTGCCGGCTCAACCCCAGAACCAGGCAAGCCCCAGCAGCACGGCCCCGATCAGCAGCATCACGAGTGCGACCATGCTCAAGACCTGTGCCATGAAATGCGCCGCGACGGTCGCTGCCGCGCGCTTCGTTCTACTGAGCTGCGTCGGCTCCGCCCCGATCTCGTTTGCCATTATCTCGATGGCGGTGGGATTGTCGGCGGTGCGTTTTCCCCGCGCGATCTGCCAGACGGAGTCGACGGCCGCGCCCTTGATGTCGTAGCGAGCCGTGCGCCACCAGATGAGGACGGCGGTGAGCACGAGCCCGCCGCCCCAGATTGCGAGCCAGCCGTTGCTACCGAGCGTCATGATGTCCCCCTTCCTGTCGCCTGGCACCCTGGACCCGGTGTGCGCAGCGATGCAAGCGGGCAGCACCTTCGAATCGTGCGCCGTGCTATGCGTGGGCACATGAGAGGGCGCGTGATTCGCATCATCGGAATCGACCCGGGCCTGCGCCGCACCGGCTGGGGCGTCGTGGAAAGCGACGGCGTGCGTTTGAGCTATGTCGCGAGCGGGCTCGTCACCTCGGCTGCCGACGCCGATCTCGCCTATCGTCTGCGCGAGCTGTTTGAAGGGATTGCCAGCGTGATCGCCAGCTTCAAGCCGCAGGAGGCGGCGATCGAGGAAACTTTCGTCAACGAAAACGCGCGCGCCACCTTGAAGCTGGGCCAAGCGCGCGGCATGGCGCTGCTCGCGCCTGCCCTGGGCGGGCTCGTCGTCGCCGAGTATCCGCCCAACCTCGTCAAGAAGTCGGTGGTGGGGGCCGGGCACGCGGAGAAGCGGCAGATCCAGATGATGGTCGGCTTCTTGTTGCCGAAAGCGCGCTTCGACAGCGCGGATGAGGCCGACGCGCTCGCCATCGCCATTTGCCATGCCAACCACCGCACCAGTCCGGCTGCGCGCCTGGCGCGCCGCGCCAAGGAGGCAAGCGTATGATCGGCAAGCTCAGAGGCAAGATCGACGCCATCGGCGAGAGCTTTCTGATCGTCGACGTCAACGGCGTCGGCTACGAGGTGCAGGCCTCGGCCCGCACGCTGCGCAACCTCAAGACCGGCGAGGAGGTCGCGCTGACGATCGACACGCACGTGCGCGAGGACGCAATCCGCCTGTTCGGCTTCGCGAGCGAGGTGGAGCGCAGCTGGTTCCGCACGCTGCAGACGGTGCAAGGGGTCGGCTCAAAAGTGGCGCTGGGTTTGCTCGGCACGCTCTCGCCCCAGGCGCTTGCCAACGCCATCGCGCTCGCCGACTGGGCATCGGTCGAGGCGGCGCCAGGCATCGGCAAGAAGCTCGCGCAGCGTATCGTCTCGGAATTGAAGGACAAGGCGCCCGCCCTGTCGGTCGCGGGCCTGCAGCTACCGAGCGCGGCGATGAACGGAGGACGCATGGCGCCGCCAGAGGACAACGCGGCGGCCGAGGCGCTGTCGGCGCTGACGAACCTCGGCTATCAGCCGGCGCAGGCTTCGGGCGCCATTGCCGTGGCGGCAAAGGAGCTGGGCGAGAGTGCGGACACGGCCAAGCTCATCCGTCGTGGCCTCAAAGAGTTGGCGCGCTAGGAGGATACGAGTGAGCACCGCCCAACGCGCGCTGTGGACGTTCCTGATCTATGCGCTGGTGGCGCCGTTCTTCGCCGCGCTCGTCGTTGGCGTCGTTCTGGCACTCAGCGTTGCCTTCGGCCTCGCCGATCTGCTCCCCGACGACGTGACACCGAGCGGCGGCGCGGCCATCACCACATTCGTGTGGGCGATCGTGCCGGCGCTCATGACCGCGCTTGCGCTCGCGGCCATGGTTTGGCGCACGGGCGGCTTCAGCTGGATCCTCGCCGCGGCTGCCGCGGTCATCGCGTTCTCGATCGCGGCCGTGCTCGTGCCCATTGGCCTGGAGAATGCGCGGCCCTACCTCGCCTTCCTCGCCGGTGTCGTTGCCATCGCGGTGCGCGCGGTGCTGGCGCGCATGGGCGTGCTCGCGACCTGATGCGGCGCTCGCCTTAGGCGCCGTTGGCCAGCACCTCGACCGCCTTGTCGAGCTGCGGGTCCTTGCCGGCTGCGTAGCGGAAATCGAAGGGCACCGAAATCGTCGGCGCCACGCCCTTGCCCTCGACCCTCTCGCCGTCGACGGCGGCATTGTCGACCGCGAGGATCAACAGGCTGCCGTCGGACAGCAGGAACGCCGTGGCGGCGAGCAGCGCGCCTGCCGATCGCTCACCGATCACCTCGCCGAAGCCGTTCTTCTTGAACCCGTAGGCGAGCACCTCCTTGCCTGAGCGCGTGCCGCCGTTAATCAGCATGGCCACAGGCTTGCGCCAGCGGTAGCCAACGAGCTCAAAGTCGCCGTCACGGTCGGTGAGCGTGAGCGTCGGCCCATACGGATTGAACACGTTGAGAAAGCGCGGGCTCGCGCCGCCCCAGCCGTCGCGCAAGTCCCAGATCAGCGCGTCGGCATCCTTGAGCTTGCCCTTGCTCAACGCCTCCTCGAGCAGCCTCTGGTACTGCTGGCCCGCATACGACCACACCCGCACATAGCCGATGCGCCGGCCGTTCGCCTCGATGATGCGCGCGCTGTTCTTCAGCGCATCCTCGAAAGCATCGCCCGGCTCGATGCGTTTGGGCTCGACCGTGATGTCCATCTCGGGGCCGTCCGCCGCGCGGCGCACCTTCAAGGCGACCGGCTCGCCCACCTTGCCGCGGAACGAGCCGACCGGCTCGAACGGCTTGCCGTCGGCGGCGACGATCTCGTCGCCTGCCGACAGCCCGGCCTTGTCGGCAGGCATGCCGGGGAACACCGCCGAGATGAACGTCTTGCCGTCGATCGCCTTGGTGAAGATGCCGATGCCCGGATAGCTGATGGTCTTGCCGGAGAAGTACTTGGGGATGTCGCGCCGCAGTGGATAGGAGAAGATGTCCGCGAGCTCGTAATAGGCCGTCTCGTCCTTGGTGTAGTGATGCGTGTGGGAGGCGCCGAGCTCGGCCAGCATCGCGTTGATGGCGGCGGAGCGCTCCGCGTCCGTCTTGGCCGCGATGTAGTCGGCGCGATGCTTCTTTCCGACCGCGTCCCAGTCGAGGCCATTCAGTTTGCGGTCGTAGAACCTGTCGCGTGCGATCCGCCACGCCTCGTCGAAGGCCTGCGTGTCCGATTGGCCGGCGGGCTCGGCGGTGCGCGCCGCCGCGGGAAGATGGGTAGAGAGCAGCCCGGCGCCCGTTAAGCAAAGCGCCGTGAGGCTCAAGCGAAGAAAAGCGCCGGCTCGCATCAGGGGACCTCGTTGCGGTTGTCCTGCCCAGTAATGTAGGAAGGAATTTCGCCCGCGCGAGGACGCCTTACGCAAGCGTGTGTGCTGCGCCTTTCAGGCCAGGAAGAGGGTCAGCAGTCGCCGAAGAACGACGCCAGGCAGTGCCACGTCGAGCTGACGCCACGCTGCGCCTTCTCGAGCACACTGGGCTGATAGGTGGAATGTCCGTCGCTCGCCACGAGCCTCTGGTAGTCGGCCACGGTGACAGTGCGGGGAATTCCGTTGCAGGGCTCGGACCCTTGCGGCACGAGCTTGCAGCTCGTGTGGGGGCCGGTCCTCTGCAGCACATTCTCGCAGATGTGGGCTTGGGCAGCGTCTCCGAGCTGCATCCGCTGCGTCGCCTGCTCGAACGCGCAGCGATAGGTGGCCGCCGGGTTCTCGCAGGTGATGCACAACTCGTCGGCAGCGAGCGCATGCGACGCGCTCAAGACAAAACCAGCCGCGATGGCGACGCGCCGCATGATGTGATCCCGTCCCCGAACCCCGTACAACGCTACTCCCGTCGTCATGGCCTGTGAAGTCTTGCCAGTGTCTTGTGCGTCGCGTGCGCGTGCTGCCGCAGTGCAACATGCCGATCCTTGGCGGCTGACGCGATCTTGACGGGGCCCGCGAAGCAGCCCACCAGCAAAGCCAATCCTTTTGGCAGCCGCGAGTTCCCGATGCGCGCTCTCTCCGCCCATCTCAAGACATTCAAGGCCGAGCGCATGATCATATTCAGCGATGCGGTCATGGCCGTGGCCATCACGCTCCTGGTGCTCGATCTCAAGCTGCCCGAAGGCGTCACCGATGCCCAGCTCCCCTCGGTGCTGCAGGGCTCGTTCCATGCGCTCGGCGTCTATGCCTTGAGCTTCGTCGTCATCGGCATGTTATGGATGGGCCATCACGAGCAGTTCTCCTATATCCGCCGCGTCGACGGCGTGATGCTGTGGCTCAACCTGTTCTTCCTGATGACCATCGGGCTCATTCCCTTCGTGACGAGCCTCTTGAGCGACCATGGAACCGCGCTGGCAACCTGCCTTTATGCCGGCACGCTGGTGATGACGTCGCTGTTGTCGGCTCTGATGTGGTGGTACGCCGGCCGCGACCGCGAGCTCATGCCCGAGGACGTGCCGGTGGCCGAGCGGCGCGAAGGCCTGCTTGCGCCGCTTCTGAACGGAGCCGTGTTCGCGCTTTCCATCGTGATCGCGATCACCTGGAGCGCGACCGTGGCGCAATGGAGCTGGCTCTTGCTGATCCCTGCCAGCCGCGCCCCCGCCTGGCTCGAGAAATGAGTGGGTTGTGCAACCTTGTGCCTTGACGCTTCGCACGAACACTTGCACGAACAAACCATGACCGACGACCGCATCGTCACCGGCCTGAAGCGCGACGCCGACGCCACTGAATCCTCGCTCAGGCCGCGCTCGCTTGCCGAATTCATCGGCCAGGAGCAGGCGCGCGCCAACCTCAAGGTCTTCATCCAGGCCGCGCGCGATCGCGCCGAGGCGCTCGACCACGTGCTGTTCGCCGGCCCGCCCGGGCTTGGCAAGACGACGCTGGCGCAGATCCTCGCCAAGGAGTTGGGCGTCGGCTTTCGCGCCACCTCCGGCCCCGTTATCGCCAAGGCCGGCGATCTTGCCGCGCTGCTCACCAACCTGGAGGACCGCGATGTCCTCTTCATCGACGAGATTCACCGCTTGAACCCGGCGGTGGAGGAGATCCTCTATCCCGCGCTCGAGGACTTCCAGCTCGACCTCATCATCGGCGAGGGGCCGGCCGCGCGCTCGGTGCGCATCGATCTCGCCAAATTCACCCTCGTCGGCGCCACGACGCGCTTGGGCCTCCTGACCACGCCGTTGCGCGACCGCTTCGGCATTCCTATCCGTCTCAACTTCTATAGCGTCGCCGAGCTCGAGCTCGTGGTGGTGCGCGGTGCGCGCGTGCTGGCCACAGCGATCAGCCCGGACGGGGCGCACGAGATCGCGCGACGCGCGCGCGGCACGCCGCGTATCGCGGGACGTCTGTTGCGCCGCGTGCGCGACTTCGCCGACGTTGCGGCGGCGCCCATCATCGACGCCGGGCTCGCCGACAAGGCGCTCACCGCGCTCGAGGTCGACAACGAGGGCCTCGACGCGCTCGACCGCCGCTACCTCGCCTGCATCGTGAAGACGCACGATGGCGGTCCCGTCGGCATCGAGACGATCGCGGCGGCCCTGTCGGAGCCGCGCGACGCGATCGAGGAGATCGTCGAGCCGTATCTGTTGCAGCAAGGCTTCATCGGGCGCACGCCGCGCGGGCGCATCGTGACGCTCAAGGCCTACCGTCACCTGGGCCTGTCCGGCCCGCAGCGTCTCTCCGCTCCGCAGGGCGCCCTCTTCGAGGAGGAAGCGGGCGAGGAGGACGGCGAGGTCGGCACGGCGTAGCCCCGACCATTTGACGCAGCCGCCCTACACCTTTTGGCGACGCTTCTACGTCAAATTGACCAATTCAAAAGTTAGCGTCCGGGCCTGAAAGTCGCGGGGGATTGGCTCGAAAGTGATCACGCGTAGACAGTTCTTTCAAGGCTTTGGCGCCGCCGTTGCCGGGAGTTTCGGCTGCGGCGGCTATGCTTTGGCCGAGACCTGGGGCACAGGCGTAACCCACTACCGGCTGTCGCCGCCCGGGTGGCCCGCCGGACTCTCCTTGAAGCTCGCCGTCCTCGCCGACCTGCACGCGTGCGAGCCGTGGATGGGCCTCGAGCGCATCCGCCGCATCGTCGCGCACACGAACACGTTGCGGCCGGACTGCGTGCTTCTGCTCGGCGACTACGTGTCGGGCGCGGGCATGAGGCGCTACTCGGATCCGATCGCGCACAAGGACTGGGCCGCCGCGCTGGCCGGACTTTCAGCCCCGCAAGGCGTCCACGCCGTGCTCGGCAACCACGACTGGTGGGAGGACAGCGAGGCACAGCGGCGCCGGCATGTGCTGCCCAAAGCCGGACGCGCGCTCGAGAAGGCCGGCATCGCCGTATTCCATAACCACAGCTTGCGTCTGCAAAAGGGCTCGCACGCGTTCTGGCTCTCGGGCCTCGGCGACCAGGAGGCACTCTCGGGCAGAGCCGACGGGCGGCACGGGTGGGGTGAGAACCTCGGCGTCGATGATCTCGCGAGCACGCTCGCGCAGGTGCACGATGATGCGCCCGTCATTCTCATGGCGCATGAGCCCGACATCTTCGCAGACGTGCCCGACCGCGTGGCGCTGACGGTCGCCGGCCACACGCACGGCGGGCAGGTGCGCGTCTTCGGCTACGCGCCGATCGTGCCTTCGCGCTTCGGCGACCGCTACATCTATGGCCACGTGGTGGAGCAGGGCCGCAACCTCATCGTCTCGGGCGGGCTCGGCTGCAGTGGCGTGCCCGTGCGCTTCGGCTCCCCGCCGGAGATCGTCATGGTCGAGCTTTCCGCCTAAACCCTTTGCCGCGCGCATACCAAGTCAATCGACAGCGGATGACAACGGGGCCGAGATCGGCTCTCCTTGCGTCATGACCAGCGATATGACGAGCAAGCACTCCTGGCCCGACCTCGCGGGACGGCTGCTGGAGCACCCCGCGGGCCGGCGCCACCTGCTGCCGGTGCGCGTCTACTTCGAGGACACGGACTTTTCCGGTCTCGTCTACCATGCCAGCTACGTGCGCTGGTGCGAGCGCGGCCGCTCCGATTTCCTGCGCCTGCTCGGCGGCGATCACCGCCGCCTCATCGACGGCTCGGGCGGCACCGAGCCCGCGGCTTTCGTGGTGCGTCGCATGGCGTTCGACTTCTTGAAGCCCGCCCGCATCGACGAGGTGCTCGTGGTCGAAACCCGGGTGAAGGAGGTCGGCGCGGCAAGCCTGACGCTGGCGCAAACGGTGACGCGCGACGAAATCCCTCTGGCCGAGGCGGAGGTGACGGTGGTGCTGATCTCGGTCTCGGGCAAGCCCCTGCGCATCTCCAACGCCCTGCGGCAGGCGTTCGCCCAGTCGGCCCCGTCGTAAGCCGACTTGCCGCCCGGGAGCCGCCAGGGGCGCCAAAGTTGCAAGTTTTCCCGTAAAACCGCGGTGATTCGCGGCATAATTCCCCTTGCGCGGGGCCCGTTGACGACACTATAGCCGATGCGGCTGAGGTAACATTCGCCGATTCAAGCTGATTCTGAGGGAAATCCGATGGCTGAAAAAACCGCTACAAAAACCGCTCCGAAGATCGACACCGTCACGCTGCGCCACATCGGGGCCGCGCTCGCCGAGGCGCACGAAATTCCGAAAAAGCAGGGCATCGCCGTGCTCGAGGACATGGTCACGATGATCACCAAGCACCTGAAGCGGGGTGACAAGATCCGTATCGCCGGCCTCGGCGTGCTGCAGGTCAGGAAGCGGCCCGCACGCATGGGCCGCAACCCGGCAACCGGCGAGCCGATCAAGATCAAGGCCTCCAAGAAGGTTGCCTTCCGCGCCGCCAAGGATCTGAAAGAAGCGATCTGACCGGCTCGGCTCCACTACGCAAGAGTTGACGCGCCTGCCGCGCCCGGCCTCGTCCGCAGCGCGCAGGCGCGTTTCTTGTTGTGCGATCTTTGCAACCTCTCACGGCGCGCCGAACAGCACCTTGAGCTTGGCGCGTGCACCTTTGGTGCGCGCAGCATCGCGCAGAAGATGGCGCCATTCTCCCAACGCGATCACCAACGGGTTGTGGCTCGGCGCACGCCCTTTCAATCCGAAGCGCAGCGGCTCGTGTTGCGGCGGCGCGGCGAACGTGCCGAACAATCGGTCGAACACGATCAGCACCGAGCCGTAGTTCTTGTCGAGGCATGTTTCGTTGCACGCGTGATGCACGCGGTGGTGCGCCGGCGTGTTGAGGATCCATTCGAGCGGCCCGAGGCGCACGGGCAGGGCCGTGTGCAGGAAGAACTGGTAGAGCAGCCCCGCCGACAGCATGGCGCCGATGGCGACCGGCGAGAAGCCGATCCAGGCGAGCGGCAGGAAGAACACGAACGCGCCCGTCAATTGTCCGGTCCAACCGAGCCGCACCGCGGCCGACAGATTGAAGTGCGTGGCCGAGTGGTGCACCGCGTGCGTCGCCCACAGCCAGCGCACGCGGTGAGAGGCGCGGTGGAACCAGTAGTAGGCGAGCTCGGTGCCGAGAAAGAGCGCAGCCCAGCTCCACGCCGTGTTCAAGGGAATGTCGAACAGACGGTAGTGGTAGAGGAGCACGAAGGGCAGCGCCGCGAGGGCGCCCTCGAGCGTTCGGATGGCGAAATTTCCGAGCGCAACGCCGACCGAGGCGGCCGTCTCGCGCAGGTCATGGTCCTCGTCGTGATGGGAGAGACGCGCATAGGCATACTCGGCCACAATGAAGATCAGCGTGAGCGTCAGGAACGCACCCATCGGGCGCATGACCGGCGCAACCTGTGTCAGATCGGGCATGAGGGCCTCCTTGCGTCGCGCCGGGCTCAGCGGCCCCAGTAGTAGGCTTGGGCGCGCAGCAGCGCGTCGCGGCAGCCGTAGGTGAGGCGGTCCTTGTTGCCGGCGAGGCACGACAGCACGCGGCCGCCACCCGGCAGGACGTTGGGGCAGTAGCGGCGCACATCGGGCCGGCAGGCGATCCAGGCAGGCTCGGGGCGCCGGTCGTAGCCGTTGTCGTAGCCGCCACGCGGCGGATAGGGCGGTAGCGATTCAGCGCGCACCGGTGTCGCCAGCGCGTAGAGGGCGATTGCCGCGGTGATGCACAGCACGACCACGGCGGTGAAGTCGCGCAGCGTCGTCCAAAGGGTTGGTGTGGAGGCGGTCATCCGAGGTCTCCCTATTCATGTGTCAAAATCTGAGATCCCCTCTCCCCCGTCATGGCGGAGCCATGCCCAGCGTCATGGCGAAGCCGTGCCCAGCTACGACGGAGAGGGGGCAGGCTCAGTAGCGGGTCCAGCTCGAGTTGCGCGTTGTGGTGCCGCCGTAGGGCCCGGTGATCGTCGCGGAGTGATTGCAGGTCCCGCCCGCGCAGTCGGTCGCGCCCGAGCGCGTGGTCACACCGCCGCGCGGCCCCGTGAACGCCTGCTGCGAAGAGCAGCTGCCGCCGTAGCAGCTCCCGCTGCCGTGCGAGCTCCACGTGCGGCCGTAAGCACCGACGCCGCCGCCCGAGCGCGACCAGCCGCCGGCCGACGCCGGCGTGGCTGCGAGCGCGACGGCTAGAAGCGCTGCCGCGCCGAGCACGGGGGTAAGGTTACCTTTCATGATCCAGTCTCCTCTGTCCGACGCCATGAGCGGCGCCCGAGAGGAAGACTGGGCTTGCGACGTTGCCGGCCTTTTTCGCAAACCGGGTCGGGGTGTAACGTTTTGTAACCGGCGCGGTCGCGCAATTGCCGCGCTTTGGCGGCAGCCTATGCTGACGCCCATGTCCGCAAGCCCCGATCGCCCCCGCATCCTCGTCATCGAGGACGACGCCGAGATCCGCACTCTCGTGCAGGACTACCTGCAGCGGCAGGGCTTTCGCGTCGACGTGGGCGACGGCGGCGCCGCGCTCGACCGCTTCCTCTCGATGATCGGCGAGCCCGACCTGATCGTGCTCGACATCATGCTCCCCGGCGAGGACGGCTTGAGCTTGTGCCGGCGCCTGCGGGCATCCTCGCGCGTGCCGATCCTGATGCTGACTGCGCGCTCGGAGGACATCGACCGCATCGTCGGGCTGGAGATGGGCGCCGACGACTATCTCGGCAAACCGTTCAACCCGCGCGAGCTCGTCGCGCGCATCCGCGCCATCCTGCGCCGGCGCGAGCCCGAGCCGGTCGCGCGCCGCCGCCTTGCCATCGGCGATATCCTAATCGATCTGGAGGCGCGCTCGGCCGTGCATGCGGCGAGCGGCGAGATCGCGTTGACGAGCGCCGAGTTCGACCTCTTGGAGTGCTTCGTGACGCGGCCGCAGCGTGTGCTCTCGCGCGAGCAGCTCATGGACTGGACGCGCGGGCGGCGCGCCGTTCCCTTAGACCGCACCATCGACGTGCAGGTGAGCCGCCTGCGCAAGAAGATCGAGGCGGGCGCCGAGCCGATCATCAAGACCGTGCGCAACGCCGGCTACATGCTGTGCGTGGCGGTCGAGGAGCGCTGACGTGCTGGGCCGCCTCGGCTTTTCAGGCCGCATCATGGCGATCGTGCTGCTGGCGCTTCTCGCCATGCTGGCGCTCAGCACGGGCCTTGGATACATGGCGCGCAAGCGCGGCGCGGTCGATTCGACGTCCATGCTGTTGCCGGAGCGCGCGGCCGCCATCGTCGAGGTCCTGGAGCACACGCCGCCAGGGCGCCGCGAGACCGCGCTCAAGGCCTTGAGCTCGGATTCGCTCAAGGTCTCCTTCAGCGCCGAGCCGCCGTCGCCTGGCCCGCGCATGGAGCGCCTTCCCGTGATCGAGCGCGTCATCGCGCAATACTTCGCCGAGGTGGGCGGCCGCGAGGTGATCGCGATGCTGGCGCCGGAAGCGATCCCGCGCTGGCGCCAGCTGCGATTGGGACAATACTGGCTTGCCTCGCGCGAGCCGCTGGAGGTCGCGATCGGCCTCAGCACGGGCGGCTACGCGGTGCTGGAGAGCCGCGGCGACATCGGCCCGCGCATCTGGGGCATGCCGCCGGGTTTCACGATCGGGGCGCTCGGCGCGCTCGTCGGGCTCGCGGCGATCATCGCCATCATGCGCGAGGCGCGGCCTTTGCGCCGGCTCGCTGGCTCGGTGGCGCGCTTTGCCGACGGCGCGGTCCCCGATCCGGTGGAGGCGCGCGGTGCGCCCGAGATCCGCCGCCTGATCGCCGCCGTCAACGACATGCAGGAGCGCATCGCGGCCCTGGTCAAGGGCCGCACCATCCTGCTCGGCGCCATCTCGCACGACTTGAAGACGTTCCTGACGCGGCTGCGCCTGCGCATCGAGGCGATCACCGACCCCGCCCAGAAGGAGCGCGCGGTGCACGATCTCGAAGACATGACGTCGCTGATCGAGGACGCTCTGGCCTTGGCGCGCGGCGCCGCCGTTTCGGAGCGGCGCGATGAGGTGGACGTTGCACAGCTGCTTGCCCACCAGATCGCCGACCGCAAGGATGCGCGCTTGCGCTTGCACGTCGCGGCTCCGGGACCGGCGAACGTGCGCGGCGACGCGGTCGCGTTGCGCCGCCTGTTCGCAAATCTCATCGACAACGCGCTGCGCTACGGGACCTCGGCCGAGGTTGCGCTCGAGCGCAGCGCCGCCGACGTCATCGTCCTGGTCGACGACAATGGACCCGGCATCCCACCGCTCGAGCGCTCGACGGTGTTTGAGCCCTTCTACCGGATCGAGCCGTCGCGCAGCCGCGAGACGGGCGGGGCCGGCCTCGGGCTCGCCATTGCGCGCGCGATCGTCGAAGCGCACGGCGGGCGCATCAGCGCCGACGCCGCCCCCCGGGGCGGCGCCCGCATCCGCGTCGTGCTACCTTCGCTTTGATGCCTCATATGGTCATGGACAAGTGCTGGGGCGCAATCGAATATGGCCCGTTTGCGTGAGTGGCGTTGTTGGGAGGGACTGCGTGACCACCGAGAAGGACGCCCGAACAACCTGATGACGTATGCTCTGGTGCGCGAGGGCGTGGCGGCCGGGCGCCTCAACATTCACGGCTGGCTCTACGATATGGAAGTGGGCGCGCTCTCGGCCTATGATCCCGCGAGCGGCGAGTGGCTCGGGCTTTTGGAGATGGCGGGCGCTTAGGGAGCTGAGCGGCAAAGTCTTGCCATCAGTCTGTGTCAAACCCCGAATCAGTTAACTTTCGGCGTCAGCAGCGGGAGATCTACGCCATGGCTGACAAGACGATACTGGCGATGAGGGGCAAAAAAGTCTCTGTCCCGCGCGCCTTCAAGAGAACCCTGCAGGTGGCGATCGCCGTGGGGCTCACGGCGATGGTCGCGCTGGCGATCGTCGTCGGCAACGGCTTCCTCTTGGCCAAGGGCAAGCCGCTGCAGGGCTGGGATGTCTGGCTCGCCTTCATCAATCGCACCGATATCCTGGCGACGATGGTGCTGACGGCGGTGGTGACTGTGCTGTTCGTCTATTGGCAGCGCGACCAGGAGCGCAAATAGCGCGTATCCAGAGCTCCCGCGGCGGCGAGCGCTGGCGCCCGTCATCGCGCTGTCACGGTTGATAAACGCCGCATCCGGGCCGTCTTTCGCGTGCCTTGGAGCCTCCGTTTGGTCATATTGCGAGGCAACATGCCCACTTGGGGACGCGGGCGAAGCGCGCCAATGTCGCCTTTGACTGCGCGTGCCGGGTCGGGCAAGCCGTTCGGCGCGTCCGAGCCTCGCTTTCCCCTCCCACGACCACGGAAACGCAAATGAACCCCACCGATCTTGCCCAGGAAGCCATCGGTCCCGCGACGGTGGGCGGCTTCTCCTTCCTCGAGCTTTTCCTGCACGCCTCCTTCATCGTGCAGTTCGTGATGGCCGGCCTGCTGCTGGCCTCCATCTGGTCGTGGGCGATCGTGGTTGAGAAGTTCTTCGCCTTCCGCCGCGCCCGCACCGAGTCCGACCGCTTCGAGCACATGTTCTGGTCGGGCCAGTCGCTGGACGAGCTCTACAATGCGCTCTCGCGCACCAAGCCCATCACTATGGCCGCCTTGTTCGTCGCGGCCATGCGCGAGTGGAAGCGGTCGGTCGAGGGCAATATCCGCGCGCTCGGCGGTATCCAGCTGCGCGTCGAGAAGGTGATGGACGTGACCATCAGCCGCGAGATGGAGCGGCTCGACCGCCGCCTCTTGTTCCTCGCAACGGTGGGCGCGACCGCGCCCTTCGTCGGCCTGTTCGGCACGGTTTGGGGCATCATGACCAGCTTCCAGGCGATCGCGGTATCGAAGAACACCAACCTCTCCGTGGTGGCGCCGGGCATCGCCGAAGCGCTGTTCGCCACCGCTTTGGGACTGCTCGCCGCCATCCCTGCGGTCATCTTCTACAACAAGTACTCCGCCGACTCAGCTGCGATCAGCCACCGGCTGGAGGCCTTTGCCGACGAGTTCGCCGCCATCGTTTCGCGGCAGATCGACGTCAGAACTTGAGCATCGAGACTTTGGCAACCTTGTAGGGCTTGGACAGACCATGGGTGCGAGCATCAGGGCAACGCCGCAAGCCGCCGGGCGCCGGCGACGGTCGCGGCGCCACACGCCCATGAGCGAGATCAACGTCACGCCCATGGTCGACGTGATGCTCGTGCTGCTCATCATCTTCATGGTGGCAGCGCCGCTGCTGCAGGTCGGCGTTCCGATCGAGCTGCCGCAGGCCAAGGGCAAGCAGCTGCAATCGAGCAAGGAGCCGCTCGCCATCAGCGTCAAGGCGGACGGCACCGTCTTTATCGGCGAGACCGAGGTCTCGCTCGACGAGATCGCGCCCAAGCTCAAGGCCATCGCCAAGAACGGCTATGACGAGCAGATCTTCGTGCGCGGCGACAAGGGCGTGACCTACGGCATCGTCATGCGCGTCATGGGCCGCATCAGCGCCGGTGGCTTTCGTAAGGTGTCGCTCGTGACGGAAGTGGAGGACGGAGGCTAGGAAGTGTTCCGCGGGCTCCTCACCTCATTCGTCGGCCATGCCCTGCTGTTGGCTTGGGCGTTCCTCTCGATCCAGCGTACGCCGCAGCTTCCCGAGACGGCGACGATCGAGGCGACGATCATCACGCCGTCGGAGCTGACGCGGCTGAAGCAGGGTGATCCCACGTCGAAGCAGCTCGAGGCCAAGGCCAAGGAGCAGGAGAAGCCCGAGGTCTCCAAGAAGGAGGCCGAGAAGCCCAAGCCCGTGACCGCGCCGCCGCCGCCGGCTCCGCCGCCGCCTGCGCCCGAGCCCGAAAAGATGGAAGCGGAAAAGCCCAAGAAGGATGCGATCGCCGACAAGCTCGCGGCGTTGCCGCCCGAGCCCGGCCCGACGCTGGCTGAGAAGAAGCGGCTCGAGGAGAAGCTCGAGCAGGAGCATCAGGCGGAGGAGCGCAAGAAGGCCGAAGAGAAGAAGGCCGAGGAGAAAAAGAAAAAGGCCTTGGCGAAGAAAAAGGCGGAAGAGCGCAAGAAAAAGCTCGCCGAGGCGAAGCGCAAGGCCGAGGAGGCCAAGAAGAAGTTCGACGCCGACCGCATCGCCGCGCTCATCGACAAATCGCCGGAGAAGCGCGGCGCGCCGCGCACCGCCTTGCCCCCGACCAAGCCCACCAACTACACCGGGCCGACGGCGGGCGAGCGACGCGGCACCGATACGGTGTTGTCGGCGCGCGAGCAGGACCTGCTCAAGTCCATGATCAATTCACAGCTGGAGCCCTGCGCCAAAATGCCGGGCGGTGGAGGCGGCATGGATACCCCCGTCGTCAGAGTCGAGTTTCACCTGCGCCAGGACGGCTCGCTCGACGGCGAGCCCAGATTGGTCAATCGGCAGAGCTCACCGCTCTACAGTCTCGCGGCCGACGCCTCGATCCGCGCCTTGAAGCAGTGCGCGCCATTCCAGCTGCCGCCCGACAAATACGGCGCCTGGAACACGGTAACTTGGGACTTCGACTGGCCGGTGATACTGGGCCTGGTCCAACGATGAGCGAGCCGAAAACCATGCAACGAGCAGGCGGTCCGAGCCGAAAGGACGACATGCACGACGCAGATGTCAGCTTCAAATCCGGTTGGCGCCCAGGGCGGCCGCGGCGCCACTCGGCGGCACGGCTGCTGGCGCTCATCGCGGGCGTGCTCGCGCTTTCATTCGCGGCGCCGGCTTGGGCGCAGCGCTACGACGACAGCTACAAGGGCCCCTCGCAAGGCGGTGGTCTCGACCGCCAGCTGCGCGCCATGGAGGCGCCGAGCGGTCCTCCTCCGAGCGGCGCAGGGTCGAGCGGCGGCGGCGGCCTGCAGGGGCGACAGACGCAAGGCACGATCGCCCCGATCCCTATCGCCATCCCCGAGTTCCTCGGTCCCGACCCCAAGCTCGCCACCGACATCGCCGACGTGGTCGTTGCCGATCTGGGGAATTCCGGCCTGTTCCAGCCGCTCGATCGCGCCTCGTTCCTGGAGCGCGTGCGCGACGTGAATGCGGCGCCGCGCTTTCCCGATTGGCGCGCGATTCGCGCCGACGCGCTCGTCGTCGGCAACGTTGCTCAGGGGAGCGACGGGCGCATTATCGCCGAGTTCCGCCTGTGGGACGTGACCTCGGGCCGTCAGCTCGCGGGGCAGCGATTCGCCACGAGCGCGCAGAACTGGCGCCGCGTCGGCCACATCATCGCCGACCAAGTCTACCAGAGCTTGACCGGCGAGAAGGGCTACTTCGACACGCGCGTCGTCTTCGTCGACGAGACCGGGCCCAAGGACCATCGCATCAAGCGCCTCGCCATCATGGACCAGGACGGCAAGAACGTGCGCCTCTTGAGCAAGGGGAACGAGCTCGTGCTGACGCCGCGCTTCAGCCCGACGAATCAGGAGATCACCTTCATGTCGTATACGGGCGATCAACCGCGCGTGTTCCTCATGAACCTCGAGACGGGCCAGCGCGAGATCGTCGGCGACTTTCCCGGCATGACGTTCGCGCCGCGATTCTCTCCCGATGGCCAGCGCGTCATCATGAGTCTGCAGGCGGGCGCCAACTCGAGCATCTACGAGATGGATCTGCGCAGCCGCCAGAAGCGGCAGCTGACGCCCGGCACCGCCATCGATACGAGCCCGAGCTACGCGCCCGACGGGCGCCAGATCGTGTTCGAGACCGACCGCGAGGGCACACAGGAGATCTATGTGATGAACGCGGACGGCTCCAACCCGCACCGCATCAGCCTGGGCGATGGACGCTACTCGACGCCGGTGTGGTCGCCGCGCGGCGACTACATCGCGTTTACGAAGCAACTCGGCGGACGTTTCCTCATCGGCGTCATGCATCCCGACGGCTCGGGCGAGCGCGTCCTGACCGAAGGGTTCCACAACGAGGGGCCGACCTGGGCGCCGAATGGCCGTGTGCTGATGTTCTTCCGCGAATCGCAGGGTGCAAACGGGGGACCGCGAATCCTTTCGATCGATCTTACCGGCTACAACGAGCGTACAATTCCCACGCCGTCCTTCGCCTCCGATCCGGCATGGTCGCCGCTCCTGAATTGATACACAGCTTAACTCGAACTTAACTTCTCCTAGGGCTCAATGAGCCATTGCCTTCCCGAGTCTGGGGCGGGTGGTTTTGTGGCGTAATTTCATGATCTTCAGCGCAGCGGCACAGCGCTGCTCGCAAGGTGCGGGAGCTCATGAATTGGCGTGGCATTTTCGCATCTACCGGCTTGGAAAACTGAGGGATAACTGCCTCTGTTCTTGATCAAGTCGGGCCGCGCCAGTACGCCATTACTTGGCTAATGCCGATGAAGCATGAGGAGAATGAGACCATGCAGGGTGTGAAGGGGCTGATCGTTCTGTCAGCAGTGATTGCGGCCGTTGCCTTGGGCGCGTGCCGTCGTGAAGAGCCGGCGCCGCTGAAGCTCGGTGCCAATGTGCCGGCCGCCACGCAGCCCGCTCGCTAAGAGCAGGCGGCAAGGCCAGGACAACATAGGAGAAAATGCTATGAAGAGTGCAATCGTGCTCGCCGTCGTCGTCGCTGCTGTTGCTCTTGGCGCTTGCCGTCGTGAAGAGCCCGCTCCGCTCAAGCTCGGCGCTGCCATGCCGACCGCTGAGCAAGCTCGCTAAGCTACTCGGTACGAGCCAAACCAACCTTCTTATTTGGGAGATCAAAGACTATGAAGGGGGCCATCCTCATTGCGACTGTCGTCGCTGCTGTTGCTCTCGGCGCTTGCCGCCGCGAAGAGCCCGCTCCGTTGAAGCTCGGCGCCGACGTTCCGGCGGCGACTCAGCCGGCCCGGTAACTCGCCAACAGGAATTTTCCTCCGCGGCATCCGTGCCGGGGAGCTGGAACAAAAAGACCGAGGTGTCGGCGCGCGTTGCGCCCGCCTCGGTCTTCGCTTTTTTGAGGCGGTGTCCCCAGTCCCCCGAGCGGGCCCGCAAAGAACGTGGCTCCACAGACACACGGGGAAACGCCAGCGGGACGGCCAGGGTGGGCCGGCGCGCCCCCGTTAACGGTTCCTCAGGACGATCGGCGCGATGAACCTAACGGGACCGGTGGCGCACGGAAACTCGCTTCAACTGCGAAGCTTGGCCACATTTTCGTACGAACGGTCGGATAACTCCGCTTTTCAACTGGAACTGTCGCCCGCACTCTGATGTTGTCAGTGTGGTGACGAAAAGGACCATCTTCATGGTTGCCTCTTCCTGGCTCGCCCGGCCCGTGCGCCTGCTCGCCGTCGTGCTCGTGGGTGTCTTGGCCACGGCCTGCGCCAACGACCAGAATCAGCCCAATTCGCAGCTGACGGGCGCCAATGGCGCGGTGACGCCCGGCACCAACCGTGACTTCAGCGTCAACGTCGGCGATATCGTCTACTTCACGACCGACAGCAGCGATTTGACGCCGGAGGCGACCGCCATTCTGCAGAAGCAGTCGCAGTGGCTGCAGCGCTATCCGCAGTACACGATCACGATCGAGGGGCACGCGGACGAGCGGGGGACGCGCGAGTACAACATCGCGCTCGGTGCCCGCCGCGCCACGACCGTGCGCAACTTCCTGGCGCAGAACGGCGTGAACGGCTCCCGTATCCGCACGATCTCCTACGGCAAGGAGCGCCCGGTCGCCGTCTGCAACGACATCTCCTGCTGGTCGCAGAACCGCCGCGCGCAGACCGTCTTGAACATGCGGGGCGGCGGTGCGGTCGCCATCGGCAACTGACGCCGCCCGCTTGGGCCTCGCCTAAACAGGTAGCGGGCTTGGCGCTTGCGGGCGCCGGCCCGGCGCCCGGCAAAGTTTGGCCGCAATAGCCGCGCAGTCTTCGGCCGCAATTTCAGCGGTTTGGTCTTGCGAGGAGAGGTGATGTTGCGGCCTCGGTGCGAATCGGGCGGGCGGCGCTGCGCGCTCGCGTGGCTCGTCCTCGTTGCCGCCGCTGTGCTCGCTCACTCCGACCTGGCGCAAGCCACCGCCTCCCTCCATGCCGCCTCCGGGCTTTCGGCTCTCGCGGCCGCCGCTCCCGTATCTGAGCCTCGCCGCGTATCCCCGGCGGGGCAGCTTCGACTGGCCGGTGACGTGAGCGAGACCTACGGACCCGAGCAGCGCGCCCAGGAGCTCTATCTCGATGCGATGGAAAAGCTCGATGCCGGGCGGCAAGCGTGGGCCCAGCGGACGTTCGAGACGCTCATCGCCCGCTATCCCGAATTCGACGGCTGCCTCGCTCGCACGCCGCCAGCTCGGCGCTCTCTACCAGCAAGGCGGGGCGCAATCTGCATCGACCGGGGTTGCGGCGCCCGCCAAGGCCATCGCGCCTGCGCCGCCGTCCCCGGTTGGCGTCGCCGCCAGCCCCTTGTGGGAGCAGGAGCTGCGGCGCAACGCGTCGATTCAGGCGCGGTTTCGCAACGAGGCCGGCGACCGCGTGTTCTTCAGCGCCGGCAGTGCCGAGCTTGGCAGCAGGGCGCACGCAGCCCTCACGGCTCAGGCGCAATGGCTCAACCGCTGGCACGAGTTCGAGGCGGCGATCGAAGGGCATGCCGACGATCCCGGCAGCGACGAGGACAATCTGAAACTGTCGCAACAGCGGGCCGAGGCCGTGCGTCGGCGACTGGTCGAGGAGGGCGTGGAGGCGAGCCGGCTGGCCGTCGTCGCCCAGGGCCGCACGCAGCGCATCGCCATCTGTGCCGACGTCGACTGTGCAGCCCAGAACCGCCGCGCCGTTACGCTCGTGTTCGTGAGCGGAACACGCGAGCGCCTTGGATTGACCGCTGAGACGGGCGCGGAGGCGTTGGACCGACCCCTGGCGCGGGCCCCTGAGGCGGGGCCGTCCCTCGAGACGCCGGCTGCGGCCGAGCGCGTGGGCGTGGCGCGTTGACAACGGGACGATAAGTGATGATGCCTAGGGCAATGAGGCCGCGTCGGCGTGCCGTTGCGCGGCTACAAAGTACGGGAACGATCTTGGCTATGCGGCGACACATCGGTTCCTCGCTCAGCGCGGCGCTTCTTGCGGCGCTTCTCGTTTGCGCTCCCGCTTCGGCCGAGCCGGCAGCCACGACCGATGGCTCCGCACGCCAAGTCGCGCAGGCGCGGGGCACTCAGCAGCCAGGACAGCCGCCCGCCGGCGCACCGGCTGCTGCACCGCAGGCCGGCGGCGATTCTGGGCTGAAGCAGCGGGTCGAGCAGCTCGAGGAGCAGCTCGTCGATATGCAGGTTGTAATCGGCACGCTCGAATCACTGGCGCGCGGCGGTGCACCCGCCACGTCCGCCTCCGCTGCGCGCGGCAACGACTCGGCAGGCGTCAGCGGAAGCGCCGATGATTTGCGCATCGACGGCCTGGAGACGCAGGTGCGGGCGCTCGCAGCGCAGCTCGAGCAATTGACCACGCAGGTGCACGCGCTCGCGAGTGCGCCGCGGCGCGCCGATGCGGGTGCTCAGCCGGCTGCGGCCGCTGCCGCCGGTGCACAGGCGAATGCCGCCGTCGAGCCGGCGCCGGACCGCTTCGGCTCCACGACGGTGACCGCCGGGACGAACGACGCGATCGGCGGCCTCATCGACAGCCAGCCCGACGCCAAGGGGCCGCAGACACCGGCCGCTCCTGTTGCCCAGGCCGCTCCTATTGCCCAGGACAACGCGTCCGCTCCTCCGCCAGCGCAGGAGGAGGTCGCCGCCGCGCCGCCGGCCTTCATGCCGCCGCCATCGGCGCCGGGCGATGCCACCAATCCCAAGCAGCTCTACGAGACGGCCTATGGCTATCTGATGCAGCGCGATTACGGTGCCGCGCAGTCGGCGTTCGAGCAGTTCCTTAACCGCTATCCCAAGGACTCCCTTGCCGGCAACGCGCAGTACTGGCTGGGTGAGGCCCACTTCGTGCGCGGTGAGTACAAGGCGGCGGCCGGCGCATTCTTGAAGGGCTATCAGAACTACGCCGGCAACGCGCGCGCCGCCGACAGCCTCTTAAAGCTCGCCATGTCTCTCGACCGGCTGGGGCAGAAGGACGCCGCCTGCTCGTCGTTTGCGGAGCTTTCGACGCGGTTCCCCGATGCACCAGACAACGTCAGATCGCGCGCCAAGACCGAGCGCCAGCGGATCGGCTGCCCCTGAGGCGCCCGACCCTGTGAGCGCGCCTGCCGCGCCCGATTGCGCGCCCGCGCCTATCGCCGATGCCGAGCTTGAGGATCTCCTTGCGCCGCTCATCCCCTTTGCGGTCCTGATCCTCGCCGTGTCGGGCGGCGCCGACAGCGTCGCCATGATGCATCTCGTCGCGCGCTGGGCCGAGCTTCACGCCGATGTCCCCCGCACGCTCATCGTCGCCACGGTCGATCACGGCCTGCGCCCTGAATCGCGCCGCGAGGCGGAGTGGGTCTCAGGCGAGGCGCGCGCGCTCCGATTGCGGCACGAGCTGTTGGTGTGGAAGGACGCCAAGCCGGCGACGGGTCTGCAGGATGCGGCCCGCACCGCACGCTACCGTCTGCTCTCCGAGCTCGGCTGGCGCGAGGGCGGCGCCGGACCGGTCGCCATCGTGACCGCTCACACCGAGGACGACCAGGCCGAGACCTTCCTCATGCGATTGGCGCGCGGCAGCGGGCTCGACGGTCTGACGGGCATGAGCGTGTCGCGAATTCTGCGCCCCGGCGCGAGCTGCCGGCTGCTGCGGCCGCTCCTGAACGTTCCCGGTCGCCGTCTCAAGGCGACGTTGACGGCGCGTGGTCTCACCTGGATCGAGGACCCGAGCAACGATTGCGACCGCTTCGAGCGCGTGCGTTTGCGCAAGGCAGAGCAGCATCTCGCAGCGCTCGGCTTGACCAACACGGCGATCGCGTTGAGCGCACGCCGCCTGGAGCGGGCACGTCAGGCACTCGAGGCGGCGACAAGCGAGCTCGAGGCAGCCGCCGCTCTCGACCTGCACGGCGGCATGTTCGCGAGCTTTGAGACGCGCGTCTTTGAGGCGGCACCGGAGGAGCTGCGTCTGCGCATGCTGGCGCGCCTCATCGCCGCTTTCGGCGGCCAGGACGCGCCGGCGCGATTGGCCAAGCTCGAAGCTTTGCCCGCGCGGCTGAGCGAGCCGACATTCGCGGCGGCGACGCTTGGCGGCTCTATCGTCTCCCGCCACACCGGCGAGATCTGCGTGTTTCGCGAGCCGGGGCGCGAGGGTTTGCCGCAGCTCGAATTGGCACCCGGCACCGTCGCCGTCTGGGACCGTCGCTTCCGCGTCGCCCTGGCGGGCGCTGCCGCCGCCTCTGTTCGCGTGCGCGCCCTCACCACCCCAGAATTGGCGCAGCTCAGGCAAAAGCTTGGTGAACCGTCCCGAATGCCTCCCGCGCGCGCTGCGGTGACGCTTCCGACCTTTTGGCAAGACGGTGCTCTGCTGGCCGTCCCGCAGCTTCAGGCCTTCATGCCGGCGACCGCAGAGCCCGGGCGGCACTGTTCGGCCGAATTCCTGTGGTAGGTCCTGAATCGTACGTGATTTCGGTGGTTTACCAGCTGATGCGACCATCGGCGCAGGGCGTCTCTGCCAAGGTCGGTGCCCGCGTTAAGCTCCTGGGGAGCCGGATGCGTGTAGCATGGCCCCCAGCTTGGCAACGTGGGGGCGTACACCTATGTTAACGGCGTGCTTCGGGTCGGCGCCCGAAACCGTCCGACGCACGTTTGGCCCGGCCTGCATGGGGCCTCGACAGGGAACCAAATGAATTCGAACTTTCAAAAGCTTGCCATCTGGGTTGCGATCCTCGTCCTGTTGGCGGCGCTGTTCAATCTGTTCAACAATCCGACCCAGAGCCGGCGTGGCACCGAGATCACCTACTCGGAGTTCCTGAACGCCGTTGATGCTGGCAACGTCAGCGAGGCCACGCTTGCCGGCAACCGCATCTTCGGGACGATGCGCGATGGCGGCACCGCCTTCACGACCTATGCGCCCCCGAACGATCCCACTCTGGTGGAGCGGCTGCAGAAGAAGGACGTGAAGTTCCGCGCGCGTCCCTCCGACGAGGACGTGCCCTCGATCATGAGCATGCTCCTCAACTGGTTTCCCATGCTGCTCCTGATCGCCGTGTGGATCTTTTTCATGCGGCAGATGCAGTCGGGCTCGGGCCGCGCCATGGGTTTTGGCAAATCCAAAGCCAAGCTTCTGACGGAACGTCACGGACGGGTGACGTTCGAGGACGTCGCCGGCGTCGATGAGGCCAAGGACGACTTGCAGGAGATCGTCGAGTTCCTGCGCGATCCGCAGAAGTTCCAGCGCCTCGGTGGTCGTATTCCGCGCGGCGCCCTGCTCGTCGGCCCGCCCGGCACCGGCAAGACGCTGCTTGCGCGCGCCATCGCCGGCGAGGCGAACGTGCCGTTCTTCACCATCTCGGGCTCCGACTTCGTCGAGATGTTCGTGGGTGTCGGCGCCAGCCGCGTGCGCGACATGTTCGAGCAGGCAAAGAAGAATGCGCCCTGCATCATCTTCATCGACGAGATCGACGCTGTCGGACGCCACCGCGGCGCCGGGCTGGGCGGCGGCAACGACGAGCGCGAGCAGACGCTGAACCAGCTCCTGGTCGAGATGGACGGCTTCGAGGCGAACGAGGGCATCATCCTCATCGCCGCCACCAACCGCCCCGACGTGCTCGATCCCGCACTTCTGCGCCCCGGCCGTTTCGACCGCCAGATCACCGTGCCCAATCCGGACGTGGTGGGTCGCGAGAAGATCCTGCGCGTACACATGCGCAAGGTGCCGATCGCACCCGACGTCGACCCCAAGGTCATAGCGCGCGGCACGCCGGGCTTTTCCGGTGCCGACTTGGCGAACCTCGTCAACGAGGCGGCGCTGCTTGCAGCCCGCCGCAACAAGCGCCTCGTCACCCAGATGGAGTTCGAGGACTCCAAGGACAAAGTCATGATGGGCGCGGAGCGCCGCTCCATGATCATGACCGAGGAGGAGAAGCTCGCGACCGCGTATCACGAGGCCGGCCATGCGCTGGTCAACACCAAGATGCCGGGCGCCGATCCCCTGCACAAGGTCACGATCATCCCGCGCGGGCGCGCGCTGGGCGTCACCATGAGCCTGCCCGAGCGTGACAAGCTCAGCTACTCCAAGCAGTGGTGCGAGGCGCGCATCGCCATGTCGTTCGGCGGCCGCGTCGCCGAGCAGCTCGTTTACGGCAAGGACCACCTCAATACCGGTGCCTCGAGCGACATCATGCAGGCGACCGATCTTGCCCGCCGCATGGTGACCGAATGGGGCATGAGCGAGACGCTCGGGCCGTTGCGCTACAACGAGAACCAGCAGGAGGTGTTCCTCGGCCATGCGATCACGCAGCGTCAGAACATGTCGGAGGATACTGCCAAGCTGATCGACATCGAGATCCGCCGCATCGTCACCGAAGGGGAGACGAAGGCCCGCGACCTGGTCACCTCGCACCGCCAGCAGCTCGAAGCCATCACTCAGGCACTGATGGAGTATGAGACCATCACCGGCGAAGAGGTGAACGCGTTGATGCGCGGCGACAAGATCGTGCGCAAGTCGGACGACGAAGGTCCCAGGGACATCGGCTCCTCGGCCGTTCCTTCTGCCGGCGGCCGCCTGCGCCCGCGCGGGGAGCCCGGCACCGGCGGCATGGAGCCCCAGCCGCAATCCTGAGCTGGGCCCTTTCCGAAGGCGATCAAAAGGCTATAGATGCGGCCGCGGGCACTCCCCGCGGCCGTCTCATTTTGCAGGAAGCCTTAAGCGGCAATGCAGCGCTCACTTTACGTCCGCCCCCTCGGCATCTTTGCCGCGCCTCCCGATGAGGGCGAGAGCACGTGGGGCGGGCTGCCGCTCGCCGGCCAGCCTTTGCGCTACGCCGCCCTCGAGATCATCGAGCGCGACGGGCCCCGCGTGAAACGCCGCGTCGCCGCCCTCGGCGATGCCTTCGAGCGCGATTGGGGGCGCCACACGCTCGCCGCCTCCGAGCTCATCGAGGCGATCGGCGCCCCGCGCCCGCGCCTTGCCGGCCTCGCCCTCGATCGCCCGCGCATCATGGGCATCATCAACGTCACCCCGGACAGTTTCTCCGACGGTGGCCGCTTCGCCGCCGTCGATACCGCGATTGCGCATGCGCTGCGGCTGGCCAAGGAAGGCGCCGACATCCTCGACATCGGCGGCGAGTCGACGCGTCCCGGGGCCGAGCCGGTGGGGCTCACCGAGGAGCTCGCGCGCGTGATGCCGGTGATCGAGGGCCTGCGCCCGCGCACGCAAGCGCTGATCTCCATCGACACGCGCAAGGCCGAGGTCATGGCGCGCGCGGCGGCCGCGGGCGCCGACATCCTCAACGACGTCTCGGCGCTGACGCATGACCCGCAAGCCCTTGCCGCCGCGGCCGAGACCGGTCTGCCCGTGATCCTGATGCACGCGCAGGGCGATCCCAGGACCATGAACGACAACCCGCGCTACGGCGACGTCGTGCTCGACGTGTTCGATTTTCTGGAGGAGCGGATTGCTGCCTGCGAGGCGGCCGGCATTCCCAAGGCCAAGCTCGTCGCCGACCCTGGCATCGGCTTCGGCAAGCATCTGCCCCACAACGTGGCGGTGATGGCGCGCCTCTCCCTCTATCACGCGCTGGGCGTGCCGGTGCTCTTGGGCGCCTCCCGCAAGAAGCTGATCGACCACATCTCCGACGTTCCGAGCCCTGAGGACCGGGTGCCGGGCTCGATCGCGGCGGCGCTTGCCGCAGTGGCGCAAGGGGTGCAGATCGTGCGCGTGCACGACGTGGCGCCCACCTGCCAGGCCTTGAGCGTGTGGCAGGCCGCCATGTTCGGGAGCGACAAGGTTCTGGACTAGGTTTGGGCTCGGTCCGCCACGAGTGGGGACCGGACGGCCGAAGTACGCCGGTTTACTGGCAAATTTCACCTTTCTTAGGAGTGGTTATGTAACGTCGGCACATCGTAATTGAGGTGGGCGGACGGCGCCGTGGCGGCATATACTGGTGCTAAGAGTTATCATGCTCGGGGGCAGCGCGCGCCAGCGCGGCATGTCGTCAAGGCCGGTCTGCAAGACCTTGGTCTAACACCGCACGTCAAAGCCACAGGGATCTCCATGTCGCGCCGCTACTTCGGTACCGATGGAATTCGCGGTCTCGCCAATCGCTTTCCGATGACGTCGGAGATTGCGCTGAAGGTCGGCATGGCCGCCGGCAAGATCTTCCAGAACGGCAACTACCGCCACCGTGTCGTCATCGGCAAGGATACGCGGCTCTCCGGCTACATGCTGGAGGCGGCGCTCATGTCCGGCTTCACCTCGGTCGGCATGGACGTGTTCCTCTTGGGGCCGATGCCGACGCCCGCCGTCGCCATGCTGACGCGCTCGCTGCGCGCCGACCTCGGCGTTATGATCTCCGCCTCTCACAATCCGTTCGACGACAACGGCATCAAGCTGTTCGATGCGGAAGGCTACAAGCTCTCCGACGAGACCGAGCGCCAGATCGAGAAGCTGATCGACACGGACTCGGCCGAGCTCTTGGCGCCTGCCGATGCCATCGGTCGGGCGACGCGGGTCGAGAGCGCGCAGGAGCGCTACATCGAGTTCGCCAAGCGCACGCTTCCTCGCGATTTGCGCCTCGAAGGCTTGCGCATCGTCATCGATTGCGCCAATGGCGCCGGCTACAAGGTGGCGCCCGAGGCGCTGTGGGAGCTTGGCGCCGAGGTGATCAAGATCGGCGTCGAGCCGAACGGCCGCAACATCAACGAGAAGTGCGGCTCCACCGCGCCGGACCTGCTCGCCAGCAAGGTGCGCGAAATGAGGGCCGACATCGGCATCGCGCTCGACGGCGACGCGGACCGCGTCGTGATCATGAACGAGAAGGGCCAGATGGTCGACGGCGACCAGATCATGGCCGTGATCGCCGAGGCCTGGCACAAGGCCGGCAAGCTCACCGCCGGCGGCGTCGTCGCCACCGTCATGAGCAACCTGGGCCTTGAGCGCTACTTGAAAGGCCTCGACCTCGCGCTCGTGCGCACGCCCGTCGGCGACCGCTACGTCGTCGATCACATGCGCAAGCACGGCTACAACGTCGGCGGCGAGCAGTCGGGCCACATCGTCTTGTCCGATTTCGTCACCACCGGCGACGGCCTCGTCACCGCGCTGCAGATCCTCGCCGTCGTCGTCTCCACCGGCAAGACCGTGAGCGAGGTGACGAACCGCTTCGAGCCGCTGCCGCAAGTGCTAAAGAACGTGCGCTACGCCAACGGCAGCCCGCTCGAGGACAGCCGCGTGGTCAAGGCGATCGACGCTGGGAAAGCCAAGCTCGGCGCCGGCGGCCGTCTGGTGATTCGCCCCTCCGGCACCGAGCCGGTCATCCGCGTCATGGCCGAGGGCGACGACGAGCGACTGGTGTCGACGGTGGTCGGCGACATCGTCGAGGCCGTGCGCGCCGCTGCCGTCGCCTGAGCGACCGGCGCAATCGCTGTTCTTATTGGGATAGCGCAGCCGCGCTGCGCGACAGTGGTTATCCCCCCGCCCGAACGTAAACCATTTGTTAATCTTTGGCCTGCGAAACGCCGGTTTGGCCGTGTCGCGCCTGCCCCAGTCCGTGCCGGATCGGGACGTCCATTAAGTCTCCCTTAAGCCTTCCCGCCCATAGTCGTGCTCGAGCACGTTTGAGCGTTCGCGGTCGTTCGCGTTCGTGTGCCGCACGAGTCTGCGGCCGGTTCTGATTTGAGAGGGAAGTAGCATGAATACCAATCGCGGTTCCTACCTGCTGGGCGCGGCGCTCGGGACGGCCTTCGTGCTCGCCTTGAGCCCCAACGCCATGGCAGGCGAAGACATCTACCAGCCCTCCCTTAAGGGCGGCTATGACGTTCCTCCCCCGCCCCCCTCCGATCGGGGGCTCTACTTCAAGGCCTACATGGGCCAGGCCAACACCAACGTCGGCAGCATCTGGACACCCGGATACGAGACCAACACCTTCTCGGTGTTCCATCATGACATCAAGAGCAACGCGCTCTACGGCTTTGGCATCGGCTACAAGCGCAACCACTGGCTGCGCTTCGACCTCACCGGCGAGTACAGGGGCGACACGACGTTCCTTGCGCAGGACTGCTTATCCTGGCGGCGTCTGGCCTTCCGGACGGTGGCACGAACGAGTACACGGCCGACGTCTCGACCTGGCTCGGTCTCGCCAACGCCTATTGGGACATCGCCACCTGGTGCGGGTTCACGCCCTACGTCGGCGCCGGCATCGGCTTCGCCAACATCTCGGTCAACGGCTTGAAGGACGTCAACGTCCGCGCAGGCGAGCACGCCTACTACGGTGCCGACAACAGCACCACCAATTTTGCCTGGGCCCTCCACGCGGGCCTCGCTTACGACGTCTCACCGCAGTTCGCCGTCGATCTCGCCTATCGCTATGCCAACCTCGGCAGTGCGCAAAGCGGCATCGTGTCGGATGCCACTCGGCATCAATTCGCCCTACAGCCAAGTGTCGCCGATCCGCGACATCACCTCCAACGATGTCATGCTCGGCGTGCGCTACAAGTTCCAGCGCGCGCCGAGCCCGTGATGTACCCAGTGAAGTAGTGTAAGCGTACGGCCGGCCGCACGTCCCCCCTGCGGCCGGCCGCTCTTTCGAGATTGTTGCTGCCGGCTGCGCACATGCGGCCCGGCAGCTCGAGCCCTGAATGGGCTCGGCGGGGAGTCCTCAAGTTGCTTTTCTGGTTCGATTACGCGTGAGGCAGGCGCATTCCGCCCGAACCTCTTCGAAGAGGCGCGGGTCGGTACCTGGTCCTTGGAAGCGGCCGGCTAGAGAACACTTGAGACGACCGAGCACGGCTTCGGCCTCCCTCGTCGTCCATCGCAGGGATCGAAGCACATGAGACGCGCAACTATCATTCTTCTGCTTAGCCTGGTGCTCGGCGCCGGCGGCATGACTCCGGCGCTGGCCGGCGAGGACGTGAGCCCCGATTATCGCAGCGGGATCAATCCCTACGCCGTGGCGACGCCGGTGCCAGCGCCCATCCCCGTGCCGGTCTACGAGCCGGCCTGGTACTTCCGCGGCGACTTCGCCGCCGGTTTCGGCTCCAATCCCTCGGTCACCACCACGGGCACGCCCTTTGCCAACAATACGACGGGGTTCGATCCGGCCTGGCTCAGGGATAGCTTCGAGCCGTCCTTCAGCGGCGGCGTCGGCGTGGGCTACGTGTGGGGACCGGCCATCCGCACCGATTTCACCGTCGACGTCCACTCCATCATGCAGGCGAAGTTCATCGGGACGAACGCCGCCAATACCTTGTCCGTCGACGACAAGACCAAGTTCCTGGCCACGATCCTGCTCATGAACGCCTACTACGATTTCCGCACCGGCACGCCGTTCACGCCTTACCTCGGCGTCGGCGTCGGCTTCTCCGTCGATCAGCTCACGCGCAACAGCAACCAGACCTTTGCATCTGGAACACCAGCGACAACGACAACGACGTCCGTGAACGGCCGCACCACCAAGATTGCCTTCGCCGGGGCCGCCATGGCGGGCGTCACCTACGAGTTCAACAGCTTCGTGGCGCTCGACGTGAACTACCGCTATCTCTATATCGGCGGATCGGACGTCGGACCCACCGGCGCCAACTCCACGGTCCAGATCGGCGGCATCAACGAGCACCAAGTCCGCGCCGGCCTGCGCCTTTACATCGACTGAGCGGGGCGATTGACGTAGAGGGCTTGAGCACCTAGACCCGGCGCCACCGTGGCGGCATGAGCCGCCGCAGCGACGACCGGCGAGCCATGCAGCCCAAGCCCAAAGAGCGTCCGCGCAACCCGAATTTCTCCTGCGGGCCGTGCACCAAGCGCCCGGGCTGGACGCCGGACGCGCTGCGTGACGCGCTGGTCGGGCGCTCGCACCGCGCGCCCGAGGCGAGAGCACGCCTGAAGCTCGCCATCGACACGACCAAAGCCATCCTCGAGCTGCCGGCCGACTATCGCGTCGCCATTGTGCCGGGCTCCGATACCGGCGCCTTCGAGATGGCGCTGTGGACCATGCTCGGTGCGCGCGGCGTCGACGTGCTGGCCTGGGAGGACTTCGGCAAGCGCTGGGTCGTCGACGTCGTCCGCCAGCTGAAGCTCACTGACGCTCGCGTCCTTGAGGCCGACTACGGGCACCTGCCCGACCTTGCCGCCGTCGACTTTGATCGCGACGTCGTCTTCACTTGGAACGGCACCTCCTCGGGCGTGCGCGTGCCCAACGGCGATTGGATCGCGCCCGACCGCCGCGGCCTTGACGTTCGCCGACGCCACCTCCGCCGTTTTTGCGCAAGCGATAGATTGGGCGAAGATCGACGTCGCCACCTTCTCTTGGCAGAAGGTCGTAGGCGGCGAGGCGGCGCACGGCATGCTGGTCCTGTCGCCGCGCGCGGTCGCGCGGCTCGAGAGCTACGCCCCGCCCTGGCCGTTGCCCAAGCTGTTCCGCCTCACCGAGGGGGACCGGCTCATGGCGGAGATCTTCGAAGGGATCACCATCAACACGCCCTCGATGCTGTGCGTCGAGGACTATCTCGACGCGCTCAAATGGGCGGAAGGGACAGGCGGCCTTGCCGCCTTGCGCGCGCGCGCCGACGCGAATGCCGCCGTGCTTTTCGATTGGATGGCGCGCACGCCGTGGGTTGCCAACCTTGCCGTCGATGCGGCGACGCGGTCGAATACGTCGGTATGTCTGCGCTTCGCCGATGCGGCGCTCGCTGCCCCGGTGCTGGGTGCACGTGTCGGCGCCCAAATCGTGGCGCTGCTCGACGCCGAAGGCGTCGCCAAGGACATCGGGGCTTATCGCACGGCGCCGCCGGGATTGCGGATCTGGTGCGGGGCGACCATCGAGCGCGGCGATCTGGAGCGGCTGGTGCCGTGGCTCGACTGGGCCTACGCAAAGGTGCGGGGCCGTTAACCTAACGCGACCGCCAATCCGGCACTGATCGTCATAATTCAGACGCGAAATCTCCCCACTCGTCATCACCGGGCAAGGCGGCTCGACGGGCGGGTGGTCTGAGAGGAAATTGGGGGCTCAAGGATGCGCATCTCGGTTGCGATCGCCGGCGCTTTGCTGATTGGGCTGGCAGCCAGCGCCACGGCGGACGAGGTCCCGGCCGGCTCGCGGGTCGAGGCCGTCACCGTGTATTTGTCCGGCGCGGAAGTGACGCGCACGGCGCAGCTCAATCTCGACAAGGGCGACCATACCATCGTTTTCAGTGACCTGCCGGCCGAGGCCGTCCCCGGCTCGATCCGCGTCGACGGCAAGGCGACCGCCAACCTCGCCATCGAATCCGTCGATACGCGCCGTCGCTATGTCGCGCGCGCCGACCAAGCCGCGCTGCAGGCCGAGCGCAAGGAGATCGAGGACGAGATCGAGCGGCTGCGCGACGAGCGCGGCCTCGCGCAAGGCCAGCAGGATGCCGCGCAGACGCAGAAGACGCTGCTCAACAACCTGGCAGAGTTGCCCGGCCGCTCCGAGGAGCAGCCGGCCCAGGCCCAGGCGACGGTCCCGCACACGGACTGGGCGCAGATCCTCGCCCTCATCGCCTCGGGCATGACGGAGGCGCAGAAGAGCGCGCTCGACGCCGAGGTGAAGAAGCGCGATCTCGACCGCAAGATCGAGGACCTGGAGAAGAAGTTGTCGGCGCTGGCGCCGGCGCGCGTGGAGCAGACCGAGGTCAAGGTCTTCGTCATGGCCGCGGCCCCGCTCGAGGCGGACATCAGCGTGCGCTATCAGGTGCGCAACGCCGTCTGGGTGCCGCGCTACGACGCCCGCCTCGCCACCGGCTCCAAGACGGCGCCGCCGCAGCTCGATCTGACGCGCCGGGCCGAGATCAAGCAGCGCACCGGCGAGAGCTGGGATGGCGTCGCCCTGCGGCTCTCCACCACGCGTCCGTCGGCCAACGCGGCCGCACCCAAGCTCGAGACGGTGACCGTCGATTTCGAGCCCGAGCCGAAGCCTGTCGCCATGGCGGCTGCCCCTCCGCCGGAGGACGGTGTCGCCCGGACGCTCACCGCCAAGCGCCGCCTCAAGGTCGGCCAGGAGTTGGCGGCCGGCGCCGGCGCGCCGGCGCCCGAGGCAGCCTTCGACATCGGCGAGCAGAACGCCGCCGCGGCAACCGCGCCCTTCCAGGCGGTGTTCGCCGTGCCCGGTCGCTTGACCATCCCCAACACAGGCGAGGCCAAGCGCGTGCTTCTACAGGAGGACAGCGTCGAGCCGGTGCTCACCGTGCGCACGGTGCCCAAGGTCGATGCCAAGGCCTACCTCTACGCCAAGCTCGTCCTCCCGCAAGGCTCGCCGCTCTTGCCTGGCAGCGTGTCGCTGTTCCGCGACGGCACCTTCGTCGGTACCGGCGAGCTGCCCGTGCTGGCGCCTGGCGAGGACTACGAGCTCGGCTTCGGCTCCGACGACCAGGTGCGCGTGCGCCACGCCATTGCCAACGAGAAGCGGGGTGAGACCGGGCTCATCTCGTCGGCACGAACCGACAGCCGCAACTTCCGCATCACCATCAAGAACATGCACGAGCGGGCGGTCCAGCTCGTCGTGCACGACCAGATCCCCGTGTCGCAGAACGACGACATAAAGGTCGAGCTGATCGGGCCCACGGCGCCCACCCGCAAGGACATCGACGACAAGCGCGGCATCATTGCCTTCGAATCCAAGCTCGAGCCGGAGGAGGAGCGGGTGATCGAGTTCGGCTACCGGGTCACCTGGCCCGGCACGCGGCCGATCGTCTACCGCTGATCCCTGCCCGAGGCGCGGCCGCGGCCCGCTCGCACGGGGGCTCGGCTTTCTCGAATCTGGGCTATAATCCTCCGTGCTACCTTACGTGGCCCCGGCACGGCTTGCCGGGGCCAAGTTGCGAATCGGGACACTAGGAAATGGCGAACGTGGCCGTGGTCGGCGCCCAGTGGGGCGACGAGGGCAAAGGCAAGATTGTCGACTGGCTTTCGGAGCGCGCCGACATCGTCGTGCGCTTTCAGGGCGGCCACAACGCCGGGCACACGCTCGTCATCGGCGACAACACCTATAAGCTGTCGCTGTTGCCCTCGGGCGTGGTGCGCCCCGGCAAGCTCGGCGTGATCGGCAACGGCGTCGTCGTCGATCCGTGGGCACTGCTGGCCGAGATCGACAAGCTGACGGGGCAGGGTCTCACGATCAGCCGCGAGAATTTGCGTCTCGCCGAGAACGCCACCCTGATCCTGCCGCTGCACCGCGAGCTCGACGTCATCCGCGAGGAGGCGGCAGGTGCCGGCAAGATCGGCACCACAGGGCGCGGCATCGGCCCGGCGTATGAGGACAAGGTCGGGCGCCGCGCCATCCGCGTGCAGGACTTGCGCAATCTGGGAACGCTCGGCCCCAAGGTCGACCGCATTCTCGTGCACCACAACGCGCTGCGCCGCGGCTTGAGCCAACCGGAGCTCTCCAAGGACAAGATCATGGCGGAGCTCGCCGAGATCGCCCCCAAGGTCTTGCCCTTCATGGACGTGACGTGGGATCTGCTCGACCGCGAGCGCAAGGCCGGCAAGCGCATCCTGTTCGAGGGTGCGCAAGGCGCACTGCTCGACATCGACCACGGCACCTACCCTTATGTGACCTCGTCCAACACGGTTGCGGCCCAGGCGGCGACCGGCTCGGGCATGGGCCCGCGCGCCATCGGCTACGTGCTCGGCATCGCCAAGGCCTACACGACGCGCGTCGGCTCCGGCCCGTTCCCGACCGAGCTTAACGACGCAACCGGAGAGCGTATCGGTGAGCGCGGCCGCGAGTTCGGGACGGTGACGGGTAGGAAGCGCCGCTGTGGCTGGTTCGATGCCACGCTGGTGCGCCAGACCATCAAGGTGTGCGGCATCGACGGCATCGCGCTCACCAAGCTCGACGTGCTCGACGGCTTCGATGAGATCAAGGTCGGCGTCGGCTACATGCTCGACGGCGAGCGCATCGACCGGCTGCCAGCCGGCAGCAACGCACAATCGCGCGTCGTGCCGGTGTGGGAGACGCTTGCCGGCTGGTCGCAGTCAACGCACGGGGCGCGCAGCTGGGCCGACCTGCCGGCGCAGGCCGTCAAGTACGTGCGCTACATCGAGGAGCTGATCGAGTGTCCGGTGACGCTGCTTTCGACCTCGCCGCAGCGCGACGACACCATCCTCATGCGCGACCCCTTCGCCGATTGAGCGCGCCGGCCGCGGTCAGTCCTGAAACGCTACGGCCGCCGGCTCAGCCGGCTCCGACCGCGGAGGTTGGCACAACATGGATGCTTATCGAACGTCGATGCGCCGGCTGCTGGTGCTGGCAACGTGGCTTTGCATCGTTGCAACCGGGCCGGCCGCGCAAGCGACATCCAACTACGCCTACGCCAAGGACGAATACGTCACCGTGACCAACGGGGCCGCGCCGGACCACCGGTATGCCATTGCCGCCCACGGGGGTGGCGAGCTCGGTGACGTAGACTTTCACCTCTATCTCATGGCCGAGCCCGGGCATCGGGTGATCGGTCCGCTGGAAGAGGTCAAAGATATCCTCGACACCGGTCCCACGGCCTACGCAGCCGAATGGTCGGCCGATTCCCGGCACGTCGCCCTGCTCTACCGCAGCGACCGGCACATCACGGCGATGAATCTCTATCGGGTTGAGCACGGCCGCGCCTATCCGATTTTCGGTCCGACACCGCTCCCGGCAATCGTGGGCCGCTTCGCCTTGCCCGACATCGACGTCCGCTCGCGTTCCTTCGAGCTGAATTGGCTGAGCCCAAAGCGGTTCATCTTGAAAGAGACAGCCATCATGAAGGCGGAATCGACGGACGTGGTCCGCAGGCTAGGCCCATTCGCGCAGCCGGACGCGGACTCAGGCGGTCATTTCCTCGATTTCTCTGCCGAAGCCGAATGCGAGCTCGTTCCCGGCGACAGATTCCGGTTCGTCCACCTGAAGCCCGGGGCGGACGCCCCATAGCGGGCGCGATGCGGCGAGTACATCCGCGGGCCCGTCCCGGAGAGAATGTACGTCCCCGCCGTCTTCTGAACGTCCCTGCACAAAACAAATAAGGGCACCCGCCCGGGCTAACGCGATACAAGCGGGTGCCCCAGTGTCACGCGGCTCGCCTCCAGGGGAGGGGGGAGGGAGGTGAGACGAGGCGCGTGCGATGCGTATAAATGCGGGGCGCGGCCGAGGGTTCCCGGCGATCTGCTTTTTCTTGCGCCCGTCTGGAGCTCGGCCCGAAGCCTCATGGCGCCGGCGCCTTACCAGTGCAGCACACCGAAAAGGTGGAGCAGAACGAGGACGCTGATCGGGACGCCGAGCAGCCACAGCAAGAGGTCGCGGGCCATTGGGGGACTCCGTCTGGTGATTGAGCGGCAGGTCAACGCCCCAATCGCCGCCCAGGTTCCAGCGAGACTCCTCTCGGCGCGCTACTTGGCGTCCTTGCTGTCCGTGTCGGGCTCGAACAGACGCAGCGCGTTCCCCGACAACAGTCCGCTCGAGATCTCGATCGTGGCGAACGGCGCCGCATTGGCGATTTGCCGGGCGCTTACGTCGATCTGCGCGATCCGCGCGGACAGCTGATCGATCGAGGCCGCGTAGACGAGCCGCTTGAAGCCGCACCAGATGATGGCGCCCATGCACATGGGGCAGGGCTCGCCGGAGGCATAGATCGTCGTCGTCCTGAATTCGTCCGGGTCGTGGCCGGACAGGAAAGAGCGGATTGCCATCATCTCGGCGTGGGCGGTCGGGTCGTGGTTGCGCTTGGTGCTGTTGCGGCCGAGCGCCAGCACGTTGCCGTCGCGCACGATGATGGCGCCGAAGGGATAGTCGCCGTCCTTTGCCTGATCGATGGCGAGCTGCATGAAGTTCGAGTCCTCAGGCGTGGTGGGCACGCTCCTTGCGCGCGCGTGGGCATCCCGCGTCAGCGTCGCGGCGACGAGCAGCGTGCCGCCGCCGGTGAGCAAGGTGCGTCTATCCATATCCAACCCTCCGCTTCTGCACCCCGCAAGCTTACGCGCAGGGATGCTCTCGGTCATCACGCGCGTTTGGCGATGATGAGGCCGCGGTACGACTGGAGCGCGCCAGGTGCGAGCTCGGCGGCCAAGAGCCGCATGGGGTCGACCGGCCCCGGCAGCAGGATCTGTCCCGGCGCGACGGGATGGAACCCGAAGCGGGCGTAGTAGGGCTCGTCGCCGACGAGGACCACGAGGCGGATCCCGTCGGCTCGCGCCAGCTCCAGCGCCTCGCCCACGAGCTGGCGCCCATGTCCCTTGCCGGCAAACTCCGGATCGACGGCGAGGGGACCCAAGAGGAGCGCCCCCTGCGTTCCCCCAATGGCAATGTGGGTGAAGCGCACGGCCGCGATCATGCGCAGACCGTCGAGTGCCGCACGGCAGTAGGGCGAGATCGCAGGTGCGCCTTCGCGCACCCGATAGGCGGTGCGGGTGAAGCGCCCCGGCCCGAACACCCGGGCGTTGAGGTCTGCGGCTTGGGCGAGGTCGGCCGGCGTCATGGGCCGGTGAATGACGTTGGAGGACATGGAGATCGGCGACGAGCTTTCGAGGCGGCCGCGTGGGGCTAACCCCGTTGCGGTCAGGAAGGATGGGTCAGGCGCGCAAGGCGGGCGCGGCGCTTCGGCCTCGTCGCGGCGCAAAGATCGGACCCTGAGATCTCGTCATCATGGGGAGCGCCTCTAGCACGGGGGCACGGGGCGCGTAAAGATGTCTCACCACGTGGGGCTGCGCGGGGCGCCTTCGAACACCTCGCGCAGGCGCTGGGCCGTGCTGCGGCCGATGTCGTCCGGCAGCGCGTTCCTGGCGAAGAAACCGTGGGCCGCGATCTCGCGGTTGGGCTTGGGCGCGACCGGCTGCTCCCACTCCCGGGTGATGAAGAGCGCCACGTGGTCGCTGGGAAAAGCCGGAAAGTTGGCATAGAGCCCGAACAGCTGCGGGCGGCCTTTCAGCACGACGCCGGCCTCCTCGTCGAGCTCGCGCGCCAGCGCCGCTTCCACCGTCTCGTGTCGCTCCACGCCGCCGCCGGGGAAGTGCCAGCCCGGTCGGTAGGTGTGGCGCACGAGAAGAATGCGGTCTTGCGCGTCGATCACCATGCCCTGGGCGCCGAGCGTCAGCCCGCGCGTGAGGCGCCAGCTTTGCTGCATGAGCTTGGTGATCAGCCGGCTCGACCGCAAAGGGGTCTCCTCATCGCCGCAGCGCGCTTGCAGGCGGCCTGCGCTTTGCCGACGGGCGCACCTGGGTTAGAGGTCCGTGATAGAGTTCGCCGCGCCGCCGCCGTCAACAGGCCATATGACAGAATCCATAACAATTGCCCAGCTATCCGATGTTCACCTGGCGCCGGTGCGCGGCTTGGCTCTACGCCACCTCAACATCAAGCGCGGCCTCGGCTATCTCAACTGGCTGCGCAGCCGACGGCGCGTCCACCGCAAGGAGAGCCTCGATCTCGTGGTGGCCGACTTGAAGGCGCAGCGGCCGGACCACATCGCGGTGACGGGCGACCTCATCAATCTGGGGCTGCCCGCCGAGTATGAGGCGGCGCATGCCTGGCTCGAATGCTTGGGGACGCCCCAGCAGGTCACCGTCATTCCGGGTAACCACGACATCTACACCCACGTGCACGGCCATCCGGGCGTCGAGCGCTGGGCCGACTACATGCGCTCGGACGCCTGGGGGGCGAAGCTTGTGGGCCGCGCCGCCGACGGCTTTCCGTTCGTGCGCAGGATCGGCCCCGTGGCGCTCATCTGCTTGAACTCGGCTGAGAAAACGCCGCCCTTCGTGGCGGCGGGCCGGCTCGGCGAGCGCCAGCTCGCAGCGCTTGCCGACCTCTTGACGCGGACGGGCGCGGAAGGGCTCGTGCGCGTCGTGCTGATCCATCATCCGCCGCTGCCTGGCCAGGCGCCGGCGCGCCGGGCTCTGCGCGACGCGGCAGCGCTCGAGCGGGTGCTCGCCGCGCACGGTGCCGAGCTGGTGCTGCACGGGCACAATCATCGCGACAACCACGTCGATTTCGCTTGGGCTGAGGGCCGCATTCCCGTCATCGGCGTCGGGTCGGGCTCGGTCGGCCGCGTGCACAAGGGCGAGCCGCTGGGGCGCTACAATCTGTTTCGCATCACGCCCGCTGGGGCGAGCGCGCAGATCGAGTGCATCACGCGCGGGCTCGATGCGGGCGGGCGCTTCGTCGAGCAGGTCGGCCGCAAACTTCTCGATGTGCACCACAGCCCGCGCGCACCGAGCCACTAGGTCCTTCGGGGAGTCCTGGGGGGCTTCCTGGGGGCTTAAGACGACGCCTTCTCCAGAAGCTCCTCGCGCGTCTTCAGTAGGGCATCGGCCTTGCTCTTGGGGATTTGGAACTCCCAGCCTTTGGCGCGCGCCATGAGTTCGTCGGCTTCCTTCTTTGCATCGCCCTCTGCGCTCGCATCCAACGTCACCCAGGCGGCTCCGCCGTCGCGTCTGATCTTGAAGTCGCACTTGAGACCATTGGCGAGCTGGAGCGTGACGGTGCTCACCTCACCGGTCGGGGCCTCATCGAGCTTCTTGACGTCGTCGAAGTCGATGGAGCTTGCCGCCTCGGCAATGTCGTCGATCGAATTGGCGTATTTGATCCTCATGCCCGCGGGGATGTCCTTCAAGACATGGTCGCTGCCGTCGGCGGACAGCGCGATGTTGAGGTCGTCCTTGCCGGGGCTCTTTACCGTGATCGACTTGACGTCGCGCGGGCGCGCCTTGAACAGATTGGGCTTGACCCAGTCGCGCAGCGTGACGCCGGTGTTGATCTCTGTATTCACCAGCCACGTCTGCGCTTCGCCCGGCCGGCGCACGTAGGTGCCGCCTTTGCCCGATCCGAAGGCATCGCTGCGCTGCTTGCCGATGACCGCTTCGGCCACCGTCTGCCCCTTGTCGTCGATGAGCCGGACAAGCCGCGAGGCCGCGTTGTGGCCGTGCGGATCCTCGAGCCCGAGCAGGGCATAGCGGTCCTTTCTCTGCGTCTTTGCTTCGACCAGCTCGGCGTCCGACAGGCTCACGAGAAAGGCGCGCACCTTTTCGGGCGTCGCGGGAAACAATTCATGCTGCTTGAGGACCCAGTCCTTGCCCTTGTGCTGCAGCGTGAGCTTGTCGCTGCCCTGCTCGACCTCGATGCGCGCAATCTGCGGGGGGGCGTCGCGCAAGCTCTTGAACAGCGGCACGCCGTTGAGGGTCGCGTGCGACCAGGGTACGGATGACGAGTAGACGATGAGCGCTACAACCAAGCTGACCGCGGCAGCGGCTGCGAGCGCGAGGAAGTGTTTGGGCGTCATGTGTGCCGTTCTCCCTATTGGCCCAGCTACTGCTTTTTTGCCTTGCGCCGGCGCGTGCGCCAGAACGACCATCCGATACCCCCGAACCCGATCGCCAGCGGGACGAGGCCGATGTTGGCGAACTTGAGCCAGCCGTCGAGGCGGTCGATGTCGCGGCGCAGCGCGAGCTTCACGTCGCGCAGCTGGTGTCGGGTGGTCAGCATCTCGGCGCGGAACTTGTCGGCAGCCTCCCGCTCGTCCTCCGACAGCAGCACGGCGCCGCCTTGCGTCGTCTCGAGCTGGGACAGCTTGGTCTGCAGGTCCTTCAGCTTCTGCGTCAGCGCCTGCTCCTTCTCGCGGAACTGGCGCTCGGCGTTACGGCGCAGGTCCTCCACCAGCGTGAAGGGCCGATCCGACACGCCGCGCGCGCGCAGCGCGATGAGCGCGTCGTTGCCCGAAAGGTTCTCCAGGGCGCCGACGACCAGGGCGGCGTTGTGCGCGGTCGGCATCACCACCTGTTGGCCCAGCATCTCGCGGCGGTCGACCCAGAACTGGTCCGCCATCAGGTCCGTGTCGGCGATGACGATGGCGTTGACCTTGCCGGACGTGAGATGGGGCGCCGTCTGCTTCGGCGCCTTGGCCTTGGCGTCGCTCTTGGCTGGCGTCGCGTCCTTTGCCGCCTGGGCTTTGTCCTTGTCCTTGGACTCATCCGCCTTGGGGGCGTCCTTGGGCGGTCCATCGGGAAAGGCCGACTTGGCCTCGCCGGTCACGCGGGCGGCCAGCACCAGCGGGCTTCCGCGCGGCTTGTAGTTGCGCAGCAGCGCCACGGGATCGGCGGCGGGGCCGACCTTTTTCACGTCGACCTCCATGGCCTGGGAGCTCGTGTGCAAGAGCGGCGTCACCGTCGGTCCCGCGCCCGGAATCTTCTTGAGGAAGCCCGGGGAGGCGAGATTGAGCGTCTCGATGCCGGCGGAGAGAACGTCCCCTTTATCGATATTGCGCTGATCGAGAGCGAGCCAGGCGACGTAGTCCGTCACCGGGCCGCCCCCCTGCCCAAACTGGACGCGCCGGGCATGGGCAATGTCGGTCGCCACCTTGTCGTCGACGTATCCAAGCCCCCAGCTCTTGAGCAGCTTGGCGAGCTGCTTCATGCCCCCGTTGCCCTTGCCGATCGTCTGCATGTACGCCGCCTCCGGCATGGGATCGGCGAAAACGAGCGCCTTGCCGCCGCCCAGCACGTACTGGTCGATCGCATAGGCAGCCTTGGGCGTGAGACCCGTCGGCTGCACGATCATGAGCACGTCGATGTCGGAGGGGACCGAGGCGAGCGTCTGGTCGAGCATGCGCACGTCGAAGAACTCGCGCAGCTGATCCATGATCAGCCAGGGCGGCGTCGGCTGGTTGTTCATCGGCGACTTGCCGCCGTTGATCGGCAAGCCCGCTGATGACGCCGACCACGTGCTTCTTGGGATTGGCCAGCGCGTTGATGAGCTTGGTGACGTCGTACTCGAGGAAGGCGCCGCGGTCGGGGGAGAAGGAGGGGATCACCTGCTGGTTGTCGGTGGAGTTGGTGGCAACGAGCCCGAAGTAGCCAAGCTCTCCCTCGGCGTTGAGGCGTGTGCCACGCAAGCCCGCGGCGACGGCGCGGTCCTCGGCATCGGAGAACGGCTCAGGATCGAGGTAGGAGATCTGCAGCTTTCCGCCCGAGAGGTCGCGATAGCTCTCGAGCAGCGCCTGCACGCGCTCGAAGTATTGCGCGTAGCTCGGCGCCACCTCTCCCAGCTGCTTGGAGAAATAGAGCCGAACCGTGATCGGCTCGTCGATCGAGCGTAGGATCTGGCGCGTGCCGTTGGAGATGGTGAAGAGCTGCCCCTCGGTGAGGTCGGCCTGCCAGCTGCGCAAGCTGACCGAGGAGACGAGGTTTACCGACAACAGGATCACCGCGGCGAGTGCCAGGCCGCCCCAGGCCAAGGCCGAGCGGCTGAGCGAGGCGCAGGCCTGCGCGGTCCGGTTCCACGCTTCCGTCGCCAGCGAGCGGACGGTGTCCAGAACCTTGTGCATGGCAAGCTCCCCTTAGGCGGCCTTCTTCTGATCGATGGCGATCACGGTGGCGAACAGGGCGAAGACGATGAGCGATACGAAAAGGATGAGGGTCGGGGCCTCGACCACGCCGCGCGCGATCTGCTGGAAGTGCGACAGGAAGCTCATCGAGGCGACGGCTGAGGAGACGATGCCGGGCGCCCAGGCGCGCAGCGCGTTCTGCACCAGGTCGACCCCGCTCATGACGAACAGGAAGCAGATCGTCGCCGCCAGGATGAAGGCGATGACCTGGTTCTTGGTCAGCGCCGAGACGAACGAGCCGATGGCGAGGAACGCGCCTGCCATGAGGAGGCTTCCAAGGTAGCTCGTCAGGATCACGCCGTTGTCGGGCTCGCCCAGCACGTTGACCGTGATCCACATGGGAAACGTGAGAATGAGCGCCAGACCGATGAAGGCCCACGCCGCCAGGAACTTGCCCAACACGGCCTCCCACGGCGAGATGGGCAGCGTCATCAACAGCTCGATGGTGCCGGACTTGCGCTCCTCCGCCCAAAGCCGCATGCCGACGGCGGGGACGAGCAGCAGGAAGAGCCAGGGTTGGTAGGCGAAGAAGGCGGTGAGGTCGGCCTGACCGCGGTCGAAGAATTGGCCGACGTAGAAGGCGAAAGCGCCGGTCAGCGCCACGAAGATGGTGAGAAACACCGCCGCCAGCGGCGTGGCGAAGTAGGCGGCGAACTCGCGCTTGGCGATGACGGCAGTCGCGCGCAGCAGCTCAGGCATCAAGCCCCCCTTCCGGTGTCGTGATCTGGCGGAAGACGTCGTCAAGCTTGCCGCGCTCCACGAACAGCTCCTCCACCGGCACCTCCTTCTCGCGCAACAGCGAGGCCACGTCCGGCGCGATCGCCTTGCCGTTCTTGGGGATGGCGCGCAACGCCACGTGGGCGTTCGCGGTCTCGAGCGTCTCGACGCGGGCGATGAGGTCGAGCGCACGCAGCACGCTGATCGCGACCTCGGCATGTTGCTCGGAGACGCGGATTGCCACTGCGCCGTGATAGGGCACGCGCCGCATCAGGTCCTCGGCCGTGCCGTCGGCGACGATGCGCCCCTTGGCGATCACGACTGCGCGCGTGCACACGGCCTCGACCTCCTCGAGAATGTGCGTGGAGACGACGATGGCCTTCGCGGCGGCCATGTCCTTGATGAGGTTGCGCACGTGGTGCTTCTGGTTGGGGTCGAGGCCGTCGGTCGGCTCGTCCATGATGAGGACGGGGGGATCATGCAGAACCGCCTGCGCCAGCCCCACGCGCCGCTTGTAGCCCTTCGACAGCGTTTCGATGCGCTGGTCGAGGACGGAATGAATGCGCGTCTTCTCGACGGCATCGGCGACGCGGGCCTCGCGCTCCTTGCCGTCGATGCCGCGTACCGCAGCGACGAACGACAGGAAGGTTCGCGGCGTCATCTCGGCGTAAAGGGGAGCCCCTTCCGGCAGGTAGCCGAGCTTGCGCTTGGCCGCTTTGGGATGGTTCTGGACGTCGATCCCGCAAATTGCCGACGTGCCTTGATCGGGCTCCAGGAAGCCGGTGATCATCTTCATCGTCGTCGATTTGCCGGCGCCGTTGGGTCCGAGGAAGCCCAAGACCTCGCCCTTGCGCACGCTGAGCGAGATACCGTTGACCGCAACGATCGGGCCGAATGCCTTGCGCAAGGCCCGTGACTCGACAAGCACTGTCATGTCCCCAACCCTCCCCCACTTTGGATGGCAGGCGCGGTCAAGCGGCAAACGCCGTTTGATCACCCAGTCAGGTCTCAGTTTTCTGGCGCCAGACGGCAGGCTTGAGCGAAGATCGCTCCGGTGGTGCAGGCGGCGTGCGCCTGCGCGACCGGGCGTCATCGCCACCCTCGGCGCCGCACCGATATTGGTGCGTCCAAGCCGCGAAGGCAGCTTAATTTTTCGTCAGGTTTATACGGAGGGACTAGCTCCCGATCGCTCTCGCGCGATGTGGCTCGCATGCGTCGCAGGCCGCTCGCTTCCTCGCGATGCGCTTGACAGCACTAAGGGACATCTGGTCCATTGCGATCGTGCTGGTCCACCGGTGCGCGAGCACCGGTGGTTAAAAGGGAACACGGTAAAGGCGTTTGTCTGCCCCAAGCCGTGGCTGCCCCCGCAACTGTAAGCGGCAAGCTTACCTTCGCAAATGCCACTGACGGTCTCACGTTGGGCCCGTTGGGAAGGTCGGAGGAAAGCGCTCGAGCCGCAAGCCAGGAGACCTGCCGGCACACGTCGCCCATCTTCCGTACGGGGCGTGCGGCAGAACGGACAACCGTAGTGGCGACTGATGTGCAACCGGTAGGGAGCTACGTCAGACATGCCTTATTACGGTGTCACCTTCTGACACTCGTCGATTGAGATAGCGCAGGCGGTCGGACCGCGGCGGGATTTCCGCTGCGCTCGGACGCTCAAGCGGATCTCGAAGCATTTGTGGTGAGGCGTCTCGACTGGCTTCCCGTCCAAGTCGCGTAACGGGGGTCGCTCATGTTGTTGCGTTCGTGTGTGCGTTCACTGAGCTCAATCGTTTGTCCGAGGTTCAAACTTCTCCTCATGGCTTCGGCCGCTCTTCCTCTGCTTTCGGCGTCGGCGTCCGCGCAGGACGAGACCGAGCTGCCGCCCATTGTCGTCGAGGGCGCGACGCTCGAGGCGCCGCCCGCCAAGCCTAAGAAGAAAAAGGCTGCAAATGGCAGCGGCGAAAGCGAGGGCCAGTCTGCCGCCGCGACCGGGGAAGGCGAGGGCCAGACCGGGGCTGCCGTCGCGGGCGTCCCCCTCGACCAGGTCGGGTCGGCCGTCAGTGTGGTCACCGGCAAGGACCTGCGCGATCAGCAGATCCGTCACGCGGCAGACGCCTTGCAAAGCCTGCCGGGCGTTTCCGTCAGCGGACAGGGCACGCCCAACAATCTCACCGTCGTGCGCATTCGCGGTGCGGAAAGCAATCACACGCTCGTCCTCATCGACGGCGTTGAGGTCAACTCGGCGTCGACCGACGGGTTCTTCGATTTCTCCAGTCTCGATGCCGACGAAATCGAGCAGATCGAGGTGTTGCGGGGTCCGCAAAGCGGTCTCTACGGCACCGGCGCGATCGGCGGCGTGGTCAACATTATCACCAAATCCGGCAAGGGGCCGCTGACCTTCCGCGCCCGCGGCGAAGGCGGTGCATTCGGCACCCGCGACGGCGCGCTGCAGGTCTCCGGCGGTAGCGACGACCTTTACGGCAGCCTGACGCTGCAGGGGAGAACAACTGACGGGTTCAACATCTCCACCTCCGGCAACGAGGATGACGGCGGCAAGCTTTCGACCTTCGCGTTTCGCGGTGGCGCCGCCATCCTCGACAACCTGAAGCTCGACGGCACGTTGCGCATGTCGACCAACCGCGCCGATCGCGACGCCGGCTTCGGCGGCGTCATCAACGGCTTCTCCGTGCCGGCCGACGACAACTCCTTTTTGACCAATCGCCTCTGGGTCGGCCGCCTGGGGGCGACCCTCGATACGCTCGACGGCCACTGGACGCACAAGCTGGACCTTTCGGGCACCGAGACCGATACGCAGGACACCGATGTCTCCTCCTTTGGCTCGGTGCTCACGCACAACATCGGTGACACGACGAAGTTCGGCTATACGAGCACCTACCGCCTGGAGACGCCCGACATGCCGGGCATGCGTCACTTCTTCACTGGGCGCGTGGAGCGGGAGCGCCAGACCTTCGAGCAGCCGACCGACCCGACCGCTCTCGATCGGGAGCGTCACACCACGGGCTTCGTCGGCGAGGTTCGTGGCGAGTACTTCGACACGCTCTTCCTCACCGCCTCCGTCCGGCACGACGACAACGACTTCGTCGACGACTTTACGACGTGGCGTACGACCGCCACCATCAAGCTGCCGCAGACGCCGTTCCGCTTGCACTCGAGCGTGGGGACCGGGGTGAAGTATCCGAGCTTGAGCGAGCAGTTCGGCAGCTTCTTCGGCTTCACGCCCAATCCCGACCTGGTCCCCGAGCAGGCCTTCGGCTGGGACGCCGGTCTGGAGACGACGATGCTGCTCCGGCCGCGCCAGCGCTCGACGTCACCTACTTCGATACCGACTCGAGCAACGAGATCGATTTCCGCTCGGCCGCAGCGGGTCTCTTCGAGCCGTTCAATCACACCGGCAAGAGCACGCGCAGCGGCATCGAGGTGGCGGCACGCTATCTCGTCGGCGGCGGGCTGACGCTGGGCGCATCGTATACCTACCTCGACTCCAAGGACGACACCGGCCGTGAGGAGGTTCGCCGTCCGCCGCACTCGGGGCGCCTGGATGCCAACTACGCGTTCGATGGCGGACGCGCCAAGGTGAATGTCGCTGCCATCTACAACGGCACGATGCTCGACACGGCCTTCAACTTTGCCGATCCGCTGCTTGACCGCGTGCAACTCGACGACTACTGGCTCGTCAACGTTGCGGCCTCCTATGAGCTGAGCCCCGGCATGGAGCTCTACGGCCGCGTCGAGAACGCGCTCGACCAGGACTATCAGCAGGTCTTCGGCTACGAGACGGCGGGAATTGCCGCCTACGCGGGCTTGCGCTTCACCTACGTGGAACAGGCGTCCGTCGCCTGGGCGAACGGGAGATAGCGTGGGCAAGCAACGCAAAGCTCTGGCATCGCTGCTCGGCCTCGCCGCGTTTCTCGCGGCGGGGCCGGGCACCCGTGCGGCGCCCGCCGAAGCTCCGCGCCGCATCGTCTCGCTCACGGTGTGCACCGACCAGCTCCTGCTCGATCTCGTTCCGCGTGACCACATCGCGGCCCTGACGTACCTCGCCGTCGATCCGACCGTCTCCATGCGGGTCAAGGAGGCGCGGGGCTTGAAGGGCGTGCACTGGATGGCGGAGGAGGTCTTGGCGCTGCAGCCAGATCTCGTCATTGCGCAGGAGTATTCGGCAACGGCCGCCGTGGACGTGCTGCGGCGGCTGGGCTTTCGCGTCGTGCTGGTGCCGCTGGCGACCGATTTTGAAGGCATGCGCCAGGCAATCCGTATCATGGCGGATGCGGTCGGCGACAAGCCGCGCGGCGAGGCGATGATCGCAGCGTTCGACCAGCGGCTTGCGGCCGCCGCGCCCAAGGGCCCCGAGCGCCCGCGCGCGCTCGCCTACCAGGTCAACAGCCTCGCTTCCGGCCGCGGCAGTCTCGTCGATGCCGCGCTCAACGCTGCCGGCTTCCACAACGTCGCGCGCGATCGTACGCTCGGGCCCGGCGGGCGTCTGCCGCTGGAGGACATCGTTGCCGATCCGCCAGACTTCGTGGTGCTCGCCAACGCGCCCGACGCCTTCCGCTCCACCGTCGGCGACAACTTGCGCCATCCCGCCTTCGAGGCGCTCCTCGCCAGCCGTCCGCACATGCAGCTCGCCATGCCGCTGTGGTTGTGCGCGACGCCGCGCATCGCCGAGGCGGTGGAGGAGCTCGGCGCCAGGCGCCGCGCCCTGCTCGACGGAAGGCTGCGCCATGAGTGAGGCCGTCGTCGGCACGCAGGATCGCGGCGCAGCTGGCGTGGGACTCCCGGTCATGGGTGCGCTCGCCGCCGCCGCAGCACTTGCCTTCCTCGCCTCGCTGCTCGTCGGCCCCTCCGGCTTCGGCTTGCCGCGCGCGGGCGACGCGGCGCGCATGATCCTCGTCGAGATCCGCCTGCCGCGCGCCATCCTCGGTGCGCTGATCGGCGGTGCGCTCGGGCTCTCGGGCGCGGTGCTACAGGGGTATTTGCGCAATCCGCTGGCCGAGCCGGGGCTCTTAGGCATCACCGGCGGCGCCTCGCTCGGCGCCGTCATTGCCATCCACTCGGGCGCCGCCGGGGCGTTCGCGCTGGCGCTGCCGGCGGGAGGTCTCATCGGCGCGGCGCTCGCGGCCGTCGCCGTGATGGTGCTCGCAGGCGAGCGCAGCGGGCCGTTGACGCTGATCCTCGCCGGCGTCGCCATTTCGAGCCTCGCGGGCGCCCTGACGACGCTGGCGCTCAACCTGTCCCCCAATCCGTTCGCTTCCGTCGAGATGCTGTTCTGGCTGTTGGGCTCGCTTACCGACCGCTCGCTTCAGCACGTGTGGCTTGCAGCCCCGCTGATCCTCCTCGGGTCGGCGCTGCTCTTGACGACGGGACGCGCGCTCGACGCCCTCACGCTCGGCGAGGAGGCGGCCCAGAACCTCGGCGTCGACTTGAAGGCCTTGCGCGCGCGCATCGTCGCCGGCACCGCGCTCGCCGTCGGCGCGGCGACCGCCGTCTCCGGCACCATCGGCTTCGTCGGCCTCGTGGTGCCGCATCTGCTGCGCCCGCTGGTCGGGCATGAGCCCCACCGCCTGCTGCCGGCGAGCGCCTTCGGCGGCGCGGCGCTGGTGCTTGCCGCCGACGTCACCTTGCGCCTCTTCGCGCCCTTGAGCGAGGTGCGCCTCGGAGTCGTCACCGCGCTCATCGGCGCGCCGTTCTTCTTGTGGCTCGTGGTCAAGACGCGCCGGGAGCTGGGCCCATGAACCCAGTCGTGACGGAGCAGCTGGAGGTGAGCGGCATCGAGGTGCGGCTTGGTGGCCGGCGCGTGCTCGACGATGTCTCGCTGGCGGTGGAGCCAGGCGAGATCGTGGCCGTGATCGGCGCCAATGGAGCCGGCAAGTCGACGCTGCTCAGGGTGATGGCGGGCCTTATGGCACCCCGCGCCGGCACCGTTGTCGTCGGTGCGCGCCCGCTCGGCCAACTCGACCGCTGCGCGCTGGGGCGAACGATCGCCTATCTGCCGCAGGATCGCACGGTGCATTGGCCGCTCACCGTGCGCCGGCTGGTGGCGCTGGGCCGGCTGCCGTTTCGCGAGCCCATCGCCGGTCCGAGCGCCGAGGATCGCGACGCCGTCGAGGAGGCGATGGCGGCCATGGACGTCACCGCGTTCGCCGAGCGCGCCGTGACGGAATTGTCAGGCGGCGAGCGCGCCCGCGTGCTGCTCGCGCGCGCACTGGCGCAACGCCCGCGTTTTCTTGTCGCAGACGAGCCCACGACCGGCCTCGATCCTGCGCACGGTCTAGCGCTTTTTGCGCAATTCGTACGCATGGCAGGTTTGCGACGTGCGGTGATCGTGGCCCTGCACGACCTCTCGCTCGCGGCCCGCTACTGCCACCGCGTGCTGCTATTGAAGGACGGCGCCGCGCTCGCGCAAGGCACACCCCGCGAAGTTTTGACGCCGGAGCTGCTCGCCCGAGCCTATGGCGTTCGCGCAACTGTTGCCGAGATAGAGGGGCGTCCGGTCGTTCTCCCCATCGAGCCATTGCCGTGACACTATATACCGCTTCGAAATTCTGCTTCATGCAGGTTCGAGAAGGGGCACGGTGTCAGCGGTGCGGGAAAAATTGCGGTTCTTTCGGCGGCGCGTTCGACTCAATCTGGCTCTGCAGGGCGGCGGCGCGCATGGTGCCTTCACCTGGGGCGTTCTCGACCGGCTGCTCGAGGACGATGACCTCGAGATCGGCTGGGTGAGTGCGACGAGCGCCGGCGCCGTCAACGCCGTCGCGCTCGCCGCCGGCTTGAGCGAAGGCGGCAAGTCTCACGCCCGCAAGAAGCTGCGCCACGTGTGGGAGGCAGTGCACAAGGCGGGCGTTCCCGACCTGCTGCGCTTGAACCCATTTCTCTACGGCTTGAGCCGCACGCCGCACTTGGCGAACATGGCGAGCCTGTGGTCGCCCTACGAGTTCAATCCGCTCGGCTTCGATCCTTTGCGCCGTCTGCTCGACGCGGAGATCGATTTCGACAAGCTGCGCGCCTCCTCGCCCATCGAGCTCCTCATTGCCGCGACCGAGGTGGCGACGGGACGCGCCCGCATCTTCCGCACCAACGAGATGACGGTGGAGGCGGTGCTGGCATCGGCCTGCCTGCCGACGCTGCACCACGCGGTCGAGATCGACGGCGTCGCTTATTGGGACGGCGGCTTCTCCGCCAACCCCGACATCAAGACGCTCGCCATGGAAAGCCCGGTGGAGGACACGCTCATCGTGCAGCTCAACCCGCTGGTGCGCCATGGGCTGCCGACGGGCGTGCGCGAGATCTCGCTGCACGCCAACCGGCTGGCCTTCAATGCACCCTTGAAGCGCGACGTGGAGCTGATCGAGACGGTGCGGGAATGCTCGCGCCGCTGGCTCGGCGGCGCGCGCGGCCGCTACGGGCGGCTCGCCACTCATCGCTTCCACCTGATCGAGGCGGGGCGCTACACGAGCGCGCTCAGCCCCGACAGCACCATGAAGCCCGATTGGACGCTCCTCAACTATCTCTTTCGGGCGGGGCGCGACGAGGCCGAGAAGTGGTGTGGCCGCCACCGCGCCAGTGTCGGACGGCGTTCGAGCGTGGACTTGAAGGACCGCTTCCTGTCGGCGGAGCGGCCGGCGGCGGCAACGCGCGGCTCAAGGCCTGCCAAAACGTCGCGGGGGCGGCAGAAGGCTGCAGCCGATATTCCCGATTGAATATAACGCTCGATCGTCTTTATCATCGTTGCGCCGTGTGACGATGAGGGAGATCGATGATGCGTTCACTTCACAACGGGGTGCGGGCCCTGGCTCTGTCGCGCCCCTTGGGGGTCGCGTTGGTGGCGCTGCTGGCATCGGCTGCGAGCTCGCTGCCGAGCGCTGCGGGAGAGGTGAAGGCTGCGGTGGCAGCGAATTTCACAGAGGCCGCGAAAGAGATCGGCGCGCTCTTCGAAAAGGCGACCGGCGACAAGGCTGTCTTCAGCTTCGGGGCGACCGGTCAACTCTATACGCAGATCACTCAAGAGGCTCCCTTCGAGGTTTTTCTGTCCGCGGACCAGAAGACACCAAAGAAAGCCATCGCCGAAGGATTTGCGATCGGGCAAAGCCTCTTCACCTACGCCACCGGAAAGGTCGTGCTGTTCAGCAAGAACAAGGATCTCGTGCAAGGCGAGGAGACTCTCAAGGAAGGCAAATTTGCCAAGATCGCCATTGCCAATCCGGAGACAGCGCCCTATGGCGCGGCCAGCGTCGAAGTCATGGAGAAGCTGGGGGTTTACGATTCACTCGCCCCGAAGATCGTGCAGGGCAACAACATCGCCCAAGCGTATCAGTTCGTAGAGACTGGCAATGCCGAGCTCGGCTTTGTCGCCCTTTCGCAGGTCATCAACAAGGACGAGGGCTCGCGCTGGGTCGTCCCCGACAACCTATATGCCACGATCGCCCAGGATGCGGTTCTCCTGAAACAGGGTGAGGGCAATCCGGCCGCCAAGGCCTTCCTCACCTTCCTGAAAGGGCCGCAGGCACGCGCCGTAAAGGAGAAGTACGGCTACGGCGTGGGAGCAGCGGTTGCCGCTGCCAAAGAGCTGGCTCCTTAACAGGTCGATTGGTTGGTGGCTGATGCCTGAGTTTGAGCATTTGTGGTCGCCGATTCGGCTCACGCTTGAGCTGGCAACGCTGACGACGATTTTGCTTCTCGCCGTCGGTACTCCTATCGCGTGGTGGCTTGCCCGTTCTCGAGCCCGATGGAAAGAGGCCGTGGCCAGTGTCGTGGCCCTGCCTCTTGTGCTGCCCCCAACCGTGCTCGGCTTCTATCTGCTGCTGCTGCTGGGGCCAAACGGCGTTGGTGGTCCAGTCGGGAGCCTTTTCGGCCTGCGCTCCTTGGCTTTTACCTTCGAAGGGCTGGTGATCGGCTCGGTCATCTACTCTATGCCGTTCGTCGTTCAGCCCATTCGCAACGCCTTTGAAGCATTCGGGGATCGTCCGCTGGAGGTGGCGGCCACGTTGCGCGCGTCCGATTGGGACGCTTTCTGGTCGGTTGCCGTGCCGCTGGCCCGGCCAGGGTTTCTGACCGGAGCCGTGCTTGGGTTTGCCCATACGGTCGGCGAGTTCGGCGTGGTGCTGATGATCGGCGGCAACATTCCAGGTGAGACAAAGGTATTGTCCATCGCCATGTATGACTACGTCGAAACCCTGCAGTGGACGCAGGCGCACATCCTGGCCGGCGGCATGCTTGTGTTCTCGTTTGCAGTCATCCTGTTGGTGATGCTGGCGCAAAAGCGACTTGGGCGCGTGGGCAAATGAAGGCCGACCGAGCCGCTATCGAGGCAAGATTTACAGGTACCCTTGGCTCGTTCTCGATCGACGTGGCTTTCACCGCGCCTGGATATGGTGTCACCGCGCTCTTCGGTCCTTCAGGTAGCGGCAAGACAACGGTCCTGCGCTGTATGGCAGGCCTCGCACGACTTGCCGGCCGGCTGAAGGTCGATGGCGAGCTGTGGCAGGACGAGGCCAGCGGCAGGTTCCTGAAGCCGTATCAGCGACGCATCGGCTACGTCTTTCAGGAGGCGAGCCTCTTTCCGCACCTGTGCGTGCGCGACAACCTGCTCTATGGCGCCAAGCGGGCAAAGGCCGGCGACGGCTCGTTGTCGATCAGCTTCGACGACACCGTGAACATGCTCGGCATCGAACACCTGCTCGACCGGGCTCCCGGCACGCTTTCCGGAGGCGAGCGCCAGCGCGTCGCCATCGGCCGTGCCTTGTTATCCCGGCCTCGGCTTCTGCTGATGGACGAGCCGCTGGCTGCGATGGACCGGCTCACCAAGGAGGAGATCCTTCCCTACCTGGAGGCGCTGCGCGAGAACCTTTCCATTCCGATCTTCTACGTCAGCCACGATATGAGCGAGGTGGAGCGCCTCGCTGATACTCTGGTACTGATCGAGAATGGACGCGCGCGTGCCGCGGGCCCACTGGCAGAGTTGGCAGCCGACCCTGATCTGCCGCTATTGCGCGCACCCGAGGCGGCCGTCACGCTGGAAGCGCGCATTAGCAGCATCGACGAGCAGTATGCACTGACATGCCTGGCGATCGACGGCGGCACTCTGCTCGTGCCCGGGCGCCGGGGCACCCCCGGCAAGAAGTGCCGCATCAGCATAAGCGCTTCCGATGTGGCCTTTGTTCGCGGCATCGTCCCTGAGACTTCCGTCCTCAACTGTCTGCCAGTGCGCATCGTGTCGGTCGCGCCGTCCGACGGCGACGATGCCCAGGTCAATCTGGTGGCGGCGATCGGCGAGGACGGCCATGGCGCTCGTATCGTCGGGCGCATCACCCGCAAGTCTCGCGAGGTGCTCGGTTTGGAGCCGGGCGTCTCCGTCTATGCGCAAATCAAGAGCGTCGCGCTCCTAGCCTAGGCCGTTGTTTGCTGTGTGCCTTCTGCGGGAAGGCCCGAGTCCTGATTGCTCTGTCGCGCCTGCACGACGACCGCACCAACCGAGAGGAATGTCGCCAGGACCGCGAGGTAGGCTGCGGGCGCCACCAGCTGGGCCGTCATCGCCGGAAACGAGCTCGCATCGATCAGCCCCATGCGGATCAATTGCGCCGCGACGACGAGCCACGCCGCGATAGCGACGAGCAGCACCGGATTGAGGGCGCGGGCCGCCATGGCGCCATCGCCGGCGGCAATGAGGGCGACGAGGCCTGACAACAGCAACAGCGGCACCGAAAGCTGGTACAGAGCCGCAAGGCCCGAGCGTGCGTACATCGCGAATATCTGTGCGGAGTTGGGCTCTGCGTTCGCCGCCCAGTCGTAGGTCACGAGATCGATGAAGATCGTCTGCGTACCGGCCGACACGAAAAGTTTTTTGTCGCCCGTGATCGGCAGGCGCAGATCCGGACGACCGAAGACGAGCGCGGCAAGCGTGCACGCATCGGGGCAGGAATAGGTGACTGTGAGCCGGTTCAAGTCGAGACGCTCGTCGCCAAAGTATTTTTGCAAATCCGGGCTCGGCGTCCGCTGCAGCGAGTATGGCAACGAATGACCGCTCTGATCGTAGACGGCAAAACCGGGCCACCGCACGGAGTGGCTGTCGCGGTACCAGCCATACAGGGTCGTCTTCAGGCCCTTCTTGCCGGGGATGCTGAGATAGGGGTGGTTGAGAAAGGCGCTGTACGCTTCGAGCTTCCTGGGACCCAGCCGCCCCAGTGTCGGTGGCACCGCGGTGACATCGCCGGCGTCGAGGAACGCGATTTCCTTGGCCGCCTGCTGCAGCGCGGCTGGAAATGACGCCCACTGTGCCGCGGTGAGCGCCGGCAGGCCGGGGGGCCATCGTCGCTGGCACTTGAGGCGCCCGTCGGCACAGGCGGCGGCGATCTCCGCGGCGATTTGGCCGTACGTCCGCGCGGCCTTTTGCGGGCTCTCGAAGGCGCCGTTCATGGCGGCCGCGTCGCGCAGCGCCCATTGCAGGGATCCGCCGAATATGTCGCCGCAGGTTTGCTCGTAAGCAATGCATGCGACGCCGCTCCACTTGGAGATGAGTTGCCCGTCCGCGAGCGGGCCACTCAGCGGTCGGAAGCTGGGGCTGACGTTGGCGGCTTGGGCGCGCGCGGCGGCGGTGACCGGCACGTAGCGCACGCTCTGGCCCGCATCGATGTCCGCAAGAGCCGTGAGAGCGGCTTTGAAATTGGGCTCCCTCGCCTCCACGGCGGTGAAGGTCCCGTAGAAAGCAAGATTGGCGCTCATCACGAGCACCATCACGGCGAGGAAGGTGGCAGCCGCCGCCGTGGCGTTGCGGACAAGCGCGGCGAGCTCTGCCCTCTCGCTGCGATGGATGTAGGCAGCCCCCGCGGCCAGGAGCGCGAGCCCGAAGAGGAGCGGGCCGCCGCCATCGTGCGTCAGCCACGTCCACGCGAAGATCGCACCGAGCAGCACGCTGGCCGCGATCGCTTTGCGCTGTTGGCGCGGCGGCGCGTAGACGAGCACCGCGGCGAGCGAAAAGACGATCAGGGCCTGTCCCCAGGAGATCTGCCCGGAGATCGCGCGCTGCATGTCCGGCAGGAAGCCGGCGGGATCGAAGGCGAGCACGAGAAACGCCACGGCGGCGAGCGCTCTCGACTCTGTCAGCCGATAGACGGCCCATGCGGCGACCGTCATGGCGGCGATCTGAAAGAGGGCGTGCGTGGCTGAGACGGGCAGCCCCGAAAGCGAGCTCAGCGCCAGAAAGGCTGGATAGCCCGGGCCCCGCATCAAGGTGAGCTGGTCATAGGGTCCGAGCCAATGGCCCGAAGCCAGGCTCTTGGCCAGCCGCAGGTAGAGCTGGTCCTCCTGGACGAGCGTATGGCCAAGCCAGACCGGCAGATTGACGATGAGGAAGAACCGGAGCGCGGCGGCCGCGAGCAAGAGGGCAAGAAGGGCGATCGTGCCTGTGTCGGCGGCGGCGATCGTCTTCGGCAACAGGCGGCGCATACGCTGACACTCACGGCCGTGAAGCGGAAATTCCCGTTGCGCACCAAGCGTTTTTGCGTGCGCTGATCCCTTCTTAAAGGCTCGCTGCCGCAAGCGACACAGACAATCTCCTTCTGTCCAATCGTGTTGCCTGAAGGCTGCAGCGGGGCGGCCCATGTTAACCAGTTCGCAGCCGGCTATGCCGGCCCGTGGCCGGTGTTCCGCCCGAAACAGCGCGCCAGACCCTCATCCCTTAAGCATGCCTCCGCTGCGTCGTGCCCATCCGCCGCAAAGCGCGTTCCAAGAAGGAGACGTGTGATGAGATCGCCGTTTGACTTGCCCCTGATCCCCGAACTGCAGCCCGTCGAGCCCTTCGACAACCTCTCCCGCGACCGGCGGCTGAGCGCCAACGCTGGCGCCACGCTGCACGCGCTGGGCGGTCCCGCTGCCGTCCTGCGCGCCGCGCAAGCCGAGGACGATAGCTGGGATCCGTCGGCCGATGAGGAGACAGGCGGCTTCGATATCCATCTCGGCGTCTACGCCAGCGACTGAAAGCTCACGCGCGGTCGAGCGCCGTGCTCCAACTGTAGGGAAGTGTCATGAATCTCATTCCGCAAACATTCAACAGGCTGCGCGCAAAGATCGATGGCGTCCACACCGCCAATCCGTTCTCGTCGCTGTCTGCCCACAAGTCGATCAAGTACCACGAGAAGCTCGGGGCGATGCTGGGCATTGAGAACCCGTTCTTCCGCTCGACCGAAGGGCCGCAGGGGCGCATGACGCTGATCGACGGCAAGCCCTGCCTCAACTTCGCCTGGTGCGACTATCTCGGCCTGAGCCAGCATCCCGATCTGGTCGAGGCCTGCAAGGCCGCCATCGACCGCTACGGCACCGCGATCTCGGCCAGCCGCATGGTGTCGGGCGACACGCCCTTGCACCGTGAGCTGGAGCAGGAGATCGCCCAGACCATCGGCGTCGAGGCCGCGCTCGTCTTTGTCAGCGGGCACGCCGCCAACGTCTCGACCATCGGCACGCTAATGACGCCCGAAGACCTCATCGTGCATGACGAGTTCGTGCACAACAGCGCCGTGGTCGGCATGCGCCTGTCGGGCGCCAAGACCCGCACTTTCCGCCACAACAATCTCGACGCACTCGAAGCGATCCTGAGCGAGGACCGGTCCAAGTACCGCAACGTGCTCGTCGTCATCGAGGGCCTCTACTCCACCGAGGGCGACGTCCCCGACCTTGCCCGCGTGGTCGAGATCAAGGAGCGCTTCGGCGCCTGGCTGATGGTCGACGACGCGCACGGCTGCGGCGTGCTCGGCTCGACCGGCAGCGGGCTTGCCGAGCACACCGGCGTGCCCGGCTCAAAAGTCGACATCTGGATGGGCACGCTCAGCAAGGCCTATGCCTCCTGCGGCGGCTACATCGCCGGCAACCAGGAGCTGATCGATACCTTGCGTTATGCCGCCCCGGGCTTCGTCTTCTCGGTCGGGCTGCCGCCGTCGATGACGGCTTCGGCGCTGGCCGCGCTCCGCGTCATCAAGCGCGAGCCTGAGCGTGTTCAACGCCTGCACGCCAACGGCGCGCTGTTCTTGGCCGAGGCGAAGGCGCGCGGCCTCGACACGGGGCGCGCCATCGGCATCGGCATGCTGCCGGTCATGGTCGGCGCCACGACGCGCGCGGCCAAGTCCGTCACGCGCCTGTTCGAGCGCGGGGTCAATACCTCGCTCATCATGTCGCCGGGCGTGCCGGTGAACGCGGCGCGGCTGCGCTTCTTCCTGACGTCGGAGCACACGGTCGAGGAGATCGGCCGCGCGCTCGACATCGCCAAAGAGGTGCTCAAGGGCTGAGGCCCAGCAGATGCGGATAGCGGCGCCGGCGGTTTCCCTGCGAGATCGCCGGCGCGCTGCATTCGGCAGAACGCTCGGCCCGCGGCAGTTGCCCAACCGGTGTTCGCCCAGAACGAGGGCTTCAATCTGACCGAGATCGCCGTCTTGATGAGCGCGGTGGTGCTCGCCCGTGACTAGGGAGCAGCGTCGGGCGTGTCAGCGGGTGGCGCCACTTCGGGGCTCGTGTCGGGTGGCTTCGGGACGCCGATGTTTTCCGCGGCCCAGGGGACGAGCGCCTTCATGGTCTTGTCGAAGGCCGCATTGAGCCCGGCGGTTGCTGCCGCCCCGTCCGTCGCCGTGATCGGCACGCTCGCCTCGAACACGCGCGTCGCCTTCATGCGTCCGCCGCTCAGGATCTTGGCCGAGAAGGCGACGACGGCGGCCGTTGCCGGCGTCGTCACGATGCGGAAGGTGCGCAAATCCGTCAGCACCGAATCGTCGGCCTCGAAGCCGTCGATCGGGCGCCCCACCGCCTGGAAGTAGCCGGAATCCTCGAAGCTCTCGATCATCTTCGCCTGAAACAGCACGGGGAGATTGTCGCTCCACTGCGCGTTCTCGATTGAGGCGCCATCGCTTCCACCCTTTGCAATCATGATCTTGTCGGATGAGAGCGACATCAGCGCTGCGGGCTCGGGGACGGCAATCTGGCCGCGCTGGGGCATGCCGAGCGGCGGAAACCCGCCTACGGCGTTGAGCGTATAGATGGGCAATTTCCCGCTTGCGGCCGCGCCGCCCGTCATGCGCTCGAGCCCGGCGACGACGCTGTCGACCTTGTCGGAGTTGCGCGCGAGCGCATCCGAGAAGGTCTTGAAGTTCTTGATCACCTCGTGCAGGGGGTCGGCGTTGTCGGCGAGAATGCTGTCGAGCTTGTTGAGCGTCGTGCGTGCGGCTTGGGTCATGCTCTGGCCCGTGTCGGGGTCGGCGACGAGCGTCGGCACCGTGCCGTCGTGGGGGGTGACCGCCGGCGCCGCGGCGCTGCCGCCGGTCAAGAGGATCACGGGCGCGCCGGTCAGGCCCTGGAAGTCCATGCCGACCTCGGTGTCGGCGCGCACCGGCGTCGTGGGATCGATGGCGACGGTGGCGAGCACCTCCTTGGGGTTGGAGGGCGTGAGGTCGAGCTCGGTGACCTCGCCGACGCGGATCCCGTTGAAGAGCACGGCCGAGCCGACCAGAAGGCCGGAGACCGGGCCGTCGAAGCGGATCTGATAGGTCGCGCGCTCGCGGAAGCCCCCGCTCGAGTAGAGCCAGTAGACGAAGGCAAATCCGGCGGCGATCACCGTGAGGGTGAAGAGGCCAATTGCCAGATAGCGCGCCCGGGTTTCCATCGCGGTTCCTCAAGCTTCAAGGTTGTGCGAGCCGGCGCGCGAAGACGTCCGCGCGCTTGCCCTTGAAATAGGCCTGCACCCAGGGATGCTCCGAAGCGAGCATCGCCGCGATGGGGCCCGTTGCGACCACCTTGCCGTCGGCCAGCACCCCGATGCGGTCGCACACGGTGTAGAGGCTTTCAAGGTCATGGGTGATCATGAAGACGGTGAGCCCGAGCGTCCGCTGCAGGGTGCGGATCAGCTCGTCGAAATCGCCGGCCGAGATGGGGTCGAGGCCCGACGTCGGCTCGTCGAGGAAGACGAGCTCGGGATCGAGCGCAAGCGCGCGCGCCAGCGCCACGCGCTTGATCATGCCGCCGGACAACTCGGAGGGGAGCTTGTTCCAGTCCTCGGGCCGCAAGCCCACCATGTCGAGCTTGGCTTCCGCCATCTCCTGCATCAGCCGCTTCGACAAGCTCAGGTACTCGCGCATGGGAAACTGCACGTTCTGCAATACCGAGAGCGAGGAGAAGAGCGCGCCCTGCTGGAACAGGATGCCCCAGCGGCGCTCGGTTGCGCGGCGGTCCTCCTGGTCGGCGTGGGTGAGATCGGTGCCGAGCACCCTGATCGAGCCCGAACGCGCCGGAATGAGACCGATGATGGTGCGCAGCAGCACCGACTTGCCGCTGCCTGAGCCTCCGACGAAGCCGAAGATCTCGCCGCGCTTTACCTCGACCGAGACGCGGTCGAGCACGGTCCGCTCGCCGAAGCCGACGACGAGGTCGCGCACGTTAATGACGATCTCAGCGGTCATCGGCTCACATGTCGATTGAAGCGAAGAACACCGCGAAGAGGCCGTCGAGGACGATCACCAGGAAGATCGCCTTCACCACCGAGGCCGTCGTTTGCAGCCCGAGCGACTTCCGCACTCCCCTTCACGGCGAAGCCTTGGGCGCACGCTACCACGCCGATCACCAGCGCCATGAACGGCGCCTTGATCATGCCGACCTTGAAGTGGGTGATGGAGATCGCCTCCTTGAGCCGCGCGATGAAGATGTCGGGGCTCATGCCGCCGTAGAACCAGGCGACGAGGCCGCCGCCGTAGAGCGCCGCCATGGAGCCTAGGAACGTCAGCATGGTGAGCGCGATGATCAGCGCGATGACGCGGGGAAGCACCAGCACCTCGATGGGATCAAGGCCCATGGTGCGCAGTGCGTCGATCTCCTCGCGCATCTTCATGGAGCCGAGCTCGGCCGTGTACGAAGAGCCCGAGCGGCCCGCCACCATGATCGAGACGATCAGCACCCCGATCTCGCGCAGGATGAGGATGCCCAGCATGTCGACGACGTAGGTCTCGGCCCCGAACTTGCGGAAATGGAAGATGCCCTGCTGGGCGATGATGCCGCCGATCAGGAAGGTGATGAGCACAATGATGGGAACCGCCTGCAGGCCGACGCGGTCGAGGTGGTGCACGGCGGAGGTGAGGCGGAAGGTCTGCGGCCGCGTCAGGACGCGCGCAAACGCCGCCATGATCGCGCCCAGCATGTTGACGATGGCCAGGAGATCCTGGCCGATGTCGACCATGGTCCTTCCCAACGTCTCCACGCCGGAGATCAGCGGGTTCTCGGGCTCAGCTGCGGGCGGCGCCTCGAGGCTGGCGCCGTGCATGGCGGTCACCAGGTCGCGGTAGCGCTCGGGCAGCGCAACGATGGTGGTATCGCCGCCGCGCGCCTTGCGCTCGCGCACGAGCCGCTCCAGCAGCCAGGCGCCGTAGGTATCGAAGGCCTCGACCTTGTGCATGTCGATCGAAGCGGCGCCGTGGCCCAGGTCCGCAGTGACGTCGTCGACCAACGCCTCGAGCTCGCCCGCATGCGGGGCCGTCCACGCGCCGGCGGCAGCCAGCGCCAGCTCCGGGGCCCCGGTGGTGGCATAGAGGGTGGGCTTGGCGCTCAAGGGACACTCCGTCGCGAGTAGCGGGCTGCTCGATCGATCGCTTGCACGTTGGAGCCGGACTATACAAGGAGAACGCACACAGGCCAGCGGGTCTTGAACCCGGCGGGCCTTGATGCCGATCGAGGTTGCCGGCCTGTGCGCGCACGACCATTATGCCGCACGCCGTCCACCGGCCGGCAAGTCGTCGGGGACAGGAGAGGAGCGCACAATGAGAAGAGTGGCCGAGGTTGCAATGCTGGCTGCGGTGGTTGTCCTGGTCGCAGGTGCGGCGCCGGCGTGGGCGCAATCGGAGGACGCGACGGTCGAATCCGGGAAGGACATATTCATACGCCACTGCGCCCTTTGCCATGGCATCGACGGCACCGGCGACGGCCCGCTCGCCGCCGCCCTGCAGATCGCGCCCACCAATCTCACGCGCATCACGGTCGAGCACGACGACGAGTTCCCATCGGCCAAGATTGCAGACGTGATACGCAACGGCGGCGGCGTGTTGGGGCACGGGTCCACGGCCATGCTGGCGTGGGGATTATATTTCAGCGAAAAGCGCAAGCCCGAGGTCGCCCGCGCCCGCATCAAGGCGCTCGTCGACTACATCGCGAGCATGCAGGAGAAATAGGCTTCGCGCCGGTCTGGTCACGCGGGGGTGCCCTTTTAGTCGAGCGTCCGTCGGAAGCGGCGCACGGCGAGCGTCATGGCGAGCAGCATCAGGCCTAAGAGCGCCAGCGCCTCGAAGCGCAGGTCGTAGAAGTCCGCACCTTTGAGCATGATGCCGCGCACGATGCGCAGGTAGTGGGTGAGGGGAAGGAACTCGCCGATCACCTGCGCCCAACCAGGCATGCCAGCGAACGGGAACATGAAGCCCGACAAGAGGATGTTGGGCAGAAAGAACATGAACGACATCTGGATCGCCTGCAGCTGGTTCTGGGCAATCGTCGAGAAGGTGTAGCCAATCGACAGGTTGGTGGCGATGAAGAGCGTCGAGAGCGCGGCGAGCAGCCAGATGTTGCCGGCGACCGGCACCCCGAACATGAGCCGGCCGAACACCAGAATGAGCGTCGCCTGAATGAAGCCGATGGCGATGTAGGGCGTGATCTTGCCGATCATGATCTCCACCGGCTCGATCGGCATGGCGAGCAGACTCTCCATGGTCCCGCGCTCGATCTCGCGCGTCACCGACAGCGCGGTGAAGATCAGCATGGTCATGGTGAGGATGACGCCCAAGAGCCCCGGCACGATGTTGAGGCTGGTCACGGCGGCGGGATTGTAGCGCCGGTGCTGGCGGATCTCGAAGGCTGGCACCGACTGGATCGTCTCCGGCAGCCCGCGGTCGCGCGCGAGCGCGGTTGTGACGATGCCTTGCAGCGCGCCGAGGGCCGTGGCGGCGGCGACGGGATCGCTCGCATCCGCTGCAACGAGAAGCGCCGGCCGGTCGCCGCGCCGCACCGCGCGCTCGAAGTTCGCCGGGATCTCGACACCGAACAGGATGTGCCCCGAGCGCATCAGGTGGTCCATCTCAGCTTCCGAGTGCACGACCTCGACCAGCTTGAAGTAGGAGGTGTTGGCAAGCGCGGCCAGAATGGAGCGCCCCACGTCGGTGTCCTCGTAGGCGAGCACGGCGGTCGGCAAATGGCGCGGCGCCGTGTTGATGGCAAAGCCGAACAGCGTCAGCTGCATCAGCGGAATGAAGATCATGGTCCCGAAGGTCAGGCGGTCGCGCCGCAGCTGCACGAACTCCTTGATGAACATGGCGACCGTGCGCGACAGCGCACCCGGCCAGTGGCGTTGGGCGAGCGCGGTCATGGGAAGTTGTCCTGCGAGCGCCCCATCAGGTCGATGAACACGTCCTCGAGCGAGGGCGTGGAGAGGCTCCAGTGCAGCCCCGGGTCGCCCTTGAAGCTGGCGACGGTGGCGTCGAGTGCCTCCCCATCGCGGCCGGCCACGTGCAGGCTCGTCCCGAAGGGCGCCACCATGTCGACGCCGGGCGTCCCGACGAGCTTCTCCGCAAGGTGGTTGAGATCCGGCCCGCTCACGCTGTAGGTGCGCAGGTGCGAGGCGGCGATCACGTCGGGGATGGTGCCCTTGGCGAGCAGCCTGCCATAGGCGAGATACGCGATCTCGTGGCAGCGCTCGGCCTCGTCCATGTAGTGGGTGGAGACGAGCACCGTCATGCCGCCGCTGGCGAGCTTGTGGATCTCGCCCCAGAACTCGCGCCGCGCCTTGGGATCGACGCCGGCGGTGGGCTCGTCCAGAAGCAGCAGCTCAGGCTTCGGCAGGATGCAGGCGCCGAGCGCCAGACGCTGCTTCCAGCCGCCCGACAGCGTTCCCGCCAATTGCTGCTCGCGGCCCTTAAGTCCGAGCCGCGCTATGGCCTCGCGCGCCGCCCCGCTCGGATCGGGCACGCCGTAGACGCGCGCCACGAACTCCAGGTTCTCCTTGATCGAGAGGTCCTCATAGAGGCTGAACCGCTGCGTCATGTAGCCGACGCGCCGCTTGATCTGGTCACGCTCGGTCAGGATGTCGTGGCCGAGCGCGGTGCCATGCCCGCCGTCTGGCGTGAGAAGCCCGCAGATCATGCGCAGCGTCGTGGTCTTGCCCGAGCCGTTGGGTCCGAGAAAGCCGAAGATCTCCCCGCGCCGCACCTGCAGTGAGAGGTCGCGCACGACCTCCTTGCCGTCGAAAGACTTGGTCAGGCCCTCGACATCGATGGCAATCTCCGGCGCGCGGTCGCTGGTGGACTCACTTCTCGGCATGGTTCGTCGGTCTCGGAGGAGGGGAGCTCGCAAAGGCGACGTCCGCGGGCTGGCCGATCCTCAAGTCGTCGGGGTGCTCGGGGATCGCCTCGATGCGGAACACGAGGCGGGCCCGCTCCTCCAGGCTGTAGATCACGGGCGGGGTGAACTCGGCCTCGGCCGAGATGAAGCTCACGTGCGCGACGAGGTCCTTGCGACAGCCGTCGCAATGGATCAGCACGGGGTCCCCGATGTGGATCTTGGGCACCGTCGCCTGCGGCACGAAGAAACGCACCTTGACGTTGCCGGGGGGCAGGATCGATACGATCGGGTGCGCCGGCTGTACCATCTCGCCGCCGCGGAAATAGACCTCCTGGATGGCGCCGGCCACCGGGCTCAATCGTTCGCGGCGATCGAGCCGGGTCTTGGCCGAGTTGAGCTTGGCTTCGGCCGAGCGCATCGCCGCCTTGGCATCGTCGACGGCCTTTTCGCTGCCCACCGATTTCTTCAACAACTCCTCGGCGCGTCGGTACACGATCTTGGCGTTGACGACATACGCCTCGTTCTCGTTGACGGCGGCTTCTTGCAGATCGTCGTCGAGGCGGAACAGCGGCGTGCCGACCTCGACATGCGAGCCTTCGCGCACGTAGAGCGTCTCGAGGCGGCCGATCTCGTCGGGGCTCACGAAGATGAAGTCCGCCTCGATCCAGCCCTGGAACTCGGTCGGAGGGCCGTTGGCGCGCAGATAGTAGATGGCCGCGGCGACGCCGATCAGCGCAACGACAACGATGGCGATGGCGGCGCGCTGCCGGGTCATGGCGATCGCCTCCGCGGCTTGGCGATGAGCATGTCGCGATGGGCACGCAGGAAGCCCGCTACGTCCAGCGGCTTGATCTTGGCAAACAGCGCGTCCCAGATGATGGCCGTGACGCATCGGCGCGGCGACGAGCTGCGGGAAGCGCACGACCGCATCGTTCGCCAGCTCGCCGCGGTCGGCGGCGCGCTGCGGCGATCTTCTGGATCAGCGGCAGCATGCGCGACACGACGGTGCGGTAGTGCGCCTCGGCGATGCGCGGAAAGCGCGGGCCCTCGGTCAGGACGAGGCGAAGAGGAGCTTGCGGTCGGTGCCGAGCACCTCGCGCTCGAAGAAGCCATAGAGCGTATCGAGCGCCTGCGCGAAGGGCATGTCGGGCGCCTCGGCGAGCGCCGTCACGTCGCTCAGGATCGGCGAGACGGCGCCGCGCAAGAGCTCCTCGAACAGCGCCTCCTTGTCCTTGAAGTAAAGATAGAGCGTGCCCTTGGCGACGCCGGCACGTGCGGCGACGTCGTCGAGCCGCGCGGCCTCGAAGCCGCGCTCGGCAAAGACCGTCAATGCGGCCTCGAGGATCGCCTCTTTGCGGGCGGCGGGCGCGATTCTGCGGGCGCGGCCGCGCTTTTTGGCCAGTGCCTTCGCCGCGCGGCGCGCCGGGCTTGCTGCCGCCGCCCGCAGCTTCGTGCCTTTGCCCATGCTCCGGTCCCTTGGCATGACTGACCCGTCAGTCATATAGGGCTTCTCGGCGCCGGGTGTAAGTCCTTTCGGCCCGGAAGACATCAAATGGCGGCAGTGTCACAAGGGCAGGAAGGCGGGCCCGCGCGGCCAGGCGCCGAAAACGACAGCGTTGCCGGCGCGTTGCACTTATTTCAGCAGCCGCGCGTAGCCCTCCGCTGTGGTCTCGTCCAGCACCTTCCGGTACTCGGCGTAGCACGCGCTTTTGGACGCGACCTCGCCGAAGGCGCCGGTGAATGCCTCGCGTTTCGCATAGACGATGGGCGCGGCGACCGGCTGCAGCATCGCCCCGTGCTTGTAGATCGTCGTGATGATGCCGCGCATCTCGCCGAAGCGGTCGATCTGCGACACGACGACCATGCGCATGGCGCCCTTGGTCAGCGACACGAGATGGATGAACATCGAGGAGGAGGGAATATAGAGCCGTCCGCGGTGCGAGTAGGGTGCATCGGGACGGTCGCGCTCCTGGAACAGCAGGCTCGGCCACTCCGGATCCCAGCTCACGTCGGTGCGGTAGGCGACGATGGTGTCGGGCCGCGAGAACGAGGGCCTGAGCGTCAGATAGCTGCCGATGTAGTGGTCGACGGCCGCGCGCGTGTAGGCGCCCATGTAGACCGGCGACACCACGCCGCCGTCGCCGCCGCTCGGCTCCCTGGCGCCGCCGTTGCCGCCCGTCCATGCGCTCTTGAGCTTGTCGAAGTCGAGGCCCAGGACCATGCACACGTCAAACAGCGTCTGATCGCGCACAGAGCGCCCGCCCAACAGGTTCTGGATCGTCTTCTCGTGGCAGTCGGCCGCATCCGCCAGCTCGGCTTGCGTGAGCTTCTTCTCGATCATGGCCGTCTTGATCTGAGCCAGAGCGGATTCGCGGGCGGATCTCGAGGTGGAGGCCTTCATGGCGGCAGCGGCCCTTGGGTCCCTGGGTGCGGCATCGACGGACTTTCCGGAATTTACCGGTTTTTGTCCCGCGAGGCCAACGGGAAGGGAGCGACACCGACGTTTTCCGTTCGATGCCGGCTCGTTATCTCGCATTTCCCGGGCGAGGGTCTCATGTTTCGCAAGCGTGCAAATGTTTCCGGTCGCACCCCACGACCCAGACCTCGTAGCCAAACAGGAACGGCTCCCATGAAAGTCGCCAGCGATAGTTCGCCGTCTCATCCGCTTCTGACGGGGCCCGCGGCCGCGGTCGCGGTCGCACTTGTCGGCGCGGCGCTCGTTGCCATCGGGCTCCTGCTCCTCGGCGTGCGCGACAGCCAGGTCGGCCTATGGATGCCAGTGCCGCCGGCCGTGAGCCAGGTGACGGCAAGCTAAAGGCGGGCAGTCGACGGTCGGCAGCGACGTCTGCAGCACAGTCCTATTGCCCCTTGCCTACTCCACAACAAAAAAGGGCGGCGGATGCCTCGCATCCGCCGCCCATTCCTTGTGCCTGGATGTGGGGCTCAGCTGCGGCCGAGAACCTCCAGGCTCACGGGCGCGACGCCTGAAGAGCGCATGCCGATGACGCCTGCGGCGCCCGACGACAGGTCGATGACGCGGCCGCGGACGAAGGGCCCGCGGTCGTTGATGGTGACCACGACCGAGCGGCCGTTGCGCCGGTTGGTGACGCGCACTCTGGTGCCGAACGGCAGGGTGCGGTGGGCCGCCGTCATGGCGCCGGGATTGAAGTGGGCGCCCGAAGCCGTGCGCGAACCCGATTCACTGCCGTAGTAGGAGGCCATGCCCGAGTAAGAGCCGCCGCCCGCATAGGCCGCACTGCTGAAGCGAGCCGCGTGGCTGTTGCGGCTGTGGCGCTCGCTGCGGCTGGCAACCTGGTAAGAGCGCGCATGACGACGGCTGGCGACGTGCCGCCCGCCCCGGCGGCTTGCATGGACGTGGCCGCGCGAGCCCCTGTGGTAGGCCGCGGCGCTGAACGATGCCGCCGAGCCCGAGCAGGCCACCGCCGGCCCCATGCACTTCCAATAGGTCGCGGCGCTGGCCGGCGACAATGTCACGAGACCGAGCGTCAGCACGGCCACCGCGGAATAGATCAAGGTCCGCATTTCATTCACTCCTGTTTACAGCGGCAGTGCTTGGGCCAATCGCCCGACCCCCGGACCAGCTCGCCGGATGGGCGAGACCTGGAGGTGCGCTCCTTCGAGGAGGCGTCACGATTTGGTGGGAAGGGGCTTTGCGGGTGGAGAGTGGCCTAAAAGCGGAACACCAGAACCTGTTCTGCCGCCATGGCTCAGGGGCTGTCCCCCGTCCTGGCACCCGCTACCGACCACCGGTAAATGTGGCGGTCAATGCATCAAATTGAACGACATTCCTGTAATATTCGCCCTAGTTGCGGAATTCAAAGGAGTTTTGTGCGGTGCACTAGTGCAGTGCCGCGACGGCGAGTCGCAGCTGCAATCCGGAAGCAGTTGGGGACTGCCCTATGAAGTGGCAGCGGCGCGCCGTACGCGGGGGGCGGGGAGGAGCCGGGCATGCAGGGCGAGGCAGGCGAGGAAGCGGTTGCGCGACCCGACTTTCGCACGGCTGCCGCGGTCTGGGCCCGCATCGGGCTCTTATCCTTCGGCGGACCTGCCGCACAGATCGCGCTCATGCATCGGGTGCTGGTCGACGAGCGCCGGTGGCTCGGCGAGCGCACGTTCCTGTCGGCCCTGAGCTTCTGCATGCTGTTGCCGGGCCCCGAGGCCATGCAGCTTGCCACCTATTCCGGTTGGCGGCTGCACGGCGTTCGCGGCGGACTGGCGGCCGGCCTCCTGTTCGTCGCGCCGGGCGCGCTCCTCGTACTGGCGCTGTCGATCCTCTACGGCGCCTACGGCCGCACCCCGCAGGCGGAGGCGCTGTTCATCGGCGTCAAGGCCGCCGTCCTCGCCATCGTGCTGGAGGCGCTCGTCCGTCTGGGGCGGCGCGCGCTGAAAGGCGGCGCCGATTGGCTCGCCGCCGCCGCCGCCTTCGTCGCCATCTTCTTCCTGGCCCTTCCCTTTCCGCTGGTTGTGGCCGCGGCCGCCGCCGCCGGCTATCTGCGCGCGCCAGCGCTTGCGGCGCCGGCTGCGCCCATGGTCGCCGTGCCGACTTCGCAGACGCTGCGCACCATCGGCGTGTGGCTCGCCGTCTGGATCTTGCCGCTGGCCGCGATCGCGCTGGTGTTTGGCCCCGATCACGTGCTGGCGCAGATCGCCTGGTATTTCTCCAAGCTGGCGGTGGTGAGCTTCGGCGGCGCCTATGCGCTGCTCGCCTACATGGCGCAGCAGGTGGTCACCGGCTATCAGTGGCTCACGCCCGGCGAGATGCTCGACGGGCTCGGCCTCGCCGAGACGACGAATGGCCCCTTGATCCTCGTCACCGAGTTCGTCGGCTACACGGCCGCGCACCGCTTTGGCGGCGGCAATCCCGTGGTCATGGGTGTCCTCGGCGCGCTGGTCACGCTGTGGGCGATGTTCGCCCCTTGCTTTCTGTGGATCTTCGCCGGCGCGCCCTACATCGAGCGTCTGACCCACGCGCCGCGGCTCGTCTCCGCCTTGCGCACCGTCACTGCGGCGGTCGTCGGCGTCATCGCCAACCTGTCGACCTGGTTCGCGCTGCACGTCCTGTTTGCTAACGTGGGCGAGCGCGCCTTCGGCCCCTTGCGCCTGCCGGTGCCCGATCCCGCCTCGATAAACTGGACCGCGCTGGCACTGACGGGCCTCGCGCTCGTTCTGGTGTTCGCCTTTCGCGCCGCTATCGCCGTGACGCTCGGGCTCTGCGCCGCAGCGGCCCTGCTGTGGCTGCACCTCGCGCCCGTCTAGAGCCAGCCCTTGCGGCGGAAGTAGATTACGGGAACGAGCGCCGCGATCACCATGAGCCCGAGCGCCCACGGGTAGCCGTAGGTCCACTGAAGCTCGGGCATTTGCTTGAAGTTCATGCCGTAGATGGAGGCGATCAGCGTCGGCGGCAGCAGCACCACCGCCATCACCGAGAACAGCTTGATGATCTGGTTCTGCTCGGTGGAGATCATGCCGAGCGTCGCATCGAGCAGGAAGGTGATGCGGCCCGACAAAAAGCGGGTGTGGTCCATCAGCGAGTTGATATCGCGGTGGGCTGCCTTGATGCGCTGGCGCACGCGTGGGTCGTCGCCGCGCTCGCGCATCGCCTGCACCAGGAAGTGCAACAGCCGGTTGAGCGAGGTGGCGCTCTCCTCGGCGCGCGCGGTGATGTCGCCGGCCTTGCCGGTGCCTTTCAAGAGCACGTCGAACCGGCGCGGCCGGCTCTGCTTGCCGCCTTTCAGATCGAAGATGGCCTGTGCCAGCCGGTCGACCTCGTCCTGGATGCGCTCGATGAGGTCGGCCTTGCGGTGGATGAGCGCCTCGATGAGGCCCATCATGATGGCGGCGCCCGTCGTGCAAGGTGCATCGCCCTTGTCCACGCGCTGCATGTAGAGCGGGAAGGCCTTGGGCTCGGCGTAGCGCACGGTGACGAGGCGGTCGCCCGCCAGGATGAAGGTGACGGGTGTGGTCGAGGGGACCGGGGCCTCGATGTTGTAGACGATGGACGCCGTCATGAAGTAGGCGCCCTTCTCCTGGTAGAAGCGGTTGGAGGGCTCGATCTCGCGCATCTCCGCGCGCGTGGGGATGTCGACCATGAGCACCTCCTCCACGAAGCGGTCCTCATCGGGGGAAGGTTGCAACAGGTCGATCCAGACGCAGTTGCCGGTGATCGGCGCGTCCCGGTCGTGCACCTTCAGGCCTTTGCCGTTGGCTTCATAGATGGTCAGCATGGCGGTTTTCCTGGCGCGGCAGCCTCGCGGGAGGTGTCCTACACCATCTGCCATGCCGCTGCCCAGGCCGGTGCGTGGGATGCCGAGAAAGAAGTGGCGGCGCCGGGGGGGCGCCTCACGCGTGGCTGATCGCCTGCGGGCGCTGACGCGGGGCGCTGGGGAGCGGCTCGCGGCTGTCGATCTGCAAGTGCCACAGCTTCATGGCGCCGCCCTCGTGGCGCAGCTCCACCGTCACATGGGCGAAGCCGTTGGCGAACTTGGCGAGGAAGCTGACGCGCACGGTCTTGCTCAAGAGCTCGGCCATGAGCTCGGCCGCCGCCGCCGGCGAGGTGACGCGGGCCAGGCTGCCGCGCGTCCAGCCGGTGGCCACCTCGGTGTCATCGACATAGCGTAAGGACCCGAGCGGCTTTAGGGCGTTGAAGGGCTGCTGTGCGCCGGCCGCGCTGAGCCTGTGGCCCACGGTGCCCGCATAGTACGCGCGGATGTCCTTGACCGACCAGGCGCGCGATAGATCGCGCGTGATGGCGACGGCGAGGCGCTGGTGCGCGGGGGCTTGCGCGCCTTGCTCATAGGCGAGCCGCCCCAGGAAGCTGGCGCAGAACACGATGAGCAGGGTGAACACCACGCCCAGGCCTGCGAAGAAAGTGCGGATCATCGTCGCTCCGTCCCGTGTGGTGCGAGGGCGCGCGCGGCTTCGAGCCGGGGCGCCTCCCCGAGTTGGGACGGCTTATGCCAGAGCCGGGCCTGCGCCGCTGTTTCCGGGGGGACAGGCCCAGCTTCAGCCGACGAGCTTGGGATCCTCGCTGTCGTGGACGTGGCCGATAGCGTCGAGCAGCGCCTTGTCCAGAAGGCGGGGGTTCAGCATGACCTTTTGGTCGTGCACCTTCTTGACGGCCGACATGGGGACGATGAACTCGCCGGCGTTCTCGATGTAGATGACGAGGCTGTCGGAGGAGACGCCGCGCACGGCGCCGATGCCTTCGCTGCCCTCGGCGACGAAGGCCATGAAGCCTGGCTCGATCGGTTCGTTCATCGGTCCTCCGTGGTGAAATTGATCACGCCGGCATCTAGCGACTGCGAGCTTATTGGCAAAGTCGCGATGAGGAGTGGAAACAGTCCTGCTTGTAGATGGCGATGACCTCCTCGACGATCTCGCACAGCTCGCGGATACCGCGCGGTGCGTCGAGACAGCTCTCAGTCGCCGTAGACGCAAGCCCGGAGGCTTGCGTAGCGGTCCTCCTCGGATCCTTCACGTCGGGACGTAACGGTCACAGTCTTTGACGGCAACTCGCGATGGTGCGCCGCAACGCGCACTCCGTCTTGCTCCGCGTCGCAGGCCGGGACGCCAGGACTCGTCACGGGCATCGGCGTTCGTCTGATGTCGGGATTGAGGGCGTCCTGGCCGGCTAGTTCGTTTCCGAGCTCGAACTCACATCAACTGGCTCCTTGTGCGACTGGGTTCCCGCCTCCGCGGGACATGACCCTTTCGGGCGGGGCCGGTTCTCTAAACTTCCCGCCGAGGGCGCGACCCACATCTCAGCATGAAGATGGAGTTGAGCGCCATGAGTTCGACCGCTACTCCGCCGCGGCCTTGGCGTGCCCGAGCTTGACGTTGAGCTTGTGAATGAGATCGGCCGCGGCTTCCGGAATGTTGGTGCCGGGGCCAAACACCGCCGCGGCGCCTGCTTCGAACAGCGCGGGATAGTCCGACGGCGGGATGACGCCGCCGACGACGATCATGATGTCGCCGCGCCCTTCCTTCTCCAGCGCCTCCTTCAGGTCCGGCACCAGCGTCAGATGCCCGGCGGCCAGCGAGGAGACGCCGATCACGTGCACGTCGTTCTCCACCGCCTGGCGCGCGGCCTCGTCGGGCGTGGCAAACAGCGGCCCGATGTCGACGTCGAAGCCCAAGTCGGCGAAGGCCGACGCGATCACCTTCTGGCCGCGGTCGTGCCCGTCCTGGCCCATCTTGGCGATGAGGATGCGCGGGCGGCGCCCTTCGTCCTTGTCGAAGGCCTCCACCAGCGCCAAGACCTTCGCCACGTCGTCGTTCATGCTGCCGACCTCCGATCGGTACACCCCTGAGATGGCGCGGATCTCGGCGCGGTGCCGGCCGAACACCTTTTCCATCGCGTCGGAGATTTCTCCGACACTCGCGTGCGCGCGCGCCGCCTTCACCGCGAGGTCGAGCAGATTGGCGTTGCCGCGCGCGCCTTCGGTCAGCGCATCGAGCGCCGCCTGCACGGCTTTCTCGTCGCGCTCGGCGCGCAGCCGCTTGAGCTTGGCGATCTGCTGCTCGCGCACGCTGCGGTTGTCGACCTTCAAGATGTCGATGGTCGCCTCGTCGTCGACGCGGAACTTGTTGATGCCGACGATGGTCTGTTTCCCTGAGTCGATGCGCGCCTGCGTGCGGGCTGCCGCCTCCTCGATGCGCATCTTGGGGATGCCGGCGGCGATCGCCTTGGCCATGCCGCCGAGGCGCTCCACCTCGGTGATGTGCGCCAACGCCTTCTCCGCGAGCTCATAGGTGAGCCGCTCCACGAAGTGGCTGCCGCCCCACGGGTCGATGACGCGGCAGGTGCCGGTCTCCTGCTGCAACAAGAGCTGCGTGTTGCGGGCGATGCGCGCCGAGAAGTCGGTCGGCAGCGCGATCGCCTCATCGAGCGCGTTGGTGTGCAGCGACTGCGTGTGCCCTTGCGTTGCCGCCATGGCCTCGATGCAGGTGCGCGTCACGTTGTTGAACACGTCCTGCGCCGTGAGCGACCAACCGGACGTCTGGCAGTGCGTGCGAAGTGAGAGCGAGCGGTCGTTCTTGGGATTGAACTCGTCCTTGACGAGCTTGGCCCACAGCAGGCGGGCGGCCCGCATCTTGGCGATCTCCATGAAGAAGTTCATGCCGATCGCCCAGAAGAACGACAGTCGCGGCGCAAAGGCGTCGATGCCGAGCCCTGCCGCGCGGCCGGCGCGCACGTACTCGATACCGTCGGCCAGCGTGTAGCCGAGCTCCAGGTCCGCCGTCGCGCCCGCCTCCTGCATGTGATAGCCGGAGATCGAGATCGAGTTGAACTTGGGCATGTGCTGCGGACGTATAGGCGAAGATGTCCGCCACGATGCGCATGGAGGGCTCGGGCGGGTAGATGTAGGTGTTGCGCACCATGAACTCTTTGAGGATGTCGTTCTGGATGGTGCCCGACAGCTTGTCGTGCGCCACACCCTGCTCCTCGCCCGCCACGATAAAGAGCGCCAGCACCGGCAGCACCGCGCCGTTCATGGTCATCGACACCGACATCTGCTCCAGCGGAATGCCGGAGAACAGCGTGCGCATGTCGAAGATGGAATCGATGGCCACGCCGGCCATGCCGACGTCGCCGCGCACGCGCGGATGGTCGGAGTCATAACCGCGGTGGGTGGCGAGGTCGAAGGCGACGGAGAGCCCCTTCTGCCCGGCCGCGATGTTGCGCCGGTAGAAGGCGTTGGAGTCCTCGGCGGTGGAGAAGCCCGCGTACTGGCGGATGGTCCACGGCTGCAGCGCGTACATGGCCGGATAGGGCCCGCGCACGTAGGGCGGGATGCCGGGGAAGGTGTCGAGGAAGTCGAGGCCTTTGGTGTCGGCGGCCGTGTAGGCGCACTTGATGGCAATGCCCTCGGGCGCCTCGTAGGCGGTGCCTTGGGGCGGCGCGGTGCCGCCGGCTCGGGCTGCACCACCAAGCGCAATCTTGGTGAAGTCGGGTACTGCGGTCATGCCTTCGCCTTGTTCTCGCCTTCGCGCCTTATCGTCAAGCATAGCAGAAACAGGCGCGTTCACGCCGCGCTGGGGCCTTTCCGCGCTAGGCGGGCGCACCCTGGTCTGCCTACCCCCTTTTTTGGCCTATGAACAAGAAGATGACCAGATCGGGCGGCAGACTCTTTTTCAATCGGGGGTGGGACCGGGCCCCAAACGAGGCATTTGCCTCCCCATGCAGCATTTGAGCGCGCATGGGCCGCGAGCCCGGAGCCACAAAACAAAGACGCGCCAGAGCGCTTGCATTGAGCAGGAGGGCCACGTGCTGCACACCTCTCGTCGCTTCGAGGTTTCCAGATTAGCCAAAGTCGTCGCGGGCGCGGGCATTGCGCTCGCTGCCGCCTCCACCGCCAACATCGCCGCCATCCCCGCCTCCGATCCCTTGGCGCGCCTCGCCGGGCGCTGGAGCGGCGATGCGGTGATGACGTCGACCTCGGGTGACCCGCTGAGTTTCAAATGCGTGGTGACGTACCTGCCCACCAAGGACGGCTCCGGCATGAAGCAGAACCTGCGCTGCAAGGGCGACAGCATCCGGCTCGAGGCGGCGACGCTTCTGCAGGTCGAGGGCACCAAGGTCACGGGCCGCTGGGAGGACAAGATCAACTCGCTCGCCGGGATCGTGCGCGGCGACGTGACCAAGGACGGTTTCGAGGTGATGCTGGGCGGCGCCTTCTTCCAGGCCAAGATGGCGGTGGCGGGATCCGAGTGCGCCCAGCAGGTGACGGTGTCGCCCGAGCGCTCGAGCTACTTCCGCGAGCTTTCGGCGGCCTTGCGCAAATGCTGAGGTGAGGGGCTTCGGCCGCCGCGAGTTGGCGGTCGCGCTTCAGGCGCCGTTGTCGGCCACGCTTTTCAGAAACGCTTCGATCTTTTCAACGTCGTGACGCTCATCGAGCGCCACGGCCTTGCCGTCCTTGACGGTCCAGGCATGGGCGAGCTTGGTCTCGAGCACCTTGCCCGTGCGCTTGTCGCGGATGCGGATCTGCGGCTGCACCGTTGCCCTGCCGTCGGCGGCGATGATCGGCCCCGGATCGTAGGCGAGGAAGTCGTAGGTCTCTCCCAGATACGTGAGCAACTCCGCCGTCTCCGCCTTGTTGCGCACCTTGTCGCCGCCCGGCAGCGCCTCCTCGGGCAGATGCACGGCGTAGCGGAAGTCCTCGTCGAGATAGCCAAGCATGTCGGCGAGGCGGTTCTCGCGGTAGGCCTTGTAGATAGCCTGCAATAAACTTGCAGTGTCCATGGGCGTTTCGCCCCCACGTATCCCCGGCGCCTCACACGGGCGCTTGGTGCGTCGCTGGGATCGACCGTCAGCGTACGTCGGTCAAGCTTGATGCATCATAGAGCAAAAGATATCCAACGGAAAATCCCGGCACGGATCATCGGTTTACCCGCACACCGCGCGAATGATCGGCGCAGCCTCGCGTCGGGGCGCCAATAAATAAGGCCGCCGCTTGCTATCGCGGCGGCGGCGCAGGCTTACAAACCTCAGGCCCTAAACGGGTGCCGGCCCTGCCACGTGGTGGTGGAAGGCGTGCGGGTACACGTTCACCACCCGGTGGCCGCCGAACAGGATCGCCGCGAGGATGAGGATGCCGAGCGCCTGCCACGGCGTGAGCTGCTTGACGCCGAACACGTCGGGCATCACGAGGTTCCAGATCCACATGAAAATGAAGGTGAAAACGATCAGCGCAACGATCGCCACGACCAACCCGATGAGAACTCCCATGAGCGGCTCCATGTCGTGTCCTCCCGATCTTTCGGCGAATCATGCGCGGGAAGCGTCGCACGGTTGCCCCGGGAGCGTCCACGGGAGGATGGCCGATTGCGTCTCGGGCACAGTCTTCCGCAAGAAGCGCGCGCTGCAGCGCTACGGCATCTTGCCGATGATCTTCTTGATCTCGGGCTCGGCGAACGCGCGCATCGTCTGCGTCTTGACGAACCCCTCCTCGGCGACGCCGAGCAGGTAGGCGGTCATCGTCTCGTCGTCGGGCGCCTCGTAGGTGAGGACGCCGTCAATAGCGCCGAGCGTCCAATGCGCGTCCTTCAAGGTGACGCCCGCCTTCTTGGCGATCTTCTTGAAAGCATCGGCGCGCTTGGCTGTATCGCGCACGGCTTTGGCGCCTTTCTCGGTGAAGTTGATGAGCACGATGTAGGTTGCCATGGTGTGTCTCCTCGTGACGGACCCCCCGTCGTCGCTTCGGGCTCGATCGGCCCGGACGCGGGGAGGCGGAGCGTGCCACGCGGCTGGTTTCCCAATTCGCCACATCAGGGGATATGCAACCCCAATTCGACGGCTCCCCGATACCGCATGTTAAGACCGGGCCGCCACAATTGACGCCAGCAAACAACCAGATTTCACCGGGGAGGTGAGCGATGCCGGAAGGGGTAACCTCGGCAAGCCTGATGATCGTAATCCTGGTCGCTGCCGCGGTCGGCGCCATCGTCGGCGGGCTCCTCGATCAGATGGGCGTGGACCGCACGCTGCTCGCCATCATCTCGGGCTTCGTCGCAACGGTCGCGGCCGGCATCGTGCGCCACGTATTGATCCGCGTCGTGTGGGGCGCTGGGCCCGACGTGACCAGAATTCCGGCCGTGGTCATCGTATTCGTGCTGGTGTCCTCGCTCGCCGGCAGCCTTGCCGGCCACGACCTCCTGCACGACTACCGCGAGGCCCATTCGGGCATCTGGGTCGGCGTCCTCGCCGGCCTGTTGTCGTCGCTGATCATGTCGATGCTCATGATCACCTACTACATGAACCCCGGGCGGCAGAGCCGCTGATCCTTTCCCCGGGCGCCCCGAGCGCACCGCCTGCGGCGATCGCCGATCGTTGACGCCTCTTGACGCCCCGCACCGTCCCTCCCGCAATCCGCGGCGGGGCGCTTACCTGTTGCGCTTGATGTTGGGAAAGGTGCGCTGCGGCTTGCCGCTTTCCGATTCCGCCAGGAGCTCGAAGAAGGCACCCACGCGCGGCGTGTCGTGAAACTCCTCGAGGCGGACGATCTTGTCATCCTCGACGCGCCACACGTGCCGCATCGTCCCGGCGATGTCGAGCTGCGTCTTCTTGTGGCGGAAGTGGTAGCGCACCTGCGAGTGGAAGGTGTCGCCCTCGTCGTTGATGAAAATCGGCCGATACTCGAGAAAATCGAAATCGTCGAGGATCATCTGCAGCCGCGGCACGAGCGCGGCCTTTCCCCGCGTTTCCCCGGCGAACGGCATGATCTCGGGCGGCACGTGAATCGCGAAGACGATGTCATCGGAGCAGCAGGACAAGACAGCATTCAAGTCCTTGGCTGCCCAAGACGCATACATCGCTTCCAGGACGATCCGGTCGCGGGCGCGCACGCTTGACCCCCTTCACGCGGTTGCATGCGTTCGGTGTCCGCAGAAATGATAGTGGGGCGCGCGCCCAATAGCTATGCCTGGCCGACAGGGACGATGACAAAAGAAAATGGATTGAGAATGCTGGTCCTGCGAGCGTCCCTGGGGCAAAAGCTTTGCCCGTGAGCGGGGCGACGGCTGAGAGGGGGGGCGCATGCGGGATCATATCATCGTGAGAACCGGGGCATCGGCCCTGCGGCGCGGCTGGCGGCTCATCGTGGGCCTCATCGTCGTCGGCAGCGGCATTTATGTCGCCGGCACGATCAGCGACGCGCAGGGTCGAGGCGACCTGCCGCGCGGTTACGCCGTGCGCATGACCTGCGAGAAGGATCCAGAGTCATACCTGTGGAGCGGCGGGTGCGCGCGCGTCGCCGCCGACATCGCCCGCACCGATCGGCCATCGTTCCTCGAGCTCTACCGCGCCTTTGTGACGGCGCACCACTCGGCTATTCCCTCGCCGGCAACGACGCGCCGCTTCGCGCGCGTGCCCTGCACGCCCGGCTTCGATGTGGGCAAGACGCTCAAAGGCACGCGCTTCATCCTGGAGCCCCAGCAGTTCGCTGGGCGTCTGCGCGCCCGCGCACGCCGACGCGATCAAGGCCGAGATCGACGCCAGGGATCGCGCGCTGCTGACGATCGAGCGGGCGGGCCTCACCTACCAAGCGCTGATCGCCGGCACGCTCGCCAACCTCTCCGAGCCGCTGGTGATCTTCGGGGGGATCGCACTTCTTCTGGCGCTGTGGATCTTGTGACACAGCCGCTAGGGGACCTCGCGAGGTCGGCCGAGGCCGGCAAATCGGGCATTTGTCGCGCTCGGCAGGAGCAGCGGGACCCCTGGGTGGGCCGAAGGGGCGCGGCCGGGCGCGCAATTGCGCTCAAGGTGCGGAATCGCGTAGAGGTAAAAGGCTGAGGGAATTGATATGCGCCTGCGAGCCGTGGTTGCCAGCATCGGTCTGGCTGTGACGATGGGGTTTGCCGTCTCCGCACCCGCGGACGCCGGCTGGTTCTGGCGTGATCGCGATCCGGACGCCCCGGACCGCTACCCTTACGTCTACGAGGCGCCGCGCTACTATCCCCACTACAACTCCGACTACTGGCGCCCGGCGTGGCAGATGCGTCGCCCGCGCCCCTACTACGTGCAGCCGCCCTATTACCCGGCCTGGGGCTATCCGCTCGGCTGCGAGGCGAACTGCGGCGAGCCCCCCCTCAAGTAGCCGATGACGGCGTGCACGACGCGTCGCGCGCGCACGCCTCCGCTTCTTTCGAGCTATTTCAGCCCCAGCAGCTCCACGTCGAAGATCAGTGTCGCGTTGGGGGGAATGAGGCCGCCGGCGCCGCGGCTGCCGTAGGCGAGACCGGGCGGAATGATGAGCGTGCGCTTGCCGCCGACCTTCATGCTGGCGACGCCGTCGTCCCATCCTTGGATGACCTGGCCTTCGCCGAGCTTGAACATGAACGGATAGCCGCGATCGACCGAGCTATCGAACTTCGCGCCCTTGGCGCCGTTCTCATAAAGCCAGCCCGTGTAGTCCACGACGACCGTCTGACCCTTCTTGGGCTGGGCGCCGCTGCCGACCTTGGTATCGATGATCTTCAGGCCCGTTGGCATGGTCACGGTCTCGGCCGAAGCCGGTATGGTGACGAGAACGCCAGCGGCGATGGCGACGACGGCGGCCAGCACGGCACAGGCACGTGAGAAACAGGCGTGTGGGAAATAGGCACGTGGGAAGGCGGGCATCCTCTTCCTCCTCGAGCGCAGGAGCGCGCGCCGCCTCTCTAGCTCATCCTCGATACGCGCGCATCCCTTCTCGCCTCTGAGGCGATGCGAGGGCCTGAGGCGTGTGATCGCAAGGCCAATTTCCAACTTCAAACATGGTTAAAGGAAAAGCTGATAACCAATTGTTTCAGCGAACTAAACAATATCCTTACTGCTGCCACTATCGAGCCCATTCAATCGCCGGCGAGCAAGCTTGAGAAAGGCCGCGCCCCATGTCCAGCAAGCCCATTCACCCAAACGGCAGCGAAGAGTCCTACAGCGAGCAGAACAAGTCGTCCCGCGAATGGGGAGACCTCGTCGGCTTCCGCCGGCGTGAGGTCGCGCAAAGCGCCGGGCACGAGATCCTGCAATCGGAACCGTCAAACGGCGACGGCGTCGTCGTCGTCGGCAAAGGGGCGAGCATCGTCGGCGAGATCACCAATTGCTCGCAAGTCGAGATCGCGGGCGCGCTCGAGGGCAAGGTCGTGGCGGAGGCCGTGATCGTGCGCGCCGGCGGCTGCCTCAAAGGCATTGTGTGCTCGGAGCGCGCCGAGGTGCACGGGACGATCGAGGGTGAGGTGCAGGTTGAAGATCATCTCGACATCCGCTCGACCGGCCAAGTGAGCGGCGAGCTCGCTTACGGCAAGCTGTCGGTGGCGTCCGGCGGACGCCTGGCAGGCAATATCCAGATCGTGTCCGAGCTTCACACCAAAGAGCTCCCCGCCGCGCCCAAGGAGGCCGCAGCTCCCAACGGCACCACCACCGCGGTCGACGCCGTCGTTTCGCACTGAGACCCACGGGCCGCCTTTGGCGCCAGAGCGGCCGGCGCATGATGCAGCGCGGCGTTCGCCGTCACCGGCGCATTTCGTCCGCCGTGCGTGGGCGGGGCCACGCCCCCCGTAAGTCCTCCTCCACCCGTTCTGAGCAGAGCCGCGGCGCGCGAGCGGCCAGGGCGGACTGGCGCACGCCGCGCCTGCGTTCCCCGGCGGAAAACGGCGATGGTCCGCCTCGCCCGTTGACAACATACCGACTGGTCGGTATGTATGCGATCTCAAGGGGGCACCATGCCAAAACCCACCGCCAAGCTGTCGGCGCGCACCAAGATCCTCGACGCCGCCTTCCAGGCCATCCGGGCCAAGGGCTACGCGGCGACGACCGTCGATGAGCTGTGCGCCGCAGCGGGCGTGACCAAGGGCGCCTTCTTCCATCACTTCGCCACCAAGGACGACCTCGCCGTCGCGGCCGCCGACCACTGGTCGGAGACGACGGGGGCGCTGTTCGCGTCGGCGCCCTACCACGATTGGACCGATCCGCTCGACCGGGTGCTCGGCTACATCGATTTCCGCCGGGCCATCCTGAAGGGTGCCGTTCCAGAGTTCACCTGTCTGGTCGGCACCATGGTGCAGGAGGCCTACGCCACCAACCCGGCAATCCGTGCCGCCTGCGCGCGTTCGATCTGCGGCCATGCGGAGACGCTCGAGGCCGATATCGCCGCGGCCATGAAGAAATATCGCATCGATGCGGATTGGACGCCCGCGAGTCTGGCGCTGCATACGCAGGCCGTGCTGCAAGGCGCGTTCATCCTCGCCAAGGCCAAAGGCGGCGCGCAGGTCGCCGCCGACTCGATCGATCACCTGCGCCGTTACATCGAACTGCTCTTCAACCGTGCCCAGAAAAAGGAGAAGCCCAGATGAAAGCCAAGCCGAAGACAAGCGCCAAGAGGAAAGCCAAACCAGCGGCAAAGATGAAAGAGACCGGCGCTAAGCCGGGGCCCGCGGGAATGCAGGCGCTGTCGCCGCACCTCGTCTGCGCCGGCGCGGCCAAGGCCATCGACTTCTACAAGAAGGCGTTCGGTGCGACAGAAATGATGCGCCTGCCGGGCAAGGGCGGCAAGCTCATGCACGGCTCGGTGCAGATCAATGGCGCCTTGGTCATGCTGGTCGACGAGTTCCCCGAGATGGGCGCCAAGGCGCCGACCACGCTCAAGGGCACGCCCGTCACCATTCACCTCATGGTCGACGACGTCGACGCCTTCACCAAGCGGGCGATCAAGGCCGGCGCCAAGGTGATCATGCCCGTCTCCGACATGTTCTGGGGCGACCGCTACGGCGTCATCGAGGACCCGTTCGGCCATCGCTGGTCGATCGCCACGCATCTGCGCGACATGAGCGCGAAAGAAATCCAGGCCGCCATGAAGCGTATGCCGCAGTAAAGGAGAGAAAGTCATGGCGTCGGCACAGAAGGTCTCCAGCTGTCTCTGGTTCGACACGCAAGCGGAGGAGGCAGCAGAATTCTACGTTTCACTCATTCCCAACTCCCGCGTCACGGGCGTCTCCCGCTATGGAAGGGATGCGCCCATGCCCGAGGGAACCGCGCTCATGGTCACCTTCGAGCTCGACGGCACCAAGTTCATGGGCCTCAATGGCGGACCGCTCTTCAAGTTCAGCGAAGCCACATCGATGGTGGTGCAATGCGACAGCCAAGCCGAGATCGATCGGCTGTGGAGCGCGTTGCTCGACGGCGGCAAGGAGCAGCAGTGCGGCTGGCTCAAGGACCGCTACGGGTTGTCGTGGCAGATCGTGCCTGCGGCGTTGGGCTCTCTGATGCAGGGCCCTGATCCGGAAGCCTCGCGCCGCGTCATGGCGGCGCTCATGGGCATGGTGAAGCTCGACATCGCGCAACTCGAGGCCGCCTACGAGGGCGCGTAACGACACCGGCTGCGCGCGTGGGGTGCATACCCGCGCGCGCCCCCCGTGTCAGTCGCTCCTGATGCGGCACTGGGTCGGGGCGCAGCCGAACCGCCGCTTGAACGCCCTGTTGAAGGTGGACAGGTCGCTGAAGCCCCAGCGGTAAGCCAGCTCCGAGACATGGCGCCGGTCGAGAGCCGGCGAAAGGAGGTCGCTGCGGATGTTGTCGAGCCGGGTGGCGGCGACGTAGGCGTTGAACGTGTTGCCGGTGGTGGCGAACAGCTTGTGCACGTAGCGAACCGAGATGCCGAAGTGGTCCGCGGCGGTGTGGGCGGAGAGCTCGGGGTCGGAGGCGTTGCGGATGGCGAACTCTTGGATGGCGCGCAGCAACGAGTTGTTCTGCGAGGCGCTGAGCTTTTCCTTGTTCTCGTCCTCGAAACACCCTCCCGCCAGCGGCAGCAGCGAGACCCAGGCGTCGTAGAGCGCTGCAAGCTCGCTGTGCGAGGATGTCATCAGGTGCTTCGATACGAAGCTGGCGCAGCTCAACAGCGGAATGGCGAGCGGGCCGCCCGTCACCAACGTGTTGGCGAGCTTGTCCTCCAGGCTCTTGATGCCGCGCAGATCGGCCTTCGGCACCGTGACGCAGATGATGTCGTAGTGGCCTCCCGTCTCGACGCGGCAGGGCTGCCCGCTGTCGACGATGATGATCTCGCCCGGTCCTGCCGCGTTTCTGCGCCCGCGCTGATCGCACGCATGGTAGCCGGACAGCACGTAGAGCACGTAGAAGCACTCGTCGTCGGAGCGCGCCACCTCGGACGGCGTGCGGATGCACACCATTGGGCTGCAGCGGCTGCGCGAGATCGTTCCCGCTTTCCACGACGGTCGTTTCAAAGCGGCCTTGGAAATCGGGAGCGGAATCCGTTTTGGCGGCCCACGGCAGGTACACGCTGCAAAGCGCGTCGCGGTAGACGCTGAAGGCTTTGCTCGGCGGAATGTAGTGCGTGTCCCAAACCGTTATGTCGGACGGCCCGCCTCCAATGCTTTTGGGCGGTCGCATAACTTTCCTCCAGGTATCGCAGTTCTCTCGCTGCTGGGGCGTGTTCCCCTCACGCCGAGCGGCGAGTCTATAGACAGCGCATATTCTGTCATCGACAAAATACGGGTTTGGCGCAGCCATTGGTTGAGTTGTTAACGCGCGCCAACCCGCAGCGAGGGCGTGGCGAAGCCGCGTGCAGGCGGCTGCTCGCAAGGGTGGGGCTTGCACTGACGATCGCTCGGAGACGTCCCGTCGTGTGGGCTCTTGCGCCGGCTCCGTCTTCTGCGGCCACCCGCCTTAAGGCTGATGTCTTGCGGCCACACAGGGCCGACCAATCGTCGCGCGCGCGAACGCGACGCGGCGCACCACCGCCAGATGCCGCAATCAAAGTGCTAAAATGCCGTCAGGGACATATGGCCGTAACGGCTTAGCAAATCGGGGGTTCTTTCCAGCATGAGGTTCAAAACCTCGCTCGCAGGGCATGCGCGCTATTGTCTTGCCGGGGCAACACTCGCGGCTCTTTCGCTTGCAGCGCAGGCAGGCCCGTTGCGCGCGCCGACGTGCGGCGGCGTCGACTACAACCGCATGATCCTCGACATCATCAAAAGCTTTCCCACTGGCGGCGGCTACAGTCTCGCTGCCAGCCGCGTCGAGCTGCCGACCGTGACCGCGCACAACATCGGCGGCGGCCACTGGGAGATGCGCGTCTATCCCGGACAGCCGTCCCATTGCACGGGCGCGACGTACGCCGTCTTTGCGCGCCTGGTGGCGAGCCTGCACAACGGCGGCGCGATCCGCTTGAGCCCCACAGAGCTGCGCTCGCTCGCAGTGTTGCGGACGATGCCGGACGGGAGCGCGCGCGAGGACGGGGACGGCCCGTTCGCGATCTTCAATTCCAACGGCGCCGGCGCCGCGGCCCTGCTGAAGCACACCGGCACCGGCTTCAGCTTTCGCGACGACAATCTGGCCTATGCGCGGCCCGGCGATTTCCTGAAACTGTTCTGGAACGAGAACGTGGGCGCGTCCGAAAGCGGCCATCAGGTGGTCTACACCGGCCGCAGAACGATCTCCGGCCGCGACATGATCTGCTTCTGGAGCAGCCAGAAGCAGCGCACGAAGAAGCGCGGCGGCCACAGGGAAGCGCTCTATTTCTCGGCGTCTGCTGGCAGCGAGGTCCACGATGGCTACGGCGAGGTGTGCCGCCCGCGCAGCGACATCAAGGCGATGATCTTCTCGCGCGTCACCTGCATGGAGCATCTGGCATCGGGGCTCGAGCAGATGGCGTCGAAGGCAAAGGACAGGGGCGGGACACCGGACCTGTTCGTGGACGAGTATCTCCAGTCCATCCGCGACCGGTCGTCCGATCACGCCACGCTTGATCGCATGTACGACATCCACACGGCGCCCGCATCGTTGTTTGCGGATGTGGGGATCGCCCCACCGCGATAGCCGCGCAACAGGCGCAGCCAGTCGGCACCCGGCTACGCGTAGAGGTAGCGGTAGATCGCGTTGATCGTCATGAGAGAAACCGGCGTCAGCAGCACGACGGAGAGGGCTGCGGCAACGTAGGTTCTCCAGCGTGTAACGGCCCAGCCTGTGTGCAGGGCCTTGGCCAGCACGCTAGTGTAGTAGATGACCGTTCCCACGATCACGAGAAGGATGAAGGGAAAGCTCACGCCGAGCATGCCGGTCTGATGGCCCGGCACGTCGTACTCCGAGAGGCCGCCACCGCTGACGAGGCAGATGATGGTGCGATGGGCACAGGGGCTGTTGCTGACGACCTCGTAGCTCGCCGCAAAGTCGAGACTGAGCAGGACGAAGATGGTCGTGATCATGAAGAGTAGGGCCGCGCCCCCCACGTAAAGCGTGGTGGCCAGCGTCTCCCCGAAGCGGATGTTGGGCGTCAACAGGAGCTTCAGGAACGCGTACATCGTGAAGCTGCCCAGCAACGCGACGAAGACGGGGAAGGAATGATGCACGAGGTCGGAGAACGCCGTCTTGAACACAAATGAGAAGACGGCCTCGATGGCGAGCACGATGCCGACACAAGTGAGAAAGTAGCGGCCGGCCGCGACGACGCCGCGCCCTGCATCGTTTTGAACGTCGCTGACGAATGCGGAAGGCTGAAACGTGATCTTCGAGGCGGTCGACAGGACGGACAGCCTCTTGTGTGCTTCCGCCGACAGCGAGCGTCGTATGGTCCCCAGCATCGGTCCCCCTCCAGCGTAGGCTAGCGGGCGGGCGCCATTTTGGCCAGCGTGCACGGGACGAAATCGCAACCAGTTCGGCTGCTAGCCGAAGCGGCCGGTAACATATCTTTCGGTCCGTTTGTCGTGTGGGGCCGTGAAGACTTGCGACGTCGTGCCAAACTCCAAGAGCTCGCCCAGGTACATGAACCCGGTGAACTGCGACACGCGCGCTGCCTGCTGCATGTTATGGGTGACGATGGCGATGGTATACTCGTTCCTGAGCTCGTCGATCAGATCCTCGATCTTTCCCGTAGAGATCGGATCGAGCGCCGAGCAGGGCTCGTCGAGCAAAATGATGTCGGGCCTTACGGCGATGGTGCGGGCAATGCAGAGCCGTTGTTGTTGGCCGCCCGACAGGCTGAGACCGCTGGTGTCGAGGTTGTCTTTGACCTCATCCCAAAGGGCTGTGCGCCGCAGACACATTTCCACCCGCTCATCGAGCTCCTTCCTGGAGAGTCGCTCATAGAGCTGAATACCGAAGGCGATGTTCTGATAGATCGTCATCGGGAACGGTGTCGGCTTCTGGAAGACCATGCCGACGCGGGCGCGCAGAAGATTGAGATCCTGTTCTGGCGCGAGAATATTGGCGCCGTCGAAGATGACATCGCCCTGCGCGCGCTGATCCGGGTAGAGATCATACATGCGGTTCAAGACGCGCAGCAGCGTCGACTTCCCGCAGCCCGAGGGGCCTATGAACGCCGTGACATGGCGATCATAGAGCGGAACGTTGATATTCTTGAGGGCCTGCGCAGTTCCGTAGAAGAAATCCAGATGGCGGACTTCGACCCTCGGCGTCAGCGGCGGACCGCTGAGGTCGTCAGGCCTTACAACAAGCTTCTCGACCGTCATACGGACCGCTGCTCAATCGCCGTGAACCGTTGGGGGGCTTTCTGCGTCGCCGGAATTGTGGTCCGAGATCATCAGCAGAAAGGGTATCGGCGGATCATTCTTCTCAGGGATCAGCGATCCGATCGCCGTGACGACACGGCGGTCACGATTGTTCATCACGGCATTCAGCTCCCAGTCGAGATGATCCTGAAGCACCTCGCGCTCGACCTCGCCAAAGAACGCGCCCACGATCTCATCGGCCGTGCGGCTCATAAGGTCGGGTGGGCCATCGAACTTGTAGCCCGCCTCGCTGCCGGTCTCCGCATCCATGATTCGCGCAAAATACGTGATCATCGGCATCCTCCTCGAGCCACGAACCATCCTCAGCAAGTTAAGTGAAGGGTATGTGACACTCCCGCTGGAATCGCGGCCGTGCTTGCGCCTCGTCGCGGTATTCGCGCACGCCGACACTATGAGGGCTCACCGCTACGCGTCCTGGCCGCCGGTCTCCAAGGCGCAGGCCTCCGCGGCCGCGGCCTTGCCGGCAAACACCGGGCAATTTTCCCGGGCTCACTCGGGCAATCCACCGTGTCGTCGTCGCCTGCGCCGTGGCAAGCCAATGGAGCCACCGAAGGAGAGCCACAGCGAGATTGCAGCAATGATACTCTTCAATTGGATTGCCCCTGTCGGCCGTTGCCTCCAGCGCGCCGCGGGCCTGCGCGCCCTGCTCTGCGCATGTGCCCTGCTGTATGTGGCTGCCGCCGGCCAAGGGGCGTTTGCGGAGGAGCCGATCAAGCTCGCCGTCTACGACTTCGAGCTGGAGGACTTCAGTGCCGCAGGCGGTGTCGTGCCCCCGGACGCGCGCGACGCGACATACCTCGCGCAAGCCACCGAGGAAGCCAAGCGCCTGCTCGCTCAGTCCGGCCGCTACACGATCGTCGACACCGCAGGCGCGCAGGACGAGCCGGTAAAGGCGCACACCATACATTCCTGCGACAAATGCGTGGGACCGATCACGAAAAAGCTCGGCGCCGGTCAGGCGGTGGTCGGGCTCATCACCCGCATCAGCCGCACCGAGTACACCTTGCTCATTCAGACCTTCGATGCCGCCACCGGTGAGCCCGTCTCCCGTTATTTCACCGGCTTGCGGATGGGCGCGAACTACTCCTGGCCGCGCGGCGTCACGTCGCTGATGAAAAATCGGATCCTGGCCAAGAGACCCCGGCTGACGCGCCGGCGCCGAAATAAGCGCGCAGTCGTCTACCCGTTCCTGATCTTGAAGAACAGGATCGTGCCGGCGAGCAGCAGTGTCACGCCGTTGGCGAGGACGAGGGGAAGGTCGCCGATGATGGCGCCGTAGACGAGCCACGCGGCGATCCCGGCGACCAGGATCGAGAACATCCAGAGCGAGATGTCGTGGGTCGAGCCCGTGCGCCACGTCTTCAGGACCTGCGGGACGAACGCAACCGTCGTCAAGGCGCCTGCCAGCAAGCCGAGCGCTGTCACACCCGTCATAGGAACTCCGTTCCGTTTCGAGAATTCGTCGTGCGGCGGTCTGTTTTCCTTGGCTGCCCAAGCCGGCTCTATCCAATCAGCCGATCATAGTCATCGTGCGACCCGATCCAGTACCACAGGAAGCCACCATCGATCTCAAGTGCCAAGGCGCGGTAACCTCTCCCTACCCGAGCTGACCAGCGCCGGCCAATCTTCTTGAAGCGCAGTGACGGGTGATTGGGGTTCTGCTTGAGGAGAGCGAAGCTCTTGTCGGCCTGTCCGCGTACGCTCCTTGGAAGGGTCTCGTATGCCTTCCAGAAATCCGCATTGGCCAAATGTTTCACGGTGCTATGTCAAACGCTGACGGCTAAAGGTCTTTGACGCGTCCCGCCTTCAGATCCTCGCGCGCCTTCGCCTCCAGCTTGTCGAGCTTGCCCGCCTTGGCGTCCCGCGCGATCTTCTCGTCGAACAGGCGCTCCTCCAGCTCATCGAGCCACGCGCGGAACTTCTTCAAGTCCTCGGCTGAAAGCTCGGCGACGGCCGCTTCTATTTCCTCAAGCTTGGTCATGACGCTCTGATACCACAGGACTTTCGAGCGGGCGAGGGCGGCTCTCCATGCGCCCGGTGTCAGACCCTTCGGGTCTGACACCTGCTTTTGCCGTGGATGACGTCAGGCCCCGGCCTGGAACACCTGCCAGCCCGTCGCCGCGTCCATCGCCATGGAATAGACGCCGTCGGCCACCCGTCCGGCGCCGGCCGTCTCGTTGAGCTTGCGCTGCTCGCCGGTGAAACGATCGAGCGTCTCGGCCCCGAAGAACCCGGTGACGGGAACACTGATCTTTGCTTGCAGCCGCTCGACCTCCGGCCCGCGCGATCCGGAGCGCAGCGCCGTCATCTTCGGCGCCAGGATCGAGATGTCCTGCTGCTTGGCTGCGACCACGGCGGCATCCTTCCCCGTCGCCAGCAGCAGATCTACGCGCTCGCGCGCGCCCAGGCGGTTGAGCACGGCCTGGAACCTCTTCCACTGCTCTGACGGCGTCTTCTCGCCGCGTATGGTCAAGCATCCCCACGACGAGAACTGTGCGCCGATGCGGCCGTCCTCGTCGAGGTAGTAGGAGCAGTGCACATTGTCGTAGGGCGTATTGAGGTCGAATACGTCGGTGGTATCGAGCATGTAGTTGTTATTGTTCCTGAGCACGGTAACCGGAGCGCCCGTCTCCGGGTCCTCCTTCGATTGCCCCATGCGCAGCGCCGGCCGTATCTCCTTGTGCCGCCATACGTAGAACGTATGCAGGCCGGTCGGGAGCATGTTGGAGGATTGACCTCCGTTCTTATAGCCCCAGATCGCCAGCCGGCAGGGCACGGTCGAGGCGGTATAGGCGCTGAGTGTCTGGGATCCGGTGAAATAGAAGCCGATCACGCAGCGAAAATGCCGGTGGTCGGGGCGGACATTCTCGAGCTCCACCTTGTCGCTCATCTCGACCTCGTGGCCCTGCCGCAGCTGCGCGCCCCGCAGCGCAAAGCCGATGGTCTCCTTGTCGCGGTAGGGGCTGTAGCGATTGAGCGTGATCAGCGTTTCGAGAACGCTCGGGGTCAACGTGAAGGTTGGGGGAGCGGGCTCGCTGGCGAGGTAGGCGTAGTCCGGGGCTTGGCTGTCGTCGGAGGGCCACGTGACGCGCGACAGGTCGGCAGCGGCTGCTCCCCTTGCCACGTCAGAGGCAAAATCCTCCGGTCCCGGCTGCGCGCCGACATCTTCTTTCATCGCCGCTTGTTCCAGCGTCAGGCCGGCCGCGGCGGCGGTTTGGGCGACAATCTTTTCGGGGGCTAAATCCAGGGGCATGAAAAATCTCCTTAAAGGCGCCGCCGCCGTGCAAGAGCGCGAGCTTGCGGCGCAATGCTAGGTATGAGCTTCAAAAAACGCGTAGGGATAAGTCTGCGGGGGCGCGATCGGTGCGCGCCCGATCGGCATTCTAGGAAACGGCTCGCACGGGCGCAACGCCGCGCCGCTTCTCTTGTTGCGGCGACCATCGCATCGTGACCTGTTGGATGAGAAGCCGAGGCAACTCAGTGCCCCGGCCTTCCGGTCTTGCGCGGCCGCCCGCGCCGGCCCTTCTTCTCTTTTTCCGTCAGCACCTCGACCGTGCGCGTCGGTTTCGGCGGCGGCGGCTTCCCGCTCTTCACCGGCAGCATCGCGTGCGGGCCCATCTCGTCGAGCGTCGGCTTGTGCGGGCCTTTGACCTTCTCGCCGAAGGCGCCCGCCTTGATGCGAGAATCAACTTCAACCGACCGAGCCTGTGGCTGCCCCTCACCCCGACCCTCTCCCCGTGAATGACGGGGAGAGGGGGAAGAGCGCGCCGGAACCGGTCGGTCGGTGCCCGGCCCCATGTCGTCGAGGGTTGGCTTCCTAACGCGAGAAGATGGCGATGTCGTCCCCAAGGATGAGTTCATGCCGAGACGACGAAGGAACAGTGTCGTCGAGCGACGGCTTCTTGATGCGCGACCCCGGCCGCGCGGTCGACTGCGCATAGGTCGGCTGCACCGGCTCGTATTCCGTCGCGATGCGGGATTGTCCCCTCTCCCCGCGCGCGGGGAGAGGGCTAGGGTGAGGGGCAGAAGCTGGGTGAGGCGCTTGTTGCTGCCCCTCACCCCGACCCTCTCCCCGTGAGGACGGGGAGAGGCGAGTCGCCGCCGTACTTCTTCTGCCCCTTGAAGGCGCCGGCTCGCTCCTCCACCTCCGCCTGCCGCGCCAAGCGGATCGTCGGCGATCGGCGAGCTCGGTCTCGCGCAGGCGCTTGATCTCGTCGCGCAACCTGGCCGCCGTTTCGAACTCCAGGTCGGCGGCGGCCTCGCGCATGCGGCCCTCCATGTCCTCGATGACGGCGGCGAGGTTGTGGCCCACGAGCGGCGTGTCGGCGAGCCCGGTGTCCACCGTCACGTGGTCCTGCTCGTACACCGACGCCATCACGTCGTGGATGTTGGAGCGGATGCTCTCCGGCGTGATGCCGTGCGCGGCATTGTAGGCGACCTGCTTCTCGCGGCGGCGGTTGGTCTCGGCGATGGCGCGCTCCATGGAGCCCGTCACGTGGTCGGCGTAGAGGATGACGCGGCCGTCGACGTTGCGCGCCGCGCGCCCGATGGTCTGCACCAGGCTCGTCTCCGAGCGCAGGAAGCCCTCTTTGTCGGCATCCAAGATGGCCACCAGCGCGCACTCGGGGATGTCGAGGCCCTCGCGCAACAGGTTGATGCCGATCAGCACGTCGAAGGCCCCGAGCCGCAGATCGCGGATGATCTCGATGCGCTCCAGCGTCTCGATGTCGGAGTGCATGTAGCGCACGCGCACGCCGGCCTCGTGCATGTACTCGGTGAGGTCCTCGGCCATGCGCTTGGTCAGCACCGTGACCAGCGTGCGGTAGCCGGCCTTGGCGACCGAGCGCACCTCGTCGAGCAGGTCGTCGACCTGCGTCTTCGCCGGCCGAATGAGCACGGGGGGGTCGGTGAGGCCCGTCGGGCGGATCACCTGCTCGACGAAGGCGCCGCCCGTCTCCTCCAGCTCCCAGGTGCCGGGGGTCGCCGACACGAAGCCTGTCTGCGGGCGCATGGCGTCCCACTCCTCGAAGCGCAGCGGGCGGTTGTCCAGGCACGAGGGCAGCCGGAACCCGTACTCGGCCAGCGTCGCCTTGCGCCGGTAGTCGCCGCGGAACATGCCGCCGATCTGCGGCACCGTCACGTGGCTCTCGTCGACGAACACCAGCGCATTGTCGGGCAGGTACTCGAACAGCGTCGGCGGCGGCTCGCCGGGCTTGCGTCCCGTCAGATAGCGCGAGTAGTTCTCGATGCCGGCGCAGCTTCCCGTCGCCTCCATCATCTCCATGTCGAACACGGTGCGCTGCTCCAGCCGCTGCGCCTCGAGCAACTTGCCGGCTGCATAGAGCTCTTCCAGCCGCTGCTTGAGCTCGCCCTTGATCGACTTGATCGCCTGCTGCAGCGTCGGCTTCGGCGTCACGTAGTGCGAGTTCGAGTAGATCTTGACCAGCGCCAGCTCGTCGGTCTTCTGACCCGTGAGCGGATCGAACTCGGTGATGGCCTCGACCTCGTCGCCGAACAGCGAGAAGCGCCAGGCGCGGTCGTCCAAGTGGGCCGGGAACAGCTCGATGGTGTCGCCGCGCACGCGGAAGGCGCCGCGCTGGAAGGCGGCGTCATTGCGCCGGTAGTGCAGGGCGACGAGGTCGGCGATGAGCTGCTCGCGCGACAACTTTTCACCCTGCTGCACCGTGAACGTCATCGCCGTGTAGGTCTCGACCGAGCCGATGCCGTAGATGCACGACACGCTCGCCACGATGATCACGTCGTCGCGCTCCAAGAGCGCGCGCGTCGCCGCGTGGCGCATGCGGTCGATCTGCTCGTTGATCGAGCTTTCCTTCTCGATGTAGGTGTCGGTGCGCGGCACGTAGGCCTCGGGCTGGTAGTAGTCGTAGTACGACACGAAGTACTCGACCGCGTTGTCGGGGAAGAAGCCCTTGAACTCGCCGTAGAGCTGGGCGGCGAGCGTCTTGTTGGGCGCAAGGATCAGCGCCGGGCGCTGGGTGCCGGCGATCACCTGCGCCATGGTGTAGGTCTTGCCCGAGCCGGTGACGCCGAGCAGCACCTGGCTGCGCTCGTGCGCGTTGACGCCCGCCACCAGCTCGGCGATGGCGGTCGGCTGGTCGCCTTTGGGCTCGTAGGCGGAGATGAGCTCGAAGCGGACGCCGCCCTCGGACTTCTCCGGACGCGGCGGCCGGTGCGGCGTGAACACGCCCTCGTTGCCGGAGACGAGCGGGTGCGCGGCGAGCATGGGCTGCGTCTGCAGCATCTCGCGCGCCTTGGCCGAGCGCTCGGCCGGCTTGGCCAGCAGCGCATCGAGATAGCGTGAGGGCGCGTCGCCGGGCGGGACGTGGAGGCGCGGGGGTAAAGGTCCTTGCTGGCGCAGCGCCGGCAGCGGCTTGCGCTTTTCGTCCCCTCTCCCCGTACTCACGGGGAGAGGGTTAGGGTGAGGGGCAGAAACTCGCTCCGGCGCAAGCGGCTGCCCCTCACCCCCGCCCTCTCCCCGCATGCGGGGAGAGGGTGTCGCGTCGAACCCCGCCTGCGGGGCCTCCCCCAATCCCTTCGCGCGCGGCTGGCGCACATCCGGCGTCCCCGCCGCCGTCTCGGAAGGCGGCGGCAGCGGCTTGCCCGACTTGCCGCGCGAGGCGCGCGGGCGGGGCGTGGTGTCTTTAACCTTGGGGGGACGCGGCATGGCCCGAATATGGCGTGTGCCGCCGGCCGGCTCAAGCCGGTGTTCCGGGAAGGGCGTACGCACATCCGGGACAGGCGCGAACTCGTTTGTTCCCTGGCGCCGTAGCGCAACGCTGCGACCTTCGTCAGCATAGTCGGCGGCGGTGTTGTCCCGCCTTGGCGGTGGCGTGAGATCAATTGACCATACGCCCAAGAATTTCTGAGGGAGGACTAGATGTTGGGAGCACGCACGCTCGGAACATGAGACGGGCAAAGCGGCGATTGCTCTGACTGGAGCTCGCTTGGCCGCGGACTCATAAGTAGCGGTCGCCCGCCTTTTCTCTAAACGCGATGAGGCACATCCAAGGGTGCAGAAGCCTTTGGAAGCGAAGTCCTTTGTCTCTGCGCCAGCTCCGCCGTGCCTTCGCGGATAACGCACGCACGCAGCATTCACGCGCCAACGATCGTCAACAAAAGCCCAAGGAGGAGAAGCTCATGCGGAACATGGTTGTCCTGATATCTCTGCTGGCGGCGGGTGCGATATCCGCGCCTGCGTTGGCTCATGGTGGCGGCAACGGTTATGGCGGCGGACATGACAGTGGACCGGTCGTCGACACCGCGGAGGGGTCGGTTCGCGGTTTTGTAGAGAACGGGGTGTACAAATTCCTCGGCATTCCTTATGCCGCGCCGCCTGTCGGGAACCTGCGGTGGCGACCACCGGCGCCGGTGCAGCACTGGCGGGATGCGCTTGACGCTACGGAATTTGCAAATACCTGCCCGCAGGTTACCGAGCTCGGAGCGTTTGCGGGCCCGAGCAGCACCAGCGAGGACTGCCTCTATCTCAACGTGTTCACCACGGGCAAGACCGGCCACGGTAAGAAGCCGGTCATCGTCTGGATCCACGGCGGAGGCAACGTCGACGGCGAGACGAACGACTATGACGGCAGCAAGCTTGCTACGGGCGGGCCGCTCGGCACCCCCACGGTCGTCGTCACGATCAACTATCGCATGGGCCTGTTCGGCTTTCTGTCGGAAACGCATTTGAACGCGGAAGGCCATCCCTGGGGGAACTACGGTATTCTCGACTCTCAGGCCGCGCTCCGCTGGGTCCAACGCAACATCGAGGCGTTCGGCGGCGACCGCAACAACGTCACGCTCGGCGGCCAATCCGCGGGCGCGATCGACACGGCTGCGAACTTGATATCGCCGGCGGCCGCGGGCCTGTTCCACCGGGCCATCACCCAAAGCAGCCCCATACCGAACGCCTACTTCGCATCGGCCCCGACGGCGTTGACCAACGGCAATAACTTCGCTGCTGCCGCGGGCTGCTCGAACGCTGCCTGTCTGCGCAAACTGTCCGCCGCGCGGATCCTGCAGCTGCAGGGCACTCCCAATGCGAATGGCCCGTACGTTACCGGCGCGATCGTCGATGGAACCATCGTACCCATGCCACCGGAGACGGCCTGGAGCAGCGGGGCTTACCACCATATGCCCATCTTGGGAGGCACGACGAAGGACGAGTTGACCTTCGGCTTGGCCATTGGGGAGTATTTCTCCGGGGCCGCCCTGACGCCAGCCCAATATAACGCCAACAACAGCGCTGCAGTGCTGGCCCTGTATCCGCTCTCCAACTACGGCGGCAATCCGACGTTGGCCCAGGATCGGGTCAACTCTGATGGATTCAAATGCGCCGGTCTCCGCGTCCTCGAGCAGCAGGCGACCACGAACACGGGCTACCCGATATACGGCTACGACTTCGCCTACTCGAGTGCGCCGTTCTACTTCCCGCAGATGAAGAACGCCTACGATCCGACCGGCTATTTCCAGGCACTCGCGTACCACACGTCCGACATTCAGTTCGTGTTCCCGAAGTGGCATGGCGGGAACCTGGGCGTGAATTTGGACCAACTCAGCGGGCAGCCGCGCGAGCTGGAGGGGGCCGAGATTTCGCTTTCGGATCAGATCACTGCGGCGTGGACCAAGTTCGCCAAGTACGGCAATCCGAACGGATCGGGAAATTCACCTTGGCCGGAGTTCACAGCGAGCTCGACGATGCTGAAGCAGGGCATCCCCAACACGACTGAAACGGCAACGCAATTCAAAGCCAACTATCAGTGTGCCTTCTGGGGTACCCCTTAGATTGCTCTAAAGAGCGCGGCTGCGCCCCTAAGATGGACGCAGCCGCGCTCAAGTCGAAGACCCTGATGGTGTCGACCCCAGCACGGGGCAACATCGGGCACTCCACAAGTGTGTGAGTGCCTGGGGTCCCACGCCGACCTACCGAGTGACCCGGCAAGCATATCGGCGGGAGGAGGGGCGGCGGCCAGAGGCTGCCGTTCCTTTTGTTTGCGCCGGCTAATATAGAACGATGGGGTTACGGGCTGCCCCGTCAGAGCGCCCCGGCGTTGCTTTCGCCGTGGCGTTTGGTTGAGCTTGGCGCCTCGCAAAGCGATTCTCAGGCGTCCGCACCGCGCTACTCGCCGGTGCCGTTGTGCGCGTCGAACGCCGCCGCCAGATCGTGGGCGCCGGCCAGTCTCGCCTCTTTCACCATCTTGGCGTCGGTCGCCGCCAACAGCTTCGCCACCGTATTGTTGCGGATTGCTACGGGGTTGCGCTCATAGCCGTGCTGCAGGAAGAAATTCGAGGTCGGCACCTTCTCGCGCATGGCGGCCGGCATCTGCACCATGTCGAAGCCGTTGCCGTCGCCGGTGAGGTTCATCATCTCGAGCTCGGCGGCGGTGAGCGGCGCGGTGTAGCCCTTGCGCCGCGCGAAGATGACCGAGGTCAGGAGCTTCTGCGTCTGCAGCAGCGGGCCGACATCGATATCGAGGATCAGGGCGTGGATCCCCAGCCCCTTTGACGTCTTGGCGAGCCGCCCGTGCGCATTCCAGTCGTCGGGCACGCTGCGCGCGAAGCGGATCATCTTGGCGAGGATCGCGATCTTCGCCTCGAGCTCGGCGCGGCGCTCGGCGCGCGCGCCCTCGGCCTTCTTACGCAGCGCGGCGATGAATATGTCGCCGCCTTCGGCGACAAGCTCGACGCTGTTGGTGGTCAGCAGCTGATTGTAGCCGAGCGCGGTGGAGATGGCGCGCGCCCGCCTGTCGTACTCGAGCCCTGCCTGCACGTCGTACGTGCCGTTCCCACCCGATTCGAACCCGTAGATCTTGACGCACGCCTCCTTGGTGAGCCCGGCGGCGGCCGCTGACCGCGCATAGGCGCGCTTGTAGTCGGTTTCGCGCGCGGGCGCCTTGGGCGTGAAGCCGAACTGCTCCTTGGCATGCTGCAGGAAGTCGGCAACGATCGGGATGGGCCTGGTCTCGGGCTTTTCCTCGGGGTTCTCCGGCTCCGGCGGCCCCCTGTAGAGCGGCGGCTGCTCCAGCACGTAGTCGGCGAGCGTGACCGTCTGCTTGTCGGCGAACTTGCGGCGGCGCTGGGAGCGCGTCTTGCTGACCGACTTCCAATAAGGTGCGGCGCGCTTGTCGAAGGCGGCGCGGGCCTTCTCGTACACGGCGAGCTTCTTGCGATAGAGCGCGATCCGCTTCTTCAAGCCCGGCGCCGCGCTCTCGGCCTGTGCGGGCCGCGTGGCCGCAAAGGGAGCGATCCCCGTCACCAGCGGCACCAGCAGCACGCCTGCCAACGCCGTCATGCCGATGGCACGCTTAGCGCGGCGTCCGAAGCTCTGCGAGCTATTCATTCTCCCCCCGGTGGGCCGCTCAGCGTCGTTAGGGCGGATCGACAACCTTGCGCGCTCATATAGCCAATTTCGTGGAGAGAGGGGAGGGCGGAGACCGCGAAGCATGCGCATGCTAAATGAACCGCGGCAAATCGATGGGGACCGGCCATGACGAGCAATTCTCTCATTCGAAAGATGCTGATCCAGACTGTGATCTGGTTGGCGATCACCGGCGCGCTGCTGTTCGGGTCGGCCGGCACGCTGCGCTGGCCCGAGGCCTGGGTGCTGCTCGCCGAGTTCGGCGGAATTGGCCTTCTCTCGGGAAGCATCATGATCCGCCATGACCCTGCGCTGGTGCGCGAGCGCATGGGCTCGCCGGTCCAGCGTGGTCAGAAGAGCTGGGACAAGGCGCTCATGTTGGCGTTCGTCTTCCTGTGGATGAGCCAATACGTCGTCGCCGGGCTCGACGCGGTGCGTTTCCAGACGTCCGATGTGCCGGTGTGGCTCGAGGTGGTCGGCGCGCTCGCCATAGCGCTCGGCTTCTACGTCTTCCATAGGGTGATGCTGGAGAACACCTTCGCAGCCCCCGTCGTGAGGATTCAAACAGAGCGCAAGCACCGCGTGATCTCGACCGGGCCTTATGCCTTCGTGCGCCATCCCATGTACGCCGGCGCCATTCCGATCATGGTCGGCACACCGCTATTGCTCGGGTCCTGGTATGCGCTCCTGTGGTCGCTTGTCATGATTTTGCTGCTGTCCTATCGCGCCGTGCTGGAGGAGGCGACGCTCAAATCCGAGCTCGAGGGCTACGAGGCCTACGCCGCCCGCGTGCACTACCGGCTGGTGCCGGGCGTCTGGTGACGCGGAGGCTGGCGCAGCGCGCGCTGCACCGCCTGCTCCAGCGCCTCCAGGAAGCGCGAGCGGTCCCGCCGCATGAAGCTCGCGTTGAAACCCTTGCTCTCGCCCGTCTCGCGCAGGTGCGCCGATAGCTCCCGCATGGCCAGCGCCATGCCGATGCCGGCCTCGGTGAAGGGCTTGCCGGTCGGCCCGATCGCCTGCGCGCCCTGTTTGAGGCAGCGCGCGGCGAGCGGGATGTCGGCCGTCACCGCGATGTCGCCGACGCCGATGCGCTCGGCGATCCAGTCGTCGGCAGCGTCGGGGCCGTCGGAGACGACGACGCGCTTGATCAGCGGGCCTTCGGGCAGCCGCATCCAAGCGTTCGACACGAAGTGGATCTCGAGCCCGTGGCGCTCGGCGACGCGCACCGCCTCGTCCTTCACGGGACAGGCGTCGGCATCGACGTAGAGGACGGGGGGCGGGCTCACCGGGGCAGCTTCGGCATTTTGGCGAGAGGCGGCATGCGGCGACTATGGCGTGCCCTCTGCCGCGGCTCAAGCTCGGCGCTGGCGCCGGTCTATGGGCGTCCGTGAGGCGTTGTGCGATGATCAAAATCGCAACTGCGAGCAGACGACGTCGGGGGTGGAGATGAACGCGCTGTCGCTGATCGGCATCGCCGCGGCGGGGCTCATCGGCGGCGCCATCGTCATGGTTACCGTCATATTCGTCGGCATCAAGCTGAACCTCAAGGGGCTGGGCACGGGCTACGCGGGCTGGCGCCAGGATGCCCGCTTCTATCGCGCCTGGGCCATCACGGGCGCGGCGCTCGGGGCCTCGATGCTGACGGCCATTCAGGTTCTCGACGCCGCGGGGATCAAGGACCCCTGGTACGGGCTAATCATGATCGCGATCGGCCTGATCGTGTTTCTGCCCATGATCCGCTTCCTCAAGCGGCACCGAAACAGCTCGCTGTAGGGTTCTGCGGGGTGTAACGGCAAATTTGCCATGGTTCGGCCCGACCTTTCACAATATTGTCTCGCGGAGTCGATGAAGGGGCACAGGGGGCTCGATTGTTTCCTGCACGCCGATGTTTTGTTGCTGCCGTGACGGCGTTGTTGCCGTTCGCCGGTGCATTTCTCGCCTCCAGCGCGGACGCGCAAGCGAAAGGCCCGTCCGCCGTTTGCGAGGACGCTGCCGGGCTCTCGGTGCTGACATCGCCGATCGGGCCATGGAAGGGCGCGCCTTTGCGCGTCGTCTTCGCCGTGGAAAAGCCGCTTGAGGGCGAGCTGTCGCTGATTGCGCCCGATGGAACCGTCGCGGCCAAATCGGCCGAGCGCCACGGCGGGCCGCCGTATTTCTGGTTCGCCGAGGTCGCATCGCCCGCCGCGGGGAAGTGGCAAGCCAAGCTCGCACGCGAGGGTGCGGCGGCGGAGTGCAGCACCATCACGCGCGAAATCGCCGTGCGAGGCAAACAGCCGCCGGGCCCATCCGCGTCGAAGAACAGCGTCTGGCCCATACGCGATACGTGGAATCGCGGGACGGAGAACTTGTATTCGGCTTGGATCGAGAAGCTGTTCGACGCGCCGCTCGATCAGGAGCTGTCGTGGAAGGCACTGCATGAAGGGCTGCGCGATGAATCGCGCAACGTCCTGTTCAACCATTTGGGTCTGCGCGAGGACGAGAAGGGGCTCATCATTCGCCCCGACTGCGCCGACCTTCCCTACTTCCTGCGTGCCTACTTCGCCTTCAAGATGGGGCTGCCGTTCGGCTACTCGAAGTGCTCGCGCGGCGGTGGCGGCCGGGCGCCGCGGTGCCCCCAGTGGTGGAACATCGAGAAGGAGGAGCCGCCCCCGGCGCCCCCCCAGCAAAAAACCGCGTCCAACGGCGTCTTCGGGCTGTTTGGTGAGCAGGTCGCGGCACCTTCAGCGGCAAGAATTCCCCAGAGGCCGAAAGCTCTTGTGCCGGGGTTCGGATTCTACGTGGGGACGACCGTCGCCAACGCCGTCCATTCCGGCTCCGGGCGAACGGCGCTCGACGACGACAATACCGACTACTACCCCGTGCCGCTCAAGCAGGAGACGCTGCGCCCGGGCACGGTGTACGCCGATCCCTACGGGCACACCTTGGTGATCGCCAAGCGCATCCCGCAGTCGGGCGACGCGGCGGGCGTCATCCTCGCCGTCGATGCGCAACCCGACGGGACGGTCGCGCGCAAGCGCTTCTGGCGCGGCAATTTCCTGTTCGCGCAGGATCCAGCCCTTGGGGGCCCCGGCTTCAAGCACTTCCGGCCGATCGTCGCTGAGAAGTCCGGCGGCCTGCGGCGGCTCTCCAACGACGAGATCGCGAAGAACCCGGAGTATGCCGATTTTTCGCTCGAGCAGTCGAAGCTCGGGATCGAAGAGTTCTACGATCGCATGGATGACGTGATGTCGCCGGCGCCGCTCGATCCTATGCGTGCAATGAAGGAGGCGATTACGGCGCTCGAAGAGCAGGTGAAGACCCGCGTGAACTCGGTCGAGAACGGGCGCAAGTACCTGGTGAGCGCCCGCGGTGACGCCGACATGCCGAACGGCGCGGCGATCTTCGAGACGACCGGGGCATGGGAGGATTTCGCGACGCCGGCGCGCGATCTGCGTCTCTTGATCGCGATCGATGTGGTGCGCAGATTTCCAGATCGCGTCGCGCGGCGCCCCGAGCGCTACGCCATGCCAAAGGGAAAGAGCGTCGCCGAGGTGAAGGCCGAGCTGGAGAGCACGCTCGCGTCCGAGGTGGCGTCGCGCAAGTTCTCTTATCTGCGCAGCGACGGCTCCGAATGGACGCTGGCGCTCAAAGACGTGGTCGACCGCATGGGCAAGCTGGAGATGGCCTACAACCTCAACGACTGCGTCGAGCTGCGCTGGGGCGCGCCCGAGGGGAGCGACGAGTTGGCAACGTGCAAGCGTCATGCGCCTGCGGCGCAGCGTACCAAGATGGCGGAGTACCGCCCGTGGTTCGCCGAGCGTCGCCGCCCCCCGCGCGATTAGCACTTCGCCGGCGCGTGTTCCGACCGTCGGCCGAACGCCCGACCTGCCCCCCTCTAAGCCTGTCTTCGCCATGACGTGAGGGACAGCCGCTCTCCTTCCCTCGACGTCATCCCCGCGTCCATGCGGAGCATGGCTCCGCCATGACGCGGGAATGACGGATCTCATTGGGCAAGCGGCGCGCCTCCCCTCACCGTCATCCCGGCGCAGGCCGGGACCCACGCCAGCTTCAGCAAGCGCTTCTGGTGAATGTGAGCGCTGCGCTGACACTTGCGGCGATCAAAGTGCGAGAAGCGCTGACGTTGCGTTCGCGGCGACTTGCGTGGATCGCGCTCGTCAGCGCGATGACGGTGGTGGGTCGGCGCGCCGCCGCCTCCTCTCGACGTCATCCCCGCGGAGGCGGGGACCTAGTACACTCCGCCCCATATCTGACGATGAGGCTCGTGTATTCCCTCTGCATCTCGCGCTGTCGTGACATCCTTCGTCGTGTCGCATCCCAATGCATGACTGGGTCCCCGCCTGCGCGGGGATGACGGATTTGATTGGGCGCGGTCGCTGAAAACTAATCCCCGCCCCCTCACGCCTCCCCCATACTCCGCTCACCCCTGTCCACATGGGACGCATCAGCTGAGCGGCCGTGCGGGGCGGGGGCGGTGACCCGGTTGAGGCAGGCGTCTGCACCGTCGTGGGCGTCTGACGCGAGGCTTAGCTCGCCTCGGATTCCGGGGCCGCGGATCGAGGCTGTGCAGGCTTGGCAACATCCTGCACGGACGCCCGTCGCGCAGCGGCGCTCCATGATTTGGCGCGCAGCAGCTCGAGGTCCTGGACGCGAGAGGCTCTCCCGAAGCGAGCGAGAGCCGGACCGAAGGCCCGCTGACGATGTGATCGCACCCTCGGCACGGCAAGCAACCGGCGCGGGCGCTGAAGCGCTGCCCGTTCGTCGCGACAGGATCGCAGTGCTTCGGCGCCCGCGCTCCCTTGCTCTCTGACAAACCCTCGGGGTTCCGCCCGCGAGGCAAAAGGCGTTTGGACGACACGATGGCACCACGACGAAGGCACACCCTGCCCAGCCCAAGACCGCGCGAGCTAAAACGCATCCCACGCGGGGGCGTCGCCAAAGCGCTCCACCAGGAAATCGATGAACACGCGCGTCTTGGCGGCGAGGTAGCGGTTGGGCGCGTAGAGCGCATAGAGGCCGAGCGGCGCCGGGGACATGGCGGCCAGCACCACCTTGAGCCGGCCCGCGGCGATGTCGGGGCCGATTAGGAAGGTGGGCAGGCTGGTGATGCCGATGCCGCTCAACGCCGCAGAGCGCAACACATCGCCGTTGTTGGAGCACAGCCGCGAGTTGACCGGAACGGTGATGGTCTCGCCGTCACGCGTCAGCGTCCAACGGTGCGTCGCCGCCATGTGGCCGTAGGTGAGGCAGCGATGGTGCCCGAGGTCCTCTGGCGTCTGCGGCGTGCCGTGCTGAGCGAGGTAGCGAGGCGCGGCCGCGAGCACCAGGCGTGCCGGTGCGAGGCGGCGGGCGATGAGGCTGGAATTGGCGAGCGCGCCGATGCGCACGGTAATATCGACCCCTTCCTCCAGCGGGTCGATGATGCGGTCGTTGAGAATGAGCTCTATTTGCAGCTCCGGATAGCGCGCCATGAAGTCGGCGACGGCGCCGCCGAGATAGCGCGTGCCGAACGACATCGGCGCGTTGATCTTCAAGACGCCGCGCGGTGCATCGTTGAGGCGCGAGATCTGCATCTCGGTCTCCTCCACGTCGGCGAGGATCGATACGCAGCGCTCGTAGTAGGCGCGGCCAGCTTCGGTGGGCGCGACGCGGCGCGTGGTGCGGTCCAAGAGGCGCGCGCCCATGAGGCTCTCCAGCTCCATGACGGCCTTGCTGACGGCGGAGCGCGTGAGGCCGAGGCGGCGCGCGGCCTCGGCGTAGCTGCCGGCGGCCACCACCTTGGCAAAGGCGTTCATGGCATCGAGCTTGTCCATTGTATCCAATTCGGAACCAGACTGGCTATTTCTTCGTAGATTGCACGGCCCGCGTCAACGACCGATATCTAGACGCGACAGGCCGGCTCGGTGAACCGGCCCCAGCAGAGGAGAGACAACCATGCTGACCCTTCGCAAAGCCGAGGAGCGCGGGCGTGCCAACCTGGGTTGGCTCGACAGCCGCCACAGCTTCTCCTTCGGCCACTACTACGACCCCGAGCACATGGGCTTCGGCCCCTTGCGCGTCATCAACGACGACCGCGTGGCGCCGGGCGGCGGCTTTCCCACCCATCCGCACGGCGACATGGAGATCGTGTCCTACGTGCTGGAGGGTGCGCTCGCCCACAAGGACAGCCTCGGCACCGGCTCTGTCATCCGGCCAGGGGACGTGCAGCGCATGTCGGCTGGCTCGGGCATCCGCCACAGCGAGTTCAATGCGTCGAAGACGGAGCCGGTGCACTTTCTGCAGATCTGGATCGTTCCGGAGAAGGCAGGACTGGAGCCCGGCTACGAGCAGAAGACGTTTGCGCCCGAGGAGAAGCGGGGGCGTCTGCGCCTCGTCGGGTCGCGCGACGGGCGCGAGGGCTCGGTGACGATCCATCAGGACGTCGACCTCTATGCCGCGCTGCTGGGCGAGGGCGAGGCGGTGACGCATACGCTCAAGGCCGGGCGCAGCGCCTGGGTGCAGGTTGCCACGGGAACGGCGACGCTCAACGGCGACCAGCTCTATCCCGGCGACGGTGTTGCCGTTTCGGACCCGGGCGCGCTTGAGCTCGTCGGGACGTCTAAGGATGCTGAGATGCTGGTCTTCGACATGGCAAAGTGACCATGCGCCCCGACCCGGCAGCCGGGTCGGGGCCCCGCAAACGCTGCCGGCCGTCGCTTGCCCGATGCCGTCAAAGCAATAAAGAGAAAACGAGAGCGGATCAGCGCGGGCGGCGGCGCACCAAAGCGCGCCGCCGGCCTACGCCGCCTGCTTAGCCGCGCCTCAGCTGCCGCTGCAGACGAGCTTGCCGCTCGGGCAGTTGCACTGGTACTGCACGTTGTCGCACGTGCCGCTCGTCGCCTTGGCGCCGTCGCACAGGCAGTTGACGTTGACCGAGCCTGCGCCGCCCTTCTTGCGGTAGTGATAGACCGAGTAGCCGTTGCCCTCGCTGGCCGGCATGGCCCCGACGGTGACCGGCGCGCCCGAGATCATGAACTGCGTCGTCTGCGCGAACGCCGGCGCCGCCAGGAGGGCGAGCGCAGCCGCCCCGACCATCAACCTCTTCATGGAGTGCTCCTTCTTCTTCTAACGCGTTTCCTTGCTTGGCGCTGCGCAGCCAGGCGTGCTGCCCGCTGACGCAGACCAGGATGCGATAGGAAGCCCGCAAGTCTGAAAACGTGGTTCTTGCGATGCGCTCAATGCCAAGCGCAATTGCAGCGATTTTGCACGATCGCGGGCGGGGAGCGCGGACGGAGGACGCACATGAAGCGGCGCCGGTGCACGCATGCGGCGCCACGAGGCTTCCCACACCGGCAACTGTGCCAATAATTGCGGTTTCATCGGCTCGCGTATGGTTTACGCGGTTGCCTGTGCCACGTGGGACGGACATTTGCGCCAGAGTGCGTCACGTGCCTAGCTCTGAGCCGGACAACTTTTTTACCGGCCTGTCTGATCCAGGTCACAACGATCACGATTTCCGCTTCGGCAGAAACCACCTCGAGAGCTGCCGGCAAACGCCTTCGTGGTTGATCATCTGTGCGCACCTGCTCTTAGCCTGTGCCGAACCACGTTCCATCGCTGGCGATCCGGCAAACGCGTCCAATGAACGCGTCCAAAAGAGTAGCTTCCACCCTTGACCCGGCGGCCGTAAAGCTCCACCACGGCGCCACCTTCCGCCCACCCTCTAGCGATATCAGATGACCGACACGACCATCCCCATCCCGGCAGCGCCTGCGGAGTTTGCCGGGGAAGACCGCACGCTTTCGCTCCCCGTCCTCGTCGTTCTGGCCTTCATTATCGGTGTCGTTGCCGCCCTCGGCGCGGTGGTCTTCCGCTACATGATCGCGGTGGTCCACAACCTCTTCTTCCTCGGCAAGTTCAGCTTCCTCTCCTACGACGCCAACGTCTTCGACCCCGCGAGCCCGTGGGGGCCGCTCATCATCCTGGCGCCGGTCATCGGCGGTCTTGTCGTGGTGTGGCTGGTGCAGACCTTCGCACCCGAGGCCAAGGGCCACGGCGTGCCGGAGGTGATGTACGCCGTCTACCACAACAAGGGGAACGTGCGCGGCATCGTCGCCGTGGTGAAGTCGATCGCCTCGGCCATCTCCATCGGCTCCGGCGCCTCGGTCGGCCGCGAGGGGCCGATCATCCAGATCGGCGCCTCCTTCGGCTCGACGCTGGCGCGCAAGCTGCAGCTCGCCCGCTGGCAGAAGATCACGCTGCTTTCCGCCGGTGCGGGGGCAGGCATCGCCGCCACCTTCAACACGCCGCTCGGCGGCGTGCTCTTCGCGGTCGAGCTGCTCCTGCCCGAGGTCAGCAACCGCACCTTCCTGCCGGTTGTGGTGGCGACCACCGCCGCCACCTCGATTGCGCGCCATGTCTTCGGCCTCGCCCCCGCCTTCTACGTGCCCGAGGCGGCGTTCCCCCGCGGGTTTGCCATCGAGAACCCGCTCGTCCTCGGCTCTTTCGGCCTGCTCGGGCTCGCCGCCGGCGTCGCTTCGTGGGCCTTCATTCGCTTCCTCGCCTGGTGCGAGGACATCTTCCCGAAGCTGCCCGGCAACGCCTACACGCAGAACATGATCGGCATGCTTATGATTGGCGTGCTGTTCTACGCTTTCGAGCTGACCACCGGCCAACCGCACACGGCGGGCGTCGGCTACGCCACCATCCAGTCAATCCTCAACGGCGACACCATCGGCTTCGGCCTCCTGGTGGCGCTCTTCGTAGGCAAGCTGTTCGCCACCTCGGTCAGCCTCGGTTCGGGCGCCTCTGGCGGGGTGTTCTCGCCGTCGCTGTTCATCGGCGCCACGCTCGGCGCCGCCTTCGGCACGCTCGGCGCCTATCTCTTCCCCAACCAGGGCTTCTCGGTGATCGAGTTCGCCGTCGTCGGCATGGGTGCCGTCGTCGGCGGGGCGACCGGCGCCTCGATGACCGCCATCGTCATGATTTTCGAGATGACGCGCGACTACAACGTCATCGTGCCGCTGGTGGTCGCCGTGGCGCTCGCCACCGGCGTGCGGCGGGAGCTGATCGTGGAGAACATCTACACCGTCAAGCTGCGCCATCGCGGCCAGCCGATCCCGACCATCCGCCACACCAACATGTACCTCGTCCGCCAGGCGCGCGAGCTGATGAACCAGGATTTCATCGTGCTGCCGATCACGACCTCGATCGCCGACGCGCTCGCGGCCATCGCCGACAGACCATTGGCCCATATCATCGTTTCCGACGGCCCGCGCATCGCTGGCGTGGCGCGGCTTGCCGCCGGGTCCTATGCGCCGGACCGCTATGCCGGTCAGACACTGAACGAGGTGACGGAGGAGGATTTCGTCATTTCGCCCGACACCGCCATCCTCAACACGATCATCAGCCGCATGAACCGGCGCGGCCGCGGCCGGGCGATCATCGTCAATAACCGGGTGCGCATTCCCCGGCCGGAGGATGTGGTCGGCGTCATCGCCGCGTCCGAGATCGCCAGCGCCGTCATCGCCAATCACTACGCCTGAGCGCGGAGTATGTAGCCGCCGAGCAGGACCTGCGCTGTAAGACCTGCGAGGATTGCGGCGCCTACGATCAAGCTGCTGGTCCGCGCCTCGAAGCTCCGGCTCATCTCCTCGATCGCAAATACGACGCCGGCAAGCGGAGCCCCCACGACCGGCATCGTTAATCCATGCGCCCGGCGCAGCGCGTATGTTTGAGCTGGATCAAGGATCGCCATATATCGGCGGGGCAGGCTCGCCTCGTATGATCTGGCAACGAAGGTCCCGCGACGTCGAGCAGGGAGGTAAAGAGTTTCATGATGTGCACCCAGAAAATCCCAGGTCCCATCCGTGCCGTGCTCCTGAGCGCAGGGTTGCTCTTCGGCGCGGTCGCACCGGGCCTCGCGCAGGATAAGCCCGAAGAGCAGGTGATCGGCGAGGGCAAGAGCGATTACGACTGGCAATGCTCGGCCTGTCACGGCGACAGCGGCAAGGGCGATGGGCCCATGGCCAAGATGCTCGTCAAGCCGCCCGCCGACCTGACGGCGATCGCCTCTGCCAACGGCGGCATTTTTCCTTTCTGGCGGGTCTATCGCATCATCGCCGGCAAGACCCAGGTACCGGGGCACGAGACCTTCCAGATGCCCGATTTCTGGCGCCGGCTCAGCGGCGAGGAGAAGGAATGGGGCTTCCTGCCGCCGCACGTGCGCATCCTGGAGCTGACCCACTACCTCGAGAGCATTCAGGAGAAATAGGCCGCAAAGGGCGCTTCGCGCGGCGACTCAAGCTATACCCTGTGATGCGTAGGCGCCGTGATCGAGGGCGCCGCAGCTGCCGCACGCGGGGGTCGCATGCTCGAAAGCGCGATGATGCTCTGGTTCGTGCTGACGGCGATGTCGGTGCTCTACGTGGCCATCGACATCCGGCACACGCCGGAGCATCCGGTGCTCAAGTGGGCCTTCGTCCTGTTGACGCTCTACGCCGGGCCGATCGGGGCGCTGCTCTACGTTTTCGGCTGCCGCCAGCATTCGCCCGCCGAGCACGAGCGTTTCGTCGCTGTGCGCTGGCGCCAGGTCTTGGGCTCGACCATGCACTGCGTCGCCGGCGACGGCGTCGGCATCCTGGCGGGCGCCGTGATCGGGGCGCTGGTGGCGCTGCCGCTGTTGGCCGAGATCGGCTTGGAATACGTGCTCGGCTTCGCCTTCGGGTGGACCATCTTCCAGGCGCTGTTCATGAAGGACATGGCGGGCGGCTCCTACCGGCGCTCGCTGGAGAGCACGTTCATTCCCGAGCTGTTGTCGATGAACTGCCTGATGGGCGGCATGATTCCCGTGATGGTGCTCGCCTGGCGGGGCGTTCCCGAGGCGCACGATCCCGCGCACGGCCTCTTCTGGTTCCGCATGTCGATCGCGCTGATGGTGGGCTTCGCGGCGGCCTATCCGATGAACTGGTGGCTCGTCTCCAACCACTTGAAGCACGGCATGATGACCGTGCCGGCTCCCGGCGGGGCTCCCGCAACGAAGAAGAAAGGCCCCATGGCGATGCCGCCGACGCCCTCGCGCGAGAGGATCGCCGTGGCTGCCGCTATCTCCTTCGCCGTGCTGTTTATCGGGCTGTTCATCGGGATCGCGGGGCGCTGAAAGGCGCGCTGCGGGCAATGGCGAATTTCTCGATCATCACACTAGCCGCCGAGCACGATGTCGAAGGTGCCGACCAGCGCCTGGGTCTCCAGCCGGTCGCCCGGCTCCAGCTTGACGATGACGCTGTCGCGCTGGCGCGCATCGCGGATGCCGTTGAGGACGCCGTCGCGCGCGTTCAGCGGCTCGCCTGCAACGTACATCTGCGTGATGAGCGGCGCGCGCCCAGGCACGGTGATGGCGAAATGGATGTGCGGCGTGCGGCCCGGATAGGCGACGGGCTTGATCGTGCGAAACGCGTAAGCGCCGTCGGCGCCGGCCAGCGTGCGCCCGCGCCCTTGAAAGCCGGGATCGCGCTCGCGGAACCAGTGGGTGTCGCGCGGGTGGCGATAGATGCCGGTGGCATCGCACTGCCAGATCTCGATCGCAGCCCCCGGGATGGGGGCGCCGGAGGTATCGAGGATGCGGCCCAAGACGTGTGTGATCCGGCCCTGCGCGCGTGCGGCCTCGCCCGTGACCCGCACCAGATCGTTGTCGACGTCGCCCGCCCAGTCGGTCGGATAGAAGGGACCTTCGGTCTGCGCCGGCGTGGCAACGAGGTCGGGTGCCGCAAGCGCGCGCGTGCCCGGCACCAGCGACAAGGTGGTGAGCGCCGCGAGCCCCCTGACGACATGGCGGCGGCCGATCGGCGGGGTGAGGGTGCGGGACATCTGCTGTCTGATCCTGTGGGGGTTGTGGGAGCGGGCAGCTCCGAGAGCAAAGCAACGTGCGCACCATGCGAATTCCGTCGATCGGCGCCGCGGCTGCCGGCTCTTTGTCTTCGCCCGTGATGGCGGAACGCGCTAAAGTTGCAAATAAGGGCAAGAAGGACGGGGCGGCAGCATGGCAGAAACACGGATCGCGGTCGTCACCGGGGCCAATCGTGGCATCGGGCTGGAGATCGTGCGCCAGCTCGCGCGCCAGGGGCTGATCGCCGTCCTCACCGCCCGCAATGTGGAGAAGGGAAACGCGGCCGCGGCCACGCTTGCGTCCGAAGGGCTCGAGCCGGCCGTTGTCGCGCTCGACGTGACGGACGGCGACAGCGTCAGCGCCGCCGTGGCCAAGGTGATGGATCTCTACGGGCGCATCGATGTGTTGGTCAACAACGCCGCAATCCTCAAAGAGGGCTTCTCACCGCAGGATGCGAGCGTTCTCGATGCACCGGCCGATCTCGTGCGCGAGACCTTCGAGGCCAACACCTTGGGCCCGCTGCGGCTCATTCAGGCGGTCGTCCCGCACATGAAGACGCTCGGCTACGGGCGCATCGTCAATGTGTCGTCGGGCGCCGGCCAGCTTGCCGACATGGGCGGCGGCTTTCCCGCTTATCGCATGTCGAAGGCGGCGCTCAACGCGCTGACGCGCATCACCGCCGCCGAGCTCGGCCCCGGCAACATCAAGATCAATTCCATGTGCCCCGGCTGGGTGAGGACGCAGTTGGGCGGTCCAAACGCGACGCGCTCGGTCGAGCAGGGGGCTGAGACGGCGGTGTGGCTGGCGACGCTGCCCGAGGACGGTCCAAGCGGCGGATTCTTCCGCGATATGAAGCCGATCCCCTGGTGAAGGGAAGGTGCCGGCTCAGAGACCGCGCACGAGATTGCCGACCATCAGCGTGATGTAGGCCGTGATCGCCAGCCAGAATTCCTGGTGCGGCAGATACCGCGGCACCCCGATGAAGCCGAGCTTGGTGATGAGCGCCAACAGCGCCAGCGTCAGCGAGATGAGGAAGATCGCAATGGTCGGTGGATTGAGCCGCATGCAAGAATCTCCCCCGATGGTTGCCCGGCGCAGCCCGGCGCGCTGGTGCCGACGGGCTCAGCATATCACGGGATTGTGTGGCAGAGGCAACACTCTAGCTGGCCCCACGCCCAAGAGGGCAGGGACGACCCCGCGCGATTGCGGGTCGGGTGCGCGCTTACAGGGTCCGAGCGGTCTTGGCCGAGGAGAGCGCCGGAATCTCGTCGTCGGCCTCAATCAGGAAGCGGACCGGGCGGCCCTCGGGGTTCGCCTGGTCGCGGCAGGTCACGAGCAGCAGCCGCGCCGGCCGCTCCGATGAGGTGAGCGCCAGCGAGCTGTCGATCTTGTCGATGGTGACCACGTTGAGGATGCGGTCATGCCCGCCCGAATTGATGGTGATGCGGTCGCCGACGGTCACCGGCCGGTTCAGGGGCGCACCGCCCGCCTCGTGGACGACGCGCGTCAGCCAGAACTGCTCGCTGCCGGCGATGGCGGGACCCGCGGTCTTCCCCGTATTGGGTCGGTCGGCCCGGGTGGCAAGCGCCTGCTCGAAACCGCGTTCAACGACGGCGTCGCCGTTTCCGAGGGTGGTCAGGGCAGCGGAGCCGACGCCCGCAGCCGCGACGCCCAACGCTGCGACCGGAAGGTTAGTCAGCCGAAAGGATCGTCTGGCCATGATTCGCTCCGGTTGGTGCCGATCTCCCTTTGCCCGGGAGGCTCGAGGTTAAGTTAACGGGCCGAGCACTGTTCCACATTACCAGATGTTAGGAGTGGAGGAGAGACCGTCAAGGGCTCCCAGCAGAGCCCGAGCCTCTCCTCCACGCACCTTACCGCGGGGAGGCGTACTCGCGGCGAAGGTGTCTGAAGAACGCCAAGTTGAACGCGACGAGCCCTGAGAAGATGCCGGCGAGCAGCAAATAGGGCGCAAAGCCGCCGGTGCGCGGCAGCCGGCTCATCGCGCCCGAGTGCGGAACCGGGACCGCCGTTGCCACCACGGCTGCGGCAATCAGCGGGCTGTCGTCCAGCTGGAACTTCAAGAGATCGCCGGCGCTGGAGCTGACCGCAAGGATGTCGGTCAACCTATGGGTCACGACCGATGAGCGCTCGTAGGCGCTGACCGCCAGGGCGAATGTCAGGAAAAGCACGAGGCCGATCAGAGCATCGCCCGCCGTGCGTAAGGTCATCCGAAGAGGTCCGCTAAGCGACATTTCACGAAGCCATCTCTTTTGTCTCGATGTCTGGTCTTGCTGTCTTGGCCTTGCTGCCATGAGCCTTGCCGGCAGGCGCAAAACGCCACCATTGCATAAATCAAGGCTACACCTGCCTCTGTGGCAGGTCTGTGGCCGAGATTGTGACGATTGCATCGTATTCTTTTGATTAACATCGGCCATCTGGGAGATGTGGCAAGTAAGTGACTGGGCGCCAGGCACACCGGGCGCCAAACTCCGCACGAGCCCCGAAGTATTGATGTTGTGCAGTGCGAAGGCTAGTGTCCGCGCCGCTTGCGCGCGACGTACGCGCGCTCCGTGGAAAGGGAAAACCGGCAGCCATGGGCTTCATCGCCGACAGCTTGAATCGAATCCAGCCCTCAGCGACCATCGCGGTCTCGACCAAGGCGCGCCAGCTCAAGGCGGCCGGCCGCGACATTATTTCCTTGTCGGCGGGTGAACCAGATTTCGATACGCCGGAAAATGTCAAGGCGGCCGCCATCCGGGCCATGGCGGCTGGCTACACGAAGTACACCGACGTCGACGGGTTGCCCGAGCTCAAGGCCGCGATTCAGCGCAAGTTCTCGCGCGAGAACGGGCTCGACTACAAGCCGAGCCAGATCTCGGTGGGAACCGGCGGCAAGCAGGTGATCTATAACGCGCTGCTGGCCACGCTGAACCCCGGCGACGAGGTCGTGATTCCGGCGCCGTGCTGGGTTTCTTACGCCGACATCGTGATGCTGGCCGGCGCGCAGCCGGTGTTCGCCGAGACGCGGCTCGAGGACGGCTACAAGCTGAAGCCGGCCGCGCTCGAGGCGGCGATCACGCCCAAGACCAAGTGGCTGATCTTCAACTCGCCGTCCAATCCCACGGGCGCCGCCTACACGAAGGACGAGCTCAAGGCGCTGACCGACGTGCTCCTGCGCCACGAGAACGTGTGGGTGCTGAGCGACGACATCTACGAGCATCTGCTCTACGACGGGCTGACGTTTGCCACGCCGGCAGCCGTCGAGCCGCGGCTCTTCGATCGCACGCTCACCATGAACGGCCTCTCCAAGGCCTATTGCATGACGGGCTGGCGACTTGGCTACGCGGGCGGGCCAGAGGTTCTCATCAACGCCATGCGCAAATTGCAGTCGCAGTCCACCTCGAACCCGTGCTCGATTACGCAGTGGGCGGCGATCGAGGCGCTGGATGGTCCGCAGGATTTCATCGCGAGGAACAACGAGAAGTTCGTCGAGCGCCGCGATCTTGTCGTCTCGATGCTCAATCAGGCGAGCGGCCTCAAGTGCCCGAAGCCGGAAGGCGCCTTCTACGTCTATCCGAGCTGCGGCGGCGCCATCGGCAAGACCAGCGCTGCGGGCAAGACGATCGCCACGGATGAGGATTTCGCCACCGCGCTTCTGGAGGAGGAAGGCGTCGCCGTGGTGCACGGCGCGGCGTTCGCCAGCTCGCCGGCGTTCCGCGTGTCTTATGCGACGTCGCGCGAGGTGCTCGAGGACGCGTGCCGCCGTATCCAGCGGTTCTGCGGGAATTTGCGGTGATGCCGCCGGCTGCGACGATGCCCAAGGACGCCGCGCGCCCCTGCCGCACCTGCCTCTACTGGCGCGCGGGACTGATCGTGGTGGTGGCGGCGTTGCTCGTCACCTGGCTCGTGCGCGCGCTCAGCGCCTAAGCCGAGCGCTCAGGCCGTGGCGCGGCCCGTCCAGTGACCGGCGACCCACTCGCGCAACCAAAGCCGGCGCAGGTATCTTTGCGCTCGCAAGAGCCTGATGGACGCCGGACGCGAGCGCACGGCCAATGCCGTGCCCGTGCGTCGAATGACTTGGGGCCGGGGCTCCGGCAGATCCTCGGGGGCCATCGCATAACCCGCTGCGTGGGCCGCCGACTTCAGCGCCTGCATACTCATCGCACGCCTCTGTTTCTGCGGACCGGAGCCCCCTCGCGGCCCTTGTCGCTGGCTCGTCGCCGATGAAGCCTCAAACGAACCAGCATGGATTGATAATGCGTCAATCGTGGAGTCGTTCCAAGTAGATTTCCCCGAGCTCCATCAAGTTTGGTAGGCTTTTTCTTCGTTCGGCGTTGTGCATCGCAATATTGCTTGCGCGAACAACTGGACAATCTGCTTTCGCGCAGCGTGCACGACGCCTTTTAGCTTCGGAGGGCTTGCGCTGCGCCAAGTGCGGCGCGAACATGAGCGAGCCGCGTTTTCCTCATCCGAGGCGCGGGGGACGCGGCACTCGCGGCTGCGCGCCTCCAGCCAAGGGAGGAAAAAATGGCGCAATCCAACGGCCCAAGATCGGGAGCCAATGGGGGTGTCCGCCCCCGCTGCATCGCACTCGTAGGCCCTTACCTGAGCGGCAAGACCACGCTTCTCGAATCGATCCTCGCCCGTACCGGCGCGGTGACTAGAGCCGGGACCATCCCAGACAAGACGACCGTTGGTGACGCGAGCCCAGAGGCGCGCGACCACGGCATGAGCGTGGCGCTCAACATCGCCGACGTGCAATTTCTCGGTGATGCCTTCACCTTCGTCGATTGCCCCGGGTCGATCGAGTTCCAGAACGAGGGCGCCCTCGCGCTCACCGCGTGCGACGCAGCCGTCGTCGTTTGCGAGCCCGACGCCAAGCGCGTGCCGGCGCTGCAGATCATCTTGAAGCAGCTCGAGGACCGCGGCATCCCCCACTTCCTGTTCCTCAACAAGATCGACGCCTCCGAGATCCCGGTGCGCGAGTTGATCCCGGTGTTGCAGCCGGCGAGCAACAAGCCGCTGGTGCTGCGCCAGATCCCCATCTGGGAGAACGGCGTCGCCACGGGCTTCGTCGATCTCGCGTCCGAGCGCGCCTACGTCTATCGCGCGCACGCCCCCTCCGAGATCGTGGAGCTGCCGACCGGCGTGTCGGAACGCAAGGACGAGGCGCGCTTCCACATGCTGGAGCAGCTCGCCGACTACGACGACGAGCTGATGGAGCAGCTGCTCTCCGATATGCCGGCCCCGCGCGACAAGGTGTTCGCAGACCTGACCGAAGACCTGCGCAAGGGGCTCATCTGCCCGGTGCTGCTGGGCTCGGCCTCGAACGAGAACGGCATCCTGCGGCTCTTGAAGGCCTTGCGCCACGAGGTGCCCACGGTGCAGGAGACCGCGCGCCGGCTCAAATTGGAAAACGCCAAGTCGTCGGCCTTTGTCTTCAAGACGATGCATACCGCGCACGGCGGCAAGCTGTCGGTTGTCCGGGTGCTGACCGGCGAGTTCGGCGACGGGACGACGGTCGTGGGCGCATCGGGCTCGGATGAGCGCGCCGCCGGCGTCTTCGCATTGCGCGGCGAGGAGCCGGTGAAGCGCGGGACGGCCAAGGCCGGCGAGACCGTCGCGCTGGGGCGCCTTGAATCCATCAAGACGGGCGAGACCATCACCGCCGACAAGGGCGGTGTCGTCCAGGTCAGCGGCCCGCCGGCGCCCGAGCCGGTATTCGGCGTCGGATTGGGCCTCAAGGACCGCAAGGACGAGGTGAAGCTGACGACGGCGCTCGCCAAGCTGATGGAGGAGGACCCCTCGCTGCAGCTCGAGCAGAATCTCGACACGCACCAGATGCTGCTGTTGGGACAGGGCGAGATGCACCTGCGCGTCGCCACCGAGCGGCTGCAGCGCAAGTATGGCGTGGCGGTCGAGCGCCAGCAGCGGCTCATTCCCTATAAGGAGACGATTCGCACGGGCACGGAAGTGCGCGGGCGCCACAAGAAGCAGTCGGGCGGCCACGGCCAGTTCGGCGACGCGGTGATCGAGATTGCGCCGCTGCCGCGCGGCGCCGGATTCCAGTTCGCCGAGAAGATCACCGGCGGCGTCGTGCCGCGCCAGTTCATCCCGTCGGTGGAGATCGGCGTGAAGGATTATCTGCAGCACGGGCCGCTTGGGTTTCCCGTCGTCGACGTCGCCGTGACGCTGATCGACGGGTCCTATCACACGGTCGACTCCTCCGACATGGCCTTCCGCCAGGCGGGGCGCATCGGCATGAGCGAGGGGATGCCCAAATGCCAGCCAGTGCTGCTCGAGCCGATTATGGCGGTGGAGGTCGCGGTGCCAAGCGATGCCACTGCGCGCATCAACGGCATCATCTCGCAGCGGCGCGGACAGATCCTCGGCTTCGACGCACGCGAGGGCTGGAGCGGCTGGGACGTGGTGCAGGCGCAGATCCCGGCCTCCGAGATGGAGAGCCTGATCGTAGACCTGCGCTCGGCCACGTCGGGTGTCGGCACCTACACGGCGAAATTCGATCATCTGGCCGAGCTGACGGGCCGTCTCGCCGACCAGGTGATGGCGGCCCAGAAGCAGGCGGCCGAGTGAGGCTCAAGAGCAGGCGTCGGCAGTCAAGCGTTTGACGCAGCCACCCGTGTGTGAAGCGGCTGGCGAGCGCGGCACGTCGTCCCAATGTGCCGCGCTACAACTTGACCCTGATTTGGCGAGAACCTAGCATTTAAGCACCAAAGTGCAGGGGATGGAGTCCCCTCGAGCTGCCCGTTGTGGGCTGATAACTCCTGCCGCGCCGGACGGGCGGCGGGAGCCCGCGTGGCCGCCGCGAGGTGGCTTTTTTAATGCCCGCTCGCATTCAATCAATTCTTCGGGGAGCAGGAGCCCGAGGCAGGAGATGATGGAATTGCAGCTCTACTTGTGGATCGGCCTTGGCAGTGCGCTGGGCGGCATGGCGCGCTTCTGGTGCTCGGGCGTTATGGCGCGCCTTATCGGTGAGACGTTTCCCTGGGGCACGCTGTTCGTCAACGTGGTGGGATGTCTGATCATCGGCTTCGTCGCCACCGTCACAGCACCTGAAGGGCGCCTGTTCGTGGACGCGACGACGCGTCAGTTCGTGATGCTGGGCTTCTTGGGCGGCTTCACGACCTTCTCCTCGTTCAGCCTGCAGACGCTTTCGCTCATGAACGACGGCGAATGGCTCTATGCTGGGCTCAACATTGGCGTTTCCGTCATCCTGTGCCTTGTTGCGGTGTGGATCGGGCACATCATCGCCGAGCACTACAACGCCATCAGATGGGTGTAGCCATGCAGCTGCCAAAGGACGCGGTGCTCTTGCGTATTTTCATCGGCGAGAACGACAAGGCGGGGAAGCTGCCGCTTTACGAGGCGATCGTGCTTGCTGCGCGCGAGCAGGGGCTCGCAGGCGCAACCGTGCTGCGCGGGCCCATCGGCTTCGGCCGCTCGAGCCACCTGCACACGACCAAGATCCTGCGCCTGTCGCAGGACTTGCCCATCGTCATCGAGATCGTCGACACGGAGGAGAAGATCAACGCCTTCGTCCCGACGCTTGAGAAGTTGATGGGCAGCGGCCTCGTGACGCTCGAGAAGGTGCAGGTCTTGCGCTACGGGAATGGCGGCGGCGCGGATTGACGCGCGTTGGCCGGGTGCGCATTCGGTAGAATTTTCGCTAATCGCCGCGCGGTTTTGCGCGTTGAGGAATCCTTTCCGATCGCGGGCCCACAGTGCTGCTCATGACAAGCAGCGATCGCACCAGCTATGCCCATGGCTTCGTCGACCTCGATGACGAGGTCGCGGTCGAGAGCTTGCCCGTGACCGGCGCCTTCCCGCAATGGCTGTCGGGCACGCTTTTGCGCACCGGCCCCGCCAAATACGATATCGGCGCCACGACCGTGAACCATTGGTTCGACGGCCTCGCCATGCTGCACCGCTTCGGCTTCGACAAAGGCCGCGTGTCCTACCGCAACCGGTTTCTGCGCTCCGACACCTACTGCGAGTCGTTGGAGAAGGGCGATCTCGCCCGCGGCGGCTTTGCCACCGATCCCTGCCGCACGCTCTTTCAGCGCGTCGCCGCCGTCTTCCACCCGACCTTCACCGACAATGCCAACGTCTCAATCGACGTGTTCGGCGGCGAGCCGGTGGCACTGACCGAGACGACGCTGCCCGTGTGCTTCGATCCCGAGACGCTCGCCGTCCTCGGCGACCGCGCCTATGGGCAACAGGTCGGCGGACAGATCTCCATCGCCCATCCGCATCACGATGCGAAGCGCGCGTGCCGCTACAGCTACGTCGTCGACTTCGGGCGCAAAAGCCGCTACCGGCTGTTTGCCATCCCCGACGACGGCGCTCCTGAGCGCGTCATCGCCGAGATGGGCATCGACCGCCCCGCCTACATGCACTCCTTCGCCATGACCGAGCGCTATCTCGTGCTCACCGAATTCCCGCTCGTCGTCGATCCGCTGCGACTGCTCTTGGCCTCGGAGCCGTTCATCCGCAACTACCGCTGGACGCCGGAGCGCGGCCTGCGCTTCCACGTGTTCGAGAAGGATGGCGGTCGTCTCGTCACCTCCATCGAGGCCGAGCCCGTCTTCGCCTTCCACCACGTCAATGCCTTCGAGGACGGCGACAGGATTGTCGTCGATTTCGTCGCCTACCCGGACGCCGAGGTCATCGATCAGCTCTACCTGGAGCGCCTGCGCGCGGGCGAGAGCGTCGACGCGACCGGGCTCCTCACGCGCTATTTCGTACCGCTCGATGGCCACGCTCCCGTGACCATGACCGAACTCAACGAGGCGATGATCGAGTTGCCGCGCATCGACTACGATCTCGTTGCCGGGCGGCGCTATCGCCACGTATGGGGTGCCGGGCGCCAGGTCAAAGGCGGTTTTCTCGACAGCGTGGTCAAGATCGACGTCGACAGCGGGCAGGCGCAGACCTGGTGGGAGGAGCACTGCTTCCCCGGCGAGCCCGTGTTCGTGCCGGCGCCCGGCCGGATCGCGGAAGGCGAAGGCGTGCTGCTCTCGGTGGTGCTCGATGCCCGCCGCGGGCGCTCGTTCCTCCTGGTGCTCGATGCGCAGACGCTGCAGGAGGTCGCGCGCGCCGAGTGCCCGCACCTGATCCCCTTCGGCCTCCACGGCAGCTATCTCCCGCAGGCCCGCTGCGGTATTTGAGCGCCCGGTTCACCTTCCCCAATCTCGTGGCTGGCACGTCCGTCATCGTGATCTATATGTTTCGCAAAATCGATACATACATCCCATAGGCTCGGCTCCCGGCGGCTCGAGTCGGCAGGGGGCGGGACGCAAGCCATGAGCGACAAAAGTGAAGCATTCTGCAATCGCGCGGAGGAGCGCGAGGCGCTCGACGACTGCCCGCAGAACCCGAATATCAAAGAGACCATCGGCGACATCATCAACGCCCGCTACGGCCGCCGCGACGTGATGCGCGGCATGCTTGGCGTCGCCGCCATTGCCTCAGTGCTGAGCCCAGCCCTGTTCTTTGCCGGCTGCTCCGACGACGAGGCCGACGCAGAGACATTCAACTTCCCCGAGCTCAAATCGGGCGTCGACGAAACCCACCACGTCGCCGAGGGCTATGACGCGCAAATTCTGCTGCGCTGGGGCGATCCCGTCTTCGCCGATGCCCCCGCCTTCGATCCCCGCCGGCAGTCGGCGGCCGCGCAGCTGCGCCAGTTCGGCTACAACAACGACTACGTCGGGTTCATCCCGCTAGACGACAGCGGTGAGAGAGGCCTGCTGTGCGTGAACCACGAGTACACGAACGAGGAGGTCATGTTCCCGCAGATCCCCCGCCAGGATACCGAGGAGGCGCGCTTCAAGGACATGAGCGAGGTGCTGGCCGAGGTCGAGATGGCGGCGCACGGCGGGACCATCATCGAGATCGAGCGCGAGGGCAAGACGTGGAAGCCGGTGCTCGACGGCAAGTACAATCGCCGGATCTCGCCGTTGCACACCGAGATTGTGCTCGATGGCCCCGCCGCCGGAGACGACCGTCTCAAGACCAGCACGGACGCCACCGGCCGCAACGTCGTCGGCACGGTCAACAATTGTGCCGGCGGCATCACCGCCTGGAACACCTACCTGATGTCGGAGGAGAACTTCCGCTTCTATTTCTGGAAGGACGAGCCCATCGAGCCCAAAGAGGTGTGTGCCGGCAAGGAGACGGAGAGCGCCAAGCGCTACGGCTTGGGCCAGACGGCGCAGGCCTGGGGCAAGTTCACCGGCAATCCGAACCTGCGCCGCTTCAATCTCGATCTGGAGCCCAACGAGCCCAACCGCTTCGGATGGATCGTCGAGGTCGACCCGCTCGATCCGCAATCGGTGCCGGTGAAGCATACCGCGCTTGGCCGCTTCTGCCACGAAGGGGCGGAAAGCCTCGTCAACAAGGACGGGCGCGTCGTCCTCTACACCGGCGACGATACCCGCTTCGAGTACGTCTACAAATTCGTCTCCAAGAACAAGTTCAACCCGGAAGACCGTGACGGAAACAAGCAGCTTCTTTCGGAGGGCACGCTCTATGTCGCCAAGTTTGCCGCCGACGGCAGCGTGACCTGGCTGCCGCTCGTCTTCGGCCAAGGCCCGCTCAAGCCGAACAACGGCTTTGCCAGCCAGGCCGACGTGCTGATCGATACCCGTCTGGCCGCCGACAAGCTCGGGGCCACCTGCATGGACCGGCCCGAGGACGTGCAGCCCAACCCCAAGACGGGTAACGTCTACGTCGTGCTGACCAACAACAAGAAACGCGGCACGGACAACTTGGACACGGCGAACCCCCGCGCCAAGAACGTGTACGGGCACATCATCGAGATGATCCCGCCGGATGGCGACCACGCGGCCGAGACGTTCCAGTGGAACATCCTCGTCAAGTGCGGCCCAAAGGACGGCGGCGCGGGCGCGTCCTGGAATCCGGAGACCTCGCAGGACGGGTGGTTCGCCAATCCGGATAACCTCGCCATCGACGCCAACGGACGCCTTTGGGTTGCAACCGACCAGGGCGACGAATGGTCAAGGACCAAGAAGGCAGACGGTCTCTATGGCTTGGAGACAAGCGGCCCCAAGCGGGGCAAGTCCATGCTGTTTTTCCGCTGTCCGGTGGGCGCGGAGATGTGCGGCCCCAACTTCACGCCGGATGGCGAGACGCTGTTCGTTGCCGTGCAGCACCCGGGCACCGACGGCACGAAGGCGTATGAGCGGTTCGGCCGCGCCTCGACCTTCGAGGACCCGGCAACGCGCTGGCCCGACTTCGACGACAAGATGCCCCCGCGCCCGTCTGTGCTCGCCATCACGCGCAAGGGTGGCGGCAAGATCGGGTGATGCCGCGCCGCCTCAATTCGTCGGCGCCTCGTCGCCCCACAGCTGCTTGATGCGCGCATCGCGTCCGCACGCATAGCGGTAGTAGGAGTACTTGAGCGCGTGCGTGTTGTGGTAGTTCTGGTGGTAGTCCTCGGCCGGCGTGAAGACGCCCGCATCCGCGATTTCCACCGCGATCGGCTTGTTAAAGCGCCCGCTCTTGTCCAGCGTCGCCTTGCTCTCCTCGGCGATCTTCCTCTGCTCCGGCGTGGCGACGAAGATCACCGGCCGGTACTGGCTGCCGCGGTCACAGAACTGGCCGCCGCCGTCGAGCACGTCGGTATGATGGAAATAGTAGTCGACGAGCTGCTTATAGCTCACCTCCTTGGGGTCGAACTTGAGCTGCAGGGACTCGGCGTGGCCGGTGTTGCCCATCGAGACTTGCTCGTAGGTCGGGTTCTTGGTGGTGCCGCCCATGAAGCCCGAGATCGTCTCCTTGACGCCCTTGACCTTGTCGAAGTCGGACTCGGCGCACCAGAAGCAGCCAGACGCGAAGGTCGCCGTCTCGAGCCCGGCCTGCGGGGCTGCCGCGGCGTCGGGCTCGGGCTGCGCGGTTTGCGCCAGCACCAGCGCGCCGGTGCCGAGCGCGGCGATGAGGGCAAGGAGGCCTAGTGCATAGCGGGTCATGGGCAATCTCGTTGTTTCAAGTTGCTAAAGGAGGCTCGTCTCGAAGGCGCGCAGCGTTGCGCCGAGCGTGACGAGGGCAAGCCCGATCCAGATGGCGACGATGACCACAGCGGCGGTGCGGCTCGTCGGCCGCTTGCCGGCCTCGATTGCCGTGGCGCGATGCTCGGCGAGGATGTCGGCGGGGATCAATCGCACGGCGAGCACGATCCCAAGCGGCACGATGATCAGGTCGTCGAGGTAGCCGACCACCGGAATGAAGTCGGGGATCAGGTCGATGGGCGACAGCGCGTAGGCGGCAACCGCGAGCGCCACCGCTTTGGCGTACCAGGGCACACGCGGATCGCGCGCCGCGAGATAGAGCGCATGCACGTCGCGCTTGATCTCGCGGGCCCAGGCCTGCAGACGCGCCTGCAAGCGGGTGCTGGTCGCGCTGTCCGTCGTCGTGCCCGGCATGGCGCCCGCCTCTCAGCCTGTGGACTTGTCGGCCTTCGGCACGAACTTCAAGGCGACGCCGTTCATGCAGTAGCGCAATCCGGTGGGCGGCGGCCCATCAGGGAAGACGTGGCCCAAATGCCCGCCGCAACGGTGGCAGTGCACCTCGGTGCGGGTCATGAAGAAGCCCTTGTCGACCGACGTGCCGATGCCGTTGTCGAGCGGCTTGAAAAAGCTCGGCCAGCCCGTGCCGCTGTTGAACTTCGCCTCAGACGAGAACAGCGGCAGGTCGCAGGCCGCGCAGTCGTAGGTGCCGGCCGCATAATTCTTGTCGAGCGGGCTCGACCCGGCGCGCTCGGTCCCATGCTCACGCAGCACGTAGTACTGCTCGGGCGTCAGGATCTTGCGCCACTCCTCCGGAGTCTTGGTGATCTCGAAGGTCTCGGTCTGCGTGCTCATGGTCTCCTCGTTCGCGTGAGAGCTCTCTGTCCTCAGGCCTGCCGCGGTCGCGACGAGCCCTAGGCCGGCCAGGCCGAAATTGCGACGGGTAAGCATAGGGCGTCTCCCAGGTCTCAATGCTTAACGATGCTTAGCGGAGGCGGTCACGGTGAGGTCTCTCGCCGATCCGGCGTTCCTGCTTCTGGATACGTGCGCGCGGCCCATTAGTTACAGCGTGCTGCCTATGCAACCATCACGAAATCGTGGGCCATTGCACCGGTTGAGCCGCGTTTTGCTCCAGCGCGGCCGCTTTGCTGCGCCCCCTCAATCTGGGGGTGCGAGGCGCAGGTCTCAATGGAGGCTGTGGCCTTGCGGCAGCACCTCGGCCCCGATGCCTGCCGAATGCATCGACGCCGTGCTCCGGCCATGCCATCAATAAGTCGGCTGGGGAGCCGCATACCATCAGTTAGCCGACGGGATGCCGTGGGCGCGTAGCGTAGCGAGTTCAAACATGGTTATGCAGACCGCGGCGATTCCGCCGTTCGGAACCTATGCTCCCAATCGCCTGCAGGCGGCCGTGCGCGACATCGGCCAGCGGCTGCCGAAGAACTGGCCGGGGCTGCGCTTCTCCGGCTGGCTGCGCGCTTTGATGCAGACGACCACCCGCCGGCCCATCGACGTGACCGTGCTGGGCCAGCGCATGCGCCTGCACCTGGAGGACAATGCCTGCGAGCGCCGCCTGATGGTGACGCCGCAGTTCTTCGACCCCGAGGAGCTAGAGATCCTGCGCTCAGTCGTGCGCTCCAACTTCCACTTCGTCGACCTCGGCGCCAACGTCGGCACCTACTCCATCTTCGTCGGGACGCTGGCCGGGCCGGATGCGCGCATCCTGGCGGTCGAGCCGCAGGAGTCGCTGCTGAAGCGCCTGCGCGAGAACATCGCGCTCAACAATCTCGACATCCGCGTGGCGCCCGTGGCGGTGGGGGACCGCGAGGGGACCATCGAGTTTGCCGTGGATACCAACAACCTCGGCTTCACGTCGATTCACACCGACCGCAAGGGGAGAGGCGAGCGCCGCCTGATCAAGCTGCCCATGCGCAAGCTGTTGGGGCTCATCAAGGAGCACGGCTTCGAGCGCATCGACGCGCTGAAGGCGGACATCGAGGGGGCGGAGGATCTGGCGCTGCTGCCCTTCATGGAGGAAGCCCCGCGAGCCCTGTGGCCCAAGCTCATGATCCTGGAGAACGGCGTGGGCGAATGGCGGCGCAATTGCGTGACCTTCCTGCAGGAGCGCGGCTACGAACGCATTCCGGCCCACGGCGCCAACGTCGTGCTGAGGCTCCCCGAGCGGGCCCCGCTGCCCAAATCGCGGCGCGGCTCAGGGCTCGATGCGGACCGCCTTGTCGAGGGTAATCTCGTCGGGGCTCATGCGGCAGCTGAAGGCCATCGCCTCGACGCCGACGGAGAGGGCCTGACGGAAGGCCTCTGAGTAGGCCGGGTCCAGGTCGCCCGCTAGCGTGAAGCGCTTGGCGTCGGTGCGTTGAATCAAGAAGAGCATGACCGCGCGGTGGCCCTCCGCCACCATGGCCGAGAGCTCGCGCAGGTGTTTGACGCCGCGCGCCGTCACGCAGTCGGGAAACTCGGCGAGCCCGGCGCGGCGCATCAGGTGCACGTTCTTGACCTCGACGTAGCAGCGCCCCTTCTCGGCATCCTCCAGGAGAATGTCGATGCGGCTCGCCTCGCCGTACTTCACCTCGCGGCGCAGCGACTGATAGCCGGCGAGCGGCTTGATGCGCCGCGCCTCGATCGCCTCGGCGACGAGCCGGTTGGGGTGGCCGGTGTTGATGCCGACGAGCGATGGGCCCTGCCCGAGGTCGGCCTCCACCATCTCCCAGGTGTGGGGATACTTGCGCGTTGCGCTCTCGCTGCGCGACAGCCAAACGGTCGAGCCGGGCGCCGCGAGCCCGAGCATGGAGCCGGTGTTGGGGCAACTCGCGGTGACGGTGGCGCCACTGTCGAGGGCGACGTCGGCGAGAAAGCGCTTGTAGCGTTGCAACAGGCGGCCGCGCTCGAGGGGAGAGGGGAATCGCATGGGGCGCCAGCCTAGGAGCGCTCCCCGGCACCGATCAAGGCGCATCTCGTCCCCGTCCTCGGCCGGTGCTAGACCTTCTCGGGCCCGAACGAGCTTGGCAGGGGAGGAGAGTGTGGCGAGCGAGGCAATCGTGACGGCGGCGACGCTGGTGATCGGCGACGAGATCCTCTCGGGCCGCACCAGGGACCGCAACATCGACTATATCGCTGGCCACCTGACGCGCGTCGGCATCCGCCTGCAAGAGGTGCGCGTCGTCGCCGACGACGAAGCGGCGATCATCGCTGCCGTCAACGAGCTGCGCGCGCGCCACACCTATCTCTTCACCACCGGCGGCATCGGGCCCACGCACGACGACATCACCGCCGACGCGATCGCCAAGGCGCTGGGCGTCGCCATCGACATCGATGCGCGTGCGCTGGCACTGCTGCAGGAATTCTTCAAGAAAAGGGGCGTCGAGCCGACGCCGGCGCGCTTGCGCATGGCGCGCATCCCGCACGGCGCCACGCTCATCCGCAACGCGATCTCAGTCGCGCCAGGCTTCATGCTCGCCAATGTGATCGTGCTCGCCGGAGTCCCTGAGGTGATGCAGGTGATGCTCGACGACGTGACGCCGCGGCTCGCCACCGGGAGCAAATTGCAAACGGCGACGATCAAGCTGCAGCGCGCGGAGGGCGAGGTGGCAGATCTCTTCGCCGCGCATCAACAAACATTTCCGGATGTTGCGATGGGGAGCTATCCCTCGTTCAGCGAAGGCCGCATAAGCACGCAACTGGTTCTGCGCTCGACAGATTCCGCGCAACTCGCCGCCGCGCGCGACAGCCTCGAGATTAAGCTTAAGGCTCAGGGACTTCTCTGAATTCTTAGCGGCCATGCGTCGCTGCGGCGCCTTCACGCATCGACCTGCCATCTTATCCCCGCTTCCTGCTGCGAGTTGCACCGCATTCGGGGGGGCGCCTGCGCAGAAACAAATCCGCCTGCGCGGCGTTCACGCCGACAGTCAACAAGAAGAAAGCGTGGAGTGAGTGATGGTGTCGAGGACAATCTGCCGGGCGGAGCGCGTTCGCCTGGCCTACATCGCATTGAGTGCGTCCGCACTCGCCGCGGTGTTCCTTCCCGTCAAGTTCGCAACGCCGGCCGAGGCGAAAACGCCGGGCTCGACCTACTGCTATTATGGGGTCTGCCACCGCGTGAAGACGATCGACGAGACGAAGGCGCTGGTCGGCGTCGAAGAGACGATCGAGGCTTCGCACTACGACGACTGTGCCAAGGACCGCTACAATCCGTGCGGTCTCACCTCGTCGGGCGAGCGCTTCCATCCGGACCGGCCCGACAACACCGCAAGCCCCATCTATCCCGACGGTACCATGCTGTTGGTGTGGAGCCCGGAGACGGAGCGCGCGCTCGTCGTGCGCGTCAACAACGCGGGTCCCTACTGGGGCGACCGCGTCCTCGACCTGTCGCGAGCGGCGGCGGAGAAGCTCGGTTTCGAAGGCAAAGGCGTTGCAACCTTGATGGTTCGCGTCATCAAGGCGCCTGAGCCGGAGGAGGCGACCTACGTCGAAAACCGCAACTACAAGCCGGTGCCGGGTGATATCGGCGAGTACGACAGCCTGCAGCAGGCGGAGTACGGCATGGCGGTAGCGCTGGCGCTGCAGGCCTCGGCCGCCTCGCCGATGGCGCCGGTCACCACGGCGAATGCCTTCGCCACCGGCACCGAGAGTGCTGAGCCGCTCGTCGCCGAGGCGCCGCAGGCGCTGGGGCGCGCCCACACGCGGATGGCCGAGATGGAGCAGCCGAGCGGACTAGAATTCGATTACCCTGGGCAGTCATGGCCTAGGTATCTCGCTGCTCAAGGGCATCAAGCATCCGCAGTCGAGACGCGAGGTCGCCTCGCTCAACTGGGACCGCGAAATGAACCAGAGCGTATGGCGTGAGGATCTGTTCGAGGCCGAGCCGACGGACGGTGCTACGATCGCGGACAAGAAGCCTGCCGCTTCGGAGACCGTTGCCGTCCTGGAAGAGAACGCCGGCAAGGTCGAGACGCCGGACAAGCCAGAGAAGAGCGTCGATCGGGCGGCTGACGACGAGCCGCGCAAGGCGGAGAAGGCGGACCGCGCGCGTGCGCGCAGAGAACGCGACGTGGCGGAAGAGCGGTCGTCGCGCAAGGCCCAGGCGCGGGGCGAGCGGCGCTCGCGCACGGCGAGAGCGGAGCATCGCAGATCGCAGGCCCAGATCGCCTTCGCCGAGCGCAGCTACGAGCGTCGCCCTGAGCGGCCGTCGCGCTCGGCCGAGCAGATCACGTCGCTCGGCATCAGGGCGAGCGTCTCGTCCATCTACTAAGGGCTACTGCACGGGAGCGTCGGCAGGCGGGCTCGCAGCCGCCTCGTCGGCGCTCTTGCGCTCGGTGGGCTCGACGAAGAGGTCGAACTCGGCCTCCAGTGCGTCGAGGAAGGTGGCGACGAGATCGAGGAGCACGCCGAGCGGCACGCGCCGGGCGATGAGAAAGCCATCGCCGGCTCCGATCGGCGTCGTGTCGGCAAGGGCTGCCGCCTCCGCGGCGATGAGGCCGCGGCTCCTGACGTAGGCCGTGAGATCGTCGCCGGTGTCGAAGTCGATGGCGCTCACGTCGCCGCATTCGGCCACGGCATCGAGCAGCACGACGGTGCCCGCAAGGAAAAGACGGACGACAGCGCCGAAGCGCTCGTCCTCCCTCGCGACGACGGTCGCCCATTCGCGCGCTTTGAGCAGGCGGACGATCAGCGCCAGCTCGAACACCTTGAGGCGCTCGACGGCCCCGCGCTGGCCGGCGCGGATGGCCTCGATGTCCGCAGACGCGCGCGGCGGCGCCCCCGACCAGACGTAGGAGACGCGCGCGAGGTCCTCGCCGGCGGCAAGGGCTGAATCGAGGTGCTCCGCCAGCAGGTAGACGCTGAGGGGGGTGGTGCGCGGCGTGGGCGACACGTCGGACATAGAGCCTCCAAGCGGGGACGGGGCTGACGCAACGCGACACGACTAGGCTGACAACGCTTCAGTTTTTTTAACGTCATCCCGCTGCAGAGCAGGACCCACGCAAGTTTCCGCATACTCCTACTCACGAGCACCCGCTCGTGCCGCCGCAGGTGTCGCACTTGAGGCAGGTGCCGTTGCGCACGAGCGTGAAGTTCCCGCACTCGCGGCACGCCTCGCCCTCATAGCCGCGGATGCGCGCCTCAGCACGGCGGTCGGCCTCGCGGCCTTTTACCGCTACCTCCGTACGCGCCACTGTCGTGCGCGCGTACATGACCTCGGGGCCGGGCTTCAGAGCCGTCGCACCTTCCGTGTGCGGGAACGCGGTGGTGAGCTCGCTCTGCAGCGCCGCCACTGCGTTCGTTTCCTCGAAGGTCTCGCGGCTGGTGAAGTTCACCACGGCGCCGCGGGTCAACCCGCGTGAGATGAGCTTCTGCGCGCGCTCGTCCAGCGCCAGCTTGTCGTCGGTGTCCTCGTCGGAGGAGCCGAGCCCGGTGCCGCCCACGATCTCGCGCGGGTCGACGTGGGCGAGGTCGTGGCGCCCCAGGTAGGAGACGGCGAGCTCGCGGAAGATGTAATCGAGCACCGAGGTCGCGTTCTTGATCGTCTCGTTGCCGGTCACGAGGCCCGCCGGCTCGAAGCGCGTGAAGGTGAAGGCCTCCACGAACTCCTCCAAAGGCACGCCGTACTGCAGACCGAGCGAGATGGCGATGGCGAAATTGTTCATCAGCGAGCGGAAGGCGGCGCCTTCCTTGTGCATGTCGATGAAGATCTCACCGAGCCGCCCGTCCTCGTACTCGCCCGTGTGCAGGTAGACCTTGTGGCCGCCGACGGTCGCCTTCTGGGTATAGCTCTTGCGCCGGTTGGGGAGCTTCTCGCGCTCCTGGGCGCGCACGCGCTCCACGATGCGCTCGATGATGCGTTCGGCGGCTGCAGCCGCGCGCGCCGCTGCCGGCTTGTCGGCGTGGAGCTCGACGGCCGCCTCCTCCTGCGCGTCGACGTCGTCGCCCAGGACTTGCGCGTTGAGCGGCTGCGAGAGCTTGGAGCCGTCGCGGTAGAGCGCGTTGGCCTTGAGCCCCAGCGTCCAGGAGAGCATGTAACTCGCCTTGCAGTCCTCGACGGTGGCTTCGTTCGGCATGTTGATGGTCTTGGAGATGGCGCCGGAGATGAAGGGCTGAGAGGCCGCCATCATGTGGATGTGGCTGTCGACGGAGAGATAGCGCTTGCCCTTGCGCCCGCACGGGTTGGCGCAATCGAAGACGGGAAGGTGCTCGGGCTTCAGGCGCGGCGCGCCCTCGAGCGTCATGGCCCCGCACACGTACTCGTTGGCGTCCTCGATCTCCTTCTTGGAGAAGCCGAGGTGCGTCAGCAGGTCGAAGGACGGATCATTGAGGCGCTCTGCGGGAACCTTCAGCTTCTCGACGAGGAGCTTCTCGCCGAGCGTCCAGCGGTTGAAGACGAACTTGATGTCGAAGGCCGTCGCCAGCCCGCTCTCGACCTTGGCTATGGCCTCCTCGTCGAAGCCTTTGGCCTTGAGCGCCACTGGGTTGATGGCCGGCGCGCCCGCGAGCGTACCGCGGCCGACGGCATAGGTCTCGATCTCGGCGATGTCGGCGCCCTTGTAGCCGAGCGTGTTGAGCGCCCCGGGCACCGCCTGGTTGATGATCTTGAAGTAGCCGCCGCCGGCGAGCTTCTTGAACTTGACGAGCGCAAAGTCGGGCTCGATGCCAGTGGTGTCGCAGTCCATGACGAGACCGATGGTGCCGGTGGGCGCGATGACGCTCGCCTGCGCGTTGCGGAAGCCGTGCGCCTGTCCGAGCGCGATGGCGCGATCCCAGGCCCGCGTCGCCGCCTCGATCAGCGCTTTGTCGGAGCAGGCCGCGTGGTCGAGCGGCACCGGATTGGTGGCGAGCTTCTCGTAGCCGTCGGCCTGACCGTAGGCGGCGCGCCGGTGGTTGCGGATGACGCGCAGCATGTCGGCGGCGTTGGGATGGTAGCCGGGGAAGGGGCCGAGCTCGCGCGCCATCTCGGCCGAGGTGGCATACGAGATGCCGGTCATGATGGCGGAGATGGCCCCGCAGATGGCGCGGCCGCCCTCCGAGTCATAAGGAATGCCCGACGCCATCAACAGCCCGCCGATGTTGGCGAAGCCGAGCCCCAGCGTGCGGTAACGGTAGGAGAGCTCGGCGATCTGGCGCGAGGGGAACTGCGCCATCAGCACGGAGATCTCCAATACGACGGTCCACAAGCGGCAGGCGTGCTCGAAGGCCTTGGTGTCGAAGGAGCCGTCCTCGCGGCGGAACTGCATGAGGTTGAGCGAGGCGAGATTGCAGGCCGTGTCGTCGAGGAACATGTACTCCGAGCACGGGTTGGAGGCGCGGATGGGCCCGCTGTTGGGGCAGGTGTGCCAGTCGTTGATGGTCGTGTGGAACTGGATGCCGGGGTCGGCGGAGGCCCAGGCGGCATGGCCGATCTGGTCCCACAGCTCACGCGCCTTGAGCGTCTTGATGGGCTGGCCCGAAAGGCGGGCGGTGAGCTGCCAGTCCTTGTCGGTCTCGACGCTCCTCAAGAACTCGTCGGTGACACGCACCGAGTTGTTGGAGTTCTGGCCCGAGACGGTCAGATAGGCTTCCGAGTCCCAGTCGGTGTCGTAGGTCGCAAACTGGATGTCCTTGTAACCCTGCTTGGCGAACTGGATGACGCGCAGGATGTAGTTGTTGGGCACCTCGTCGCGGCGCGCCTCCTTGATGGCGCGCTTCAAGGCCGGGTTCTTGGCCGGATCGAAGCAGTCCTCACCGTCGGCCTCGCAGTTGACGCAGGCCTTCATGATGGCGGCCAAGCGCTTCTGGCAGATCTTGGAGCCGGTGACGAGGGCTGCAACCTTCTGCTCCTCCTTCACCTTCCAGTTGATGTACTCCTCGATGTCGGGGTGATCGACGTCGACGACGACCATCTTGGCCGCGCGCCGCGTGGTGCCGCCCGACTTGATGGCGCCCGCCGCGCGGTCGCCGATCTTGAGAAAGCTCATGAGGCCCGACGACTTGCCGCCGCCCGACAGCTTCTCGTTGGCCCCGCGCAGCTTGGAGAAATTGGAGCCGGTGCCGGAGCCGTACTTGAACAGGCGCGCCTCGCGCACCCACAGGTCCATGATGCCGTTCTCGTTGACGAGATCGTCCTCGATCGACTGGATGAAGCAGGCGTGCGGCTGGGGATGCTCGTAGGCGGAATCGGAGACGGTGAGCTTGCCGGTCTCATGGTCGACGTAGAGGTGGCCCTGGCCGGGGCCGTCGATGCCGTAGGCCCAGTGCAGGCCGGTGTTGAACCACTGCGGGCTGTTGGGGGCGCCCATCTGCATCGCCAGCATGTAGCGGTGCTCGTCATAGAAGGCGCGCGCGTCCTCCTCGGTGGTGAAGTAGCCGCCTTTTAGGCCCCAGTAGGTCCACGTGCCGGCCAGCCGGTCGAACACCTGGCGGGCGTCCGTCTCGCCACCGTGGCGCTCGGCCTGCGGCATGTCGGCGAGCGCACGCTCGTCTGCCATCGACCGCCAGGCCCAGGAGGGGATCTGCGTCTCCTCAACCTTCTTCAGGCGCGTGGGGACGCCGGCCTTGCGGAAATATTTCTGCGCCAAGATGTCGGCGGCGACCTGGCTCCACTGCTCGGGGACGAAGAAGCCGTCGAGACGAAATACGACGGAGCCGTCCGGGTTCTTGATCTCGCTGGTGGCGCGCCGGAATTGGATCGTCTCGTAGGGCGATTGGCCGGCCTGCGTGAAGCGCCGCGTGATCTTCATTCGTCGTCCCCCGTGTGGTCGAGTTGGTTTGTGAGGGCGCCAACGCGGGACGAGGGGCGCGCAATTCGTTTCTTGGTACGCAGTTGAGGTCGCTACGCTGCAAAGGCGATGGAGCAGACACAACTTCTCTCGAAGCGAGAACTGACATCCCCGCCTGTGGCTTACGCATTGTCTGGATTGGGTCGATCGGACCCCGATACTTGAACTCGGGCGCGCAATCCCGGGCGAAAGACCCTCCCTCTCAGGGCATCCGCGGCCGCGCCGATCGCGCCCACTCAAACTCGCCGATTCGTGACACAACGCCAAAGGGTTTGTATGTTGTCGATCACACCCATACTAGATGTAGATAGCTTGTTGAAAAAGAGCCTGGAAGCTGTTGACGCTCTGTTCCAGCCCATGGCGGGTGAACTGCGGTGGGAATTGGCTCCTTGGGATGCTCGCGCCGCTGTGGATCGTGTCGTGCGCCCGTCATCCTCGACCGAGACTATTTCGATTCCAGGCACCAGGGCTGTTGCCGATCGGCCGCGGTCCGGCGCAGACTGGACAGAGGGGTCCAGGCTCCGTTATGCGGGACATGTGCAATTGCGAGAGGCGGGTCGCGAATGGGCATTCTGCGAGAGATCTTCAGCTGGTGGGACGGGAACACGTGGGGCACCCGCATCACCATCGGGCGGCAGGGCCGCTTCATCGGCAAGGACGAGTTCGGCAACCGCTACTACGAGCAGAAGAAGGGCGTCGGCCCGCTGGGCCGTCCGCGGCGCTGGGTCACCTACACCGACTTCGCCGAGGCCTCGAAGGTTCCCGCCGACTGGCACGGCTGGCTGCACTACACGGTGGACGAGCCGCCGACCGCGCAAAACTATCAGCCGCGGCCGTGGCAGCGCCCGCATCTCATGAACATGACCGGCACGGCGGAAGCCTATCGCCCGCCGGGATCGATCCTGTCGCGCGGTGTGCGGCCCAAGGGCACGGGCGATTACAAGCCCTGGCGGCCCGAGTAGCGGGGTCCAACTTCGGCCCCACTCGGCGCTCAGTGAGGGACGCAACAAAGCGCAATAGCACGGGGGTCATGCGCCCTTGCACGCATGACAGGACCGCTTGAAGCGAAGGCATGGACACTTGAACGCGCGCGCACCGCTGGTGACCCTGACCCTCCTCGCCGCCGGGGCAATGTTATCCCCGCGCGCCTGCGCGGAGCGGATCTCCAACGGCGTTGCGGTCTTTGCCGCGCTCGACAAGGTGACGGCCCGTACCTCCAAGTTCGAGGTGCCGCTCAACCAGACGGTGCAGTTCGGCGCGCTGAAAGTGACACCGCGCGTGTGCTACTCGCGCCCGCCGACCGAGCAGCCCAAGACCACGTCGTTCGTCGAGGTCGACGAGATCGCGCTCGACGGCCACGAGAAGCGCATCTTCACCGGCTGGATGTTCGCCGAGAGCCCGGGGCTCAACGCGGTCGAGCACCCGGTGTTCGACGTTTGGCTCACCGATTGCGAGAAGCCTCAGGGGTCGATGGCGCAACAGGACGGCGAAAATCCCGCTGCCGGCAGCGCCGCTCCCGATGAGCTGCCGTTCACGCCGCGCGCGCCGCCGCGTGCGTCGTTAGGGCTCGCCACACAGACAGCACCGGATGTCACTTTGACGCGGCGGTGTCTCGCCCGTGTAATACAACTGGGCTTCCCTCGAATTCCCAAGCAAGTCTTGTCGGAATTCGTTTCGTCCGGGGCCTTGAGAGGAAGATCAGCATGCGCATCCCATCCCGCATCCGGTTCCTGCTTGCAGCACTTGTTTTCTTCGCTGGCCCCATCGCGGCACAGGCAGACGAGGCCACGCCCGACGCCCTCGTCGACGGCCTCAACGCCGTGTTCGGCAAGCACGCGGGAAAACGCGCCGGGCACGCCAAAGGCTTCTGCGTCAAGGGAAGCTTCACGCCGAGCGCAGAGGCGTCCTCCTACTCCAAGGCGCCGCACTTTGCCGCGACCGAAGCCCGTTCCCGTCCTCGGCCGCTTCTCCTTGGGAGGTGGCAATCCCGCTGCCGCCGACAATGCCAAGGACCAGGCGCGCGGGCTCGCGCTCAAGTTCGATCTCGGCAAGGACGGCGAAACCGACATGGTGATGATTTCAACGCCCGTCTTTATTGCCAAGACGCCTGAGCAGTTCCTGACGCTGCTGCAGACGCTCGCCGGCAAGGACGCTGACAAAATCGCAGCTTTCTTCAAGGCCAATCCGAACACGACCCGGCAGGGCGCGTGGCTCAACGCGCACCCCGTCCCTGCGAGCTACGCCACCGTGACGTACTATGGCGTCCACACTTTCACGCTGACAAACGCCAAGGGCGAGAGCCAGATCATCAAATGGAAGGTTGTGCCCACCGCCGGCGAGGTGGGCTTGAGCGACGAGGAGGCGAAAGCCAAGTCGCCGGATTTCTACAAGGGCGAGCTGACCGAAAGGCTGGCCAAAGGGCCGGCGACGTTCCACCTCACCGCCGTTCTGGGCCAGCCCGGCGACAACCTCGACGATCCCACGGCGTTTTGGCCCGAGGACCGCAAGAGTGTGGACATGGGGACCGTTGCCATCACCGCGCTCGAGGACGACGCGACGTGCGATGCCGGCATCTTCGACCCGACCAACGTCGTCGATGGCATCGCAGGCCCGGCCAACGACACGCTGTTTCCGATGCGGTCGGCCGCCTATGCGGTTTCGTACGGGCGCCGTCTGGAGTCCGGAGCACACTAGGCCTTCTCACGGAGCGCGACTGGTAGTAGAGCGCGCTAGTCAGGCCGTGTCGCCTAAGCGCGGCCATTGCGACACTGCGCCAACCGAGGTCACGTGGACAGCGACGAACTGCATCGCATCGAGACGCGTCTGGGACGGCTGCACGCCAGGCAGCGCCTCGGCGTGGAGAAGGATCACGAGGCCCAGGTCTTCGGACAGGGCCTCAACTTCTTTCACATCGAGAACTCGCAGCTTTCGGCGCTCGCCATCGAGTACGCGCTGAAGTTGACAGGTCTCTACTGGCGCGGATGCAAGAATGCAGAGCGCGTGGCGGTGCGCCGCAATCCCGTCTCGAGCCGGGAGCTGCCCGAGGCCTTCGACGGCTACACCATCCTGCATTTGAGCGATCTGCACTGCGAGATGAGCCAACGCGCCATGCGCCGCGTCGCTGAGCTTGTCGGGGGGCTGAGCTACGACCTTTGCGTCTTGACCGGCGACTTCCGCGGTCCAACCTTCGGGCCCTTCGATATTGCACTCGCAACCGTCGCCGATCTGCGCAGCCGGTTGTCGGGTCCGGTCTTGGCGGTATTGGGCAACCACGACTCGGCGCGCATGGTCCCGGGCCTCGAGGCCATGGACATCAAGGTGCTGGTCAACGAGTCGACCGCCTTTGCGCGCGGCGATGCGGCGATCCACGTCGCCGGCGTCGATGACGCGCACTTCTACCGCGCCGACAACATCGAGAAGGCGAGCGCCACCATCCCGGCCGAGAGCTACTCGATCCTCTTGACGCACACGCCAGAGATCTACCGCCAGGCGGCGCACGCCGGGTTCAATCTGCTGCTCAGCGGCCACACGCACGGCGGCCAGATCTGCCTGCCGGGGGGCGTGCCCATCACGCTCGATTCGGTGCTGCCGCGCAGCCTCGGCAAGGGCGCGTGGAAGCACCACGACATGCACGGCTACACGTCGGTGGGTGCGGGATCGTCGGTGGTGCCGGTGCGCTTCAACTGCCCGCCCGAGATCACGCTGCACACGCTGAAGCGTCCTGCGTGAGGGCCGGCGGCGGGAGTGTGCACGCACAGTCGGCTCGTCCCTCAAGAGCCGTCGTCGCGCCCCTCCTGCGCTGAGTTCTGCAACGGGCCAAAACCGGACTCTGGTTGCAGCCGGCTTTCAGCTCTGTGGCCGACGGAAAAGCCACAACTAGCGAATGGCCGCGGCGAGCAAGTGGTCTGCGGTCCGAGCCCAGGTCCACTCTGAGGCTACGTACGCCGCCACCTTCTGGTGGAGCTCGGATCGCTCGGCTGCCGGCAGCCGCATGATCCGCTCAATACCGGCGACCAGCCGACGAGTGGCCCCGTTGCCAGGCTCGAACGAGAACAAACCCGGGCGATCCACCGCGTCCTCCAGGACGTCGGCGACCTCCGCAAGTCCCGAATGGTGGGCAACCAGAGGGAGCGCACCGGCGGCCGCTCCCTCAACGGCGACCATGCCGAACGCCTCGTTGAGGGTCGACGGAACCACCAGGACGTCGAGCGCCGCGAGCGCAGACGGTGCGTAGCGGTGGTCGAGGTGTCCAGTAAAGTCGAGGCGCCCTCGTAGACCGGAGAGCGCAGCCGTCTGGCACCCGAACTCGAGCTGCATGGCGGACATGTCGGCGAGCCATCTCGCCGCCCCGGCGTCGCCGCGGTCGAGTGCGATGGCGAGTGCCTCCAGCCACTCGCGAAAGAGGCCGAAGCCGACGATGACCCCCCGGGTTTGCGGTCCGAGCAGCGCGAGCCCTTCCAGAAAGCGCTCCACCCCCTTCTGCACTATGAGCTTCCCGAAATAGCCGATGAGGGGACCTCGATGGGCAGCGAGCGCCGCGAGACGGGTGGACGCGCCGGGATCGGGCACCGTCTGGTCGTACAAATGCGCAAAAGCGCTAAGCGCTATCGTGTCGCGAAGTCACGAGCGCGCGATCGATTTCGGCGCCGAGTGAATCCGGTCGACCGCGCGCGGTCTCCGTATCGGCTGCCAAAAGGCTGGCAACCTCCGTAAGCGCCTCAATGCGCGGTTTCGTTCGGAATCGATCGGCATCCACGCCGGGAGGTATCACCCGCGTGCGGGCGGCAATACCCGGTATCAACTGGCAGGTTCTGGCCAGCACGTAGCGGGTAGCGCCGACCACGGCAATCGCGCCCTCGAGACCCTCTTTCGCCAGATGGGCGTACCGGCGCTGCTGAGCAACAGCGTACTCAAGATCACTTCCGTGAACCGTCGCGATGTATCGGCCCGCGCCAAGGGCGCGCCGCGCGACGATCGGCCCGGGAATGGCATGGCCCGCGACGATCACCTCCGAGCCGTGCCACTCGGCAGCGACGTGCAGGGCACCGATGTTGAAGTCGAGGTAGGCGTCGAGTTCGTCGTCCGACAGGCTGACGAACCGCTCCACGCGGTCGAAGCCCTCGTACTCGTCCATCACGAAGACCGGCAAAATGGCGCCGATGAAAGGGCGTAGGGCGACGACGCGACCCGCCGCCGACTTGGCCGAAGTGGGCGTGAGTTCCGAGACGCCGCGTTCGTCGACGGTGCCCCATGTGTCGACAAACGCGAAACGCTCCGGGTGCTGTTCCTGGCAGAGGAGCAAAACGTCGTGTCCACGCTCCCGCAGCTCCCGCGCGACCCCGACCGTGTAGACGTTGGAGCCGCTCCCCTCAAGAAGCCAGCCGTGCCAGAGCAAGACGCGCGTCACGCGACAGTCCCCCCCTCGGGTACAGTTGTCGCGAAATTCTAGCGCGGAGACGCTTACGGCCACGGTCGTCACAGGTAGTTATTTGACTCTTGAAGAGATAATCCTGCGCACCCTCTTGCAACGCTTGTGCGGCTAGCGACTCGTCGTCCCGGCCGGTCAGCACCACCAATGGAACGCGGGGCGCGGCTTTGTGCACCCGCTGTACAGCTGCTAATCCATGGGCGTCCGGCAATCCCAAATCGAGCACGACAATGTCAAACTCGCGCTCCGAAAGGACCCTCTCGGCCTCACCCATGCAGTCCACGTGCTCCAGCTCGATAAAGTCCGTGCCCCCCTCGTTGAACAGCTCGCGCAATAGGCGCGCGTCTGCAGGATTATCCTCGATTAGGAGAGCAGTCTTGATTGGCTTCACGCTCATGCATTTTGCACCATTGATGCGCACTTCATACGGGCTCCTTGGGCTCGGCAAGACCGCAGAAAAACCCGCTCGGTCAGGGGATGGCCATGGTCCTTCGATAGGTCCACTGAATATCCTATCGAGGTGTTTACGATTGGTCCCTTACGGCTCAACAATTGAACCGAATTGCCGAAAGGTGCTCCCCCGTCCGAGCCAAATTGCGTTGGCGCCCAGAAGAATCGGACAGCGCGACGATGGGATGGTGGCGCTGAGGCCGGTTGATCTCGTGGACCTGCCTTCGGCGGCGCCCAGCCAACCGGAAGTGCGCAGAATCTCGCTTGGATCGCGGTGAACGTCCGCTACCGTTGCCGGTGTTCGTGACGCGCCAGAGTGTCAGCTGCACGCGTCCGTCGGCATTCTCTCCATCGCCTCATGCCCGCAATGCGGGCACGTGATCGTTGATTGAAGGTGCACTTCACTTCGACCCATGCTTCGGCCCTGCGCGATTCCGGCTTGGCCATGCCCTACGCCACGCCGGCCGCGGGCGTCGCTGTGAGTAGGCGCTGTGCTACCCACCTTTCGAGTACGAAATAGAAGGTCGGGATGATGAACAGGGTGAGCAGCGTGGCCGGAATGAGACCGCCGGCCACCACCGTCGCGAGGCTGCGCTGCACGTCGCTGCCAACGCCCGTCGCCAGCGCGGCCGGCAACATGCCGACCGTTGCCACTGAAGCCGTCATGAGCACCGGCCGCAAGCGTTCGCCAGCCCCCACCAACACCGCCTCGAACAGTGAGGTACATTGCTGACGAACGCGATTGAGGTTCGCCACCATGATGACCCCGTTCATGACGGCGACGCCGAACAGCGCGATGAAGCCAACCCCCGACGCGACATTGAGGGTCGTCCCGGTGAGATGGAGAGCGATCAACCCTCCGAGCGTCGCCAGAGGCACGACGCTCAGAATCAGCAAGACTTGGCGCAGGACGCCGAACTCGGCATAGAGCAGTATTATCATGAGCCCCAATACCAGGCCGAGAATCAGCTTGAAACGCGCCTCTGCGCGCCGCTGGCTCTCGAACTGTCCGCCCCATTCGAGGTGATACTTCTTCCGATCGAATGAAACCTTCGCCGCAATGGCTTTCGTGACCTGTGACACGAGCGCGGCGGGATCGCGATCATGATAGTTGAGCTTCACCAGTAGGTAACGGTGATTCATTTCGCGATTGATCATGCTTTCGCCGGTCTGCACCCGGACGTCCGCAAGCTGTGACAGGGGAATGAGGGCACCCGTGCTCGACGTGAGCACGAGATCCTTGATCGCCTCAGGACTGTTGCGAGCCTCAGCCGGGAAGCGAACTGTCATATCGTAGTGGCGTTCGCCGATGAAGACCTGACTCACGGCTTCGCCACCGATCCCGGTCTTGATCAGGTCGGCGACATCGGCGACGTTAATGCCGTAACGCGCCGCCGCTTCGCGGTCGACCTTGATCGCGATCTGCGGCAGCGGCGTGTATTGATCGATTGCAGCATCAGCGACGCCAGGAATTGTGTTTAGCACGCCGACGATATCCTTGCCGATGCGGCGCAACTCGTCAAAATCGTCGCCGAAGACCTTAATGGCAAGAGCGCTGTGGGGATCGAACACCTTGTCGAGAACGCTGTCGATGATCGGCTGGCTGAAAGCGATCTCAAAGCCCGGCAACTCTTCAAGCCGAGACGTCATCCGCCGGATCAGGTCCTGTTTGCTCTCGCCTGCCGGCCAAGTGTCGTAGGGGGTGAGCATGACGGCTACTTCGACATGCGATGGCGTCCACGGATCGGTGCCGTCGTCGTTGCGTCCGAGATGGGTCACGACGGAGGAGACCTGGGGAAATTCGTTGATAGCGCGACGCAGATCCGCGGTCATTTCCTCCGCCTTCGCCAGCGAAATTCCTGGCGCCATCTCGGCATGAAGCCAGATGGAGCCTTCGTCGAGCTGCGGGAGAAATTGGCGCCAGACCGTGATGCCGAGGAGGACCACGGCGACTGCCGCTCCGGCGCTCAGCACGTAGGCGATGCTCGGTCGACGGAGCGAGCGCTGCAATATCCGCCGGTACCCTGCCTCGAGCCAATGCAGGACCGGATTGCGGAAGCTGCGCCAAGGTCCGCGATAGGCCAGGTAGGCCAGCCCCGGGATCACCGTCAGAGTGAACAGCAATGCGCCGAATTGTGCGAAACCGATGGCAAAGGCCATCGGATGGAACAGCTTCGCCTCGATGCGCTGGAACGCGAACAGAGGCAAGTAGGCAGTGATAATGATCAAGGTGGCAAAGAAGATCGGACGCGCGACTTGGCGTGCTGCCTCGTGCACGTCGGCTTCGGTCAGAGGCTCGTTCGGCTTCGCCTCGCGGCGGCGCAAGATCGCCTCCGTCATCACGATGGCACCGTCCACGATGATGCCGAAGTCGATGGCGCCGAGCGACAGCAGGTTGGCGGAAATATTGGTGTGGTACATCAGGATGAAGGCCACCACCATTGCGAACGGAATAGTGATGCCGACGATCAGCGCACTGCGCGGGCTGCCCAGGAAAAGAATGAGAATGATGAGGACAAGGCCGATGCCCTCGAAGACCGTGTGCGAAACCTTGTCGATTGTGGCGTTGACCAGCGTCGAGCGGTCGAGATAGGGGACGATCTGCACGTCGTCCGCCTTCAGCCGCGCGTTGAGCTCCGCCACCTTGGCGTGGACCCCCTTCAGAACCCGTGAGGGATTTTCGCCGCGCAATAGCAGAACCGTTCCCTCGACGGCATCGTTCTCCAGGTCCTTGCCGAGGATGCCGTGGCGCTCCTGGTTGCTGAGCTTCAGCTTGCCGAGATCACGCACGAAAATCGGCGTCCCGTTGCGCTGGGTGACGACGATGTTACCCATGTCCCCCAGGGTCTGCACGACGCCGATGCCGCGGATGACGTACCCGAGCTCGCCGCGGTTCAGAACGCTGCCGCCGGCATTTGCGCTGTTAGCGACGATCGCGTCAGTGACGTTCTTGAGCGATAAGTTGAAGCGAATGAGCTGCTGGGGGTCGAGCTCCAGCTCAAACTGGGTCGTGAGGCCGCCAAAGTTCCCGATGTCGGCGACGCCCGGCACCTGCTTCAAAGTCGGAATGACCGTCCATTGCTGAATTTCGGAGAGCTGGCGCAAATTCTTCGTGGACGAACTCGAGCGTGTAATAGAGAATCTGGCCGGTTGGCGAGCTCAGCGGGTCGAGCCCCGGAGAAAGGCCGGGCGGTAGCGTGACGTCCTGAATTCGCTCCATGATGCGTTGACGCGACCAGTAGTCCTCGATGCCGTCGCGAAACACCAGTGAGATCAACGAAAGCCCGAACGTACTGCGGGAGCGCATCATCGCCAGCCCCGGCGTCCCGTTGAGCTCTCGTTCAAGCGGTATGGTGACCTGCTGCTCGACCTCTTCGGCCGCCAAGCCGGGCGCCTGTGTGACGACCTGAGAGGCCGTGTCGGCGACGTCAGGATAGGCCTCGATCGCAAGCTGGGTCCAAGAATAATAGCCGTAGATGGCGGCAAAAACGCAGATCATTGCGACGACCAGGCGCTTGCGAAGGGCGAAGGCGACAAGCCAATCAATCACCGAGCAGCACTCCGCCCCTGACGACGACGCGATCGCCGGCTTTGACGCCGCTCTTGAGAATGGCGTGGTCGCCTTGCTGAAAGTCTATGTCCACGGTCCGCGCTTCGAACGTCCACGGCTCAACTTCGACCAACACCTGATTTGCGTCGTCTTTCACCACCAGCGCACTCGTAGGTACGACCGGCACTCTCCGCTTGGGCGCGTAGAAGCTGACAGTGGCGAACATGCCCGGCTTCAGACGCGTATCGGGATTTTCAAAGGCAATACGGACCTTGGTCCGGCGCGTGTCGGGGTCGAGGACATCGCTGACAAACAGGACGTGACCCTTGAGCACCTCACCGGGATAAGCGGCGAAGTCGACGTCGACCAGTTGTCCCTTTGAAACGAGCGATATGTCTTTTTCCGGGACGCTGGCCGTGACCCAGACGGTGCTCAGGTCGGCGATGGTCATCAACGGGGCCGTCACATCGTTCCAGAACGCGCCGGGCGCCACCTCCAGATCGATCACGCTGCCGGCCATTGGTGCGACGACCGTCACCGTGCGTGACTTATTGGTGGTCTCGGCGTCGACGCCGATATTCTTCAGACGTGCCTCGGTGCGCTGTAACTCCACCTGAGCGGCGAGGTAGTCTGTTTCCACCTGCTGCAGATCCTTCTGGTCCGTCCACCCGTTCTTGCCGAGGACGCGTTGGCGATCCCGATTCTTGAGCGCGAGCGACACCAGCACCTTCGCTCGGTCGTAGTCGGCATAGGCAGTGGCGAGGTCGGGCGAGTCGATGACGACGAGCGGCTGGTCTGCTTTCACCCGCTCGCCAAGCTGCACCTTGAGCTGCGTCGCGCGACCAGCGAGCGGCGGCAGCACCTTGATCAGGTGGGCAGGATCAGCCTCCACGGCCGCTGGGAGAACCAGGCGGCGCTGGATGTCCTGCTCCTCGACGGGCTGGATCGCGAGCTTTGTTCGCACCGGAGACCCTTCGGGGACAGTGATCCGCTGCCCGGCGCGGATGAAGGGCTGCACTTTCTCGACAGCGGCAGGTGCGGCTGCCGGAGCGCTGAATGGGCCGACGTACAGGCGATAGGCGCCGGCGCCAAGGGCGCCTGCGACGAGAACAAGCGCCAGGATATTCGCCAGCTGCGGCGCACGCCGCGCAGGTTCGAGATCGCCGGGCTTCCCATCGCCACGATGCGACGGAGGATCGAGTTTCTCGATCTTTGGCTTCGGATCGACGAGCATCAAATGAAATCCGCCCTGAATGAATTTGCATGCGAGTTGAAGCGCCCGAACGAGGTTCGTTCGACGCTTGTCGCCGTTTCAGCTTGCGGGCCGCGTCAAGCGGCGCGCAATCCGACAATGACCATTTCAGATTGAGGGTGGAGCGCGGGCCTGAAACATAAAATGTGCCGCGGGCGCCAATGCCAATTCAGCTGCTGCTTGCAGCCTCATCGCGCCAAAGTTCGTGGGCAGCGGCAATGCCGGCGGCGCGGCAGGCGCCGAAGTGGCCAACAGGTGGATCAATGCGCAGATTGGACAATGAGGGTCGACCGATCCGTTCGATTTATGGGTCGGAGCGTGCGTGCTCGCCGAGGCCGCACCCGATCCATCTCCCATGGTCGAGGCCGCCGAAGCCGACGCCGCCGAAGTGAGGGTAGGGACATGGACGTGCCCAAACGACAATACGATTTGAACCGCCAGGGCGAACAGCGCCAAGCGACAACCCAAGCGTATCTTCGAGCGGACCCAGTGCATCCCTACGCGTTCACGTCCCCTCCTGGCAGGCTTGCCGGCCGGTTCTTTTGGCGTGTGGCATCAACTTACGGCCTGCAGCGAATGCAGGAAGCATCCGAGAGCGGATTGTGTGGCGAAATGTGGGCAATGAGAGAAAGTAGTTGTCGCAGCGGAGACCAGAGCGAGCAGGTTCTGCGCACGCACGGCTTAGACCCTGACGCGTAGGAGGAGACCCAGCATGGGGCTCACACTGCAGAGCGTAAGCCTGACGATTATTGCTCTAGTTGCTTGCGTAGTTGGAGCACAGGCACATCGCGCGGGTCCTCATGCAAAACCGCGGAGCGCGCACAGTCCGGCCTTTCGGAGGAAGTTACGTCAACAAGAAACTTACTTTCGACCGTTCTGCCGCCGCGCACGGTATGTCACCAACCGCTCAGCGCCTTGTTGGGAATGATAACGGAGCGCCGCACCTGATGATCGACTTTGAAATCGCCGACCGCGCCGCAGGGCGCGGGCCGCAGGAAGAGTTGGATCAACTCCAGCGCGTTCGGCGGCGAGCATACCGACGCTAGTGGGGCAAAAGCCGCTCGGCGGCAGATACGACGTCTGGTTTGGGTCATGAGCCTCCGTCACAGCAGCGCCGGGTCCTAGTCCGCCCTTCCCTTATGAGCAGTCACGCAGCGCCGTCACGTCGGCGTCGGCGAAGGGCCATGAGCAGTCATTGAGCGGCGTCGGTGCGACGCAGCCCGAGCGAACGCACGGCGCACTTTTCATGGGAGAATTGGCTGAGCGGCTGATCTAGTCGGTCCGCGACGGGATCGAGTTCACTTGCCCAAGCAACCAGTATCTTCTTGCCGATGCGCTCGATCTGAGCGCCGTTCACGTCAACCGCGTTTTGCACCCGCTTACGCGAGCGGGACTTGCTCAGCGTGCAGCGCAGCACGGTCAGATTTTGAACGGCGCCCGGAAGCTTTCAGGATTTCGAGGTGCTACTTAAACTCGCGCAATTGATTCAAGTTAAACTCGCGAGATTGACCGAAGTCAACGTGGCCAAGTCCGGTTGACGAAAATATTCAGTGCACTGTCAACGAAGGTTAAGCGCCGTCGGCTATTAGGTTGGGTACAAAGATCAGCGCCAGTGAAGGCAAATACATTGCCATGCCGACAGAACTCAAGCGCGTCACTTACGTCGAAGATGATCCGGACATCCGCTCTATTGTAGAGATCGCGCTGCCAAAGATCGGCGGTCTCACGCTCGACCTTTGCAGCAGCGGACCGGAAGCGATTAGCCGAACCCCTGTATTCAAACCTGACCTCATCATTTTGGACGTCATGATGCCAGGCATGGACGGCATTGAGACTTTGCAGCGGCTGCGCGAGTTCCCGCAGTTGGCAAAGACGCCCGTCATCTTCTTGACTGTGAGGGCCATGCCTCGCGAAACCGACTTCTTTCGGTCACTGGGAATCGCAGACGTGATCACCAAACCGTTCGATCCAATGACGCTGCCTGACCGGATTCTGGAAATCTGGCAGCAGACCCAAACCAAGGTTGATGCCCAATGACGTCACGTTGGAGAGAGACCGTTGTTAGGCCTTTATCGGCATGGGACGGGAGAGCTTAGTCTTGCCCAAAAAGTCGTCTCCATCCGCAGTTCTTGACGACGCATCCCGCCCGGCGGATGTCGCCGCCGAGATGCCACGCAAAATGGTGCCGGTCGGCCTCGAAATCCTACAGGACGCCATCCTCAACAGCGTCAACTTCGCAATTATTGCGACTGACGCCAATGGAATCATACAGCTTTTGAACCCCGGCGCCGAGCGGATGCTGGGGTACGACGGCAGCGATCTGGTCAACAAGAAAACGCCAGGCGAATTCCATGACTCGCAGGAAATGGTGGCTCGCGCCAAGGAATTGAGCGCCGAGTTCGCGACCACGATCGCGCCCGGGTTCACCGCACTCGCTTACAAGGCCTCGCGCGGAATCGCGGACAATTACCACCCGACGCTTATCCGCAAGGACGGCAGCCGCTTTCCGGCCGCGGTGTCGATCACCGCCCTGCGGAACTCTGGAACAGAAATCGTCGGCTATCTGTTGATCGCCAGCGATCATTCGGCGGAGGCGGCGATGATTGCCGCCGAACAGGAAAAGGAGCGTTTGAAAGACGAGTTCGTAGCCACAGTCAGCCACGAGCTGCGTACCCCGCTCACTTCGATCACGGGCGCCCTCGGCCTTCTTACCGGTGGTGCGGCCGGGAAGCTGCCGGATCCCGGCTCGCGGTTGCTCGCAATTGCACACACGAACAGCCTGAGGCTGGTTCGTCTGCTCAATGACATTCTCGATATCGAAAAAATGGAGGCGGGCAAAACGGTCTTCGATTTCCAGTGCGTCGAGGTCCAAGCACTCGTCGAGCAGGCCATCGAAGAAAATCACAAGTTTGCTGAAAGTTACGACGTGCGGCTACGGCTCGACCCGGCATCCGCATCTGCCCAAGTGCGCGCGGACCCCGACCGGCTCATCCAGGTCGTCACCAATCTGCTCTCGAACGCTATCAAGTTCTCGCCACCCGGTGGAGAAGTGGTCGTCGCGGTGAAGAAACCGGATGATACCGTCCGCATTTCGGTGCGGGACCATGGCCCTGGTATTCCCGTTGCATTCAGGCCCCGCATTTTCGAGAAGTTCGCGCAGGCCGACACCGCGGACGCACGCCAAAGGGGCGGCACCGGCCTCGGGCTGAGCATCGTCAAGCAAATCGTCACGCGGCTCGACGGCGCGGTTGGCTTCGAGGACGCACCCGGCGGCGGGACAATTTTTAACGTCGATCTCCCCAATTGGGCGAAAGCGGTCAGGAGCATCTCTCGTCACGCCGGGAAAGCGAACGTTCGTCTATTGCTATGTGAGGACGATCCTAAGGCGGCGGCCGTTCTCAGTGAACGCCTGCTCCAAGAGGGTTTTCTCGTGGACATCGCGCTCACGGCAGACGAGGCGACCGCGCGCGTGGCAGCAACGCCATATTCGGCTATTCTCGTTGATCTGCAGCTCCCGCAAGGCGGTGGCATTGACTTAATCAAGCAATTGCGAGCGCAGCCGCAGATTTACAACACGCTGCTCGTGGTCTTGTCCGCGGACCTTGCGCGGTCCGAAGCTGAGGACCGGCAGCCCACGCTCCTCAACATATTGGATTGGCTCGACGCGCCAATCGACGTCAGCCGCCTGGTACGTGTCCTCGATCGCCCGATTGTCCGCGATCGGAACCCGCGCCCGCGTGTCCTGCATGTCGATTCCGACCAGGATGCGCTTCGTGCCGTAGCCAAGGTGCTGGACGCCAACGCCGAGGTCATGTCGGTCGATTCGATTGACAAGGCCCGCCGCGCGCTAGCCACCGGTCACTTCGACGTCGCCGTGCTGGAGGTCGCGCTGGCGCTAGGTTCGGGCCTTGAGCTGCTGCAGCAACTGCGTGACACCGCGGGTGATACGATACCGCTCGTCGTGTTTTCGCCGCAGAACGCAAACCCGGTATTTGCTCAGCAGGTCCGAGCCGCGCTCATCAATTCGCGTACTCCGATTGGCACTCTCGTCGCAACCTTGCGCCAGCGCCTGCTGGCCAGCTCCCCGCCGTCCAAGGATAAAATCGTCAAATGAAGTTGCTTTGCGTGCTTCCTTCGGCGAAGAGCGCCTAAATGCAGTCACGCACCGACTGCTGAAGAACCCTGTATCTTAGGCTATGCCCTCCGAGCGCATAAGACGTTGAAGCCGGAAAGCCGGTGCTTCATCGCTTGGAGGCAGAAAACGAATCGCAAATGATCTGGGTGGTGGTGCGCCAGCCGTGTCACCCGTAATAAGCTAGATGATTGCATTTTTCATATGATTTCAGACGAGTTTTTTATTCTTAACGCCAGAACCTTCACGTTTATCCAGGCTATTAAAACTGCAAGGAAGACTATCGGCTATCCAATGTACGCATTGCACAATTTCGTTTGAGCAGTTTTATGCCGGTTGAAAAAGCCAGATCTGACCAGCACAGGTTTCGGCTGTGGCCCTTGGCGGCAGCGTTTACTATCAGCGTGCTGGCAGTCGTCGCGATGATCTTGATGTTGTGGCAATTGCAACATCGCTTCGCTGATCTGCGAGCGAAACAGGTCGAGCTCAGCGAATATCACAGCCGGGTCATGCTCTTCGACGAGGCGCTGACTATGTCAGCGCGCATGGCGGCCGCGACGGGCGACCTCGCCTACAAGCAACGATACGACGCATTTGATGCCGAGCTCGACGCCCTGATCAAGCAAACGCAAAACGCGGTGCGCGCACCCGAGGCACGGCAATTCATCGAGCAAACCGACCAGGCGAATCGCAAGCTCGTAGGGATTGAACGACGGGCCTTAACCTTGGTCAGTGAGGGCCGACTGACGGAGGCATCCGCTCTGCTGGTCAGTGAAGAATACTTGCGGTTGAAGGACGTCTATGCCGACGGAGTGGACAAGACCGCATACTGGCTGAAGGGCGCAATCGAAATCCCAAGTCGGGCACCTTAATTTGCTGACAGTCGGATTGGAGATAGCGAGTGGTGTGATCGTCCTCGTCCTGTTGTGGGCTTGGTATTTTGCTCTTCGTGCCGGGCGACGCTGGAGTGAAGAGCGATTGCGATCCGAAGCGGACCTTAAAAAGGCCCGCGACGATCTGGAATTGCGAGTTAAAGAGCGCACCACGGATCTGCAGGCTGCCAATGAGGGACTGCGCACAGGCACGAGAGCGCTGACGCAGGAGCGGGATTTCTCCACTGCCTTAATCGACAGTCTGCCAAGCTTCTTTGCTTTGATCGATGAGGGCGGGCACCTCATTCGCTGGAACGACAATCTAACGGCCTTGACCGGCCTTTCCGATGAACAACTGCGAGGGCTCGACGCGCTCACGCTCATAGTCGAGCGCGATCGCGACATGGTGCAAACGAAAATGCAAGAGGCGTTCAGTATGGGCGCTGCCAGTGCCGAATTCGGGATGCGCACCAAAAGCCGGCGACGTCCGTTCTATTCGTTGGAACGGCCAGCGGATCACGAGCGAGGGCCGTCCCGGTCCTTCTTGCCGTCGGGATGGACGTGACCGCGGAGCGAGAGGCTCAGATGCGCCTGCACATGAGCGAAGAGCGCTTCCGCACCCTGTCAGCGATGCCGCGCAGGACGCAATCATACACTATCGATCCCCAGCCGGGGAGTTTACCTACTGGGAACCGCGCCGCGGAGCGCATGCTCGGCTATAGCGCTGAGGAAGCGATCGGCAAACCGGTCCATGATGGCTGGCCCCGGCGCGCTATCGGGAGAAGGCAGCCACCGGAATGCGGAGAAGGATTCGTCGCGACGAGGCCGCGGCGCTGCCGTTGGGAAGAAGCGCTGGAGCTGGACAGGCGCTCAGGCGGCTTGGAAGATCACCGGTACGAACTGTCGATTGCGGCTATGCGACTAGGCACGGATTGGCCGACGCCATCCCCAGCAGATTATGCCGCGGGATATTACCAAACGCAAGCGGGCTGCGGGAATCAAGATGGCGTACATGGCGCGCCACGATATTTTTGACCGGCCTCGCCAATCGCGCCGTGTTCGTCGAAGCGCTGCAGCAGGAGATGGCCGCGGCACGCCGGGGCGGCAAGAGTTCGCTGTACTCTATCTCGACCTCGACCATTTCAAGGACGTCAACGACACTCTCGGTCATCCCATCGGTGACCTGCTGCTGCAAGCGGTGGCCGAGCGGTTGCGGGCGAGCATTCGGGAGACGGACACCGTGGCCCGGTTCGGCGGCGATGAATTCGCGGTGCTCGAGACCGATATCCAAGGAGCCGGCGGAAGCCGCTGTGCTGGCGGATAAAATTCTGAAGGTCATCAGCGATCCATTCTCAATTAAGGGCAATGAGATTCGTAGCGGCACGAGCATCGGCATTGCGGTTTACGGGCCAGACTCGCCCGACGCGGAGACCCTCCTGTCTCATGCCGATGAGGCCCTATACCGGGCCAAATCGGCGGAACGGGGGACGTATAGGTTCTTCACCGACGCCATGGACAAAGAAGTGCGGTCTAGGGTGATGCTCAAGGCTGAGCTTCACGAAGCCATAAAATCCGGCCAGCTCATTCTTATGTACCAGCCCCAGGTCAATATCGACACGAACCGCATCATCGGGCTGGAAGCGCTGGTTCGCTGGCAACATCCAAAGCGCGGGCTGATCGTGCCCGGCGAATTCATTCCGGAGGCGGAGAAGAGTGGATTGATCGTCCCGCTCGGTCGTCGGGTGCTGCGGGAGGCCTGCCGGCAGATGAAG
>CAVSIY010000003.1:0-86421 GCA_963728165.1 uncultured Alphaproteobacteria bacterium | reverse complement strand
CCAAACGGGATTTTGAGCGCGGAAAATCCCTGGTGGGGGAAGGGTGGTTGACGCAGCAAGTATTTGATCAGCGTCGCAACAAACTCGAATCCGCCGAGGCGTCGCTTACAGCGGCCAATGCCCAGCGCGATGCGGCCGAGGCAGCGATCAAGGCAAACCAAGCTGACGTGGTAACGGCTGCAAGCCATTCTCGCGGATCTGGTGCTCATCTCCCCTCGGAGCGGGCGAGGAGTACAGTACCGGCTTGCGCGCGCGGGCGAGGTGGTCGCCGCAGGACAGCGCGTATTGACCATCCTCGATCTCAACGACGTCTACATGACGCTCTACTTGCCCGCGAATGTGGCGGGCAAGCTGCGAATTGGCGACGAGGCGCGACCAGCCCCTACCGGCGTCCGACAACGTGCTCCCCAAATACCATCCAGCTCCGCAGTACCGAGGCCCAGTCACGTCGCAGATGCTGCCAGACGGCCAACAGCGGGAAAACTAAATGTCCGGGGGCAAGTCCCAGCCACCCCCTAAGTCCTCAGAATTCTATATCCGTGATGCCAAGACGGGCGTGCGCGGACTTGGGTTTGTGCGCACCAATCCCAAAATCCCCTGGCCTAAAGAGCTTGAAGTGAAACTTCCCCAATGACCAATGTGGCCGTCGCGAGCGTCGAGCACCTAACCCATCGCTACGGCAAAACGTTCGCGCTCAACGATCTGACGCTTGAGATTCCTGCCGAGTGCATGGCAGGCCTGATCGGGCCTGACGGGGTCGGCAAGTCCACGTTGCTCGCGCTCATTTCCGGGGTGCGCAAGATTTAAACCGGCACGGTCACGGTGCTCGATGGGAACATGGCGGACGAGCACCATCGCCGGGCGAGTTATGGGCGTATCGCCTACATGCCCCAAGGCCTTGGGCCGCAATCTGTATCCGACACTTAGCGTATTCGACAACATTGATTTTTTCGGCCGCCTGTTCGGGCAGGGCGCAGCCGAGCGGCGTGCGTGCATCGACGAGCTGCTGGTGGCGACCGGGCTCGATCCCTTTGCAAGTCGACCATGCGGCAAGCTGTCGGGCGGCATGAAGCAAAAAGCGAGCCTCTGCTGCTCGCTGATGCACGATCCTGATCTCCTTATTCTCGATGAACCCACTACCGGCGTCGATCCGCTCTCGCGACGACAGTTCTGGGAGCTGATCGACTCGATCCGCGCGCGTCGCCCGCTGATGAGCGTAATCGTCGCGACCGCGTACATGGACGAGGCCAGCCGGTTCGATTGGCTAGCCGCGATGGATGACGGCAAGGTCATCGCGCATGGCGCTCCGAATGATCCTCGACCGGGCACAAAAGAGCACGCTCGACGATGCTTTCATTGCCCTGCTTCCACCAAAAAGCGCGGGCAGCATCAAGAGGTCATCGTGCGGTCGCGCGCGGAGAGCGATGACAAGACGGCGGCGATCGAGGCGCACGGGCTCACCGCCGCTTTGGCGATTTCGTCGCCGTCGACCACGTGAGCTTTCGCATAGGACGCGGCGAGATCTTCGGGTTTCTCGGCTCCAATGGCTGCGGAAAAACGACAACCATGAAGATGATGACGGGTCTGCTGGCGGTGACCGAAGGCTCGGTCAAATTGTTCGGCAGGCCGATGAGCGCCGACGACATGCAGGCGCGTCAAAACGTCGGCTACATGTCGCAGGCGTTCTCGCTCTACAGCGAGCTTACCGTCGGGCAAATCTCGAACTACATGCGCACCTTTACCATCTCGCCCCGACCGAGATCAAATTTCGCATTAAGGAGCTGCTCGAACGCTACAATCTGAAGGACGTGGCCGATGCCAAGCCCGAAAGCCTGCCGCTCGGTGTTAAGCAGCGGCTGCAGCTTGCAGTGGCCGTGCTGCACCGGCCGCGATTGTCATTCTCGACGAGCCACGTCGGGGGTCGATCCGGTCGCGCGCGATCAGTTCTGGCGCACCCTGATCGACCTCTCCCGCGATGACGGCGTCACGATCTTCCTCTCGACCCATTTCATGAATGAGGCCGAACGCTGCGACCGCATCTCACTGATGCACCAGGGGCGGGTGCTCGCGGTCGGCGCCCCGAAGGAGCTGGTCAAGGAGCACGGCAGCGCTACTCTGGAGGACGCCTTCATTTCCTACCTGGAGGAAGCGTCTGCAACCGGCGAAAGAAAGAAGGCTCAAGCCGCGCCGCAAGCTGCAGAGGAGGCGGGGCAGGCCAAGCCCGTGCCAAACCGGCCCCGCAAGAAGGCAAAGTCGGTCCGTCGAAGGCTTCCAGGCGGTTCGATCCCGGACGCCTCTGGGCTTATGCCCGGCGCGAGTCGATAGAGTCCTGCGCGATCCCATACGGCTGTCGTTCGCCTTTATCGGTCCTGTCGTTCTGATGTTTGCGATGGGCTATGGCATCACGTTCGATGTCGAAAATCTGAAATATGCGGCCTTCGACCAGGACCATACGCCGGCAAGCCGCAGGCTGCTCGCGGTTTCTCGGGCTCCCGTTATTTCACCGAACGCCCTCCGATCAGCTCCGCAGCCGAACTGGAGCAACGCATGCGGAGCGGTGAGCTCGCCATCGCCGTCGAAATACCATCTGGTTTCGGCCGCGATCTGGCAGAGCTGCGTTCGCCCGAGGTTGCCTTCTGGATCGATGCTGCCATGCCGTTCCGCGGAGAGACGACGAAAGGCTACGTCACCGGCTTGATGCTCTATGCGCAGGATCTCGCGCTCGAGCGTCTTGGCCCCAATCCCGCATCCAACGTCTACGTTGGCGGCGTCAATATAGAAAATCGCTTCCGCTACAACCCGGCTTTCAAGAGCGTCTTCTCCATGGTTCCGAGCGTCGTTGTGATAATCCTGGTTCTGATCCCGGCAGTCATGGCGACGATCGGTGTGGTGCGCGAGAAGGAGACGGGCTCGATCGCCAATTTTTGGTCCACACCCATCAGCAAGCTCGAATTCCTCCTGGGTAAGCAGTTCCCCTATGTCATCGTTGGCATGCTGGCCTTCATCTTGATGGTGCTGATGGCGTATCTCGTCTTCCATGTGCCGGTGAAAGGATCTTTCGCAGCCCTCGCGCTCGGGGCTTTGCTCTACGTTTTCTCAACGTGCGGATTTGGGCAACTCGTCTCGACCTTCACTCGGACCCAGGTGGCGGCCATCTTCGCCACGACGGTTCTCTCCATTATCCCCGTAGTGAATTTTTCCGGTCTACTCGTGCCCGTGTCCTCCCTCACCGGCGCCGGACGAGCGATCGGCCTCGGTTTTCCTGCGGCCTGGTTTCAGCCGATCAGTGTCGGCACCTTCACCAAGGGCCTCGGATTTTCTGATCTCTGGTTAAATGCGCTCGTCCTTGCAGCCTTTGCCGTCGGCTTCTTCATTGCCGCTCATACATTCCTGCACAAGCAGGAGACCTGAGATGTCGTTGGCGAGCCAGGCGACTGATGCACGAGAACCGGCGACAAAGCCAACGCGACCCGCAAGCAATCGGGCCGCTGCGGTGCGGCTCCATCTGGCCAACATCTACCGGCTGATGATCAAGGAGCTGCGCAGCATCCGATCCGACCCGATCATGCTGGTGCTTGTTGCGTATGCTTTCACGATTGCGATCTATGCCGCTGCCACCGGCGCCTCGACCGAAGCGACCAACCTGTCTATTGCGATCGTCGACGAAGACCATTCCGACCTGTCGCGCCGCATTGCGGATGGCCTTACGCCGCCGACCTTCAGGTCCGTGACGCAAATCTCAGCTGCGGAAATCGACGCGGGGATGGATTCGCAACGCTTCCTTTACGTCATTGAAATTCCACCAAAGTTTCAGGAGGATATTCTCGCCGGGCGGCAGCCCACGGTTCAAATTGATATTGACGCGACCGCGTCTGCCCAGGCCTTCAATGGCATGACTTACATCGAGAACGTTATCATGAACGACGTAACGCAGTTCATCACCGGACGCGAGGGATTGCTAGGTGTCCCGGTCAAGATCGTTACGCGAGCAATGTTCAATCCGAATTTTAAGTCGAGTTGGTTCACCTCAGTGATGCAGATCATCAGCAATCTCACGATGATCACCGTCATTCTCACTGGCGCGGCGCTCATCCGCGAGCGCGAGCAGGGCACCGTCGAGCACCTTCTTGTCATGCCCGTGGTTCCGGTTGAGATCATGCTCGCGAAAATCCTGGCCAACGGCATGGTCATTCTGGCCGCGGCCGGACTGTCGCTGGTGTTTGTGGTTCAGTGGTGGCTGCAGGTGCCGATCGCTGGATCGACCCTGCTGTTTCTGGGCGGGGCGTGCTTTTATGTCTTCACGGTCGCAGCGCTTGGAATTGCTCTCGGTACCGTCGCATCCACGATGGGCCAGTTCGGTCTGCTGTCAATCCCGGTGCTGCTGGTCATGATGCTGCTTTCCGGCAGCACGACGCCATTGGAGAGCATGCCGGTCTGGCTGCAGTACGTGATGAAAGTGATCAGCCCGACGCCGCATTTCGTGATTTTCGCTCAGGATGTGCTTTATCGGGGTGCGGATTTTTCCATTGTCTGGCCCGAGATTTCTGAAAATGACGGTCATCGGCGCAGTCTATTTCGGTTTCGCGCTCTATCGCTTCCGCCGCGTCATTTTTGGCGGTTGAATGTCTCGTGCCGGGAAATGGGAACTCGCCATTTCCAGTGCCGACAAAACATACTTCACATGCTTTGCAGATGGCTCAGAAAAGGGAACCCAGGCCCTCGCGAGCGTAGATCGCACGTCGATAAGGGAGGCACCATGGTCAAAAAAGAAATCCTCGATCGCATACGAAGGTACATTGACCCCTTCCGCATAACAAAAGGCAAAAGCTTCCGGCTGAAGGATTTTGATCCGAGTGACACGTGTGGCCTTGTGCTCGAGAAGGATGAGGCGCGCGAACTGCTACAACGCGGTACGGAATGGCTGGCAGAGCAGCAGGACAAGCTCTTCGCCCAGGACCGCTGGTCTGTCCTGCTCATTTTCCAGGCTATGGATGCGGCGGGAAAAGACAGCACGATCAAGCACGTCATGTCTGGCGTCAATCCTCAAGGATGCCAGGTATTCTCGTTCAAGCAGCCCTCGTCAGAGGAGCTCGACCACGACTTCATGTGGCGGTATGCAAAGTGCCTGCCCGAGCGCGGGCGCATAGGTATTTTCAACCGCTCGTACTACGAGGAAGTTCTGGTGGCGCGTGTGCACCCTGAGATCCTGAAGCAGCAGAAATTGCCGTCGCGCCTAGTGGTGACGCCATCTGGGACGAGCGGCTTGCCGACATCGCGCATTTTGAGGACTATCTCACGCGACAGGGAACCAAGGTTCTCAAGTTCTTCCTCAACGTGTCGCGCAACGAACAGAAGAAGCGCTTCATGCAGCGCCTTGATGAACCGGAGAAGAATTGGAAGTTCTCGACTTCCGATGTGCGCGAGCGGGAATTCTGGAGTGATTACATGCGAGCGTTCGACGAGGCGATCCAGGCATCCGCGACGAAGCACGCGCCATGGTTCGTTGTGCCTGCCGACAACAAATGGTTCACTCGGCTCGTCGTCGCCGCGGCTGTCGTGGAGGCGCTGGAGAATCTGGACCTCGACTACCCTAAGATCGACGCCGCCAAAAAGAAGGAACTCGATGGCGCGCGTGAAGCGCTCTCCCATGAGCGGTCGAGCTGACTAGCTGCCACAGGCCGACTGAAGATTCCCGGGCCGCCAAGATAACGTCTGCATGCGGCTGGGGACTAACACGTCACCGCACAATAGTTTGGTAACCATCTGAATTGACTTAAATCAGTGCACTTGCGATCGACCAGTACCATCGATCTCCGTACCTCGGAGGAAGTCCGGCTCCTTCGGGAGTGACACAACAGCGAGCGATCCGAGACGCGAGCCGTGCTCGCGGGTTCCATGCCCGGCTACAAGCTAGGAGGACGCAATGGCCCAAGCCGTTACTGCCGCCGTCCCGCTCCAGGCTCCGACGCCACCCAGAATGATCGAGGAATTGTCGCGGCGGATCGGCACGCAGGCGCCGGCCGCTTACCTCGAGGAATTGTCGGGCCAGTTCGGCAAACTGGCGCCGACCGCTTTCAATGAGTATGCGCGCGACTTCTGGGAGAGGTCGGTTCTGTTTTTGGACATCCTGCGCCAGCGCGGCAACCAGCGCGAGGGCATGTTGGCGCACCAGGCAACTTCGGTCCTGATCTACGACAGCGAGCTGGTGATGCGCGGCGACGAGTTGCCCCATCCGGTCAACTACTCGCTGCTGCGCGTCATTCCGCCGGAGGGCGTGGAGATTGACGATCGCAAGCGCCCCGTGCTCGTCATAGATCCGCGCGCCGGGCAGGGACCAGGGATTGGCGGCTTCAAGCATTCGAGCGAGATCGGCGAGGCGTTCAAGGCCGGGCACCCCGTCTACTTTTGCGGCTTTACCGCTTCGCCTGCGCAGGGACAGCGGGTTGAGGACGTCGCCCGCGCCTATACCATCTTCATCGAGAAGGTCGCTGAGCTGCACCCCGCGGCCCTCGGCAAGCCGTTCGTGTTCGGCAACTGCCAAGCCGGCTGGCATGCAATGATGGCCGCTTGCATACGCCCCGACGTGGTCGGGCCTATGGTCATTGCGGGCGCACCCCTCTCTTACTGGGGCGGTGTCCACGGCAAGAACGCCATGCGCTATCTCGGCGGCTGGTACGGCGGAAGCTGGCTCGATCGCATGATGAGCGATATCGGCAACGGCATCTTCGATGCCGCTTGGCTGGTCTCCAACTTTGACAATCTCAACCCCGCCAACACGTTCTGGACCAAGCCATACAACGTTTGGGCTAACCCGGAGCAGGAGAGGGACCGCTATCTGCAGTTCGAGAAGTGGTGGGGTGATTTTGTCCTGCTGCGTGGTGAAGAGATGCAGTGGATGGTCGACACCCTCTTTATCGAGAACAAATTCTCGAGTGGCCAGATCGTCACTAGCGACGGCATTCGCCTCGATATGCGAGAAGTCAAGACGCCGATCGTCTGCTTCTGCTCGCACGGCGACAACATAACGCCCCCGCAGCAGGCTCTGGACTGGATTCTCGACAATTACCAAAGCGTGGACGAGATCCAAGAGTGCGGCCAGAGGATCTTCTACAACATTGACGCCCAGGCCGGGCATTTGGCTATTTTCGTCGGCACCAAGGTGGCCGAGAAAAACCATGCCGAGTTCGTCAACAACATGGAGCTTATCGACGCGATGCCGCCGGGGCTCTATGAAATCGTAATTACCGAGAAACCGGGTACTGAAGCCTCGAGTCAGGGGCAACGCGACAATTTCGATCTGTCGATCGAGGAGCGCAGCCTCGACGACATTCGGGCGCTAGGGTGCAACTCGCTCGAGGATGAGCGCGAGTTCGCAGCTGTCGCACGCGTTTCAGAGCTCAATAACGCCTTCTATCAGACCTTCGTGCAGCCCTGGATCAAGATGATCAGCAGCCCGCAGATCGGGCGCGCGGCTATCGAGCTAAACCCCCTGCGGCTCGGCTATTCTGTCCTGTCCGACAGGAATCCGATGATGCGACCAGTTGCGCAGCTCGCCGACTACGTTCGGGCGAAGCGCACCCCCGCCTCGGCCGACAATCCATTCATAACGATGCAACAACAATTCTCGCAAGCAATGGTCGACGCGCTCAACCTGTTCCGTGACTGTCGAGACGACCTGGTCGAGCGCACCTTTCACGCGGTATATGGCTCGCCCTTGGTTCAGTCCGCCTGCGGAATCTCTCAGAATGATGATGCGCCCCGGCCGCGGCCTGGGCTGTCGCCGTCCATCCTCTTGGCCGCCGAGGAGGAGAAACGGCGTTTGAAGGGACGGATTGCCGAGGGTGACGCGGTCGATGCCGCGGCACGGGTATTGGTCTATATTGGCAAGACCCATCATCGCATCGAGGAGAGCACGTTCGAGGCCCTGCGCAAGCTGCTTCTGGCGCACCCGGAAGTGTCGCCGGTTGAGTTCATGGCTGCCGTGCGCGAGCAGTGGGCGATCCTTGCCGTGGACGAACGCGCCGCAATCGAGGCGCTGCCGCATTTGCTGCCTGCGGATGCCGCGACGCATCGCGCGTTCTCCGACTTGGTCGAGGAAACCGTCGCAGCCACCGGCAAGCTCAAACCCGAGGGGCAGCGCCGCTTAAGCAATGTCTTGCATTTGCTGGCGGATGATACGAGTCGACGCTCGGCATCGCAAGACAGGGGCGCCGCCGAATAAGTCACGCATTTAGCCAAGATGCGTCAGGCGCGACAGTGAGTGAGCGCTGCCTGGTAACTCGGACTATGGCCGATTATTCTATTTCCTTAAGAAGGCTCTTAGAGCAGCGGGGCCCACGGAGAAAGCGTCATGGCAACGAGGCAGCTGCCGGGCGGCTCAAATATCCGCTTGGGGACTCCGGGAGTGTGCATGAGCACGCCTCGCCAACGATGCCCTAGGAGGTAGGAACACCATGGCGCGCCCCCGGTTTGGACTTGCTCTGGGAAGTGGTGCAGCACGTGGCTGGGCCCACATCGGGGTGCTGCAAGGGCTCCAAGAAGCCGGACACGAGCCGGACATCGTTTGCGGCACTTCGATGGGCGCACTGGTTGGAGCCGCCTACGTAACCGGGCGCCTTTCTGCTCTGAACGATTGGGCGCGCGCACTCACTTGGCAAGAGATGATCAGTCTGCTCGACGTGCGACTGACTGGTGGTGGACTGATCGACGGTAACAAGATCGTCGCGCTACTGCATCAGCTTGGTATTTCGGGGGCGATCGAACAGGCGGCGATTCCCTATGCTGCGGTGGCAACAAACCTCGTGACCGGCCGCGAGGTCTGGCTCAGGACGGGGCCACTTACGGAGACCGTGCGCGCTTCGATCGGGATGCCAGGCGTTTTGAGGCCGGTGAAGAGATCCAATGACTGGCTGATTGACGGGGGACTCGTCAATCCAGTCCCCGTCTCGCTCTGTCGCGCCCTTGGCGCCGAGATTATCGTCGCGGTGAACCTCAACAGTGACTTAGTCGGCCGGCGCTTTCAGGCTGACGATAGACCGCAAGAGGTATCGCAAAGTGAACCGGTCGGTCGGGAGTTCTTGGGGCAATTGCTTGAACAGGTTCCGGCTTCGTTGCGCGACCACGCGGCGCGAATCGCGTCCCAATTGCTTCCTGTGCAGGCAATGACGCCAACATACTTTGAGGTGCTGGCAAATTCGCTCAATATCATGGAAGATCAAATCACCCGCACGCGCCTCGCCGGCGAACCGCCGCACGTCATGCTCGCGCCGCAACTTGGTCAAATCGGCCCATTCGAGTTCCACCGAGCAGCAGAGGCAATCGCAGAAGGACGTGCTAGCCTGCAACAGGCTCTGCCGCACCTGCTGCGCTATTTGACCTAGTGGGCGCATTCGTCTGCGCACCGCAACGGCGTGGTTTGAAGAACAGGGTCAGGTCGGGACTAGCCTTGGCGATCATGGCGCGCTCCGCAAAGGTAAGCGCATTCCACCTCCGCTGCAGCGTCTCGATCCTGCGCAATTCAGCATGGACCAGATCACGTTGAAGCTCTTTGTTCCTTCTACGTAACTCATGCATCGAGCACACCTAGATAGTTGTCACGTCGGTCGTCAGGTTATTGGGAGCTCTGAAGGGGGACAGCAGATCGCCGAGCAGCATGCGCACGATTGATCCGGCGGACCTCGTTATGCAGATTGGGTTTCGACGAAGGCATCCCCAAACACAGGCCATAGTCGACCTGAACCTCCAGCCTTGAGCTTGCGCTCATGGCGCGCTGTATCGCAGTGCTTTGATCCGCGCGCAGAGCTGCTTTCGTATGTCAGCGAGGTTGCCGCAGCATTGGCCGATGGCGCCAGCATCGCCGCTGGTATTCCCGCATATCGGGAAGTCATCCACGCAAATGGCCAATAGGGCTGCTTGTAGGCCATCGTTGAAGGCACGACGCTCAACGTCATTCATTCGTGCAGACATACTCTCTACTCCTTGCAAGACTTCAGTGTGCGTAACTTGGCACGGACGATTCCAACAGGACGTCCGCCGGCCTGATCCGGAACCACGCCACGTAAAGCGCCGGCAGGAACACCAGCGTAAGCAGCGTCGCGACGACCAGCCCGCCCATGATGGCGTAGGCCATCGGTCCCCAGAACACGGTCGGAGCGATCGGAATCATGCCGAGGATCGCGGCGGCCGCCGTCAGCAGGATCGGCCGCAGGCGATGCTCCGTGGCCGCGATGACCGCGTCCCAGGGCTGCTGCCCGTCGGCGATCTCGGTCTCGATCTGGTCGATCAGGATCACCGAGTTGCGGATCACCATGCCGATCAGCGCAGACAACGCCGAGGATCGCGACGAAGCCCATCGGCGCGCCCGACAGCAGCAGCGCCGCGGCGACGCCGATCAGCGCCAGCGGCGCCGTCAGCAAGCACGAGGAACAGCCGCTGGAAGCTCTGCAGCTGCACCATGAGGATCGTCACCATGACCAACAGCATGAGCGGGAAGACGGCGAAGACGCTGGCCTCGGCTTTGGCGCTGTCCTCGACCGGCCGCCGGCAACCACGTCGTAGCCCGCCGGAAGTTTCGCCTTGAAGGCGGCGATCTCGCGCGCGAGTATCGCGACCACCGTCGCCGCCTCGACCCCGGCGGCGATGTCGGCCTGGACGGTGACGGTTGGAACGCGGTGCCGGCGCCAGATCATCGGCGGCTCCAGCCCGTAGGAGAGCTTAGCCACCTGCGCCAGCGGCACCGCTTTGCCGCCGGGGGTCTCGAGCATCAGGCTGCGCAAGTTTCGAGCTTCGCGCGCTCCTCCGGGATCGGCACGGGCGACGATATCGATGAGATAGATGCTGTCGCGCAGCTGCGTCACGTTCGTGCCCGACAACACAGCGTTGATGGTCTGACTCAATGCTTGGAGCTGATGCCGAGCGCACGCGCGCGATCCTGATCCACCTCGACGCGGACCACCTTCGACGGCTCGTTCCAGTCGAAGTTGATGTTGCGCGCGTTCGGGTTGTTGCCGAGCACCGATGCGAACTCGTGGGCAAGCTCGCGCACTTTCGTCGGGTCGGGTCCGCTGACGCGGAACTTGCAGCGGCCAGCCGACCGGCGGTCCAAGCTCGAGCGGGCTGACGCGCGACTGTACCTGCTCGAAACTCGGGCCGCTGCAGCGCGGCGATGATGCGCTGCTGCGCACCGGAGCGCACTTTGAACCCTTTGGTGACCACGACGGCTTGCGCGAAGAAGTCGTTGGCGAGCTGCTGGTCCAGCGGCAGGTAGAAGCGGATCGCACCGCTGCCGATATAGAACGACCAGCGCTCGACATCGGGGTCGGTCTTCAGGACCGCCTCGAGCGTCATCGACCGCTTTGCGCGTCGCATTGATCGAGGACCCTTGCGGCAGCGTCAGGTCGACGAGCAGCTCGGGACGGTCGGAATTCGGGAAGAACTGCTGCTGCACGAACTGCATGCCGAAGAGCGACAGCGCGAACAGGCCAGCGTCGGCAACGACGACGGCGACTTCAGCCGCAGCAGACGATCGAGCACGGCGTGGAAGCGCAGCGCGCAAAGCGCGATGGCTCGTGGCCGTGCCCCTTCATGCTTGTCGGGCAGAAGGCACACGCCGGGCAGCGGCGTGAACAGCACGGCGACGATCCAGGAGGCGAGCAGCGCGATAGCCGACGACGGCGAACAGCGTGAAGCAATATTCGCCGGCGCTGCTCGCTGCGAAGCCGACCGGCATGAAGCCGGCGACGGTGACCAGCGTGCCGGTCAGCATCGGGAAGGCCGTCGAGGTGTAGGCGAAGGTCGCCGCGCGTGACCTTGTCGCACCCCTCCTCCAGCTTGCGCGACCATCATCTCGACGGCGATCATCGCGTCGTCGACCAGCAGGCCGAGCGCGATGATCAGCGCGCCGAGCGAGATGCGCTGCAGCCAGATCCCCGAGCATCTTCATGACCACGAAGGTGATGGCGAGCACCAGCGGGATGGCGACGGCGACGACGATGCCGGCGCGCCAGCCGAGCGACAGGAAGCTCACCGCCAGCACGATCGCGATGGCCTCGAACAAGCGCCCGGGTGAATTCGCCGACTGCCTCCTCGACGACCTGCGGCTGGTCGGCGACGAGATGCGACTCGATGCCGATCGGCAGGTCGCGGTCGAGCTTGGCGATTCGCTCCTTGACGTGCTCGCCGAACTCCAGGATGTCGGCGCCCTTGGTCCATCGAGATGGCAAGGCCGATGGCCGGCTCGCCGTTGAAACGGAACATCGGCTGCGGCGGGTCGACGTAGCCGCGGCGGACCGTGGCGATGTCGCTCAGGCGGAAGAAACGGTCGTTGACGCGGAAGTTGACGGCCTTCAGGCTCTCTTCCGACGTGAATTGGCCCGACGACGCGAATGGCGATGCTTCTCGGCCCCTGCATCGACGGTGCCGCCCGGCGCGATCGCGTTCTGCGCCTGCAGCGCTCGTATCAGCTCGGGAAATGTCGAGCCCCAGGGCGGCGAGCTGCTGGGTCGAGAATTCGAGGTAGATCTTCTCGTCCTGCGCGCCGATGATATCGACCTTGCCGACGTCGGGCACGCTGCAGCAGCTCGCGCGCGCAGCACGCTCGACATGGTCGCGCAACTCGCGATGCGAGAAGCCGTCGGAGGTGAAAGCGTAGATGAGCCGAATAGGTGTCGCCGAACTCGTCGTTGAAGAACGGGCCCGAACGCCTTGCGGAACGTCTGCTTGATGTCGCCGATCTTCTTGCGCACCTGATACCAGAGGTCCGGCACCTGCGGCTGCGCGGCGTCGCGTCCTTGCAGGTTGACGAAGACGACGGACTTCGCCGGGCTTGGTGTAGCTCTTCAGGTAGTCGAGGTTCGGCAGCTCCTCGAGCTTCTTCTCGATGCGGTCGGTGACCTGCTCGACGGTTTCCAGCGGTGGCGCCGGGCCATAGCGTCTTGATCACCATCGTCTTGATGGTGAAGGGCGGGTCCTCCTCGCGGCCGAGATTGCGATAGTCCATGATGCCGGCGAGTGCAGCCACCAGCATCAGGTAGACGACGAGGCTCTTGTGCTCGAGCGCCCATCGGGAGAGGTTGAAATTCTTCACTGGCTGGTGCTCCCGTTTGAGGAGGCCTCGGCAACACGCGCCTTCTGACCTTCCCTCAGTGTGTTGGTGCCGGCGGTTACGACGACATCTCCCTTGGCGAGCCCGTCGGCGATGACGGCGGTATCGGTCTCGTAGCGGGTGACGGTCACCGGTCTCAGCGTGACGCTGCCGGAGGCCTGATCGAATACCCAGACAGCGGGGGAGCCGCTCTTTTCGAAGAGGGCTGAGAGGGGGAGCGTCACCACCGGACCGGAGTTGGCCTTCAGGCGACCGGCGATGCTCATTCCGAAGCGCAGCTGGGGTGGCGGATCCTTGAGCATTACCTTGACCGTATAGGTGCGTGTCGTGGAGTTGGCGACGGGAGAGATCTCGCGCACTATGCCGTTGATGCGCAGTACCGGATTGGACAGCGGCCAGACGATGACCTCGGGATGGTCGCTGCTCGACTTGCCATCCGTGAAGGCGGTCTCGGCGATGTCGAAGACGGCGTCCTTGTCACCCGGTCGGGCGAGCTTCACCACCATCTGGCCGGCGGCAACATTCTGACCCGGCTCGGCGCCGACGGCGGTGATCACGCCGTCGAACTCAGCCTTGAGCTCCGTGTAGTGGAGCTGATCGCGGGTAAGGTCGAGATTGGCCTTGGCAGAAGTGAGCCTTGCCTCGGCGGAACGCAGATTGCGCAGCACCGTGTCGTAGGTCGCCCGTGGCGTCCAGCCGTCTGACAAGAGCTTCGCCTTGCGTGCCTCATCAGCTCGGGCTTCGACAAGCACGGCGTTGGCAGATGCGACCTCGGCTTCCGCCGAACGCAGGCGGTTCTGAAAGTCCACCGTGTCGAGCGTGGCCAGCGTGTCCCCCTGTGAGACGGTCGCTCCAACGTCGACCCGGCGGGCGAGCACCTTGCCCGCGACTTGGAACGACAAATCGCTCTCGTAGCGGGGCCTGACCTCGCCGATCGCCTGCCGATCATCGGCGACCGGTTTTGGATCCACGACGACCGTTCGAACGGGTCTCGGCTTTATGGACGTATTCTCCGGCTTACAGCCGGTGACGGCCGGGAGAAGCGAAAGGGCAAGGAAAAGGGCCAAGCGCCGCATGAGAAAGCTCCATGAACTCGCTCTTAAATGTTGACAATGCCCACATAGACCACCAAAGTGGGCGTTGTCAACTTAAAACCAAGCTGCGACATTTGCTCCCGCATGCGCCAAGTTGACATCGCCCACTTTTGCACCTAGTTTTCGGCTATCAACTCGGATGCTTCCCCCATGGCCAAAACAGATAGACTTCAGGAGCCGCGTCCCTACCACCACGGCGATTTACGACGGGTGATCGTCGAGGCTGCGTTGGATCTGCTAAGCGAGACCCAGACCCTGGATTTTTCGCTGCGCGAGCTCGCGCGCCGCGCCGGCGTGAGCCACAATGCGCCCTATAAGCATTTTGCCGACAAGCGCGGCTTGCTCGCCGCCGTCTCAGCCGCGGGCTTTGACATGCTGACGAAGCGAATGGCCCGCGAGATCACGGAGATCAGAGACCCGCAGAGGCGGCTCTTTGCCATGATGAGCGCTTACATTAATCACGGCGTCGAGAACCCGGAGCTCTACAGTCTGATGTTCGGCGGCTATCTCAGCGGCCCGGATGACGGTCGGCCGGCAATCGAGCGCACGGCAGCGGAAGAAACGAAAGCTCTGATAGCAAGCGCGATCATTGACGGAGCGTTAGGACGGCCCATTCCAGATACCGCCAGAAACGAACGGAAGATTTCTGGGGCCATCCTGGCGTGCTGGTCGCTTCTGCACGGACTTACATTGCTCGTGGCCGACGGCCTTGTCGGCCCCCCAGAAAAGGCCAATCAGCTTTGTGAAAGTCTCATGCAGGGAATGCTCAAGGGACTTAACGTCAAGTTTCCTGCGTTGCCGTCCGACGCATGGGTTGGTCCCCAGACTTCGACAACGTGACGTGCGCTAGCGCTACCAATGTCCATTTTGCAATTACGGTGGCCTGTGTGCCTGACAGTTGTGTGGGTCAGGGTGAGACGGATCTAGGACGTCCGCGGCACGGCGGCTTTGCCGCGGTCAGCAGACGGAGATCCGGGATGGTTGCTGGGATGTCCGGCACGCTAGTCAAGCAGCGGCGCGTTCCAGACCCTCACGGCAGGTATCTCGCGGTAATAGCCGAGCACGCCTAAGGTGCCCGTATCCAGGAGGAAGTGCTGACCGGCGGCCGCATGCAGCCCGAGCCAGCGCGCTGCGAAAACGCGCAGCACGTGGCCGTGTGAGAACAGTGCAACGTTGCCCTTGACCGCGCGCACCCGGGCGATCACCCGATCTACCCGCGCACCGACCTGCTCTGAAGTCTCGCCGTCCGGGCAGCCATCGCGAAAGATCAACCAGCCGGGCGCCATCTTCTCGATTTGCTCAGGCGTCAGCCCCTCGTACTTCCCGTAGTTCCACTCCATCAAGTCGGGCTCGATGACCGCCATGTCGCCGAGACCGGCCAGCTCACACGTCGCGCGTGCCCTCTGCAATGGGCTGACAAGTACGAGCGCGAACGTTCGCGTGGCCAGTACGGGCTGCATCCGCTTTGCGAGGCGACGCCCGTGGTCGGTCAACGGGATATCCGTCGTGCCCGTGTGCTGTCCGCTCAGGCTCCACGCCGTCTCACCGTGTCGGGCAAGATAGATGGTGGGAAGCGGTTCGCTCATGCGGCGTCCTCACCCCTCTTCGTCCAGCGGCCGGCATCACGCGAAGCGGGCACCCATGCGGGCGAAGGATGTCTCCCTTGGTTAGGATCGGCCCACACGCCTATCTAGTTGCGGATCTTCCCGGCAACCTCCCGATGAGGTTGGGGCGGACGCTTGGGCCACAAGAGCCTGACCGATAGCTGGCATTGCTGCAATCAAGTGTCCAGGCGGCTTCGTCCGGCGAGTCCGATATAATTGACGAGCGTCCATTTGCACTTTTGCAACCGAATGAAATGAAGATGGGCACAGGTTCTGCCAGGGTTGCTGGGGCAAAGCCGCCTTCCACTGTTTCAATATTGGGCGGAACCTAAAGATTGCCGGCGACCGGAAGCGCAACGATCTAGTAGCAGTGATGTCGCTGCATCCCTCAAAGCAAGGTCTGACGCGCAATCGGTTCGATGCGGTCCTCTTCGATCTCGATGGCGTGCTGACTGCGACAGCGAAAGTCCACGCTGCGTGTTGGAAGGAGATGTTTGACGCCTTCCTTAGGAATTGGTCGAAGGCGAACCATGCGCCGTTTCAGGCCTTCGACATTCAATCCGACTACGCGCTCTATGTCGATGGAAAGCCGCGCATGGATGGCGTGCGCAGCTTCCTAAAGTCGCGCGGCATCCAACTGCCCAAAGGCAGCGAGAGTGATCCTCCCGATGCGACGACGGTCTGGGCGCTGGGCAGTCGCAAGGATCATCTCTTTGCCGAGATGCTGAGAACCAAGGGTGTGGAGGTCTATCAGGGCTCCGTCGCGCTTGCGCGCGCGCTGCGTCACGACGGCGTGAAGCTGGCCGTCGTCTCCTCCAGTCACCATTGCCGCAATGTGCTGCAGGCTGCCGGAATTCTGGATTTGTTCGACGTCATCGTCGACGGAATTGTCGCGGAGCGGCTGCACCTGATGGGGAAGCCGGCACCCGATACCTATCTTGAAGCTGCAAAGGAGCTTGGTTCCGATCGCAGACGCGCCGTTGTGATCGAGGATGCGATCTCGGGCGTGCAGTCGGGACGCAACGGCGGCTTCGGGCTCGTCGTGGGGGTGGACCGCAAAGGCGCAGCGGACAAGCTGCGGCAGAACGGCGCCGACATCGTCGTGACCGATCTTGCGGAGCTCGTGTGCCGATGACGGCCTCGTTTTCCGAGCACGCAATCCGTAGCCTTCCGAAGGTCGATGGAGAGACCGCCGGTACTGTGGGATCCGGTAACGTCTATCACCGGATCCAGCTCCCGTCCGAGCACATCTACCCGGTCGACGACTGGAAGCTGATCGAGAAGAGCTTCCAGGCACAGAATTCTGCCGCATATCGAGACCATCTTCTCGACCAGCAACGGCTACGTGGGGATGCGCGGCAATCACGAAGAAGGCACGCCTGCGTTTCAGAGCGGCACCTTCATCAATGGCTTTTACGATTCCTGGCCCATCGTCTACGGCGAGGAGGCATACGGGTTCGCCAATACCGGCCAGACAATGTTGAACGTGACCGACGGCAAAATCGTCCGACTGTATGTCGACGACGAACCGTTCTTTCTGCCGACCGCCGACATTCTCGACTACGAGCGAACGCTTGACATGAAGTCGGGCATACTCGAACGCCGGTTGGTCTGGGAGATGGGGTCGGGCAAACAGGTTGCCATCACATCACGGCGGTTCGTCTCGTTCCAGCATCGCCACCTGGCCGTCGCCACGTACTCGGTGACCTTGCTCAATGCCGAGGCGCCTGTGACGATCGTCTCGCAAATCACCAGCCACCATCGCAATCAAACCGTCTCGTCCGCCGTGATCGGCGACGCTGAAAAGCTCGCCGACAACGATCCGCGGCTCGCCGGTGCGTTCAATGAGAATGTGCTCGATCCCGCCGTGCACTATGGCGATCAACGCCGCATCGTGCTTAGCCATTTGACACGCAACAGCAAGATGACCTTGGCGTGTGCAGTCGATCATCTCTTTGATACCACATGTGCGTTCTCCGAGCGGGCGAGCAACACGGAAAATGCCGGAGAGGTTGTCTTCACCGTCGATGCGAAGCCCGGCGAAGAAATCAACCTGGTGAAGTTCATCGCTTATCACACATCGAGATCTGCGCCAGCGCAAGAGCTGTGCGAGCGCGCGGAGCGCACACTGGACCACGCCAAAGCGGAAGGGGTCGACGCGCTGATCGCTGAGCAGCAAGACTTTATGGACGCGTTCTGGTCATGCAGCGACGTGAAGATCGAAGGTGTGCACGCGCGGGCCCAGCAATGCATTCGCTGGAATCTGTTCCAGCTGGTTCAAGCCGCAGGACGCGCGGAAGGCGCCGGGATTCCTGCCAAGGGATCACGGGGCAGGCTTACGAAGGGCACTACTTCTGGGATACCGAGGTCTATGTGCTGCCGTTCCTGACATACACGGCCCCGCGCATCGCCCGCAACCTGCTCGCGTTCCGGCACAGCATGCTGCCGAAGGCCAGGGAACGCGCGCGTCAGGTCAACCAGAAGGGCGCGTTGTTTCCCTGGCGCACGATCAACGGCGAGGAAGCCTCCGCCTTCTTTGCGGCGGGAACGGCGCAGTATCACATCAATGCCGACATCATATATGCGCTACGCAAATACGTCGACATCACCGCTGATGAGGCGTTTCTCTACGATCAGGGCGCGGAGATGCTCGTTGAGACCGCCCGGCTGTGGCGCGATCTCGGTCGCTACCCAAAAGGCGAGGACGGCCGCTTTGAGATTTAGGGTGTCACCGGACCAGACGAATACACGGCCATCGTCGATAACAACACCTACACAAACCTGATGGCGAGGCACAATCTCGCCTATGCGGCTGACGTCGTTGACGATCTGCGCGCAAAAGAGCCAGCGCGCTTTGCAGCCCTTGTCGAAAAGACAAAGCTAGATGTTGGCGAGGTTTCCGAGTGGCGCCGCGCAGCCGAGCGCATGTATGTCGCCTTCGACGACGCGTTGGGAATCCATCCCCAGGACGATGTCTTTCTGCAAAAGGCCGTCTGGGATTTCGCGCAAACGCCGCCCGACAAATACCCCTTGTTTCTGCACTACCATCCGCTCGTGATTTACCGCTTTCAGGTCATGAAGCAGCCCGATGTGGTGCTCGCCATGTTCCTGTTGGGCCACGGGTTCTCGACGGAGCAGAAGCGGCGCAACTTCGACTATTACGATCCGCTCACGACGGGCGATTCCTCGCTCTCGGCCTGCATACGCAGCATCATGGCGGCGGAAGTCGGCTACGCCGACAAGGCTCTGGAATACCTGCGCCACTCCATGCTCATGGACTTGGCTGACGTCGGTGGGAACGTAAGGGACGGCGCGCACATCGCCTCTATCGGCGGCAGCTGGATGGCCATCGTTTATGGCATCGCCGGCATGCGCGATTTCGGTGGCCAGCTGTCCTTTGACCCCAAGCCGACCGTCCTGGGGGCGAAGAGGCTGCGCTTTCCACTGACAATCCGCGACCAGCGCCTCGTCGTCGACATTGGCAAGGAGTCCACAACCTATCTGTTGGACAAAGGCTCCGAACTCACCATCACGCATCGCGGCGAGAAGATCACGCTTAAGGCCAGCCAGCCGGTTTCGGTCGCGTAACCGGAAAGCGGCTCAAAGAGGTGGAGATCATGTCGGAACTGCTGTCAGACGCGAAATCCTCGCAAGACTTGTCCGAGCAAGAGTTGAAGCTCATGAACGCCTACTGGCGTGCGGCAAACTATTTGTCGGTCGGGCAGATCTATCTCTACGACAACCCCCTTCTGCAAGAGCCGCTCAAGCTCGCGCACATCAAGCCGCGACTGCTCGGACACTGGGGCACGACGCCGGGACTGAATTTCATCTACGTCCATCTCAACCGTCTGATCCGCAATCAGGATCTCGACATGATCTATGTCGCAGGTCCTGGGCATGGCGGGCCGGGCCTGGTGGCGAACGCCTACCTGGAAGGCACCTACAGCGAGACTCTATCCCAACATCTCGCAAGACGAAGAGGGGATGAGGAAGCTCTTCAAGCAGTTCTCCTTTCCCGGCGGCATTCCAAGCCACGTCGCGCCTGAAACGCCGGGGTCGATCCACGAGGGCGGCGAACTCGGCTACTCGCTGGCGCACGCCTTTGGCGCGGCTCTCGACAATCCCGATCTCATCGTCGCTTGCGTCGTCGGTGACGGCGAGGCCGAGACCGGCCCGCTTGCGACCTCCTGGCACTCCAATAAGTTTCTCAATCCGTCTGCGCGACGGCGCCGTCCTGCCCATCCTGCATCTCAACGGCTACAAGATCGCCAATCCCACCGTCCTTGGGCGCCTGGATGACGAGGAGCTCGACGTGCCTGTTCAAAGGCTATGGCTACACGCCCTATTTCGTTGAGGGTGACGATCCCCCCGTCATGCACCGCAAGATGGCGGAAACACTCGATACCATTATCGCCGAGATCAAGGCGATCCAAAAGGACTGCCGCAGCAAGGGCACGCCCAAGCGCGCGCGCTGGCCGATGATCGTCATGCGGACGCCCAAGGGATGGACCGGCCCAAGGAGGTCGACGGTCTCAAGACCGAAGGCTTCTGGCGCGCGCATCAGGTGCCGATCACCGACCTGGCGACCAAGCCGGAGCATGTCGAGCTGCTTGAGCATTGGATTAAGAGCTACCACGCCGGAAGAGCTTTTCGATGCCAACGGCACACTCATGCCGGAACTCGCCGCATTAGCGCCGAGAGGCGAGCGACGCATGAGCGCCAATCCACACGCAAACGGCGGCATCCTGCTCAAGGACCTGCGCATGCCCGATTTCCGCGACTACGCAGTCAAGGTGCCGGAGCCTGGCTGCGTCATGGCCGAGGCGACTCGGATCATGGGCCGCTTCCTCCGCGACGTCATGAAGCTCAATGAGAGCTCACGCAACTTCCGCGTCATGGGCCCCGACGAGACGGCCTCCAATCGGCTGACGGCGCTGTTCGAGGTAACCGACCGGGTCTGGATGGAGCCAAGGATCCCTGAGGACGACCATCTCGCTCCGGACGGCCGCGTCATGGAGATCTTGAGCGAGCACATGTGCCAGGGCTGGCTCGAGGGCTATCTGCTCACCGGCCGCCACGGCCTCTTCTCCTGCTATGAGGCCTTCATCCACATCATCGACTCGATGTTCAACCAGCACGCCAAGTGGCTGAAGGTACATCCAAGGAGATTCCCTGGCGCCGTCCCATTGCCTCTCTCAACTATCTCCTGACCTCGCATGTCTGGCGCCAGGACCACAACGGCTTCTCGCACCAGGATCCGGGCTTCATCGATCATGTGGTCAACAAGAAGGCCGACGTGATCCGCGTCTATCTACCACCGGACGCCAACACGCTTCTTTCGGTCACCGATCACTGCTTGCGCAGCCGCAACTTACATCAACGTGATCGTCGCCGGCAAGCAGCCCCAACCGCAGTGGCTCGACATGGAGTGCCGCGATCAAGCACTGCACCTCGGGCATCGGCATCTGGGAATGGGCAAGCAACGACAAGGGCAGCGAGCCCGACGTCGTGATGGCGTGCGCGGGCGATGTGCCGACGATCGAAACTCTGGCCGCCGTCGATCTGCTGCGTCAGCACGCGCCGGATCTCAAGATCCGCGTCATCAACGTCGTGGATCTGATGACGCTGCAGCCCAAGGGTGAGCACCCGCACGGCGTGTCAGACCGGGCGTTCGACACCATCTTCACCACCGACAAGCCGATCATCTTCGCCTATCACGGCTATCCTTGGCTGATCCACCGCCTCACCTACCGGCGGACCAATCACCACAACCTGCATGCCCGCGGCTACAACGAGGAAGGAACGACGACAACGCCCTTCGACATGGTTGTGCGCAACCGGCTTGACCGCTTCCATCTGGTGGCGGATGTGATCGATCGGGTGCCCAAACTCGGCTACATGGCCGCCTATATTCGCCAGCATGTGCGCGACAAGCTGATCGAGCATAAGCAGTACATCGCCCGCTATGGCGAGGATATGCCCGAGATCCGCGAGTGGACATGGCCGGCCGCGAGACGGCAGGAGGGAGTCTGATCATCGCCCCGGCCACCAAAGCCTTGAGCTTACCGCCCGCCCACGTGCCGGAGCGGCGTTCTCATAGATGGATTGTTGGCAAATTCTCTGAACGCGCAATGCTCGGCAAAGTCCCGCGACGTCCGATGGGCAGCGCTCGAATTTGCAACGCGAAATGTCTGCCTTGGGTCATGAGCGCGCGTCTGGCCATCCACAACTAAGGCTGGTCTCACCCCATCAGCGGACGTGCTCGGCGACGGTATCCGCGTCGCCGAGCAGATCGCAGCCCACGTCTTCTTTTGGGACACTTCGAAAAACCTCGAGATCGTGCTGCGATGATCGAAGGCGGAAGTCGCTGCGAGCGAACTGCTCTACGGCTGGCTGCACAAAAATCGGTAGTCCTGCACAAGAACCCCCTTTAAAAACCTACTAAATGTGCAAAGCCCCCTCACCCCGACCCTCTCCCCGCAAGCGGGGAGAGGGAGAAGACCACGGGCGCGCGCCCCGCGTGCCCGCCACCGTCTCGATTTGCAGCGTGCCGTCGTCCGCGATGTAGATCGCGTGCGTGCCTTCGCGCCGCGCCGCAAAAAAGTCGACCACCGCTTTGGGTGCCGTGCAGCTTTTCGGGCTCACGATCCTAGACACCACGATGGCCGCGCGCCGGCAGTCGTCGGCGAAGGCGGCCGGGTGCTGCGCCACCGCCACCGTCAGCCCTTTGACCCTCGCGCGGCAGCCGATGCGATCGCAAGCGACGTGGCGATCCTTCGCAGCCTCGCGGGGGCCGCGCGCATCGCCGTCGTGCTCGAGCCAGCGCGACAGCTCGTAGGTGTCGCGCGCAGGCCCTATCGCCGCCAGCCGCCCGTCGGCCTCGCGCACGGCGGTGAGCGCACCGTCGCGCCCGATCAGCAGGTCGGGGAGCCGCGAGGCCGGTGCCAGCGCCAGACCGCCGGCAATCAGCGCTACGCCGAAAAGGCGCCAGCGCGTCTGCCATAGCGCCAGCCACAAGCCGCCCGCGACCATCAAGAGAAACGCCGCCACAGGCATGGCCGGGATGTGCAGGACGGCGCCGGGCAGGCTCGCCACGCGCCGCGCGGTCCACAGCATCGCCTCGATCCCCCACCCCATGGCCCACAACGGCGCCGCCTCGAGCCCGAGCGGCATCATGAGCAGTGTCGCCAGCGCCGCGGGCATCACGATCAGGTTGCAGATGGGAATGGCGATCAAGTTGGCGAGCACGGCATACTGCTGGCTCTTGTGGAAGTGATAGGCGGCAATCGGCGCGATCGCCGTGCTCGCAACCAGCGTCGACAGCACGATGCCGACGAAGAAGAAGACGAGCTTGGCCCACGGCCCTTCGGGAATGAGCAACCACCCCCCGCGGGTGCGGAACGCCTCGTAGACCGAGATCAGCGCCACCACGGCGGCAAACGACATCTGGAAGCCGACGTTGAGCAGGCTCTCGGGAAAGACGAGGAGGATCACAATCGCGGCGAGCACCACGTTGCGCAAGGCGAGTGCCGGGCGGTCGAGCAGAATCGCGGTGAACATGATCGAGATCATGATGGTGGAGCGCACGGTGGCAAACGACGAGCCCGAGATCAGCAGATAGGCGATGGCGCCGACCAGTGCGGCGCCGGCCGCCCACTTCTTGATCGGATAGCGCAAGGCGACGCCCGGCAGGCCTGCCAGCAGCAGACGCACCAAGTAGAACACCGAGCCCGCCATGATCGCCATGTGCAGGCCCGAGATCGACAGGATGTGCAAAAGCCCAGAATCGCGGAACGCGTTGGTCGTCGCCTCCGGGATGCCGCCGCGCTCGCCCGTGATCAACGCAGTGGCGATGGCGCCCGTCTCGCCGGGAAGCGCCGCGGCGATGCGCTGGCCGATGGCGTGACGCAGACGCTCCACGTGCGCCCACAGGCGCAAGCGCCACGGTGGTGTCCCGGCGGTCGCATCGGGCGTCGGCGCCGTCCACGTGTAGCCGACCGCACCGAGCCGTTCAAACCAGGCCTGGCGCCCGAAATCGTAGCCGCCGGGCAGCGCCGGCCCCGCTGGCGGCTGCAGCGTCGCTTTGAGGCGCACGGCATCGCCGGCCTTGAGCCCGGGCGCCGCCTTGCTCGTGGTGATGCGCACGCGCAGCGGGCGCGCGTCTGCTGCGAGCTGCCCGAGCGCGGTGACCCGCAGCGTCAGGCGCTCGCCGCGCTTAGCCCGCGGCTCGATCCGCTCCACGAACCCTCGCACCTCGATCGCCCGCATCTCCTTGGCGAGGACGGGCGCGCGCACCCATTCGACGCGCACCTTCGCCAGTGCAAAGCCGAGCGTCACCGCCAGCAGCACGCTGGTTGCGAGATAGAGCGCGGTGCCTCGCGCGGCCAACAGGCGCAGCGCCAGCGCCGCGGCGAACGGCGCCAGCGCGGTCAGCACATGCGGCTCGAAGGAGAGCGAGAAATAGAGGCCCACGCCGAGCCCCAACAGCACCGGCACCCAGAAGAACCAGCGCTCCTGCTCGGCTTCCAGCCGAACGAGCAGCGGCGCCGGCCAGCGCACGCCGTCACTCGAGCCGCTGTCGCTTATGGGCATCACGCTCCCCCGACCGTTGCCCCTTACCGATGCCACCACACTATGCTACATCGCTCGCCTATCTCCTGAAATCCCAGCGGCAATCGACCCAGAAATGACCGACAAGACTCGGAGCGCCGGCGCGCCGATCGTGCGTTTCGCCCCATCGCCGACGGGCTATCTGCACATCGGCGGGGCGCGAACGGCGCTGTTCAACTGGCTCTTCGCCAAGGGCCGCGGGGGCACGTTCCTCCTTCGCATCGAGGATACCGACCGCGAGCGCAACAACGAGGGCGCCGTCACCGCCATCATCGACGGGCTCAAATGGCTGGAGATCGACTGGCAGGGCGAGCCCGTGTCGCAGTTCGCGCGTGCCAAGCGCCATGCCCAAGTGGCGGACGAGCTCTTAAAGAACGGCCATGCCTACCGCTGCTATCTGTCGCCGGCCGAGCTCGACGCCATGCGCAAGACCGCGCAGGAGGAGAAGCGCGCGCTCTCGATCCGCAGCCCCTGGCGCGATCGCGATCCGAAAGAGGCGCCCGAGGGGGTGCCGCCTGTCATTCGCCTGAAGGCGCCGCGCGAGGGCGAGACGGTAATCGAGGACGCGGTGCAGAGCCGCGTAGTCTTCCCCAACAAGGACCTCGACGATCTCATCATCGTCAGGAGCGACGGCACGCCGACCTACAATCTGGCGGTCGTCGTCGATGACCACGACATGGGCATCACGCATGTGATCCGCGGCGTCGACCACCTGACCAACGCCGCCCGCCAGATGCAGATCTATTTGGCCATGGACTGGCAGGTGCCGGTCTTCGCCCACGTGCCGCTGATCCACGGGCCCGACGGAGCCAAGCTGTCCAAGCGCCACGGCGCGCTCGGCGTCGAGGCCTACAAGGAGATGGGCTACCTGCCCGCCGCGCTGCGCAACTACCTGGTGCGGCTCGGATGGAGCCACGGCGACGACGAGATCATGACGACGGCGCAGATGATCGACTGGTTCGGTCTCGATGCCATCGGCCGCTCGCCGGCGCGCTTCGATTTCGCCAAGCTCGAGGACCTCAACGGGCACTACATCCGCGCGACCAGCGAGCAGGAGTTGCTGCAGCGGCTCGAGGACCTGCTCCCGTACCTGTCCGACGGCGCAAAGATCCTATCTCGGCTCGATGCCGAGATGCGCGCCAAGCTGCTGATCGCCATGCCCGGCCTCAAGGAGCGCGCCAAGACCCTGCTCGAGCTCCTGGAAGGCGCGAGCTTCCTCTTCGCCGAGCGCCCGATCAAGCTCGACGACAAGGCTGCCGCGCTGCTCGATAAGGAGGCACGCCAGCGGCTCGGCACCCTGCTGCCCAAGCTGGAGGCCGCCGCGCGCTGGCAGGCGTCGGAGCTGGAGGAGATCGTGCGCACCTACGCCGAAACGGTCGGCGCCAAGCTCGGCAAGGTCGCACAACCTTTGCGCGCGGCCTTGACCGGCAAGGCGGTCTCTCCGCCGGTGTTCGACGTCATGGCCGTGCTTGGGCGCGAGGAGGCCTTGGCGCGCATCCGCGACCAGGCCGCTTAAGTCCTCAACGACCCAAACGCGCCTTAAGCGTGCACCGCACAAGCGGTGCCCGCGGCCGCCGGGCTTACCCCACAGAGGCCGCACGACCCGGCTATGTTGCGCTGCGAAAATGGTGTACAAGGTCGGTGTCGCCAGTGCCGCCGACTGGCCAATGCTCCGGCGCCAGAACGAAAAGACTTTCACAGGGGACACGCTGCTTGGATCTCTCACCGGGACGCCTCGGAGTGCTTGCAGGTCATTGCCCGAGGCCGGTGTCACAGGGAGACGTGCCATGAACGTTCAGGAAAAGACCGTCGCTGCCGCGAGCAGCACACCCGAGGCCGAGCTCACGCTCGACGGCAAGGTGACGAAGATGCCCGTTCGCCAGGGCACGCTGGGTCCCGACGTGGTCGACGTCGGCAAGCTCTATCGGGACACCGGCTGCTTCACCTACGACCCCGGCTTCACCTCGACGGCCAATTGCGTCTCGCGCATCACCTACATCGACGGCGACAAGGGCGTGCTGCTCTACCGCGGCTACCCCATCGACCAGCTGGCCGAGCAGTCGAGCTTCCTGGAGACCTGCTACCTGCTGCTGCACGGCGAGCTGCCCAAGAAGGATCAGTACGACGCCTTCCGCGGCACGATCACGCGCCACACCATGCTGCACGAGCAGATGACCCGCTTCTTCACCGGGTTCCGCCGCGACGCGCACCCGATGGCGGTTATGGTGGGCGTCGTCGGCGCGCTGTCGGCGTTCTATCACGACTCAACCGACATCAACGATCCAGAGCAGCGCGCGGTGGCGAGCCACCGCATGATTGCCAAGATGCCGACCATCGCGGCGATGACCTACAAGTACGCCATCGGCCAGCCCTTCATCTATCCGCGCAATGACCTCGATTTCACGGCGAACTTCCTGCAGATGTGCTTCGCCATCCCCTGCGAGCCCTACGTCGGAAGCCCGGTGCTCACCAAGGCGCTCGACCGCATCTTCATCCTGCACGCCGACCACGAGCAGAACGCCTCGACCTCGACAGTGCGGCTCGCGGGCTCCTCCGGCGCCAACCCGTTCGCCTGCATCGCCGCCGGCGTCGCCTGCCTGTGGGGGCCGGCGCACGGCGGTGCCAACGAGGCCGCCCTCAACATGCTGTCGGAGATCGGCACCGTCGACCGCATCCCCGAGTTCGTGAAGAAGGCCAAGGACAAGAGCTCTGGCTTCCGCCTGATGGGCTTCGGGCATCGCGTCTACAAGAACTATGACCCGCGCGCCAAGGTGATGCAGAAGACCTGCCACGAGGTGCTGGACGCTCTCGGCATCCACGACGACCCGCTGCTCAAGGTGGCGATGGAGCTGGAGCGCATCGCGCTGCAGGACGACTACTTCATCGAGAAGAAGCTTTATCCCAACATCGACTTCTACTCCGGCATCACCTTGCGGGCCTTGGGCTTCCCCGTGTCGATGTTCACGGTGCTGTTCGCCATCGCGCGCACCGTGGGCTGGATAGCACAGTGGAAGGAGATGATCGAGGATCCCGAGCAGCGCATCGGGCGTCCGCGCCAGCTCTATGCCGGCGCAACGGAGCGCACGTACATGCCGATCGGCGAGCGCACCTGAGCCTCATCGGTGTCTGACCTCGGGGTCTGACACCGCAACAACGACATACAGGGGTCAGACCCAGAGGGTCTGACCCTAATCTTTTTGGGGAGGCGGCTGGCGGCCGTGCTCGGCGTAGCGCAGCACCACGTCGGCGGCAACGTCGCTGGGGGTCCCGCCATCGAGCGCCATCCGCTCGGGGATGAGCGCGAGCGCCTCCGTCTGCGCCCGCCGCTCCGGCGTATCGCGCAACAGCAGCGCCAGCGCGCCGGCGAGGTTCTCAGGGGTGCAGTCCTCCTGCAGAAACTCGGGGAAGGCGTTCTCGCCCAGCACCAGGTTCGCCAGCACGACCGAAGGCACCTTCAGCAGGAAGCGCAGACCCGCAGCGATCGGATCGACGCGGTAGGCGACCACCATCGGCACGGCGGCGAGCGCCAGCTCCAGCGTCACGGTGCCAGAGGCCGCCAGCGCCGCGTGCGCGAGCTTGAAGGCTGAGAATTTGTCGGCCTCGCCCTCCACGAGGTGCGGCGTCGTCGTCCACGACTGCACCCCCTGCTCGACCAGCGGGCGCACGTGGGGGACCACGGGAATGATCACCTGCGGCGCGATCCCCTGCGCCCGCAACAGCTCGACTGCCGCGCCGAACGGCTGCATCAGCAGTCCGACCTCGGAGGTACGGCTGCCGGGAAGCACGACCAGCACCAGCCGCTCGGGGTCGAGCTGCAGGCGCTCGGCGAGCGGCCAGGGGTCGAGCGTGCGCAGCCAGTCGAGCTTTTCAATCAGCGGGTGGCCGACGTAGGTGCACGCCGGGCCGCCGAGGCGCCGGTGCACCTCCGGCTCGAAGGGCAAGAGCGCCAGCACGTGATCGACATAGCGGGCCATCTTGCGGGCGCGGCCCGGGCGCCAGGCCCACACGCTGGGGGAGACGTAGTCGATGATGGGGATGAGCGGCGCGCGTTTGCGGATGCGCTTGGCGATGGGATGCGTGAACTCGGGCGCATCGATGATGACGACGGCGTCGGGCTCGGCGGCAACGGCGGCGGCGGCTGTCCGCCGCACGCGCGAGATGATGCGCGGCAGCCGCGGCAGGATCGACAACGGGCCCATGACGGCGACGTCGGAGAGCGGGAACTGCGAGGCGAGCCCCTCGCGCTCCATGTCCTCGCCGCCGACGCCGAGGTAGTGCACGCGGCCCTTGCAGTGTTGATTGAGCGCGGCCATCAGCCGGCCGCCCAGCGCGTCGCCCGAATGCTCGCCGGCGACGAGGAACAGGCACAGATCCTGGTGGGCCGCAACCGCACCCGGCGGCGCAGGGCGCTGCATTCGTTCCAGGCGATCCCGCAAGCTCATGACTTCCCCGCCGGAAGCGTCAGCGCCGCAAGGAAGAGGCCGAGACGGTCGGCCGCCTCGGCTGCGGCGCGTTCGCGCGCCGGCCGAGGGTGGCCTGCGACGGCGAGACCCGCAAGCCCCGCCGCGGCTGCAGCGGGGATGACTTGCGCCAGATCGGCGCTGGCGCTCAGCACGGCGACGCCCGATCGCCGCGACAGGCGCCGGCGCCCCCACTGGCGCAGGCCGGCGGCGCGCGCCAGCAGCGCCTCCACGCCCTCCCCGCTTTCCAGCGCCAGCACGTGACCGCGGGCGACCACGGCGCCGAGACTAGCGGTAAGGGGCACGAGCGCCGCCAGGACGCCGGCCCCCTTGGTTGCATCAGCAGCCTGCTGTGCGTCGGGGCGCCGGCGGCCGAGCGTCGCCATCTGCCAGGGCGCGGGCTCCTCGACAGGAGCGCCACCCTCCCGGTCGCGGAAGCCCTGCACGAAAAGGCCAGAGGCATCCGCCAGATCGCGCAGCGCCGCGCGCTCAGCGGCGAGCGCGCCGCCTGCCAGCACCGCGATGCCGGCAAGACCGGCGTCGGCTGCGCGCCGCGCCGTGTCGGGTCCGATCGCGGGCAGGTCGACGCGCAGCTCCTGGCCCGGCTTCGGCCGCTTGACGAGGACGCCCGAGCGGCCCTGGCCCCCAGCGCGCCCGGCCCGGCGCCCCGCGCTGATGCGCGCCAGCATGGCGTCCGTCCCCCCCGCATCCTCGATCGCCTCGATGCGCCCGTGCGCCACCACGACGGCCTGGCCCACGTCGAACGGCCCCAGGGCCCGCACCACCTCGAAGCCCCGGGCAACGTCAGCAACGTCCTCCGGCGCGGCCGCAACGGTCCCCAGCGGTCCTTCGCCCACGAGAAGCTCCGGCGCGGCCGCCCCCGGCCCCACCACGTGGAAGCCCTGCTCCTCGAAGAAGCGCACGACGCGGCTCAGCACGCTGTCGTCGCCGCCGGCCGCGATGATGCGCAGGATCGCTGGCAAGTTGCGCCAGAAGCCGAGATCGGGGCGCAGGGCTCCGAGATCGGGGCGGCGCACCCGGCCGACGATGACGAGGTCGGTGCAGCCTGCCTGCTTCAAGGCGCGCACCATGGCCCCGATCTGCGCCCACCCGACCACGGTTACGGGAAACGGCGCGAAATCGCCGTCCGCCTCGCCGGCAAGGGCCACGATATGCACGCCATCGCCGCGCGCCGTGACGCGCTCGGCGATCTCACGCGGCAGGTTTCCGCCCCCTGCCAGGATGCCGACGACGCGCGGCGGGGTGGAGGGCATGGCCGCTAGTGTCCCGATTCCGAAGTTTGCCTGAGTTCGACGCTAGGTCCCGGAGCGAACTTCGGAATCAAAAGGGACACTGGAATCACACTAGGCCTCGGCCGTATCCCGGGGCGTGCACAGGCTGCGCTTGCCGCCGGCGCGTATGAACTCGAGGATCTCCTGGACGATAGGATGGCTTGCGAACTCCTCCGCCACGTCGTCCATGCGCTCAATCAGCGTGCCCTCGTCGGCGAACAGCAGCCGGTAGGCGCGCCGCAGATCGTGGATGTCGGTGCGCGAGAAGCCGCGCCGCTGCAGGCCGACGATGTTGAGGCCCGACAGATGCGCCCGGTTGCCGAGCGCCATGCCGTAGGGAATGAGGTCGTTCTCGAGCCCGGACATGCCCCCGAGGAAGGCGTGGGCGCCGATGCGCGCAAACTGGATGACGGCGGCGCCGCCGCCCAGAATGGCGAAGTCGCCGACGGCGCAATGGCCGGCGAGCATCACGTTGTTGGAGAAGACGACGTTGTTGCCGACGTGGCAGTCATGGCCGACGTGGGAGTTGGCGAGGAAGGCGCAGCGGTCGCCCACGGTCGTCGCCATGCCGCCGCCCTCGGTGCCGGGATTGATGGTGACGCCCTCGCGGATGATGCAGTCGGCGCCGATCGAGAGCGTCGACGGCTCGCCCGCGTATTTGAGGTCTTGGGGCTGGTGGCCGATCGAAGCGAAGGGGAAGATGCGCGTGCGCGCCCCGATGGTGGTGCGCCCCGCAACCACCACATGGCTCACGAGCTCTACGCCGTCGCCGAGCGCCACCTCGGCGCCCACGACGCAATAGGGGCCGATCTTCACGCCGGCGCCGAGCTTGGCTCCCGCCTCGATGACCGCGGTGGGATGGGCGCCCATCTCACCCATTCTTGCTGCCCGCCCCGGCGGCAAAGGCGCGGGCCTCGGCGGTATCGGCCAGCATGGCGCTCACCTCGGCCTCCGCCACCGTCTTGCCGTCGACCTTGGCCTCTCCGTAGAACCGCCACACGCGACCGCGGTTGCGGATCTTCTTGACGTGGTAGTGCAGCTGATCGCCCGGCAGCACCGGTTTGCGGAATTTGGCCCGGTCGATCGCCATGAAATAAACGAGCTCAGCCTGGTAGTTCTCGCCCAGGCTGTGCACGCACAAGGCACCCGCCGTCTGCGCCAGGCCCTCGATGATGAGCACGCCCGGCATCACCGGATATTGCGGGAAGTGGCCCTGAAAGAACGGCTCGTTGATCGTCACGTTCTTGACGCCCACGCAGCTCGCGTCGCCGTCCATGTCGTAGATGCGGTCGAGCATGAGAAACGGATAGCGATGCGGCAAGAGCTTCAGGACGCGGATGATATCCGCGGTGTGAAGCGTCGTTTTGGCACTTGGCTCACCCATGTCGTTCATGCTCCGCGGACCTCGTCACCTCGTCAAAAACCAAGAGCGCTCTACGCGCCTTTCCCACCAGAGTCATCGCCGGGTGCGGCGGGGCCCCGTTTCGCCAGCCGGCTCAGGATCGCGAGCTCCCGGCCCCACTGCGTCAAGGGACGTGCCGGCGTGCCGCCCACCCGGGCTCCCGGTGCGACGTCCTTGGCGGGATGCGCCGCGCCGGCGACCTGGGCGCCGCTGCCGATCTTGATGTGGCCAACCGTGCCCGATTGCCCTCCCATGACGACAAAGTCGCCGAGCTCCGTCGAGCCAGAGATGCCGGTATGGGCGACGATCACGCAATGGCGGCCAACCACCACGTTGTGCCCGATTTGCACCAGATTATCAATTTTGGTCCCTTCGCCGATGACCGTATCCTTAAGCGCCCCGCGATCGATGGTGGTGTTGGCGCCAATTTCAACGTCGTTCTGGATCACGACCCGCCCGATCTGGGGCACTTTCAGATGGCCCCGCCCGCTCATGGCGAAGCCGAACCCGTCCTGGCCGATGCGGGCGCCCGTGTGCACGATCACCCTGTCGCCGACGAGCGCGTGCGCCAGCGTGACGAGCGGGCCAATGTAGCAATTGCGCCCGACGGAGACCCGGTAGCCGACGACGGCACCGGCGGCGAGGCGCGTGCCGCGCCCGATGCGCGCTTCGGGTCCGACGATCACGTTCGGCTCCATCACGACGCCGTCCTCGATCTCGGCGGTCGGGTCGATCACGATATCGGAGCCGCCGCGCGCCACGTGCGGCCCGAGCGAGTCCGGGTAGAACAACCTCAAGGCCAGCGCGAAGGCCCGGTACGGCTCCGGTGTCAGCAGCGCCGCCGTCGCGTCGGGCACGCGCTCGGCCAGCGCCGGCTGGATGAAACAGGCGGCGGCCCGCGTTTCCTTCAGTTGGGGCAGGTACTTGCGGTTATCGAGAAAGGAGAGATCGCGGGGCGAGGCGTCCGATAGGGCGCGCACGTCCTCGACCTCGGTGGTGGGATCGGCACCGGCGGCGAGCCCGGCCTGCGTCACCTTGGCGATCTCGCTCAGCGGGAACGGCCCGGCGCGGCGAAAGAAACCGGGATGCTCCATGCAAGACCTCCGCCGCCCGGGCGGCGCTCCCGTCAGCCTTATGAATGCACGAGGCCCGCGCCCCGCCAAGCTTGCGCAGCCCCCTTCATAGCAATCCGAACCGGGAATGTCAGAACTTCGTAGCCGCGCCGAAGCGGAAGAACTGCTGTTGGTCGTAAGATTGCGCCGTCAGGACGTGGGCGAAGTCCATGCGGATGGGGCCGACGGGCGAGGCCCACATGAGGCTGGCGCCGACCGAGGAGCGGATGGACGAGCTGTCGGCAAGGCAGACCATACTTGTACTGCCGGCGGCGCAGCCCAGTTTGGTACCCCCCGGAAGGCTCGCATTCCACAGCGAGCCGGCGTCCGCGAACACGGCGCCCGAGATCCCGAGGTCGTCTGGGACGAACGGGATGGGGAAGCGGATCTCGGCCGTGGTCGCCCAATAGGCGGCGCCGCCCAGCGCATCCTGGGTGTTGAGGTCGCGCGGACCATAGCCCGCCCGGTCGAAGCCGCGCACCGTCTCGCCGCCCTTGAAGAACAAGTCGACGAGGCGCACGTTCTGCCCGCCCCAGCCTGAGATGTAGCCGCCGATCGCACGGCTGACGAAGGTGATGTGGTCGGCGATCGGATAGTAGCCGCGCGCCTCGGCCGCGAGGCTCACGTACTGCACGTCACCGCCGAGACCGGCAAAATCGCTGCCCGCCTGGAAGTAGAAGCCCTTGGTGGGGTTCCTGGGGTCGTTGCGCAGGTCATAGGTGATCGAGGTGCCCATCATCGACGTGTAGGACGTGCCCGCAGCTTGCTGGATCGCCAGCGAGGTGCCTTGCTGCACGTCGAAGATCGAATCCCTCGACACCGTATAGTTGGTCTGCATCCACAGCCGTTCCGACAGCGGGAAGCCGAGGCGCACACCGCCGCCCGTGCGCCGGCTCTTGAAGCCCGACTGGGCCGTCTGATCGATCTCCTTGTGGAAGAGGTCGAAGCCGGCCGCCAGGTTGCGATCGAGGAAGCGCGGCTCGGTGAAGCTCAAGTTCACCTGCAAACGCTCGAGCGAGCCGGACAGCGCCAGGCGCAGGAACTGGCCGTTGCCCATCAGGTTGCGCTCGGTGATGGAGATATCGCCGATTATGCCTTCCGCCGTGGAGTAGCCGGCACCGAACGACAGCTCGCCGGTCGACTGCTCGACGACCTCCACGTCCAATACGACGCGATCCTGGGCCGAGCCCGGGCGCCGCTTGACGTCGACGTTCTTGAACAGGCCGAGGTTCTTCAGGCGCTTCTTGGCCTGGTCGACCATCAGCGGGTTGTAGGCGTCGCCCTCGGCCACGCGGAACTCGCGGCGAATGACGAAGTCCTTGGTGCGCGTGTTGCCGATTACGTTGATGCGCTCGACGTAGACGCGCGGGCCCTCCTCGATCACGTAGTTGAGGGCGATCTTGCGGGTGACCGGGTCGGCTTGCGGCTGCGGCCTGACGCGCGCGAAGGCGTAGCCCTTCTGGGAGACGGCAAGGGTCAGATCCTCTACCGACTTATCGATGTGCGAGGCGTCGTAGGTATCGCCTGCCTTCGTGGAGATCTCGCCGCGGTAGGCGGCGGGCTCCACATTCGGCACCGTGCTCTCGATGTTGACCGCGCCAAAGGTGTAGGGCTCGCCCTCCTCGATGGCGTAGGTAATGAAGAAGCCGGAGCCGTCGCGGTCGAGCTCGGCGTTCGCCGCCGTGACCTGCACGTCGGCATAGCCGTTCTTCAGGTAGTACTGGCGCAGCAGCTCCCGGTCGAGGTTCATGCGGTCGGGATCGTAGACGCTGGTGCCCTTCAAGAAGTCGAACCAGCCCTTCTCCGTCGTCGAGACGACGTCCCTCAGCTCCGAGTCGGTGAAGGCGTGGTTGCCGACGAAGTGGATGCCTTTGACCTTGGTGGCGCTGCCCTCGGCGATCTCGAAGACGAGGTTCACGCGATCCTGCTCGAGCTCGATGATCTTCGGATCCACCGTCGCCGCGTAGCGGCCCTGGCGCTGATAGACGTCGAGAATGCGCTGTACGTCCGCCTGCACGCGCGAACGTGTGAACACCGAGCGCGGCTTCAACTGCAGTTCGTTGCGCAGCGTCTCGGTGTCGACCTCGCTGTTACCCTCAAAGGCTATCTGATTGATGACGGGGTTCTCGACGACGGTCACGATGACGTCGGCGCCGGAGCGGTCGATGCGCACGTCAGAGAAGAGGCCGGTCGCGAACAGCGTCTTGATCGAGCTGTCGACCTTGGCCGGATCGTAGGCGTCGCCGACCGAGAACTTCAGATAGGAGCGCACCGTCTCCGGCTCGACGCGCCGGTTGCCGCTTACCGAGATCTCCCGGATAGCGCTTGATTGCGCTGCCGCGGCAGTGGCGAACAGGACGGCGTTGACACACACAACCCCTGGTGAGAGGAGCGCCACGAGCAACAGAAGGCGGCAAACTCTCACCGTCATGGTCCGAACCAGAGGCATTCGCGGCTATGCCCTCTTGATGGCCGAATTCCCCCTCGGTTGCGGCACCCGTCGGCTTCGGGTTGCCACACCGCACACGATTCAATCAGCGCGCTTAAGAGCCTATGTGGCCCCCTGATTCTTCTTGTAGGCGCACTCCCTCTCGACACTCTGCTTGTAGCGGCTCAGAAAGGGGTGCGGAAGTGGCAAGATTACGTCACTGAACGGCATTTTAACCGTCTCCGGTCAACCTGCGCCACACGCGCAACAGGTCGTTCAAGTTGACATACACCATCAGCATCAGGACGAGCGCGATTCCGATCTGGAATCCGATCTCCTGCATGCGCTGACTGAGCGGACGCCGGCGCACGGCCTCGATCCCGTAGAACAAAAGATGGCCTCCATCGAGCACCGGAATCGGCAGTAAATTCAGAAAGCCGATGTTGGCGGAGATGAAGGCGATCCAGCGCAGCATCGGCTCGATGCCGAGCTCGGCCACCTTGGCGGTGACCTCGGCCATCAGGATGGGGCCGCCCATCTGATCGGCCGCCTGGCGGCGCATGATGATGTCGCCGATACCCTGCAGCGTCTGCGCAACGTTGGTGTAGGTCTCACGCACGCCCAGGCGCAGCGCTTCCCCAACGCCAACCCTTTGCGCTTCCACTGCCTCCGGCGCGTGCGACGGCGTCACGCCAATAAGACCGCGGCGGAACTTGCCCCCGAACGTGTCGGCCTGCTCCTCGACCTTGGGTGTCACCACGAGGTCCATCTTCTTGCCGTCGCGATTGATGCCGACCACGAGCTTGCGACCGCCGTTGACGCTGATGATCCTCTGGATGTCCTCGAAGCCCTCGATGGACCACCCGTCGATCGAGGTGATCAAGTCCCCGGGCTTGAACCCCGCGGCGGCCGCCGGCATGCCGGCCATGACCTCGCCGATGCGCGGCGTGATGGTACGCACGCCGACGGTGAGATTGACGGCCGTGTAGATGGCGATCGCGAGCAGGAAGTTCGCCATCGGCCCGGCGGCGACGACCGCTGCGCGTTGCCAGATGGGCTTGGTCTGGAAGGCGCCGGCCCGCTCGGCCGGGCTCATGCGCGCAAGAGCGTCTTTCGAGGGCTGGCTGGCCGCGTTCTCGTCGTCGAGAAACTTCACGTAGCCGCCGAGTGGGATCCAGGCGAAGCGCCAGCGCGTGCCCTTGCGGTCGGTGAACCCGAAGATCTCGCGGCCGAACCCGATCGAGAACGTCTTGACGGCCACGCCGCACCAGCGCGCGACGATGAAGTGGCCGAACTCGTGGACGAAGACCACAACGCTCAGCACGAATAGAAATGCGACGACCGAGACGAACAGCCCAGACGTCGAGGAGGCCACGTTGGAAAGGGTTAACATAGCTCTCCTTCTCTCAGATTGCCCTGGTGGCTGGTCGCTCGACCGCTAAGGGCCGTCAATGGCCGCTGATGCGTGATTCTGAACATATAGGCCGCAAATGCGTCCATTTCTGTCCCTCTCCCAGCCACTTTGCCGCGGTCACGTGTTGTAGTTCCTGTGACGCGACACATAGGGATCAAGCAGAGACCATGCCAGCCCGCGGGCCTCTACGTCGACCCTCAATATATCGGCAAGCGCATCAACGGGGCCCAACAGACCGCGGGCCTGTGCCGTTTCCAGACAGTCTGCGACGATGCGGGCGATATCGGTAAATCCGACGCGCCGGGCCAGGAAGGCCTCCACCGCCACCTCGTTGGCTGCATTGAGGACGGCCGGCGCCGTGCCCCCCGCTTGCAGCGCCTCGCGCGCTATGCGCAGGCAGGGGAAACGGCTCTCGTCGGGCGCCTCGAAGCTCAGGGTTCCGAGGCCGACGAGGTCGAGGCGCGGCGTCGGCGTGTGCATGCGCTGCGGCCACGTCAGCGCCAGCGCGATCGGCGTGCGCATGTCGGGGTGGGCCAGCTGGGCGATCACCGAGCCGTCGGTATAGTGCACCAGGCAATGCACGATCGACTGCGGGTGCACGACGATGCCGAGCTGCTCGGGCCCGACCGGAAAAAGGTGATAGGCCTCGATCAGCTCCAGGCCTTTGTTCATCATCGTGGCGGAATCGATGGAGATCTTCGCCCCCATCGACCAGTTGGGGTGGCGCACGGCCTCTTCCGGCGTCGCCGTCGCCAGGCGGACCGCGTCCCAGGTGCGGAAGGGGCCTCCCGACGCCGTCAGCACGATCTGCTCGATGCTCTCCGGATCGGCGCCGCTCATGGCCTGCAGGGCGGCCGAATGCTCGCTGTCGACGGGCAGGAGCTCGGTGCCCGCCTGCGCCAGCGCGGCCATGAACACCTCGCCGGCCGAGACGAGACATTCCTTGTTGGCGAGCGCCAGCCGCCGCCCCTGGCGCGCCGCCTCGAACGTCGGCTCGATGCCGGCCGCCCCCACGATCGCCGCCATGACGCAGTCCGCTGGCTCGGCCGCCGCCGCGACGACGGCTGCGTGGCCGGCGGCAATCCTGATGCCGGTGCCGGCGAGCAGCGCCTTGAGCTCGGCGTAGTGCGCCGCGTCGCCGATGACGGCGAGCTTGGCGCTTGTCGCAATGGCGGCCTTGGCGAGCTCGGCGACGCTGTTCTGCGCGGTGAGCGCCACGATCTCGAAAGCGTCGCCATTGCGCGCCACGAGGTCGAGCGTGCTCTTGCCGATCGAGCCCGTGGCGCCGAGTATGGTCAGGCGCTTGCGTGCCCGGGCCTGGGCCGGTGGCGCAACGTTCTCGCGCACGCGCGAGGCGCAGCGAGCAGAATTTTTCGGGTCATGCGACATCTATACGCCGAACAGAAGCGCGCGCGCGGGTGCGCGCGCGTCGATCACGAGCGCCAGCAGCCCGGCCGCGATGGCCACAGCAACGATGCTGTCCATGCGGTCCATGAAGCCTCCGTGCCCCGGGATGAGCTCGCTGGCATCCTTGCGCCCGAAGAGGCGCTTTAGAGCCGATTCTGCCAGGTCCCCCCCTTGCGCCACCACGCTGAGGCCGAGCCCGGTGAGCGCCAGCCGCAGGGGCGAGGCCTCAGCCACCACCAGCAGCGCCACGAGAGCAGCTGCTGTCCCCGCCGCGACGCCTCCGATCAATCCGGCCCAGGTCTTATTGGGAGAGATCCTCGGCCACAGCTTGGGGCCGCCGATCAGACGGCCGGCCGCATAGGCACCGATGTCGGAGCACCAGACGATGGCAAACACGAGCAGAACGGCGGCAAAGCCGTAGGGCTCGTCGGAGCGCAGCCACAGAAGCGAGATCGCCGGCAGCCCCACGTAGAAGACGCCGAGCGCCGACAGGCGGGCGCCGCGACCGAACACGAGTGGAATAAGGATGATCGCAGCCGTCACCAGCACGGCGGCGCCCAGCGCGGCGTAACCGCCGAGCGCGAGAGCAATCGCCCCCGTGACGGCGCTGGCGTGGATGAAGAAGGCCAGGTCGGCGCCGACGCCGCGCACCATGCGGCCCCACTCCCAGCTGACGAACAGCGCCACCACAAGGATGAGCAAGGCGAAGGGCGCAGGGCCGGCGTAGGCAAGGGCGAAGGCGAGCGCGGCGAGAACCGCCCCGGAGACGATGCGCAGCTTGAGGTTCTGCGAAAGTGCCATCCGCCCGCGGGGCTCCGTCTCCGTCACTGCCATGTTGTCCGACATGGCTTGCTCCTCACGCCATCGATCGCTTGGAGCGGCCGCCGAAGCGGCGCTCGCGCGCACGGAAGCGGGCGATGGCCTCCTCGAGCAGCTCGCGACCGAACTCCGGCCAGCAGGCGTCGAGAAATACGAACTCGGTATAGGCGCTCTGCCACAACAGGAAATTCGACAGCCGCATCTCGCCGCTGGTGCGCACCAGAAGATCGGGATCGGGGATCCCGTCCGTATCGAGCGCGGCCTCCAGCGCCTCCACCGTGACATCGCTGGGCTCGATGCGGCCGGCGGCAACGGCCTCGGCGAGCCGGCGCGCGGCCTTGGCGATCTCGGCCCTCGCCCCATAGTTGAAGGCGATGACGAGGGTGAGCGTCTGGTTCTCGCGCGTCAGCTCGCACGCCTCGTCGATCAGCGCCAGAAGCTCGGGATCGACGTTGTCGCGCTCGCCGATCACGCGGATCCTGACACCCGACTGGTGCAGCTCGGCAAGATCGCGGCGGATGAAGCGCTTCATCAGCCCCATCAGGTCGTCGATCTCGTCGACGGGGCGCGACCAGTTCTCCGAGGAGAAGCTGTAGATGGTGAGGTAGGGGATGCCGAGCTCGATGGCGGCGCGCACCGTGCGCCGCACCGCCTCCACGCCCCGGCGGTGCCCGACCGAGCGCGGCAGGCCGCGCCTGTTCGCCCAGCGCCCGTTACCGTCCATGATGATGGCGACGTGCTGGAGTGTCGACCCCTCGGCCTCACTCAGTCTCGTGGTCTTTGCCTCGATGTCGGTCACGGGTGGCCAGGCTTTCAATTGCAGACGCGATGGGCGCCAGAGCTTACACCTTGTGAATCTCGCTTTCCTTGGTAGCGAGCGTCTCGTCGATCTCTTTGACGAGCCTGTCGGTGAGCTCCTGGACTTTGGCGGAGGCCTTGTGATGATCGTCCTGGCTCATCTTGCTATCTTTTTCCAGCTTCTTGAGAAGCTCCATGCCTTCGCGGCGCACATTGCGCACCGCGACGCGTGACTGCTCGGCATACTTGTGGGCGAGCTTGGCGAGCTCGGTGCGCCGCTCCGCCGTCAGGGTGGGAATGGGAAGCCGGAGCAGCGCGCCATCGACCACAGGGTTGAGGCCGAGATTGGCCTCCCGGATGGCCCTGTCGACCGCGGAGACGTTGCCTTTGTCCCAGACCTGCACCGAGATGGTGCGCGGCTCGGGCACGGAGATGGTCGCCACCTGGTTGAGCGGCATCTTGGAGCCGTAGACGGTCACCTGCACGGGGTCGAGGAGATGAGTGCTCGCCCGTCCTGTCCGTAACCCCGACAATTCGCGCTTCAGCGCATCGAGAGAGGCGCGCATGCGCTTCTCCAGCTCGTTGATGTCAAAGGAACCGGTCGGCATTTCCTCTCCTTCGGCGCACTGAGTGGCGCCTGGGCAATAGCATCGAGCGAGCCCAAGTGCGCTGTCGCAGCGACGTCACCCGCGTCGCGAGATGCACCCGCGTGGGCCGCGAGCCCGATCATTCTATGACGGTTGCCCGCCCCTCGCCTCGCAAAACCTTGAGCAGGTTGCCGGGCTCCCCAATGGAGAACACAATTACCGGAAGTCCGTTGTCGCGAGCAAGGGCGATCGCCGCCCCGTCCATCACCTTGAGATCCCGGGACAATACCTCGGCATAGTTGAGGCGCTCGAAGCGCTTGGCATTGGGGTGTTTGTGGGGATCGGCGTCGTAGACGCCGTCCACCTGCGTCGCCTTGGCCACGGCCTGGCAGTCCATCTCGATCGCCCGCAGCGTGGCCGCGGTGTCGGTAGTGAAGAAGGGATTGCCGGTGCCTGCGGCGAAGACGACCACAATCCCCCGCTCCATGTGCTGCAAGGCCTTGGGGCGCACGTAGCTCTCGCACACCGTCGGCATCGGGATGGCGGAGAGCACCCGCGCCGGCGTGTTGACGCGCTCGAGCGCGTTTTGCAGCGCAAGCGCATTCATCACCGTGGCGAGCATGCCCATATAATCGGCAGTCGCGCGGTCCATGCCCTTGGCCGCGCCTGCGAGCCCGCGGAAGATGTTGCCCCCGCCGACCACCACGGCGATCTCGTAGCCGTCGGCCACCGCCTCGGAGATGTCGCGCGCCAGCCGGTCGACGACGGCCACATCGATGCCGTAGCCGTTGCTGCCCATGAGGGCCTCGCCCGACAGCTTCAACAGCAAGCGCTTGTAGCCGAGCTTTGCCTTGCCTGCTGCCTTGGATGCCGCCCCACCTGCTGCCGCCCCACCTGCTGCCGCCATGGCCGCCGCCTCCTCGCTTGCATTGAGCGCAGCGCCGGACGACCGGCGCCGGCCAGCCGTCCTACCTAGCGCAATAGGCCGGGATTCGCCTAGCCCGGCGCGCCGGGACCGCCCGCAGCGGGCGCGGCCCGAGGGGAAAACCTCGACTGCGCGGTCCGGTGGGCGGGGGATCGGGCCCCCAGCGCGCCTAGCCGCCCGCGGCCGCGGCGACCTCGGCGGCGAAATCCTCGTCCTTCTTCTCGATGCCCTCGCCCAGCGCGTAGCGCACGAAGCCCGCGATTTTCACCGGTGCGCCGACGTCCTTCTCGGCCCGCTTCAGGATCTCGGCCACCGTGGCCTTGCCGTCGATGACGAACACCTGCTTCAGGAGCACGGCCTGATTGACGAACTCCTTCTGCAGACGACCTTCGCTCGCCTTGGCGAGGATCTCGTCCGACTTGCCGGCGTTCCTGGGCTCGGCCTTGGCTTGCTCGACGTAGATGGCGCGCTCACGCTCGATCGCCTCCTTGGAGAGGTCCTCGACATTGACCACCTGCGGGTTCGCGGCCGCGATGTGCATGGCGAGCTGGCGGCCGAGCGTCATCAGCGCGTCGGCGTCACCCTTGCTCTCGAGCGCGACGAGGACGCCAATCTTGCCCAGGCCGTCAGCGACCTTGTTGTGCACGTAATCGGCGACCACGCCTTCCTTGACCGCAAGCGCCGCCGTACGCCGCACGCTCATGTTCTCACCGATCGTGGCGATCATCTCCTTGACGTGCTCCTCGACGGTGATCTTCGCGCCGGGGAACGTCATGGCGAGCAGCTTGGCGACGTCGCCCTTCGCCTTGCCGGCGAGCGAAGCGATCTTCAGGACCATGTCCTGGAACTGCTCGTTGCGGGCGACGAAGTCGGTCTCCGAGTTGACCTCGACGACGGCCCCGTTCTTACCCGACGCGTCGATGCCCACGAGCCCTTCTGCAGCGACGCGCCCCGCCTTCTTGGCGGCCTTCGACAAGCCCTTCTTGCGCAGCCAGTCGACGGCGGAGTCAAGGTCGCCCTTGGTCTCGGTGAGCGCCGATTTGCAGTCCATCATCCCGGCGCCGGTCTTGTCGCGCAATTCCTTCACCAGGCTCGCGGAAATCGTCATCGGTCAGCTCTTCGGTTGGCGGGCGGCGCCAAGCTATGCCCGCAGGTTGACAAGACGGTGATGGCCCAAAGCACCTGAGGCCGGCTCAAGCCGCCGTGACCTCGACCAGCTTCTTGGCCTGCCCGACCCACTCCTCCTTTTCGATCTGCCCCTTGAGCCTGAGCTGGCGGTCGAGCGCCCCCATCTGGTCGGCGTCGAGATCGGCGATCTGCCAGTAGTGGAACACTCCGGCATCGTTGAGGCGCTGCTCGATCTTGGGCAAGATGCCGGTGATCCGCTTCAGGTCGTCGGGCTCGCCGCGCGGGGCCTCGATGCCGCGGAAGACGCCGGGCTTGGGCGCCTCGCCTGCGGGCAGAACCTCGGCAGGCGGCGCCTCTGCCGCGCCCACGTCGACGCCCGATGTGGTCTGGCTGCGCTCCAGGCCGTCGAGCGCGGCCCGCGCAATGAGATCGCAGTAGAGCGTGATGGCGCGGCCGGCGTCGTCGTTGCCGGGAACGGGGAAATCGATGCCGTCGGGATCGCAGTTCGTGTCGACGATGGCCACGATCGGAATGTGGAGCTTCTTCGCCTCCTTGATGGCGATGCTCTCCTTGTTGGTGTCGATCACGAACAGAAGGTCGGGCGTGCCGCCCATGTCCTTGATACCGCCCAGCGCCTGATTGAGCTTCTCGCGCTCGCGCGTGAGGTTCAAGATCTCCTTCTTGGTGCGCCCCTGCGGATCGGCGAGGATGTCATCGAGCTGACGCAGGCGGCGGATCGACTGGGAGATGGTCTTCCAGTTGGTCAGCGTGCCGCCGAGCCAGCGATGATTGATGAAGTATTGCGCCGAGCGCTTGGCCGACTCGGCGATGGAGTCGGAAGCCTGCCGCTTGGTGGCGACGAACAGCACGCGGCCGCCGCCGGCCACGGTGTCGGAGATCTTGACGAGGGCCTGATGCAGCATCGGCGTCGTCTGCGTCAGGTCGATGATGTGGATGTTGTTGCGGGCGCCGTAGATGAAGGGCGCCATCTTTGGGTTCCAGCGGTGCGACTGGTGACCGAAGTGCACGCCAGCTTCCAAAAGCTGACGCATGTTGAACGCGGGAAGCGTCATGGGTCGTCCTTTTCCGGTTGGTCCTCCGCGAACCCTTAAGAAGACCTCTCCCTTATGGGAGGTGTCCACCGGAGCGATTCGACGGGGCTTTCAATCCGCCAAGCGCTAAGGTCCGCGTGTGAGATGGCGCGCTTATAGAGTGTTGACCCCAAGTTGACAAGCCTGCGGGCCCCGGCCTTGGTCGGGCTAGACTAGGCCCTCAAAGGAAGGCTTATGAACGCCAAGGAAATCCCGGTCCGCGCCCTGCAGCTGGGCGAGCGCATCGACATCAAGGGGCTGGAGCGCGAGGACGCCTTTTCCAGCGCCCCCCTCGCCTTCAAGACGAGCGGCGACGGCATGGCGGTGCTGTTCAAGTCGGGCGCCGCCGTCTTCATCAACATGACGCCTGTCGCGGAGGAGCAGCTGATCCGCAGCCTCGCCGGCCGCATCATCGCGCCCTTGGAGGAGCGCGAGACGGAAACGGTGCGGCTCGTGGTGAAGCCCACCGAGGACGAGCTCCTTTCCTCCTCGGGCGCATTGCAGGTCAAGGCCGTGGATACGACCCGGCTCTTGCTCGTCGCCGAGGCGCTGGCCATGAGCGTGGCGCTCGCCTACGACGAGCGGCGCATCGCCGCCGCGTTCGAGCGCATCGACGCCGTCGCCCAGACGCTGCAACAGGGCCGGCTGCCGCGCAGTCCGCTCGCCACGTTGCTCGAGCAGATCGGCCAGGCGCTGATCCTGCAGCAGCGCCTCGCCGGCCGCGTCGATCTCGACGAGAAGCCCGACGTGCTGTGGGACCATCCCGAGCTGGAGCGCTTCTGGGCACGCCTCGTCGACGAGTACGACCTGCCGCAGCGCGGGCGCGCGATCGCGCGCAAGCTCGAGGTGATCCGCGGCACCGCCGACACCATCGCCGACCTGATGGCGACGCGCACGAGCCACCGGCTCGAGTGGTACATCATCGCGCTCATCGCGCTCGAGATCGCCTTGAGCCTCTACGGGATCTTCCTGAAGTAAGACTGGCTGCGCTGGCGCGCGTGCTCAGCGGGAAAGCTGCGCATGGGGCGCACGCTCTGCGTCACTGTTGGTGTCGAGCGCGGGCAGACAATCATCGAAGCGGGAAAGCGCCCGCTCGGGCAGCATCGCGATCACCGAATACTGCCGCTTGCGGGCCCAGTCCTGCAGATACGCCACGCGCGGCTCCGGGAGTGCCACGCAACCGGCCGTTCCCACGCTCTCTCCGCCCCAGATATGCACGAAGATGCACGAGCCCGCCTTGGCCTCTCGATTGGGCGGAAAGTTGATGACAAGCCCGCGCTTGTTGAGCGGAAAGGCCGCCATATCCTCGCCGCTGACCTTCTTCCCAGCCGTGCTCTGCGGCACGATGCGCCCGTAGAGCCGCGAGCGCGGATCGTCGACGCAGAAATTGGCGCCGGGCGTCAGATAAAGGTAACCGGGGCGATTGGTCTTGGCGAACCCGAAGCCAGCACCGAAGCGGTAGATTCCGGCGGGCGTGCGCAGATCGCCTTCGCGCTTTATGGGCTCATCGCCGCGCGCGAAGGAGCGAAACGGCTCACCCCAGGCCATCCCACGCGCACCCACGACGCAGGGCTCAGGTTCGCTGCTGCGCCTCCAGGACGCCGCCGGCGTGTCGCGCTCGAACGTGTGCATGACCGCCTTGGTGGCATCCATGGCCGGCACGACGACGAGCACGAGGCGGGTCGCCACGCCCAGGTCGCCCGGGCAGGATCCGGCGGCGGCTTCAGACGTCAGCGCCGCAACGCCAAGGGCTATCGCCAAAATAACGCGCAACATGAGATCGATCGCCTTTTATGCAAATCACGCGAAGATCATGCGATAGAAGGCTACGTCAGATCTCTAAAACTTCTACTACTCCCGGCGTGGTCGAGAGGATGCCGGCGCGCGCGGGCGACACGTCGTAGCGGCCGGGAATGACGAGCTCGACCTCGCGGCCGCGGTCGTCGAGCGGCAGCACCAGGCGGATCTCGCCCTTGCCGCCGTGCTTCAGGTGGGATTTGAGCGTGGCAACGTGCTTGGCGCTCGCCTGGCGATAATCGAGCACGACCTTCAAGCCGCGTTGCACACCGGCCGCAGCTTGGTCCAGCCCCTGCAAGCCTTCCACGCGCATCTTGACCGTATCGCCGTCGCGCTCGGCCGAGACCGACAGCAGCACGGGCGTGCCAGGCTCCAATAGATCGCGGCAGGCGCTGAGCGTATCGGAGAAGATGACGGCCTCGAACTGGCCGGTGGTGTCGGAGAACATGGCGAAGGCGAATTTGTTGCCGCGCTGCGATTTGCGCTCACGTGCCGAAATGACGATGCCGGCGAGCTGGCCGGCCGTGGTGCCGCGCTCGGTCAGCGCCTCGAACTCGGCGAAGCGCTTGACGCCGAGCTTCTGCAAGACGCGCTCATAAGAGTTCGAGCGGGTGGCCCGAAAGATAAAAGCCGATCGCATCGAACTCGTGGCTCAAGCGCTCCATCGGCGTCCAGGCCTGGACCGCGCGCAGGTCGAGCTGGGGTGCGCCCGCGCCGAGGCCGAAAAGGTCGTCGGTGCCGGACGCCATGTTCGCCTCGCGCCGCTGGGCAGCCGCGAGGATGCCCTCCACATTGGCGTGGACGAGCGCCCGGTTTGCTTCCAGCCCGTCGAAGGCGCCGGCCGCGGCCAGCGTCTCGATCCCGCGCTTGTTCAAGGCCTTGGGATTGAGGCGGGAGGCAAAGTCGGCGAGGCTGGCGTAGGTGCCTTGCGCGTCGCGCTCGGCGACGATGGTGGACACCGCTGCAGCTCCGATGTTCTTCAAGGCGGCAAGCGAGTAGCGGATAGCCCCAAGCCTCTCGGGCTCGCGCGACGGCTCGGCCAGAAAATCGACCTCGGAAGCATTCACGCACGGCGGCTTCACCTCGATGCCGCTCTTCCTCGCCTCGGCGGCAAAGAGCGACAGCTTGTCGGTGTTGCCCATGTCGAGCGTCATGGAGGCGGCGAGGAACTCCTCGCGGTAGTTCGCCTTCATGTAGGCGGTGTGGTAGCTGACGAGCGCGTAGGCGGCCGCGTGGCTCTTGTTGAAGCCGTAGCCGGCGAACTTGTTGACGAGCTCGAAGATGTACTTGGCGTCCGCCTTCTCGACGCCGCGCTCGACCGCGCCGTCGACGAAGCGCGCCTCGTGGCGGGCCATCTCGACCCGGTCCTTCTTGCCCATGGCGCGCCGGAGCATGTCGGCCTGGCCCAGCGTGTAGCCGCCCATCACCTGCGCGATCTGAATGACCTGCTCCTGGTAGATGATGACGCCGTAGGTCTCCTCCAGGATGGTCTTGAGCAACGGGTGCAGGCAGTCGACCGGCTCCTCGCCGTGCTTTCTATTGATGTAGGTGGGGATGTTGTCCATGGGGCCGGGGCGGTAGAGCGCCACCATGGCGATGATGTCCTCGAAGCGGTCGGGACGCAGCCGCTTCAAGCTCTCGCGCATGCCGGTCGATTCCAACTGGAACACGCCGACCGTGTCCGCCCTAGCGAGAAGCTCGAAGCTCTTGCGGTCGTCGAGCGCCACCTTGGCGAGATCGACGTCGATGCCGCGCCCGCGCTTGACGAGGTCCACGGCCTTTTTCAGCACCGTGAGCGTCTTGAGGCCGAGGAAGTCGAACTTCACAAGCCCCGCCGCCTCGACCATCTTCCAGTTGTACTGGGTGACCGGCGTATTGGACTTCGGGTCGCGCGTCAGTGGGACGAGCTCTTCCAGCGGCCGGTCGGCGATCACGATACCGGCGGCGTGCGTGGAGGCGTGGCGGTAGAGGCCTTCGAGCTTTTGCGCGATCTCCAAGAGGCGCGCGACCAGCGGCTCGGAAGCCTGCGCCTCCTGCAGCTTGGGCTCGCCGGCGATGGCCTCGGGCAGCGTCACCGGGTTCGCCGGATTGTTGGGCACGAGCTTGCACAGCCGGTCGACCTGGCCGTAGGGCATCTGCAGGACACGCCCGACGTCGCGCAGCACGGCGCGTGCCTGCAGCTTGCCGTGGGTGATGATCTGCGCCACGCGGTCCGCCCCGTACTTCTCCTGCACGTAGCGGATCACCTCGTCGCGGCGGTCCTGGCAGAAGTCGATGTCGAAGTCGGGCATCGAGACGCGCTCGGGATTGAGGAAGCGCTCAAACAGCAGGCCGAAGCGCAGTGGATCGAGATCGGTGATGGTGAGCGACCAGGCCACCACGGAGCCGGCGCCAGAGCCGCGCCCCGGCCCCACCGGAATGCGTTGCTGCTTTGCCCACTTGATGAAGTCGGCGACGATGAGGAAGTAGCCGGGGAACTTCATGCGCGCGATGACGTCGAGCTCGTAGGCGAGCCGCGCCTCGTAGTCGGCGACGGTGAAGCCGGGCGCCGGCGCCCCGGCGGCGAGGCGATCTTTGAGACCCTGCTCGGCCTGGCGCTTGAGCTCGGCGGCCTCCAGGCGCGACTGCTCGGTCTCGCTGACGGACTCATCGCCGGCGACGAAGCGCGGCAGGATCGGCTTGCGGCCCTTGGGGCGGAAGGCGCAGCGCCGGGCGATCTCTATTGTGCTCGCGAGCGCCTCGGGCAGGTCGGCGAACAGCTCCGCCATCTCCTCGGCGCTCTTGAAGTAGTGCTCGCGCGTCACCCGCCGGCGGTCGTCCTCCACCACGTAGCGGCCCTCGGCGATGCAAAGGAGCGCATCATGAGCCTCGTAGTCGTCGGGCGCAGCAAAGTAGGCCTCGTTGGTGGCGACGATCGGCAATTCGTGCGCGTAGGCGAGCTGCAGAAGCTGCGGCTCGACCTCGTGCTCCGGCTTGAGGCCGTGGCGCTGGATCTCGACGTAGAGGCGGTCGCCGAAGGCGGCCTTGAGGGCTTCGAGACGCGCCTCGGCGAGATCGTGCTGGCCCTCGCGCAGCGCCCGATCGATGGGGCCGTCGGGGCCGCCGGTGAGCGCAACGAGGCCGGCAGCGTGGGCTGCGAGCGCCGCCGCGGTCGTGTGCGCGACGTCGGCATCGGCCGCCTCGAGGTGGGCTCGGCTCACGAGCTTCATCAGGTTGGCGTAGCCCAAGTCGCTCATGGCAAAGAGCGCCACCGGGCCGTCGCCCGCCTTGCGCGCCGGCGTTGCCGCCCGCTCCATGGGATCGGGCTTGCGCTCCCCGAAATCAACGTTGAGCGACACCCCGATGATGGGCTGGATGCCGGCGTCGGCGAGCTTGTCGGAGAACTCGAGCGCACCGAAGAGGTTGTTGGTGTCGGTGAGGCCCAGCGCCGGAAACCCGTGCGCGGCCGCGAGCTTGGCGAGCCGCACAATCGGCAGCGCGCCTTCGAGCAGCGAATAGGCCGAATGCACCTTGAGGTGCACGAAGCGCGGGTGCGCGACGGCGCCGTCGGCAGCGGTCGATCGACTCGGAGTGGTCATGACGCTTCTTAGACCACGCGGCCGCGCCGCCCAAGCGGGTGGGCGCCCCCGTCCCCGGAAAGAGGCTTTGCTCCTCAGCGCGTGCCTGGGCGCCCGACCTCGATCAGGATGCCCTCTTCCAGCCGCAGCACCCGGTCCATGCGACGCGCCAGGTCCATGTTGTGCGTGGCGATGAGGGCTGCCACGCCGGTGTTGTGGATCAGATGAATGAGCGAATCGAACACGTGGTCGGAGGTATGCGGGTCGAGGTTGCCGGTCGGCTCGTCGGCGAGGATCAGCTTGGGGCCGTTGGCAAGCGCCCTGGCGATGGCAGTGCGCTGCTGCTCGCCGCCGGAGAGCTCGGCGGGACGATGATCGACGCGCTCGGCGAGCCCCAGCGCGGTGAGCAGCTGGCGGGCGTGCTCGGCCGCCTGCCGGCGCCCGCGGCCCAAGATCATCTGCGGGATCATCACGTTCTCGATGGCGGAGAACTCGGCCAGCAACTGGTGGAACTGGTAGACGAAGCCCATCTCCATGCGGCGCACGCGCGTGCGCTCGTTGTCGCCCATGCCGGAGCAGTCGCGCCCGTTGACGATGACACGGCCGCTGTCGGGCGTCTCCAGCAGGCCGGCGATGTGCAGCAGCGTCGACTTGCCGGCGCCCGACGGGCCGACGAGAGCGACAGCCTCGCCCGCGTGGATGTCGACCGAGGCCCCGACCAGGACCTCGATGCAGCGCGGGCCCTGGCGATAGGTGCGCACGAGCTGCTCAAGCCGGAGCACGGTTGGTGCGGTCGCCTCTCGCACGTGTCTGAGCTCCCCAGCCAAGGCGGTCATACCATCGCTCACTCGTATCGCAGGGCTTCGACGGGATCGAGCGTAGAGGCGCGCCACGACGGATATAGCGTCGCCAGCACCGACAGCGCCAGCGCCATGAGGACGATCGTGACGGTCTCGCGCACGTCCATGTCGGCCGGCAGCCGCGTCAGGTAGTAGACGTTGGGATCGAAGATCGTGGTGCTGGTGAGCCAGGCGATCAGCTCGCGGATCTGTTCGATGTTGAGGCAGAAGGTGATCCCGAGCGCCAGGCCTGCCAGGGTTCCGACGATGCCGATCGAGGCGCCGGTTATGAGAAAGACGCGCATTATCGCGCCGCGCGACGCCCCCATGGTCCTCAGAATGGCGACGTCCCGGCCCTTGTCCTTCACCAGCATCATGAGCCCGGAGATGATGTTGAGGGCAGCGACGAGCACGATCAGAGACAGGATGACGAACATCACGTTGCGCTCCACCTCGAGCACGGTGAAGTAGGTCTCGTTGCGCTGACGCCAGTCGGCGACGTGCACGGTGGGGCCGGCGGCCTGCTTGATCGCCCCGATGTAGTCGTCAACGGCTTGCGGATTGGCGATGACGACCTCGATGGCGTCGACCTCGCGCCCGCGCGAGAAGTAGCGCTGCGCCTCCATGAGCGGCATGAACACCATGGTGCGGTCGTACTCGGCCATCCCCATCTCGAACAGCGCCGTCACCATGTAGGGCTTGCTGCGCGGCGCAATGCCAAAGGGCGTCTGCGCCCCCCGCGGCGATACCAGCGTGATTGAGTCGCCGACGTTGACGCGCAGCATGTTGGCGAGGCGGGTGCCGATGGCGATGCCGTGCCCTTTGCCGAACCCTTCGAGCGTTCCGTAGCGGATGTTCTTGGCGATCAGAGGCAGGGACCGCATGCTGCTCTCCGACATGCCGCGCACGACCGCTCCCGTACCCATGGCGGCAGAGGAAACGAGCACCTGGCCCTCGATCAGCGGCATCGCCGCCTTGACGCCCGGCACGCGGGCAACGCGCTTGGCGATCTCGTCGTAGTCGTCGAAGGGGCCGCCGATCTTGTTGATGATGACGTGGCCGTTGAGCCCTAGGATCTTGGCGAACAGCTCGTTGCGGAAGCCGTTCATCACCGCCATGACGATGATGAGAGTGGCGACGCCGAGCATGATGCCGGTGAAGGAGAAGCCGGCAATGACCGAGATGAAGCCCTCTTTGCGGCGCGCGCGCAGGTAGCGCAGGGCCAGCATCCACTCAAAGGGCGCGAAGGCGCGGGTGCTGTGCAGGGCCTTGAGGCGCGGCGTCGGCTGAGCGGCGCCCGTCATACCCATGTGGACGTCCATTTGCCCCCCTGTGGCGCGACGGCTCCCCTGGCGTGTCTCATGCGAGGACACGCTGGCTTTTGACGGCATCGGCGACGTGGTTGAGCGCCGCCTCCGGCGACAGCGTCTGGCGCGCGCCCGTCTTGCGGTCCTTCACCTCGACCTCGCCCTGCTTGAGGCCCCTGGGCCCCACGATCAGCTGATAGGGTATCCCGATGAGGTCCATGGTCGTGAACTTGGCACCGGCGCGCTCGTCGGTATCGTCGAGGAGCACCTCCACGCCCGCGGCGCCGAGCTTGCCGTAGAGATCGGCGGCAGCCGCGTCCGTCGCCGCGTCGCCGGCCTTCAAATTGATGAGCGCAACCTCGAAGGGCGCGACCGGCACCGGCCACACGACCCCCGCCTCGTCGTGGCTCGCCTCGACGATGGCGCCGGCGAGACGCGAGACCCCGACCCCGTACGAGCCCATCTGCAGCGTAATCATGTTGCCGTCCGGCCCCTGCACCTTGGCCCCCATGGGCTCGGAATACTTGGTGCCGAAGAAGAAAATGTGGCCGACCTCGATCCCGCGGGCGGAAACGCGTTTGTCCTCGGGCACCTCTTTTTCGAAGCGCTGCGGCTCGTGCTTCTCCTCGGTGGCGGCGTATTTGGCGGTCCAAGCCTTGATAATGGGGCTCAAGTCGCCGTCGAAATCGGTGTCTGCGGGGGGCACCGCGCCCTCGATCAGGTCCTTATGACAGTAGACCTGGCTCTCGCCGGTATCGGCCAAGATGATGAACTCGTGGCTCAAATCGCCGCCGATGGGCCCGGCGTCGGCCGCCATGGGGATCGATTTGAGCCCCATGCGCGCAAACGTCCGCAAGTAGGCGACGAACATGCGGTTGTAGGCATGCCGCGCGCCGTCCACGGTCAAATCGAAGGAATAAGCGTCCTTCATCAGGAACTCGCGCCCGCGCATGACGCCGAAGCGGGGCCGGATCTCGTCACGGAACTTCCACTGAATGTTGTAGAGGTTCTTGGGCAGGTCCTTGTAGCTCTTGACGCTGTCGCGGAAGATCGCGGTCACCACCTCCTCGGCCGTCGGCCCGTAGAGCATCGGGCGCCCGTGGCGATCGTCGATGCGCAGCATCTCCTTGCCGTAGGCCTCATAGCGCCGCGATTCCTGCCACAGCTCGGCCGACTGGATGGTCGGCATCAGGATCTCGATGGCGCCGGCGCGGTTCTGCTCCTCGCGCACGATCTCCTCGATCTTCTGCAGCACCCTCAAGCCCAGCGGCAGCCAGGAATAGATGCCGGCCGCGGCCTGCTTGATCATGGCCGTACGCAGCATCAGCTGGTGGGAGACGATCTCGGCCTCTTTGGGCGGCTCGCGCAGCACCGGCAGGAAATAGCGGGAAAGGTGCATGGGTGGCCGATCCTTGGACTGGGCTTGGCAGAGCGCGCGCAGAGAGCTTGAGCAGGAGGCGCGTTAACCGTCGCCAGACCACGGCGCGCGCCTGATTTTTGGGCTGGTAGCGTTAAACCAGCCGGGAGGCAATCCCGAGTGGCGCCCACGGGGCCGCCCTGTCCCAGGGAAAATGCCGCGCACGAACCCTATCGCACCAGGTCAGCGTAGCGAGGCGCCAACCGGGTGCGGACTATGCTCCGTACACGGCAAAGTCGCAGGGCCTTCGTGGCGCTGATATTTTTTTTGCCAAAGGGCAACTGCGCCCGTGACAGATGGCCGCGCGTCGGCTAAAGGTACGCGCCATGAGGGTGGGTCAAAAGCCGCAAGCAAAAGCGGCAGGCAGCCCGAGTTTAGGGAGAATGCAGGCGCGTCTCACTACCCAACGGGGTAGCGATGTCAGCGCTGACGTGTCGAGCGTGCGGCGGGCTTCGCCGCAGATAAAGCTCCACAAACAACCGCAGCGGCGCGCGAGAGCAAGGTTCCTTGGACCTTGCTCTTTGCGTTTTGGGGCCGCTCACGGATAGGGGACCATGTCGGGCGTGATGAGCCCGCTCATGATCACCGAGTAGACGATGGCGAAGATGATCGACGTGACGATCGTGTTGATCACGAACACGCGCACCATCCGTTGCTGAGCCGGCGCGCTCTCGGGCGTTCCCGGCACCACGCTGCCCGCCTCGTGCTGGGTGCGCACGCCGAAGGGCAGCACGGCGAAGAGCGTGATCCACCAGATGAAGACGTAGATCGCGATCGCCAGTACGAGATTCATCGGCTCACCTTCAGGCCCGTCAGGCCTGCTCCAGTTCGACGAGCGTGCCGCAGAAGTCCTTGGGGTGCAGGAACAGCACCGGCTTGCCGTGCGCGCCGATCTTGGGCGTTCCGTCGCCCAGCACGCGCGCGCCTTGCGCCTTCAAGCGATCGCGCGCGGCAAGGATGTCATCGACCTCATAGCAAACGTGATGGATGCCGCCCTCGGGGCTCTTCTCCAGGAACTTGGCGATGGGAGAGGCGTCCCCCAGCGGCTCCAGCAGCTCGATCTTGGTGTTGGGCAGGGTGATGAAGACGACCGTCACGCCGTGCTCGGGCTGCGGCAGCGGCTCGGTGACGGTGGCGCCCAGCGCGTCGCGATAGAGCGCGGTCGCAGCGGCGAGGTCCTTCACCGCGATGGCCACATGATTGAGACGCCCGATCATTCTCAGTCCCTTCAATTCCCTCTCCCCGTAAGGACGGAGAAAGGGAGCTACCTCCCACTTTCCACCACGTTCACGAGGACCTTGCAAATGGGCTTCTTGCCCCAAGCCTGGTTGACGGCGGCGCGCACCGCGCGGCGGATCGCCTCGGAGACGAGCTCGGGCGCCTTGCGGCGCTTGGCCGGTATGCTCTTCAAGGTTCCCGCCACCGCATCGAGCACCACGTCGAGCATCGCCTCCCCATCGGCGGTCGCATCGGGCACGCCGTCGAGCACGGCGAGCGGCTCGCTCAAAACCTCCCCGCCCCGCGACAGGCATACCGTGACGAGCACGATGCCGACGACGGCGAGCTTGCGGCGCGCACGCACCGGGCCGTCCGCCTCCGGCACCAGCAACCGTCCGTCGCGGTAGAGCCGGCCCACCGGCGCCTCGTCGATGACGGCGGGATCGGGCGCCAGGCGGACGATCTCCCCGTCGAGCACGGGAAGCACGACCTTGGCGCCGAGCGCGCGTGCAAGCTCGGCTTGCGCCTTCAAGTGGCGCGCCTCCCCGTGCATCGGCACCACCACCTGAGGGCGGATCCAGCCATACATGCGGCGCAGCTCGTCGCGGCGCGGGTGGCCGGAGACGTGCACCAGCGCGTCGGAGTTGGTCAACAGATCGCAGCCGATGCGCGACAGGTTGTTCTCGATGCGCCCCACCCCCTTCTCGTTGCCGGGGATGGTGCGCGAGGAGAAGATCACGAGGTCGCCCTTTGCGAGCGAGATGTCGGGGTGCTCCTCCTCGGCGATGCGGGCGAGTGCGGCGCGGCTCTCCCCCTGGCTGCCGGTGCACATGAGCACGACCTCGTCGCGCGCAAGATAGCCGAACTGATCCTGGTCGTGATGCTTGAAGCCTTGCGGCAGGTAGCCGGTCTCGCGCGCCACCTCGATGACGCGATGCAGCGCGCGCCCGGCGACGACGAGGTGGCGGCCCGCGGCGCGCGTCGCCTCGGCCACCGCTTTGATGCGCGCCACGTTGGAGGAGAAGGTGGTGACCGCGACGCGGCCCTTGGCTCCCTTGATGATCTCGGCGAGCGATGCCGCCACCTCGCGCTCGGACGGCGAAGATCCCTCGCGGAAGGCGTTGGTGGAGTCGATGATCAGCGCATGCACGCCTTCGTCCCCGAGCCGCTGCAGACGGCTCTCGTCGAGCGGCGCGCCGATGAGCGGCGTCGCGTCGAGCTTCCAGTCGCCGGTGTGGAACACGAGGCCGCGGCCGGTGCGGATCGCCAACGCGCTCATCTCGGGGACCGAGTGCGCGAGCGTCACCAGCTCCACGTCGAACGGCCCCACCTTGAAGCGTGAATCGAGCGGCACGACGTTGATGGGGAGGTTGAGGTCGCCGCCGTACTCGCCAAGCTTGGAGCGCAGCATGCCGGCGGTGAAGGGCGTGGCATAGATCGGCGCCCTGAGGCGCGGCCACAGCTCGATGACGGCGCCGATGTGGTCCTCATGCGCGTGCGTCAGCACGAGGCCGGCGAGGTCGCCGCGGTTCTCCTCGATGAAGCGCACGTCGGGCAGGATCACGTCGATACCGGGATCGAACTCGCCCTCGGGAAAGGTGATGCCGCAATCGACCATCAGCCACTGGCGCGCGTCCTCGGGGCCGTAGCCGTAGAGGTAGGCGTTCATGCCGATCTCGCCGAGGCCGCCGAGCGCCACAAACACGAGCTGGTCGCTGCTCTGACCGCGGCTCGCGCCGCGCGCATCCCGGCTCATCGGCTCCCGTCGTCCTCCCCGCCTGCACTGTCGGGACGCGCATCATCGAGCGTCACGTCGCCATAGGTAAAGTGCCGCTCAGCCCCGTCCGCGCCGGCAACCAGCAAGGCGCCCTCGTCATCGAGACCGGCAAAGCGGCCTCGCACCGGCCCCTCGACGCTCTGCACGGTGAGCGGCTCGCCGATAGGGCCAGCGCGTTCGAGCCAGCCTGAGCGGATAGCGGCAAACCCCTCGCCTTCGTTCCAAGTCTTGAGCCAATTGTCCATCGTGCCGGCCAGGAAGCACAACGCCTCGCGCGGCGAAAGGGTCAATCCGTGCGCTGCAAGAAATGTCGCGCCCGGCTCCAGTCCCGGCGGCGCTGCGGCGAGGTTAAGGCCGACGCCGATGACGGCGACGCGCCCCTCTCCCGCCCCCCGCGTCGAGCTCTCGACCAGGATGCCGCCGGCCTTGGCCCGACCGATCAGGACGTCGTTCGGCCATTTGAGGCGCAAGCCGGCGCCGGTGCCGAGCGGTCCCATGCTGCGGATGGCGTCGATCGCGGCCACGCCGGCGACGAGCGAAAGCTGGCCGGCCCTGGTGACAGGGCTGGCCATCTCGATGAGGAGGCTCGCAAAGAGGTTGCCCTGGCTCGAGACCCACGCGCGCCCGGAGCGCCCGCGCCCGCTCGTCTGGCGGTCGGCCAGCACCCACAGCGGCCCCCGCTCGCCGGCGAGCGCCCGGCGCATCGCCTCGGCGTTGGTGGAATCGGCCTCGGCGAGGTGAAGCAAACGGTAGGGCGCAGGAAGACCGTCAGCCGGCGCTGTCATTGGCCGGGAGCAGAATGGAGCGCGCGCGCCGCGGTGAGGGCCGCATCGACGAGCGGCGCCGGAAGCAGGACGAACAGCACGACGAACAGGCCCGAGACCGTCATGACGAAGCCGGCGCCGCGCTCCACGGGTAGGAAGGCAGGCCGGGCCTCATCGAAGAACATGATCTTGACGACCCTCAGGTAGTAGTAGGCGGCAATGACGCTCGCCAGCACGCCGACGACGGCGAGCGCATAAAGCTCGGCCTTGATCGCCGCCGAGAACACGTAGAGCTTGGCGAAGAAGCCGGCAAGCGGCGGCACGCCCGCCATCGAGAACAGGATCATGGCCAGCACGAAGGCCATGGGCAAATTGGTCTTGGCGAGCCCCGACAGCGCGTCGATGTCCTCGACGAGACCGTCCTTGACGCGCATGGAGAGGATGCAGGCGAAGGCCCCGACCGTCATGAACAGGTAGATCGCGAGGTAGACGAGCACGGCCTGGGTGCCGGCCTCGCTGTTGGCCGCGACCCCGATGAGCGCATAGCCCACGTGGCCGATGGAGGAGTAGGCCATCAGCCGCTTGATGTTCGTCTGCCCGATGGCGGCGAAGGCGCCGAGCAGCATGGAGGCGATCGCGAGGAAGACGATGATCTGCTGCCACTGCGACGCGATGCCGGGAAACGCGGTGAGCAGCACCCGGATCAGAAGCGCCATGGCGGCAAGCTTCGGCGCGGCGGCGAAGAAGGCCGTGACCGGGGTCGGCGCGCCCTCGTAGACGTCGGGCGTCCACATATGGAAGGGCACGGCCGCGATCTTGAAGGCGATGCCGACGAGCAGGAACACGAGCCCGACGGTGAGGCCGATGGTCTCGGGCGCCGGCTGGCCAGTGGCGGCATGGGCGATCACGGAGAAATCGACCGAGCCGGTGAAGCCGTAAATGAGCGAGCAGCCGTAGAGCAGCATGCCCGACGACAGCGATCCCAGCACGAAGTACTTGAGGCCCGCCTCGCTGGAGCGGACCGAATTGCGGCGGATGGCGGCGACCACGTAGAGCGCCAGGCTCTGCAGCTCGATGGCGAGAAAGAGCGCGATCAGATCGCCGGCCGACACCATCAGCATCATGCCGAGCACGGCGAGCAACAGCAGCACGGCATACTCGTAGCTCATGAGCGCGGTGCGCGTGAGATTGGCCGCCGACATGACCATGACGAGGGCGGCGCCCCCGACCACCAGCAGCTTCATGAAGCGGGAGAAGTCGTCGGCGATGAAGGCGCCGTCAAACAGCGTGGCGCGCTCGCCGCTGTCGAAGGCAAGGAGCCCGGCCGCGACCAGCAACACGCCCACAGCGAACACGTTGGCGGCAACATCGCGCCCCGGGACGGCGCGGCCGAAGGCACCGAGCATCAGCAGCACCATCGCGCCGATGGCGACGAAAATCTCAGGCAAGGCCGGCGCGTAAGCGTTCAACTCTTGCATCAGGGTGCGGCTCCTCGGCTCGGTGCGGGGGCTGCGGGCGGCGACCGGACGGAGGCCTCGTAGGCGGAAACGAAGTTCTTGACCGAGACGGCGGCGACGTCGAGCACGCACGCGGGATAGATGCCGAGCAGGATCGTCAGCACGATCAAGGGCGCCATGATGCCGATCTCGCGGTAGCTCAGGTCCTGGATGGTCTTGAGCGCGGGCTTCACCAGCTCGCCGAAGATGACGCGCCGGTAGACCCACAGCGCGTAGACGGCCGACCAGATCACGCCCGAGGTGGCAAACAGCGCCAACCAGGTGTTGACCTTGAAGGCGGAGAGCAGCGTCAGGAACTCGCCGACGAAGCCCGAGGTGCCCGGCAGGCCCACATTGGCCATGGTGAAGACCATGAAGAAGGCCGCGTAGATCGGCATGCGGTTCACCAGACCGCCGAACACCGAGATCTCGTGGGTGTGCATGCGGTCGTAGAGAACGCCCACGCACAGGAAGAGGCCGGCCGAGACGATGCCGTGCGAGACCATCTGGAAGATGGCGCCTTCGACGCCCTGGGTGGAGAAGGTGAAGATGCCCATGGTCACGAAGCCCATGTGCGCCACCGACGAATAGGCGATCAGCTTCTTCAAGTCGGTCTGCGCCAGCGCCACGAACGAGGTGTAGATGATGGCGAAGATGGAGAGCACGAAGATGAAGGGCGCCAGCCCCTCGCTCGCCAAGGGGAACATCGGCACCGAGAAGCGCAGGAAGCCGTAGCCGCCCATCTTCAAGAGGATAGCGGCCAGGATCACCGAGCCCGCCGTCGGCGCCTCCACGTGGGCATCCGGCAACCATGTGTGCACCGGCCACATCGGCAGCTTCACGGCGAAGGAGGCGAAGAAGGCGAACCACAAGTACCACTGCATGTCGGCCGGGAACTTGGCCGTCATCAGGGTGGGGATGTCGGTCGTGCCCGTGTGCCAGTACATCGCCAGCACCGCCAACAGCATCAACACCGAGCCCAGCAGCGTGTAGAGGAAGAACTTGAAGGTTGCATAGACGCGGTTGGGGCCGCCCCAGATGCCGATGATGAGGAACATCGGAATGAGGCCGCCCTCGAAGAACACGTAGAAGAGCACGAGGTCGAGCGCGCAGAAGACGCCGATCATCAGCGTCTCGAGCACCAGGAAGGCGATCATGTACTCCTTGACGCGGTCCTGGATGCAGACCCAGCTCGAGAGCACGCACAAGGGCAAGAGGAACGTCGTCAGAATGACGAACAGCACCGAGATGCCGTCGACGCCCAGCTTGAACTTGAAGACGTCGAGCCAGGCGCGGGTCTCAACGAACTGGAAGCCCGAGACCGTCGTGTCGAAGTGGAACCAGACGATGAGCGAGACGAGGAAGGTGATGGTCGTCGTCCACAGCGCCACCCAGCGCGCGTTGCCCTTCGCTTCCGGATTGAGGAAGCCGATGATGAGGGCGCCCACCAGCGGTAGGAACATCACGATCGATAAGAGCGGGGCAGAGGAGAGTTCCATCTAGCGCACCCCGCCCATGAACATGAAGTAGGTCACGAACAGCGCCAGCCCCACCAGCATGGCGAAGGCGTAAGTGTAGATGTAGCCCGTCTGCAGGCGCACGGCGCGCGCGGTGATGCGGTAGACGCCGGCGGCCGTCCCGTCGATCAGCCCGTTGATGATGTCGATATCGCCGACCTTCCACAGAACGTTGGCGATCCAGAACACGGGCCGCACGAAGATGAAGTCGTAGAGCTCGTCGAAGTACCACTTGTTCAACAGGAACACGTAGATCGGATAGAAGACGCGCGACGTGATCGCGGGCAGCGACGGCACCAGCATGTAGTAAAGGAACGGCGTGAACGTGCCGAGCGCCATCGCGGCGAAGGTCGACCAGTGCACCCACTCGGGCAGCTCATGCGTCGCGTGGAAGAGATCGACCTCGGTCTTCTGCACGACCGCATTGCCCCAGAACGCGTCCGCCCCCTCGCCGATGAAGGTGTGGACACCGAGCGCGCCGGCGAAGGCGGCACCGAGCCCCAAGGCCAGCAGCGCGAACGTCATCGTCGGCGGGCTCTCGTGCAGGTGGGCGTAGTCCTCAGCGCTCATGCGCGTCTTGCCGTGGAAGGTCATGAGGATCAGGCGCCAGATGTAGACGGCGGTCAGAAAGGCGCCGAGCAGCAGGAACCAGAACGCGTAATTGTTCGGCGTGGCGGCCGCGTAGGAGGCCACGATGATGGCGTCCTTAGAGTAGAAGCCGGCAAAACCGCCGATGTGGGGAATTCCGAAACCCGACAGCGCCAGCCCGCCGGCGATCATCATCAGCCAGGTGATGCGCATCTTGGGCGCCATTCCGCCCATCTTGCGCATGTCCTGCTCCTCGTGCAGGGCGTGCTTCACCGAGCCCGCGCACAAGAACAAGAGCGACTTGAAGAAGGCGTGGCAGAACAGGTGGAAGATGCCCATGGAGAAGGCGCCGATGCCGCAGGCGGCGAACATGTAGCCGAGCTGCGAGCAGGTCGAGTAGGCGATAACGCGCTTGATGTCGTTCTGCACCACCGCGATGGTGGCGGCGAAGAAGGCCGTGAACGAGCCGATCAGCGTCACGAAGGCGAGCGCGGTCGGCGCCAGGTCGAAGAGCGGCGATAAACGCGCGACCATGAACACGCCGGCGGTCACCATGGTGGCGGCATGGATCAGCGCCGAGACCGGCGTCGGGCCCTCCATGGCGTCGGGAAGCCAGGTATGCAGCAGGAACTGCGCCGACTTGCCCATGGCGCCCATGAACAGCAACAGGCACAGCGTCGTCAGGATGTCGGGTTCGTGCCCGAGAAAGTGGAACGTCTGGCCGGCGACGCCCGGAGCGGCGTTGAAGATCTGCTCGAAGTTGACCGTGCGGAAGACGAAGAAGATGCCGAAGATGCCGAGCGCGAAGCCGAAGTCGCCGACGCGGTTGACGACGAAGGCCTTGATGGCCGCCGCGTTGGCCTCTGGCTTCTGGTACCAGAACCCGATCAGCAGGTAGGAGAAGAGGCCGACGCCCTCCCAGCCGAAGAATAGCTGCACCAGATTGTCGGCCGTCACCAGCATCAGCATGGCGAAGGTGAAGCCCGACAGGTAGGAGAAGAAGCGAGGACGCGAAGGGTCCTCGTCCATGTAGCCCATGGAGTAGATGTGGACGAGGCCGGACACCGTCGTCACCACGACGAACATCACCGCCGTCAGCGTGTCGATCTTGAAGGCCCAGGCAACGTCGAGCTCGCCTGAGGTGATCCAGCGCTCGATGGGCACATGCGCGGTCTCGTGCCCGAAGCCCATGCGCCAGAACACGATCCAGGACAGGATGCAGGAGACGATCAGAAGCCCCGTGGTGATCAGCTCCGAGGCCTTGACGCCGAGCGCCCGGCCGAACAGCCCGACGATGAGGCCTCCGAGCCCCGGCAGAAACACGATGGCCGAGTAGATCATCGGCGCGCCCTCAGCCCTTCATCATGTTGATGTCTTCCACCGCGATCGAGCCACGGTTGCGGTAGTAGACGACGACGATCGCCAAGCCGATCGCTGCCTCCGCCGCCGCCACCGTCAGGTTGAACAGGGTGAACACCTGACCGACGATGTCGCCCAGGTAGTAGGAGAACGCCACGAAGTTGATGTTGACCGCGAGCAGCATCAGCTCGATCGACATCAGGATGATGATGACGTTCTTGCGGTTGAGGAAGATGCCGAGCATGCCCAGCGTGAACAGGCACGCCGCGACCGTCAGATAATGCCCGATGCCGATTTCCATGCGCCCCCTCAGCTCCCCGTTAGCCTTGCCCGTCGGCAGCGGGAACGATCGCCTCGCCGGAGGCCACCTTGACGACCTCGACGCCCGTCTTGGGCCGGCGCGCCACCTGGGCCGCGATCGACTGGCGCCTCACGCCGACCTTGTGCTGCAGCGTCAGAACGATGGCGCCGATCATGGCGACCAGCAGGATCAAGCCGGCGACCTCGAAGAAGTAGACGTACTTGGTGTAGAGCACGAGCCCCAGCGCCTGCGTGTTGGAGATTTGGGCGGCCGAGGCGGCGGCAGCCGGGTGCGTCACGGCGAGCCCGAAGCCGCGGCCGGCGAACAATAAGATGAGCTCGATGAGCACGATGCCGCCGACGAGAAGCCCCACCGGCGCGTTCTTGATGAAGCCGGCTTTCAGCTCGGCGAAGTCGACGTCGAGCATCATGACGACGAAGAGGAAGAGCACGGCGACGGCGCCCACGTAGACGATGATGAGGATCATCGCCAGGAACTCCGCGCCCAAGAGGATGAAGAGGCCCGCTGCGTTGAAGAAGGCGAGGATCAGATACAACACCGCGTGCACGGGGTTTCTCGCCACGATCACCATCACCCCGGCGACGACCGAGAGAATAGCGAACAGATAGAAAAACCCCGCCGTCAGAGCCATCGGTCCAGATCCAGCGCCCTCTGTCGTCCGCCGCCCGGCGCCTCTTTCGAGCACACCGCCGGCGAAGCTGCCCGCATCACCCGGCGATCAAGGTGAGTACCCTATGCGCCTCGACAATCCAAGCGCCGATACGACGCTTGCCCGCGGCTCGCCGCCGCCGCGCCGTTCAGCGATACGGCGCGTCGAGCGCGAGATTCTTGGCAATCTCCCGCTCCCACCTATCGCCGTTGTCGAGCAGTTTCTCCTTGTTGTAGTAGAGCTCCTCCCGCGTCTCGGTCGCGAACTCGAAGTTCGGGCCCTCGACGATGGCGTCCACCGGGCAGGCCTCCTGGCACAGTCCGCAGTAGATGCACTTCACCATGTCGATGTCGTAGCGGGTGGCGCGCCGCGTGCCGTCGTTGCGTCGGGGGCCGGCCTCGATGGTGATGGCCTGCGCCGGGCAGATCGCCTCGCACAGTTTGCAGGCGATGCAGCGCTCCTCGCCGTTGGGGTAGCGGCGCAGCGCATGCTCTCCACGGAAGCGCGGCGACAGGGGCCCGCGCTCGAACGGATAGTCGAGCGTCTTCTTCTTGGAGAAGAAATAGCGCATGGCGAGCCCGAAGGCTGAGGCGAACTCCCACAGGAAGACCGCTCTGACGGATTGAGCAACGTTCATCGGCGTGTCTCTTCAACGATCATCCGCATCTCGATGCTTGCGCTCACAGGGTCGTGCCTCCCGAGAGCCATGGCCCCCCGTACTGCAGCACCCCGGCCACGATCACGACCATGGCCAGCGACAGCGGCAGGAACACCTTCCAGCCGAGCCGCATGAGCTGGTCGTAGCGGTAGCGCGGCACGATGGCCTTGGCCATGGCGAACAGGAAGAAGACGAAGACGCATTTGCCGGCGAACCAGAAGATGCCGGGCACCCACGTGAAGGGTGCAACCGCAACCGGCGGCAGCCAGCCGCCGAGGAACAGGATCGTCATCAGCGCGCACATGGTGACGATCGACACGTACTCGGCCAGCATGAACAGGAGATAGGGCGTGGAGGAATATTCGACCATGAAGCCGGCGACGAGCTCCGACTCCGCCTCCACGAGATCGAAGGGTGGCCGGTTGGTCTCGGCCAGCGCCGACACGAAGAAGATGACGAACATCGGCAACAGCGGCAGCCAATACCAGTCGAGCACCGAGCTCGGCAGGCCGGCGCGCGTGCCGAGCCCGGTTGCCTGCGCGTTGACGATGCTGGTGAGGTTGAGCGAGCCCACGCATAAGATCACGGTCACGATCACGAATCCGATCGAGACCTCGTAGGAGACCATCTGCGCCGCCGAGCGCAGCGATCCCATGAACGGATACTTCGAGTTCGAAGCCCAGCCGCCCATGATGATGCCGTAGACGGCGAGCGAGGACAGCGCCAGCAAGTAGAGCACGCCGACGTTCAGGTCGGAGATGACCCACTTGCCGAGCCAGTTCTCGTTGACGGGGATGACGGCCCAGGCCGCGAGCGCGAACGTGGCGGTGGCGATCGGCGCCAAGAGGAACACGCCCTTGTTGGCGCCCGCCGGGATGATCGGCTCCTTGAACACGAACTTGAAGAGGTCGGCGAACGACTGCAGCAGCCCGAAGGCGCCGACCACGTTGGGCCCGCGCCGCATCTGCACCGCCGCCCACACCTTGCGGTCCATGAGCAACAGGAAGGCGACGATCACCAGCAGCACGACGAGCGTGAGCAGGCTCCAGCCCACCATGATCGCGAGCCAGAGGCCGTAGTCCCACCAGGTCTGCAACGTCGTCGTGCTCATGCGCCGGCTCGTTCCTATTCGGCTGCCTTGAGGCGCGCAGCCGCGCTCACGCTCTTCTTCAAAGCGCTCATCTCGGCCATGACGGCGGAGGCGCGCGCGATCGGGTTCGTCAGGTAGAAGTCGCGGATCGGCGTAGTGAAGGGCTCCTGCGTCAGCGGCGAGCCCTTCTTGGCGAGCGCCTGCACGCCATCGAGGGATGCCGCCTCGCGCGTCCCGATGCGGGCGAGCTCGGGCGCGGCCGCATACATGGCCGCGCGCAGCTGGCTGAGCGTGTCGTAGGGCAGCGTGTGCGCCACCTCGGCCGAGAGCGCGCGGATGATGGCCCAGTCCTCCTTCGCCTCGCCCGGCGGGAAGACGGCGCGCTCCGTCATCTGGGCGCGGCCCTCCATGTTGACGTAGGTCGCGCTCTTCTCGGTGAAGGCAGCGCCCGGCAGGATGACGTCGGCGCGGTGGGCGCTGCGGTCGCCGTGGCTGCCCTGGTAGACGATGAATGCCGAGCCCGTCTCCGGCAGATCGAACTCGTCGGCACCCAGGAGGTAGAGGACGTCGAGCTTGTCCTTGGCGACGGCGGCGACGAGGCTTTGCGCATCGAGCGCATTCTTGTCCGCGGGCACGAAGCCCAGATCGAGGCCGGCGACGCGCGAGGCGGCCGTGTGCAGCACATTGAAGGCGTTCCATGTAGCGTCTTTGGCCGCCTCGTTGCCCTCCATGGCGGCGAGCGCGACGCGAGCGGCAAGGCCGAGCACGGCGGCACCGTCGGGCCGCGCGGCAGCACCGGCGCCCACGATCACCATCGGAGCTTTTGCGCCCTTGAGAGTCTCGGCGAAGGAATGGCGCCCCTCCGACAGGTCGGCGAGCGTCTGCGGGCCGGCGCCCAGATACTCGTAAGGATAGGTCAGCGCCACCTTCTCGCCGATGAGGCCGACCTTGAGGCCACCTTGGCGCCAGCGCTTGTGAATGCGCCCGTTGACGAGGGCGGCCTCCAGGCGCGGGTCGGTGCCGACGAGCAGGATCGCGTCCGCATGATCGATGGCGGCGATGCCCGCATTGAACAGGTAGCTGGAGCGCCCTTGCGAGGGCGCGAACTTGGCGCCGTCCTGGCGGCAGTCGAGGCTCCTTGCGTCGAGGCGCGTGAAGAGGTCCTTTAACGCAAACATCTCCTCCGCGCCGGCGAGGTCGCCGGCGATGGCGCCGATGCGGGCGGGCTTGGCGCCCTTGAGCTTCTCCGCCACCAGCGCCAGCGCTTCCTTCCAGCTGGCGGGGCGCAGCTTGCCGTCGACGCGCACGTAGGGATGGTCGAGCCGCTGCACCCTGAGCCCGTCGCAGGCGAAGCGCGTCTTATCGGAGATCCACTCCTCGTTGACGTCGTCGTTGATGCGCGGCAAGACGCGCAGCACCGCGCGGCCGCGCGTGTCGACGCGGATGGCCGCGCCCACCGCGTCCATGACGTCGATCGATTCGGTCTTCTCCAGCTCCCAGGGCCGCGCGATGTAGGACCAGGGCCGGTGCGTCAGCGCGCCGACGGGACACAGGTCGTTCACGTTGGCCGACAGCTCGGAGAGAATCCCGCGGTCGAGATAGGTGGTGATCTCCATGTCCTCGCCGCGGCCGATGGCGCCGAGCTCCTCCACGCCCGCCACCTCGGTCATGAAGCGCACGCAGCGGGTGCAGTGGATGCAGCGGTTCATGAAGGTCTTGATCAAGGGACCGATGTACTTCTCCTCGACCGCGCGCTTGTTCTCTGCAAAGCGCGAGCCGCCGGCCCCAAAGACGAGCGCCTGGTCCTGCAGATCGCACTCGCCGCCCTGGTCGCAGATGGGGCAATCGAGCGGGTGGTTGATCAGCAGGAACTCCATCACGCCCTCGCGCGCCGACTTGACGAGCGGACTGTTGGTGCGCACCTCGCGGGGTGAGCCGTCCTTGTTGGGCGGCAGGTCGGTGACGCCCATGGCGCAGGACGCGGTCGGCTTGGGGATGCCGACGACCTCCACGAGGCACATGCGGCAGTTGCCGGCGATCGACAGACGGTCGTGGTAGCAAAAGCGCGGGATCTCGGCGCCGGCCAACTCGCACGCTTGCAACAGCGTGGTGCCGGGCTCGACCTCGATCAGCTTCCCGTCGATGATGATTTGCTTGAGCATCGATCCCACTCGCTCAACCTTTCACCGCGTCACGATCGCCAGGAGCGTCAGCCCGGCGAGAAACAATGCTAGCGACAGCCACCCTCTCACGTGCGGCGAAAGCGGCACGCCCACGAAGCGCCTCTCGAACCAGACGCCGGCGCCGTAGCCGATCACGATGCCCAACGCCGCGCCGATCCAGCCCCAGAGGACATAGCCGATGAACGCCAGCGCCACCGCGCCGGCGACCGCCGGCAGCGTGAAGGAGGCAATCATCAGCGCGAGCAGGTCCACTGTTCAGTCCTTCCGGCGTCAGCATCTACTCGGCCGCCTCTTTCGCAGCCGCCTGGTAGGCGTCGATGCGTTCTTCGATGAGGTGACGGAAATTGCGTATGAGACCTTGCACCGGCCACGCGGCGGCGTCGCCGAGCGCGCAGATGGTATGGCCTTCGACATGCTTCGTCACGTCGAACAACAGATCGATCTCGCTCTTTTCCGCCTCGCCGCGTTGCATGCGCTCCAGCACGCGGAACATCCACCCCGTGCCCTCGCGGCAGGGTGTGCACTGCCCGCAGCTCTCGTGCTTGAAGAAGTAGGCGATGCGCGCGATCGCCTTGATGGGGTCGGTCGACTTGTCCATGACGATGACGGCGCCGGTGCCGAGCCCCGACTTGAGCTTGGCGAGCGCATCGTAGTCCAGGATCAGGTCTTCGCACTGATCGGCGGGAATGAGCGGCATCGAGGCGCCGCCGGGAATGATGGCGAGCAGGTTGTCCCAGCCTCCGCGCACGCCGCCGGCATGCTTGTTGATGAGCTCCTTCACGGGAATGCCCATCTCCTCCTCGACGACACACGGCTGCTCCACGTGGCCGGAAATCTGGTAAAGCTTGGTGCCGGTATTGTTGGGGCGCCCCAGGGAGGCGAACCAGTCGCCGCCGCGGCGCAGGATGTCGGGGACGACCGCGATGCTCTCCACGTTGTTGACGGTCGTGGGCGCGCCGTAGAGCCCGACGTTGGCCGGGAACGGCGGCTTCAAGCGCGGCATCCCTTTCTTGCCCTCGAGGCTCTCTAAGAGCGCCGTCTCCTCGCCGCAGATGTAGGCCCCGGCGCCGTGGTGGACGATGACATCGAAGTCCCAGCCATTGACGTTGTTCTTGCCGATGAGCTTGGCGGCATTGGCCTCGTCGACGGCGGTCTGCAGCCGCTCACGCTCGCGCATGAACTCGCCGCGGATGTAGATGTAGGCGGTGTGCGCGCGCATGGCGAAGGAGGCGAGCAGCGCCCCTTCGAGCAAGAGGTGGGGATCATGGCGCATGATCTCCCGGTCCTTGCAGGAGCCGGGCTCGCTTTCGTCGGCGTTGACCGCGAGATAGGACGGACGCGGGTCGTTCTTGGGCATGAACGACCACTTGAGGCCCGTCGGGAAGCCCGCACCGCCACGCCCGCGCAGGCCGGAGGCCTTCACCTCGCTGATGATCCAGTCGTGGCCCTTTTCGATCAGCTCCTTGGTATTGCTCCAAGCACCGCGCGCACGCGCGCCGGGAAGGCGCCAGTCCTCGTAACCATAAAGGTTGAGGAAGATGCGGTCCTTGTCCTCGAGCATGCGCCTTGGCCTCTTATGGTGCTCTAGTGTCCCGATCGCGAAGTCCGTTCAACGCTCGCCGCCAGCACCGGCGAATTTCTCGATCATCACACTAGACCCTCGCGTCCTTCTTGGCGGTGCCAAGGAGGGTCTTGGAGCCGCCCACCGGAGCCGACCCCTGCCGCCCAATCTGCGAGCCGGGCTTGGGCGGCTTGCCTTCCTTCAACCCGTAGAGCAGCTTCTCGAACAGCTCCGGATCGAGATCCTCATAGGTATCGGCGCCGATCTGCACGACGGGAGCGTTGGCACAGCAGCCGAGGCACTCGACCTCCTCCCAGGAGAAGCGCCCATCGCGCGACAGCTCGTGCGGGTGCTCGGCGATCTGCTCCTTGCAGATCTCGATCAGCGCCTCAGAGCCGCGCAGCATGCATGGCGTGGTGCCGCACACCCACAGGTGCGCCGTGCTGCCCACAGGGGCCAACTGGAACATGGTGTAGAAGGTGGCGATCTCCAACACGCGGATGTGGGCCATGCCCAGCATGTCGGCGACGGCGCGGATGGCGGGCTCGGTGCACCAGCCCTCCTGCGCTTGCGCGCGCCACAGGAGCGCCAGCACCGCCGAGGCCTGCTTGCCGGGCGGATATTTGGCGATCTCGGTCTTGGCCCACGCCAGATTCTCCGACGTGAAGGCGAAGCTCAACGGCTGTTCGGGGTAAAGGCGACGGACGGCCAAGGCTGGCACCTCAAAATAGTGCGGCGGAACCGCGCGGCAGGGCGCCGCTTGGGCCTTTCGTCCGCCGCCAGACCTCGTTGATCTTGACGCAGCGCACAATCACGTCACTACGTCTATCTGCGCCTCAAAGCAAGCACTTGACGGCTGATCTGGGACAGCACGCGCCGCCCGTTCACAACCTCGGCGCGCTAGAGGGCCGCCGCCAGCCATCCCCACATGAGGACGGCCGCAGCGACCGGTGCCAACAGCAGCGCCGTCTGCGCGCCCACACGCAGGAAGCCGCTCCAGAAGAGGCCGAGCGCCAGGCCGAAGAGGAGGATCACCCAGCCGCCGCCGAGGTCCCCGCGCGCGGCCGCGAAGGCGAGGCCGGTGGCGAGCGAGAGGATACCGATGAGGATGGGGACGGCGGGCTGCTCGGTCTGCAGCGTGCCCATGGGCCAGCCGTTGCGCTTGGCCAGCACGTGGTAGGTGGCGAGCGAGGCGCCCCAGCCGAGCGCGCCGATGGCCAGAAGGAACAGGTGATCGACCACGGCGCAGCCTTCCTACCTATCGATCTCGCCGAAGACGACGTCGATGGAGCCGAGGATCGCCGACACATCCGCCAGCATGTGCTTGCGCGTGAGAAAGTCCATTGCCTGCAGGTGCGGGAAGCCCGGCGCGCGGATCTTGCAGCGATAAGGCCGGTTGGAGCCGTCGGCGACGAGATAGACGCCGAACTCGCCCTTGGGCGCCTCCACCGCCGCGTAGACCTCGCCCGCGGGCACATGGAAGCCCTCGGTGTAGAGCTTGAAGTGGTGGATCAGCGCCTCCATCGAGCGCTTCATGTCGGCGCGCCGCGGCGGCACCACCTTCTTGTCCTGGGCGACGAACGGCCCCTCCCCTTCCGGCGAGCGCAGCTTGGCGCATACCTGGCGCATGATGCGGAGTGATTGACGCATCTCGATCATGCGCACGAGGTAGCGGTCGTAGCAGTCGCCGTGCTTGCCGATGGGGATGTCGAAGTCGAGCTCGGGGTAGCACTCGTAGGGCTGGGCCTTGCGCAGGTCCCAGGCCGCGCCGGAGCCGCGCACCATGACGCCGGAGAAGCCCCAGTCGAAGCAGTCCTTGAGGCTCACGACGCCGATGTCGACGTTGCGCTGCTTGAAGATGCGGTTCTCCGTCAGCAGGCCTTCGATGTCGTCGAGGATCTTGGGGTGGGCCTCGGCGAAGGCGTCGATGTCGTCGATGAGCTGCGGCGGCAAATCCATGTGCACGCCGCCGACGCGGAAGTACTTGGCGTGCATGCGGCTGCCCGAGGCGCGCTCATAGAAGACCATGAGCTTCTCGCGCTCCTCAAAGCCCCACAAGGGCGGGGTGAGCGCGCCCACGTCCATCGCCTGCGTGGTGACGTTCAAGAGGTGCGACAGGAGGCGGCCGATCTCGCAGAAGAGCACGCGGATCAGCTGGCCGCGCTTGGGCACCGCAAGGCCCAGAAGCTTCTCCGCGGCGAGGCAGAAGGCGTGCTCCTGGTTCATGGGCGCGACGTAGTCGAGCCGGTCGAAATAGCCGATCGCCTGCAGGTAGGTCTTGTGCTCGATGAGCTTCTCGGTGCCGCGGTGCAAGAGCCCGATGTGGGGATCGACGCGCTCGACCACCTCGCCGTCGAGCTCGAGCACGAGGCGCAGGACGCCGTGGGCTGCCGGGTGCTGCGGGCCGAAGTTGACATTGAATTGGCGGATGTCGGTCTCGCCCATCAGCTATGTCCTTCCAGCGGTCCTATCGGGGCGACGCGGGCAAGCTTCGCCTTCTCGTTGACGCGGGCGATGAAGCGGGCCCAGGGCACGATCATGCGCTCATGCCGTCCCTCGCCGATCACATCGATGCCGTCGTGGGCCTTGACGCGGAAGGTGGCGCGCCGGCCGGCGACGTTGGTGCACTCCGCATCGACCGTCACCGTCTGCCCCGGCACGGTCGCGGCCGAGTGGGAGACGTCGATGTGCACGCCGAGGCTTCCCTCGCCGGGGTCGAGGTGCGGCTCCAAAATCTTCAAGCAGGTCCACTCCATGAGCCCGACCATGAAGCCGGTGGCGAACACCGTCGGCATCTCCTTGAACTCGGGCGCCTCCGGGTAGAGGTGGGGCACCGTCTTCTCCGCCGGAATGCGGAAGGAGAAACGCGTCGATGCGCCGGGCTTCAGCGTGTCCCTCATCGGCTCATGCCTTGCTGGCCTTCTCGTCGCCGGGCAGCACGTAGCGCGTGCCCTCCCAAGGGCTCTCGAAGTCGAACGAGCGGAACTCCTGCGTGAGCTCGACCGGCTCGTAGACGACGCGTTTCAGCTCCTCGTCGTAGCGCACCTCGACATAGCCCGAGAGCGGGAAGTCCTTGCGCAGAGGATGGCCCTGGAAGCCGTAGTCGGTGAGGATGCGGCGCAGGTCGGGGTGGCCCGTGAACAGGATGCCGAACATGTCGTAGGCCTCCCGCTCGAACCAGTTGGCGGCCGAGAAGACGCCCACCGCGCTTGCGACCGGCGTCGTCTCGTCGGTCTGAAGCTTGACGCGGATGCGCTGGTTGAGGCGGGGCGAAAGCAGATGGTAGACGACGTCGAAGCGGGCCTCGCGCGCCGGCCAATCGACGCCGCAGATGTCGATCAGCACCTCGAAGCGGCATTGCGGCTCGTTGCGCAGGAAGGTGAGGACCTCGATGATCCTGTCGCGGGCGACGGTGACGGTGAGCTCGTCGTGGGCGATGGTCTTCGACAGCAGGGAGGGACCGATCCCCGCCGCGACGTAGTCACCCAGCTCGCTCAGTTGCAGGCTCATGGTTCAGGTTCCGCCTAGTCGGGCAGTAGGCAGTCGGCAGTGATGTCTCTGCGACGCAATCCGACTGCCCACGGCCTGCTGCCCACTGCCTCTTACCTATCTCTCGATCGTTCCCGTGCGGCGGATCTTGCGTTGCAGCAGCAGCACGCCGTAGACGAGCGCCTCGGCCGTCGGCGGGCAGCCCGGCACGTAGATGTCGACGGGCACGATGCGGTCGCAGCCGCGCACCACCGCGTAGGAGTAGTGGTAGTAGCCGCCGCCATTGGCGCAGGAGCCCATGGAGATCACGTAGCGCGGCTCCGGCATCTGGTCGTAGACCTTGCGCAGGGCGGGCGCCATCTTGTTGGTGAGCGTGCCGGCGACGATCATCACGTCCGACTGGCGCGGGGAGCCGCGCGGAGCAAAGCCGAAGCGCTCCAGATCGTAGCGCGGCATCGAGGCCTGCATCATCTCCACCGCGCAGCAGGCGAGCCCGAACGTCATCCACATCAGCGAGCCGGTGCGCGCCCAGTTGATGAGGTCGTCGGTGGTGGTGACGAGGAAGCCCTTGTCGGCGAGCTTGTTGGAGATCTGGGTGAAGCCCTCATCGCCGGGCTTGACCAGAAGTGAGCCGGATGAAGCCTCCGGGCTGGTGATCAATCCCATTCGAGCGCCCCTTTCCGCCATTCGTAGACGAAGCCGATGGTCAGCACGACGAGAAAGACGATCATCGACCAGAAGCCGAAGGGCCCCAGCTCCTTGAAGGCGACGGCCCAGGGGAACAGAAACGCCACCTCCAGGTCGAAGATGATGAAGAGGATCGACACCAGGTAGTAGCGGATGTCGAACTTCATGCGCGCGTCGTCGAAGGCGTTGAAGCCGCACTCATAGGCCGAGACCTTCTCCGGGTCGGGGTTCTGCACCGCGACCAGGAAGGGCACCGTCATCAGGATCATGGCGATGGCGAGAGCGACGGCGATGAAGATCGCGATCGGCAGGTAGGAGAGGAAGAGCTGGTCCATGGGCAGCCTCGGTTCCCTTGGTTCCCAGAGGGGGGGCGCCGCGCTGCGGCGCAATATCAGCTTCGGTGTTAACGCACGCCCCCGACCCGCGCAACCAGCCAATGCGGGAAATGGGGTGTCGCTCGGGTTGCTGCGACCAGCGGCCAGGGTGGCGCCTGACAGGTGATCGCGCACCACGCCAAAGCCCGGCTTGCGGGCCGGGCTTTTTTTGCATTCCGAAGAACTTTAGCGGTCCCGACAACTACTTCTTCTTGGCCGCGGCCTTAGACTTGGCGGACTTCGCGGCAGGCTTCGCAGCTGGCCTCGCAGTGGCCTTCGCGGCGGGCCTGGCGCGCTCAATCACCGTGGTGTTCGGATGCGCCTTGGCATACCCGGGCTTCACGTAAGACCCAGTTACAGCACTCCGGGCCTTGCCGGCACTCTTGGAAATCTTGGCCATGTCGAACCTCGTCGATTTGGGCGCCGAAAGGAAGCGCCGCAGAGAGATGCGATCTCAGGATCACCGCGAGCCTGAGATGTGGTGCTGCGATTGCGGTTGCATAACGTTCTATCAGTGGTCGAACGGCGCCGTTCAATGCGCCGAATGCAAGACCGTTCAGAACGGGCTGAACGTCCCGCACTTGCCGTCAAGCTAGATCGATTTCGGCCACGCTCTCATACGCATCAGCTTGTGGCAGAGAAAAAGATCGGCCCGCAGGGCCCAGCGCCCAAGGGGCGCCGCGGCGAGCCGCGGCCATCAAGAGAGCACCTCGCCCGCCAGAGCGAAGCTTCTTGCAGCTTGTGTCAGGGGGACAAAGAATGGCGCGAGAGACGGGACTTGAACCCGCGACCTCCGGCGTGACAGGCCGGCGCTCTAACCAACTGAGCTACTCCCGCAATCGAAAACGCGCGCCTCCAAAGAAGCGCGCTGCCACCGGGATCAATTACGTGGTGGCCCCTTTTTAGTCAAGGAGGCGCCGGGGACGGGCGCTATCGCGGCCGTTGGCGCGGCAGCAGCGGCCCTAGATGCCGGCGAGATAATCGAGCTTGCCGAGGGGCACGCCATTGTGGCGCAGGATGGCGTAGGCGGCCGTGACGTGGAAGTAGAAGTTCGGAAGCACGAAAAACACCAGATAGTCCTGTCCCTTGAAGGAGAGTTCCTGGGCGCCGGCCTTCAAGATGATGTCGCGGGCCTCCGATCCGTCGATCTGGTCGGGGCGGACGGTGGCGATGAAGGCGAGCGTCTTGGCGATGCGCTGTTTCAGCTCGGGGAACGTCGTCTCGCTGTCGGCAAAGCTCGGCACCTCTAAGCCGGCGAGACGCGCGCAGGCGCCCTTGGCGGTATCGCTCAGGAGCTGCACCTGGCGGCTCAACGGATACATGTCGGGCGCAAGCCGCGCCGCTGTCAGCACGGCGGGGTCGATCTTGCGCTCCTCGGCATAGGCCGCCGCCTTGTCGAGGACGGCATCGAGCGCTTTCAGCATCCGCTGCAAGCCCGGTACGGATGCCTGATACATCGAAATGGACATGACGGTCGCCTCCCTGTTCCCGCTCGGCATATGGCGTGTGGAATGCGGCCCGCAAGACGCCGCGACAACCGGCCCGAGGGGCCCAGGGCCAAAAGGTGGTGGGCGGTGAGAGGGTCGAACTCCCGACATCCTCGGTGTAAACGAGGCGCTCTACCACTGAGCTAACCGCCCGGCGGGCCCTTCGGGCCCGCGGCAATAGGCAGTAGGCAACAGGCAGTCGTCAAGCCGCTACCAGTTCCCACCGCCGCATCGGCCCGCAGGGCCCAGCGCCCAAGGGGCGCCGGCGCGAGCGCCGGTCCTCAGCAGAGCATCACGCTTGTTGAACGAAGCTTCTGGCAGCACGTGTCAGCAAAATAAAGGCGCGCCACGATAGCCCGCGACGCGCCTCAAACAACCGCCGTGGCGGCAAAGGATCGGCTAGTTGAGCAGGTCCTTCAGGCCCTTGGAGGGGCTGAACTTCGGCACGCGCGAGGCCGGAATGTTGATCGTCGCGCCGGTCGCCGGATTGCGCCCTTCGCGCGCCTTGCGCTTGGCCACCTTGAAGGTGCCGAAATCGGGAATGCGAACTTCCTCGCCCTTGCGCAAGGCGCCGCGAATGTGCTCCAGCACGGCATCGACCACCACGCTCGCCTTTTCCTTGGTGAGCTCGGCTTCCTTGGCGACGGCGTCGATCAAATCCTTCTTGCTCATCTTCTGTCCGTCCTTTGCGTTCGGAATGGGTCTTCGGGGGGGCCGGGGCAGCGAAAAAGCCCCATTCGGGTGCTGCTTCAGCCGCAACAGAGCAGGAGACAAGCGCCCAATGAATGGGCTCGTCAAGGGGGAAATGGCGCGAATTTGCCCGAAAAACCAGGGAAAACCGGGGGTCGGCGCGCACGGAGCAGGAACAAGTCGCCCCCGCGCTCTGGAGCGCGGGGGCGAGTATCGACGGAACCCGACTGATGTTTGCAGCGCAACCAACGAGTTGCGCTTACACATTCATGGTCTCAGTGGGCGGTCACGCGCGGGGTCGACTTGTCGTCCTCCGCCTTCACCGCTTGCGTTTCGGCGGCAGCCTCTTCCCAGCTCATGCGCTCGGGCACCTTGACGAGCGCCGCCTTCAAGACGTCGTCGACCCGGGCGGCCGGGACGATGTCGATCTTGTTCTTGATCTCAGCTGAGATCTCGGAGAGGTCCTTAACGTTCTCTTCAGGAATAATGACGGTCTTGATGCCGCCGCGCAGCGCCGCCAGCAGCTTCTCCTTCAAGCCGCCGATCGGCAGCACGCGGCCGCGCAGCGTGATCTCGCCCGTCATGGCGACGTCCTTCTTCACCGGGATGCCGGTCAGCACCGAGATGATCGCCGTCACCATGGCGACGCCGGCCGAGGGACCGTCCTTGGGCGTGGCGCCTTCCGGCACGTGCACGTGGATGTCCTTCGTCTCGAACAGCGAGGGGTGGATGCCGAAGTCGACCGAGCGCGAGCGCACGTAGGCGCTGGCGGCCTGGATCGATTCCTTCATCACGTCGCGCAGGTTGCCGGTGACCGTCATCTTGCCCTTGCCGGGCATCATGACGCCTTCGATGGTCAGCAGCTCGCCGCCGACCTCGGTCCAGGCAAGGCCCGTCACGATGCCGATCTGGTCCTCGAGCTCGGCCTCGCCATACCGGTACTTGGTCACGCCGAGATAGGATTCGAGGTTCGCCGCCGTCACGTTGATGGTCTTGTTTTCGGAGGTGAGGATCTCCTTCACCGCCTTGCGCGCGAGCTTGGCGATCTCGCGCTCGAGCGAGCGCACGCCCGCCTCGCGCGTGTAGCGGCGGATCATCTCCAACAGCGCCGCATCGTCGATGCTCCACTCCTCGGCCTCGAGCCCGTGCGCCTGGCGCTGGTTGGGGATCAAGTGGCGCTTGGCGATCTCGAGCTTCTCGTCCTCGGTGTAGCCGGCAAGACGAATGATCTCCATGCGGTCCATGAGGGCCGGCGGGATGTTGAGCGTGTTGGCCGTCGTCACGAACATCACGTTCGACAGGTCGTAGTCGACCTCGAGGTAATGGTCGTTGAAGGTGGCGTTCTGCTCAGGGTCCAGCACCTCAAGAAGCGCCGCGGCGGGGTCGCCGCGGAAGTCGGAGCCCATCTTGTCGATCTCGTCCAAGAGGAAGAGCGGGTTGACCCGCTTCGCCTTGCGCATGGACTGGATCACCTTGCCCGGCATCGAGCCGATGTAGGTGCGCCGATGCCCGCGGATCTCCGCCTCGTCGCGCACGCCGCCGAGGCTCATGCGCACGAACTCGCGGCCGGTGGCATTCGCCATCGACTTGCCGAGCGAGGTCTTGCCCACGCCGGGCGGCCCGACGAGGCACAGGATCGGCCCCTTCAGCTTGTTGGTGCGCGCCTGCACGGCGAGGTACTCGACGATGCGCTCCTTGACCTTGTCGAGGCCGTAGTGCTCGGCGTCGAGGATGGTCTGGGCCTCGTCGAGGTCCTTCTTGACCTTGCCCTTGATGCCCCAGGGGATCGTCAGGAGCCAGTCGAGGTAGTTGCGCACGACGGTGGCTTCCGCCGACATGGGGCTCATCTGCTTGAGCTTCTTCAGCTCGGCGAGCGCCTTGTCGCGGGCCTCCTTCGACAGCTTGGTGTTCTCGATCTTCTCCTCGAACTCGGCGATGTCGTCGCGCTCGTCGGAATCGCCGAGCTCCTTCTGGATCGCCTTCATCTGCTCGTTCAAGTAGTACTCGCGCTGCGTCTTCTCCATCTGACGCTTGACGCGGCTGCGGATCTTGCGCTCGACCTGCAGGACGGAGATCTCGCTCTCCATCAGCGTGTAGACGCGCTCCAGCCGCTCGGAGATGGTCGCGGTCTCCAAGATCTCCTGCTTGTCGGCGATCTTGATGGCGAGGTGTGAGGCAATCGTGTCGGCGAGCTTGGAGTAGTCCTCGATCTGCGCGACGTTGCCCAGAACCTCAGGCGAAATCTTCTTGTTGAGCTTGACGTAGCTCTCGAACTGGGTGACCGCCGAGCGCGCGAGCGCCTCGATCTCGTCCTTGGCGCCGATCTCCTCGGGCACCTGCTCGACCTCGGCCTCGAAGTAGTTGGCGTTGTCGGTGTAGCGGGCGATGCGCGCGCGCGAGGTGCCCTCGACCAGCACCTTCACGGTGCCGTCGGGCAGCTTCAACAGCTGCAGGACGGAGGCGAGCGTGCCGACCGGATAGATGGCGTCGGTGGCCGGATCGTCGTCGCCGGCGTTCTTCTGCGCGGCAAGCAGGATGTGCTTGTCGGACCGCATCACCTCTTCGAGCGCGTTGATCGACTTGTCGCGCCCGACAAAGAGCGGGACGATCATGTAGGGAAAGACCACGATGTCGCGCAGCGGCAGGACCGGGTAGACACCCTTTCCGGCGGCCTTATCTTTCGTCTGCTTCTCTTCGCCCATGTCGCTACCCATTCGAGTCGCCACCTATTTGCGCCTGATTGCCTGCTGATTGATCGCTCGCTGTTGCCAGGGATCGTCAATCCTTCCCACGCCACCGGCCCTTTTTGAGGCGTGGCCGGCGAGGACCTGTGCCCCAAACACACAAGTTTGGCGCCAGATCGGCCTAATTGAAATGGGGCCGACTGCCGCTGTATCCAAGAGGCTGCCGTGAAGGTTGGTCCACGGCACCCGGCATATTCAAAGGAAGAGCCGCCGCACCCCGGCGCGGCTCCTGTGACTAAGAGGCACTCGAGCCCTTTTCCTCGGCCCGGTCGGAATAGATGCGCAAGGGACGCGCGCTGCCTTCGACGACCTCGGGGCCGATGACGACCTCCTCCACGCCCTTCAGGGTGGGAAGCTCGAACATGGTCTCGAGCAGGTTGGCCTCCATGATGGAGCGCAGGCCGCGAGCCCCCGTCTTGCGCTCGATCGCCTTCCTGGAGATGGCCTTCAGGGCGTCGTTGGTGATCGTGAGCTTGACGTCCTCCATCTCGAAGAGACGCTGATACTGCTTGACGAGCGCATTCTTCGGCTCGGTGAGGATCTGCACCAGCGCTTCCTCGTCGAGGTCTTCCAGCGTGGCGATGACCGGCAGACGGCCGATAAACTCCGGGATCAGCCCGAACTTCAACAGATCCTCCGGCTCCACGTCGCGCAGCACTTCGCCCGTGCGCCGATCGTCCGCACCGATGACCTTGGCCGAGAACCCGATCGAGGTGCCCTTGCCACGCCGCGAGATGATCTTCTCAAGGCCTGCGAAAGCGCCGCCGCAGATGAACAGGATGTTGGTCGTGTCGACCTGCAGGAACTCCTGCTGGGGATGCTTGCGGCCGCCCTGCGGGGGCACGGACGCGACCGTGCCTTCCATGATCTTCAGAAGCGCCTGCTGCACGCCCTCGCCCGACACGTCGCGCGTGATCGAGGGGTTGTCCGACTTGCGGCTGATCTTGTCGACCTCGTCGATGTAGACGATGCCGCGCTGCGCCCGCTCGACGTTGTAGTCGGCGTTCTGCAACAGCTTCAGGATGATGTTCTCGACGTCCTCGCCGACGTAGCCCGCTTCCGTGAGCGTGGTCGCGTCCGCCATGGTGAAGGGGACGTCGAGGATGCGCGCGAGCGTCTGCGCCAGCAGCGTCTTGCCGCAGCCGGTCGGGCCGACGAGCAGGATGTTCGACTTGGCGAGCTCCACGTCGTTGTTCTTGGCGGCGTGGTTCAGGCGCTTGTAGTGATTGTGGACGGCCACCGACAGGACGCGCTTGGCGTGGTCCTGGCCGATCACGTAGGAGTCGAGAACGGTGCAGATTTCCTGAGGAGTCGGCACGCCGTCGCGCGACTTCACCAGGGTGTTCTTGTTCTCCTCCCTGATGATGTCCATGCAAAGCTCGACGCATTCATCGCAGATGAACACGGTCGGGCCGGCAATCAGCTTGCGAACCTCATGCTGGCTCTTGCCGCAAAACGAGCAATAGAGGGTGTTTTTCTCTTGAGCCATTACCGCTGTCTCACCCCTCCTCTGGGCTTCCAATGCCGGCGTCGACCGGCCCCTCCGCCCCTCGAAGAAACCTTATACCATGCTGGCCCGTCGCCAAGGCCGTTTGAACCCTTCGAGTTCCACTTATCTTGATCTGAGCACGCTAGCGTTCTCAAGATCAAGATTGGATTAACGACTGGGGGCGCCGTCACCGCCTAAGCGGCCCGATTGCCACAGTTTTGTGGCGAGCTAAGGTCTGTCCCGGATTGGGCTCTGCCCAATTATCGACCGGAGGCTCAGTGCCACCTCAAGCCGCCAAATGGCGCCCTGCGGCGCCACCGCCGAGCGCATGCGAGCTATGCCCGAGCCCTGATGATCAGGATGTCGCAGCCTTGCCGTCGATCAGCGCCAATTCAGAACTCCTCGCGACGCGTCAGCACCTTGTCGATGATGCCGAACTCCTGCGCCTGCTCGGCGGTCATGAAGTAGTCACGATCGAGCGTGCGTTCAATGACCTCGTAGGGCTGGCCCGTGTGCTTGACGTAGATCTCGTTCAAGCGGCGCTTCATTTTGATGATGTCCTCGGCATGGCGCTCGATGTCGGAGGCCTGGCCCGAGAAGCCGCCGGAAGGCTGGTGCACCATGACGCGCGCGTTGGGAAGTGCGTAGCGCATGCCCTTGGTGCCCGAGCACAACAGCAGCGAGCCCATCGAGGCCGCCTGCCCGATGCACAGCGTGGCCACCGGCGGGCGCACGAACTGCAGCGTGTCGTAGATGGCAAACCCCGCCGTGACGACTCCGCCCGGCGAGTTGATGTACATGGAGATTTCCTTCTTGGGGTTCTCCGCCTCCAGGAACAGGAGCTGCATGCAGATGGATGCCGCCATGTGGTCCTCGATGGGGCCGGTCGCGAAGATGATGCGCTCCTTCAACAGCCGCGAGGGCAGATCGTAGCCGCGCTCGCCGCGGTTCGTCTGCTCGACGACCATCGGCCAGAAGGTATTCGTCAATGTAGCGACCGGATCGCGCATAGCTGTCATTCCTCTGGATCGGAGCGGGCGCGTTCGAATCTTGCGCAGCCCCTTCTTTGTGGGTGGGCAGAGGCGCCGGCGCAAGACCCCGCCATTGGCGCCCGTTAATGACTTGTTCGGCCAGCGCTATCCCGCGGTGGCCGCTTCAACCTTCTCGAACAGCTCCTCCTTCGACACCTTTTTCTCGGTCGGACTGGCCTTCTCCAGGATGAAATCCACGACCTTGTCCTCGAAAATCGGCGCCTTCAGCTCTGCGAGCGCGCCCGGCGTCTTCTCGTAATATTCGTAGACCGCTTTTTCGTGGCCTGGGAAGCGGCGCGCCTGCTCGATCAGGGCGCGGCGCATCTCGTCCTGGGTGATCTCGATCTGATTGGCGTCGGCGATCTCGCCGATGACGAGCCCCAGCCGCACGCGCCGCTCGGCGATGCGCTGGTAGTCGGCCCGCGCCTCCTCCTCGGTCTTGCCTTCGTCCGCCAAGGTCTTGCCAGCCTGCTTCAAGTTCTCGTCGAACTGCCGCCACATGGCCTCGAACTCGCTCTCGACCATCGTTGGCGGCAACTCGAAGCTGTGCACCGCGTCGAGCTGGTCGAGCAGCTCGCGTTTGAGCTTGAGCCGGGACGCGTTGTCGTACTCGCGCTTGATCTGGGCGCCGACGGCCTCCTTGAGCTGCTCCAGCGTCTCCACCCCGAAGGTCTTGGCGAAGGCGTCGTCGATCGCAGGGCGCACCGGCACCGCCACCTCCTTGATGGTGACGGCGAAGGTCGCCTCCTTGCCGGCGAGCGTGTCGACGGGATAGTCGGCGGGGAAGGTCGCAACGACTGAGCGCTCCTCGCCCGCCTTAGCACCTTCGAGGCCTTCCTCGAAGCCGGGGATGAAGCTGCCCTGGCCGAGCACGATCTGCGCATCCTCGGCGCGCCCGCCTTCGAAGGCCTCCTCGCCGATGCTGCCGACGAAATCGACCGTCAGCCGATCGCCGGAGGTGGCGGCGCGTCCCTCTTCAGGCGCCCAGGCGGTGCCCCGCTCGGCGAGCTCCGCCACGGCCTTGTCGACGGCCTCGGGCTCGACCTCGGCGACGAGCCGCTCCAGCTTGAGTGCGGAGAGGTCGGCGACCTCGATCTTGGGCAGCACCTCGAAGGTGACGGAATAGGCCAGGTCGGCCTCGCCCGCGAGCACGCGCTCGATCTCCGCCTGGTCCTCGGGCAGGTTGACGCTCGGCTGCATGGCCGGGCGCTCGTTGCGGTCGGCGAGCGCCTTGTTGGTCGTCTCCTTGACCGCCTCCTGCAGCACCTCGGCCATCAGCGAGCGGCCGAACACCTTCTTCAGGTGCGGGACCGGCACCTTGCCTTTGCGGAATCCCTTGAGCTGCACCCGGTCCTTGATCTCGCCCAGGCGCTCGGTGAAGCGGCGGCCGAGCTCGTCGGCGCCGACCACGACCTTGAGCGTGCGCTTCAGGCCCTCGTTGCTGGTTTCGGTAATCTGCATCGCTCTCTCAACCTGCCTCGAGCCTGCGCCCCTTTGGTGCGGGCGGAGGGACTTGAACCCCCACGGCCTGGGCCACCAGAACCTAAATCTGGCGTGTCTACCAATTCCACCACGCCCGCGCGCCGTCCCCGACCTGGAGCAAGGCTTAACACCTCGCCTGCGGAGTCCCGCTATCGCTGAACGTGTCGCTTAGCTTCGAGGGAACGGTTGGGCGAAGGTATATCTGGCGCCGCGGCGTAAAATCAATGTCATTCGCGCAGGCTTTGCCCGCGCCACAGGCAGCCGGGCCTCGAGAGGGGCGGTAAAACGTCGCCTCACGAGAGCAGAGCGCCCCCCGGTTGCGAGGGCTCGGGGGCGCAGCTAGGCTCCCCTGATTGCCCTTCGAGGAGAGCCCCCCCGTGCAATTGAGCTCGAGCGTCGCCGCCGCGGTTGGGCGCACGCCCCTTATTCGGCTGCGCCGCGCCTCCGAGGAAACGGGGTGCACGATCCTCGGCAAGGCCGAATTCATGAATCCCGGCCAGTCGGTCAAGGACCGGGCCGCGCTCGGCATCATCACCGACGCCGTCAAGCGCGGACGCCTGCGCCCCGGCGGCACCATCGTGGAAGGCACGGCCGGCAATACCGGGATCGGCCTCACCGTGCTCGGCAACGCGCTCGGCTTCCGCACCGTCATCGTCATCCCCGAGACCCAGGCCAAGGAGAAGAAGGACACCCTGCGCCTCCTCGGCGCCGAGCTGGTCGAGGTCCCCGCCGTCCCCTACCGCAATCCCAACAACTACGTGAAATACTCGGCGCGGCTCGCAGACGCGCTCGATGCAAGCGAGGCAGCTGGCGCCGTCTGGGCCAACCAGTTCGACAACACGGCAAACCGCGACATCCACCAGTCGACGACGGCGGAGGAGATCTGGGCCGAGACCGACGGCAAGATCGACGGCTTCGTCGCGGCGGTGGGATCGGGCGGCACGCTCGGCGGGGTCGCACGCGGGCTCAAGGCCAAGCGCGCCGACATCCGCATCGCGCTCGCCGACCCGCCCGGCTCCGCGCTCTACGCCTTCTTCACGCGCGGCGAGCTCAAGGCCGAAGGGTCCTCGATCACCGAAGGCATCGGCCAGGGGCGCATCACCAAGAACCTCGAGGGCGCGCCCATCGACACCGCCTACTTCATCCCTGACGAGGACGCGCTGCGCATCGTCTTCGCCCTGACCGCCGAGGAGGGCCTGTGCGTCGGCGCCTCCAGCGGCGTCAACGTCGCCGGCGCCATCCGTCTCGCCAGGGAGCTGGGGCCCGGTCATACCATCGTGACCATCCTGTGCGACCCTGGCACCCGCTATCAGTCCCGGCTTTTCAACCCGAGCTTCCTGCAAACAAAGTCCCTGCCGGCCCCGCCCTGGCTCACCCGCGAGCCGCGCAAACTGCCGTCCGTATTTGCCGATTCCACCGTCGGCTGAGGCTGCCGCGACAATTGGGAGAGCAGTCCTTGCGGCCCTCCCGAGTTTTGCCTATGTCGCTAGGCAAAAGGCGCTCCCCCCGCGGTGCGGCGCGCCCAAATAAGGCGGTTTGCGAGGAAACGGAGAGGGACTGTGCTCAATAGCGCCAAGAAGTGGATCGTCGAGACCGATTGGCTCGCCACTCATCTCAATGCGCCCGATCTGGTGGTGTTCGACGGCAGCTGGCATCTGCCCACGACCGGGCGCGACCCCAAGGCGGAGTATCTCACTCAGCACATCCCCGGCGCCTTGTTTTTCGACATCGACGACTTGTCCGACGAGAAGTCCTCGCTGCCCCACATGCTGCCCTCCACCGTCAAGTTCGCCTCGCGCATGAAGAAGATGGGCGTCGGCGACGGCATGCGCATCGTCGTCTACGATACGCAGGGGATGTTCTCGGCCGCGCGCGTCTGGTGGACTTTCCGCGCGCTCGGTCACGAGGACGTGGCCGTCCTCGACGGCGGCCTCAAGAAGTGGATGACGGAGAGCCGCGAGATCGAGGACGGCCCTCCGCGCAAGCGGCCCGAGTGCCACTTCACGCCGCTGCGCAACGCCTCGCTCGTGCGCGACATCGACGACATGAAGGACGTCGTCGCCAAGAACTCCACCCAGATCGTCGACGCGCGCCCGGCTCCGCGTTTCGCCGGCAGCGAGCCCGAGCCGCGCCCGGGCCTGCGTTGCGGTCATCTGCCCGGCTCACGCAACGTTCCCTCGCAGGCGCTGATCAATGCCGACGGAACGCTGAAACCGCCGGCCGAGCTTGCCAAGATCTTCGCCGCCGCCGGCATCGATCCGGCGCTGCCGGTCATCACCACCTGCGGCTCGGGCGTCACCGCCTCCATTCTGTCTCTGGCGCTTGCCGTGCTGGGCCAGACCAATGCCGCCGTCTACGACGGGAGCTGGGCGGAGTGGGGCGCGGAGAACGGCTTGCCCATCGAGAGCGGCCCCGCGGCGTGAGCTGCCTGCCAGCGATCCAGATGGCAAGCTAGGCGGAACGCACACCCCTCACGCGCCGCTCCTTCTTGGGCCGATCGTCGGCCTTGGCGGCCGGAGCTGCGGCCCGGGCTTTCGCTTTCGCCTTGGCGCCACCCACGCGCCGCGGCTTGCGCGTGCGACGATAGAGATCATGCTCCTCGGCAATCTCGGCGGCGCTCTTGGGCGTGCCGATCCAGAACCCCTGCACCTCGGTGAAGCCCTCGCGGCGCGCGATGTCCATCTGCACCTGCGTCTCGACGCCTTCCGCCGTGGTGGCGATGCCGAGGCTGGCGCCGAGCCGCGCCACCGCGCGCACGATGGCCAGCGATTCCTCGTTGCCTTCGGCGAGCCCGGCGATGAAGCACTGGTCGATCTTCAGCTTGTCGAAGGGGAAGGCGCGCAGATAGTTGAGCGAGGAGAAGCCCGTGCCGAAGTCGTCTAGCGCGATGCGCACGCCCAGATCGCGCAGCTGATGCAGGGTGGCGAGCGTCGAACTCGCGATCCTGCAACAATAGCGATTCGGTGATCTCGAGCTCGAGCCGGCTCGCCTCCACGCCGGAGGCGGCGAGCGCGCTCATCACGACCTGCGCCAAGCTTCGCGAGTTGAACTGCACCGGTGACAGATTGACCGCTACGCGGATCTGGCGCGGCCACTTGGCCGCCTCCGCCAGCGCCTGGCGCAGGGCCCATTCGCCTATCGGCACGATGAGCCCCGTCTCCTCGGCCAGCGGAACGAACTCGCCGGGCGGGATCACGCGGCCCCCGCGCGTGCGCCAGCGCAGCAGCGCCTCGAAGCAGGAGATCTCGTTGCGCTTCAAGTTGACGAGCGGCTGGTAGTCGAGGTCGAGCTCGCCGTCGGTCAGCGCGCTGCGCAGGTTGCATTCCAGCTCGTGACGCGAGCGCATGCGCGCGTCCATATCCTTCTCGAAGAAGCGGTAGTGGCCGTGCTCCTCCTGCTTGGCGCGATGCAGAGCCAGGTTGGCATGCTTGATGAGCTGGTCCGCCTCCGTCCCGTCGCCGGGAGCCATCGCGATGCCGATGGAGGCGCTGAGCACCACTTGAAAATGCTCACCCAGCACGAACGGCTCGGCCATTGCCTCGATGACTCTTCACGGCAAGATCGGTCGCGTCCTTGGGCGAGCCTGCCGGATTTTGCAAGATGACGAACTCGTTGCCGCCGCTTCGCGCCAGCAGCATGTCGCCTCCGGTGAGGTGCCGCAGGCGCGCGGCGAACTCCTGCAAGAGCTCGTCGCCGACCACATGGCCGATCGCGTCGTTGACCTCCTTGAAGCGGTCGAGGTCGAGGCAATGGATGGCGAGGCCGTCGCCCGGACGCAGGCGCTGCAGCGCCTGCTGCAGCTCGTCGCGCAACAGGAAGCGGTTGGGCAGGTCGGTGAGCGCGTCGTGGCGGGCGAGATGCTCGATCCTGGCCTCGGCCCGGCGCCGCTCGGTGATGTCCTCGTGCGTGCACACCCAGCCGCCGCCCGGCATCGGCACGTGCACGAGCGAGACCGTGCGCCCGTCGCTCAGCTCCTGGATGATGTGACCAAAGGTCGTTATCGGTATCGTGCGCTGGTGCAAGTAGCTCTCGGCCGACGCGCCGGCCCACACGCCCTTGGCGATGCGCATCTCAATGACCTCGCGCCGCGTCATGCCCGGTTTGAGCACATCCGGCGGCAACCCGTAGACGGTGCCATAGCGCTCGTTGCACACGACGATGCGCTCGTCCTTGTCGTACATGCACAGCCCCTGGGACATGTGCCGCAGCGCCGTATCGAGCAGGAGGTTGCGGCTGCTCAGCTGCTCCTCGCGCTCAAGCAAACTCTCGTTGCGCCGTTGCAGCTCCGCCTCCGAGTTGCGCCGCTCGGTCAGGTCGTGGATGGCGTAGACCTCGTCGCCGGAGGAGAGCCTCTGATGCACCACCCTGACGGGCGCGAGCCGGCCCGACGCCGTGCGCACAAAAGCGTCGCCGCCCTCGCCCATCCGCATCGGCTGGTCGAAGAGCGCCCCGGCGACGCTGCGTCCGATCAGCTCTTCCGGCCCAACGCCGCACAGCTCCGCGATGCGGCAGTTGACGCGCACGATGCGGCCCTCCCGCGCCAACACGACACCCTCGATCGCGGTATCGACCAGCTCCTGCAGGGTCTCCAGGTTCTGACGCACGGTCTGGCGGTCGATCAGCATCGCCACGACGCCCACCGCCAGCACCAGCAGCGCGGCTCCCGCGACGACCGCCGCCAGCACCCAATGGTGCTGGCCCGCCGCTATCGCACGCAGCGCCGGGTCGGGGACGACGTGGCCGGCCCGCATAGCGGTGAAGTGCAGACCGAAGAACGCCAGCGTGACAAGTGCTGCCGCGCATACAAGCGCCGTCCTGCCGCGAAGCCGCTGATAGGCGATGAGGGCCGCCGCATTGAGGCCGACGCCAAAGACGAGCGAGGCCAGCACCAGCGGCACGTCCCAAACGATCGCTCCGGGCACCACGACGGCATACATGCCGAGGTAGTGCATGACGCCCAAGCCGGTGCCGTTGACGGCCCCGCCCATTGCCGGATGCCAGCTGACGCCGCGTCCCGCGATGGCGAACCCCGCCGACGTCAGCATGATGACGCTCGCGAGCGAAGCCGAGGTCAGCATCCAGTCGTAGGCGACCGGCGCCTCGGTCCCGTGGGCGATCAGCGAGACGAAGTGCGCCGCCCAGATCCCGAAGGCGCAAGAGGCCGCGGCGAGGAACATCCAGCCCAAGCGCCGGCGGCCGCCGTCCTCGCCGGCGTGCCGGAAGATGCTGAGCGAGACGAGGCTCGCCGCCAAGGCAAGCGCGATGGCCAGGGCGAACAGGCGCAAATCAGGCTGCAAAGAAAAAGCGAGGGGCAGGCGGTCCACCGAAAAGCTCCGGGCGCAAGTCCACCCGCCTTGATAGCAACTGCCGTTCAATATCCCGTAAAAACAGACGCCCTCCGGCCCGGGTATTCTTAGGATAACCGAGGCACTGGCGCCCATAATTCAGGCAACAGAGACTTGGGCGCCGCCTGTCTTGCTTAATACTATGTCGTCTATTCTTTATCTGTCTCACGGCAAGCTGAGCCGGTCGTCGTAGTCGACGCGGCGAGGATGGCCTGCGCAATTTCAGAGGAA
>CAVSIY010000002.1:0-793384 GCA_963728165.1 uncultured Alphaproteobacteria bacterium | reverse complement strand
GGTGGGCCAGTGTCCGGTTCGATCGGCCGTTGCGCTAGTCCGACCGAACTGAACATCCCGTCATCCAAAGCCGATCAATTTCGGTCAGGACCCGGGCTACTTGGCCACCTTGATGCCCGGTGGCTGCCATGTCCCCTTCCCGACCGGCAGGATCGATGGGTTCTCGGTCTTGGGCCAGTAGAGGCGCATTGCGATATAGATCGGCCGTCCGGCGCAGGTAGCGAGTTCGCTTCTGGACGGGATTGGTCGGTTCGTCCTTCTGGATGTAGATCGTCAGCGAGCCGTCGGAGTTTTTCTTCAACTCGGGCAGCATTGGAGAATTGATCAAGTAGCGGTTGATCGGGTTCTTGATCAGGAACTGCGTCTTTCCGTCATACATGGTCACTGACCAGAACGCGTTCACCGGTGGAAACTGATCGGCGGCAAAGGTCAGTGTGTAGTTGTGCTTACTGCCGTCGAGCGGATCGCCGTCAACGTCGTACTTGCCAAGAGGATAGGCCGCTTCCGCGGAGTCATTTCCATATATTCCTGCTTTGGCACCAGTCGCGCGTTTCAGCCAATCTCCATTATAGAAGGCGCTGTCGCCAAAAAACGAGCTCATGCGCCATCCGTTGATCGACACACCGGCCTTACTTACGGCTTCTTCGACCTTGCGTTCGCCGTCCTTCATCCCGAGGCCGACCTCGATCCGGTGAACCAGCGGGAGCTTATGGAAGTCAAAAGGCTTGCCGGCGCCGACCCCAATTTTCGCCAGCTTGGCACGAATATGCGTCTCGACCGGCTGGGCTGGTGCGAACTGAAGGGCGAAGTCGAGGTACTCGAAGAAATTACTCTTGACGAGGTCCTTGTCGATCTTGGGGAAATCAATCGTCGGAGCGGCGGCTGGCGCTGCCGTGCCCAGGTAGCTGGACAAAGGCTGCACCTTGTATCCGGCCTGAACCTTCTCAACGTTGGGCATGTCGGCTGGATCGAAAAGCTGGGTGCGATATGCGGCTAAAGAAAACTGCGTCGAGGAGCGGAAGACCTTCTTGATGCCCTTTGGCGCTTCGCCTTGCCAATCGGGCCCCACGACCATGTAGTCGCCCGCTTCACTTCCAGTGGCGCGACTGCCGATGTATCCGTAATTATAGGTGTTGCCGTCATTGAGCATTACCGAATAGTAGCGCTTTGGATCGACCGCCGGGACTGAAAGAACGATCGGCTCTGCCCGCAGATCCAGCCAGGCAAGCGAGTAAGGCGTGTCACTATTCGGCGTGATGATCGCTGTGTCTTTGTACGTGAACACGCGCGCTTCGTTCTTGATCTGGTTGAACGGCGCCTTGTATTGCCCCGAGTCCTTGTCGACCGCATACTCGTACATCACCGCATAGTTCATCACGATCGGCAGGCCGTAGATGAAGCCCTCTTCGGCAATGGCCTTGGCCTCGCGGATGTCGGGCCAGTCCTGCGCCTTCGCAGCATGAGCTGAGCAAGCAAATGCCGTGCTGATCAAAACAACGGTCAGCGGGTTTGTGGTGAGGTCGAAAAAGTTGCGCATCGGGCCGAACTCCTCACTGAAATCTGCTTCAGGCTCGACCGCAACCAGTCCCGGGCACAGAGCCACGGAGTGATGCCTGTCTATTGACCATCTGCCATTCCCGTCTCTCCTCAATCGAGGTTGGAAATAGCCGGATCCGTTCACTCAGATTGCTATCGCTTCAGGGGCGCAGGCCACCTCGACCAGGGCCGGTGGAAAATGACCCAGCCCGTGATCGGAACTACAGTTTGCTGATTTTATTAAGGGGTACTTACTTCCGGTCGCTGCGCTTCGTGTGAAGTCAAATCACAGGGGCGCCGCGGGCGGCGGGCTGGAGGCCGGTAGCCCAGCGAGGAATGCGGGCGCACGGCATTGCAATGGCGCCTCCAGTCTTCGACGCGAACCTGTGCCTCGCGGAGCGTCGTGAAAATCTCGAGTTCTGGCTGCGGCGTCCGCGACGGCCTTGGTCGCGTGAACTGTTCCGTCACGATGCTCGGGCGGCGCATAGAAGTCCGGAGTTCCACGAGTAGACGCAACGCATTTCGGCACTGCGCCGGCGTCTCGTGGTTCTTCATGAGCGTTTGTACCCTGTGAACATCGAGCGGATCAGGTTCTCGCGATGCGCAAAGCTCGCGAGCACCACGGCGGCAATGTGCGCAAGCACGAAGGCGAACGTCACGTTAGCGAGGACGTTATGCAGGTCCTCAAGCGCTTCTGCTCGTTGGCTAGTGACGATGCCCGAAAGTGGTCCTCCCTGGTGCTCGCCTCCGTAGACAATGAGGCCAGTCACCACCGTCGCAGCCAGGAGCGCCAAGAGCAGTATGACCATTGCTCCTCCGGCGGGGCTGTGTCCGAGGTAGCGTGCTGAGCGCAAGCGTAATATATCGCCGATGTAGGTAATCGCGGCGGCGGGCTTGTAGACGAAATCGGAGAAGCGCGCATGCGGCGGTCCTACAAAACCCCAGACCACGCGCGCGATGATCAGGATGCCCACCGCATATCCTGCCCAGACGTGAATGTTAAGCGTGTCTTCCTCGGTGAGGAAGGCAACCGTAAATGCGACGACCAAGACCCAGTGGAAGATCCTCACGAACGGATCCCAGACGTATACCTCAGTGTTCATATACGCCTTCCTAGCTTGCTTCAAACTCATCGCCCCTATCCCCGCAGCCGCGCTTGAGCTGCTCGCTGTCTTGGGCGGCTACCTCCGAGAGCTGCGGATTGTCAGCATGGATGCAACGGGATCGATTGCCGCCACCTCGACGCGACCGTCCGGAAGATCCTGCACGGTACGGATCTCTTCCAGCTCGAACATAGCTGCGCGCGCTGTTCTGCGCACTGATTTGCATCAGTGTAGCAAGCTTCAAGATCGAGAGCTCCAGAGATGCTCGCCGCGTTTTCGAACCTCAAGTGGTAGCTGACGCCGGCCGCAGCGCTCTCGGGCTTTCTCACTGCCGTACTCACTTTGCCGACATTGAGGTTCAAGTTGTTCGCCGGATGCGCACCTTGTGTAGATGCAGCGCGAATAGAGTCGTATCTGGGCGCGTCCGTGCGAGCGGAACCCGTCCTTGCGATCTTTCCGATTGACCGCCTACACGCGCTCCACTGCCTTCGACCATAGGCGTGAAATAACGGTCGCTGTGCACTCGCTCGACCGTTCGCGATCTCACCGGGCCAGGCGTGCAAAATCAAGCGACTGATAGTAGCCGTACCGGAGGTTAGGGATGGTGTATTTAAGCAGGGTTCTCATGACTGTGCTGGCGCTCGCCCCCCTGGGATTGGTGCCGCTGCCGGCGTATGCCGCGGAAATCGCCGTCAGCCAGGCGCAACTCAACGGCCTCCAGATCAAGCTTCAGGAGGTGCGTCCGGCAACGGACGAGGCCATCGCGCTGCTGCCCGGGACGATCATCCCGCCGATGAACAGCCGCATCGCTGTGCCGGCGCCGTTCGCAGGCACCGTGGTCGCGGTCGACGTGCTGCCGGGCCAGATGGTCGAGAAGGGTCAGCCCCTCATGACCATCGCGAGCCGTGAGCTCGTCGAGACCTTGTCGCAGCTGCGTCAGGCCGAGGCCAATCTCGACGCTGCCACCGCGGTCGCGGAGCGTTATCGCGCGCTTGTCGACAAGAACATCGCTTCGCCTACGCGCGCCGCCGAGACCAAGGCGCAGGAAATGGGACTGCGCGCCGTCGTCGAGGAGCACAAGCGGCTCGTATCGCTCGGCAACATCAAGACCAATGCCGACGGCAGCTATACTCTGGTGGCGCAGCGGGCCGGCCGTATCGTCGAGGCCAACGTCGCGCCCGGCGCGACCATCGCGGCGATGGCGCCGGCCGTCGTGCTTGATACGAGCGACGAGCTTTGGGTCGAAGCGCAGCTTCCCGCCTCCTTAATGGGCAAGGTTCGCCCCGGCGACAGCATTCTGTTGGGCAACGGCATTGCCGGCAAGGTCCTCTCCGTCGGTCACACGCTCGATCCGAAGACGCGCTCGGCGATGCTGATCGGAAGCATCTCGGCCTCGGCGGGATTCGTCATGGGGCAGATGGTGACGCTGAGCATCCACCGCGAAGCCGCCGTGGCGGGCCTCGCCGTACCCGCGCAGTCGGTGGTGTGGGTCGGGGGTACGCCCAGCGTGTTCGTGCGCACTCGGGCCGGCTTCTCCGTTCTGGCGGTGAAGCTGAAGGGCAAGACGCTGCACGGCGCGACCATCGAGGCTGACCTTGCTCCGGGCGAGAAAGTCGCCGTCTCGGGCCTCGCCCAGCTCGAGAACATGATTGGCGGGAAGTAGTCGATGCTGCGCCGGCTGGTCGAGTTCGCCCTGACACAACGCGCTTTCGTGCTCCTCTGCGCGGCATTGATTGCCGCCGCAGGCGCCTATGCGTTCTTGCGTCTCCCCATCGACGCCTTTCCTGACATCTCCGCGGTTCAGGTCAAGATCATCATGAAGGCGCCGGGGATGACGCCCGAGGAGGTCGAGACACGTGTCATCACGCCGATCGAGCTGGAGCTGCTCGGGATCCCGCAACAGACGGTCCTGCGTTCGGCGGCGAAGTACGCAATCGCCGACATCACCCTCGACTTTGCGGATGGGACCGACATCTATTGGGCGCGCCAGCAGGTGGCCGAGCGGCTGGCCGGTGTGATCAATGAGCTGCCATCGAACGTTTCCGGCGGTCTGGCGCCGATCTCAACGCCGCTGTCCGATGTGTTCATGTTCACAATCGAGGGCGGCAACCTCAGCCTGGAGGAGCGCCGCAGCCTGCTCGATTGGACGATCCGTCCAGCCCTCAGAACGATACCCGGAGTTGCCGACGTCAATGCGCTCGGCGGGCTGGTGCGCACGTTCGAGGTCGTTCCCGATAGCGCCGCCCTTGCAGCGGCCGGCCTCGGCGTCGCCGATATCAAAGCGGCCATCGCCGCCAGCAACCGCAACGATGGGGCCGGACGCCTATCCGACGGCGAGAAGGCGCTGGTCGTGCGTGCCGAAGGGGCGATCCGCACCCCCGGCGATCTGGAGCAGGTCGTCCTCAAGTCGGAAGATGGCAAAGTCCTGCGCATTCGTGACATCGCCAGCGTCAGCATCGGCAGCCTAACGCGATACGGCGCGGTGACTAAGGATGGAACCGGCGAGGCGGTGCAAGGCCTCGTGCTGTCACTGCGTGGCGCGGACGCGAGCGCGATCGTGAAGGGAGTGCGCGAACGGCTCGATAGCTTGAAGCCGAGCCTGCCCGAAGGCGTAACGCTGGAAACCTTCTACGACCGCTCCGATCTTATCCAGCGCGCCGTAGGAACGGTCAAGAAGGCCCTGCTCGAAGCAACTGTTCTCGTGGTCCTCCTGCTTCTCGCCTTTCTGGGAAGCTTCCGCGCCGCCCTCGTGGTGGCGGTCACGCTGCCGATGGCGGCCCTTGTCACGTTCCTCATGATGAGCCTGTTCGGCATGTCGGCGAACTTGATGAGCCTCGGCGGCCTTGCGATCGCCATCGGTCTCATCGTCGATGCCGCAGTCGTCGTTGTCGAGAACACGGTCGAGCGCCTCAATCATCACTCGAACGATACGCGCGTTCCGGTTCTGCACCAGATCTACCAGGCAGCGGCCGAGGTCGTGACACCTGTCGCTTCGGGCATCCTGATCATCTGCCTCGTGTTCCTCCCGCTTCTGTCGTTGCAGGGTCTGGAGGGCAAGCTGTTCGCGCCGGTTGCGCTGACGATCATTTTCGCGCTTTCGGGCTCGCTCCTCCTGTCGTTGACCCTGATACCGGTTCTGTCGTCGCTGTTCCTTCGCGGGAGCGCGCAAAAAGAGCCCATTCTGATGCGCGTGCTGACGGGAGGCTATCGCCCGCTGCTGCGGTACTGCCTCGCGCATCCCTCGCCCGTCTACGTCGTGGCTCTGGTCAGCGCCGGAGCGATGATCTTCGCCTACCTCTCCGTCGGCAAGACGTTCATGCCAACGATGGATGAGGGCTCGGTCATCATGCAGACGACCAAGCTTCCCTCGATCAACCTTGAGCAGAGCGTCGCGACGGACTTGCTCATTCAACGCACGCTGCAAGCGAAGGTCCCGGAAGTTGATCACGTCATTGCCCGCGTTGGCTCCGACGAGCTAGGGCTCGACCCCATGAGCCCCAATGACACCGATGCCTTCCTCGTTCTCAAGCCCAAGGATCAGTGGCGCGTGCCCGACAAGGCGTGGCTGCTGCAGCAACTGCGCGAGGCGATGGCGGAGCTGCCCGGCATCGAGTTCGCCTTCACCCAGCCGATCGAAATGCGCACATCCGAGATGCTCACCGGTGCGCGCGGGGACCTGGCCGTCAAGATTTTCGGACCGGACCTCAAGGTGCTGGCCGCTCTCTCAGGCCGCATCCAGGCGGCAATCGGCAACGTCGAGGGCGCCTCTGAGGTTTTTACAGCCTCCGACGACACGGTCGACTACCTGCAGATCGACATGGACCGTCTGACCGCAGGGCGCACAGGTCTTTCCGTCACGCGCATCGAGGACGAGCTTCGCGCCCTGTTGGAGGGGACACCGGCCGGTGTTGTTGCCGAGCCGCGAAGGCGCACCAACATCGTGATCCGCGGACCGGAGACACTTCGGGAAACGCCGGAAATCTTTATCCAAAGCCAGTTGGCGGCAGGTGATGGCGGCCTTATCCGCATCGGCGATGTAGCGCAGCTGCGCCGCATCGTCGGCGCGGTCAAAGTCGACCGCGAGAACGCCTCGCGTTTCGCCATCGTGCAGGCCTATGTCTCGGGTCGCGATCTCGTCGGCTTCGTCGAGGATGCACAGAATGCGGTCGCGGCAAAGGTGCAACTTCCCCCCGGCTACCGTCTGGTGTGGGGCGGTGAATTCGAGAACCAGCGGCGTGCGGCCGCTCGCCTTGCCATCGTCGTGCCCATTGCGCTCGGGCTGATTTTCCTCGTGCTCTTCGCGACGCTGCGGTCGCTGCGCCAGTCGGTCCTGATCCTGGCAAACGTGCCGTTCGCGCTGGTCGGCGGCATCCTCGCACTGTGGGTTGCGGGCGAGTACCTGTCGGTACCGGCCTCCGTCGGGTTCATCGCGCTGCTCGGCATCGCCGTGCTCAACGGACTGGTGCTGGTCAGTCACTTCAACCAGCTTCTCGACGTCGGCACTCCGCTCGCAGAAGTGGTCATGGAAGGGTCTCTGCGACGCCTGCGACCGGTTCTGATGACGGCAAGCATCGCCGCCTTCGGCCTCGTGCCGCTGCTGTTCGCAAGCGGCCCCGGCTCCGAGATTCAAAAGCCGCTCGCCATCGTCGTCATCGGCGGGCTCGCCACGTCGACTGCCCTCACACTCCTGCTTTTGCCGATCCTGTTCCGCCGGTTCGGCGTCGCAGCGAGCTCCCCTCAAGCCGAACTACGGAGCCTGTCATGGACCAATCCCCTTGCAAGCTGACGCTCGTCTACCCGCCCGCCGCGGAGGACTGCATCGTCGAGTTGATGCTGAATGCCAAGCCGCCGCTCACCGGGTTCACAACCTGGAGAGCCGAAGGCCACGGTCATGATTTTGCCAAGGCGAGCGTGCGCGAACGCGTGCGCGGGCGCGTGGAACGCGGCGTACTCACGCTCGTCATTCCGCGGCCGCGCCTAGCCACGCTTCTGGAAAACATTCGCACCAAAGCAGCGATCGCCAACATCGCTTACTGGGTGGAGCCTATCGAGGCATTCGGCCGCCTCGCGTGCATTCAGCCTGCGCCGGCGCTATCCGGCCATGTGGCGGCTTGAACGGCCCATCGAACATGCCCAAATATCGCAAGCCAAGTGGCGCGAAATCTGCGCACGAACGATTGCTAGTCCGCTTTGACCTGATCGGCGCCTCGTTCCGCACGAACAACACGCAGGCAACGCTGTCGTGCGCCTGCGGCATGAGCTTCTCCCTCTGAGGCGAAGTTCAGGGCTGGAAGATATCGGAGATCGCATCGGCAAGCCTCAAGAACCCGGTGTTTTGCGGGTGTATTATCACCGGCGGACCACCTGATCGTCACTTTAGCGCGAGACTTCTCTGGTCGGAGCCCAAATGACCGCTCATGATGCTGTGGACGGCTCCTCCCCTGGGGCGCGCAAGCGCCTTGGAATCGGTTGCCGATGAGGTGACCACGATCCGGAGGAGCTTATCATGCAGGCAATCACGACGGTCGGTCTCGACATCGCGAAGTCCGTCTTTCAGGTCCATGGCGTCGACGTGCAGGGCAATGCGGTCGTCCGTCGACAGTTGAAGCGGCGCTATGTTCTCGCGTTCTTCAAGAAACTGCCGCCCTGCCTCGTTGGTATCGAGGCTTGTGCCACGTCGCACCATTGGTCACGCGAGCTGCAGGCTCTTGGGCATACCGTGCGTCTCATCCCTCCGGCTTACGTGAAGCCCTACGTCAAACGCCAGAAGAACGACGCGGCTGATGCCGAGGCCATCTGTGAGGCGGTGCAGCGGCCGAGCATGCGCTTCGTGCCGACTAAAACACCCGAGCAGCAGAGCTGCCTGATGCTGCACCGGACGCGGCATCTCTTCATCCGGCAGCTAACCCGCAGGAGCGGACTAAGTCCCGGCGCTATTGTGACGGATGCTCATGGCCCCAAGCTGACCTTATCCGAAGAGAGTGCACACGACCGGTCTTAGAGGACAAGCGAACGACGTCTGCCAAACGTCCTGAAAGTTGCTTCATGACGCCGAGGCGAGGCGGACCTGATCGATATTGACGCAGCGCAGCGAGCCCCTGACGTGATTTAATCCGTTATGCTGGCATGCGAAATCCTGAGATCCAAAAAAAAACATGCGCAAGGTCCGGCGTCTGACGGATGCAGTCTGCAAGGTTCGAGCGTCGCGCTACTGCGGCTCGAAGGAAGATTGCAGTCCGTGCAAATCTGAGGCGTTCTTCTTACGGAGGAAACGATGGCGACAAAAGCACGTATACTGCTGGTGGGCCTGGAACCAGACATAGTCGACTATAGCAAATCTCCAGTGCCCGGGCTCACGGCAGCAAAGGTTCGCGCCGCTGTGGAGGCTGAAAGCTCAAAGCTGGAATCGCTCGGCTACAGCGTGAAGTCGTTGTACGTTGACGACGGCAAGACAGCAGAAGCCGCGCTTACTAACGCCCTGGCAACCGGTGAATACGATTGCATCATGATTGGTGCAGGCCTGCGCATTGTTCCTCCCTATTTCCCGTTGTTTGAGAAGCTAATCAACGTCATCCACCGGCACGCCCCGGCTTCGACGAAGGTATGCTTCAACACAAACCCTTCAGATACGGCCGCCGCGGTGCAGCGTTGGGTTTAGACCGCGCGGAAGCGTAGGGCTGAAAGTCTCGGCAGTGCGGCAAAGCCGGGAAGCCGTACCCTACGTTCCGCATCTGCTCACGGCAGCTGTTGGCCCATCGCCGACATCAGAGCAAACTCGCGGCACGACCGGTCTGAGTACCAGAGCAGACGCAGCAACCTGCTCCCTTCGCTGCGCTCACATGCGGGGAAGTCCCCACAGAAAGCATAGGAAACTCCTGGGACGTTTGACTTCCCCGTTTTCTCGTAAGGCATTGATTTTCTTGAATTCGATCGTTCCGCCCCTGGGCACCATATTCTCCTTCCAATGATGTCTTGAACCAGGTGTGGCCGCGCACCGCTCTCGAGCAGAACGGGGCGCAGCGACCATTGCCGTTCAGCGCTCCCCATTCGCCGTGATCGTCCTTGCTCTGGAGCGTGATCTTGGGCGCACAGTTCGCGCGCCAAATGCGCATAATCCACAGCGTCGATGACGCGGGAGAACTCTGCCGCTGTGCCTGGCGACGGGCGCCAGGTCTGATACGGTCCATGCAACCCGTGTCGAAGTCCGGCTCGATGTCGCGCCGGTGTGTTGACCGCAACGGCAACCTCCCGCTCCAAGGTGGCCTGCTTAGATGGAGCCGAACCTCTTCGCCTTCCTTGCTCTCCTCGTGTGGCCCTTGGTGAGCCTCGGGCTGTTCCAGACGAGGCCCAACGGCCAGGCCATCGTGTGGACGGTGCTCGGCGGATATCTGCTGCTGCCGGTGGGGACGCAGATCAAGTTCGAGATGATCCCGGCGTTCGACAAGACCACCATCCCCAATCTTGCCGCCCTCGCCGGGTGTCTGCTGGTGGCGCGCCAGCCCTTGCGCTTTCGCTATGGCTTCGGCGCCGCCGAGGTCTTGCTGCTGGCGCTGCTCGTGGGGCCCTTCATCACCTCGCAGCTCAACACCGACCAGATCGTGGTCGGCGGCCGCGTGCTGCCGGGCGTCGGTACTTACGATGCCCTGTCGGCGGTGGTTGGCGAGTTCATCTTCTTGATCCCCTTCTTCCTGGGGCGCCAGTTCCTGCGCGGCATGAGCGACAACGCCGAGATCCTGCGCGTTCTCATCGTCGCGGGGTTGCTCTACTCGCTGCCGATGCTGTTTGAGGTGCGCATGAGCCCGCAGCTCCACACCTGGATCTACGGGTATTTTCCGAGTTCCTTCGGGCAGCAAATGCGCGACAGCGGATTCAGGCCCGTCGTATTCCTGGGCCACGGCCTGCTCGTTGCGTTCTTCATCATGACGACGACCGTCGCCGCGGCCGCTTTTTGGCGCACCGGCACGCGCGTTTCAAACGCGCCGGCCGCCGCCATCACCGGTTATCTGGCGGCGGTGCTGGTCTTGTGCAAAACGCTGGGCGCCCTCGTCTACGGTGCCGTCTTGGTATCGCTCGTGCGCTTCACGAGGCCGCAGCTGCAGCTGCGCATTGCGCTCGTCTTTGTGGCGATCGCCTTGCTTTATCCCATCGTGCGGGCGGCGGACCTTTTCCCCACGACCACCCTTCTCGAACTGGCCACTTCCATCGACGAGGATCGGGCGCAATCCCTCAAATTCCGCTTCGACAACGAGGACCAGCTATTGGCCCACGCTAGGCGAACGCTTCCTGTTCGGATGGGGCCGGTTCGGGCGAAACCGCGTGTACGACGATGAGTCGGGAAACGACGTCAGCGTCACGGACGGGCGCTGGATCATCACCATGGGACAGTTCGGCTTCATCGGCTTTCTCGCCGAGTTCGGGCTGCTGGCGCTGTCCATCGTCAGAGCGGCCTCTGCGCTCAAGTATACGGAAACGATGCAAGACGAGGTGTTTCTGGCAGCGCTCGCGCTCATCGTCGCCATCAACATGATCGATCTGTTGCCTAATTCCTCGATCAGCCCGTGGACGTGGCTGCTCGCAGGGGCGCTGCTGGGACGGGCGGAGGCCCTACACTCGTTCACGCACCTGCGGCAGGCGCATTGGCATACTCGTGCAAGCGCCATGAGCAATTGAGGGCGCGGCAGGGTGACGACGGGGGTAGCGGTATGAGTTTGGCCAACGTAAGTGCACTGCGTCGCTTTGTGCTGCCCCTCTCGTTCTTGCTTTCGGGGCCGGCGCTGGCCGCCCAATCGACCCTGACCGTGAATGAGAGCAACGGGCTGCCCGCCGTATCGATCGGCGGTGTCTCGGCGCTATCGGGCGACTTCGTGTTCTGGAAGAAGAGTTGGGCATGGGCAGGTCTGTCGACCAACTTCAAGGCGGTCGCACCGTTCGAGTACGCGGTTTCCGGCACTAATCGGGATCTCGACCTCGATCTTGTCGGCCGCATCAGGAAGGCATCCGAGCGGCAACTCGTCTGGGATCTCGATCTCGATGCCGGCAAGACCACGCCCGACGCCATCGGCGGCGGCATCTCGTTCAAGTTGAACCTGTCGGCTTTTGCGTCCCGACTTGGCGAGCCCGAGCTCCTGCCCGGCAACCAAGGCTGGGGTTGGGGGCGCCCCGGCGGCGATCGGATGGTGATGCGGTTTGATCCGCCGCTTGCGGCCGTCTACTTCGAGCGTGGACAGAAGAACGAGATACGGGCCTTCTTCTACCAGGGCGAAGTGCCGAAGGGACGTCGCCATCATACCGCGACCCTGACGGTGTCCGGCGACATCGGGATCGGCCCGACGACGGCAGAGCGGTTCGGAGGGGACGATCCAGCGACTTGGCCGACCGATGTCCTCGACTGGCGCCGCGCGCCCGTTGACCTGTCGTTCCTCAACGCGCCCGAGAAGCCGGCCGGCAAGCACGGCTTCTTGCGTGCGATCAAGGACCAACTCGTTTTCGAGGACGGAACCCCTGCGCGGTTCTGGGGCACCAACCTCACGGCGGGGGCGCTGTTCGGGACGATCCTGCGCGAGGACATCCGGCTGCAGGCGCGTCGTTTGTCGCAGCTTGGCTTCAACCTCGTGCGCATCCACCACCACGATTCGGAGTGGGTCAACCCGAACGTCTTCGGTAAAGACAAGGCGCGTGACGAAAGGAAGCTCTCCCCGGACTCGCTGGCCACGCTCGATTGGTGGATCAAGTGTCTGCAAGACGAGGGCATCTATGTTTGGCTCGACCTGCACGTGGGCCGCCAGCTGACGCGCGTCGACGGCATCACCGGCTTCGACGAGATCAGCAAGGGAAAACCGACGGCCGACCTCAAGGGCTACAACTATGTGAACGCCAGCATCGAGCAGGCGATGCAGCGCTTCAACGCGGCTTACGTGACCCACACCAACGTTTTCACCGGACGGCGCTACACAGACGACCCCGCTATCATCGCCATGCTGATCACCAACGAGAACGACGTCACGCACCACTTTGGCAACGCGCTGCTGCCCGACAAGAATGTCCCTATCCACGACGCTCTCTACATGGCGGCGGCCAAGGACTTTGCCGCGCGCTACGGCTTGCCGCAGGACAAGACGTGGCGCTCCTGGGAGCACGGGCCGTCGAAGATCTTCCTCAACGATCTGGAGCACCGCTTCGATGTCGCCATGATCGCTCAATTGCGCGCACTCGGCGTCAAGGCGCCGCTCGTCACGACGAGCACGTGGGGCGACAATCCTTTGAGCTCGCTGCCGGCGCTGACGGCCGGCGACATCATCGATGCGCATGCCTACGGCGGCACCGGCGAGCTCGAAAAGAGCCCCCTGAGCGGCGCCAACCTGATGCACTGGCTCGCCGCGGCGCAGGTGGCGGGGCGGCCTATGAGCGTGACCGAGTGGAACGTGTCACCGTTCCCGACGCCGGATCGCCACGCGATCCCGCTCTATGTCGCCGCTTCCGCCCGTCTGCAGGGCTGGGACGCACTCATGCAATATGCCTACTCGCAATCGGCCATGTCGCGACCCAGCGGCCCCTCCAACTGGGAATCCTACAATGACCCGGCGCTCATCGCCACGCTGCCGGCAGCGGCCCTGCTCTACCGGCGCGGCGACGTGCGCGAGGCGGGCACGGTCTACGCCTTCGCGCCGACGCCCGCGCAGCTCTTCGGGCAGTCGATCTCGCCCGCCAACGCCGTTGCCCTGCGCACCGCGGCCGAGAGGGGACGGCTCGTGATCGCGCATGCCGCAGACGCGCGAGCTGCCCTGGCTGAGGAAGAGCGACATCCCGGTCGGCGCCCACGTGCTCACCGACCCGAACATGTCGCTGATCGATCCCAAAGCGAACTCGGCCGCATCCGACACCGGCGAGCTCGCACGCAACTGGGCTCAAGGCATCTACACCATCAACACGGGCCGCACGCAGGCGGCGATGGGGTGGATCGGTGGCAAGGAGATCGTGCTTGCGGACGTGACGGTCGCCGCCGCGACGCGCAACGCCACGGTCGCGGTGCAGAGCCTCGACGGCCATGCCATCCCTGAGGCGCACGCCATCCTGATCTCGCTCGGCGCCCGGTCGGTGCCGTCACCCGGCAACAAGCTGCCGTTCCATTCCGAGCCGGTGACGGGCCGCATCACGATCCGCGCGCCCACGGGGCTGAAGCTCTATGCGCGCGCCGGCGCGGCGGGGAAGGAGCGCACGATCCCGGCGGCCTATAAGGACGGCCGCTACCAGATCGCGCTCGATGCGCTCGCTTGGCACCTATTGGCTGGTGTTGAGGGGAGAGAAGGAACGCGCATCGAGATGACAGGCACCTCAGTTCCCATGTCCGATCCCATCCCGCTCAAGCAGCGGGTGTTCACCGCGAGCGCCTGGAGCCTCGGCGGCTATGGCGTGAACATGGTCATCCGCTTCGGCAGCAACCTCGTCATGACGCGGCTCCTGGTGCCGGAGATGTTCGGCGTCATGGCCATCGCCACGGTCATCATGGTCGGCCTCACGATGTTCTCCGATCTCGGGCTCAACCAGAACATTGTCCAGAGCCGGCGCGGCAGCGACCCGGCCTTCCTCAACACGGCGTGGTCAGTGCAAATTCTGCGCGGCTTCGTGCTCTGGCTTTTTGCGCTGGGTGTCAGCCTCGTGATCCTCGTCGCCGACCGTGCCGGTCTGGTGCCCAAGGACAGCGTCTATGCCAATCCGAGCCTTCCCTATGTGATCGCCGTCCTGTCGTTCGGCACGGTCATCGGCGGGTTCGCATCGACCAAGCTCGCCGAGGCGAGCCGCAATCTCGCGCTCGGCCGCGTGACCCAGATCGAGATCACCGCGCAGCTCTGTGGCCTGGCGTGCATGCTCGCGTGGGCGTCATTCGACCGCTCGATCTGGGTGCTGGTCGGCGGTGGCATGGCAGCCGGGCTGTTGCGGGTTGTCCTCAGCCATGGCTGGCTGCCGGGCACCGCCAACCGATGGCACTGGGACGAAGGCGCATTTCGCGAAATCTTCCACTTCGGGAAGTGGATCTTCGCCTCGTCGATTCTCGGCTTTCTCGCGAGCAGCAGCGACCGGCTGTTGCTCGGCTGGATGGTCGACGCGAGCGTGCTGGGCGTCTACGCGATCGCGTTTCTCATGTTCGGCGCGGTTGAGCAGGTGGTGACGCGGATAATCAGCGGCGTCGCCTTCCCTGCGTCTGAGCGAGGTCGCGCGCGACCAGCGCGACCTGAGGGCGGCCTACTACCGCTTCCATGCTTCGTCATCGCGTCGATCGCCTACTTCTGCGCGGGCGCCCTGATGACGTCGGCGCCGGCGCTGGTCGGCGTGCTCTATGATCCCCGCTACGCACAGGCCGGCTGGATGCTGCAGATACTTGCGGTGGCCCTCTTGGTGCTTCCTTTTGAGATTGTGCCTCAATGCTTCCTGGCGCTAGGAATGCCAAAACTCTCAATGCGCACCCTCGCTTTCCGGTTGGTCGCGCTCTACGCGATGATGCCGCTCGGCTTTCAGCTCTTCGGCGTTCCGGGCGCCCTGTGGGGAATCGTGGCGAGCCAGTTCCTGTACTTGCTGGTTCTCGTCTGGTACGCGGCACGATTCAGACTGCTTGCGATTGAGAAAGAATTACGCGTACTTCCCATGATCCTGGTGGGTATAGGTGCAGGCGCGATGGTCACGTTCCTGGTCCGAGCTTGGGGCGGTCACGTTTGACGGGCGTTGAGGAATGCGCATAACTTTGTTTTGCCCACCGTGAACTTGAGCGGCGGCATCAGGGTCGTGGCGATCTATGCCAAGGCGCTGGCGGAACGAGGCCACACCGTGCACCTGGTCTCGCCGCCGAGGCAATCAGTCTCGATCGCCAACAAGCTTAAATTACTTGTGTCCGGGCAGGGGTGGCCGAAGGACCCTGAACCAGAGCCGTCACACCTTGATGGTATTGCCGTACCCCACCATGTGCTCGAATCGGCAGCCGGTGGTGGATGATGATTTGCCGGACGCGGATGTTGTCTTAGCGACGTTCTGGCGAACCGGTTCGTGGGTGGCCGCACTGTCCCCGCGAAAGGGGGCAAAGGCGATTCTGCTGCAGGGCTATGAGACCACACCAGGGCGGGAAGACCCAGCGATGGACTTGGTCTGGCGGCTGCCGCTGCGTAAGATCGTCTTATCCAAATGGCTTGTGGACTTGGCGCGCGACCGTTTTGAAGATTCAGACGTGCATCATGTTCCCAACAGCGTCGACACGGACCAATTCTATTCGCAACCAAGGGGAAGACAACCAAAGCCTACGGTGGGAATACTTTATGCAACAATCCCCCTGAAGGGAAGTCGATGTCAGCTTGGCGGCTCTGGAGATCGTCAGAAAGCAGCTAGGGGATCTGCACGTCATAGCTTTCGGATCGCAGCGGATTTCTGCGGCGCTGCCGCTACCGGAGTGGGTAGAGTTTCACTATCGCCCACCCCAAGATGAAATCCGTCAGCTTTACGCAAGATGCGATGTCTGGCTGTGCGGCAGCCGGCGAGAAGGTTTTCATCTTCCCCCTCTAGAGGCGATGGCCTGCAGGTGTCCGGTAGTCTCAACGCGATCGGCGGCCCGTTGGACACCATTGAAGAGGGCATCAACGGGTTTCTAGTGGACATAGAAGATTCGGCCGCCTTAGCTGAACGGCTGATCAGAGTGCTGGCGAGAGATAACTCGGAATGGAGACGAATGTCTGACGCCGCGCTCGCGACGGCTACTCGATACACCTGGAGTGACGCGACTGACCTGTTGGAGTCCGCACTCGAAGCTTGCACGGCAGCCGCCTCCGAGACAAAGTAACCGCAACAGTAGCGTCTAGGCCTTTGCGTCAAGGCGCGTCCGCAGGAACGGTGTGCTGATGCCGGCGGCGGCTTTGCAGCGCCGGCTCGCGGGCGGCGTGAGGCAGGTCAAGCAGGGCGTGAAGAGGTTGATGGGGGCGGGGGGATGAGTGCTTTCTTCAGGACGGCGGTCAATCCCTGCGCCCGATCGTAGAACTGCTTTTGAAGCTCCGGACATGCGTCGCAAAGGGCCTTGTAATGTGCCGGGTCGTTTATCAGCTCTCAAAATCGCCTCAACATAACTATCGACGTCATTGGTCTGCGCTTCACGCATGCCGGTCTCAGCACCTCAAGCGCAGGGACGACGGCGTTTGTGATGAGTGGGCGGTTCGAGAGGATCATTCCACCGCGGTCATAGCCATACCCTCCTGGAAGCTGCTCCTGGTCGGCACGATCGATACATGGCTTTTGGCGCGACCCTCGCAGAGACCTTCGAGCGACGTCCAGCCGGGAATCGAGAGGATCGATCCAAGTCCCATCAAATGATGGGTGTGTCTAAGCTCGTCCAGGTCCGGTCCTGAACCATAGATGTCCCATTGCACTTGCCCGGGTGCTCGAGCATCGACCTTTTGAGCCATTTCCAGAATATCGAATACGCCTTTATCACGATGAACCCTCCCCACATACATAATGCGAAACGGCCGCTGGTCATGTCGGGGTGGCGGAGGGAGGTTTCAAAGTGCTCTGAATGGTACTGGGCCCTGATTTGATAGAGAGGGCCATGTTTGCCCTGGGTTTCCGCTTCACTTGCCTAAGGCATTCCGGTGATACCCCAATCGTAGCCGTTGATAAGGACCGAAAGAAAAGCCAAATCAAGCCATCCGATCAGGCGCGGTATGAACCGCACGGGAGGAAAGCCTGCGGGCCAGAGCGTGTTGTGAAGGACAGTCACCACGCGAATACCAGCCAGCCGAAACAACGAAGAGACAAAATAGTGAGCTCGACCCTGAGTGGATCAATGCTGTATCAGTTTTGTACCGGACCGCTGTTGCAAAGAGGCCTAGACCATAGAACGCTTCAGACAGGTGAAATCGCAGTCCGGAGGCACCGAGCATCGGCTTGGGTCGATGCTCAAGCGTGAAGTGCCCATCGCGGAGGAGCTGCTTCTTGCCATGATACGAGACCATGTACGCATCGGCTCCGATATCCCGACAGAAGTCCTCGACTTGGCTGGAGAACGTGATCGAGACTTCAGTTGGGTCAGGCTCTCCCGTCACCCAGTGCTTGTGTGCGTGGATAATGTTTCCGGGCCCGCCGCGTAGAATACTCTAGCGGTTTGCTCACATTTCCTTGGACTGACCTAACGGAACTTGGTATCAAGTTACTTAGCATCTGGCGGTTTTCCCCACTCGCGTCTGAAGTTCGGCAATGCACGGCTGCCCGTAGACTTGCGTCAATTAGGTGAAGCACAAACCTCGGACATTATATGCGTCTTCCACTTGCCGCCGTGCCATATGCGCGATTGGCCAAGAGATTGTTCAAAGGCCCCGCGACTCTTCAATCAATCGCATATTCTAGCTCCGTGCTCTGTCCGGAAGAACGAGCATGATTCGTCCTGCGATCTTTCTGCCGGTGCAGCTCGACAGGATCACCTCGTCTCACGCTCACTCTACAAGAGAGAGCGAGATAGTAGCGGCCACCTCGGCCACGGCTATTCACGCCCCGACAATCGCGTACCGTATCAAGAATGCTGTGCTGATCGATGGTTCTATTTTTGTGGGGGAACATAGGCACTTAATTGCGGACAAGTCACGGTTCACCGGCCACGCCCATGAGCCTCACCACCTCGCGTCTGCAGCATTGGCCTCGACGTACAGCGGCTCAAAGCATTTTGGTCACTGGCTGTGCTATTATTGCCTTCAGTACGTTCTAGCTAATAAACTTAGTCAGCCTCTATGCGTGCGCCTGTTGCCAGCAGGCGAAGGTCACCAAAAAAAGTATGAAGCAATACTTCGGCCAGAACTGGATCCCCACGGGACCGCGATGCTTGGATCTTATTATCTTATCATCTTTCAGGACTTCGCTCAGAATAGTCTCAAGCATAAGCGTGACCTCGCATTTAGGGAGCGCATCAAAGAACGCTTCCCTAAGACTGGTTCTGGGGGGCTGGTATATCTCAGGCGTGGCCGAACGGGCGTGCCGCGTTTGATACAGAATGAGACGGAAATATTGGACGCTCTCGTGAATCAAGGCTTTATCGTTGTGACATAGCGTCGGATCCTTTGGAGCAGATACTCGCGACTCTGAAACGCGAGGGTCGTGGTTTCTATGGAGAGGAAGCCAGACCGCCCATTGCATATTTGCGGTGCCGGAAGACAGCGGCGTCATCGTATTGCAGCCACCGGATCGATTTACGGCCCTTCATCGGGGCTGGCAGCTTGCTTGGGGGTTGAGTTTGGTTTTGTCGTCGGGAATGGGACCTCGCCGGATACAACTTCTCGTCGTCTGAAATCTTAGCAACTGTCGATCTTATGCTTAAGAGTAGCGGGTCCTAAGGTTGGTGCAGAGTTGTTTGCATGGCGCCACGACCGTCAGAATTGAAGGGTGCACCAACGAGCTGGCTGCCAACAGGGTTCATCACCCCGTCGCCTTCACCCACGCCTCCAGCGATCCGCCGATCCCTTCCTCGATCAGGCGCTCGCGATCTGCGGCCGGCGTCCAGCCAAGCTCGCTGTGCGCGCGCGCACAGTCAAAGACGGCCTCGCCCGTGCGCAACTCCCAATCGGAATAGCTCGGGACGCGTATGCGGTCGGGGTGGCGCACGGCCATCTTCACCGCCCATTTGCACATGTCCTCGGCATAGAAGCGCCAGATGGGCCGGTGCTGCACGGTAAGCTTGATGCCGGCGCGCTGCTGCAGCGCGCTGAGATAGTCGCGGGCGGTCAATAGCGGCGCATCGGCCAGGTTATAGGATCGCCCTTCGATGCCCTCGACCTCGGCCGCGCGCACCAGCGCGGCCGCGACGTCGGCGACGAGCACGAACGGCAGCGGATGCTCGCCTTCGCCCCACACCTCGCACACGCCCTCCGAGAAGCGGCCGACGCCCCAATGGAAGGGCTCGCCGCCCCGGCCGATGACGATCCCCGGGCGCAGGATGACGACCGGCAACGCCTGCTTGTCGTGCATATCCATGAGCAGGGCCTCGGACGCGGCCTTGGCGCGAGGGTAGTGGCTGCGGCGGCTGATGGCTGGATCGAGCGGTGTCTCCTCGGTGATGGTCGCGGCCTTGGCGCCGGTGTAGTAGGAGGCGATCGTGCCCGTGTAGATCAGGCGCTTCACGCCGGCGGCGAGGCAGGCCTCTGCGACGAGGCGCGCTGCATCCACCTCGTTGGCGACGTAGTCGTCCCACGTCTTGGCCGCCGAATGTGCCAGGTGGTAGACGAACTCGATGCCCTGCAGGGCCGACTTGAGATCGGCCGCATTGCGCATGTCACCGCCGACGATCTCGAGGCTGCCATCGAGCTCATCGAGCAGGGCGCGCGATCCGCGCACCATGGCCCGTACAGAGTACCCGGCGGCGAGAAGCTGGCGGATCAGCTCGCGGCCGATGAAGCCCGAGCCGCCGAGCACGAGAACGGTCGGAGGACGGCTCAGCGTGCGCTCGCCCGCCCCGCGCGGCGCGGTTGGCGCGATCTTGGCCGCGTCGACGACCTTGCCGCACAACTCCACGACACGACGGCCGAAGCTGCCGTCGATGCGGCTGTCCAAACGGTCCTCACGACGCAAGCCGGAATAGAACGCAGCGACGGCGTTGGAGATGGACGTCTGGTAGGGATTGCCACCCTGGCGCAGCTTGAGCCTGGACAAGACATAGTCGGCGAGCGTGTGCCGCGCCTGCGAGCGAAGCTGTCGGGCGAGCGACAGGCTCCGTTTGTAGCGGTCGAAGTCGATATCAAGCGGCGTTCGCCGATCGATCGTGCACGTGTTGGCGTCGAGATCGACCGTCGCCGCGCCCGTAAGCCCACGCGCGTGGATCGTGCGCTGGCCGAAGCCCGGGCCCAAGTTGACGTTGATGTCGACCGCCGTGCGCCCCACTGTTGCGCGGATTAGCCAGCGGCGAAAGACGTGGCCGCCGCCCGGAAGATCGATGTCCCGGTCGGCCGTCACCGACAGGCTGTCAGGGGCCCCCACGAGATCCAGCAAGACGGAGAGGAGGTGGGGGCCGATCTCAAGAATTGCATTGCCGGGCTCTCGCAGCATCCAAATGTCGAACGGTCCAGTGCGGATGGGACCCAGCTCAAAGAAATGATTGATGCTCACGTGGTCGAGCGGTCCGAGATCGCCGGCGCGTATTGCAGCTCGCAGACGCTGATAGGCACCGGCAAACAGGAAGTTGTGATTGACCCCGAGCCTTAGGCCGCGGGCGCGCGCCAGCGCCATGAGCTCATCGGCCTCGGCGGCCGACGTGCACATCGGCTTTTCGAGGAATACGTGCGCGCCCGACAGCAGGGCTGCTTTGGTCACCGCATAGTGCGCATCCGGCGGAACGAGGACGTGGACACAGTCGACCGGCTGCTTGCGAAGCAAGGACTCCACTAAGTCAAACGCCTCCGGTACGCGCCAACTCGATGCAAACGACCGGGCACTTCGTAAATTCGCATCGCAGACTGCAATCAATTCGGCTCCCTTCACGCCGCTGACAGCGCGCGCATGGAACTCGGCGATATATCCCGTCCCGACGATGGCGGTACGGATCGGCAGGGAGGCGGCGATCGCCGAAGGGGCGGGCTCTGCTGGCAGTGATCGAATGTCCATCGGTTCCCTTACTTCACAGCGTCGCAATTGCAGGGCGGGCTCTCTGGTTGGAGTTGCGCTCATGGCCACGGCTCGAAACAACCCCCCGAGCCGCTCGGCCGCCTTGTCCACATCATGGCGCGCAACGACGCGCTGCGTGCGCGGCCTCGCCCATGCGGGCAAGCTCCTCCACCGGCGCCTCGAGACAGGCCTGCATCGCCTCGGCGAGTGCCTCGACGTCGCCGGCCGGCACCAGCCATCCGTCGATGCCGGGCCGCACCAGCTCCGGGATGCCGGCCACGTACGTGCTGATGACGGGGCGGCGCAAGGCCATGGCCTCCATGATCACCACGGGCAGGCCCTCCGCGAAGCTCGGCAGCACCAAGCGCGCGCGCGGCCTCGATCTCGTCGCGCACGGTCTCGCCGTCGATCCAGCCGGTGATGCGCACGCGTTGCGTTGCAGCTGGCGCTGCGCGATCGCCGCCTCGATCTCAGCCACGCAGCTCGCCGTCGCCGGCCAGCACCAGCTCGAACTCCACGCCGCGCTGAGCCAGCCGGTGCGCTGCCTCGATCAGCAACAGCTGTCCTTTCTGCTCGCACAGCCGTCCGACGCATACGAGGCGCGGCGCTGCGGGCAGAGGCCGCGCAGGCGCCGAATGAAAGGCCGGCTCGAGCCCGCACGGCACGACCGTGATCTTGCACCAATCCTCGTGGCGCGCGAGGCGGTAGAGCTGGCTGCGTCCGTAGGAGCTGACGGCGATGACGAAGGCGCAACGCCGGATCTTCTCCGCAAGCCCCAGATAGGGGCGCCTTGTCGAACTCTTCCGGCCCATGCACCGTGAAGCTCCAGCGCGGGCCGCCGAGCGCGTGCACCAGCATGGCGACCTCGGCCGAGTTGGTGCCGAAGTGGGCGTGCACGTGGCTGACTTCGGCGGCGGCGAGCCACGGCACGATGCGGCAGGCCTCGGCCAGGTAGACGAGGTGCACGGGCCGCGGCCGCTCGGCGCGCGCGCCCATCCTCCATGCCAGCGCGAGGGCGCGCAGGAAACGCGCAGGCTGCGTCAGTGCCATTCGTAAGGTGGCGAGTGGGAGCAGAGAGTGCGGCCCCGCGAAGAACATAGCGCGTGCGCGTGCGCTCGGCCTCGTCGGCCGCATCCTTGAGCTCGCCGTCCCAGCCGCGCAAGCCGATGCGCGTCACCTCGATGCCGTGGCGCTCGAGTGCCAGGATCTCGCGGCGGATGAAGCTGTGGCTGACCTTGGGGTACTGATTGATGACATAGGCAATGCGCATGGCAGCCGTCACTTGTATTCGATGAGGCGCGCCTGGCGGCCGAGGAGGCGGTCGCGCAGAAACTTGAGCTGGCCCCAGGCCTCGGGAAAGCGCGCCGAGCGTCTGGAACAGCGCCAGCGTTGCGCGCTCGGCGAGCGGACCGCGATTGCGCGTCGTCTGGCGCAGGACCTGCAAAGGATAGATCAGCCATGTGAGGAGACCCCAGGGAGCCCAAAGCAGGCTGCAGGCGAGGCAAACGAGTGGCAGCCAAAGACCCCACAGCCACGCGCGGCGGGATTCCCAAACGAAGTGCCGCTCGGGGCGTGCGCCGTGGAGGTAGGCGCCATTGGCAAAGGCGTAGCCGCTACGCAGAACGCGCCGCCACCACTGAGCCAAAGCGCGTCATGGCCGCGTCGTGCAGCGCCATCTCCGCGTCGAGCCGCCAGATTCGCCAGCCCTTCGCCGCGCAGACGCACGCACAGCTCCGGCTCCTCGCCGGCTATCAGGTCGTCGTCGTAATCCGCCGACAGCTTCGATGCGCGGCAGCACGCATCATCGCGATACCGCCGCACGCACGAAGCTCTCCGGTCGGCCCGTCCCATTCCCTCTCGCAGAGCCAGTTGTAGACCGATCGCTCCGGATGACGCTCGCGCAGGCGGCCGGCCACGGCTGCGACGTCGGGGTGCGATTCCAGGAAGTTGAGCGCCTCTCGGGGCCAACCGGCGTCCAGCTCGCAATCCCCGTCGATGAACTGGACGAAGGAGAGCGTCGGCGCCATATCACGCATTCGCTGCAGGCCGGCATTGCGCGCGCGCGCCGCCGTAAACGGAATGGCCATATCAAGCTCGACCACATCCGCCCCGTAGTTGCGTGCCCATTCGGCCGATCCATCGGTCGAACCGGAATCGACGTAGATTGCGGTCGGCGGCTCTGTTGAGCGAGGCGAGGCATTTGTGCAGGCGCTCGCCTTCATTCCGACCGATCGCGACCGCCCCGAAGCTCATGTCAGCGCGTTGCCCGTGTGCCGAGGTGTGTGACCGCGAGCAACCGCGACATGAGCCACGCATGACGCATAGCGGCCGCGGCGTGTGCCCAACCCTTCGCTCGCACTACCCCGTGGCATGCCTTGATGGCGTTGCTCAGCATGGCGAGAAATGCTCCCGCCAGTACGCCCGTTACGCCGTGGTGCTTGCGGAAATATATGAGCTCGCTCTCGATCTGGAGCGTCGAGATCTGGCGGCTGACTTCATTGAGGGGGGCGTCTGATTGAGCACTCTCGCCGCCGAGATGAACGACCTGCGTGAACGGGTAGTAGATCACTTTCCAGCCGGCTTTGCGCACGGCACGGCAATGGTCGACCTCCTCGAAGTAGAGGAAGTAGCGCGGATCGAACAGGCCGATGCGCTCGATCACGTCGCGTCGGACCAGGTAATAGCAACCCGGCACCCAGTCGCATTCGCGCGCGGTGGCATGGTCCCACGCCATGTCGTCCACCAGACGTGTGCCGGGGAACAGCCACCGCGACAGCCAGACGCCGAGCCTGTTGGAGACGGCGAACACATTCCAAGGCGTGGGAAAGTAGCGGCAGGACGGCTGCAGCGCGCCGTCCTCCCCGACGAGCTTGACGCCCAAGACGCCGCAATCGGGATGCGCGTCCATGAACGCCACGGTCTTCATCAGGGTGTCGGGCGATACGAAGGCATCCGTGTTCAGCAGCAGAACGTAGCGGCCGCGCGCCAGCGCCAGCGCCTGATTGTTGGCGCGCCCGAAGCCGACGTTGGTTTTGTTCTCGATCAGCTCCACTTCCGCATGATGCGTGCGCAAGACCGCCAACGAGTTATCACGCGAGGCGTTGTCGATCACGATCACCTGAAGCTGAAGCTCGCCTCGCGCGGCATTCAGCGCGGCGAACATGCGGTCGAGGAGATGCGCCGTATTGTAGTTGACGACGACGACGGATATGTCGGGCTGCGAGCCCACGTCCGGTGTGCTCGCGCTTTCGTGCGATGTCGTGAAATGTATGCTGCGATCCAACTTCACTCAGTCAACCTTGGCGCTGATCTGCTAAATTCAGTTGCAGGCATCCGTCTTCAGAACGATGGGTCATCGTGGACGTCCGTTGATCGTCACCTGTTGACAAGGACGAGGCAAGGCTGACTTTAGGCAACTCTGTGGAGAAGCACTTTGCGATTCCCAATAGTGGCGATGGGTCCAAATGCCCGAGTGGTCGGTAGCTCTCGTGTCGTACCTGCTCGACGCTGTGGCGATACTGCTCGGCATTCCCGTAACGGTGCTGCTGGTCGAGATCGGTGCCGCGACGGCGTGGTTGCCGCGAAAGGAGCAGGCGTTGTCCGCAGCCGCGGCGCGACCGCGCACCGCCGTGCTGGTTCCCGCACACAATGAGAGCGCCAGCGTCCTTCCGACCCTCGAGGACATCAAGGCGCAGCTGAGGTCGAGCGATCGGCTGGTCGTCGTGGCCGACAATTGCAGCGACGATACGGCCGCGGTCGCCGCCGCGGCCGGCGCTGAGGTCGTCGCCCGCGTCGATCCCGTTCGTATCGGCAAGGGCTACGCGTTGGACTACGGCCTTCGCCATATCAGCGCCGATCCGCCGGCCGTGGTGATCGTCATCGACGCCGACTGCCGGCTCGCCGTTGGCACGATCTATCACCTCGCAGCGATGAGCGCCGCAACCGGCCGGCCGGCGCAGGCTCTCTACCTCATGCGTGTGCCGGAGCGATCTTCGATCAACCACCAGGTGGCCGCGTTCGCGTGGCGCGTGAAGAATTGGGCGCGCCCGCTTGGGCTCAGCAGGCTCGGGCTCCCATGCCAGCTGATGGGCACTGGCATGGCCTTTCCATGGGATGCGATGGGCTCCGCCAATCTTGCCAGCGGAGAAATCGTCGAGGACATGAAGCTCGGTCTCGACCTGGCTGCCCGGCGGCGCCCGCCCGTGTTCTGTCCCGCTGCCGTCGTCACCAGCGAGTTTTCGCCCTCGGTCAAAGGCGCGGAGACGCAGCGACAGCGTTGGGAGCAAGGGCACCTGGGCCTCATTTTCGCGACTGTGCCGCACGCGATCCTCTCAGCGATCGTGCAACGCGATCTGCAACGGTTGGTGTTGGCGCTCGACCTCGCGGTTCCGCCCGTGGCTCTGCTGACTTTGCTCCTAACGGCAACACTCGGCCTTACAGGGCTTGCAGCGCTCGTCGGCTTTCCGGCGCGGGCCTTTCAGATAAGCGCTGCCGCTTGCACTGCGTTCGTCCTCTCCATCACGTTGGCCTGGTGGAAATTCGGTCGCACGGTCCTGCCGGCCAGCGCCTTGCTGTTGGTGCCCGCTTACGTGTGGGCCAAGTGTGGTCTCTATGCCCGTCTCTTGGGCGGTCAACGCGCAAAACGCTGGATCAGAACCGACCGGCACTGACCACCCCAGTGCCGAGTCTCGGCACTGGGGCAGCCTCAAGCCTGTCAGCTCTTGCCGAGCTGCTGCAGCGCCGTCTGCAGCTTTCCCTTGAGCTCTGCGTCGGCAGCCGTCAGCTCGAGCCCCTTGCCGAGCTGCTCGGAGGCCTTTGCCGTCTCACCCATGGCCACGTAGGTCATTCCCAGGTGATAGCGCGCCAGAGCAGCGTCGGGGAGCTGTTTGACGGCGTCCTCGAGGAGCGGGACGGCATCCTTGTACTCGCCCCGCCGGTAGTGGATCCAACCCAACGTGTCCTTGAACTGCGGCACCTCGGATTTTCGCAAGGCGACGGCGAGCGCGTAGGCCCGATCGAGGCTGCCCTTGTCGGTCCGGTGATCGGACAAGAGGCTCGCAAGGTTGTTGGCGACGATCATCGAGCCCGCTTGTTGCTTCAAGAGATCCTCGTATTCGCGAATTGCCGCGTCGTAGTCTCCCTTGCGCTCGAGCACCCCAGCCAGCACCAGTCGCAGCGACGCGCTCTTGGGCTGATCCTCCAGTCCCGTCTTGATCGTCTTCAACGCCTCATCCACTTCGCCGCGTTGAAGATGCAGGTTGGCGAGCGCCCGATAGCCAACGGTGTTCTTGGGTTTGTGCTGGATTGCGGTCTGAAGCGTGCTGAGCGCCTTGTCCTGCTCGTTGTTGGCAAGCTGAACTGAAGCCAGCAGCACCAAGGCGTCGGTATTTGCCGGGTCCTTTGCGAGCACGGTCTGCAAGAACGCCCGTGCCCGATCGCTCTTTCCGGCCCGCATCAGCGTATTGACCAGCGCGTACATGGGCCGCGGCGAGCCGGGGACCGCCGCATAGGCATTCTGCAAGAGGCCGACGCTCTCGTCGTATTTCTGTTGCCCGCTCAGGGCGGCGGCGAGAATCTGGTCAGCCGTGCTTTGATTGTCGCTGACTTTGCGCAGGGTATCGGCAATTTCCTGCGCCCCGCTCCAATCGCGCCGCGCCAGCCGAATCTCGGCCAGCGCCGACAAGACGCCGACGTTTCGCGGCGCGTGGCTGAGCAGCTCCGTCAGCACGTCCTCGGCGCGTGCCGCATTCCCGCGGCGGCGGAGAAAGGCTGCATAGTTCAGTCCGATCGCAGGCTGGAAGTTCGACACTCTCAAGGCGTCGGCGTATTGCCGATCGGCGAGCTCGATTTCGCCCTGGCGTTCGTAGACCACTGCCTGCAACAGCATGAGCTCGGTCGAGCGCGGCTGCTCCGCCAGAGCCTGGCGCAGGTCGCTCGTGGCGGCGTCATACTGGCCGCGCTCCATGGCAAGCATGGCGCGCAGCTTGAGGCCGGCCCCGTTGCGCGCGTCCTTGCTCAGGATCTCGGCGACGAGGGCTTGCGTTGCTTCGAGGTTGTGGTTGCGCAACTGCGTCTCGGCGAGCTTTATTTTCGCTGCCAAGGCTGTGTTGTCGGAGCTGGCGCTGTGGACGAGCTCCTCGAGCAGCCGCGTGGCCTCCTCCGGCTTTCTCTCAGCCAGGTACACGTCCGCCAACAGCATCTTGTATTGGAACACGTCGCCGCCGGCGCCAATGCGCGCGGAAAGCTCCTTCTCGGCGGCAGCAGGTCCCCTGAAGCTGCTCAAGAAGCGCACGACGTCCAGTCCTGCCTCGATATTGGCGGGGTCTTCCTTGGCAATGGCGCGGACTTCCTTCTCCGCTTCATCCAAACGCTTCTGGGCGACGTAGTATTTGACCAGCTGCTTTCGGAACGAAGCTTCCTTGGGGTAGAGCGCAACGAGCTTGCGGAGCAGCACCTCGACCTGCTGCTGATTGCCCATCTGCTCATAGATTTTCATCTTGAACAGCTGGACGCCCAGCTCGTCCGCTTGTCCCTCGGGCGCGCTGTTGAGGATCTTCAGGGCCCCGTCGAAATCATTCTGGGACACGCGCTCGGCCGACAGAACGATCAGGGCCTCGGTATTGCCGGGCTTGGCTTTGAGCGAGCTTTGAGCGGCGCGAACGGCGCCGGCGGGATCGTTGAGCTTCAATTGGATTGCCGCTCTCAAAGCCAGCACGCTGGCATCGCGCGCGTTGAGCTTCTCGGCCGCTTCGGCCTCTTTGACGGCTTCATCGAGAGCGTTGGAGAGGACGTAGAGCCTGGCAAGACGCAAATGCGCATCCAAGTCCTTGGGGTCGATCTCCACCACCTTGCGCAAGATCTGCGCTACGGACGTCCAGTCGCCATTGTGCTGCTCGACTTGGGCGAGACCGCGCCACGCGCCCAGCATGTCCTTCTTGAGCTGAAGCGCATTCTTGAATTCAACGGTAGCCTTCGCGTAGTCGTTCTTGGCAAGCAGCTGCATGCCACGTTCATAATGGTTTTGGGCGCGCTCTTCCGGTGAGCCGCAGCCTGCAATTTGCACGACCGCCCACATCAGCACGACGAATCGCAACAATGAAAATGGTGCTCTGGACATCTGAAACATGGCGCTACCTATGATTGACTGTTTTTTCGATGATACGCGACAGATTGAACATCGGGCTGGTGCCGCGCCGGCAGGTATCCATTGAGGCGCGGCACGAGCACCTTCACGAACGTCTGCAGCCGCTGCTCGGCATCACGTTCGGTTTCGCCGGCATAGAACGGCGTCGTCAGACGCACGAGTGCCCCGTCGGTGCGGTTCTTGATGATCGCATCGGCGAACAGGTACCACTTGGACAAGAACTCGTTGGCGACGTTCCTGCCCCGCTGCACGAACCAGTAGTAGACGAGCTGCTTTGCTGTCCCGCGCTCGATCACGGCCCGGTTGAGCGGGAGCGTCGAAGGAAGCGCGGCATCCTCGAAGCTCGTTCTGTCGAACTTCGTTATCTGCCAGCCGCCGCCCGGCATGCAGACGATCGGCGAATGCGGGGAGAGGCCCTGCCTCTGCGAGGCATAGTAGGCGACGTAGAGATTTACCGCCCCGCTGTCGGGAAGGGAGTAGTCGGACAATATGTAATCCGCCAGCCCCAGGGCATGCTCCACCTGAGGTTCCATCTGTGAGGAATGCCCCTGCCAAGCGCCGATCGTGGTGGGGAATGCCGCAAAGCGTAGGCGATCGGGAACATTCTCCTGACGGCTGGACAAGGCAAAGATCGCCAGTCCCGAGGCACACAGAATGAGCAGGCAGACCTGCAGCGGAGCTGCATAGCGCGGCACGGATGCGGCATGTGCGCTTGGACGCGGCACGACGGTGGGAACGCCGAAGACCTGAAGAAAGCTCTTGCCGGACGCGAAGCGCGCCAACAGATAGATCTCAGCGACGAGCAGCGCGGTGCAAGCCAGAAACACCACCCAGCCTTCGAAGAAGTGCAAGGCGCCGTCGGCCATCTGCGTGCCCCAGCCGTTGACCAGCACGCCGACCATGCCGATGCGGAAGCTGTTCATGAGAATGGTGATCGGAATGGCGGACAGGAAAACAACGACGCGCTGCCACAGCGGCGCGTGGAAGAAGTAGGCCGCCAGAAAGCCGAGCCCCAGCAAGGGATAGAGATAGCGCAGCCCGCTGCACGCCTCGACCACCTGCAATTTGTAGTTGCCGAGGTCGATGACGTTACCTTCCAGATAGACTGGAATATCGAACAGTTGGATGAAGAGAACGCCGAGCTGGGACGAGATCAACTGTAGCCGCCACGTCAACAGCGACTCGATGAAGTAAGGAAGGGGAATGGCGAACAAGAGAAACAAGAGCGGCACCGCGGCGACGCGCAGCAAGGACGTGCCCCCGATGCTCAGCGTGAGGCCCATCAACGCGCACAGGAAGGCAATTTGCGAAAGAGCGAAGAGGGCGCTCAGCTCGCCCACGATGTGCATGACGGCTGCCGCGCCAACAAGGAGCGGTCCAAGCCAAGTCGGCGGGCCCATGCTCGCAAGCAGCGCCTCTCGCCGCGTCCACAGCAGCCACGCCACAAGCCCGGCGATGAGAAAGCCGTGGCCGTACTCCTCCTGTCTGATCCAGCGTCCGACCAATTCGGCGAGAGAGCCGTGGTAGGCGATGAGCGCCAAGAGCAGGCTGAGCGCCGCCAAGATGCCGGTGACGCCGGCATTGCTGCGCCGGACTACTCCATTACCCGCTACCGTCACGTCGCTTGCCCCGCGGATATCAGATAGCCGACCTCATTGAGGCAGAAGAGCTTTTGCAGCCGGCGCGACGCGCCGATGAGCTGCAGGTCCGCGCCCCGCGCCTTGAGCTGCTTGCGGACCATGAGCAGCAATCCCAAGAAGCGGGCGTCGACAAAGTCGAGGTGCGACAGGTCGAGGACCATGCCCGGCTTGCCCAGATTGATGGCGTTGCGGAAGTAGACAATCGCGCGCGCGATGTGCCGGGCGGTGCCGTGTCCCGATAGCCGCAAGGTGACGGACTGGGCCTCGAGAAGGGTTCGAACCTGGAAGGCGCGATCAGGCTCCGCCGCGAGGCGGTGCTGCCAAAGTTGGACGGCAAGCGGCAGCACGCGCGTAAATAGGAGGCGCAGCAAGACGCGTCCGTCAGCCCAATAGCGCCGCCACAGATGCGGCTCTTCCTTTATGCGCCACAGCCACTCCAGGCCCGCACGACGCACGAGCGGCGGCGCGCGTCGCACGCCACCCGCTTGGAAATTGACGGTGGCGCCCAAGTGGGCGCGAACGGGAACCTGCAGGCGATGGTGGTTTCGCATGAGCCACGCCTGGCCCTTCGCTGCCCCCAAAGCAACGACCAGAAACTGGGCTTTGCTGGCGTTGATGGTGTCGATGAACCGGTCGCTGCTCAACTCGTCGATGCTGCCGTAGCCGGGATAGGTCGAGCCGACGCCCTTCAGGCCGCTCAGCCCCCGCAACATCCGGCAGGCAGCCGCGGCAGCGCCGCGCGCGCCGCCGAAGAAGTAGGCGGTGAGCTCTTGGCCGGCGGGAGCCTGCGCCAGCTTATCGAACATGTCGGACCCCGCGACGCGTTCTGTCAGCGGCACGTCGATAAGGCGCGCAATCCACACGATGGGAGCGCCATCGGCGGTGCAGAGGTCGCTGGCGTGCAGCGAGTCCCGGAATTCGCCGTCACGCAGGCTGCTCGTGAGAAAGTTCAAATTGGCGGTCGACACGAGGAAGGGCGCTTGCCCCTGTGCTGCGGCCTCGACCCGGCGCAGGGCAGTGGGCATATCGACAGCGTCGATCGGCATGCCGAGCACGCAGTAGACGTCGCGCGACAGATCATCCGGCAGCAGTGCGCGGGGCCCTGGATGCGTCGGGACTTGCTTGAGCGCAGGGGCGGCTCTCTGTGCACCAAGTCCCGCCCTGTCCAGCTCAGCCCCGATGGGAGCTTTGTTTGGAGTGTGCATGCGCATAGGACCACGTCAGTTTCGACTGATCGACGATGAGGATCTCAGGCCAATTGATCCGAGCCCGTCTTTCGGCTGCGGTGGCTGCGCCACCTGCGCATAAGGAAACCACCGCCCACGATGGTGCCCATCAGCGGCAGCGCGCCGGGCAGCGGTACCTTGGGCACTCGCTGGCGTAGACGTGACCCACGCCCATGTAGTCGTCGAAATCTTTGTCGGTAGAGCCGGGATCGTTGAACGCGAACACGAACCAGTCCGTGGCATCGAGCGTTAATTCCCAGCCGTTCCCGCTTGGAGTGGCATACGAAAAGATTAGGCTTGGCTTATTCGAGCCGGGCTTGTTGTTGTCGCCGTTCGTCACGCTGTTGTTGTTGAGGTAGGCCGTGTCAACCAAAGTGAAATCAATGGGCGTATTCGCACCACTGCCAGTGGTGGTGCCCAGAAACTGCCATCCCCCTGCGGTGTTGTCGTAATTATTATTCTGATTGTCCTCGGAAAATGAGATCCCGCCGCTGAAAAATGTGTTGATGTTTCCGGATTCAGCGCCGATGAAATACCAATCGACAGCGTATTCCGGAATGGTTGCTGTCACGACGCCGTCGATGTGGTGGCCCCGAAAGCTGCCTTCTGCTTTCCACGGCGTGCGTCCGGATGGTGTTGGGATCCCCGAATTTGGATCGCCGATGACGTTGTTTTTTCCAATGCTCGTTCCGTAAAAGACGTTGTAGTGCACGCCTTCGATTTGGACCGTGCCGGCGACGGCATGCCCGAATGGAGACGGCGATTGCACTCAGAGCGAAAGCTGCCGGCAACGATGCTAGCTTTTTCATACCCTATTGTGTTCCACCGCTTTTTGTCCAATGCCGTATGAGCGACATTGGTTTGCAAGGATCAACTACAACCTAGCCTGAAACCCGTTGAAACCGGATGAGGCAACTCGGCAACATGGCCAAGTTGTGCACAGGAACCTCGCAGTTTGTCACCGGTTGGAAATCGTTGGCGGCGCGTTCGACAAATGACGCGCGAGTGTTCGCACTGACTGCAAACGAAAGACGGAAATCTAATCTGCTCAATAGGCGTTGCGGCCCGTTACCCACGCGGCCACCGTCATGGCGAGAATTCGCAGATCGAAAAGCAGCGACCAGTGCTCGGTGTAGTAGATGTCGTGCTTCACTCTTGCTTCCATCTGCTCGACGCCCTTCGTGGCGCCGCGTAAGCCATTGACCTGGGCCCAGCCCGTGATTCCCGGTTTTACGCGGTGGCGGGCAAAGTAGCCGCGGATGATGCGCGAGTACTCGACGTTGTGATCAACGGCGTGCGGCCGCGGTCCGACGAGCGACATGGTGCCGGTCAGCACGTTAAAGAGTTGCGGCAGCTCATCGAGGCTCGTCCGCCGCAACAGACGCCCGACCCGCGTCACCCGCGGATCGCCGGGCGTTGCCTGCAGCGTCTTGGCCGGAGGGCGCTCCTCGTGCCACATGGTGCGGAATTTCCAGATCAAGAACGCCTCGTTGGCGAAGCCATACCGCTGCTGGCGGAAGAATACGGGCCCCGGGCTTTCGAGTTTGATGGCAAGGGCGATGAGCACCATGACGGGAAGCAGAATAGGCAGCGCGATGATCGTCAGGGTGTAGTCCAACGCCTGCTTCTTGACCCCGCCCCACCCGACAAATGGCCGCCCCATGACCTCGACGACAGGCATATCCCCGAAGTGATCGGGTGATTGCTTGAAGGGAAGCCGAAATCCGATCAGGTCGGAGGCCAAGTAGGCGTTGACGGGAAGCTCGCGCAGCGCCTCCAGCGTGCTCAAGATCTCTTCGTCGCGCGACCAGGGCAGCGCTACGACAACATCGTCGACACGGTTGGCGCGGACATAGGCCGCCAATCGGTCGATGCCGCCGAGGCGACGATGCCGGCTGGCGGCGGGAAGGTCGGCGGGCGTTTCGCAGAAGGCGCCAAGCACGGAGATGAAGCGGGGGCGCGAGGCCTCGATAAAGGTGAGGAGACGCTTGGCTTGCTCGCCGGCACCGACGATCACGACGTTGCGCGTGAATACGCCCCGGTCCGCCAGAAATCCCAGGGCTTTGCCGGCGACGCAACGAATGAGGACGGTTGCAGAGCAAGCCGCTACGGCAAAGCTCGCAATCCAGGCGCGCGAGAACGACCCGGAGATTTTGACCGCGAACGCCGCCGCAAGGAGAAAGAGGATCGTGGTGGCGAAAGCGATCAGGAACTTATCGGCGAACGCCAGCGGCCGCATGATCGGGTCGAGCTGATAGAGCCCTGCCAGGTTCATCAATGAAATGGAGACCAACCACACGAAGGCAATGGCCGCCGCGTAGTACGCAGGATCGCCTGCGCCACTTCCAACGAAGGCGAAGTAAGTAACGAGGGCCACCGACAAGATGACAATGCTGTCGATGCCGATGATCAGCTCTTGCAGAACCTGCGAGGAGAACGAGACTCTTCGCGGAAACACCAACCCCCGCTCGTAAGCCCGATCAACGTTGTCGATTTGCATGCCCCAGCCCTTAATCAACGTGACTTGCATCGTTGCCGGCGCGGATGCGCTCACGGCAATATGGTGGATTCGTATACCGCGGAGAAGAACAGTGTGTTGGAATTGGCGGAAGCTTCCTCGTCATTCCGGTGGGCAAACCGGTAAGAGAGTTGCGCGACCCATTCCGGGCTCAGGCGGTAGTCGTAGTCGACAGATGCCCGCACGTAGCCGGTGTCCCCGTCGTTGAACAGGTTGATCATTGGAATCTGGCCTGTGTAGTCGGTTCTGAGCCACAGATTCGACAGGTGGTTGATCGCCTGGCCCCAGGCTGCGCTCAGGATCGTTCGACTTTCGACCTGGCCCAGGACGTTCGGGCCGGTCCAGTGCGAGGCCGAGAGCAACAGTTGCGTGCTCGGAAGGGGAAGGTAGATCACTTGCAGATCGGCCAGCACGTCGGCGTCGGTGTTTGAGGCGGAGGGCGTAGTCCCGTAGGCATTGGTGTCTTGGCTCGTGTTCTGGACTCCGACGCCGATCGATCCCTTGAACGAGAGGTCGTGCGAGAATTGGGTTTCCACCCCGGTCTGAACCCGGCCGATCTTCGACTCGGTGTTGGCCGGATCGCCCTGATCCAGCAGCTCGAACTGCAGCGAGGTTGTGAGCTGAGTGCTCTGGGTGAGGCGCCCGACCCAGGCCGCCGTCGTCAGCCAATCAGTAAAGGATGTTCCCGGCGCCTCGTTGAAGTCGACCACCGTGCCGCGGGTCGACCAGCGGATTTCGTCAAATGGGTTGAGCTTGCGATTGACACCGCCTTCGAGCACGAACGTATTGATGTCGCCCGTGACGATGACGATGCCTGTGTCTGCCAGCTGGGCCGAGGTCGCGTCCTGGCGCTGCCAGTATCCGCTGAGGTTATACGCGGTGATGGGGTCCAGTTTGTTCTCGAACTTGAACCCGAGGCTGTTGTCGGTCGGCGAGGAGTTCTGGTAGGCGCCGGGTCCGGTCAGGTTCTGGTAGCTGACGTCTGCGTTCATCTCGAGCGACATGGTCGGCAACACCGTGATTGCATCCAGGCGCAGCCGACTGGTGAACAAGTACGTCGCGCCGGCGGAATGCGGGTCGAGCGCGCGGTTGTCGCTCGCCTCCACGTTCTGGTTGAAGCGGGCCTTTGCGCTCCAGTCGCCAGCCAGCGCGTCGGACGCAGACACGCCGGCGCACAACCCCAATAGGATTGCCTCTTTTCTCACGGCGTGACTGTTCCTGGATCTGGGGCTCGTCTTTCGACTTGGATCACTCGAAAAGACCCTTCTCGGGAACGATGACGACGTCGCCAGGCTGGAGCTCGATGTCGCCGCTTACGTCCACCCCTTTCTCGAAGGCCGAATAGTCGAATAGGAACGTCGAATCGACGCCATTGATCTTGCGGCGAACCTGTATTCGCTTTCGCGCCGCGAATGGCCCCAGTCCGCCCGCCATGGCGATCGCTTGCATCACGCTGGTGTCCTGCGTCAAAAGAAAGGGCCCGGGCTTTCCCACCTCGCCGGTGATGAAAAATCGTGGCTTCTCCTCTTCCTCTGACTTGGCGGTCGCGACGAGGGCCACCGTGACATCGGGTGGCGTCGTGTACTTGTCCTTGAGCTTTGATTTGAGCGCTTTCTCAAGCCCCTCGGGTGTCTTTCCCTGTGCTTGAATTCGCCCTGCGAGCGGGAAAGAAAACGTGCCCGTTGGGCCGATGAGGATCTGACGATCGAGCTTGGGATCCTGATAAACGGAGATGGCGATCGTGTCGCCAGGCTGCAGGGTCTGCGCCGCCGCTGCCAGCGTAAGACCCCACATGATCACGAGTGTCAGGAAGACGCGCATTCAACTCAGCCCCGAAATTTCAATAATACATCTTCTTGGACTCTGGCACCTTGTTCACCACGACGCGCAGCAGATTGGTCGACTGCAGATGCCGGCCGCATTCCTCGATTTCTGGCACCGTCGATGTGCCGACCGCCGCGACCAGCAGTGCGCAATCGATTTGCGGAAGCAGCACTGTCACATCGTCGCTGACGAGCATTGGCGGAAGATCGAGGATGACGACGTAGGATCGAAAGCTGCGTCTGAGCTCCTGGATGAAGGCTTGCATCGCGCGCGATGCAATCAATTCGGCCGAGACGTCGGTCACCTCGGTGGGGAGCACCACAATCGAATTACGGCCGGCGCGGATCTGGAACATGGCCTCCGTGGCGGCCAGCCGTCCAGCGAGCACGTCCAGAAGTCCGACGTTGGACGTCACCCCCAGACGGCTCGCAAGCTGCGGCTTGCGGAAATCCATATCGATCAGCAGCACGGCTCTCTCCATCTGCCGACTGATGCTGAGCGCGAGGTTGATCGCCGTCAGGGTCTTGCCGCATCCCTTGGTCGGCGAGGTGATGCCGAGCAGGTGCCACTCGTGCAGGTCCATCGCCTGCAGCACGTTTGTCCGCAGGATGTCGTAGGACTTGGCGCGCGGATCGGTCACGTCGTGGCCGATGATGCGCGCTGCCTCCAAATCGGCCTCATCCAGCACCACCTCGCGGAAGGTGCCATCGGCGAGGCCAACCGGTTGCGAGGCGTGCAATCCCGGCCCCCCATTGTTGTAGCCCGGCAAACCCGGCCAGGATGGATAAGAGGGGTTGGCGGATCTGGGTTTCATCGAAGGATCGCGCGCATGGTCGAAGCTTGACATATCGATCACCCCAAGAGACGCCCCAAGACCGAGGCCCACAACTGATCGAGCGGACGTATGAAGAGATGGACCGCGACCACGCCGCCCACGAGCACGCCAACGAGTGCGGTCGCCCCAGCAACAAGCTCAAATCTTCGCCTCAGGAGCTCCTTCTTGGTGGCAATGTAGGGGATGCCTTGAATGAGCGAGGGAGCGGCGATGGCGTAGACATCGCGCGTCCCTCTTATGCTGTTGTCCAGCATCTCCATGAGCGCAACGCAGCCGATGCCGGCCGCTAGCGCCAGGGCGAAAACGATCGTGAGCAACTTGCGGCGATTAGGCTTGAACGGCTTCTGAGGCATTATTGCCTGCTCGAGGACCTCCAATCGCTCGGAGAACTGCGCTCTTTCCAGGTTCTCGCCGAGCCGCGCCGCCGACAGCTTCTCGTTGGCTGTTTCCAACTGTTTTTGCAAGTTCGTCCGTTGATTTTGCAGGGCTTCAAGTCCCGTTTCGACTTGCGCCGACTGCGCGGCGATCTTCTCCAGCGCTTTCAATTGGCGCTTGAGCCGGATGACTTCCGGGTGGGAGCTGGAAAAGACCGCACTCTTGTCTTGCAGGTCCGCCATGATCAACGCCATTTGCAGCGACGTCTTCTGGGGGTCGGTCTCGGTGTCGTGCTTGCGCTTGAACTCGGCGATTTGCGCGTCGATCGCTCCCAGTTTGCCTTCCAGCCGCTTGACCTCCTGGGCCAGGAAGTTGGTGGTCTCCTGCGCCCGGCTGGCGCGATTGCGGGCATCCTCGGCGAGGATGAGCGTGATCAGCTCGTTGGCAACGAGCATGGCGATTTCGGGCTGCTCGTATTCGAAGCCGATGGTCAGAGCGATTGTCAGGCTATCGCCGCGCCGCGCTTGGTTGAGGGCATAGGTCGAGATGTGCGTGCGCTCGCGCATCATGTCGAGCAGTTGCGTGGTGGACAGGTGCGCCCTGCGATCGGGGAACATCTGGAATTTGTCCACGATCGCCATGAGGTTGTCGCGGACCATGATCCGCTGCTCGATGACCTGGATGCGCTCGTTGGCGGTGGCGGTGATGGTCGGGCGCACGAGATCGGTGGGGATCTGCTGCGATTCGACCAGGATCTTTCCCTCGGCGAGATAAATCGGGCGCTTGAGGGCGACGAGGGTGATGCCGCCGGCCAGGACCAGCACGATGGGGACGAGCAGAAATGCCCACCGCCGCTTCAGGATCGAGATGTACTGGCGCGGATCGAGACCCTGATTGGGAGCCTCGTAGGCCGCGTGCATCGATCCGCGATTGTTCTGTGCCATCAGCATCGAGACAACCTACCTCCGGAGTCGCAAGCTCCGTACGCTCAGACCATTTCGCGTCATCCAAATGGTGGTCGGCCCTTCGCGGCCTTGTTCAGGCTCCCTTGGCGAGACTGCGACAGCGCGCACCGAGCAGGAAGAGGGAGTCACCGACTCCCTCCCATTTGCTCACAGGAATTGCGCAGCTATGCACGGGCGCTGAGCTGACAAGGCCAGCGTTAGGCCAACGGGTTGGGCGCGCTGCTGCGACGCGAGCGGCGTCCCAGGAAGCCGAGGCCGGCAAGCGCCGAGCCGAACAGGAGCAACGCCGGCGGGATGGGGGTGGTCGTAATCCGAGCCGTATAGGCGCCACCGTCCGTAAGTGCGGTGCCCGTGACGCGAAGGTGGTAGTCGGTAGCGGACGCAAGCGCGAACGCCAGCGTAGTTGCCGGCAATAGAGCTCCAAAGGCATCGGTTACCGTCAGCGCCGGCGAGATCGCGGACGAAGAACCGGGGTCCCACCAGACCAGTGTGAGGTTTGCGATCGCTCCAATCACGTCCGGAGCCGAGATCGTGACCGTGCCCAACGGGGCCGAAGCGAGCGAGAAATTAAAGAAGTCGGTAAAACCGCCCGTCTTATGCAGGCCGCCGCCATAGTAGAGTTCGCCCTGGGTAAGGGGTGTGACGCCCGAAACGGTATCGGTTTCCGAGTCGATGATAGTGAGCGCGTTCGCCGAACCCGACATTAGCGCCGTGCAAAACGCCACCTGCAATATGAGCTTCAGTCCCCGCAAAGACATGGCCACCCTCCATTTGAAATCAGTCGCAAAACTCGTGTCCCGTCTCTACAACGAGTTCGAGCGTCGCGCTCGCCCCGTCTCTACAACGAGTCATGTGAGGCGACCGTAGTGTAACGACACCTGACAGCAAACTCTGCGACCGCCTCCCGAAAGAGAACTCCTGTGGGCAACCCGCCGACGTTGCGAGCGGCGCAACATTTGCCCGGTCACTGAGCAACTTGACGCCGGTCCTTGAACGCACATGACAAGTGAGCGCTGTGCGGCTTGCGCTCCGGCTTGCTTGCCCTGCGTCGGAAGGGCCACGGCGCTGGATTCGCCCCTCCGTCGGTCCACGGGGGCGCGGTCTGCTGCGGCCTAAGGCGAGGGCGGCACCCGCTGCGGGTTTTGTACGAGCTGGCGGACGTCGGCCCCAACGCACTCGCCGCCGCGGGCTTTCACCCCCCGCCCAAAGACGTATTCAGCCTCTTCGTCTAATTTCCTCTATGGTCTGCCAAAATCCGCGCGGACATCCTCGCCCAGAATGCAAACGAGCCTGCCCTTGAAGATCCTCATTACAGGCGCCGCCGGCTTCATCGGCTCCGCCGTCTATCGCTGGCTTCTCGCCAATACCGATGCGCACGTGGTCATCGTCGACAAGCTGACCTATGCGGCGACGCTCGATGTTGACGCGGCCCGTGCCAACCCGCGCACTGCGCTCGAAGAGGTCGACATCTGCGATCGCGCCGAGGTCGCGCGCGTGTTCCGCCAGCACCGGCCGCACTTCGTCATGCATCTCGCAGCCGAGAGCCATGTCGACCGATCGATCGATGGGCCCGGTGCGTTCATCGACACCAACATCGTCGGCACCTACGTGCTGCTCGAGGCGGCGCGCGCCTATTGGCTCGATCTGCCGGCGCCGGCGCGCGACGCGTTCCGCTTCCACCACATCTCCACCGACGAGGTCTATGGCAGCCTGGGGCCTGCTGGCGCGTTCACCGAGGACACGGCTTACGCGCCCAACTCGCCTTATGCAGCCTCCAAGGCCGCGAGCGATCATCTGGTGCGCGCTTGGCACCACACCTTCGGGCTTCCCGTTGTCATGAGCAATTGCTCCAACAATTACGGGCCCTTCCAGTTCCCCGAGAAGCTCATTCCGCTCATCATTCTCAATGCCCTCGAGGGCAAGCCGTTGCCCGTCTATGGCGCGGGCGCCAACATCCGTGATTGGCTGCACGTCGACGACCATGCCGCAGCACTGGTGCAGATCCTCACGCAGGGCCGCGTCGGCGAGCGCTACAACGTGGGTGGAAATGCCGAGCGCACCAACATCTCGGTCGTGCGCGAGATCTGCCGCATCCTCGATGAGCTGTTGCCCCAATCTCCGCATCGGCCGCACGAGAAGCTGATCACCTTCGTCACCGACCGGCCGGGCCACGACCAGCGCTATGCCATCGACGCTGGGAAAATTCGCCGCGAACTCGGATGGGAGCCCAAGGAGACCTTCGAGACGGGCCTGCGCAAGACGGTCGAATGGTATCTCGCCAACAAGCGCTGGGTCGAAGGCGCCCGCCGCCGCTACGCCGGCGAGCGCATCGGCCTGGCGACCAGCGTGAAAAATCCATGACGGCGCCGCGGATCGTCGTCTTCGGGCGCACCGGCCAGGTCGGCAGCGAGCTGGCACGCGCGTCATTGCCGGCCGGGGTGTGCCTCAGCTCCATCGATCGCGCCGAGGCGGACCTCGCCGGAGCCCCGGCGGATATCGCTGCGGCGCTTTTCCGTCACGCCGCCGACGCGAGCTCCGTCGTGGTGGTCAATGCCGCCGGCTACACGGCGGTCGACCGTGCCGAGAGCGAGGAGGAGGCCTGCGATGCCGCCAATGCCCGAGGCCCCGCCGCCATCGCGCGGGCCTGCGCGGAGCGCGGCTTCCCCTTGATCCATCTCTCCACCGACTATGTCTTCGACGGCCGCAAGACGACACCCTACCGCGAGGACGATCCGGTCGGCCCGCAAAGCGCCTATGGCCGCAGCAAGCTCGCAGGCGAGGAGGCCGTCCGCGATGTCGGCCCCGCCCATGTCATCGTGCGCACCGCGTGGGTCTACAGCCCCTTTGGCACCAACTTCGTCAAGACCATGCTGCGGCTCGGCCGCGAGCGCGCGGAATTGGCCATTGTCGACGACCAGCTCGGGTGCCCGACGGCAGCCAAGGACATCGCCGCGGCCATCGTCTCGATTGCGGCGCAGCTCGGCTCCGGAAAAGCCGACGGCTACGGCACCTTCCATTATTGCGGCGGCGGCTCGTGCTCGTGGCTTGCGTTCGCCCGCGAGATCTTTGCGTGTGCGGCCCGCTTCGGCTCCCCGCCCCCGCGCTTGCGGCCCATCACCACTGCCGAGTACCCGACCGCGGCGCGCCGGCCGGCCAACTCGGTGCTCGATTGCTCGAAAATCCGCGACGTCTATAACATCAAGACGCGTGCATGGGAGACCGGCGTGGCAGCCTGTATCGAAGAGCTGCTGGGGCCGAAGGGGGGACTATGAAGGGCATTATTCTGGCAGGCGGGTCCGGCACCCGCCTCTATCCGGTGACCAAATCTGTCAGCAAGCAGATGATGCCGGTCTACGACAAGCCGATGATCTACTATCCCTTGTCCACGCTGATGCTGGCCGGCATCCGTGACATCCTGGTGATCAGCACGCCGCGTGATCTGCCGCAGTTTCAAGACCTGCTGTCCGACGGCAGCCAGTGGGGCGTCACCCTGTCCTACGCCATCCAGCCGGAGCCGGCGGGCTTGGCGCAAGCTTTCATCATCGGCCGCGACTTCGTGGGCAGCGACGCATGCTCGCTCGTCCTCGGCGACAACATCTTTTTCGGCCACGGGCTGTCGCAGGAGCTTGCCGCCGCCGCCGGACTTGCGAAAGGCGCCACCGTCTTCGCCTATTGGGTCGCCAACCCCGAGCGCTACGGCGTGGTCGAGTTCGACCGCGATGGACGCGCAATCAGCATCGAGGAGAAGCCGGCCGAGCCCAAGTCCCATTGGGCGGTCACCGGGCTCTACTTCTACGACAATCGCGTGCTCGACATTGCCGCTGCGATCCGACCCTCCGCGCGCGGCGAGCTGGAGATCACCGACGTCAATCGCGCGTATCTGGAGATGGGCGAGCTGCACGTGCAGAAGCTGGGGCGGGGGCATGCCTGGCTCGATACGGGCACGCACACGTCGCTGATCGAGGCGGCCCTTTACGTGCAGATCGTCGAGCAGCGCCAGGGTCTCAAGATCGGCTGCCCGGAGGAGGTCGCCTTCAACATGGGCTTCATCGACTTAGAGCAGGTGTTGCGGATCGCCGCCGATCTGGGCGCCAGCACGTATGGGACCTATCTTCGCGGCGTTATTGCCGACGGGTGAGGCAAGGCGAAAGGTCACGCCGCCTCATCCCACCGGCAAGACGTCGACGCCGACACTGACTGAGTGCTCGTTGCCGCCCAAAAGAATGCCGCTGATGGGGCTCACGTCGTCGTAGTCGCGCCCATAGGCGATGGCGATGTGCTCGTCGCGCGGCATCAGCCCGTTGGTCGGATCGAAATCGACCCAGCCGAATTCGGGCGCCCACGCCGAGATCCACGCGTGCGAAGCGTCGGCGCCGGCGAGCCTCGGCAGACCCGGCGGCGGACTGGTCAGGATATAGCCGCTGACGTAGCGCGCCGGCAGATGCATGGCGCGCAGGCAGGAAAGCGCCAGGTGGGAGAAATCCTGGCACACGCCGCGGCGCTGGCGCAGCACTTGCGCAACAGGTGTGGAGAGGTCGGTCGCCGTCGTATCGAAGGCGAAGTCGCCGTAGATGCGCAAAATGAGATCCCAGACCGCCTGCAGGACCGGGCGGCCGGGCTCGAATGAGCCGCGCGCGTAGGCGGCGATTTCCATGTTCGGACGCGTGTGCTTGGAGGCGCAGGCATAGCCGATGACTTCGAGATCGACGCCACCGCGCGGCTGCGCAACGATGCGTGCAAGATCATCCCACGCAAGGCTCGCCTCCAGATCGATATCCCGCGGCGGCGTCACGGCGATGGTGCTCTTGGCATGCACGACCAGCTCTTTGTGCTCCTGCTCGATGTCGAACACGACGACGCGGTTGCCGTAGTAGTCCTCGCGCTCGGTTCGGATGGTGGGCGCCGGGTCGATCAGAAGCGTGTGGCCGCGCACCTCCTGACGCTCGATGCGCCGTGGCGTCATGTGCACGATGTGCTGCGACTGCACCACGGGCGTCGAGTAATGGTAAACCGTGCGGTGACTCACATCGTAGATCATGACTTGGGCTCGAGCCGGGTATGCACGCGGTGAGGCCGGTCCTCGGTGAGATTGAAGTAGCGCCGCTCGATTGCGATGGTCAGCTCCGGCAGCTGGCGCAGCTGGTCGCGCATGGCCGCCTGCAGCTGCACGCGCGTTGCATCGCTGGCGATGGCCTCGACGTCGGCGAGGCGCACCGACGTCAGCATGGAGAGGATGAGCCGCCGCTCCTCCGTAAGACCGGCACCCTGCTTGGACTGGGGAAGCCCGGCTAAGTGGCTCGATATGCTTGCGAGCTGGTAGGCGAGGCTGCGCGGATTGGTCTCGTCGAGCAGCAACAGATCGAGGACGAGCGCCAGCATCGGGTCGAGACGATAGCGCGAGCGGTAGGTGATGAAGCTGTCGGCGAGCTCCAGGAGGAACACCAGTCGGCCCGTCTCCTCCTCGCGCTCGAGCGGCTCGCCGAACAGCGACAGGATCGCCTCGCTCAGGTTGTGCGCGCGCTCGAGCCGGCGGCCCATGTCGAGGAAGGCCCAGCCGTAGTTGCGCGTCATGTTCTCGTGCATCAGGCCGTTGAAGGCGGAAATCCAGCCGAGCCCGTCCTCGACCAGATCGAGGGCGGCCTCTGGCGACGCGGTCAGGATGGCGCGGCGCCAGTCCTCTCCGGGGCGGAAGTGGCTCAACACGCGCCAGGCCTCGAGCGAGAGGCGGTCGCGCGTCAGGTTCGATACGCGGTAGAGCTTGTCGAGCGTGGCATCGAGCGTGCGCTTTCCGCTGCGGGCCGAGATGAGCAGGCGCACCATGCGGGTGATCGCCGACTGGTGCGGCTCCTCGCGCAGCGGGATGCCTTGGATCTCGTCGCGTACCAGCAAGGCTCGCAGGCACGTGCGGGCCGCGCCCTGGCTGTCGGACGGCGCGGTGTCCTCCTGCAGGCGCTGCAGCGCGCTGCGCAAGATGCGCATGATCCAGTCCGAGCGCTCCCCGTAGCGTCCGAGCCAGAACAGATCGTCCGCCACCCGGCTCTGGATGACGCGCTGGGAGCGCTGTACCCGCGCGGTCTCGATCGTGGGCTGCCACAAGCTGCGGTGCGGCGGCATCTCCCCGTCGGCGATGATCCACACGTCGCGCGTGCGCGCTTCCGGCGCGCTCAAGGCGACGGCCAGATTGGGCGCGACCGCCATGGCGAGGCCGCCCGGCATCACGGTGAAACCGTCCGCGGTCGCGGCGACGAAGAGGCGCACGGCGAACGGCTGCGGCACCAAGCCTTCGGGCGTGAACGTGGGCGTGGTGCCGAACCCGATCCTCTCCTCGGCGACGAGCAGGTTGCCGTGCAGCTCGATCTCGTCTTGCAGCGCGCGCCGCTCCGCCGCCGACAGCGCAGCCCCCACCTGCCCGTATTGCGCTTGCCCCGGCCGACCTGTGCCTTCCTGGGCGGGGTGCACGACCATGCGATCGAGATTGTCCAGCACGTGCTGGCGATGGGCGCGATCCCCCAGCCACCAGCGCGGCGCATCGGGCACCATCAGGTCCTCGCCGAGCACCTGCCGGCAGAGTGGGCCCAGATAGGCTCCGAGCCCGCGGTTCTGAGCGACGGCCCCGCCGAGCGCGTTGCGCACGAGCTCGGGCGCTCTGCGGCAGGCCTGCACCAGCCCTGGTGGTCCCTGATAGGCGCCGGCGTCGAGCTCCAAGGGATCGGATTCGCGCCCGTCGACGCAGCGCACGATGAGGTCGATGCGCTTGAGGCCTTCGAGCGTCTTCAGGAACATGCGGTCGCCGGCCGTGCGCAGGTCTCCGGCTTCCACCAGAAGATAGCCGAGATAGCGGGCGAGGTAGGCGTGGCTGAAATAGTCCTCGTGATGCGGCCCTGGCGTCAGCAGCGCGATGCGCGGATCGCGCCGTCCGCTCATCTGCGTCAAGCTCGACTGCACGAGCTGGAAGAAGGGTGCCAAGCGCAGCGCGTTGCACTTCTGGAAGATGTCGCCGGCGATGTGGGTGTGCACGACGCGGTTGGCGAGCGCGTAGCCGACACCCGCCGGCGTCTCGGTGTGGTTGTCGACGACCCTCCACACGCCGGTCGAATCGCGCGCGAGATCGACCGCATAGAAATGGAGATGACCGGCCTTGGGCTCGATGTTCTGGCAGGTGCTCAGGTAGGCGGGGTCGGCGAGAACGAGCGCCGGCGGCACGGCGCCCTCGCGCATCAGCCGCTGCTCGCCGTAGATGTCGGCGAGAAGTACGTTGAACAGGCGCGCGCGCTGCACCAGGGCGGCCTCGAGGAAGCGCCACTCGCTGCTTGAGAAGATCAGCGGGACGAGATCGACCTCCCAGCGTTTCCCCGGCGCCGTCGGGTCGGCGAAAATGTCATGCGCGATGCCCATCTCGCGCACGCGCCGATTGAGGCGCTCGGCGCGGTGCGCCTGCTCGGCGCTGGAAAGCTCGCTGAGGCTTGCGAGGAACTTCGCCCAATGCGGGCGCACCTCGCCGGCAGCATCCATCAACTCGTCGTAGCCGCCCGGGCGCAGGCCGGCGTAGTTCGCGAGAGGGCCGGCCTCAGCCGGCAAGGCAAAGCGCGCTTCGAGGTTCATAGGTCTTCGCGTCGGTCTTCGCGCCGTGGGTTGCGCATGGGCAGCCACTGTTCGCCGAGGTCATCGAAGTTAGGAGGGTAGTGGTTCGCGCCGCATTGCACCAGCGGCGTTAAGCGCAAGAAAAAACGAATCAATTGCCGTGTGACCGAGTTGCCCCGTTCTCGTTGCCGCTCAGCGCCGCAGGTCGAGCGTGCAGGGGTACTCGGGGTCGACTTGAGCCGGGGCAAAGGAGGCGCGTCCCGCGGTGTGCCCCGTGCGCTCGAAGCGGGCGAGCCGGCGCCCCTCGGCCTCGTAGGAATTGACCGGTGACACCTCGAAATTGCGGCCGCCGGGGTGAGTCGCGTGGTAGCGGCACCCGCCGATGGAGCGGCCGCTCCAGGTGTCCATCACGTCGAACGTCAGGGGCACGTGCGGCAGGATGGTGGGATGCAGGCACGAGTAGGGGAGCCAGGCGCGGTAGCGCACGCCGGCGATCGCCTCGCCAAAGGTGCCGGTGGCGGTGAGCGGCAGCGCGCGGCCGTTGCAGGTCACCACGTACCTGTCGCCCGTCTGTCCGCTGATGCGTACCTGCAGCCGGTCGAGCGAATCATCGACGTAGCGGGCGGTACCGCCGGCGGAGGTCTCCTCGCCCAGAACGTGCCACGGCTCCAGCGCCTGGCGCAGCTCCAGCTCGATGCCGGCGGCTTCGATCGCGCCGATGCGAGGAAAGCGGAACTCGAAGTGCGGGCGGAACCAGTCAAGCTCGATGGGCACGCCGGCTCTACGCAGATCACCGATGACGTCGGTGAAGTCCGCCCACAGAATGTGGGGCAGCATGAAGCGGTCCTGCAGGGCCGTCCCCCAGCGGATCGGTTTGGCGCGATAGGGGGCGTCCCAGAACACGGCGACGATGGCACGCATGAGCAGCTGCTGTACCAGGCTCATGCGCGCATGCGGCGGCATCTCGAAGGAGCGGAACTCGACGAGACCGAGGCGCCCGGTGGGGCCGTCGGGCGAGTAGAGCTTGTCGATGCAGATCTCGGCCCTGTGCGTGTTGCCCGTCACGTCGACGAGCAGGTGGCGGAAGATGCGGTCGACGAGCCAGGGGGGCACGTTGCCGCAACCGGGATCGGGGATCTGCTTCAGCGCCAGCTCGAGCTCGTAGAGCGACTCGTGGCGCGCCTCGTCGAGGCGCGGCGCCTGGCTCGTCGGTCCGATGAAGAGGCCGGAGAAGAGATAAGAAAGAGACGGATGGTTCTGCCAGTAGGTCACGATCGAGGCGACGAGGTCGGGCCGGCGCAGGAATGGGCTATCGGAGGGCGTGATGCCGCCCATGACGATGTGGTTGCCGCCGCCTGTCCCTGTGTGGCGTCCGTCGATCATGAACTTCTCGGTGCCGAGCCGGGCCTTGTGGGCCTCCTCGTAGACGCCCGTGGTGATGCCGACGAGCTCTTTCCAGCTCGTCGCCGGATGGATGTTGACCTCGATCACGCCGGGGTCGGGCGTCACCTTGATCACGTTGAGGCGGGGATCGTACGGAGGCGGATAGCCTTCGATGCGGATGGGCAGCCCTACGGCGGCTGTGGCCTCCTCCACCGCGGCCACGAGGGCGGCGAAGTCCAGCACGTCGGCGACCGGCGGCAGGAAGACGCACAAGTGACCGTCGCGGGGCTCGATGGTGAGCGCGGTGCGCACCGACCCGTAGACCTCGCTGGGCCCCGTCGGCGGCGGCACCGGGGGAGGCTTCAGCGCGATGCCGTGCCGCTGCTGCACCAGCACGTTGCGCTCCGGCAGCGGCAGCGCCTCGTCGAAGGGATCGCGCGGCAGGATGTGCGGATAGTCGATGGCCGGCAGCACCGGCAGCGAGGACACGGGCAGCCGCAGGCCCGAAGGTGAATCGCCCGGCGTCAGAAACAGCTTGCCGCGCCGGATTCCCCACCGCTCCGTCACCCAGCGGCGCCCCAGGTCGGGCGAGTGCCACACCTGGACCGGCAGCACGTAGCTGACGGGGGTGTCGAGGCCGCGCTCGAACACGCGCACGATGCGCGCTCGTTCTTCGGGGTCGTCGAGCTTCTCAGGTGTGACGTCGATCGGCAGCTTCTGCTCGACGAGGGCGTAGTAGGCGGGGTCCTCGTAGGCGGGGACGCCGCTGTCGCGCGCCAGCCCGAGCTGCTCGCACAGCGTACCCATCAGCTTGCCGGCGTCCGCGATCGTCGGCGGGGAGGCGATCTCTTCGCGCGCGATGAGATCGGGATTGGCCCACAATGGCTCGCCGTCGCGGCGCCAGTAGAGGGCGAAGGCCCATCGCGGCAACGGCTCGCCCGGATACCACTTGCCCTGGCCGTAATGCAAAAGACCGCCCGGCGCGAAGCGCTGCTGCAGCAGGCGCACGAGGTCGTCGGCGAAGTGGCGTTTGGTGGGGCCGACGGCCGCCGTCTTCCACTCCGCGCTCTCCATGTCGTCAATTGCGACGAACGTCGGCTCGCCGCCCATGCTGAGGCGCACGTCACCTTTCTCGAGCCGCGCATCCACAGCCTCGCCCGCAGAAAGTATGTCGCCCCACTGCTCCTCGCTGTAGGGCAGCGTCACGCGCGGCGTCTCGAGGATGCGCTGAACGCTCATGTCGAAGGAGAACGTCACCTCGGCCGGCTCGTGCGCTCCGCTGATGGGCGCCGCGCTCGACGGCTGTGGCGTTGCCGCAAGCGGGATGTGGCCCTCGCCGGCGAGCAGGCCCGAGGTCGGATCGAGGCCGATCCAGCCGGCACCCGGCAGGTAGACCTCGGCCCAGGCGTGCAGGTCGGTGAAATCGGTGTCTGGCGCCCGCCGGCCCGTCGAGCGGTTTCACGTCGGGGCGCAACTGGATGAGGTAGCCCGACACGAAGCGCGCCGCGAAGCCGATGTGGCGCAGGATCTGCACCAGCAGCCAGCCGGAGTCGCGGCAGGAGCCGGACGCCTTCTGCAGCGTCTCCTCCGGGGTCTGAATCCCCGGCTCCATGCGGATGCAGTAGCTGACCTCGGCGTGCAGCTTGCGGTTCAAGTCGCAGAGGAAATCGATGGTGACCATCTTCTCGCGCGGCAGCGAGGCGAGAAAGGCCTTGAGCAAGGGACCCGCGGGCATGGGCTCCAGGTACGGCCCGAGCTCACCTTTGAGATCGGGCTCGTAGGTGAAGGGCCACTCCTTGGCCTCGTCGGCGACGAAGAAGTCGAACGGATTGATGACGGCCATGTCGGCGACGAGGTCGACCGTCACCACGAACTGCTGGCACTTCTCCGGCAGGACGATGCGCGCGCAGTAGTTGGCGAAGGGGTCCTGCTGCCAGTTGATCCAATGATCTTTGGGCTCGATCTTCAGCGAGTAGCTGAGGATCGGAGTGCGGCAATGCGGCGCCGGCCGCAGCCGGACCACCTGGGGGGCCATCCCGATTACGCGATCGTACTGGTAGGCCGTGCGGTGCGTGAGAGCGACGTGCAGGGTCATCAGGACCTGTTAGAAGCCAGACCTCTTGTGCGTTGCGGCGTTCGGAGCATAGATCATCTTTCCTCTCGCACGAAGTTTGAGCATTGCCTCAGAAGTGGGCTTGCTGCATTAACTTTGAGCAAAGAAACGACCCTCCGGCCGCGACGTTCCGGCGTCGGCAACAGCGGCGCTGAAGTCGAGGACCCGGTGCAGACGTTCAAATGCGGCTCTTGCGGCAATACGGTCTACTTCGAGAACGTGCAATGCCTCTCCTGCAAGCGGGCCCTCGGCTTCGAGCCCGAGCGGCTGGAGATGGTGACCCTGGCCTCGGACGCCCGACTGCCGTGGCGCGAATGGAGGAAGCCCAAGGGCCCCCGCTACCACTACTGCGCCAACGAGCAGCACGGCGTGTGCAACTGGCTGGTCCGCGACGGCGCGCCGACGGCCTTCTGCAGCGCCTGCGCCTTGAACCGCACCATTCCCGACCTGTCCGATCCCGTCAACTTGCGCGCCTGGGGTGATTTCGAGCGCGCCAAGAAGCGCCTCGTCTATTCGCTTCTGCGCTTCGGGCTGCCGCTCGACGGCGCCGCCGTCGGCAAGGGCCCCTTGACGTTCGACTTCGCCAACGACGCTATCACCGGCCATATCGACGGCGTCATCACGATCGCGGTCGGGGAAGCCGACTCGGTCGAGCGCGAGCGCCAGCGCCAGGCCATGGCCGAGACCTACCGCTCGCTGCTGGGACACCTGCGCCACGAGAGCGGCCACTACTACTGGATGCTTCTGGTCGAGGGCACCGACAACATCGAGCCCTTCCGCCAGATGTTCGGGGACGAGCGCGAGAATTACAACGCCGCGCTCGAGCGCCATCACGCCTCGGGGCCGCCGCCGGACTGGTCGCTGCGGCATGTGTCGGCCTATGCAAGCTCGCATCCGTGGGAAGATTGGGCTGAGACGTGGGCGCACTATCTGCACATGGTCGATGCCCTCGACACCGCCGCGGTTCACAAGATCGAGCCGCGCACCCCGCGGCTGACCAGCGCGGCCGCGCGGCTGATCAAGGCCGCGGACGTCTATCGCGCCGAGCGTTTCGAGGCGCTGATCGAGCGCTGGGTCCCGCTCACGCTGGCGCTCAACGACATCAACCGCAGCATGGGCCACGGCGACTTCTATCCCTTCGTGATCCCCGAGGTCGCGGTCGCCAAGCTCGCCTTCGTGCACCGTATCGTGCGCCAAGCTGCCCGCTGATGGCCGCGAGCGGATGCCTTATGATCGGTTGCGTCGCGCCAACGACGCGCGTCTGAACCGGGGTCGCCCGTGCAAGCCTACTGGTCGCGAGACGCCGCCGATCTGTTGAGCGCGCTGCAGACCTCGGCATCGGGTCTCAGTGGGACCGAAGCCGAGGAGCGCCTGCAGCGCCTGGGCGAGAACCGCGTCACCGCCAAGGAGAGCGCCACCCCACTGCGCTTGCTCCTGCGCCAGTACGAGAGCCCGCTGGTGCTGATCCTGATCTTCGGTGCCCTCGTCTCGGCGGTTCTGAGAGAGTGGACGGACGCGATCATCATCCTCGCCATCGTGCTCGGCAGCACGCTGCTCGGCTTCGCGCAGGAATACCGCGCGACCGAGGCGGTGAAACGCCTGCGCGATGCCATCGCGCTACGCGTCGTCGCCTTGCGCGACGGCGTAGCGGAGACCATCGATGCCCACACGATCGTACCCGGCGACGTGATCCTGCTGTCTGCCGGCAATCTCGTTCCGGCCGACGGCATCGTGCTCGAGGCGCGCGACTTCCTCTTGTCGCAGGCCGCGCTGACGGGGGAGTCCTTCCCCGTCGAGAAGACGCCGGGGTTGAGCCCTGCCGACGCCTCCCTGCAGCAGCGCACCAACGCGGTGTTCCTCGGCACCTCGGTGCGCAGCGGGACCGCCAAGGTGCTGGTGGTGAAGACCGGCGAGGCGACGGAGTTCGGCACCGTTGCCGGCCGTCTCGCGGGCGCCAGCCCCGACACGGCGTTCGAGCGGGGCTTGCGCAAGTTCGGCTATCTGTTGACGCGGATCATGACGGCGATCGTGATCTTCGTGTTCACCGTCAATCTCTTGCTGCAGCGACCGCTGGTCGAGTCGCTGCTCTTTGCCGTGGCGCTCGCCGTCGGCCTGACGCCCGAGCTGTTGCCGGCCATCGTCAGCGTCACCTTGGCGGCCGGGGCCCGCCGCATGGCCAAGCGCGGCGTCATCGTGCGCCGCTTGGCGGCGATCGAGAATCTGGGCAGCGTCGACGTGTTGTGCACCGACAAGACCGGGACGCTGACCAAGGGCATCGTCGAGGTCAGCGGTGCGGTCGATGCGGATGGCGCGCCGTCCGACCGCGTGTTCCGCTGCGCGGCGATCAACTCCCGGCTCGAGACCGGCATCGACAATCCGCTCGATGCCGCGATCCTCGAGGAGGCGAACCGCCGCGGCGTCGGCACGGGCGCTGAGCGAAAGATCGACGAGATCCCCTACGATTTCGTGCGCAAGCGGCTGACGATCGTCGTCGCGGAGGAGGGCGAGGAGGGCCATCTCATCATCACCAAAGGAGCGTTCGACACGGTGATGGAGTGCTGCACGCATGGCGCCGGCGCCGCGGGCCTGGAGCCGCTCGACGAAAAGAAGCGGGAGAGCCTCGCCACCTTCTATGGCGCCAAGGGAGCGGAAGGATACCGCGTGCTCGGCCTGGCGACGAAGCGGACGCCGGCAAAGGCGCGCTACGAGCGCGGCGACGAGAGCGGGATGCTGTTTGAAGGCTTTCTGCTCTTCTTCGATCCCCTCAAGGAGGAGATCGACACCACGATCGCCGAGCTCGCGCAGGCCGGAATCTCGGTCAAGATCATAACCGGCGACAACCGCCACGTGGCGGCCCACGTCGGCGCCGCCGTTGGCCTCGATCCCAAGAAGTTGCTCACGGGCCAGCAGCTCTACGCGACGCGCGAGGAGGCGCTCTGGCACCTCGCCGAGACGACCGACATCTTCGCCGAGGTCGATCCCCAGCAGAAGGAGCGCATCGTGCTGGCGCTGCAGGAGCGCGGCAACGTGGTCGCCTATCTCGGCGACGGCATCAACGATGCGCCGGCCTTGAATGCGGCCGACGTCGGCGTTTCCGTCGATTCTGCGGTCGACGTGGCACGCGAGAGCGCCGACATCGTGCTGCTGCAGCGCGACCTCAACGTCCTCAAGGACGGCGTGCTCGACGGACGGCGCACCTTTGCCAACACCTTCAAGTACGTGGCGATCACCACCAGCGCCAACTTCGGCAACATGATCAGCATGGCGCTGGGCACGCTGCTGGTGCCGTTCCTGCCGCTGCTTGCCAAGCAGATCCTGTTGAACAACTTCCTCTCCGACATCCCCGCGATCGCCCTTTCGACCGACAACGTCGATCCGCAGATGACCGAGACGGCGCAGCAGTGGAACATCGCCAACATCCGCTCCTTCATGGTGGTGTTCGGCCTCATCAGCACCGCCTTCGATCTGTTGACCTTCGCGCTTTTGCTCGAGGTCTTCTCCGCCGACGAGACGATCTTTCGCAGCACCTGGTTCGTCGTCTCGCTGCTGACCGAGCTCGCCGTGGTGCTGGTGCTACGTACGCACCTTCCCTGCTGGCGCAGCCGGCCGAGCCGCCTCTTGGTCGTTTCCACCATCGCCGTCGGCGTCATTGCCGTTGCGCTGCCCTACCTGGCGTTTGTCGCACGTCCCTTTGGCTTCGAGCCGCTGCCTGCAGAGATCCTGCTCGCTGGTTTTGCCATCGTGATCCTCTACGTGTGCGCGACCGAGGTCGCCAAACGCTGGTTTTACGCGCGGCCGAAACGCTGACGCGCGTTGACTGCGACAGCAGGTGCATGCGTTCGGAATGGAAACTAATCCCCGCTCCCCGCGGCGCCCTTACACTTCCGCCCGCCCACTCCAAAGACCGGGGGCGCAGACGTGCGCTGGCGGACTTGCGCGGAGAGGGCCGGCACGACCGGTCGGGGACATATAGCTATCCCCGGGTCCATCCTGCTGCTGAGGCGAAAATCTCAGTAACGCCCCGGATAAGGTGCAGTTCGGGGAATGGCGGCGGACGAGCCACGTGCCGGGTGGGGCGGCGAAGGCCGCACCCAATTTCGGAGTTCGTCGAGGGCCTGAGCCGCCCCGCTCCCTGGTTTCCTCAAACCCTCGGGTGGTAGCACCGCGAGGCTAAAGGTGCGCGCCTTCCCTCGATGAAGAGCCAGCTAAACCGGCTTGGTGGCCAGCGCCTGCTTCAACACGCGGGCATAGTTCGCGATGGCGAGCTTGCGGATGCGGCCATCCGCCATGCCTTGCTTGCGCCAATGCGTAACGACGCGCTGCAGGTCGGCGTAGTCGGCGACGACCGGATGCGCGATGGCGTTCATGTCGGTGCCGAAGGCGGCGTGGTCCTCGCCCAGCCAATCGGCCAGCTGCGCCAGCCGCCGGGCATAGTCGCCGATGCTCGGCCCGATGTCGGAGCGCAAGGTCCACAGACCGACGACGCCGTCCCGGTCGGCGATCGCCTTCGCGGCTTCCAGCCTGAGCTGGCGCGCTTTCGTTGCCGCCATCGACCAGTGCGGTTGCGCCGACCGCGTCACCGAGCCGTGCGACCACACCACCGGCACCTTGGAGATCGCCAGCGCCTGGTGCACGCCGTCCTCGCTCGCGTGCGCGAGATCGACGAGCATCCCGAGCCGGTTGCATTCGGCAACGACCTCCTTGCCGAGCGCCGACAGGCCCCCGTGCTTTGGGCGCGCGGTCTGGAAATCGCCGAGCGGATTGTCGACGTAGTGCACGAGCTGGAGGTGGCGGATGCCGAGGTCGTAGGCTGCACGCAACGGCTCGATATCATCCTCGATGAAGCTCGCGCCTTCGACCGCGAGCACGACGTGCGGCTCGCCGCCGAGCGCGCGGTCGACGTCCTCCGGTGTCAGGATGATTTTCAGTCCCTGTGCGGCAAGGTGCTGTTTGGCCCGACCGATCTCGTCTTTCAACCAGTTGAGTGCTTCGCCGCGCCCGGGTGCACCCTTTTGCTGCAGCCCGCGCGGGCTGCGGCGCAGCCACGGCAGGTCGCCGACGAGCGACCAGGCGACGAGCGTCGCGTTGCCGGCCGCCATGGTGGCTCCCAACGGCCGATGCTTGGCGGCGTTGGGCCCGAAGAAGAACAGATGCGCGTGCATGTCGCCGATGAGCACGCGGTCCTCGCGCGCCAGCGCGGCCTGCCGCAGCGCGAAGGGAGCAGCAAGGCCAGCCAGGAGAAAGCGTCGGCGGTTCATGGGCATCGCCGGCTGGCGCTACTCGATCACGATGGTCGCGACGTAGTCCATCGACCGGTTCTTGTTGTTGGCCGGAAGCAGCGTGTTGATGAGGTAGGAGGTCGGCGAGTAGTTCTCGGCGATTCCTGCGTAGTTGAACCCGGTGCCGAGCAGGCGCGCCCACCAGTTATGCCAGAACCGACCCGTGATGCCGGTATAATAGCTCTCCAGCCGCGCGAACTTGGGCCCCATGGATTCGGCCAGCGCACGGTGCCCCACCGACAGCTTCTTGAGCCCCTCCGGGTTGTCGACGAAGATCGAGTGCAGCACCTTCTCGCGCTGCTCGGCGGGAAGCTTCATGGCATCGACGACGAGCAGCGGGCCGTCGCCGAGACCCGAGTACGAGCCGCGGCCGTGGCGGGGCACGACGTTGCCGGTCGCATTCATGGGCCGCATCGGCTCCTTGACGCACGCGGGCACGCGGCTGCCCTTGAAGGCGTCGGCGGTCTTGTCGGGATCGCAGTCCCTGAGCGCCAGCATCGACCAGGCGAATTCGGAACAGAACATGTCGATGGTGCCCGGCGGATTTTGGCCGAGCGCGATCTGGCCCAGCCGCTTCACGAAGTCGAGCGAGCGGTGCGGCCGGTATTTCGGCGCATTGTAATCCTGGTTGAAGCTGATCTGACTCGGATAGACGCGAGACGCAGCGGCGTTCATGCGCTTTGCCCAGGCGACGATGTTGGCGCGCTCCGCGTCCGTCAGGTTGCGCGGGCGGATGACGTGAATGTAGTCGAGTGTGCGGTAGTGCTCGCTCGTAAGGTCACCGCGCATGCCGCGCCCCAGATATTCCTCGTTCAAGGGATTATCGAGATTGTGCACCTTGCCGTCGGTCACGTAGGCGAGGCCGGTATGGCTGATGCCCATCTGCACGTTGGGATAAGCGCCGGCGCCGCCCCATTCGGTGCGGAAGCTCAAGAGCAGGTCGCCGGTCTGCACCAGGCCGCTCTCGGCCAGCCGCTTGGCGAGGTTGGAGCGGCTTGCAACGACCAGCCGCAGACCGACGTCGCCGGCCGCGCCCTTGGCATCGGGGTGCTTGAAGTCGATCAGCTTGAAGGAGGTCTTGATGTCGTCGGGAAGCTTGGCACGGGCGCTCGCCGGCACGGCGAAAAAGACCGGGATGTTGAGCTTCTTCGCCATGCGCTCGTTCACCTTCTCGTCGAAGGTGAAGTCTTTCGCAGGCGCCGGCGCGGCACCGGCCAGCGCAAGCAGCGCCAGCAGTGCGGTCACTCTCATCCCCGTCGACATTCTGTTTTTCCTCCCGGCACGGATCGAAGCCTTTCGCTCTAGCACGCCCAATTGTGACACCCAAGCGCGCCGACGACGGTTGCGTATCGAGACACGGCGCGATCCCTTTGATGCATTTGCGAGTTCGTTGATATGCCCACCGCGGTCATAATTGGATCGTAATTACATGGTGTGTAAGGTGCGTCCGGCGGGGCATCACGAAAGCGACCAGAGGGCGGCGCTAAGACCAGCGATCGACGCGCACGATGCATCGGTGCAACCGATTCATCGCCCCGCGTCGGTGCCGACCCGACGAAGGCCGCATGCGCTCCCTCTCCCACGACGCGCAATCCTATCTCGAAGCTGGTGGCTTACGCCTCATCCGCGCCGAAGCGGAATTGCTCGCGTTCGAGCGTCCAGAGCGCGCCGGACCAAGCCGCACCATCCTCATCTGGACCGACGAGGAGACGCACGCATCCTCGAGCGATCTCAATGCCGTACAGCACGCCGAGCGCGCGGCCGCCGAGGCCGCACTGCTTGCGCGGTTCTCATCCGAGATGGGCAAGGCGCCCGGCGCCATCGGCTGCTTCTTGGTCGCCAGCCGGCTCGGCTATTCGCAGCAGTTTCTGGGCGAGGCGACGCGCATCCTGGGCGAGGCCGGCGGCATTCGCGTTCCGGTTGAGTTCTTCGACGCCGCCTACAAGATCGAGCGCAAGGAAGCACGCCGCGCCCGTTCCGTTCTCGGCGGCGTTCTGGCGCTCGCCGACAACGTCCGCCGCGTGCCTCAGCCCTTCTTCCTCCGCCAAGGTGCCGCGGGCAGCTGCCGCGCCAAGCCGGGCACCGACCTGGTCGAGCACCTGAAGACGGTGATCTGCGAGCCGGGGCCGAAGCTGCGCATCATCGACGGCGCCGCCGGAAGCGGCAAGACGATTGCGTTCAATGCGCTCGCCTCCGCCCTCTACCATGAGTTCATAACCGCCAAGAAGGCGCGTCACGCCCGCGTGCGGCCGATCGTATTCCTGCCCGAGCATCTGCGCGGCAGGCGCATCGGCTACGTCGACGACGTCATCGCGGCGGTGGCCGAGACCGACATCGCGGAGCTGACCACTTCCGAGCAGTTCAAATGGCTGCTCAAGAGCGGCCACGCCATCTGGATGTTCGACGGGCTCGACGAGTTCTACGCCGGGGGCAGCGACTTCTTCTCCTTCGTCGATGAGGCGCTGACGGCGCCCGACAGCAGGGCCCAGTTCCTTATTTGCACCAGGGACTCTCTGGTCAGCTCCAGTGCGGCGTTCCGCGATTTTCTCGAGCGCCAGCTCGTCCGCGGTGACACCGCCGAGATCTACGAGTTGAGCCCGTGGACGGCCAAATCCTGGAAGGAGCTCGCCTGGCTCGAGCTCGAGGGCGGGCGCGAGGGGGCGATGAACTCTCCCCGCGTCGAGCGCTTCGTTGCGGCCCTCGAAGGCTCCGGCGAGCTCGCGGCCCTCGCCCAGCTGCCGTTCTACTGCAGCGTGATGCTGTCGCATTACCACGAGAACGGTGACATGCCGCACGACGAGCTCGACGTGCTCGATCTGCTGGTCGAGAGCATGATCCGGCGCGAGCACGGCAAGCGCGTGTTTCAATGGCAGGACTTCGTCGACGTCGAGTCGCTGGCGCAGTCGCTGGAGGACGAGGCGCTGCGGCTGGAGGTGCCCGTGCCCAACGGGGAGGACCTCGAGGCGGCGGTGTGCCGTCTGCTCGACGAGCAGGCGCCAGAGCTATTGTTCGAGCTCATCGGTGGGTTGGCGCACAGGATGCGACGGCTGCCGCAAGTGGGCGAGGACGTAGGCGCGTTCTCGGCCGAGGACGCGCGCCATCTGTTCGCCATCGGCCGGGGCGGAACCGGCCAGGATGAAGTCCTGCTCCGCCGGCTGCGCGTGGCGCTGGTCCGGTTCGCGTTTTTCGGGGCGGGCCGCAAGTCAGGCTCCCTCGATTTCACCCACGATATCCTCGCTGACTATTTTGCGGCCCGTTATGCCGCTTCGATGATCTCGCGGGCGCTGCGCGCGCACGAAGGCGTGATGGACACGGAGGCAATGACGAGCTCCGGCCTGGCAGCGCTGCGCAATGCGGTGAAAGGTGCCATTGGCGCCTTGGCGGTTGTCCCCGGCTCGCTGTTTGAGCGTTATTTTGCGCGCGAGCTAACCCGCAGCCCGGAGCTGCGCGGCGGTCTCGAGCTCGTGTTCGGGCGCGGCGATATGGATGATGCCAACGCGATCTGCTTTCTGGAGCTGTTGCTGCGCGCCGAGCGGCCTGACCGGGCCCAACAGCCGCCGCCGCTGCCGCCGATGGCGCCACGTGTCGCCGAGGCGGCGGCCTCGCGCGTTTCCTAGGATCGGCTCAGCGTTTCTCCACCGCGTCGACCGCTCATTCGGCGGGCGAGCGGGCTGGGCTGCGGGGCGGAACATCGCCGCGCCGTTTGTGGTCGGACAGGGAGCGGATCACCACGTAGAAGACCGGCGTGAAAATGAGCCCGAACAGCGTGACGCCGATCATGCCCCAGAACACGCCGGTGCCGAGCGCGATGCGCATCTCTGCGCCGGCGCCCGTCGCCATATAGAGCGGCACGACGCCGAGAGTGAAGGCGAGCGACGTCATCAGGATCGGCCGCAGCCGCAGTCTCGTCGCCTCCACCGCGGCGGCCACCCGGTCGCGCCCCTGCTCCTCGAGCTGGCGCGCGAACTCCACGATGAGGATGGCGTTCTTGGCGGCAAGGCCGATCAGCACGATGAAGCCGATCTGCGTGAGGATATTGATGTCCTGGCCGTGCAGCGACACGCCAATGAGCGCGCTCAAAAGGCACATCGGCACGATGAGGATGATGGCGAGCGGCAAAGACCAGCTTTCGAATTGGGCGGCCAGCGCCAGGAACACGAACAGCACCGACAGCATGAAGATGTAGTATCCGCTGCTGCCTGCCTTCACCTCCTGATAGGTCAAGTCCGTCCACTCGTAGGTTATCCCGTCGGGCAGCTCGCGCGCGGCAAGATCGGCCATGATCTTGATCGCCTGGCCGGTGCTGACGCCCGCTGCGGTCGAGCCGTTGACCTCCACCGTGGGAAACAGATTGTAGCGTGGCATGCGGTCCGGTCCGGCGATGTTGCGGAACCGCACCAGATTGCCGAGCGGCACCATCTGTCCGGCCTCGTTGCGCACGCGGATGCGCGCCACGTTCTCGGGATCGACGCGGTAGGCGGCATCGGCCTGGGCGGTGACGCGGTAGGTGCGCCCGAACATATTGAAGTCGTTGACGTAGGCGGAGCCCAGATAGACGCGCAAGGCTTCGAAGATGGAATTGAGTGGCACCTTGAGCATCTGCGCCTTGTCGCGGTCGACATCGACGTAGACCTGCGGCGTCGAGGTGGAGAAGGTGGTGAAGACGTTCTTGATGCCGGGCGTCTCGTTGGCCTTCTGGATGAAGTCGGTGGCGACCTTTTCGAACTCCAAAGGCGTCAGGTTGGCGCGGTTCTGCAGGCGCATGGAGAAGCCGGTCTGTCCGCCCATGCCCCGCACCGGCGGCGGAATGAAGACGTGCGTGTCCGATTCCTCGATCTCGTTCATGCGCGCGCGGACAAGGTCGGCGATCTTCTCCACCGTCAGCCCTTGCGCCAGGCGCTTTTCAGGGTCGTCGACGACCACGAAGATGGCGCCGGCATTGGTGGCGTTGGAGAATGTCGATCCCGAGCGGCCCGCGTAGGAGGCGGTGTGGGCGACACCGGGGGTCTCAAGAATCATTTTATTGGCCCGGCGCACGACCTCATCGGTGCGCGCCAGCGAGGCACCTGCAGGCAATTGCAGCGACACGATGAGAAGGCCGCGGTCCATCTTGGGAATGAACCCCGTGGGCGTGTGCAGAAGCAGCCAGCCGGCGCTGGCGAGCAGCACGGCGTAGAGGCCGAGCATCAGGGGGGCTGCCGCCATCACGCCGCGCACGAGCCTGCTGTAGCCGGAGGCCAGGCGTTCGAAGCCATGGTTGAAGGCGCCGAAGGCCGCGTGGATGGGGCGGAGCAGAAGGCTCTTTTTGCCGTGTTCGTCATGCGGCTTGATCAGGATGGCGCAGAGGGCGGGACTGAGGGTCAGAGAATTGAAAGCGGAAATGACGGTCGCCGTCGCCACCGTGACGGCGAACTGGCGGTAGAACTGGCCGGTGATGCCGCCGAGGAACGCCGTTGGAACGAAGACGGCGGTGAGCACCAGCGCGATGGCGACCAGCGCCGTGCCGACCTCGTCCATGGTCACGCGCGCTGCGTCGACCGGTTTGAGGCCCTCGCGCAGCTTGCGCTCGACGTTCTCCACGACGACGATCGCGTCATCGACGACGATGCCGACGGCGAGCACCAACCCGAACAGCGTCAGCATATTGATGGAGAATCCGAGCGCCTCCATCACCGCAAAGGTGCCGATGAGCGACACCGGGATGGCAACGAGCGGAATGATCGTTGCGCGCCATGTCTGCAGGAACAAGAGCACGACGACGACGACGAGGCCGATCGCCTCCAGAATGGTCAGGTAGAGCTGCGCGATCGATATCTCGATGAAGTCGGTGGGGTTATAGATGATGCGGTACTCGAGCCCCTTGGGAAATCTCTGGGAGATGCGCTTCATCTCCGCCTTGATCAATTTCGCGGTCTCGATCGCGTTGGAGCCCGGCTGCTGAGTGACGATCATCACCGTCGCGGGGTATTTGTCCTGGTAGCCGTAGGTGGTGTAGTTCAAGGCGCCGAGCTCGACCCGCCCCACGTCCCTGACGCGCACCACGCGGCCGTCCTGTCCGGTCTTGAGCACGATGTTCTCGAACTCGCTCGGATCGAGCAGGCGGCCCTTGAGCTGCAACGACAGCTGAAAGGCCCCCATGTTCTTTTGCGGCGGCTGGCCGAGCGCACCGCCCGCGACCTGCACGTTCTGCGCGCGCAGCGCCGCCATCACCTCGTCCGCCGTCATGCCGCGCAAGGCGATCCGCTCGGGATCGAGCCAGATGCGCATGGAATATTCGCGCTCGCCGAAGATCGACACGTCCCCGACGCCGGGGATGCGCGCGAGCTCGTCGACCACGTTGAGGATGGCGTAGTTGGAGATGTAGACTTGGTCGTAGGTCTTGTCGGGCGAGACCAGGTGCACGACCAGCAGCAGGTCGGGCGCGCGCTTGTTGACGGTGATGCCGTTGCGCCTCACCTCCTCGGGCAGGCGCGGCTCCGCCGCAGAGACGCGATTCTGCACCAGCACCTGTGCCTTGTCGATGTCGGTTCCGATGTCGAAGGTCACCCGCAAGGACATCTCGCCGTCATCGGTCGACTGCGAGTACATGTAGATCATGTTCTCGACGCCGTTGACCTCCTGCTCGATGACGGACGCAACCGTGTCGGCGACCGTCACCGCGTTGGCGCCGGGGTAGCTCGCGTGCACCGCGATGGTGGGCGGCACGATCTCGGGGAACTGGGCGACCGGCAGGGTCAGATAGGCGATCGAGCCGATGATCAGGATGACCAGCGAAAGGACAGAGGCAAAGATCGGGCGGGCGATGAAGAAATGGCTGAAGCGCATCGTGCGATCTCGCCCCTATCGAGGCTCTTTGACGGGGCTGGTATTGGCTTTGGCGTCCGACACCTTGAGCGGGATGTGCTTGGGCGTGATCTTTTGATCGGGGCGCACGCGTTGCTGGCCGCGGATGATCACCCAATCCTGCGCGCTGATGCCATGGCGGATGACGCGCAACCCATCCACGATCGGTCCCAGCTCCACGATGCGGCGCACGGGAACGTCGTCGGGGCCGAGCACATACACGAAGCGGTTCGCCTGATCGGTGCCGATGGCTTCGTCGGGGAGCAGGACGGCGGTGTACTCGGGCGAGCCCTGCAACCTGATGCGGGCAAACATGCCGGGAGAGAAGGTCTCCTCCTTGTTGGAGATGACGGCGCGCGCGCGCAAGGTCCCGGTGCCCTGATCCAGGCGATTGTCGAGGAAGTCGAGCTTGCCGGAGTGCGGAAAGCCGTCCTCGTCGGGCAAGCCGACGCCGACCGCGGCGCCCAGCATGCCGGGGACGCCTTTTCCGATGTTTTCGGTCAGCCGCGTGTATTTGAGCGCGTCGTTCTGGCTGACGTCGAAGTAGATATAGATCGGATCCTGGGTGACGATCGTGGTCAGAACGGTGTTGCCGGTGTCATTGCCGCCTCCGCTCACGAAGTTGCCGGGGGTGATGAGCGCTTGGCCGATGCGGCCGGAGATCGGCGCGGTGATGCGGCAGAAGCTCAAGTTGAGCTCGGCGGTCTTGACGCGCGCCTCCGCCACTTTCACCGCGGCCTCGCCCTCGCGCACCAGGTTCTCGCGATCATCGAACGTCTTCTGGGAGATGTAGTCGTTCTTGAGCAGCGGGCGCCCACGCTCGACGTCGAGGCTGGAATTGCTGACGTGCACCGTGGCCTGGTTGAGCTCGGCCTTGGCCTGCGCCAGCGCCCGCTCGAAGGGACGCGGATCGATCTCGAACAGAAGCTCGCCGGCTTTGACCTCCTGGCCGTCGGCGAAGTTCACCTTGTCGAGGTATCCGCTCACGCGGGCGCGCACCTCGACCGCCTGCACGGCGTCGAAGCGGCCGGTGTACTCGTCCCATTCGGTGATCTTTTGAGTGATGGGCTGACTGACCGTGACCTCGGGGGGATGCGAAGCATCCGGTCCTGGTGCGGTGCTCGCAGGCGCCGAGCCGGAAAAAGTCGCGCGCACGTGCGCAGCGGCGCTGCTCATTGCCGAGGACGTGCGGCTTGCGAGCTCTTGAAGTCCGGCCCCGACACTGCGTCCCTTGACCGGCCCGAAGGCGATGACGGCGGCCGCCAGGGCAACGCCCAATATCAGAACTACATACCTCGGACGCATCACCGGTCCTTGTTGCCTTGGCGGCTTCTCAGCGGTCTGCGGCTGGCCCGGCCAAAGGAGTTAACCACATTGGTGTCGCAGGATCGCGACGCTGCCCGATGCGGCCCGACCTATTTGGGTGCCCGAGTATAGATCGGTTGGGTTGCCCTGAGGTCAATATCGATCCGGCAACGAAGGCTTTACCTTGATGCCCAGGGGTAACCACAAAGCCCGCTCAGGCGCCCTTGTTGCGGGCCCCATCGACGCTGAAGCTCCCGGCTCCGGCCACGACCAGATAGAGGAATATGAAGCAGAAGAGGATGGCCGCATCGCCGCCGTTGAGAGCTGGGTAGAAGCTTTTGGGTGCGTGCCCCATCCAGTAGGCAAACGCCATCTCGCCGCAAAGAATGAAGGCGACCGGCCGCGTGAAGAGACCGATCAGGATGAAGAAACCGCCGACCAGCTCCAGGACTCCGGCAAACCAGAAAAGCGTGAACAGTTGCGGCAGCGCGTGGTCGGTCGGCGGGAAGCCGATGAGCTTCTGGGCGCCGTGCTCCATGAAGAGCAGCGCCGTCACGATGCGCAAAAGACCGAGCGCCCGCGGGCCCCAGATCGTTTCGAGGTGCTTCAGGTCCATGCAGCGCTCCTGCTCGCAGCCTATGCGAGCGCACTTTAGTGGCCTCCCGCACCGAACTCAATCTGCCAAGCGGGCGACTTGGCACACGAGGCCTAGTCGCGTTGCGTCTGCTCACCAGCGCAGGAAGCGCGCCCCGAGCAGAGCTCCGGCGAGCGCCATGATCGTCACGGCGATGACGTACCAGGTAGCCAGGAACAGCGGACTGTCGTCCTGGCAGTGGCTTGCGTAGAGCGTCGCCCCGATGGCAGCGGCGACAAGACCCGCCGTCGCCCCGGCGAGCAGCGGGTGGGTGGGGGCGCCCTGACGCAGCGCGAAGATAAGTGCGATGAGCGGGGCAGTAGACAGCGCAGGGATCAGGACCAGACACACCTTGGCATTGTGCCCCACAAGATGCGGCATCCATTCCGACGACGGGAGGGCGAACAGCTCCGCAGTTGCCGCCAACGCCAGCAGAACCGGAGCTGCGGCGAGGGCCATCACCCACGTCTTCGGCACCGCTTCCGGGCGCGCAAGGTGCAGGACGAGCCCCATCGCCGACACGAGCAGCGTCAGCGTGAACACGTACTTGAAGAGGAAGCGCGGCGTCTCGATGGCAGCGGCAAGGTCTGGCCGCACGCCGATCGCGAGGAAGAAAAGAACCATGGCCAAGATGGCCCCGCCGGCGGTTGCGAGCCACATGGTGCGGCCGATGGGCTCCGAGACCGTCCTGGCGTCCGCCGCCAATGCCGCGATCAAATCGTTTGTCTTCATTCCTCGTGGCCCTTCCGATGCATGTCGGCCAGTGCCTTGAGGCCGCGATGCAGCGCTACGCGCACCGCGCCCTCGTTCATGTCCAAACGCTCCGCAACCTGGCGGATCGACTGTCCCTCGATGCTGATCGCGCGAACGATCGCCTGTTGGCGCCCGCGCAATCCATTGACGAGCCGCGCGGCATCCTGGCGATCGAGATCGCTGCGCGGCTCATCGGCGGCAAGCGTTTCGAGCACGGCCTCGATCGGCACCTCGATGCGGCGGCCGCGCCGGCGCAACGCATCGATCAGCTTGTGGCGCGCAATCGCCCTCACCCACGGACCGAGAGGCTGTTCGGAATTCCACGTGTGGCGCTTCAGGTGGATCGCCAAAAGCGTTTCCTGGACCACGTCCTCCACGTCGTTTTGGGCGGCCCCTGCCTGGGCGAAGCCACGCCGCGTCGCCGCGCGAAGGCTGGTTGAGAGCGATTCGAGCAGTTGGCGATATGACGCCGCGTCGCCGCCGATGGCTGCCCGCATCAAGGCTGCCCACTCCTCCTCGCGATTCAGTTGAGCCACACGCTCCTCATCGGCTGTTCGCCCCCTGATCCCGGTTTGTTACACTGACAAAGGCCGGTTGCTCTAGCCTCCGGCCGAGACGGGCCTCTCAACACAAAATCGTGAACGCCGAAACGGGCGGCCGATGGCCTCCGTATCAGCCCACAGCAGGTCGATCAACGATCTGCGGGAGCCGAAGCTCGATACGCGATATAAGAGCTTCGGGAGGGCAACGGGAGCAACGCCACAGGTGTACCCACAAAGGGCAGCCATGGGGCATTCTCCGTGTCGTCCTCTTCCTCAACTCAGCCTCGTCGTTGTTGGAGGACTATCATGAAGATGAACGTCAACTCGGGGGCGGCCATTGCCGCCGCTGCCGCCGCCCTCTTGATCGCCGGCACGGCGATGAGCGCGCCGATGCAGATTGCTGCTGACGATGCCAAGGGCCACTGCATGGGTGCCAACGCCTGCAAGGGCAAGAGCGCCTGCAAGACCGCCAGCAACGCCTGTGCCGGTCAGAACGCGTGCAAGGGCAAGGGCTTTACGGAGATGACGGCGGAGGACTGCGCAAAGGTCGAAGGCGCGACCTTCGAGCCGGCGAAGATGTAAAGGTCCCGATGCTTTGAACGAAGCGGCCCGGCGGCCTCGGTCGCCGGGCCTGCCCCTTGATCAAGATCATTGACCGAGATCGAGCAGACATGGAGTTGGATTGCCGATGAGGGCTGGCGCGGATCAGAGTACGACGACAACGAGCGCCCCCGGCAAGCCGTCGGCCGCGCCGGACGCGGTGCGCCGGCCGCCCTATCTCGGGTTCGGGCTCGGCCTTCGGCCCAAGCACTATCGCGACATTCTCGACGGCGACCCGCAGGTCGACTGGTTCGAGGTCATCTCGGAAAACTACATGATCGGCGGCGGCCAACCCTTGGCGATCCTCGACCAGATCGCCGAGCGCTATCCCGTCGTCATGCACGGCGTCTCGCTTTCGATCGCCTCGACGGCGCCTTTTGACGAGGAGTATCTCGACGGCCTCAACGCGCTTGCCAAGCGCGTGCGCCCCAAATGGATCTCCGACCACCTGTGCTGGACCGGCGTGCACGGCGTCAACCTGCACGATCTTTTGCCCTTCCCCTATACGCGTGAGGCGCTCGATCACGTCGTCGCGCGCGTTGACTACGTGCAGGAGCGGATCGGGCGTCCGCTCTGCCTCGAGAACGTCTCGACCTATGTGCAGTTCGGTCAATCCGAAATGACCGAGTGGGAGTTCATCTCCGAGCTCACGCGCCGCACGGGATGCTGGCTTCTCTTCGACGTCAACAACGTCTATGTCAGCGCCTTCAACCATGGATACGATGCGCGCGCCTTCCTCAACGGCATCCCCGCCGATCGCGTCATCCAGTTCCACCTCGCCGGCCACAGCGACATGACCAACTACATCGTCGACACGCACGATCATCCCGTGCGGGGCGAGGTCTGGGATCTCTACGAGGCGGCGCTCGAGCGCTTCGGGCCGGTGTCGACCATGATCGAGCGCGACGATAACATCCCGCCGCTCGCCGATATGATGGATGAGCTTGCCCACGCCCGCAGCCTCGCGCAAAAGGTGTTGGGACCGAAGGGCAACGCGCGGCCCACAGCGCCGCCCCCTGCCGCTTGAGGGAGCCGCCGGCAAGGCCGGACGGAGCCATCACGTGAAGCTCAAGGATTTCCAGGACCGTTTCCAGCGCGCCATTCTCGATCGCGACGACACAATTCTCTCCGACATCCCCGACGGGCCGCACGAGACGAAGGCCAATCTGCTCGGGATCTATCGCGACGCCTACGTGCTGCGGCTGATCGACGTGGTCGCCAACGATCACGAGCTGTTGCAGCGCTATCTCGGGGAGGAGCGGTTCGCCGACATGGCGCGGGCCTACATCGCGAGCTTTCCCTCCAACCACCCCAATGCGCGCTGGTTCGCGCACAGGCTGCCTGAGTTCTTGCGTGCCACGGCGCCGTATTCCGGCAAGCCGATGCTGGGCGAGCTTGCGGCGCTTGGAGCGCGCCCTCAATGACGTCTTCGACGCCAGCGATGCCCCCGTGCTTGGGATGGCCGAGCTCGCCGCCGTCCCGGCGCAGGAATGGGGCCTGCTCTCTTTCATCCCTCACCCCGCCACGATCCGTCTCGACGCCCATACCAACGCTGGCGCCATATGGGTTGCGCTCAAAGCGGGCGAAGCGCCTCCGCCCTGCACGAGCACCGACGATGTCGCGCGCCTTCTCGTATGGCGCCACGATGCGACGGCGATGTTCCGCGAGCTCACCGCCGAGGAGGCGATGATGTGGGACGAGACGGTGAAGGGGCAGCGTTTCGGCGATCTTTGCGAGATGCTCGCGATCTACGACGATCCCCCGAGCGCTCCGGCACGCGCTGCAGGCTTCCTCAAGGCGTGGCTCGATGCGGGTCTCTTGAGCGGGCTGGTGCGGCCGCGCTGAAGCGACTTAACGGCCGTCCGTTGCCTCGAGCGCGGCTTGCGGCGCTTGCTCTGCAGCGGCCGGTGGGGCGCTGCCGAGGCGACGGTGCAGCCTGTCGAGCAGGAGATAGATCACGGGCGTCGTATAGAGCGTCAGGATCTGCGAGACGATCAGTCCGCCGATGATCGTGATCCCGAGCGGGCGCCTGATGTCGGAGCCGGGCCCCACGGCAAGCGCCAGCGGAAGCGCGCCGAGCAGGGCTGCCATCGTCGTCATCAGGATGGGGCGGAAGCGGACGATGCACGCTTCGTAGATTGCCGGCGCCGGCTTGAGGCCGCGCTCGCGCTCGCCTTCGAGCGCGAAGTCGACGAGCATGATGCCGTTCTTCTTCACGATGCCGATGAGCAGGATGACGCCGATCAGCGCCGTCATCGACAGCTCCATGTGAGCTACGCGCAGGGCGAGCAGCGCGCCCAGCCCGGCCGAGGGCAGCGTGGAGATGATGGTCAGCGGATGCGCTAAGCTCTCGTAGAGCACGCCCAGCACGATGTAGACGGCGAGCAGCGCGGCAAGGATGAGGAGCGGCTGCTGCGAGGCCTGCTCGGCAAAGGCGCGGGCGTCACCGGCGGCCTCGCCGCGCAAGCCGGGCGGCGTATGCAACTCGGCCATGGCTTGGTCGATAGCAGCGAGCGCCCCATCGAGCGTGGCGCCCGGCGCAAGTCCATAGGAAATGGTGACCGCTGGAAATGGTCCCTGGTGGTTTACGACCAGCGGCGACAGGCCTTTTTCAAGGTGGATCACGCTCATCAGTGGCACTTGCGCGCCGCTGCCGGACGGCACGTAGATGTGCTCGAGGTCAGAGGGATCGCGTTGCAGCCTCGGGTCGACCTCGAGGATCACCTGGTATTGGTTGCGCTGGGCATAGATGGTCGAGATCTGGCGCTGAGAGAAAGAATTGTTGAGCGCGTTATCGATGTCGGTGATTTTGACCCCGAGGCGTGCGGCCGCGTCGCGATCGATCTTCACATCGAGCTGCAGTCCGCCTTCCTCGCGGTCGTTGGACACGTCGACGAGCTCTGGGATGCTCTTCATGCGCTCGAACACCTTCGGCACCCAGGCGTAGAGCTCTGTGAGGTCGGGATCCCACAGCGTGTACTGGTACTCGGAATCGCCTTGGCGGGCGCCGACGCGAATGTCGCGCGAGGGGTACATTCTCACTTCCAGACCGTGGATGGAGGCGAGCTCGCCACGCAGCCGGTTGATGACCTTTGCGGTCGTGACGCCGCCGCGCTCACCCAGAGGCTTCAAATTGACGTACATGCGCCCGTGGTTGACCGAGGCATTGAATCCCGAGGCGCCGACCGAGGAGCCGACATGCTGGACTCCCGGGTCGCTCAGGATGACGTCGAGAGCAGCCTTCTGCAGCTTGACCATCGCATCGAAGGAGATATCGCCAGCGGCCTTGGTGGAGGTGATGATCAAGCCCGTATCGTCCTCGGGGAAGAATCCTTTCGGCGTCTGCACGTAGAGGTGGACCGTCAGCACGACCACACAGATGAGGGAGAACAGCATCACGGCCTGGTGGCGCAGCGCCACGGTGAGCGTGCGCGCGTAGCCTTTCAGCAGCCAGCCGAGGACTCCCTCGACGACACGATCGAGCCGGTTTGCGCGCGCGTTGGGGTCGAGCCTGAGGAAGTGGGCGCAGATCATGGGCGTGATCGATAGCGAGACGACGAGCGACACGGCAATCGCCACGGCAAGCGTCACCGAGAACTCGCGCAAGAGCCGGCCGACGATGCCGCTCATGAACAGCACCGGAATGAAGGCAGCAATCAGCGAGATGCTGATCGACAATACCGTGAACCCGATCTGGCGGGCGCCTTGCAGCGCGGCTGTCATCGGGGTCATGCCGGCCTCGAGCTTGCGATAGACGTTCTCGATCATGACGATGGCGTCGTCGACGACGAAACCGACAGCGATGGCAAAGGCCATCAGCGTGAGGTTGTTGATCGAGTACCCGAGCGCCCACATGGCCGCGCAGGTGCCGGCCAAGGAGAGCGGCACCGTGATGCCGGCGGCGACCGTCGGCGTCACGCGGCGCAGAAACAGGAACACGACCATCATCACCAAGGCGACGGCGAGGCCAAGCGTGATCTGCATGTCGAAGACGCTCGCCCGGATCGTGGCGGTCCGGTCCGACAGCACCGTGATGTCGATGCCAGCCGGTATCCAGCGCTTCAGATCGGGGAGCAGAGTTTTGACGCGATCGACCGTCTCGATGACGTTGGCGTCGGGCTGCTTGCGGATGATGAGCAGCACGGCGGCCTGGCGATCGAACATGGCGGCGGAGCGCGTGTTGCGGGTGCCGTGCTCGATCGAAGCGACGCTCGACAGGCGAACCACGTTGCCGGCGCTGGTCTTGAGCACGATCGCGCCGTAGTCCGCCGGCTCGCGCAACTGGTCGTTGGTGTCGAGCGTGATCTGGCGTGCGTCTCCCTCCACCGAGCCGACCGGGCCTACGGCGTTCGCAGCCTCGATCGCGCTGCGGACCTCCTCGAGGCTGAGCCCCATGGAGGCCAGCAGCGTGGGGTTGACGCGCACGCGGATGGCCGGCTGCTCGGCGCCGCTCACATCGACCTCTGCAACCCCGTCGACTTGCGAGATGCGCTGGGCGACGACGGTGTCGGCGGCGTCATAGAGAGCGCTGGGCGACAGAATGTCGGAGGTCATCGCCAGGATGAGCACCGGCGACGCCGAGGGATTGTACTTGCGGAACGTCGGCACCTTCGGCAGGTCGCTCGGCAGATCGGCGGTCGCGGCGTTGAGGGCAGCCTGCACGTCGCGCGCCGCGCCGTCGATGGAGCGGTTCAGGTCGAACTGGATGGCGATGCGGGTCGAGCCCTGCGAGCTGACCGAGGTGAGCTCCGTCACGCCGGCAATCTCGCCGAGGCGCCGTTCGAGCGGAGCCGCGATGGTTGCGGCCATCGTCTCGGGATCGGCGCCGGGGCGGCTCGCCTGCACGCGCAGCGTCGGGAAGTCGACGGTCGGCAGGCTGGCGACCGGCAGGTCGAAATAGGCGGCAGCTCCCAACAGGAAGAGCCCGGCGGCAAGAAGCGCCGTTCCGATGGGCCGCAGGATGAAGGGGGCCGAGAAGCTCATGGGTCTACTCGGCTGCTTCTCTGGCGTGCACGTTCATCTGCTCGGGCCGACCCTGGCCCATGAGGCGCGCCTTCAGGCGCTCCATGGCGAGATAGATGACGGGCGTGGTGTAGAGCGTGAGCAGCTGGCTCAACAGGAGCCCGCCGACGATGGTGATGCCGAGCGGATTGCGCAGCTCCGAGCCGGTGCCCGTCTCCAGAGCCAGAGGCAGGGCGCCGAAGAGGGCGGCGAGCGTCGTCATCATGATGGGGCGGAAGCGCAGAAGGGCCGCCTCGACGATGGACTCGCGCGGGGCAAGGCCGCGCACGCGCTCGGCATCGAGCGCGAAGTCGATCATCATGATGGCGTTCTTCTTGACGATGCCCATCAACAGCACGATGCCGATCAGAGCCACGAGCGACAGATCGAGCCCCATGTACCGGAGCGCGAGCAGCGCCCCGATGCCGGCCGACGGCAACGTCGACAGGATCGTGAAGGGGTGGATGAAGCTCTCGTAGAGCACGCCCAGCACGATGTAGATGGTGACGACCGCAGCGAGGATCAGCCACGGCTGCGAGGCGAGCGATTTGGAGAACTCGTTGGCATCGCCGAAGAAGCTGCCGGTGACGGAGGCCGGCATGCCGATCTTGTCCTCGGCCGCTGCGACGGCGGCGACGGCGTCGCTCAGCGCGGCACCCGGGCCTAAGTTGAAGCTGATGGTCTCGGAGGGAAACTGGTCCTGGTGGCTCACGGAAAGCGGCGCCGTCGTGTGCTCGATTCTGGCAATCGCCGTCAGCGGCACCTGGGCGCCGTTGGAGGACGGCACGTAGATGCGCGCCAAACGCGAGGGATCGCTGCGGTATTGCGCCATCGCCTCGAGCACGACCCTGTATTGGTTGGCCTGCGCGTAGATGGTCGACACCTGGCGCTGGCCGAAGGCATCGTTGAGGGCGTCGTTGACCGCCTGCACCGTCACGCCCAGCCGGCCGGCCGTCTCGCGGTCGACCTCGACGCGGGTGCGCAGGCCGGCCTCCTGCGTTTCCAGGTTGACGTCACGCAGCACGCCTGCCGAACGGAGCTCGGCGGCGAGCCGCTTCGACCACTCCGCCACCTCGTCGGCGTTGGTGCTGACGAGCGTATATTGATATTGGGCGCGGCTGGTGCGCGTCGCGATCTGGACGTCCTGCACCGGCTGAAAGTAGACGGTGACGCCGGGAATGCTTGCGACCCGCTGCGTCAGCCGGTCGACGATGTCGGCCGTAAGCAGGTTACGCTCCTTGCGCGGTTTCAGCGTGATCTTGAGATTGGCGAGATTGGGCGTGGGGTTGAGCGTTCCGACGCCGACGATGGAGACGACCGCTTCGACCGCCGGATCGGCGTGAACCGCGTCGGCCACGCTCTGCTGCAGCCGGCTCAATTGCGCAAAGGAGACCTGGGGCTCGGCCTCGATGATGGCGGTGATGAGCCCGGTATCCTGCGGCGGCAGGAAGCCCTTGGGCGCGATGACATAGAGCCAGATGGTGATTGCGAGCGTCAGCGCGGTAACGAAAAGCGTCAGCGGCTGGTGGCGCAGCACCCATTCCAGGCTCCGGCGATAGCCCTCGACGACGCCGTCGATGCCCCAATTGAACCCGCGCGCAATAAAGCCGCGCTTGCGCTCTGGCTCCCGCTTTAGAAGCTGGGCGCACATCATGGGGGTTAGCGTCAGCGAGACGATGGCCGACACGACGACGGCAATGGTCAAGGTCAGCGCGAACTCGCTGAACATGCGCCCGACCAGCCCCGTCATGAACAAGAGCGGGATGAAGACGGCGATCAAGGACAGGGTCAGCGAGATCACGGTGAAGCCGATTTCGCTGGCGCCATCGAGGGCGGCGCGCAGCGGCGGGGCCCCCTTCTCCAGATGGCGGACGATGTTCTCGATCATCACGATGGCGTCGTCGACGACGAAGCCGGTGCCGATGGTGAGTGCCATCAGAGAGAGGTTGTCGAGCGAGAACCCGCAAAACCACATCACGCCGAAGGTGGCGATCAGCGACACCGGCAGCGCCACGCCGGCGATGATTGTGGCGCGGCCCGAGCGCAGGAAGATCAGCACCACCATGACGACGAGGGCGACGCTCAGGCACAGCGTGAACTGTACGTCGTTGATGGAGGCGCGGATGGTGCCCGTCCGGTCGTGCACGAGTGTGAGCTTGGCGCCGGCGGGCAACGCCCGCTCGAGCCGCGGCAGCTCCGCCTTGAGGCGATCGACCGTCTCGATCACATTGGCGCCGGGCTGGCGCTGCACGTCGATGATGACGGCGGGCGTGCCATTGTTCCAGCCGCCAACGCGGGCGTTCTCCAGCCCTTCCGACACCTGGGCGACGTCCCTGAGGCGCACCGGCGCGTTGTTGCGGTAGGCGACGATGATGTCGCGGTAGGCCTCGGCCGATTCTATCTGGTCGTTGGCCGCGATCGTGTAGGACTGGTGCGTGCCGTCGAGCGAGCCCTTGGGGCCGGCGACGTTCGCGCCCACGATGGCGTTGTTGAGATCTGTCATGCTCAGGCCGTAGCCGGCAAGACGTGACACGTCGGCCTCGATGCGCACCGCCGGCCGCACCCCGCCTTCGACCGAGACGTGGCCGACGCCGGTTACCGTGCTGAGGCGCTGGGCGATCAGCGTGTCGGCGAGGTCGCTCAAGTCGCGCATGGAGATCGTGTCGGAGGTGAGCGCGAGCGTGACGATCGGAGCGTCGGCCGGATTGACCTTCGAGTACGTCGGCGGATAGGGCAGGTTGCGCGGCAAGGTCGAGCCCGCCGCGTTGATGGCCGACTGCACGTCCTGGGCGGCTGCGTCGATGTCGCGGCCGAGATTGAACTGCAGCGTTATCTGGCTGAGGCCGTAGGAGCTCGTCGACGTCATGGTGGCGAGCGCCGGGATCTGGCCGAGCTCACGCTCCAACGACGCGGTCACCAGCGTCGACATCGTCTGCGGATTGGCGCCGGGCAGCTGGGTGGAGACCTGGATCGTCGGGAAATCCACCTGCGGCAGCGACGAGACTGGCAGCCAGAAGTAGCCCAAGGCGCCGCCGAGGATAGTGGCGAAGCCTAGAAGCGAGGTTGCGATCGGCCGGTTGATGAAGGGACTGGAGACACTCATGGTCCGACGGCCCGAACCGCGTCGGCTTCCCGCTTATGTCGGTGCTTGTGGCCTTCGCCGCGCTTGCTCTGGACCTCGGTGGCCGATTGAGCCTGCCCGCTGGGGCTGATGGAGGCCGTCTCGCTCGCAGGGGCGCCGGCTTGCGGAGCACTTGCGGAAGGTGCAGTGCTGCTGCTTCCCTCCTCGCCGGGTTTGCTCACCTTTACCTCGGCGTCATCCTTCAGGCGGGCGAAGCCGGCGGTGACCACGAGGTCGGAAGCGCTCAAGCCTTCGGCAATTACGGAGCTGGTCTCGTTCTGTTGGGCGACCTTGACGGCGCGCATCTTCACCTTGCTGCCGTCGCCGACGACGTAGGCGAAGGTCCCGTCCGGGCCCCGCTGAACCGCCGCTGTCGGCACCACGACGACGTCGTGCAGCGTCTTCAGGAGCAGCCGCGCGTTGACGAACTGGCCGGGCCAGAGCTGCAGCGTTTCATTGGGGAAGTCGGCCTTCAGGCGAATGGTGCCCGTTGCCTGATCCACCTGGTTGTCGATGACCTCGAGCGTGCCGCGATCGAGCACGGCGTCACTGTCGGTATCCAGCGCCTCGACGTTGAGGGTGCCTGCCGCGCGGGCCTTGTTGATCTGGGGGAGATCCTGCTGGGGCAACGTGAACAGCACCGAGATGGGCCGCACCTCGGTGATGACGACGATGCCGGCATCGGCGGAGGTGCGCACGAGGTTTCCGGCATCGACGAGGCGCAAGCCGGTGCGTCCGTCGATCGGCGCGACGATGGTGGTGTACCCCACGAAGGCGCGTGCATTCTCGATGGCCGCATCGTCGGACTTCAATTGGGCTTCCTGCTGCTTGACGAGCGCGCGTTGCGTGTCGATCTGCTGCTGGCTGGTCGCAAGCGTGCCGACCTTGAGGAACCTCTCCAGATCGCGCTTTGTATTGTTGAGCAGCGCTTCATCGAGCGCCTTCTTGGCGACGGCCTGGTCGAGCTGCGCCTGGTAGGTGACAGGATCGATCTGCGCCAGGACATCGCCGCGCTTCACGTCCTGGCCTTCCTTGAAATTGATCGTGAGGATCTTGCCGTCGACCTGCGGGCGCACGGTGACCGTGTTGCGGGCCTTGGCGGTGCCCACCCCTTCGAGCCACACCGGTACGTCGGCGATCTGCGCCTGGGTGGCGACGACCGGCACGGGACCGTCGGCGCGGCCTGCACCGCGACTCCCCCGATGGCGCTCCTCCCCGCCCGTCGTCAGGTGGATCGCCCCGGCGGTTAGGGCCCCGATAACGAGTATGGCAAGTACCGATTTGAAAAGCTTTTTCACCTTATGGGTCCTGTCCCTGGCCGGTCTCAAGATCAGACGGTGCAAGTGGGCATTTGTGCGGCGTCTGACGCAAAAACGCATGGTGAACGCAAAAGCCGTCGCGAAGGGGCTCGAAAGGCCGCCGATGCCCCAGATCGTAGCCCACGGGATGCCCCTCCGGGCATCGATCCGGCGCCCGTTCAAAGAAAAGCGAACTTGATGACAAATAGGACCGCGAGGAGCCCGACGGCCGGTGAAATCTCGCGCCAGCGCCCCGCTACGAGCTTGATGCCGGCATATGTCACAAGCCCGAAGGCGATGCCGTCCGCGATCGAATAGGTCAGCGGCATGGACACGATCGTCACGGCCGCCGGGACCGATTTGGTGGCGTCGTCGAAGTCGATGTCGCGCACGCCGCCCATCATCAGGCATCCGACAAAGACCAGCGCCGGTGCGGTGGCGAAGGCGGGGACCGAAGCCGCCAGCGGCGCAAAGAAGAGCGTGATGAGGAACAGCGCGGCGACGGTAACAGCGACGAGCCCCGTTCTGCCTCCGGCTTTCACACCCGCGGCGCTTTCGATATAGCTCGTCGTGCTCGAGGTCCCGAGCGCCGCTCCCACCATCGCCGCGGTGGAATCGACGGCAAGCGCTCTGCCGATGCGGGGCACCGTTCCGTCAGGCTGCATCAGCCCAGCGGCATGCGCCACGCCGATCAGCGTGCCGGTGTTGTCGAACAGCACCACGAAGAAGAACGTAAAGACGATCGCCGCCACACCGACATCGAGTGCACCGGCGACATTCATCTGCAGCAGCACCGGCAGCACGGAGGGTGGCCACGCGGCAACCCCGGCAAACGCCGACAGGCCGAGGGCGAGGCCGGCCGCGTAAGCGGCGATAATGCCGATCAGGATGGCGCCTAGACCATGGTCATGTAGGTCGTCAGACCAGCGAGCAGCTCGGTTCTGACGCTCGTGCCGTTTTTCGCAAGCTCGAACATCTCCCCCTCCGGCGTCGGTGCGCGGGTGAGGAGCGCAGCGGCACTGGTCCGCGGCAAAGCGGTCCTATAGCTTACATCTTAGCCGAGCCGTTGGGGATGTCTTGCCTGTCGCCGCCGCGGTGCTTGGGCGCGGACCGATGCGATCAGGAGAGCGGCGAACCGCCGCGTCGCGGGCGGGGAGTCGAGCTCGCGTGTGCACCAGAGCGCCGATACCGGCGCATGTTTCGCCACGTCGCGGCGCCGTCGTGTCCATCGAGCTTGGAGAATGCCGAGCGCGCCAGCACGTCGGCATCGAGCGTGCGGACGACGCCATGGGGTCCAAGCAGCTCCACGCGGTTGCGCCCGGCGCTCTTGGCCGCATAAAGGGCGCCATCGGCCAGGTGGAAAAGCGTGTTGAGATCGCAATCGAGGTCGTCGTGACACGCAGCGCCGACGCTGACCGTCCCCGCGACCGGCTCGCCGTCGATGACCTCGGCCGACGTGGCGAACGTGGCGCGGATCGTCTCTGCCGTGTGGGCGGCGGTCTCGAGGTTGGCGCCGGGCAGGATCGCCGCGAATTCCTCCCCGCCCAGCCTTCCGGCGAAGGTGCCGGACTGCAGCTTGTGCGACAGCGTGCTCGCGAAGAGTTGGAGTACGCGGTCGCCCAGCCGGTGCCCGAAGGTGTCGTTGATCCGCTTGAAATGGTCGAGATCGAACACGAGCACCGAAACGGGATCGCCTTTGAGGTATTTGCTGTGCTGGCTGAGCTTAGCCGCCGCCTCGAACAAGGCGCGCCGATTGGGCAGGCCGGTCAGCGGATCGGTGAGCGCGTCCATGCGCTGCTTGTGCTCCTGACGCTCCTTCGCCATTGCCAGCACGGCGAAGGCGAGCGCGATGCGACCGAGTGTGGCAATGAGGATGACCGCCGGAAACCAGCGGCTGGCGAAGACCAGGCTCACCTCGCCGACGGGCATGGTGAGCGCCAACGGCAGCCACGTGAGGTACCCGACGCCGGTGGCGACCAGAAGGAAGACGGTGGGCCAGCGCGACACCAAAGGCTCGCTCGCATCCCGCGACAGCTCGGCAGCGGGCGCGAAGCTCAAGACGGCGAGGAAGGTGCAAGCCAGTATGAGGCGAATGTCGAAGGATTCCAGATAGCCGAGGCTCTCGGCGATGAGGAAGGCGGCGGGCCAAATGATGAGCCAAACGAGATGGATCTTGCGGCCTTCGAACTGGCGAACGGCCATCCACATGAGCGCCGCCGCGAAGATCATCCACGCTTGTCCCACGGCGTGGAGATCGGTGTCGTTCCTGCGTATGGCCACGAGCGCGATGACGATGCCGGCGCTCGTGACGAGCTGCGCGAGCCCCCACCAGCCGGTGAGCGGGCTCGACGGGTCTCGTGACCATGAAAATATGAGAACAAAGCCGAGGATTGTCGTCACCGAAATGGAGACGACGGTGATCGTGAGCATGTCGAGCGGCATGGGCGCGCCTGATAGCGTGTCCGGGGGCGGACATTCAGTAGAGCTACCCTCGCGTTTAGAGGCGGAGCCTTTATGGGGTCTGTAGAAATTCGATGGAATTGAATCGAATGGCGTCGATGGGTGTCGCGGCTGTGGCGTCGCCGGCGCGCGCGAGGGCTAAGCGCGCGTCGCCCGTATTCAGCACCCGGACCGGGATCGAAACCGTCTCGGAGCGCAGCCGAAGCGTTTGCGGAACGCCTTGTTGAACGTCGAGATATCCTGGAAGCCCCACTTGAAGGCCAAGGCTGCGATCGATTCCGGGGTGCCTGCGCCCGACATCAGCTCGCTGCGCACGTGATCGAGACGTCTCATCGCGACATAGGAGCCAAACGTCACCCCTGACGCCGCAAACAGCTTGTGCAGGTAGCGGATGGAAATCCCGAACTTTTCGGCCACGCGGGGCGGGCGAAGCCCGCCGTCGACGAGATTGCGGTTCGTGTAGTGGAGAATGTCGCGCAACAGGGGATTGTCGGGGGAAAGCGCCAGGTGCGGCGCATCGAGCTGCTCGAGACGGCTCACGGTCGCCGCCAGAAGTGCCGCGCAGGCCTCGTAAAGGACGTCAAGCTGCGCCTTCGAGGCGGTCGACATGTGATCGGCGACAAGAGCCAGACAGCCCGTGAGTGGGGTCGCAGTCCTTTCCCTCAGGAGCCGCAGGCTGCCGAACGACCCCTCGAGGTTTTGCAGCCGTTCTGCGGGCATGGCGAGCGTCACGAAGTCGTGAGAGCTTTGGCTGCCGGTGGCGATCCTGGTCGGCAGAGCGCCGCCGAACACCACGATGTCGCCCGTCCGCGCCAAACTGCGGCGTCCGGCTTGCTCGACGCCGACCTCTCCCGTCAGCACATGGAGGGCGTAAAGGCTCTGCGTCGACGCGGCCGCGAGGTCCGCCGGAAGGCTCAACGCGGTGTGCGGGGCGCAGCGGAGCCTGCTGACTGTTCCCGCCGCGAGCGCCACGGTCTCGATTTTCACTCCGCTGCGCGGCTCACGTCTTGTTTGGGTGTGCGCAGACGATCGCCGCTGCGCGCGATCATCGCGCGCCTTGGCGGACCTGCCTCGGATGTCGGACGCGTCGACGATCTGCGAGGGCTCGCGCAAAGCCATGTCGAATTCGTCCCCGGGCATTGCTGTCGACCCTCACGCGACGCCCGCGGTGCACTGGCGCAGGCCCAAAATAAGTATTCCGGCGGCCGCCACCGGTTGAAGGGAAAGATGGGCTCCCTGGTCGAGACGGAGAGAGCGGGCCGGACTTTGCCGCGCCTGTATGAATGGGCGATGACACGTGGCGCGCGACCGGCACGGCCAAGAATGCAAATCGATTGTGATGCAGGAAAGTGGCTGGGGGACTAGGATTCGAACCTAGACAGGCAAAGTCAGAGTCTGCAGTCCTACCGTTAGACGATCCCCCAATGCCGGGACCGGGCGGGCGAGCCGCCGGAAGCGGGCATATAACAGCTCAAGCGCGGCCTCGCAACGGGGCAAGCGCCGTCAATCGCCGCTGCCCACCAACTCGGGCCGGTACTCGAAGTGCATCGTGTCGTAGTGGTGCCATTTGCCGCCCCAGATGAAGCCGTGCCTTTCGAAGATGCGCACGATTTCCATGGGGATCTCGTTGCGGTAGGTGTAGGCGCCGTCCTTGCCGGGCTTGGTGTTGCGCCAGTAGTCCGAGTGCTTCAAAGCGATGTCGATGGCGATGCCGTATCCGTGCGCCGATAGGCGCTTCGTCCCGGCAATGGCGCGGCAATTGTAGGTGCCGGCCGAGGGAAAGAGGAAGACATCGTAGCGGGCGGGAAGCGCGTCGAGCTCAGCACTCACGGCTTGCAGTGCCCGCGCCGCGCCGTTGATCTTGCTGAACGGTAGGCGCTGGCCTGACTTCTTGGGCAGCCACGTGACGGTCACGAGGTTTTTCGCGACCTCGCCCTTGCGGCAATTGCCGTAGACCTTGTCAAAGAACGCCGCGTTGCGCGCGCGGCCGGGGTCGACGTCCTTCGGCGGCGGTGCTGCGACGTCGCCCGCCGGGTAGGGGACCGCAAGCATGTCCTCGATGTCGGGGTTCTGAAGCCAGTCGGCGAACGACTTTTGGCCCTTGCCGTCGTCGAGCGGCATGCGCGTGCCGTCCCGCCACACGAGCCAATTGCCGTCGATGCGCTGCAGCTGGTCGGGGTAGGCGGCGAGCAACCGCCGCCCCGCGTCGCGGGAGAGCTCGCCGGCGAGTGCAGCCGAGGCGATGAGCGCAAGCGTCGCCGCGGAGCCGATTCGCAAGAGTGACAGCATTTCTTAACCGTGTTTGCGAGGGCAAATAGGGGAGCAGATTCGGGCATGAGGAAGCGTGCTTTACGCCAGCGCGTTTGCTGATAAAGTGTAACACAAGTGTCATCCAGAAGACGCCTGATGACAGCGGCAATTGCGATTCCTCGAATCGGGAGGCCGGAAGCCAGGCGCTGGAGTTTGAGCTGTGCAGGGCTATCCCGACGACGGCGCCGCGATGGATGCGCCCGACGCCAGCACCGCGGCCGACGAGACCGCCCCGGTCCTGCAGGCCGCCGACACGATCGATCCACTCCCGCAAGCGAACGGTGCAGCGCGCAGCGAGCGCGTCCGCCCGCAGCGCCGCCAGCCCGATCGCCGCGCCGAGGCGGGCGAGCGCGAGGGTGTCTACGGCGCGCTCGATCTCGGCACCAACAATTGCCGCCTGCTGCTCGCCCGGCCGTCGCGGCGCGGCTTCCGCGTCATCGACGCTTTTTCTCGCATCATCCGCCTCGGCGAAGGCGTGAGCCAGAGCGGGCGCCTGTCGGACGCGGCGATGACGCGCACCTACGACGCTCTGAAAGTGTGTGCGGGCAAGCTCGAGCGCGCGCGCGTGCGCCGCTCGCGGCTCGTCGCCACTGAGGCCTGCCGCATCGCCGAGAACGGACCGGCGTTTCTCGCCGACGTGCGCGCCAAGCTGGGGCTCGACATCGAGGTGTTGACGCCCGAGACGGAGGCGCGGCTCGCCGTCTCCGGCTCGGCGGCGCTCATCGACACGAGCTGCGACTACGTCTTGGTGTTCGACATCGGCGGCGGCTCGTCCGAGCTCATTCTGCTCGACATGTCGCGCCGCAACCGCCGCCGCGACCGCCGCTTCGGCGATCGCATCGACGCGCAGAGCTGCATGGTCGCGTGGACCTCGCTGCCGATCGGGGTGGTGACGCTTGCCGAGCGCTTCGGCGGCCGCCACGTGACGCCCGACGACTTCGAGGCGATGGTCGCCGAGACGCAGACGCGGCTTGCGCCCTTCGAGGCGCAGCACGGGCTCACCGCGCGCCTCGCCGGCCGCCGCGTGCACATGCTCGGCACGTCGGGCACCGTCACCACCGTCGCCGGCATCCACCTCGGGCTGCAGCGCTACGACCGCAACCGTGTCGACGGCTGCTGGCTCGACGTGCGCGACGTGCGCGCCGTCACCGACGACCTCATCGCGCGCACCTACGAGGAGCGCGTCGCCGAGCCGTGCATCGGCCGCGACCGCGCCGATCTGGTGCTCGCCGGCTGCGCCATCCTGGAGGCGGTCTTGCGCCTGTGGCCGTGCGAGCGCCTGCGCGTCGCCGACCGCGGCCTGCGCGAGGGCATCCTGACGATGCTCATGAGCGAGGACGGCGTGCTGCGCAGCGGCCGGCGCCGGCGCGGCGGGCGGCGGTAAGGGCAGCCGATGAGCAAGCATCGCAGCGGCCCGGGCGACGGCAACCGCCAGCTTCACGTGCGTCTCAAGAGTGCGCGCAAGCACCGGCCCTCCTCGCAGCGCTGGCTCGAGCGCCAGCTCAACGATCCCTACGTGGCAGCGGCCAAGCGCGAGGGTTGGCGCTCGCGCGCGGCCTTCAAGCTGGCAGAGATCGACGACAAGCATCATTTCCTCAAGCCGGGAAAGCGCGTGATCGACCTCGGTGCCGCGCCCGGCGGCTGGAGCCAGATTGCGGCCGAGCGCACGCAGTCGGTCGCCGGCAAGGGCCAGGTGGTCGCCATCGACATCTCCGAGATGGAGCCGTTGCCGGGCGTTGAGGTCCTGCACCTCGACTTCATGAGCGAGGACGCCGAGGAACGCTTGAAGGCGCTTCTGCGCGATGGCGGCGCCGACGTCGTCCTCTCCGACATGGCGGCGCCGACGACGGGCCACACGCGCACCGACCACTTGCGCATCATGGGGCTAGCCGAGGCCGCCGCGCATTTCGCCATCGACGTGCTCGCGCCCGGCGGCACCTTCCTCGCCAAGGTCTTTCAGGGCGGCACCGAGCGCGAGCTGCTCGACCTGCTAAAGCGCTCCTTCGCCAGCGTGCGCCACGTCAAGCCGCCGGCCTCGCGCGCCAACTCCGCCGAGCTCTACGTGCTGGCGACCGGCTACCGCACCTCCTGACCTTTGCCGGCGCTTTTTTCGAGCGCCGCCAGCCCCTCGATGAGCGCCGCGTTGAAGCGCTCGGGCGCCTCGATGTGCGGCGCGTGCCCGAGATCGGCGAAGGTGACGAGCCGCGCCTGCGGGATGCGCGCTGCCGCCGCGCGCGCCAGCACCGGATAGTTGCCGAGCTTTGCTGCGTCCTCCGGTTTGGCGCGGTCGCGGCCGACCGCGGTGCGGTCGCGCTCGCCGATCAGCAGCAGCGTCGGCACCTTGATGCGATCGATCTCGTGGATCACCGGCTGCGACTGGATCATGTCGGTTGAGCGCGCCTGCGCCCAGGCGACCTGCTTACCGCCTTTGCCTTTGTACATGCTGGCGAGCATGTCGACCCAGCGGTCGTAAGCGGGGCGCCAGGCGCCGTGATAGTAGGAGGCGAGTTGATATTTCTTGATGCTCGCCGCGTCGGTTTTCAATTCCTTGGCGTAGAGCTTATCGATCGTCGCCGGCGGCACGCCCTTTGCGGTCCAGTCCTCCAGCCCGATCGGATCGACCAGCACGAGCGCGCTCATGTCGTCGGGGTATGTGAGTGCATAGCGCATGCCGAGCATGCCGCCCATCGAGTGCCCGAGAATGATCGGCTTCGTAACGCCGAGCGAGGCGAGGAGCGCGTGCGTGTTGGCGGCGAGCTGGTGCAGGCTCATCTGGTAGCCTGAGGGCTTGGCCGAGCGGCAGAAGCCGATCTGGTCGGGCACGATCACGCGGTAGCCGGCGGTGATGAGCGGCTTGATCACGCTCTCCCAGGTTGCGCCGCAGAAGTTCTTGCCGTGCAGGAGCACGATCGTGCGCCCGTTGGGGGTCTTTGGCGCCACATCCATGTAGGCCATCCACACCGCCTCGTTCTGCGAGCGAAAGTCGTAGCGATGCACCGGGTAGGGGTAGGGGAAGTCGGCGAGAAAGGGGTCGGCGCGCGCGCTCGCGGCGAGGGCGAGAAGGGCGGCGGCGAGGAGCGGCGAGGCGGAAGATCATGAGGCTCCTGGGCGATCGGCTCTGCGGTTCGTTGCTCACGTGGGGGCACCGGCCCGCGAAGTCCACCTGTGCGTACCGGCGCCACCGCGGACGGCTGCCTCTTCGAGTGGGTCGCCACCTCTTCACCACTCCCCCTGGGAGAGGTGAGGTTGTGCACTCCGCGACCTCTTCACCTCTCCCCGGTGGGGAGAGGTCGCGGCCCCGGTGAGCGTTCGCGAGCCGGGGACGCGGGTGAGGGGGGACCACGCGCGCTTTTGTTCTCGCGGCATCGCTGCCCGAGGGGATGAGAAAGAGCGAAGGGAGCGCGGGCGCCGAAGCACTGCGATCCTGTCGCGACAAACGGGCAGCCTTCAGCGCCCGCGCCGGTTGCGTGCCGTGCCGAGGGTGCGATCACATCGTCAGCGGGCCTTCGGTCCGGCTCTCGCTCGCTTCGGGAGAGCCTCTCGCGTCCAGGACCTCGAGCTGCTGCGCGCCCAGTGACATGGAGCGCCGCTGCGCGACGGGCGTCCGTGCAGGATGTTGCCAAGCCTGCACAGCCTCGATCCGCGGCCCCGGAATCCGAGGTGAGCTAAACCTCGCGTCAGACGCCCACGACGGTGCAGACGCCTGCCTCAACCGGGTCACCGCCCCCGCCCCGCAAAGCCGCTCAGCTGATGCGTCCCATGTGGACAGGGGTGACGGGGAGTATGGGGGAGGCGCGAGGGGCGGGGATTAGTTTTTTCGATCTGTCATCCCGGCCAAGCGACCCTCGGACGTGTTCCGAGGGGAGCGCAGAGCCGGGAGCATGAGGCGTGCCGAAGGCCCATTCGTGTCTGCGACGACCCTGACGCTGGGTCCCGGGTCTCGCTCCGGCTGTCCATGCGAAGCATGGCTCCGCCATGACGCCGTCGCTCGCCCGGGATGACAGGTGGGTTATGGGACGGCGCGCCAGGGTGTCAGACCCGGAGGGTCAGACACCCTTATTTGAGCGGCGGCCCACCTACACCCGTCATCCCGCTGAAGAGCGGGACCCACGCAAGTCTCCACGAACGCAACGTCAGTGCTTCTCGCTCAGATGCACGCAACAAGCTTCAGCGCCGCGATCACCCGCACCAGAAGCGCTTGCTGAAGCTGGCGTGGGTCCCGGCCTGCGCCGGGATGACGGTGAGGGGAGGCAGCCTCGTGTTTTGTCATCCCGGACGCCGGAGCGTCATGAGACGCGGAGGCGATCCGGGATCCAGCGCAAGGGGCGCCGCAAGCTCATAAGGACTACGGTGTCTGCGACGACTATGACGCCGGGTCCCGGGTCTCGCTCCGGCTGTCCATGCGAAGCATGGCTCCGCCATGACGCCGTCACTCGGCCGGGATGACAGTTGGGCACGGCGGGATCCATGCCCGATTCAGAAAATGGCGTTGGCGCCGGCATCATAGCGCCCACTGCCGCCATCCCTATCGCAGCCGACCTTTTCGGCGATCTTCAACAGGCCTTTGCCGACTTAGGGGAAGTCCGGCTGCTTTCCCCCGCCCAGAGGCCAGAGATCGAAGGTTGTCGCGAAGGCCCGCATGCGCGCATCGAACGCCTGGAAGCCAAAGGCGGTCTCCAAAGGACAATTCGGCTTGGTGCAGCCGAACTCTCGGCGACAGTCCGCTTCCGACCGGCACACGCGCACGTTCTTTCCAACACGCGTGCAATACTGGTAGCGAGGATCCGTTGAATGGAGCATGAGACGACCCTCCCATTGCCGTGACTCAAAGGATTGGCGAGTCTCGGTGGGTGCGTCTTGACCTGGGTCAAACTGCGCCGGGGCACTTGGACGCACGCAAAGGTCAGCGTCATCCACGCAAGCGGCGTGCGGCGAGGCGGCGATACGCTTCTCGAAGGCCGTTCGGCCTCGGGCTTGGCTCAGACTCAGCCGGCGTTGGTTTCGAAGAAGTCGACCGCGCCGGACTCCAAATCGTAGTCCGCAGCGACGATCTTTAGTTTCCCCGCCGCCGCCAGCTCCGAAAGAATGGTGCTGGCCTTGGTGAGCCGGCGCGCGGTCCTCAGAGCGCTCTCGCGGATGGTGTTGGCCAGGAAGTCGCCGCGGGCATCGCGAACGGCCAACGCCGCCGGCACGATGGGGTCGATCATCGGGCCGATGGAGCCGGGATAGGTGGCGTTCTCGGTGACGACCTTGCACGCCGCATCCACGGCGCCGCAGTGGCTGTGACCGAGGATGACGATGAGCGGCGAGCCGAGCACTGCGGCGCCGTACTCGACGGTGCCGATCGCAGCCGTATCGACGAGATTGCCGGCGTTGCGCGCAACGAACAGCTCGCCGAGCCCGAGACCGCCGAAGATCAGCTCCGGCGGCACGCGGCTATCGGCGCACGAGACGACGGTTGCCCATGGCGCCTGTCCGGAGGCCACGCGCGCCCGCTGCCTGGCGAGCTGAGGCGCGCACAGCTCCGGCGCGCTAACGTAACGGGCGTTGCCTTTCTTGAGGGCGGCGAGTGACTCGTCGGGAGACCTTGGCGCGTCGATCTGTGCCGCTTCGGCTCTGGGGGCGCCAAGGCTCATTGCGGCCAGCGCCGCCGGCAAGCCGATACCTGCCATCGCCAGCAACCCGCGGCGATCGACTTTGGGGGCCGTGCAGCACTTCGGCATGGAAGTCTCCTCAATGTGGCTCATGGTCCGAACTAACAAGAAGACCTGCGCAGGCTTTAGATTTCCTCACATCCGGCCGGCAAAATGTCGGGATCTGACGATCGGAGCCGAGATGTAGCCGAAAGGCGTGGCAGGCGGCCTCTCGGTATACATCCGTGCACGATGACGACCGCGCAGATGACAAGGCGGCGCGGCGCAGCCAAGATGCGCGCCCCGGTTTGGAACGAGGAGGACCCCCTATGAGAGAGCTGGTGAAGGCCGTGCGCCACGACACGCTCGGCGCCATCGACAACGGCGAGAAGCTTCTGGAGGCGCTGGGCGCGGCCGACGGCAAGGGCTCAGACAAGCTGCGCCGCTCGACCAAGCGCTTCGTCAAGCACCTGAAAGAGGAGCTGACGCGCTGGGAGGACAAGTACAAGAAGGCGCGCGCGGAGGCGTGATCACATCTGTCATCCCGGGCGACCCCGGTCCTGAGCCGGGGGAGACCCGGGACCCAGGAGGAGGCGGGCCGGAGGCCCCGCCGTTTCTAGTCGAGTGATGCCGGCGTCTACGACGCGCCTATTGCTGGATCCCGGCTCGGCATTCGCTTCGCTCATTGGGCCGGGATGACAAACCTGGAACCGCCAGCGGAATGGTGGAAGCTACGCGCCCTTGCTCGGGATTACAGAGTGATAGGCGCTGGCCGTCGGGGCTTCCGATTTCTCCCAGGCGCCGACGACGCCCGCCATCACGAACGACAGGACCGCCAGCGCGCCGAGCAGGGTGACAACGAGGGCCACGCTGCGGGAGATGTCATCGCCGTTTTTGCGAAGCTGAACCATGGCCGGTCCTCCTGTTCTTGTTGGGGGATCCTAGTTCAAAATGGGGACCGGCATCGCCTCGGTGGAGTGTTAGGGTTGACGATAGATGCGTCAGCAACCTTGTGCGCATGCGAGAAGCGCCCGCGCGGCGGGATATCTAGCCATGCGATCAGATTAACGTGAGCGCTTTGCCGCTCGCTTCAACGTCATTCCCGCGGTGCATCTCGTAATAGACGAGGCGATGCACATGGTGCTTTGCCGTGAAACCGGGAACCAGCTCCTGCACGTGGATTTCGATGCGCGCCGAGAGATCGCTGGTCACGCCGATGTAGAGGGTGCCGTTGCGGCCGCTGGCGGGGATGTAAACGCAGGGGCTTTTCTGCATAGCCCGTCACCTTGGACAACGGGCCAGTGTGAGCCGTTGAGCAAGATGCGGCAACAGTCGAACGTGCTTAGGCATGACTGGGTCCCCGCCTCCGCGGGGATGACGTAGACGAGGGGGCACGCGCTTTCCTCCCCACACCGTCATTCGCGCGTCATGGCGTCGCCATGCTTCGCGTCCGTCCGGAGCGGGGCTTCGCCGTGACGACGGCGGAACGAAGGAAACTTCTCCCCATGACGAAGGGTTGAGCGTCATCTGCGCGGCCCTCGTTCTTGTGGAAGCTTGGCCCCACGATGGCGCGGGGCTGTTGAGGGCTGGCACGCGATCGCACACCCCGATCCGTCATTCCCGCGGAGGCGGGAACCCAGGACACCACTCCCACGACGAAGGTTGAGAGTTATGTTGAGCCCATCAGGCTCCACCCTCCCGCAGCGCCATGAAGGCGGCGGCGGCGAAGAGGAAGAACGATGCCGCATAGCCCATCGCGCCGATGGCGGCCGCCGGCTCGAACTGCGTCTGGCCGTTATAGTAGAGCCATAGGCCCACCACGAGCACCGCGAGCGAGACCTGCGCCAGCCACAAGTGCGCGCGCGCCAGCCACTTCGGCACCGCCTCGCCCAGCAGCGCATAGAAGAAACCGAAGATGGCAAAGCTCAGCCAGCCGCCGACCATGATGTGCGCGTGCGTCGGCAGCTCGCCGTGGTCGTGGCCGATCGCCATGTGCAGGCCGAGCAGCATGCCCAGAATTCCGTAGATCACGGCCGTCGCAAAGAAGGCCTTGGCAATGCCGCGCATTGGTTCCCCCCATCGATTCAGCGCGCCGCGTCCCGCGCGGGCGACGGCGCCATGATTAGCATGGGCCGCGCCAGGGCGTCAGGTGTGCGTCTGCAACAGGGAAGTCAAGCGCGGCGGCACAGGCGGGAACTACTCGCAGGCCACCGAAAGGCTCTGGCCGATCGAGGGGAAGTACTGCTTGCAGGTGCCCTTGGCGTTGGCTGCGACCTTGCTCTTGCCCTCCGAGCTCTCGGACGCCTTGTCGCTCGCTTTGGGGCTCTCCTCCGCAATCTTGGACTTGGGCGTGCGCTCGGCGGCCGCGGGCTTCTCGTAGCGGGCGGACGGCTCGGTCCGGGCGTGGCGGCGGCCGCGGTGCGGGCGATAGCCGTACTCCTCCGCCTCCTCGGCGTACTCGGCCGCTTGCTCCTGTACTTCCTCGCGCGCCTCTTGCGCAGCCTCCAGGTACTCCTCGCAGTCGTCGTAGCAGCCGGCCTTGTGCACGAGGGAGGGCGCGAGCGACGGTGTGCTGGGCAGGCGCACGCTCAGGCCGGCTTCGGCGGTCGAGGCGAGGCCGAGCGCGAGCGCGGCGGCGGCAAGGATGGTCGTCAAGGTCTTCATCGTTCCCTCCGGCAGTGGGTTTCGGAGGTGGAGTATGAATAAAGGCGCCGGCGGGCGCTGTTCCGCGCGGGACAGCGCGCCGGCTGCGAGCCGCTCTGAGGTCGTTTTTCCAGGGCGCTGGTTTGGCGCGACGATCCCGGGCCGCGTTTGAGGGCGGGGAAAGCCGCCCGCGCGGCGCTCCCCTCACTTCCCTCGCCCCGACTCCAGTGGTATAGGCCTGCCGACATCGTTTCCCGCTGGGCCGCCTCGACCCCCTAGTGAACCGTGTCGCCCCAGCCCCTATATGACCCTGAAGGAGACCGCTGAGCATGGCTCATGGCCCGCCCACCCTGGATTCCGGCGTCGCGCTGACCTTCGACGACGTTCTCCTGGTGCCGGGGCCGAGCGAGATCCTGCCGAGTGCGGCCGACGTGCGCACCCAGGTCACGCGCTCCATCTCCCTTAATATCCCCATCATCTCGTCGGCCATGGACACCGTGACCGAGGCCCGCCTCGCCATCGCCATGGCGCAGGAGGGCGGCGTCGGCGTCATCCACCGCAACCTGGCGCCCGAGGAGCAGGCCCGCCAGGTGGCGCAGGTGAAGAAGTACGAATCAGGCATCGTGCTGAACCCGGTGACCATCCACCCCGGCGCCACCCTGCGCGAGGCGCTCGCGCTGATGGCCGAGCATTCGATCTCGGGCGTGCCGGTGGTGGAGAGGCCCAAGAACGGCTCCGACAAGGGCCGCCTCGTCGGCATCCTCACCAACCGCGACGTGCGCTTTGCCACCAACTTCGAGCAGCCCGTCTCCGAGCTGATGACCAAGGACAAGCTCATCACGGTGAACCGCTCGGTGGCGCGCGAGGAGGCCAAGCGCCTCCTGCACACGCACCGCATCGAGAAGCTCATGGTGGTCGACGACGCCTACCAGTGCATCGGCCTCATCACAGTGAAGGACATCGAGAAGGCGCAGAAGCACCCGCACGCCTCCAAGGACGCCGAGGGGCGCCTGCGCGTTGCCGCGGCGACGACGGTAGGCGAGGACGGCATGAGCCGCACCGAGCTCTTGATGGCGGCGGGCTGTGATCTGATCGTGGTCGACACCGCGCACGGGCATTCAGCGCGCGTCATCGAGGCGGTGCGGCGCATCAAGACGCTGTCCAACCGTGTGCAGGTGATCGCCGGCAACGTTGCGACCGCGGAAGGGACCCGCGCGCTGATCGAGGCGGGCGCCGACGCCATCAAGGTCGGCATCGGGCCGGGCTCGATCTGCACCACCCGCATCGTCGCCGGCGTGGGCGTGCCGCAGCTGACCGCGGTCATGGACTGCGCCAAGGAGGCGGCAAAGCACGGCGTGCCCATCATCGCCGACGGCGGCATCAAGTACTCGGGCGACGTGGTCAAGGCCTTAGCGGCGGGTGCCTCCTGCGTGATGATCGGCTCGCTGCTGGCCGGCACCGACGAGGCCCCCGGCGAGACCTACTTCTACCAGGGCCGCACCTACAAGGCCTACCGCGGCATGGGCTCGATCGGCGCCATGGCGCGTGGGAGCGCCGACCGTTACTTCCAGCAGGAGGTGAAGGACACCTTGAAGCTGGTGCCCGAGGGCATCGAGGGGCAGGTGCCCTACAAGGGCCCGACCGAAGCGGTGCTGCACCAGCTCGTCGGCGGTTTGCGCGCCGGCATGGGTTATCTGGGTGCCGGCACGCTGCCCGACCTGCAGGAGAAGGCGAGGTTCATCCGCGTGTCGCCGGCAGCGATCCACGAGAGCCACGCGCACGGCGTGCTGATCACGCGCGAGAGCCCGAACTATCCGAGCAACATGTGATGGCGAGTTCCCTCTCCCCATAAGGACGGGGAGAGGGGGACTGCGGCCCGATTTCAAGTGGGGACATCGATGTCCGTTGTGAGCTTGCTGCTGCCGGTGTTCGTGCAGGTGGCGCTCACGTTTGCGCTGATGGGCTGGATGGCCTCGCACCGGGTGACGGCGGTCAAAGCCGGTAGGGTGCGCCCCAAGGACATCGCGCTGCGCCAGCCCAACTGGCCCGATCGCACCACCCAGATCGCCAACTGCTTCCACAACCAGCTCGAGCTCCCCGTTCTGTTCTACGTGCTGGTGGCGCTGATCCTGATCACCAACACCAACAGCACCATCTTCGTGCTGCTGGCCTGGGCGTTCGTGATCGCGCGGCTGGTGCACGCCTACATCCATACCGGCTCCAACCGCGTCGACCGGCGCTTCTACGCCATGGCGGCGGGCATGGTGATTCTCGTCGTCATGTGGGTGATCTTCGCCGCCCGCATTCTCTTGGCTGGGGGTCTCTAGTGTGATGATCGAGAAATTCGCCAGCGCGCGCGACAGGGTTCGGAGCGAATTTCTCGATCTGAATCATACTAGCAACTCTATGATTCTAGTGTCCCTTATGATTGCGAAGTTCGCTTCAGGACCTAGCATCAAACGAGAGCGAACTTCCGAATCATAAGGGACACTAGCGCCCATGCGGCCAGGTGCCAGACTGCAAGCCGCCGCCGATATCCTCGACGATATCCTCGCGCGCCACCGGCCGGCGGCGGCCGCGCTCGCCGACTGGGGCAAGGCGCATAGGTTTGCCGGCTCCGGCGACCGGGCGGCGATCGGCACGCTCGTCTTCGACGCGCTGCGGCGCAAGAGTTCGATTGCGGCGCAGATGGGCGCCGACACCCCGCGCGCGCTGGTGCTGGGTGCCGCCCCGCGCGCCTTCGCCATGACGGCCGACGAGGTGGCCGCGGTCGCCGACGGCTCCGAGCACGCGATCGCGCCTCTGACACAAGAGGAAAGGGCGAGGCTTGCCGCCGCGCTGCCCGACGACGCCCCCGCGCACGTCAAGGGCGACATCCCCGACTGGCTGCTGCCGTCGTTCGAGCGCGCCTTCGGGGTGCGGGCGGCGGCGGAAGGTGCGGCCTTGAGCCAGCGCGCGCCCGTCGATCTCAGGGTCAATGTGCTCAAGGCCACCCAAGAGAAAGTCCTAAAGGCGCTGGCACGCTTTCACGCCGAGCTGACGCCCTTGTCGCCGGTGGGCGTACGCGTTCCCGCTCCCGAAGGGGCTGGCCGCAGCCCGCCGATCGAGGCGGAGGCCGCCCACGGCAAGGGCTGGTTTGAGGTGCAGGACGAGGGCTCGCAGGTCGCAGCGCTGCTCAGCGGTGCCGGTCCGCGCCTGCAGGTGCTCGATCTGTGCGCCGGCGCCGGCGGCAAGACGCTGGCGCTGGCGGCCGCCATGCAAAACACCGGGCAAATCTACGCCTACGACGCCGACAAGCGGCAACTGCGTCCCATCTTCGAGCGCCTGAAGCGGGCCGGCGCGCGCAACGTGCAGGTGCTGGAGGCGGGCGAGGAGACGGCCTTGCAAGCCCTGGGGCCGCGCTTTGATCTCGTGCTCGTCGATGCGCCCTGCACCGGCTCCGGCACCTGGCGGCGCAAGCCCGACTCCAAGTGGCGCTTGAAGGCCGCCAACATCCCCGAGCGCCAGGCCGAGCAGGCCCGCGTCCTCGACCTTGGTGCCGGTCTGGTCAAGCCCGGCGGGCGTCTCGTCTACGTCACCTGCTCGGTGCTGCCGGAGGAGAACGCCGACCAGGTCGCGGGCTTCCTCGCCCGCCACGCCGACTTCGCCGTTCTCCCCTACGGCGAGGCCTGGCGCGAGCGCTTCGCCTCCGAGCCGCCGGCCTCGGCCGACGGGAGCACCGAGACGCTGCAGCTGACGCCCGCCGACCACGGCACCGACGGCTTCTTCATCGCGCTTTTGGGCCGCAAGCAGGATTAACGCTAGCCCCCAAGCGAGTGAGCGAGGGGTGCCTCCTCTCGACGTGGGTGGGCGGAGGTGGCGCGCGAGATGACGGCTCGGAGTGCGACCACGTGGGGCGGGAGGCGCGCCACGGAACCAACGGCTTCTTCGTCGCGTTGCTCGGGCGGCATCAGGCGTAAGCCTCCCAAGAGCCCGCCGACTCCATCCCGCGAAAGCAAAGTTGATGCCTGCCGCGGCGACGCCGCGGCGGAAAATACCAAGAAGCCTCTTGCAAAGTCGCAATTGGCCAATAAGTTCGCGTTCATCGAGGCCAGAGGGGCCTTGTGCATTTGATCGGCCGATCGCCGGCTGACCGGGGCATCCAAAGCCCTGCTGCCAGAGCGCGGCCCTTTGAGGACAAACGTCCATCATGGCACCCGTTGCCAAGGCGAAGCGCCTGAGGCGCCCGAGCCCTCGTTCGTGCCTGGGTCCAGTTTCGGATCTCGAGGCGCATCTCCCCGCTGAATGGTGGCGCAAGCTCTTCAATGCGCTCTACGTCAAGACCGACGGCGACGTGGTCGAGAACGTGGAGAACACGCGCCGCGACGTCGACTTCATCGTGGCCGCCGCCGCCGTGCAGCCGCACAGCCAGATCCTCGATCTGTGCTGCGGCCAGGGCCGTCACTGCCTGGAGCTCGCGCGCCGCGGCTTCAAGAACGTGACCGGCGTCGACCGCTCGCGCTACCTCGTCCGCCTCGCCAAGAAGCGGGCGCAGGCCGAGCGGCTGCAGGTCGTGTTCAAGGAAGGCGACGCCCGCAACCCGCGCCTGCCCGAGACGAGCTTCGACTGTGTCGCTGTCATGGGCAACTCGTTCGGCTACTTCTCCAACAAGCAGGACGACGAGAAGGTGCTGACGGCTGTGGGCAAGATCCTGCGGCCCTCAGGCCAGCTCGTGCTCGACATCACCGACGGCGCCTACATGGCCGACCACTTCGAGCGCCGTTCCTGGGAGTGGATCGACGAGCATCATTTCGTGTGCCGCGAGCGCTCGTTGTCGAGCGATCGCGACCGCCTCATCTCACGCGAGGTGATCGTCCACGACGAGCTGGGCGTCATCGCCGACCAGTTCTATGCCGAGCGGCTCTACACGCGCGAGACGATCGGCAAGCTGTTGGAGAAGACGGGTTTCCGCAACGTTCGCCACCACGGCAACGCCGAGGCCCTGTCCGACCGCGACCAGGATCTGGGCATGATGGCGCGCAGGCTCTTGCTGTCGGCTGACGCCCCGCAGTTGCCCGCCCGCAAGAAGGGCAAGGTGCAGCAGCTCGAGGTCACGGTGCTGATGGGCGATCCGCGCCTGCCCGACACGGTGAAGCGCGGCGGCACGTTCAACCCGGAGGACATGGAGACCATTCGCCGCTTGAAGGACGCGCTGTCGGAGCTGCCTGCCTACAAGTTCCGCTATCTCGACAATCACGCGACGCTCGAGCGCGATCTCTCCGAGCTGCGCACCGACCTCGTGTTCAACTTGTGCGATGAAGGCTTCAACAACGATCCCTTCAAGGAGCTGCACGTCCCCGCCATGCTGGAGGCGCTGGGCATCCCCTACACAGGCGGCGGGCCGTCGGCGCTGGCCGCCTGCTACGACAAGGGGCTCGTGCGCGCCGTCGCCATGACGCTCGACGTGCCGGTGCCGCTCGAGACGCACGTGCGCCCCGGCGACCAGGGTGCGACGCTGCCGTCGGTGTTCCCGGCGCTGCTCAAACCCTGCTACGGCGACAGCTCCGAAGGCATCACCAAGGATGCCGTCGTCAACAACGAGAAGGCGCTGCTCGACTACCTGGAGCGGTTGCGGGTGGCGTTTCCCAAGCGGCCGATCCTGGTGCAGGAGTATCTGACGGGCGGTGAGTACTCGGTGACGCTGATCGGCAACCCGGACCAGGGTTTGCGCGCCCTGCCGATCCTCGAGGTCGACTTCTCCCGGCTCGACGACAAACTGCCCAAGATCCTCGGCTATGAATCGAAGTGGGAGCCCGACAGCCCCTACTGGACGCAGGTGCGCTACCAGGAGGCGGAGCTCTCCGAGATCCAGCAGCAGCAGATGGTCGAGCACTCGACCCGGCTGTTCGAGCGGCTCGGGTGCCGCGATTACGCGCGCTTCGATTTCCGCGCCGACGCCCGCGGCGAGATCAAGCTCCTGGAGGTCAATCCCAATCCGGGCTGGTGCTGGGACGGCAAGGTCAACCTGATGGCGGGCTTTGCCGGCATGCGCTACTCCGACCTTTTAGGTCAGATCCTGGCCGCCGCCGTGGAGCGCCTGTCGATCGTCGCCAAGGCACCAGCGGTGCCGCAGGCGGCGCAGGTCGAGGCGGCGCAGTGAGATTCCTCACAGTCGGGTGTCAGGCCCTCGGGGTCTGACACCGTGCGGTCAGGATCGGCCGCTTAGGATTTAGTATGGTGTCAGACCCAGAGGGTCAGACACCAATTGCGCACGGTGCGCGAGGGGTAACGTGTTCGACGTGATGCAGAGCCGTTTGAGCCGCTACTCGGGGCTTCTCGTTTGCCTGGCGCTGGTCGCGCTTACGGCGTGGTCGGGCGCCACCTTCCTGCCCGGGCCGTTCTACGCCGCTCTGCACAAGCCCACCTGGACGCCGCCTGCTCAGGTGTTTCCCCCGGTGTGGGCGGCGCTCTACCTGATGATCGCGCTTGCCGGCTGGATCGTGTGGCGGGCGCAGGGGCTGGGCCCGGCGCTGTGGGTGTGGCTCGCTCAGCTTGTTCTCAACGCCGCCTGGCCGTGGATCATGTTCGGGCGCAAGCAGATCGATTGGGCGCTCTTCGACATTGCGGCGCTGTGGCTGGCGATCCTCGCCTTCATCGTCGTCGCCTGGCCGGTGCGCCGCTCTGCTTCACTGCTGTTCATTCCATATTTCCTGTGGGTGAGCTACGCGGCGGCGCTGAATTTCGAGCTCTGGCGCCTGAACAGCTGACCCCCCGCTGCTAGTATTGCGCCAGCAATGCGGGGGCGAAGCCATGATTCTCCAGATGCGAGGCGGTTCGGCCGGGGCGCACGCCGCGGCGATCTGCGCCGAATGCGGCGCGCAAGTGAGTGGCAACTTCTGCAGCGCCTGCGGTGCCGACCAGCGCACGGGCGTGCTCGGGGTTCTGGGCGACGTCACGGCGCCGGTGCGACACAGCTTTCCTTGGGTCTACCTGAAGATCCTGCGTGCGCCGGTGCAGGGAACCGTGGCGCTCGCTGACGACCGCGCCTACCGCTCGCACGTTTCCTTCCTTCTGAGCGGCATCGCCGTCTTCTGTCTGCTCATGATCCCGATCCTTTTGCGCACGGTGATCCCGGCCAGCGCGGGGCCGATGAGCGAGAGCCTGCAGACGTATTTGAAAGTCATGTCGCAGGTCGGAGTCTACGTCGGCGCGGTGATCACCTTCCTGCTGGCCTATGCCCTCTTCCGCTACTTCGCCAAGGAGCCGCGCACCCTCAAAGCCTATTTCAAGCTCTACTGCCTCGCCTTCGGCTTCGTCATGCCGCTTTACGCCGCCTACGAGTTCCTCGCGCGCAACTTGCTGGGGGGAATAGGCATGTCGTCGCTGGAGCAAGTCACGCAGCCGGCGCAATTCCTCAATCCGCTGACACTGCTGTCGATCGCGCTGGCGCTGCTGCTGTGGGCCTATTTCGTCGCCATCCACCGGCGCTTCTGGCACATGCCGCTGTGGAAGGCGACCGCGCTCTACGTGGTGGTGGCGCTCTCGTCGTCTAAGATAGCTTTCTGGCTCATGTTCGTCGTGAGCGCCTTCGGCCGCGAGGTGCTTGTCGCGGCCGGCGTGGTGACCGTTTGAGCGCGCGCTTGCGCCGCACCCGGCTACCGGCTTCAGGCGGCGACCGTCGCGAGATCGGCTTCGACCCTCCATGGCCCAGATTGGGGGCCCGACTTGCCGCCCGCGTGCGCGTGCTCGGCGAGCAACGCCTCGAACTCCGCCCGCGGGATGGCACGGAAGCCCATGGCGTCGATGGTCGTGGTGAAGTCCTTGCCGTCGTTGAGGACATAGCCCCACTTCGACAGGTGATGGTTGAGGGTGGCAAAGCCCATCTTGGAGGTGTTGCTTTCGCGGCTGAACTGCGACTCGGTGAAGAAGATGCGCCCCACGCTGAGGCCGTAGCCGCCGCCGACGAGCTCACCCTCCGGGCTCCACACCTCGAAGGAGTGGGCGTGGCCCTGGTCATGCAGGCCGGCGTAGAGCCGCATGATCTGCGGCGTGATCCAGGTGAGCCCGCGCGGGCGCCCTTTGCGCGGACCGGCGCAGGCCTTGATCACCTCGTCGAAGGCTGCATCGAAAGTGACGCGGTAAGGAGACTTCTTCATGTCGCGGCGCAGGCGCTTGGCGATGTGGCGCTCGTTTAGGAACAGCACCATGCGGTTCGCCCGCGTCCACCACTTGAGCGGGCCCAGATGACACCAGGGGAAAAATCCAAGCCGCGCGGCGGCGAGCACGGTCTCGGGCGAGGCGTTGCGGGCGACGCCGGCGAAGGTGTCGGGGTGCGGGTGCGTGCGCGCTGGCTCAGGCACGACCGTGCCGCCGCGGGCGAGGTCGGCGGCACAGAGCCACAGGAGGACAGGAAGATCGGCAACGCGTTTGGGGTGGCAGGCATAGGCGGTGCCCATGATCCAGCGCAGCGCCGTCTCCGACGGCGTCTCACGGAAGAGCTCAGGCCGCGCGCTGTCTCGCCCCGCGGCGGGCGCGGCGGCCATGCGGGCCGGAACCGGCATTTCCACGTTGGCCAAGGCCCAGCCTCCCATGACTCCCAAGTTGCGCGGGCCCTCGCTATAAAGCGGGCCCTGAAGCGTGCAAGCGTATGCGGTCGGGCGCAGGGTGCCCGGCCGGGCCTTACGAAACTGCAAATTTGCCCGCACACACCCGCCGCGGCCTTGCGGCGCGCCCCAGCCCGAGAGCCGTTAACGTTATGACCGACACCGTCCTCATCATCGATTTCGGCAGCCAGGTCACGCAACTCATCGCTCGGCGCGTGCGCGAGGCGGGCGTCTACTCGGAGATCGTGCCCTTCAACCGGGCCGACGAGGCCATGACCCGTTTGCAGCCCAAGGCGCTGATCCTGTCGGGCGGCCCCGCCTCGGTCACGGCTGCCGGCTCGCCGCGCGCCCCGCAGGCGGTGTTTGAGAGCCGCCTGCCGATCCTCTCCATCTGCTACGGGCAGCAGACGACGGCGATCCAGCTCGGGGGCGCAGTCGAGGGCGGCCATGCAGCCGAGTTCGGGCGCGCGGAGGTGGAGATCAAGGAGAAAAGCGCGCTCTTCGACGGGATCTGGGAGGTGGGTAAGCGCTATCCCGTTTGGATGAGCCACGGCGACCGCGTGACGCGATTGCCTGAAGGCTTCACGGTCAAGGCCACGAGTGAGAACGCGCCGTTTGCCGTGGCGACCGACGAGGGGCGCCGCATCTATACGACCATGTTCCATCCGGAGGTGGTGCACACGCCCGACGGGGCTAAGCTGCTCGCCAACTTCGTGCACCGCATCGCCGGTCTCAAGGGCGACTGGACCATGGCGCATTTCCGTTCAGCCGAGGTAGCCAAAATCAAAGCGCAGGTTGGGAAAGCGCGCGTCATCTCCGGGCTGTCGGGCGGCGTCGACTCGGCGGTGGCCTCGGTGCTGATCCACGAGGCGATCGGCGAGCAGCTCACCTGCATCTTCGTCGACCACGGGCTGATGCGCCAGAACGAGGCCGAGGAGGTCGTGCGCCTGTTCCGCGGGGCTTACAACATCCCGCTCGTCCACGTCGATGCGGGGAAGCGCTTCCTGGCAGCGCTCGCCGGCAAGTCGGACCCGGAGGAGAAGCGCAAGATCATCGGCGGGCTCTTCATCGACGTGTTCGAGGAGGAGGCCTCAAAGCTCGGCGGCGGCTCCTCTGCCGGCGCTTCCGGTGCCGACACAGCACCCGCGCGGTTCCTGGCGCAGGGCACGCTCTATCCCGACGTGATCGAGAGCGTATCGTTCACGGGCGGGCCGTCGGTGACGATCAAGTCGCACCACAACGTCGGGGGCCTCCCTGAGCGCATGAACCTGAAGCTGATCGAGCCCTTGCGCGAATTGTTCAAGGACGAGGTGCGGGCGCTGGGGCGCGAGCTGGGCTTGCCCGAAAGCTTCGTCGGCCGCCACCCGTTCCCGGGGCCGGGCTTGGCGATCCGCGTGCCGGGCGAGGTGACGGAGGAGAAGCTTGGCATTCTGCGCTCAGCCGACGCCATCTATCTCGACGAGATCCGCAAGGCTCAGCTCTACGATAAGATCTGGCAGGCGTTCGCGGTGCTGCTGCCGGTGCGCACGGTGGGCGTGATGGGGGATGCGCGCACCTACGACTACGTGTGCGCCCTGCGTGCCGTCACCTCGACCGACGGCATGACGGCCGACTACTACGATTTCTCCCACGCGTTTCTGGGGGCGACGGCGACGCGCATCATCAACGAGGTGAAGGGCATCAACCGCGTGGTCTACGACATTACGTCCAAGCCCCCTGGCACCATCGAGTGGGAGTAGCGCGCCTTCGGCACGACCGAGTGGGAGTGGTCATGACTATTGATCGTCACAGATTGCGGGGTGTTTACGCTCGCCTCAAGGGTATACAGAGGGCAGATCTTAGGGGCCTTTGCTCAGGCACCATCGGTGAGGATTTCAACAAATTGGCTGCTCAAGCAGGTGAGATCTTGGGGGAACCGACGAAGGATTTTGAGCTACCCCGCGGTGCGTTTCGCAATGGCCGTTGTTCGGCAGAGGAGGTCACAAGTAAGCTGAACCAGCTCGTGTCATACGTGGAATATACGCAGCACGTTGGAAGCGAGATTGTTCAGTTGGGCTCGATCTATAATTCGATACAAGATGAGCAGCTCAAGGCTCGTTGTGCCGATCTACTGTCCGCACCAGGGAACTTCGATCGAGTAATAAATCAATCAACGTTGGTTCTGGAAGATCGCATCAGAGCGAAGTCTGGCTCCTCTACTGGAGTAGTCGGTGTCGCCCTCGTGAATGAGGTAGTGAAAGGTGATCCGCAAAAGAGCGTTCTCAAGTTCAGTAACGACAAGAACGAACAGGACGGATGCGCCAGCATTCTGCGAGGGGTCGTCGGTGCGTATCGCAATCCCACGCATCACCATCTCCTCGACCACATCACGAGGGAAGACGCGCTGAAAGTCTGCGCCTTTATCGACGGTCTGCTGAAGATCGTTGACGGGGCTGCCGTCACAAAGAACTCCTAGCCGAGTGCTCCCGCATGCTGGCGTAGGTCCCGGCCTGCGCCGGGATGACGGGTGTGGGTGGGCTTAGGCTGTGCCTCCTCTCCACGTCATCCCGCTGAAGAGCGGGACCCACGCAAGTCGCAGCGAGCGCTTTGTCAGCCTATCTCGCGCAAACGAGGCAACGAGGTGAAGGGCATCAACCGCGTCCTCTACGACATCATCTCCAAGCCACCTGGCACGATCGAGTGGGAGTGACTAGATCCCCACCGGCTGGCCTTCACCAGCGGCGTCTTTCGGGGAGCACTCATGATCACGATCATCGGTGCGGGCATGGGCGGCCTGACGCTTGCTCGCGTCCTGCATGTGCACGGCATCGACGCCCGGATCTACGAGGCCGACGCATCGGTAACCGCCCGCCACCAAGGCGGAATGCTCGATATCCATGAAGATACCGGCCAAGCCGCTCTGCGGGCTGCCGGCCTCTTTGAAGGCTTCAAAGCGATCACGCTGGAAGAGGGTGATGCCACACGCGTCCTCGACAAGACCGGCACGGTCCGTCTGGCGGACGACGGCAACGGGATGCGTCCGGAGGTGGAACGCGGTGCGTTGCGCGACCTCATCTTATCGTCGCTGCCCGACGGCATGGTTCGTTGGGGCGCGCGTGTAACTAATGTTGCTCAGGTCGGCGCTGGCTACGAAGTGACGTTCGCCGACGGCAGCATCGTCACCACGGATATGCTGATCGGGGCAGACGGTGCATGGTCCAAAGTTCGTAATCTGCTGTCTGATGCCGAGCCGGTCTATTCCGGCCTGAGCTTTGTCGAGGTCCGCTTCTTTGATGCGGACAAGCGTCATCCCGCGGCGGCGGCCCTGGTCGGCAAGGGTCTGATGTTCGCTCTGTCGGACGAAAAGGGCATCATCGCGCATCGCGAGCCCAACAGCGAGCTGTGCATCTACGTTGCCCTCAAGGTGCCGCCCGAATGGTGCAAGTCCGAGGTCACCAGGGAAGGCCTGGTCACGCATTTCGCCGACTGGGACAAGGACCTGCAGGCGTTGATCACCGATGGCGAAGGCGACCTCGTGGCGCGACCCATATACGCTCTGCCGGTCGGGCATCGCTGGGGTCGGCATCCGGGCGTGACGCTGGTTGGAGATGCCGCGCATCTGATGTCGCCGTTCGCCGGTGAGGGCGTCAACCTCGCCATGATCGATGGCGCGGAGCTGGCCTTGGCCATCGCCGGACACCCAGGTGACATCGAAGCCGCGCTCGCCGCCTACGAGACGGCCATGTTCCCGCGCGGCGAGGCGGCCGCGGCGGCGTCTGCGGCCAATCTCGAGCTCTCGTTCCAGCCCGACGCGCCGCGGGGACTGCTTGATCTTTTCGCCGGCTATTTTGCCGAGACCGAATTCGGGGCTTCGTAACGAAAGCCTGGATGCCCGCGAATGAGGCAGGGAAGCCTAGAGCCGCATTCGCGAGGGAGCCCATGAAATTCCTTATCGATTTCCTGATCAACGGGCCTGAGCGGCTCGCCGCCTATTTCGCCTGGCTGCCGCCGCTGTTCGCCCGCATCGTGGTCGGCTGGGTGTTCATGTGGTCGGGCTGGGAGAAGCTCAATGCGCTCGACCGCATCACCGACGCCTTCGTCTCCTGGGGCATTCCCGCCCCGCACATCCTCACCCCGTTCGTCTCGGGCGTGGAGTTTGTCGGCGGTCTGCTGCTGCTCCTCGGCCTCTTCACGCGCATCGCCGCCGTGCCGCTCGTCATCGTCATGATCGTCGCGACCATCAGCGCCAAGTGGGGCGACGTCGACTTGCTGGAGACGCTGCTCGGCTTCGAGGAGATCGCCTACATGGCGCTGTTCGGCTGGCTCGCCGTGGCAGGCCCTGGTCCCGTCTCGCTCGATCGGCTGCTGCAGAGCTGGCGCGCGCAGCAGGCCTAGCCACCGGTCCCGCCTCTGCAAAAAAAAAGGCCCCGCGGGGAGTGCGCGGGGCCAGGGGGGAGGCAGTGGGAGCAAGTGGAGGTGGGTGCAAGCGGCAAGTGCAGGAGGCAGTTGAATTCGATGGACCCACTATGGGGGAGCGCGCCCCACCCCGCTGTTCCCCGCGGCACATGCAAAAGAAAAATCGCGACGGCGGTGAGCTTCGAAACGAGGGCGCCCCAAAGAAAAATGCCCCCCAGCCCGTAGGCTGGAGGGCAAGTCGCCGGCCGGGGTCCCGGGGGGACGGGACGGGGGGACGAGGAGGCGTCCGGCCGGAAGGGAGTGGGGTGGTGCGGGTCTCCTGTGCTGCGTTGGTAAACGTGATCTGCGGTTGATCCCTGTTTAGGGCTGGCGCGGCAAGCGCGCTGTTCCCTAGGGAACAGGTATCACTCGTCGTCGTCGAGAAGCACGCTGGCGGCCGCGGCAGCACCGGAGATCGCGGCCGTCTCATCGTCGTCGCCGAGCAGCTTGCTGGCGGTGGCGGCTGCAGCAGCGGCCGTGGCCGCATCGGTCTCATCGTCGTCGCCGTAGCCGAACGTGTCAGAGTTGTCGTCGAGGCCGCTCGCGAGGTAGGCGCCGAAGTGGCCGTGCGAGAAGCCGCCGGCTTGTGCAGCCTGTGCGGCGCCAAGGGTGGCAAGAAGGGCTGCGGTGCCGGCGAGAAGCGTGAGCTTGAGTGTCGATGCCATGTTCCGTCTCCTGTCCAGAGAAAGTCGCGCCGCTGTTTTCGCGGCGCGTTTTTGGGTCGAGGCGGTCCCGTTCCAGGTGCGGCCGCGCTCGATCACTTGAGTAGAGATACGGAGGGCTTGGCGCTGTTCCCGGCGGCACAGGGGGGGAACGCCCACGGGGAGAACCCGTGAGCGCCGGCGATGGGACATAGATCCAATTTTATGAGTTCGCTCAAACGAAGCTGGATACCTGTCAGCTAGCCTGAGCGCAGCCCCGAAGCCGCGATCGCGCCCAATCACGCTCATGTCCCTCGACCTGCCGACGTCTTTGGCCATTGCCGGCTTCACCTTGACGGTCGCGGGCGGCCTACTGCTGTTTTCCTGGCTGCATCACCGAAGCGATCAACCGCTCGCGCAATGGGGCTTGGCATTCGTTCTGGGCGCTCTTGCCATCGCCTTGATCGCGTCGCGCGGCCACATCCCCGACATCTTGTCGATCTTCGTAGCCAACACTTTTCTGGCTGCTGCTTACGGCATCCTGTGGAAAGGTGTGCGGACGTTCGAGCGACGGCCGTCCCGACCCGCCTTCGTATTCGCCGGCGCCCTCGTCTGGATACTGGCCTGCTCAGTCTCTGCTTTCTACGCCGTGCCCACGGTCCGTGCCGTTCTGATGATGGCGATCGGAATGACCTATTCACTGCTTGCTGTCGGCGAGCTTTGGCGGGGGCGAAGCGAGCACCTCATTTCGCGCTGGCCGATCATGATCGTGTTGACGGTCCACGCCATGACGCTCCCCCTGCGTATACCGCTTGCTTCCTCGTTGGGGGCGATGAGAACAGCGCATGCTGACTTGCTTGCCTTTGTCATGTTCGAGTCCGTCCTGTTCTGCATGTGCGCGGCATATCTCCTCGTGAGTCTCAGCAAGGAGCGTGTGGCGCTGGGCTACAAGCTGTCCTCATTGCTGGATCCGCTCACTTCCGTTCCGAACCGCCGTGCGTTTCTCCAGCAAGCTGCCAGGATCATCGAAAGGTCGGGTGTATCGCGCCAACCGGTCGCTCTGCTTCTGTTCGACCTCGATAGATTTAAAAGCATAAACGACCAGTATGGGCACCAGGCTGGCGACGAAGCCTTGGTTTCTTTTTGCCGGGTGGCCACCAGCCAGCTCAGGCCAACGGATTTGTTTGCACGCGTGGGCGGAGAGGAATTCGCGTGCTTGTTGCCCGACACCTCGCGACCCGAGGCTCTGGCGGTTGCAGAACGGGTACGCGTTGCCTTCGAAGCTACGACGAACGACGCCGGAGAGGTGCCGTTTAGAGTAACGGTAAGTGCTGGGATGGCGGTCTCTGATCGCTCAAATATCGACTTGCCATCACTCTTGGTGATGGCAGACCGCGCCCTCTACCGCGCCAAGCAGCAAGGACGCAATCGCGTGGAACCTGCCGGCTCGAGCGCTCCTCGCACGCCGGCCGTAAGCCTCGTGCGCCTGGGCGACCGCGGTGGGCATGCAAATACACGGGGTTGAAATCACCACGAGGCTTGCTGCGCGGCCGCAGCTTTTAGCGCTTATTCACGCATGACCGCCGCTGGCGCGTTGCAGAGGCCCGCGGCGCCTTTCCATTGCGACGGCCTCAGGGGCGCGCGCGATCAGCCGCGCGGCGGCTGGCTCGGCGCCAGGATCTCAAGGACCATGTCGGCGCTGGCGTTGCGCGGCAGCCGCGTGAAGTCGGCATCCACCTCCAGCGCCAGCTCCAGCAGGCGGTGGAACTCCTCGCGGTTGAGCTCGACCGTGCCGAACTGGCGCAGGTGGTCGGTGACGAACTGGGTGTCGAGCAGCTTGAAGCCGCCGTAGGCGAGGCGGGCGGCGAGGTGCACGAGCGCGATCTTGGAGGCGTCGCGCGCATAGGAGAACATGCTCTCGCCGAAGAAGGCACCGTTGAGCGCCACGCCGTAGAGCCCGCCGACGAGCCGGTCGGCATCCCATATCTCCACCTTGTGGCAGTGGCCGAGATCGAACAGGTCGCGGTAGAGGCTGCGGATGCGCTCGTTGATCCAGGTGGAGCGCCGTCCGGGGCGCGAGGCGGCGCAGCCTTCGATGTTGGCCGGCACATCACCGGTCCAGCCACATGCTCAACAGAACCCCAATGCCGACTAGGCTGGCGCCTGCGATAAGAGTGATCAGGAGTATTGTGCCCGCGGGCATGGTGGGCTTCCGGACGAAGGCGTGCGCCCACGCTCCTAGATGTCTCGCATTACTTCTGGCTTACGGAGTCGCGTGGCTGCGCAATTAGGCAACCGCGGCATTCGCGAGTGTGCCCCTGTGACAACAGGGCCTTTCCGATCCGGTTCGTCGAATAAGCTTTCGTGTTGTGGCTGGAAGCAGCTGAGAACAGGCTACCTCAGTCCGACGCTTGACGAAGCTATAGGTATTAAACGAGCGTCCAGTGAATTTGGTTCGCATTACTGTAGTCTTGGCTGCAATTGCATCCGGGGGCGAACCTTCCCGCTCTGCGGAGCACAGCGGGGCACCAGGCTACGTCATCGCAAAAAGCCGGTTTGGCAATGGTGAAGTGCGCGGCCGGATCCGTCGCACAAACTTGGGCTGGCAGGTACAGCTCCCCGGTGGCAGGTGGGTTGATTGTCGCCGGAGGTGCTCTGAGACGCTTCGGGTTGAGACCGTGGACTTTTGGCAGGTGAATAGCGCCGGTTCGGGTGAACTCACCAATGAATGCGGCGTCTTCGGCTGTCTTGAGCTCAAATATCCGCATTGAGCTCTGAAACCGCGCACATTGTAAGGTTGCTGTAATCTTGGCTGGCAAGCCTGCGGTTGGTTACCGCCATCAGCCACCCCGCGTCGGCTAGTTGCACTATTTGAGAGATCCGATCGTGCGACTGCTGTTGATAGAGGACAATGAGCTTCTCGCCCGCCACGTAACCACGGCACTTCGCGAGAAAGGGTTCACCGTCGACGCCGTTTCCACGGGTGGAGATGGGGAAGCTGCGATGGCCTCCAATGACTATAGTGCTATTATTCTCGATCTGGGGCTACCTGACATAGATGGCTTGAGTTGGCTCGCCGCCCTGCGCATGCGCCTGGACCAGAGCCCCGTTCTTATTCTTACTGCGCGCAATGCGATCCCGGACCTCGTGCAAGGCCTTAATTCTGGCGCTGACGACTACCTGCGCAAGCCGTTCGAGCTCGATGAGCTTATCGCCCGAACCAGGGCTCTCTTGCGGCGCCGGGGCCACGCGCTGACCGATGGGCTTTCCCAGGGTAACGTTTCGCTCAACACAAACACGCTCGAGCTGACGATCGGTGGCATGGCGGTCGGCCTCGGGCGACGCGAGTGTCAGGTGCTGGAGGTGATGCTCCGACGGGCCGGCCGGGTCGTACCCAAGTCGGCGATTGAGGAAGCCATATACGGCTTCGGTGAGGAATTGGCCTCAAACGCGATCGAAGTTGCAATGCACCGCCTGCGCAAGCGCTTACAAGACGCACACGCCGATGTGTTCATTCACACACTGCGGGGTTTGGGATACGTATTGTCAAATGCGCCCCCCGAAAGCTAGCGCGCGTTCTGTCTGGATCAGACTGATCGTTGGATTGATCGCTGTCTCGGTCTTGGCCGTAGGAGCGGCAAGTCTTCTGCTCTATGAACGTTTCGTCGTGACCAATTCGGCTATCCGCGATCGGACACTGAGGAACGACGCGCGTGTGATTAGCAAGATCTTGCGCCGCGCCGCCGAAGGGCGCCCGCTGCAACTGCCCGATTTTCTGGCTGACAACTTTCTACACGACCAGGGCAAGTTTGCGGTCCTCACTGAAAATGGAGTCCTAGTCGCGGGATCGCCGGGGCTCACGGGCCCGTTGGCGGCGATCGATGGGACTTCCAACAGCGATTTCTTCGTTTCCGAAGGCGGCAGTAGCGGCCACACCTTGTATGGCTTTGCGCAGCGCGGGAGGTATGGTGACAAGCCCGTATGGGTCCAGGTGGCTTTTCCTCAGAGCGACATCGTTTTTGACTCGGTCCTTGAGGAATTCCTCAAGGACATCGCGTGGATCTGGATCCCCTTCGTTGTCGGGTTGTTACTTGTGAATTTGCTCGTGGCGCGCATTGGGCTTCGGCCGCTGCGTGTCGCCGCCACGCAAGCCGAATCCATTGGCAAGGGTGCGATATCGACTCGTATCCCAGAGGACAACCTCCCCGTCGAAGTGAATAAGCTGGTCGGTGCTGTCAATCGAGGACTTGAGCGCCTGGAACTTGCCTTTCACTCGCAACAGAAATTCATCGCCGATGCCGCGCACGAGCTGCGCACACCTGTGGCGGTGCTGAAGGTGCACTTGGGAATCTTACCCAAAGACGAGGAGCATATTTCGCTGAAGAAGGAGATTGACGCCCTCGAACGACTTGTCAATCAATTGCTCGATGCAGCACGGCTCGATGTCATCAAGATAGAGCCTAACGATAGGATTGATCTCAACCGAGTTGCCCGGGCAGTGGCGTCACGACTAGGGCCCATCGCGATCGACACGGGCAAGTCCATTGAACTCGTTGTGGCCAACGAGCCAGTCATCATCAATGCTCCTGCCGATTTCGTAGATGCGGCACTGCGCAATCTCGTCGAGAACGCGGTGAGACACACGCCGGTCGGGACCACGGTCTTGATCGAAGTGGGAAAGCCCCCGTCCATTCGGGTGCGGGACTATGGGCCCGGCGTGCCCTACAGTGAACGACAGGCGATCTTCGGGCGTTTCTGGCAAGGGCGTCGCGACAGGGGGGGCGGCGCAGGCCTCGGGATGGACATTGTCGCACGCACCATTTCAGCCTTGGGCGGTACAATCTCGATCGACGACGCTCCCGGTGGCGGTGCGATGTTCACCGTGAGATTCCCTGAGGTGGCCTAGCGACGAGCACCCATACCAAATCAACGGTCCCAACGACCGCAATTGGCCCAAGGCAGAGACCTGCGGCGGCCTTCCTTCGCGACGGCTTTGGAGGATGGAGCGGTCAGGCGGCCGGCGGCCCGCTCGGCGCCAGGATCTCAAGCACCATGTCGGCGCTGGCGTTGCGCGGCAGCCGCGTGAAGTCGGCATCCACCTCCAGCGCCAGCTCCAGCAGGCGGTGGAACTCCTCGCGGTTGAGTTCGACCGTGCCGAACTGGCGTAGGTGGTCGGTGACGAACTGGGTGTCGAGCAGCTTGAAGCCGCCGTAGGCGAGGCGGGCGGCGAGGTGCACGAGCGCGATCTTGGAGGCGTCGCGCGCGTAGGAGAACATGCTCTCGCCGAAGAAGGCACCGTTGAGCGCCACGCCGTAGAGCCCGCCGACGAGCCGGTCGGCATCCCATATCTCCACCGTGTGGCAGTGGCCGAGATCGAACAGGTCGCGGTAGAGGCTGCGAATGCGCTCGTTGATCCAGGTGGAGCGCCGTCCGGGGCGCGAGGCGGCGCAGCCTTCGATCACGCCCTCGATGTCGGTGTCGATGCGCACGCCAAGCGGCGTGGTGCGCATCGTGCGGGCGAGCCGGCGCGGCACGTGCACGCCCTCCAAGGGGAGGATGCCGCGGTGCTGCGGCTCGATCCAGTAGAGTGCGGGGTCGTCCGCGCTCTCGGCCATGGGAAAGATGCCGCAGGTGTAGGCCTTGAGCAGCACCTGCGGCGTGATCTCTATGACAATGTCGTCGCGCGACGCCATGTGGTCCAGCGGGCTCCAGTTTTTCGCCCCTGCCCCGGGGGGCCGTTCTCCTCGGTGTCTAGAGTGTGAATTTACGACCGAATTGTCAATCACCCGTAGCGGCGGCCAAACTATGGCTTGGCCAGGTATTTCTCCAGCCAGTGGATGTCATAGAGGCCGTTGGCGATGTCGGGCTGGCGGATCAATTCGTTAAAGAGCGGGATCGTGGTCTCGATCCCGTCGATGACGAACTCCGACAGTGCCCTTCTCAGCCGCATCAGGCACTCGTTGCGGGTCTTGCCGTGCACGATCAGCTTGCCGATGAGGCTGTCGTAGTAGGGGGGGATGCGGTAGCCCTGGTAGACGCCGGAATCGACGCGCACGCCCAAGCCGCCGGGCGGGTGCCAGTAGGTGATCTGGCCCGGCGAGGGGCGGAAGGTGCGGGCGTTCTCGGCGTTGATGCGGCACTCGATCGCATGGCCCGAGAAGGTGATGTCCCTCTGGCGGTGCACCAGCTGGGCGCCGGAGGCGACGTGGATCTGCTCCAGCACCAGATCGATGCCGGTGATCGCCTCGGTGACGGGATGCTCCACCTGCAGGCGCGTGTTCATCTCGATGAAGTAGAACTCGCCGTCCTCGTAGAGGAACTCGACCGTGCCGGCGCCGCGGTACTTGATGGCGCGCATGGCCTCGGCGCACGTCTCGCCGATCTTGGCGCGGGCGGCGGCGTTGAGCGCCGGCGAGGGGGCCTCCTCCCACAGCTTCTGGTGGCGGCGCTGCAGCGAGCAGTCGCGCTCGCCCAGGTGGATGGCGTTGCCCTGCCCGTCGCCGAACACCTGCACCTCGATGTGGCGCGGCGTCTGCAGGTACTTCTCCATGTAGACCTGGTCGTTGCCGAAAGCGGCCTTGGCCTCCGAGCGTGCCGTCGACAAGGCGAGCCCTAGGTCGGCGGCGGTATGCGCCACCTTCATGCCGCGGCCGCCGCCGCCGGCGGTGGCCTTGATCAGCACGGGAAAACCCATGGCCTTGGCGACCTTCATGGCTTCCGGCTCGCTCGTCACCGCGCCGTCAGAGCCGGGCACGACGGGGATGCCGAGGCGTTTGGCCGTCTCCTTGGCCGCGATCTTGTCGCCCATGATGCGGATGTGCTCGGAGGTGGGCCCGATGAAGGTGATCTGGTGCTCCTCCAAGATCTCGGCGAAGCGGGCGTTCTCCGAAAGGAAGCCGTAGCCGGGATGCACCGCGTCGGCGCCGGTGATCTCGCAGGCGGCGAGCAGGCGCGGGATGTTGAGATAGCTTTCGGCGGCGGGCGGCGGTCCGATGCACACGCTCTCGTCGGCGAGGCGCACGTGCATGGCATCGGCGTCGGCGGTGGAGTGCACCGCCACGGTGGCGATGCCGAGCTCCTTGCACGCGCGCTGGATGCGCAGCGCGATCTCTCCCCGGTTGGCGATCAGGACCTTGTCGAACATTCTTTGGTCAGGCAGTCGGCAGTCGGCAGTAGGCAGTGGGGATCAGCGAGCGATCCGGCAACTACTGCCTACTGCCTATTGCCTACTGCCTCTTCTCCTTCATTCGATGATGACGAGCGGCTCGCCGAACTCTACCGGCTGGCCGTTCTCGATCAGGATGGTGGTGACCTTGCCCGAGTGCGGGGCGGGAATCTGGTTCATGGTCTTCATGGCTTCGATGATCAAGAGCGTGTCGCCTTGGCTGACGCGGGCGCCGACCTCGATGAACGCAGGTGCGCCGGGCTCGGGCGAGCGGTAGGCGGTGCCGACCATCGGCGACTTGACGACGCCGGGGTGCTTGGCGGGGTCGCTCGCTGCGGGCTTCGCCGGCTGGCCGCCGGCAGCGGCTGCCGGCGCAGCGGCGACCGTCGACTGGATGTTCAAGGTGCGCGCCACGCGGATCTTGAGCCCGCTCTTTTCGATCTCGATCTCGCTCAAGCCGGTCTCGTTCAAGAGATCGGCGAGCTCGCGGATCATCTGCTGCTCGGTGCCGGCGCTCTCGCCTTGGTCCTTGCCACGATCCTTGTCACGGTCTTTGTCACGATCCGGGGCCGTCATGCGTCGCTGTCCCTTCTTGTGCGGCCTTTCCGCCGGCCGTTTGCCGCCCTTAGCCACGACCGCCCGCTGCCAGCATCTCGGCCATTGCCTCGAGCGCGAGCTCGTAGCCCTTGGGCCCCAGCCCGCAGATCACGCCCTTCGCTGCCAGCGAGATGAAGGAGTGCTGCCGGTACTCCTCGCGCCGGAAGATGTTGGACAGATGCACCTCGATGACGGGAAGCTCGGCGGCCTGCAGGGCATCGAGAATGGCAATGGAGGTGTGCGAGTAGGCGCCGGCGTTGAGGATGATGCCTTGCGCCTTGTCGCGCGCCTCTTGAATCCAGGTGACGAGCTCGCCCTCGTCGTTCGACTGGCGGAACTCGATTGCAAGCCCGACCGCCTTGGCGCGCGCCTTGGCGCGCTTCTCCAGGTCGGCAAGAGACTCGTGTCCGTAGACGGCGGGCTCCCGCAGTCCCAGCATGTTGAGGTTGGGTCCGTTGAGGACGTAGATCGGCTTGGCCATGAGTTCCTTGGGTGCCGCCCGCAAATTTTCCGCCGCGGAGGGCCGGAAGGGGCAGAGCCCACCCATCTACCAGCTTTCCCGCACCTGCGAAAGACCGGCCGGCCCGGCGCGCGCGGCCGCCCGCCGGGGCCCCGCGTGCACCGGCAACACGGCCTCGCCAGGCGGGGGTGCGCCTCAGCAGTAGGAGCAGCCTTGCTTCCTCAGCTCTTGCACGTCCTTGGAGAGCTGCGCGTAGAGGTCGTCGGGCGCACCGGCGATGGCGCGGTCGCCGATGAGGAAGTGCGGCGTGCCGTTGACGCCCATCTTCTTGGCGAGCGCCTCCGACTTCTCGATCTCGGCCTTGACCTCGGGCGAGGCCATGTCCTTCTTGAGCTTGTCCATGTCGAGGCCGAGCTTCTCGGCGATGCGCAGGGCGCCGGCCTGGTCCATGTGCCCCTTGGCGCCGAGCATGGCCTTGTGCATCTCCCAGTACTTGCCCTGCATCTTGGCGGCGAGCGCTACGTGGGCGGCCTCCTCCGAGCCCTTGGACAGGATCGGCAGCTCCTTGAAGACGACGCGCACCTTGGGGTCGGTCTCGACCAGCTTGATGACGTCGGGAAGGCCGCGCTTGCAGTAACCGCAGTTGTAATCGAAGAACTCGACCACGGTGATGTCGCCGGCGGGGTTGCCGCCGACCGAAGCGTCGGGCTCACGATAGATCTCGGCGGCGTTATCGGCGATCGCCACCTTCAGCTTCTCGGCCTGGTCCTTCTCCATTTTCGCCTCGAGCGCGTTCTGCACGTCGAGGAAGATCTCGGGGTTGGCGACGAGGTAGCTCTTGATGATGTCCTCGATCTGCTTCTTCTGGTCGGGCGAGAAGGCAACCGGCTGGGCGGACGGGGTAGCGGCCGGCGCCATGGTCGTCTCGGCTTCGGCGAGGGGAGCGACCGGAATGGTGACGGCGGCCCTTCCGATCAGCACGAGCCCGGCGATAACGGCGATCGCCGGCACGGCGAGCCACAGCGCTCTGCGGCCGCCAGAGGAGGGTCGGGTGTCAGATGACATTGAGCAGGCCTCTATATCTTGCGAGAGTTCGATGGTGCGCGGGTTTGACGTGCCAATAGCAAACTTGCCCCGGGAAGGGCAAATCTAGGTTTGCGGCTTGAAGTTGATGATATCGTCGTTCTTCAACCACTCGGGCGAGCCGGAGCGCAGCTGGGTCTGGGCGCGCTTGGCAAAGTTCTGCGCTTTTTTCAGGTCGCCTTCCAGAAAGTAGGCCTGCGCGATCATGGCGTCGGCCTCGGGCCGTTTACCTTGCTTGTAGTAGCTGGTCGCGAGCAGGCGATAGGCCTGGGAGTTCTCGTCGTCGAGTAGCGACTTGCGCAGCAGCGCGACAGACTCGTTGGTCGCTGCCGGAGTGTCCTCGGTCTGCAGCGCGGACGCGAGCTGCACGCGGATGAGGCTCGCATCGGGGACGAGCTTCAAAGCATGGCGCAAGGCAGGCATCGCCTCGCGCGCCTTGCCCGCCCGCATCAGCAGGTCGCCCTTCACCTCCCAGAAATACGGATAGTCGGGACGATCGCGAATGAGCGAGTCCACACCGGCGAGCGCTGCCTCGAGCCCGCCGGGGCCGCCCTGGAAGAAACGGGCGATGCAGCGGGCGTAGCGCGCGGGCAGGCTGTTGTCGGAGGGGGGATAGCGGTTGAATACGATCTCCGGGCGCTCGAGGTAGCCCGAAAGCTTGGCGCGCATCAGGTCGTGGCGCAGCTGCAGCTCGGGCGGATCCTTGACGTGAAAGTAGGGGCTCGTCTCGGCCAGCGTGCGCAGGCGCGCCAGACGCTCGGTGGAGAGGGGATGGCTGCGGGCGAAGGCGTCTTTCTGTGCGTCGGAGATGTACTCCTGCTGGCGGAAGCGCTCGAACGTCTCCAGCATGCCGAGGCCGGACTGTTTGGTCGCAGTGAGAAACTTGATGCCCGCCTGGTCGGCGGCCGATTCCTGGTTGCGCCGCTCAGCCAGAAGCGAGCGCATCACGATCTCGTTGCCGCCGTAGAGGATGCCCTGGCCGGCGTTGCCGAGCTCGTTCGCGTTGCCGCCACCGGCGACGCCGCCTGCGACCATGAGGCCGATGCCGAGGATCTGCGCCAGCAGGGCCCGCGTCTGGTCCTTGGCGATGCGCGCGCGAAGCGCGGCCATGTGACCGCCGACGATGTGGCCCGATTTCGTGGGCGATCACGCCGATCACCTCGTTGGGCGTCTGCGCCTGCATCAGCGTGCCGGTGTGGACGAAGACGTTGCGTCCGTCGAGCACGAAGGCGTTGAAGGCCTCGTTCTGCACGATGCGGATCTTGATGCGCCCCGTGCCCAGCCCGGCGGCACGGAAGATCGGCCGCGAGTAATCGGCGAGCAGCTTCTCGATCTCGGTATCGCGGATGAGCGGCAGCCCCTGCGCGGTGGCGGGCGTGGCAACGCCCAGCATCGCCGCGACGCTCAAGCCGCACAAGGCGAAGCGGGCGATCGACTTGGAGGTGCTGGTCAACTGCTTAACGGCAATCGTCATCTGCAACGGACCTTGCTCACGACAAGGGGCTGTGACGCTGGACTTGGACCCTAGTGTGATGATCTAGAAATTCGCCGTTGCTGACGGCAGGTGTCAGAGCGAATTTCTCGATCTGAATCACACTAGGAACTCATTAGCGCTAGTGTCCCTTTATGATTACGAAGTTCGCTCGGGCGGCTAGCATCAAACGAAGGCGAACTGCGTAATTGGGACACTAATTGGGGATGCTTGCCCCGTCAACGCAAGCCTAGCCGCCGAAAAATGCGCGGCCTATAAGCGTCTGCTGCGTGGCGGCAGCGCCTCAAACTCCCAGGTTCGCATGCGTGCTTAGCACTGCGACCGGGCGGGAATTGGGCAGAGCGATTACGCCGCACTTCAAGGACTTTGGATCGCGACATGGCGGAAGACGAGGCAGCGGACCGGCTCGGCAAGGCGCAGTCGGTGCTGGGTGCGGGCTCGCTCCGCAGCAACATCCAGAGCTTCATGGTGATGGACGTGATGCGCGCGGCCGCCGCTCAGGAGGCGGCCGGGCGCTCGATCATCCATATGGAGGTCGGGCAGCCGGCGACGGCCGCGCCGCGCGCCGCACGCCTTGCCGCCATGCGTGCGCTCGAGCACGACACGCTGGGCTACACGCTGGCGCTGGGATCGGAGCCGCTGCGGGTCCGCATTGCGCAGCTCTATCGCGACTGGTACGGCGTCGACGTGGCGCCCGAGCGCGTGGTTGTGACGACCGGCTCCTCGGCGGCATTCGTCTTGGCCTTCCTCGCCCTGTTCGACGTCGGCGACGCGGTGGCGCTGCCGGCTCCCGGCTACCCGTGCTACCGCCACATCCTCAGCGCGCTCGGCCAGCGCTCGGTCGTGATCGAGACAGGAGCCGCCGGCGGCTGGATGCCGACCGCGGAGGACGTGGTGCGCGCGACCGAGCGCGACGGCGCCAAGGGGCTCCTCGTAGCCAGCCCCGCCAATCCGACCGGCACCATGCTGACGCCGGAGCGGCTCGCCGAGCTCATAGCGGCGTGCCGGATGCAGGGCGTGCGCTTCATCTCCGATGAGATCTATCACGGGCTGACGTACGAGCGGGCAGCGCAGACGGCGCTTCAGCACAGCGACGAGGCGATCGTCGTCAACAGCTTCTCCAAATACTTCTCGATGACCGGCTGGCGCATCGGGTGGATGGTGGTGCCACCGGCGCTGGTGCGCGTGATCGAGCGGCTGGCGCAGAACCTCTACATCTCGGCGCCGGCGATCGCGCAAGTTGCGGCGCTCGGCGCCTTCGACGGCATGGACGAGCTCGAGGCCAATCGGCGCGTCTATGCCGAGAACCGCGCCCTGCTCCTGGCCGAGTTGCCGAAGGCGGGGTTCTCCGCGTTCGCTCCCGCCGACGGCGCCTTCTATCTTTATTGCGACGTGAGCCACATGACGAACGACGCGCCAGCCTTTGCCAAGGCGATGCTGGAGGAGGCTGGCGTCGCTGCGACGCCCGGCGTCGATTTCGACGGCGAGCGCGGCCAGCGCTTCATGCGCTTTTGCTATGCGGGCGCCACCGCCGACATGGCCGAGGCCGCGCGCCGTCTCAAGGCGTGGTCGGCCGCGCGCGGGCAGGCCTAGCGGCCGCGCCTTACCAAAACGCAATGTGAACGACGACGGATCGCGGGGGGGCGGCGCGTTTCCTCATCCAACAGCGGCGAGGCCGTTGCTGTAAATGTGAATCAGGAGACAGACATGAGCAAGTTGTCACGTGCGCTTGCCATCACGCTTTTGGCCGCCAGCGTTCCGGCCGGAATTGTTATGGCGCAACAGGCCACCGAGCCGCCCGGCTCGCCGGCCGCCGAGGATAGCGATGGGCCGCGCGGGCCGTCGCCGGAGATCCAGGCGCGGCTCGAGGACGGGCGTATCGCCATGGCCAAGACGGCGCTGAAGCTGACGCCGGAGCAGGAGAAGCTGTGGGCGCCGGTGGAGGAGAAGATACGCGCCGACTATGCCGAGCACCAAAAGGCGCGCGAGGACTGGCGGGCCAAGCGCGAGGCGCGGCATGCAAAGCGCGACGAGTACAAGAAGCTGACGCTGCCCGAGCGCATCGAGAAGAGCAGCGAGAGAATGGCCGCGCGTGCCACCAAGATGAACGAGCGCGCAACCAAGCTCAAAGAGTTCGGCGAGGTGGTGAAGCCGCTCTATGCCTCGCTGTCGGACGAGCAGAAGGAGGTCGCTACCCAGCTTCTGCGCCGCTTCGCGCACGACGGTGGGGGCCATCACGGCCGCCACGGCCGTCATGGGCACCGCTGGGCCATGGGCGGTCCGGGTATGGGCCACGGCATGGGCCACGGCATGGGTCCGCACGGCGATCACGGCATGACGGGTGGTCCGGGCCCCGATGGTCCGCCCGACGAGCAGTGAGACAGCTCTAAGACCAGCTGCAAGAAAGGGCCGGAGACCTGATGGGTCTCCGGCCCTTATTGCTTGATGTGGGCTTTGCCGCGGGGCTGAGCGTCACTCGCCGCCGAGACGGCGCTGCCACCAACCCTTGCGCGCCGGCGCCGTGCTCTCCTCCGGCGCCACGTCGGCGCCAGGACTTGCTGCGCCGGCTTCGTCAACGACGATGCGCTCGATGCGCGGCTCGCTGGCGCCTGCCCGCGGACGGGAGCGCTTGGGTGCGGGCGCCTCGGCTTTGGCGCTCGGCGCCGGCGGCTCTTTGGGCTCGGCCATCGCCTCGGTGTGTGCGCCGGCATAGGCGGTCTCTTCGGCATAGGCAGGTGCGGGGGCCCAGTCCGATCGGTCGCCAGCGTCGCCATTGGATGGCCCCGCGCCGTTGGACGCGGGTTCGGCAGCAAACCGCGGCTCGCTGTCGTGCGATCCCTCGGGCGCAAACGTGCCGACCTCCGGCTGATCGCTCATTCCGCGCGGCGCCTCGCCGCCAGCGGTCTTGCGCTCGCGGCCCCGGCGTCCACCGCGCCGGCCACGGCGCCGGCTGCGCTGGCCGCCGCGCTCCTCAGCTCCGCGCGCGCCCTCGTGCGCCTCCTCTGAGGCTTCGATCGTCTCGGGGCCGTCCTCGCCAGCCGGCATCCCGCCGTCCTCGCTCATCTCGAGGCCAGCCTCGGGGCCGCCGCTCCAATCCTCGGCATGGCCCTCGGACTCGGGTCGATCCCCGCGCCGTCCGCCGCGGCGCCGACGCCGACGCCGGCGTCCCGGGCCGTCGCCGTCGGCCTCGAAGGACGCACGCGCGGGCTCGCGCGGCGCCGAAGGCTCCTGGACCTCGACCTCGCCTTCGGGCGTCTCGTCGAAGCCCCAGTCCATGTTGACGGCCGTGCGTTCCACCCGGCGCTGCGGCAGCGCTGGGGCTGCGCCCTTCTCGATGGTGAAGTTGGCGCCGGCGAGCTTGTCCGAGCCCGTCACCGTGATGGGCAGGCCGTGCCGCGTCTCCATGTCGTTGATGAAGGGGCGCTTGTTGTTGAGGATGTAGAGCGCCACCGAGGGGGTCGTGGTGGCGATGAGCGGCGCGCGCGTGCCTGCCGTGATGGCGTCCTCCAGCCCGCGCAGCACCGCGAGCGCCACCGATTCGGTGGAGCGGATGATGCCGGTGCCCTGGCAGTGCTGGCACTGCGAGGTCGAGCCTTCGAGCACGCCCGTGCGCAGCCGCTGGCGCGACATTTCCAACAGGCCGAAGTGGCTGATGCGCCCCACTTGGATGCGGGCGCGGTCGTGGCGCAGCGCCTCCTTCAAGCGGCGCTCGACCGCCCGGTTGTTGCGCTTCTCCTCCATGTCGATGAAGTCGACGACGATGAGGCCTGCAAGATCGCGCAGCTTCAACTGGCGCGCGATCTCGTCGGAGGCTTCGAGGTTGGTGTTGAGCGCGGTCTCCTCGATGGAGAACTCGCGCGTCGACTTGCCGGAGTTGACGTCGACGGCAACCAGCGCCTCGGTCTGGTTGATCACCAGGTAGCCGCCCGAGCGCAGCGTCACGTACGGGCTGAACATGGCGTTGAGCTGGCTTTCGATCTTTTGGCGCGTGAAGAGGGGCTCGGGCTCCTGGTAGAAGTTTACGTTCTTGGCATGGCTCGGCATGAGCATGCGCATGAAGTCCTTCGCCTCCTTGTAGGCCTCCGGCCCGGCGACGATGACCTCCTCGACGTCCTTGTTATAGAGATCGCGGATCGAGCGCTTGATCAGGTTGCCTTCCTCGTAGACGAGGCTCGGCGCCTGGCTGCGCAAGGTGAGATCGCGCACGCTCTCCCACAGCCGCAACAGGTACTCGAAGTCGCGCTTGATCTCCTGCTTGGTGCGGGCAGCACCCGCCGTGCGGATGATGAGGCCCATTCCCTCCGGCACCTCGAGCTCGGCGGCGATCGCCTTGAGGCGCTTGCGGTCCTGCGGTTGGGTGATCTTGCGGGAGATGCCGCCGCCGCGCGCCGTGTTGGGCATCAGCACCGTGTAGCGGCCGGCAAGCGACAGATAGGTCGTGAGCGCTGCGCCCTTATTGCCGCGCTCCTCCTTGACGACCTGCACCAGGATCACCTGGCGCCGCTTGATGACCTCCTGGATCTTGTAGCTGCGCGGGCGCCGGCGCGGGCGCGAGGGCAGCTCCTCGAGCGCGTCCTCGGCGGTGCCGACCTGCTCGACGCGCTCGACCTCGGCTGGGGCACCGTTCGCCTCGACCTCTTGCACGCGGCCCTCGCCGGAGCCGTTGCTCTGATCGTCGGTCGACGTGGGCTCGGCGGAAGCTGGCGCCTCCAGCATGTTCTCGTTGGCGGCGACGTTCTCGTCCTCGTTGGCCGCACTTTCAGGCGCAACGATGCGGTCGTCCTCGGGCAGCGAGGCCTCGGCCAGCGTGTGATGGTGCGCCTCGGCCTCGTCGTGCTCTTCTGTTTCGTCGGATGCTTCGTCGGCCTCCTCGCCTTCCTCTTGCTCGGGGCCGATGTCGGTCACCTCGTCACCGGGCCGGCGGTCCTCGCCCTCCTCGCCCTCCTCACCCGTGCGTCCGCGTCCGCGGCCGCCGCGACGCCGTGCCATCGCCTCGGCGCGCGCATCGACCGCGGCCTCCTCGGCGGCTTCGGCCGCAGCCTCCTCGTCGATGAGGGCCTGACGGTCCGCCATCGGGATCTGGTAGTAGTCGGGATGGATCTCGTTGAAGGCGAGAAAGCCGTGGCGATTGCCGCCGTACTCGACGAAGGCCGCCTGCAGGGACGGCTCGACGCGCGTCACCTTGGCGAGATAAATGTTGCCGCGTAGGAGCTTGCGCGCGGCGGATTCGAAGTCGAACTCCTCTACCCGGCCTCCGCGCAATACCACGACCCGGGTTTCCTCCGGGTGCGTGGCGTCAATGAGCATCTTGTTGTTGGACATGTGTGCCGATCCTTGGCACGCCTGCGGGGCGGACTGCCGCTCCCGGCCACAAAGCCTGACGGAATGAGACCGGTGCCGACGCGATGCCGCTCTCGGGCGCGCGCGTTTGTTTGATTGAAAGAACGATGAGAAGGGGTGATGGCTGAGGCACGCAATCCTCGCGGGCCGGCCTGAGCCGACCCTGCCCCGCGGCGCTGATCCATACGCGCAGGGGCCTTTCGATGACACGTGCTCAAGGTATGCATTTTCAACGACTTCCGGTTTGCCGGCGGCACCCGTCACTGAGGCGGGTCCGGCCGATTTGCTCCCGTCGGAGAGAGCACCGCGGACTTAAGAGTCGCACGGGGCTCCGTTTGCCTTCCTTTCGTGGGCGCGCGAGGGGGGCGCTGCTACGTTGATTGATCAGTCTCGTGACTTCTTATTAGAGTGAAAGCTGCGGTTGTATGATTGCCTAGTCTCCAGAGGTGTCCAGAGCCGCCGTGCGCCGGGCCAAAGCCCTCAGCCCATCAGGGGATCGGGGCGGGTGCAACCGAGCGCTCGACGATCAGCCGACGTCGTCTGCCAAGGCTCATGTCCCAGCTTCGGGAGTGGCGATCCGGCGTGAACGGCTGGGCCAAGGCCCATCAAAGCGTTCTTGCGGCGCACACATGTCCCGCCGAGGGGCACCCCAGCAGCAACAAATCAGATGTACGGGTTCACCGGGGGGCTTGCAAGCGTGATATAAGTGCCGCGCTGCACAAGCTCCCGGCCAACATCCTGCAATTTTAGGTAGATTCGACCAATATTCCGTTAAATTTCATCGGGAAAGATGGGGTTTCAGGCGCGCGGCGCAACGGCAAGGGGGTTCATGCAACTCATGCGGCAGGGCGGACGACAGTGCCAGGCTTCGCTGCTCGTGCGGCTGGCACTCCTCATCCTGCCCCAGCTCTTCGTGGGCGCGGCCGCTCTCGCCGGCGGGGGGCCCGCCCCGGACCCGCGCGGGCTGCCGCAGGCGACGGCGGCTCGCCCATCTCCCGCAGGGGTTGCGACACCGGCAGCGACACCGGTCCGGCTCGCCGACCAGCGCTCCACGAGCGTCCACCGCAAGACCATCACCATCGAGGCGCGGCGTGCCGAGCTTGCCGGCTCGGCCTCGAAGACGACCTTCACGCTCGATCTCAGCGCCGGCGTCCCGGCCGAGGTCTTCACGCTCGCCAATCCCTATCGCGTGGTCGTCGATCTGCCCGACGTCACCTTCGCTCTGCCAGACGGCACCGGGCAGACGGGCAAAGGGCTCGTGTCGGCCTTCCGCTACGGCCTGCTCGCCGTCGGCAAGGCGCGCATCGTGCTCGACACCGAGACGCCGGTGGTGATCCGCAAGGCGGAGATGACGGCGCGCGGGGGGCGCGCGGTGCGGCTTGCGATCGAGCTCACGCCCACCACGGAGAAGGCGTTCGGCGTCGGCACCGGCGGTCAGCGCACGACACGCGCATCGGCCAAGCCGGAGATCGAGGAAGGCGCGGTCGAGAAGCCGAAAAACCGCGTCAAGCCGGTGATCCTCATCGACCCCGGTCACGGCGGCGTCGATCCCGGTGCCTTGAGCCCCAACGGCGTGCCGGAGAAGAAGGTGGTGCTGGCGGTGGCCAAGCAGCTCAGGGCGCGCCTGTCCAAGAGCGGGCGCTATGAGGTGCACATGACGCGCGCGCGCGACGTGTTCGTGTCGCTCAATCAGCGCGTGAAAAAGTCGCGCAAGCTCGCCGCCGATCTGTTCATCTCGCTGCACGCCGACGCCATCGCGCAGAAGAATTTCGCCAATACCGTGCGCGGGGCCACCGTCTACACCCTGTCGGAGCGCGCCTCCGACGAGGAGGCCCGCCTCATGGCGGAGAAGGAGAACGCCTCTGACGCCATCGCCGGGCTGGAGAGCGCCGACCTGGAGGACAAGGGCGAGGTACGCTCGATCCTCATCGACCTGTTGAAGCGGGAGACCGCCAACTTTTCTGCCGACTTCTCCAACACGCTGGTCAAGCGTCTGGAGAAGACCGTCTCGCTGTCGCGCGACCCGCAGCGGTCGGCCGCCTTCAGGGTGCTGCGACAGGCCGACACGCCCTCGGTGCTGGTCGAGCTCGGCTACATGAGCCACAAGGGCGACGAAAAGTTGCTCACTTCCCCCGCCTGGCAGAAGCAGGTCGCAGGCGCCATCGGGGCCGCCGTCAACTCCTATTTTGCCAAGCGGACGGCGCGGGCCCGCTGAACTGCCGATTTCCCCACCGCCTCAACGTTATCTAAACCCGACTGAGCGACGACTTGATGCCACAATCCATGCTATGGTGCCCGCGTCGCGGCGGCGGCAGTTCGCATCGCGAAGGCCTCCCCCGATACGCCCACTTCACGGACGAATACGCCCACTTCACGGTCTAGAGGTATATGCGCGCCTCCATCCCCCGGGTCCAACCGCCGCCACCAAGGCGCAGGCGGCGCAAGAGCCTGCTCTTGAGCTTCCTCGGCTTCGGGTTCGCGGCGGCGGTGGTGCTGTTCCTCGTCGGCTCGGCCGGCGCTGGCTACGTGTTGTGGAAGTTCTCGCGCGACCTTCCCGACTACGAGAGCCTGTCGAAGTACGAGCCGCCGGTCATGACCCGCATTCATGCCCACAACGGCGCGCTCATTGCCGAGTACGCGCGCGAGCGGCGCATCTTCGTGCCGATCAACACCATCCCCAAGCGCGTGATCGCGGCGTTTCTGTCGGCGGAGGACAGCCGCTTCTACGAGCACGGCGGCGTCGACTTCCAGGGCATCGCGCGCGCCGTCTTCAAGCTCGTCATGGCCAAGGTGCAAGGCAAGTCGCGCCGCGTGGAGGGCGCCTCCACCATCACCCAGCAGGTGGCGAAGAACTTCCTGTTGACGAACGAGCGCTCCTTGGAGCGCAAGATCAAGGAGGCCATTCTCGCCGTCCGCATCGAGCGCACCTATTCCAAGGACAAGATCCTCGAGCTCTATCTCAACGAGATCTACCTCGGGATCGGCGCTTACGGGGTGGCGGCTGCGAGCTTGAGCTACTTCAACAAGGAGCTCAGCGACCTGACCATCGAGGAGGCCGCCTATCTGGCGGCACTGCCGAAGGCCCCCAACAACTACCACCCGTTCCGCCAGACCAAGGCCGCGATCGCCCGGCGCAACTGGATCATCGGCCAGATGCAGGAGAACGGCTACATCACGGCTAAGGAGGCGGAGACCGCCAAGGCGAAGCCGCTCGGCGTCAACATCCGCCCGACCGGGGCCCACATCTTCGCGGCCGAGTATTTTGCCGAGGAGGTTCGACGCACGCTGCTTGCAGCTTACGGCGAGGACAAGCTTTACGGCGGCGGCCTGTCCGTGCGCACGACGCTCGACCCGCATCTGCAGGAGATCGCCCGCAATTCCCTGGTCGACGGCCTCGTCGCCTTCGACCGCCGCAAGGGCTGGCGCGGGCCGGTGAAGAAGATCGACATCTCCGGCGACTGGGGTGCGGCGCTGCGCGCGATCGACACTCCGAATGACATCCAGCCCTGGCGCCTCGGCGTCGTTCTCAAGGTGGAGCCGACCAAGGCGATCGTCGGCCTCAATCCGGAAAAACAGCAGGACGGCACGCTCGTCGACAACCGCGAGGCAGTCGAGATCGGTTTCGACGAGGTCAAGTGGGCGAAATCGGCAGCCACGAAGGTGGCCCCCAAGGCGGTCGGCGACGTGCTGGCGCCGGGCGACGTGATCTACGTGGCGCCCAAGGTCCCCAAGGATCTCGGCGGCGTGTGGTCGCTGATGCAGATCCCCGAGGTGGGCGGCGGCATCGTCGCGCTCGATCCCAACACCGGCCGCGTGCTGGCCGATGTCGGCGGCTTCTCCTTCGACCGCAGCCAGTTCGACCGCGCCATCCAGGCCAAGCGGCAGCCGGGCTCCTCCTTCAAGCCCATCGTCTACGCGGCGGCCATCGACAACGGCTACAAGCCGACCTCGATCGTGCTCGACGCGCCCATCGAGATCGAGCAGGGGCCGAACCAGGACATCTGGAAGCCGGAGAACTACGAGAAGGAGGACTCCGCCGGCCCCTCGACGCTGCGCTTCGGCATCGAGCACTCGCGCAACCAGATGACGGTGCGGCTGGCCCAGGATCTGGGCATGCCGCTCATCACCGAGTACGCGCGCCGCTTCGGCGTCTACGACGATCTGCTCCCGGTTCTGTCGATGTCGCTCGGCGCCGGCGAGACGACGTTGTTGCGGCTCGCCACCGGCTACTGCGTGTTCGCCAACGGCGGCCACCAGGTGCACGCCACGCTGATCGACCGCATCCAGGACCGCTGGGGCCACACGGTGTGGCGTCACGATCAGCGCACCTGCGAGGGCTGCAAGGCGGACTCCTGGCAAAACCAGGACGAGCCGGTGGTGCTCGACGACCGCAAGCAGGTCATCGACCCGCACACTGCCTACCAGATGACCGCCATCCTCGAAGGCGTGATCCAGCGTGGCACGGGAAAATCGCTGGCGAAGCTCGGACGCCCGCTCGCGGGCAAGACGGGCACGACGAACGAGGAGAAGGACGCCTGGTTCGTCGGCTACTCGCCCGACATGGTGGTCGGCGTGTACGTCGGCTACGACACGCCCAAGCCCATGGGCAAAGGCAATACCGGCGGCCGCGTTGCCGCTCCCATCTTCGGCGAGTTCATGCAGGAGGCCCTGGCCGACACGCCGCCGTCGCCGTTCCGCATCCCGCCCGGCATCAAGCTCGTGCGCGTCGATCTGCATACGGGCCTGCGGGCGTCCGCCGATGATCCCAACAGCATCATGGAGGCCTTCAAGCCCGGCGAGGAGCCCGACGACGCCTACTCGGTGATCGGGCTCACGGGCTCGGCCGCAGACGGGGCGCCGCAGGGCGACGCCTACGACCAGCCGCCACCGCGGGCGGGCAGCCCCACCTTCGGATCGGGGCGCGGCGGACTGTGGTGAGACGCCGCGCTGCGACTTGAGACGCCTTGCGCTCCTTCGCGTTTACACGCGCGCTTGTCGCCACTATATCAGGCGCTCAGATTCCAAAAATCACCCCACGGCACGGAGGCAGCCATGCGCGCCGAACCGCAAAAACTCGTTGATTCCATCAAGGAAGCCCTCGTTCTGCTGCGGAGGCATCTTTGACTGGGATACCGCTGACATGCGGCTCGCCGACCTCAACCGGCGGGCCGAGGATCCCAAGCTGTGGAACGACCCCAGGGCGGCGCAGAAGGTCATGCGCCAGCGCCAGCAGCTCGAGCGCTCGATCGACGCCTATAAGCGGCTGGAGCGCGAGCTCGACGACAGCGTCACGCTGATCGAGCTGGGCGAGGAGGGCGACGACGCCGCCTCCATCGCCGAGGGCGAGGCGCAGCTCAAGAAGCTCGACGAGGAGGCGCAGCGGCGAAGCGTGGAGGCGCTCTTGTCGGGCGAGGCCGACACCAACGACACCTACCTCGAGGTCCATGCCGGCGCCGGCGGCACCGAGAGCCAGGACTGGGCCTCGATGCTGGCGCGCATGTACATGCGCTGGGCGGAGGAGCGCGGCTACAAGGTGGCCGTGATCGAGGAGAGCCCTGGCGAAGAGGCCGGCATCAAGTCGGTGACCATCGAGATCAAGGGCGAGAACGCCTACGGCTGGCTCAAGACCGAGTCGGGCGTGCATCGGCTGGTGCGCATCTCGCCTTACGACGCCAACGCGCGCCGGCACACGAGCTTTGCCAGCGTGTGGGTCTATCCCGTCGTCGACGAGGACATCGACATCGACATCAAGGAGGGCGAGTGCCGCATCGACACCTATCGCTCCTCCGGCGCCGGCGGCCAGCACGTCAACACCACCGACTCGGCCGTGCGCATCACGCACTTGCCCACGGGCATCGCGGTCGCGAGCCAGCAGGAGCGCTCGCAGATCAAGAACCGGGCGATCGCCTGGGGCATGCTGAAAGCGCGGCTCTACGATTTGGAGCTGAAAAAGCGCGAGGAGAAGGCGAGTGCGGAGGCCGCCGGCAAGACCGAGATCGGCTGGGGCCACCAGATCCGCTCCTACGTTTTGCAGCCCTATCAGCTGGTGAAGGATCTGCGCACCGGCACCCAGAGCACCAACCCGTCAGCCGTGCTCGACGGCGAGATCGATCCCTTTATCGAGAGCGCGTTGGCGCAGCGCATCAAGGGCGGTGGCCCGGTGGAGGTCGCGGATCTGGAGTAGACAAATTTTGGTGTCAGACCCAGAGGGTCGGACACCCTTTTGCTTCAGGTGCTCGGCCTGGCGCTCAGCTGGCCGTTGCCGCCGCAATACGGCGCGCAACGAGATACGAGAGCGGCATGGCGACGACGAGTGCGCCACTACAAACGACCGGAATGAGAAAGGCGGCCTGGTCCGAGAGGGCCGGCACTGTGACGATGACCAGCAAGGCGATGCCGGCGAGCGTCACGGCGAGCATGATCCATACGACCGCGGCGATCTTGAACATGTTCGCTCCTATGCAGGCGGCTGCGTCGGACAGGTCAAATAATACGCCCATGGCCGATTGCCCAGTTTGATTGGAATCAAGCGCGGGCGCTGCAAAGTGAGCGCGTTGCCCTGACGGACATCAGAGCTCGGCCCAAGGAACTCTGGAGGGCCTCACGCCCGGTCGATGGTCTTGATGTCGGTGAAGACGATCTCGGGGTTCTTCTCCTGCGTCCACGACAGCGAGAACGCCGAGGGCGCGAGGAACACGTGATCGCCGTCGAGGTCGGTCGCGATCTCGGGCCGATGGGTGGCGATGAACTTTGCCAGCGTGGCAGGGTCCTTTGAGCTGATCCAGCGCGCGGTGTCGCAAGGTGCCACATCGAACGCGACGGGCAGCCCGTACTCCTCGCCTAGTCTGTCGGCGAGCACGTCGAGCTGTAGGGCGCCGATGACGCCGACGATGGGCGGCGTGCCGTCTACGGGTGAGAAGAGCTGCACGACGCCCTCCTCGGCCATCTGGCTCAGCGCCTCTCTGAGCTTCCTCGCCTTGATCGCGTCCTCGAGCCGGACGCGGCGCAGGATCTCGGGCGCAAAGCTGGGAATGCCGAGAAAGCGCACGTCCTCGCCTTCGGTCAGCGCATCGCCGATGCGCAGGGTGCCGCGGTTGGGGATGCCGACCACGTCGCCGGCGTAGGCCTCCTCCACCAGCGAGCGGTCCTGGGCGAAGAAGAACTGCGGCGTTTGCAGCGCCATGGTCTTGCCGGTGCGCACGTGCTTGACCTTCATGCCGCGCGTGAGGCGCCCCGAGCAGACGCGCATGAAGGCGATGCGGTCGCGGTGGTTGGGGTCCATGTTCGCCTGGATCTTGAAGATGATCCCGGTCATCGCCGGCTCGCTCGCCTTGACGGTGCGCGTTGCCGCCTTGCGGTCGAGCGGCGGCGGCGCGTAGGCGACGAGCGCATCGAGGATGTCGCGCACGCCGAAGTTCTTGAGCGCGCTTCCGAAGAACACCGGCGACAGCGCGCCGTGGCGGAAGGCCTCGAGGTCGAAGCGCCCGCAGGCATCGTTGACGAGCGCGATCTCCTCGCGCCAGCGGGCTGCCTCATCCGGCTCCAGCAGCTCATCGAAGAGCGGATCATCGGGACCGGAGACGGGCTGGCCGTCCGGGGTCTCGTCGAGGCGGCGGATGCGCGGCCGCAGCAGATCGTAGGTGCCGCGGAAATCGCGTCCCTTGCCGACGGGCCAGACCATGGGCGCGGTATCGAGCGCCAGCACCTTCTCGATCTCGTCCAAGAGCTCCAAGGGCTCGCGCGCCTCGCGGTCGAGCTTGTTGATGAAGGTGATGATGGGGATGTCGCGCAGGCGGCAGATCTCGAACAGCTTGCGCGTGCGCGCCTCGATGCCCTTGGCCGCGTCGATGACCATGATGGCGGAGTCGACCGCCGTCAGCGTGCGGTAGGTATGATCGGAGAAGTCCTCATGCCCCGGCGTATCGAGCAGGTTCAAGACCGCCCCGCCGTACTCGAACGTCATCACGGAGGCCGCGACCGAGATGCCGCGCTCGCGCTCGATCGCCATCCAGTCGGAGCGGGCGCCGCGCTTGTCCTTCTTGGCCTTGACCTGACCGGCGAGCTGAATGGCGCCGCCGAACAAGAGCAGCTTCTCTGTCAGCGTCGTCTTGCCGGCGTCGGGGTGGGAGATGATGGCGAACGTGCGCCGGCGCTCGATCTGGCGCGCGAGCTCGCTGGCAGCGCCGCTCGGGCCGGCGTGTTGCTCGCGCTGGGGCGCAACTTTCTCTGCGGCGCCGCTCTCGTCCTGCATCGTCGTTATCTGTCTCTCGTCAGTCAAAGGGTCGCTCGCGGCCTTGCGGACGCGAGAGAGTACGACGGCCGATATCGAGGGGTTCCTGGGAAGCCCGATCGAGCGGCACCCTTGCGCAGGATTGGCTGCGCAGGCAGGAGCTAGCCCTTCAGGGGCCGGAGTACAACCCCGGTCCGCTCACGGCGACGAACACATTGAGATGGAGGGCCGCGACCGCGGCATGCCTACAATGGAGATATTGAGGCTTTGCCGATTGTGCTTTGATGCTGTGCGGGGCCCCGCATCAGGGGCCGGCCCAAATCGAGATGACACCGATGCAAGCGATAAAGACGATTGGCGTTGCGCTGGCCGCTCTCCTCCTGCCCCACGCTGCCGCAGCGGAATCCTGGCAGACGCTCGAAGCGTCCGACTACCCGGCCGCGGTGAGGAGCACGCTGGATGGGGTGCGCGCGGCCTGCAAAGAGGCCGGCCAGCAGGTGCCGGAATATCCCCAGGCCGGCGTGACCATCATCGACCTCGACCGCGATGGGTCCAAGGACATACTCCTCGATGCCTGGCGCGCCTGTAGTGTCCCCATCAAAGGCGGCGGAGGGTGCAACACGGCCGGCTGCATCATCCAGATCTTCAAGCAGGTGGGTCCGCACCGTTGGAAATTGATCTTCGACGAGACCCTGGGGACCGATTGGTTCCTCAGCACGTCGCAAGAAGGCTACTTCCGCCTGATGGCCTTATCGGTCAGCCGCAAAATTCAAGACCGCTGCCCCGACCCCTCGGGCAGCAGCTGCGATTATCTGCTCTACTGGAAGCACCATCGCTGGGTCTGGAGCCGAATACGCTAGAGCCCGCAAGGAGCCCTGCGCGGCCTGCGCCGCACCGGATTGTCGTTTGCACATTGTTTGGGCTTCGCGATTGCGACCGAGTGCGCGAGGGTGTTGCTGCTGATCTCGACGGGGACGCTCCATGATGGACGCCACGACAATCCGCACGACTTGCCCGCGCGACTGCTATGACGCGTGCGGCGTCCTGGTGAAGACTGCGCCGGGCGGCGCCATCACGGTCGTCGGCGATCCCGAGCACAGCGTCGCCCGTGGCGCGCTGTGCGGCAAATGCTCGATCGCCTACAACGGCGTGTGGCGCGATCAGAGCGTGCGGCTGACCCGCCCCTTGAAGCGGATCGGGCGCAAGGGCGCGGGCCAGTTCGAGCCGACGAGTTGGGACGAGGCGCTCGGCGCTATCGCTGCCCGCCTCAATGCCATCCGCGCGCAGCGACGGCGGCGCGGCCATCCTGCAGACGCACTACACCGGCACGTGCTCGCTGATTGCCGGCGTCTTTCCCTTGCGTTTTTTCAACCGTATCGGCGCCACCGAGGTCGACCCGGACACGGTGTGCAACAAGGCGGGGCACGCGGCGCTGCAGCTCATGTACGGGGAATCGACGCGCGGGTTCGACCCGCGCACCATCGACGCCACGAAGTGCCTGATGGTCTGGGGCGCAAATCCATCGGCCGCCGCCCCGCATGTGCACCAGCACTGGTTCATGAAAGCGCGCGCGCCGAGGATCGTCATCGATCCCATCCGCCACGAGACGGCGGCGGCCGCCGACATCCATCTGCAGCTCTATCCCGGCACCGACGGCGCCCTCGCGTTCGCCATGCTGCATGCGATCCGCGCGGCCGGCCGCATCGATCAGGGCTTCCTCACCGCACATGCGCGCGGCTGGGAGGAGATCGAGGGACAGCTGGATGCCTGCACGCCGGCTTGGGGCGAGGGGGTCACGGGCGTGCCGGCGTCCCTCATCGAGGAGGCAGCGCTCCTTTACGCCCAAGGCCCGTCGCTGTTGTGGATGGGGCAGGGGTTTCAGCGGCAGACCTACGGCGGCAATGCCATGCGCGCCGTCGGGCTGCTGCCGGCGGCAACCGGCAACGTCGGCAGATACGGTGCGGGCTTCCTCTATCTGAACGGCTGGGACACGCGCGGTGTCGATGCGGCCTACCTGACGGCCGCGCATCTCAATAAGACGCCGGCCCCCGCCATCAGCCACATGGACCTTGCCGGCCGGCTGGAGAGCCCCGACACCAAGGCGCTCATCACCTGGAACAACAATATTGCGGTCTCCAGCCCCGAGCAGCGCCGCCTGCGCCGCGCGCTCGAGCGCGAGGACCTGCTGCAAGTGACCCTCGATCTGTTTCAGACCGATACCGCCAACTACGCCGACTACGTGCTGCCGGCAGCGAGCTTCCTCGCAGTTCGACGACGTGGTCATGTCCTATTTCAACCATTCGATCTCGGCGCAGGTGAAGGCGGTGCCGGCGCTCGGAGAGTCGTTGCCCAACCAGGAGATCTTTCGGCGGCTCGCGGGCGCCATGGGATTGACCGAGCCTGAGCTGTTCGAGACCGATGCGAGCCTCATTGCCACGCTGCTGGAGCAAGCCAAGCCGGGGCTCACGTTCGCGGCGTTGGCCGAGCTGGGGACGATCTTTCATCCGGCCGAGCCGGTCGTGCAGTTCGAGAGCCACGACTATCAAACACCGTCGGGCAATATCGAGCTCGCCGGGCCCACCTTCGTCGATGCCGGATTGCCGCGCGCGCCGTTCCCCTCGGCCGAGGCCCGTCCCCGGGGCGACGAGTTGCGGCTCTTATCGCCGGCATCCGCCTGGCTGATGAACTCGAGCTATGGCAACGACCCCAAAATCCGGAAGCAGCTCGGCGAGAGTCAGGCCTTCCTGCACCCGCTCGAGGCGCAGTCACGCGGGCTTGCGCATGGCGCGCGCGTGCGATTAGCGAGCGCGACAGGCGAGATCACCGTGCAGGTCGCCCTGTCGAACGACGTCCCGATGGGCGTCATTCTGGCACACAAGGGGCGCTGGCCGGGCAACGGCGCCGACGGCAACGTCAACGCGCTCAATCCGGGACAAAAGGCGGACCTTGCCGAGAGCTGCGCCGTGCACAGCATAAATGTGACGGTGGTCGCAGCCTGACGCTAAACGCACGCCAATGCCCCGTCAGGGGCCTCCCCAATGCTGGGGGGCTGGTTTGAGCAGCCGATCATCACCATATATATAGATGATCAGCAGACAATTTGTGCCATTTGGCGGCGTAAGGGGCTGGCTCGCGGACCTTACGCTGCCCGACAGGGCTGGGCGCTCCAAAATGTACTCGGGGACCCTTACGCAGAGTTACTATGCCGCAGAGCCCGACGAGTGGCGCGCTCTGGCGGCAATTCGCGACCACGCACAGGTCGGCAAGGATGCCCTTTTGGTACTGAGGCGCGCGCTGTCGCGGGGGGAGCTCGCAACTCTTGGAATGATGCCTGGCCAAGTAAGATCGGCCTGATATGTGAAGCACAACGCGCGGTGGCTCGGTGACGTCGAGCCCGCAGATGTTGAAGCGCTTTGGCAAGAGATGCGGAGGCAGGCAATGGCCAGTCATAAATTCAAGGTCGGGCAGATGGTCGATTTTGTTCCTTCACGCGCGGGTGTTCCGGCTTCGGTACGGGCTTACAAGATCCTCCGGCTGCTGCCGCATGAAGGGGGCGAGCGCCTATATCGGATCAAGACAATTGCGGAGGCGTTTGAGCGTGTCGCGAAAGAAAGCGAACTCGCGCGTAGCAATTGAAGGCGAGCTAGCGCAGGATGACACTCTGACTTCGGCTCAAGCCGGTCGCGATTTCCACGCCAGAGAGCCTCCCCGCTCCCCGCGGGAGGAGTATAGAATGCAGAACATTGCCCTAACGAAGCTGCGGAACGACTTTCTCGCTGCAATCTCGTCGGACCAAAATGATGTGACGCTGGATCCTTCGATTGCAGAGCTGAGGGACAGAATTTCCGATACAGAATACCTCGAATCGTTCTCGATTTATTCGAGAGGCCAGCTGCGCGAGCTCAACGATGCCCTGAGCGCCATCAGCAACGTTCGCCTGAAGGATGATCCGTTCAAAGTGGCCTTGGCCGTGGATGCGATCCTGAAATTATTCGATAGGCTCGAAACGACTGTCAAACAGTCAGGGGCAAGCGACAAGAGGATAGAGGCGGGTCGTACAAGCAAGTGAGGTGCCGTTGTCTCGTGCTACAACGGGAGCTCAAGTCGCAGTTTCGAAGCTGCGTCTTATCAAGTTGCCAACCGGAGCCGTTTTGGCGGACGATGCACCCAACGCCGCCACTCGCGTTGGAGCCTTGATTGATCACGCTCAAGATCCATCACCGGACAACCTATCGCTATCGACAGCCGGTAAGCCTTGGACCGCACCGATTGATGCTGCGCCCGCGTGAGAGCCGCGATCTGCGCCTGCTTTCGAGCGATGTGACGTTGACGCCATCCGCGGCGGTGACCTGGGCGCACGATGTCTTCGGCAATGCGATCGCGACGGCGGTCTTTCAGAGCATGACCGACACCCTCGTGATCGCCAGCGTGGCGGAGCTGCAGCTCGATGCCGTTGCCTGGCCCGTCTTCGACATCGCCGGCTCGGCCATCTCTTATCCCTTCCGCTATTCCGACGATGAGTGGACCGACCTCGGCGCCTTGGCGCTTCCGCAATATCCCGACCCGGCCGGGCAGCTGGCTGGCTGGACGCGGGCGTTTGTCCGCTCCAATCCGACCGATACGCTCTCCCTGCTCAAGGATCTGAGCGCCGGCATCCCGGGATGGATCAGCTATCAAAGCCGGGAGGACGAGGGTACCCAGTCGCCGACGCAGACTCTCGATCGCGGCTGGGGGTCGTGCCGGGATTTTGCCGTCCTCTTTGTCGAAGCCGCGCGCAGTCTCGGGTTCGGGGCGAGGATCGTCTCCGGCTATCTCTACAACCCGGATCTGGACTTTGTCGGCTCCATGGGGGCGGGGACGACCCATGCCTGGGCCGAGATCTATGTCCCAGGTGCGGGATGGATTACCTTCGATCCGACCAACCGCAGTGTCGGCGGCGCCAATCTGATCCCGGTTGCCGTTGCGCGCGATATTCGGCAGACGATGCCGGTCACGGGCAGTTTCTCGGGAATGTCCGACGCCTTCGCGGGGATGACGGTGGAGGTTCGCGTCACGTCGTAGTCGGACACCAGGCGCGCCGGCGCAGCGCGGCAAGGGCGGCGGCCGGCCACGCCGAGGCGTCAGGGCGAGAAGATGTCGGAGATCGCGTCGGCAAGCGTTGCGGGACCGGAGCTCGGCTGCCTGCGCCGCTCCTCTTGCTCGGCCGCTGCGACCTCGTCGTCATAGCGCGGCGTCTCGAAGCGCACCTTCCTGCCCAACAGCGCCGCGCCCACGCGGGCGTCGAGCCCGTAGAGATCGGCGAAGGTGCGCAGGTTGCCCTCATAGTCGACCATCGCCGTGAAATAGGTGATGTGCACCGGTATGCGGGTCGTGAGCGCGACGTCCACGGTCCCGCCGCGAAGCATGCTGTCCACCTTCTCCTTCGACCAGCCCTTGTCCTCGGCGAGCAGGATCTCGGCCAGCCGCAGCGGATCTCCCACCCGCATGCAGCCGTGGCTCAGGCCGCGGAACGATCTTGAGAAGAGGGAGCGGTCGGGCGTGTCGTGCATGTAGACGTCGTGCTTGTTGGGGAACAAGAACTTGATGGCGCCGAGCACGTTCGCCGGCCCCGGCGGCTGGCGGAAGTCATAGGCGCCGATGTCGACATTGCTCCAATTCACCTGATTGGGGTCGATCGGGTGGCCTTTGTAGTAGACTTGCAGCTTGTGCTGCTCGAGCACGGCTTGGCTCGACTGCGTTCCGGTGAAGAGGCCGAGCAGGCCGCCGCCCGAGCTCGAGCTCTTGCGTAAGAGCGGTCCCAGCTCCTTCCTTTTGATCCCGTCGGGCACGCCCCAGCTCGGGTGGAAGACGATTGTCTTCATGTCGGCGGAGAACACGGGCGTCGGCCAGGAGGGCTGGCCGGCGACGATCCTGTCGGAGTTGATGATGTGGCCGTCCTTGACGACGCGCGTGAGGAACTCCGGCACGTTGTCCCAGACGTAGAGCTTGCCGGGGTCGACGGGCATCCAGCGCCAGCGCTCCATGTTGACGAGGATGCGGTCGATGTCGGCGTCGATGCGCGCGCGGTCCTGCTTCGGCTCTCCGCCGTGCCCTGCGGATTGTGGCGCTGCAATGCTCGATGTCTGCAACCGCGGCACCGCGTCCTGCAGCCTCTCGCCGTAGGCGATGTCGCCATCCTCGCCGGCGGCCCGCAGCGCGGCCACCGCCCTACTGCCATCCGAGCGGCGCAGCTTCAAAAGCAGTTGGCGCAGCTTCTCGAACTGCTCGTGCTTGGGCTGGAGTGAGCGCAGGTAGGCATCGGGTGCGTTTGCTGCGGCAAGCTCGGCCAGCACCAGCTTGGGCGGGCGCACGGGCGGCGTCAGGTCGAAGAGCTTGGAGATGCGCGCCGGATTGGGGATGCGGCCGCCGCGGGCATAGCGTGCGTACTTCAGGAGCGCGAGCGTCAGCTTGATCTCGGCCTCGGCGCCAGCCTCGGGTGAAAGCGTGCCGGCGGCCAGGCGCGGCACGACGAAGTCGCTGGCGCGCAGCCCCCAGTCGTCGGCCCGGCGCAGCTCGGCGATGGCAGCCTTGGCCTTGTCGGTGAACCCGTTTGTGGTCACCCAGATGAGCGGTCCGCTGCGCTCAGAATAGAACGCGGTCACGGCGGCGAGGTCGGCGGCGTTGGCCTGCTTGGAAAACTCGGGCAATCGCCGGCGCAGCGCCAGAACGCCCGGGCTCGGCGCCGGGCGCGCCGGCTCAGCCGGTTGGACAACTTCCTCGAATGCGGTGAGCTCGGGGGCGTGCTTTGGCGCGGGAATGAAGGTATCGAGGAGACGAAACCAGACGCCGGCAACGAGGGCGACGGCAGTGGCCCCCATAGCCCAATAAAAGGCCTTCAACAGCGCGGGTCGCACCTCGCCGCTCAGCTCACCTCTCCCCGGCGTTCAAGCAGCGCCCCGTTTTGGGGGTTGCCGAGCCGGATCAGGGCAGAATTTCGTGGTGCGGATGTGGCAGGCTCGTGGAGGGGCCTTTCCTCCGGCGCTTGCGGCAGCCCGGCGCAGTGAAGCATATCGGCAACACGTCGCGACGCATTGACCCGTACGCGGACGGAACGGCCGCGGTCGCGCGTTAGCCCTATAGCGCCCGCTTCGGGCGCTATCGCCTGCGACACTGAAAACAGGGAACGTGTGACAATGAAAAGTCCTTTGTGCCTGGCCGCCTTGCTCGGCTTGGTGGCGTTTGTTTCCGCTGGTGCGGCCAATGCCGCGGTTGGGGGAACCGCTGTCGAGGCGGCGCGTCCGTCACTGTCGGTGACGACGATGATCCAAGAGGCCAAGTGGCACAAGAAGAAGCGGCACTGCCGCTGGCATCATCACAAGCGCCATTGCTGGTGGAAGTGATATCGATTGAGGGCGGCGCCAGGCGCCGCCCTTTTTCCCGCCATGCCGGCCGCTCGTGCCGGCAATGCAACGAACAGGGAGACCCTGCATGACCCGTGCTCTTCTTGCGTCCCTTGCCGTCTGCCTGACGGCAATCGCGGCCCAGGCGGCCGATGCCAAGATCGATGCCGCCATCACGACGTTCAAACAGGCAGAAAACGATCCTGCGAAACTGAAAACGTACTGCGCCATGAGCGGCGTCATGGATGCCGCAGGCGACAAGGAGGATGCCGCAGTCGACGCCAAGGTTGACGGCTACTTGAAGGAGCTCGGCTCCGATTTCGAGACGGCGTGGAGAGCCGGGGATGATCTCGACGAGAACTCGGCCGAGGGAAAGCGGTGGAACGCTGCGCTCGACGAGCTCGAGAGCAAGTGCCCGGAGCAATGATCGCACGCGACCCCGCGGCGCAGCAGGTGCGAGACAGCTCGCGCCGCGCTGCGCCCGGATGGACCGCGATAGACATGTATCAAGGAGCGCGCCGCTCACGTGCGATATCTTTGATCGGGCGGCTGCGCGCTACGGTCCCGGATTGCAGAAGGACCCTGATCCATGAACAAGTGTCAACCGATTGCTCTTGGCGTCGCCATCGGCGTCCTTTGGGCCTTCTATGTCTCCTGCCTCGCGATCGTCGCCATGTTCGGCTGGGGTACGGCGCTGGTCGAGAGCTTGGCGTCGCTCTATATCGGCTATGAGGCCTCGCTTATCGGCGCGCTCATCGGCGCGGTGTGGGCGTTCGTCGACGGCTTCATCGCCGGCGTCGTGATCGCCTGGGTCTACAACGTCGTCGCCAAATAGCAGGTGGGGCTCGCGGCGGGCGCACGCTATTTCTGCCCGAGGTGCAGCTCGAGACGGTCGAGGAAGGCGAGCTGTCCTCTTAGGATTTTCGCGCGGGCCGCATCGAGACCGAACCACGCCGCCCTGTCGACCTCGGGAAACGTCTGCGTGCGCCCGCTGTGCGGCGGCCACTCCATGCTGAACGTATTGCTGATGAGCCGTTGAGGATCCCAGTCGGCGTTGATGGCCCAGACGTGCACCTGCTTGCCGCTCGGCTGGCGCACCGAGCCCAGATCGTGCGCGGCGCCCTTCGGCTGGTAGCCGGTCTCTTCGGCGAACTCGCGCCGCGCTGCCGCCAGCGCGTCCTCGCCCTCCTCGATCTCGCCTTTGGCGATCGACCAGGCGCCCGCGTCCTTGCGCTGCCAGAACGGTCCGCCGGGGTGGACCAAAAGCACTTCCAGCCCCGCCGGTCCGTAGCGGTAGAGCAAGAGGCCGGCACTATTTTTGCGCGGCTCGCGTGCTGCGCCCGTCGCCTGCTTCTTCACCGGTGCCATGCGAGCATGAGGACCCGCAAACGCTTGCCCAACGGTTATCGCGACCGGTGCTTCAGGGCTTCGCCTGCAGAGACTTGCGATAGGCGTGCACGGCTTGCGGCGTCATCTCGGTCGCGCGCGCCGCTTTCACCGCGGCCGCGTCGAGGGGGGCCATGCCGGCCGGCGCCAGCGCGGCGTTGCCCCAGGCTGAGCGGATATATTTGACGATGGCGGCGATGTGCGCGTCGTCGAGATGTCCGAAGGGCGGCATGGTGGCCTGATAGGCCTCGCCCTTCACCTCGATCGCGCCTTCCAGGCCGTGCAGCGCCACCTTGACGGGGAAGTCGCGGGCAAGGAACAGGTCGGGATTGGCCGCAAGAGGCGGGAATTGGCCCGGCACGCCCTCACCGTTTTCCTGGTGGCAAGCGCTGCAGTTCTCGTTGAAGGCCGTGGCGCCATCGGCACCGGCGCTCGCCTCCTGCGCCGGCGCTGCGCCGGCAGGTGGTGGGCTGGGCCCCAGATACGTTCCAAGATAGTCGAGGATCTTCGCTTGCTGATCGGCAGGAATTCGCAAGCCGTACTGGCGCATGCTTTCGAGCAGATCCTCCCAATCCGCGCGCGTGATGCCGGCGGACTCCTTCAGGTACTGCAGGTCGTGGCAGGTGCGGCATTTCGCATAGACGAGGTCGCGCCCGGGACCTTGCGGAAGCTCGATCTCGGCAGCGGTGCTGACGCCTGCCGCAGCGATTCCGGCGCACACTATGACAACGATCGCAATGCGCGCGCGCATTCGATGATGGCTCCAAATGATGTGGGGGAGGGCGTCGCCGCGGTGGCACCCTCCATTGCGTCAGACGATCACCTCGACCCGATCAGCGCCGTTCCACTCGTAGCCGCGCGGATTCCAGCGGGTGAGGCCGTCGACCGGCTGCGCCTCGCCCTTGGCGTCGGTGGCCCGCGACATGAGCACGTTTTTGCCGCTGGCGAGCTTGGTCTTCAGCGACCAATGATGCCAGGCCCAGGGGCTCTCAGGTGGCGCAATCGTCGCCTCCTGCCAGCTCTTGCCGCCGTCAGTCGACACCTCGACCTTGTTGATCGGTGACGTCCCGTCGTTGAAGGCGACGCCGGTAATCTCCGTCTCACCCGCCTTCGGCTTGTCCTCGGGCAGCGGCGAGAAGATCACGCTCTTGATCTTGTGGGCGTAGGTGGGAACGGAGTTGTCGAGGGTGTAGTCGTTGGCGCCGAACTTGCCGGGCTCGACCGGCAGGTCTTTCGGCATGCGATAGCCGAGCGACTGGAACGCGCTCGGATTTTGCGCCGCTGCATAGAGCAGATAGGTCAACATCTTCACGTTCATGTTGCCGTAGTAGCCGGGGATGATGAGGCGCACGGGGCCGCCGTTGGTGGCCGGGATCGGCTCGCCGTTCATCTTCAGCGCCAGGATGGCGTTGTCGAGGGCAGGATCGTCGAGATGATAGCTCTTGGCAAAGTCGGAGCCTTCCGGCGTCGCCGGCTGGTCCCAGCCTTCCGCGGTGAGCCATGTCGCCGACGCGGCCGGATTCATCTTCAAGCTCTCGAGGAACGGGCGCAACTCGACGCCTTCCCATTCCACATTGCCCATGCCGCCGTTCTTCCATTGGCCGCCCGCGACCTTCTGCTTGGCGGCGTAGAACGAGCGGCCGTTGCCGGCGCATTGCAGCACCGACACGCGCTTGACCTGCGGCATCTTCTGAAGGTCGGCGATCTTCACGTCGCGCGGCCGCTCCACCAGCCCGTCGACGTGCAGGTTCCAGTTGCTGACCAGCTCGGCCGGCGGGGCGGCGGTCGTGGCATACCAGGCCGCCTCACCCTCATGGGGGTAGTGGAAGCGGTTGAACAGGATCTCCTTGGGCGTATGGGCGTACTTGCGCAGCTCGGTAAGCGGGGTCTCCATGACGCCGAGCTTGGCGTTGTGGATGATCAAGTCGGCATTCTTGCCGGCAATGATCGCGCTCGCGTTCGGAGCATCCTCGGCCCAGGCGAAGCGGGCCCCGGCAGGTGACAAGGCGAGCGACAGACCCGCAGCGCCCGAGAGGGCCGCGAAGTCACGACGTGTGATGGAGATGAGCCTCCGTTTGGGCATGATTTTCCTCCCCGTTTTCTGGTTTTGGTACGGCCCCCGGAGCCGTGCGCAGATCGCCGCTCAGCGCGGTGCAGTGCAACCGGCAGCAAAAGGTTTCGTCTTCTCAAAGCGCTCGATATTGTGACAATTGAACCCTGTCATCATCCGTCCCTTGGGAAAATTTTTCAAGGTTCCGCCATGCAACCATACGTCACATTCACGTCATGCATGTGAACACGCGCGGGCGGTGCGATAGGTCTGACGTTGGAGGCAATTGCGAAGGCGCGCCCGCCTCAGGGGTGCGCCACGGGCGCCTGGCTCGAGGCGAAAGCGGTGAGGGCGATGAGCCCGGCGATCGGGAGCGCCAGGCACCAGAACGAGACGAAGAGATAGCCGTAGGCGCCGACGATGACGCCGGCGGAGAAGGTGGCGATGACGGGCGCCGTGCGGTTGAAGCGGGCGCGCGCCGCCTCGCTCAAGCCCGGCACGCCGCGGTTCATGTCGACGAGATCGACGGAGACCTGCGTCAGGTTGATGGTCATCACCGTGGTCGGCGGGTGCGCGGGAAAGATGACGCGGCAGATGGCGTTCTGAATGGCCATCGCGGCAACGCCGAGCTGGGCGGCGGCGATCGAGGCGACGGCGGCGGGATCGGTGATGGGCGAGGCGGCAATCCCGACCGTCATGCAGCCGAGGAGCATCGCTATCTCGAACGCGAGGCAGGCGCGGAAGCCCGAACGGCCTCTACGCTCGCAATAGAGCACGAGGAGGCGCGTTAAGGCGGCGAAGAGGACGAACATCGGCAGCGCGATCAATTCGGCGATGAGGCGCAGGGAGTGGGTCACGATCTCCTTGCCGATCACCACGAAGTTGCCGGTGAAGTGCGAGGTGAAGAGCCCGAACAGGGCCACGAAGCCGACGACATCGACGACGCCGGCTATGAAGGATAGCGGAATCGTCAAGAGAAGCGCCCGCGCCACCGGCTTCACCGGCACTTCGTATGCAGCCATGTGCGGTCTCCCCCATCCGCGCGAGGACGCGGCCGCGACGCGCGATCCTCTGCTTCCTGACGTTGGGTATCGCCGCGGCCCGGGCGGTGCAAGCGCGATCGCCAGGGCGGTGCGAATCAGCACCGGTTGCGGCAGGAACACGGCACGCGCCCGAAGTCCACAGCAAAGTTGGGTCCCTGCATGGACGACAGGGGCCGAATTGAAGTAGCGAGTGAGTTGGCGTTGCGGAACAGCGGGGGCTAAACCAATGCTGCCATTCGGTGCTAGAATTGGCGCCTACCAGTATGCGGTCATGCTGGCAGTGACGGGATTGGGACTTGTGGGGGCGCCGTGGTGGATGGCCCTCATCGCTGCCGTTCTCCTGTTCGGCTCCACGCTGTTTGAGTACGTCGACGTGCAGTCGCGCGCCATCGGGCCGCAGGCGTCCGCGGTTGCTGGCAGCGCCCTGCTGATGGTCGCCGCCATCAGCGTGGGCTTTGCCGCGATATGCTACGTGGGCGGCAACGCGCTCGCCGGCATGATGCTCAAGTGAGCGCCGCGGCAATCCTCTAAAGCCCTAGCCGATTCGCTCGAGGCCCCGCTTGCCCGCGCGCCGCGCATCGTGATGGTCGCGCCTTCCCGTCGAGCGGCCGCTAGCGAGCTCGGATAGGCACATGGTCAAGGTCTCCGGCGGATACGCCTCGGTGCTGCAAGAGCTGGCGCTGTTCGCCATCTCGCTGGCGCTCGTCACCCTCGTCGCCATCTCAGTTGCCGGCAGCGCCCTGCTGCTGTTCCTCGCCATCATCGCCTCGGCCGGCGTCGCCACGGCGTTGATCCGCTGGCTCTTTCCCGAGGCGCCGTTCTTCTCGCTCACCTTCGCCAACCTGATTGCGCTCTACGCCTCGATCTTCTCCCTCTTCATGGAGCAGCTTTTCGGGCGCATCGGACCTGTGGTGTCCGGCATCGGCTTCAGCCTGCCGGTGCTCTTCTTTCTGGCGGGCTGCTGGCTGCGGCGCGAGGACGTGCAGGCCGTCGTCGACAACCCCGACCTGCGCGGCGGGCGGCGGCTCTACCAGGCGCTTTTGTGGCTGGTTCCGGTAATTCTGGTCGGCGTCGGCGTGCTGGTGGTGTCGCTGTTCGATGCGCCGCTCATCAACAACAACATGGCGTTCCTCTGCGCCATGCTGCTGATCGGGCTCATCGTGCTGGCCGTGAGCCGCAGCGTCGCGATCTTCCTCGTCGATGCCGGACTGCTGTTTGAGGAGTTCTTCCGCCGCATGTCGCGGCTGGCGGTGCCGGCGTTTGCGTTCCTCACCTTCTACTCGCTCCTCGTCGTCGTCTTCGCGTCGGTCTACTGCATCCTGTCGCAGTACTCGCCCGAATTGCATTTCCGCGTCGACGACGTGGCGCGCACCATCACCTACTCGGAGGCGATCCATCTCTCCATTGCGACCATCTCAACCGTCGGCTACGGCGATATCGTGCCCGCGAGCAACGCCGCGCGCGTCTTGACCTCGATCGAGGTGATCTGCGGCGTGCTCTTGCTGCTGTTCGGCGTGTCGGAGCTGTTGGAGTACACCCGCGAGCATCGCCGCGAGCATCCCCACGAGCGCGGGGGACGTGACCGGGGCAAGGTGTAGCGGGCCGCAACGCGCCGATGTTGCCAAGCCCCGGCAACGGTGTCAGACCTCCCGCATCCCATCAGGTGGCAATCGTCCGGCCATGGCGCACGGCAAACCCCCGCAGGATCCTATGCAAGGCGTAAGGCCGGGGAGGTCCGATACCCGTCTGCAGCTGCTCCAGACCGCGGGCTTTGCCGACTATGCGCTCCTCGACTCCGGCGCTGGCCGCAAGCTCGAGCGCTTCGGCAAGGTCGTCGTCGATCGCCCCGAGCCGCAGGCCTTGTGGACGCCGCGGCTTGTGAAGCGGGAGTGGGACAAGGCGCACGCGGTGTTCTCGGGCGCCGACGATGAGGACAACGACAACAACCGGGGCCGCTGGCGCATCGACAAGCCGGTGCCTGAGAGCTGGCCGGTCAAGGTGCGCGACACCACCTTGCTGTGCCGTCTGTCGAGCTTCCGCCACATGGGCCTTTTCCCCGAGCAGCTGCCGCACTGGGAGTGGATGCTCAGCCGTCTGGCCGAGATCAAGAGCGAGCCGCCGCGGGTGTTGAACCTTTTCGCCTACACGGGTGCCGCCTCGCTGCTGGCCGCCGCGGCCGGCGCCCAGGTCACCCACGTCGATGCCTCGAAGAAGGCAATCGCGTGGGCAAAGGAGAACCAGGCGGCCTCCAAGCTCGGGGCGGCGCCCATCCGCTGGATGCTCGATGATGCGCAGAAGTTCGTGGCGCGCGAGGTGCGCCGCGGCAAGACCTATGACCTGATCCTGGTCGATCCCCCGAAGTTCGGGCGCGGGCCCGACGGCGAGGTGTGGGATCTTTTCGAGCACTTGCCGGCCCTGTTGAAGTCGTGCGCGGGCCTGCTCGAGCCCAAGCGCGCCGCGCTCGTGCTGACGATCTATGCGATCCGCGCCTCCTCGCTCGCCTTCGACCAGCTCGCGCGCGAGGTGCTCAGCGACCGCGGCGGCGCCTTCGAGTCGGGCGAATTGGCCATCCGCGAGGCGGACGGGGCGCGCCTGCTGCCGGCCTCGCTCTTCACCCGGTGGGTGTCGGAATGAGCGAGCGGGACAGATTGGATCTGACGGAGGATTGCTTCGGCGAATCTTGTTCCTCCCGTCATCCCGGCGCAGGCCGGGACCCACGCAACTTTCCGCGAACGCTACATCAGCGCCTCTCGCTCGTTGGCCGCAACAAGTGTCAGCGCAGCGATCTCCCGCGCCAGGAGAGTTTGCTGAAGCTGGCGTGGGTCCCGCTCTTCAGCGGGATGACGTTGAGAGGGGGCGAGCTTCGTGCCACGTGCCGCAGGGGATGCGGATGACGCTGGCGCCCAAGCCGATCACGAGCTTGCAGAACGAGCGCATCAAGGCGATCCGCGCGCTCGAGATGCGAAAGGTCCGCAAGGAGACGGGCCTGTTCGTCGCCGAAGGCCCCTCGATCCTCATCACGGCGCGCGAGCACGGCTTTGCACCCGAGACGCTCGTCTATGGGGCGGGCGCGGCGACGGGCGGCGTGGCGCGCGGGCTCGTCGACTGGGCGCTGAAGTCGGGCGCCGAGGTGTTGGAGGTGTCCGAGGCGGTGCTCGGCAAGCTCGCCTCCAAGGACAACCCGCAAAGCATGCTCGCCGTGTTTCGCCAGCGTTTGCGCAAGCTGCCCGAGCCTGCGAAGGTGGCCCGCGCCGAGGTGTGGCTGGCGCTCGAGGAGGTGCGCGACCCGGGCAACCTCGGCACCATCATTCGCACGATCGACGCCGTCGGCGCGGCGGGCGTCATCCTCATCGGCGCCGCCTGCGATCCTTATTCGCGCGAGGGCGTGCGCGCGACCATGGGCTCGATTTTCGCCGTGCCGCTGATCAAGACGACGCGCGAGGCGTTCCTCGACTGGCGCCAGCGATGGGTGGGCGACGTCGTCGGCACGCGGCTCGAGGCAGCTGAGGACTTTCGCAAGGTCGCCTACAAGGCGCCGGTGCTGCTCGTCATGGGCAGCGAAGGGCCGGGCCTGTCGGAGCTGGTGGCGGGCGCGTGCACGCGCACCGTCAAGATCCCGATGGCGGGCGGCCTCGACTCGCTCAATCTGGCGGTGGCGACGGCCCTGATGCTCTATCAGATCCGAGGTCCGCATTTGATGTTGTGATCAACAAATGGCCGATCTGTCCCCTCACCCGGTTTGCCATGTGACTTGCTTCGCCACGGCAAACCGTCCTCTCCCCACCGGGGAGAGGGGCAGACGCATTGGCAAATCGCAACAGGTCCCCTCTCCCGGGGGGAGAGGGTTAGGGTGAGGGGGTGCTGCAGCTGAATGGGACGACGACGCTGAAAAATGCGCATTGAATATCACCGCACCCTGATCGCCGACGCCAAGCGCAACGATGCGTTCCGCCGCGCGCTTGCCGCCGTCATCAAGCCGGGCGTGACCACGGTCGCCGACATCGGCGCCGGCACCGGGCTCTTGGCGCTGATGGCGGCAAAGCTCGGCGCGCGCGAGGTGTTCCTCTACGAGGCGGCCGAGGTCGCCGGCCTCGCGGCCAAGGTCTTGAAGGCCAACCGCGCCCGCAACTGTCATCTCATGCCCTGCCACTCCACCGAGATGCAGGACCCGCCCAGGGTCGACGTCGTCGTCTCCGAGACGCTCGGCAACTATCCCTTCGAGGAGCACATCATCGAGACGCTAAATGACGCCCGCCGCCGTTTCCTGAAGCCCAAGGGCACGCTGATCCCGCGCGCGCTTGAACAGCTCGTGGCGCCCGTCATCAGCGACCGCGTCCAGCGCGAGCTTTGCGCCTGGGACGATTGCGGCTTCGATCTGTCGGTGCCCAAAACCATGAGCCTCAACAACATCTACGTGCGCACGTTTGCGCCCAAGGATCTGCTCGATGCCGGCGCGAGCGGCAAGGTGTGGGATCGGATCGACTTTGCCGTCCACAACCGCTCAAGCCGCAAGGGCGACGCGCACTGGCGGCTCGCGCACACGGCCACGATCTTTGGCTTTGCCACCTGGTGGCAGGCGGAGCTGGCGCCCGGCATCGTCTTGTCGACGGCGCCCGGCGCCCCGCGCACGCACTGGGAGCAACTCTACTTTCCGCTCCTGGCGCCCATCGAGGCCAAGGCGGGCGAGACGGTCGCCGTCGAGCTGCGCTCGCGCACCTCGATGGACGCGGGCACGCACGTCGCCTGGACGGCCGCGCACCGCGACGGCAAGGGCCGCGAGCTCGCGCGCCAAGCCCTCAACCTCGACAAGGGCTTCCTTCCCTAGATTGTCGGCATCAGCCTTTGAGGGCGGTCATGGTCGCGCTGACGATCGCGGCGCCGATGATGAGCGTCGCGATCCACGCAAGCGCGGTGCGCAGGCGCGCGCGGCGGCGCTGGCGCTGGGCCTTGCCGAGCCACTCGGCGGATGCCGGCGGCGCGGTGTACGTCTCGCCGAACTCCTCCATCAGCTGATCGATCGGCAGCGTAATGGTCGGCGACGGTTGCGGGACGGCTTCGAGGCTGGGAAGCGGCGGCGGTGCGGGTGGCGCGGTCATGCCGGTGAGCGAGGCGGGAAGCTCGGCGTAGGCTTCCTCCACGCGCGCGAGCCGCTTCATCAGCGGCCGGCGCCGCTTGGCGCGCGCGATCTCCTGGACCAGGTAGCGCTCGAGCTCGGGGTCGTGGTCCTCGGTCTCTGCGGCGGCTGCGCCGCCTTCATGATCCATGGGTATGAAGTTCCACACAGGTTCAGGTGCGCCGCGCGCCGGCGCTTCGCTTGTCACGGGCACGCACGAACGCTGCAGCAAATCGCGACTGATAGGGTCGTGGTCCAAAGTCCCGAGGCCGGCGGGCGCCAAGGACGCGGACGGCGATGTCATGAACGCATCACGAGGGTAGGCGGTGAACATACGCACGGACGCACCTCACGAAGGCGGGACCGGCCCGAATGCCGGCGAAGGCTGCTGGCCGCCCTTGAGGTCGGTTGGGGGCAGCAACAGGCTGGCGGCCGAAGCGCCCGAACCGTAGAAGAGCCCACAGTGATGGCCACAGCGTGGCAATGGATGTAGACGTTTGGAGCTTAAGTAGGGGGAGATGCTGCCATGCTGGTGATGGTGATCGGGCTCGTGGTGTTCTTCGCGATGCACTTGGTCCCTGCGAACGCGGAGCTGCGCAACGGTCTTACCGCGCGCTTCGGCGAGACCGGATACAAGGCCGTGTTCTCGATCGTATCGCTGATCGGCCTGGTGCTGATCGTGGTGGGGTTCGCCAAGCTGCAAATGCACCCGGGCAAGGACCCGCAGCTGTGGGTGCCGCCGCTGTGGAGCCGCCACATTGCGCTGGCCCTGATGCTGCCGGCGATGATCGCGCTCGTTGCGGCCTATGTGCCCTCGCACATCCACAGCGTGCTCAAGCATCCCATGCTGGTCGCCATCAAGATCTGGGCCTTGGCCCACCTGCTTGCCAACGGCGATCTCGCCGCACTCGTCCTGTTCGGCAGCTTTCTCGCCTTCGCCGTCTACGACCGCATCTCGGTGAAGCGGCGCGGCGCGCTGGGGCCGCTCGGGCACAAGACGGGGCCGTGGCTCAACGACGTCATCGTCGTGGTGCTGGGGACCGGGCTCTACCTCGCGATCCTGTTGTGGGCGCACAAGCTGCTGATCGGCGTGTCGCCCTTGACATGAGCGCAGGGCCAGATGGCCGGCTGATCGGCATTGCGGTGAGAGCGGCGCATCGCGCGCCCATGCAGACGCTCGATCACGCGCAGGTGGCGGTGGGTGGCGGCGTGGAGGGCGACTACAAGGGCCTGAAGCACCCGCGCCGCGGCGTCACGGTTTTGGCGCGCGAGGCGTGGGAGGCGGCCCTTGTCGATCTGGGTGCAGAGGCGAGCGGTGCGCAGACGCCTTGGACGGCGCGCCGCGCCAACCTGCTGGTCGAAGGTGTGGCGCTGCCCCGCGCCCTCGGCGGGATCGTGCGCGTGGGCCCAGTCGTGCTCGAGGTGACCTATCCGACGACGCCGTGCCAGCGCATGGACGAGGCGCGCTCCGGCCTCATGCGCGCGCTCTATCCCGATTGGCGCGGCGGCGTTACGTGCCGCGTGGTCGAGGGCGGAGCCATTGCGCTGGGCGACACGGTAGCGGTTCTGCTCTCGCCGCCCGAGCGCAAGATCAGGCTGCCGGGCTGAGGCGGAAGCGCAAAGCCGCGCCTACTCGTAGCTGTACTCGCGATTTTCCTCATGGCGGCGTGCGCGCCACGGCTCGATCACGAACTCGGTGCGCTTGCTCGTCTCGCGGCTCAAGGGAAAGTCAGAGATGATGAGGGAGGAGCCGGGCTTCATCAGCTCGGCAAGCTGCTCCCTCGTCTCCTCGGGGATATCGATGCGCCCGAGCGCCGTCGCCGCATCGGCGTCCTCTCCCGCCGGTGCCACGTAGGCTTCGTCATCGTGCCGGTGGCGCCGGGCGCGCGGGGGGGCGCGGCTCGCAGCCGGCTTGATGGTGACGGCGGTCCAGCGCATCGCCGCTCCGCCGTCCTTGAAAGCGGTGGCGGTGAGGACGTGGGTGCCGAGCGGCTGGTCGGCATCGACAATCTTCACCGGCACGTCGATGACCTGCTCGAAGCCGAGCTTGGCAATGAGCCGCCCGGTCTTGCCGCTGATGAAGATGGAGACGGGATAATCCTTGCGCGACTCGATCAGCTCGGCGGCGGCGAGCGCGGCCTTGGCGTCGGCGAGTTGCTGCAAAGCCGTCTTGCGGTCCTCGAGCGCGTCGTGGCTCACCTTCTCGGCGGCCTTTGCGGCGGCGACGGCCTTGGCGATCTTGCGCTTCTGGCCGGCGGCGATCGCCTTGGCGGCGCGGGCCGCGTCGGCGAGGTCGAGGACCTTCGCCTCCTCGGCGAGTTCCTCGGCCGATTGCTTCTCGAGCTCGGTCGGATCGAGCTTCTCCACATCGACGGCTGCCATCTTGCGCGTCAGATCGGCGAAGCGATCCTCGCCATTCTTGGAGTCGCGTGCGGCCTTGCTGGCGGCGTTGGCGAGTTCGGCCCGCCTCGCGGCGGGCCTTGCGGATGCCGTCCTTGGCCTTGCGTGCGAGGTCGGCCGTCAACTTGACGTACTCCTCCGCCGACGTCTTCCCGTTCTCCGCCACCGTGATCGCGGCGGCGAGCTCGTCCCTCTTCGCCGCTCTTTCGGCCGCAGCCATGGCGCGGGTACGCTCTTTGGGTGCAACCTCGGCGGATGCCGGCGTGACACCCATGGCGCCGGAGAACCCGGTCTTGGACTGCTCGTCGTTGCCGGGCGGCAGCGGCTGGATGAGATGCGCGTTCTGGAACTCGACGGGCGTCGGGTCTCCTTGGTTGACGATCACGCGGGCGCCGATCTGCGGTGATGCCGAACAGGTTGCGGGCGAAGCTGTAGGGCAGGCGGATGCAGCCGTGCGAGGCCGCGTAGCCCGGCAGCTGGCCGGCGTGCAGGGCCACGCCCGAATTGGTAATCCGGTTCATGAACGGCATCGGCGCGCCGCCGTAGAGATTGGAATAGTGGTAGCGGTTCTTCTCGAGGATGCTGAAGATGCCGGTCGGGGTCTCCCGGCCGCGCATGCCGCTGGAGATGGGCGAGGTGGCGAGCTTGGTGGTGCCGTCATAGACGGTGACGGTCTGATTGCCGAGCGAGACGACGAGCAGGAGCGGCCCCTCGGGCTTGGGGAGCGTCGAGGTCGGATTCTCGTCTTTTGGCTCGACATATTGCTGGATGCGGCGCTGGCGTCGTGGCTGCGCCTGCCACGGCGAAGGTCCCTGCCAGCCGCCCCAGGGGAAGAGCTGCGCCTCGGCCCTGTCCGCGGTCCCGGCCAGCAGCAGCCCCGCGGCAGCGAGCGCGATCGCGGTGAGACTTTTGCCGGCAGCGCCCGGCGGCGTTTTACTCAACATCTGCAAGAAAGCACCCGTCCGCATTGAGATTGTCTCTGAAGCAAGCACACTATATGCTGGTTTTAACCCTAAATCTTCGTTAGCAGGGAGCCCCGCGCACGCCGCCCGGTTCGGCTGCGGCACGAGACGGTGCATAAGCACCCTACACTGGCCGTTTTGAGGCGTCCCTACAAGGGTCGCAAAGACGCCGACCCTCAACACCGGGTATGCTTTCCGCCATGTCCGTCCACACAACGCTGAAGCGCCTGATGGCGCCCGACATCACCGCCCTCAAAGGGCATGCTCCCATCGTGGCGCTGACCGCCTATCACGCGCACACCGCGGCGATCGCCGACCGCTATTGCGATTTTCTCTTGGTGGGCGACAGCCTCGGCATGGTGATGCACGGCTACGAGACGACGGTGCCGGTGCCGCTCGAGTTGATGATCATGCACGGCCGCGCGGTGGTGCGCGGCGCCAAGCGCGCCCTCGTCGTCGTCGACATGCCCTTCGGCTCCTACGAGGAGAGCCCGTCGGTTGCCTTCCGCAATGCGGCCCGCGTGATGAAGGAGACCGACTGCGGAGCGGTGAAGATCGAGGGTGGGCGGCGCATGGCCGAGACCATCCGCTATCTGGTCGAGCGCGGCATTCCCGTGATGGCGCACATCGGCCTGACACCGCAATCCGTCAACGTCATCGGCGGTTTCAAAGCTCAGGGGCGCAACCAGGAGCAATGGGCCGCGATCGAGGAGGATGGGCGCCAAGTGGCCGACGCGGGGGCCTTCGCGGTGGTGATGGAAGCGCTGACCGAGCCGCTCGCCCGACGCATCACGGCGGCGATTGCCATCCCGACCATCGGCATCGGCGCCTCGCTCTCCTGCGACGGGCAGATCCTGGTGATGGAGGACATGCTGGGCTTGAGCCCGCGGGTGCCGCGCTTCGTCAAGAAGTTCGGCAAGGTCGGCGAGGTAATCGAGGGCGCCATCCGCGACTACGCCGAGGACGTGCGCACGCGCGCCTTCCCCACGCCGGAGCACACCTATTCCATGAAGGGCGCCGACGCGAAGGGCGCCGCTGTGAAGGGTGCAGCAGTGAAGGCTAGCAAGGCCCGATCGCCGGCGCGCGTGGGCTCGCCCGCGCCTTCAGGCCGCCGGTCCCCGCCCGCAAGGTCACGAAAAAGCCGGAAAACTTGACGAGCAAGGCTTAAAGGGACGGTTGCAGGCGGGACCGCTAAGGCCTTGACCGAGCAATCCCTTGCGCACGGGATGCCGTCGGCTATGTATGCGGGGACCAGATGCCCCAAGACGGGCCTCTGAAAAGAAAAGCGCCAAGATTCAGGGGCTGAGACCGCATGGCACATCAGGACGACGGCTTTCTCCGCGAAGTCGAGGAAGAGCTGCGGCGCGAGCGGCTCGAGAAGATCTGGCGCCAGTACGGGACCTACATCCTCATCGCCGCCGCGCTCATCGTCTTCGGCGTGCTCGGCTACAAATATCTGGAGAACAGCCGCATCACCGCCGCTCAGACGACGGGCCAGCGCTACGAGGATGCCCTTGCGCTCGCCTCCGAGGGCAAGGAAGGCAGCGCCGCCAAAGAGTTCGAGAAGCTCGCCGCTGACGGCACGGGCGGCTATCCGTCGTTGGCGCGGCTACAACTCGCCGGCGCCCTGCTCAAGGAGGGCAAGAAGGCCGAGGCGCTCGTCGCCTACGAGGCGCTGGCCAAGGACGCGAACGCCGACGAGATGCTGCGCTCCTATGCGGCGCTGCAGACTGCGGCGCTGCGGCTGGGGGCGGCCGACTTTACCGAGATGCAGAATTGGCTCAACCCTCTGATGGGAGATGACAGCCCTTGGCGCTACAGCGCGCGTGAGCTCATGGGGCTTGCAGCGTTCAAGGCCGGCAAGAGCAACGAGGCGCGCACCTTGCTGACGCCGCTGCTGGTCGATCAGAAGACGCCGCAGTCGATCAGCCAGCGGGCGCAGATCGTTCTGGCCGAGATCGCCACGGCGGAGATCGCCAAGAAGGCGGCTGGCGAGCCGCAATCGCCCGCCGCGACGGCGGCAGAGAGCGCGCCTTCGACGACGGCGCCGGCCGCCACCAAGAAGGAGTAGAGGGGAACACGGGCATGAGGGGTGGGACATGGCGGAAAGGCCTGGCCGGCTCGAGCCTGTTGGCTCTGGCGGCGCTGTCGGGCTGTGCCGACGGCCCGAGCTTGCCCAAGATTGCCGATTTGAACCCCTTCGCCGAAAAAGCCGTGCCGCTGCCCGGCAAGCGCATCCCCGTGATGCAGACGCAGAACAACGTGGTCACCGGCGAGCTGGCGGACGCGAGCGCGCCGATCGTGCTGCCGCCGCCACACGCCAATCAGGATTGGGCCCAGCCCGGCGGCGAGGCCAACAACGCGCCCGGCAATCTGGCTTTCAACGGCGCCACGCAGGAGGCGTGGAGCGTCGATGCCGGCAAGGGCTCGGGCAGCTCCGGCCGCGTCACGGCGAGCCCCATCGTCTATGCCGACCGCATCTTCGTGCTCGATGCCGATAGCAACTTGGCCGCCTTCTCCACCTCGGGCGGATCGGCGCTGTGGCGGGTAGCGTTGAAACCCGACCGCGAGAACGCGAGCGGCAGCTGGTTTTCGCTCAGCTCGCTCGGCGGCGGCGGCTCCGGTGGCGGCTACGGCGGCGGCTTAGCGGTCGACAACGGGCGCCTTTATGCGGCGACCGGATACGGCAACGTCGTCGCGCTCGACCCGCAGACGGGAAAGAAGCTGTGGGAGAAGCTGTTGGAGGCGCCGGTGCGCGCCTCGCCGACGGCGGCCGGCGACAAGGTGTTCGTCGTGACGCTCGATGGCCGCTTCTATTGCCTGGCCGGCGCCGACGGCGGCGAGCTGTGGTCGGCGCGCGGGTTGCCGCAGCAGGCGAGCCTCATCAACAACGCGAGCCCGGCGGTCGAGGGTGACATCGTCGTCGTGCCCTATCCGTCGGGCGATCTCGTTGCTCTGCACGTGGCCGATGGCTCCGCCGCCTGGTCCGAGAGCCTGACGCGCACGCGCACGACGTCGGAGATCACGGCCATGAGCGACGCCGCGCGCCCGGTGATCGACAACGGCACGGTGTTCGCCGTCGGCCACGCCGGCCGTATGATCGCCACGCAGGCGGCGACCGGCGAGCGGCTGTGGTCGCTCAACGTGCCCGGCATGCAGCCGCCGTGGGTGGCCGGCGACAGCGTCTTCGTCGTCGACACGTCGGGGCAGCTGATGGCCATCTCGCGCAAAGACGGCAAGATCCAGTGGACGATCAAGCTGCCGGAAACCGCCTGGTCCGGGCCGACGCTCGCGGGCAGCACCTTGTGGCTCGCCTCGGCCAAGGGCGCGCTCGTCGGGGTCGACGCCGCGACGGGGCGCATTACGACGCAGAAGGATCTCGGCACCCCGGTCTACATCGCGCCCGTGGTGGCGCAGGGCCGCATGTACGTCTTGACCGACAGCGCCAAGCTGATTGCGCTCAACTAGGCGGGCGCTGCAGAGGCAGAGCCTCACAGGCCGGCAAAGACCTCCTCGGCGGCAATCTCCATTCCCGGCGGATCGAGCTTGATTGCGCCTTCGGCACAGATGCGGGTCTCGAGCGCGTCGCCGGCACCGCGTTTGTGATGGACGATGCGGCGCACGTTCGGATCGACAATCAGATAGTGCTGGATGCTGGGCACGCGGAAGTAGTTTGCAAGCTTGTGGGCGTTGTCGCGATAGCCGCTCGACGGAGACAGCACCTCGACGACGATCACCGGGGCAGGAGCAATGAGCTCGCGTGTTTCCCATGCGCTCGCCGCAGTTCACTAGCGCATCGGGCTCGAACGCGGTGTGCGCGTCGATGCGCACCGTGGCACCATCGGGAAAGGCCTCGCAGGGCACGCCGCTGCGCTTAATCGCATCAGCCAGGGCCGTGACCACATCGCGCTTCACGCGCAGATGCTGCCCCTGCTCTGGAGACATCGCCACGACTTGGCCGTCGTCCAGCTCGTAGCGCCCCTTATCCTGGGTCTGGGCCCAGTCGAGGAACTCTTCGACCGTCATCCGCTGCGAGGGTAGCGATTTGCTCATCGGGGAAGTCTACCATCCGCAGCGCTAATGCGCGATAAGTGCGCCCCCGCAACCGCTTCGGCCCGCCGCTCCATGCCTTCCAAGCCCGTCATCGCCATCATCGGCCGGCCCAACGTCGGCAAGTCGACCCTGTTCAACCGGCTGACGGGCAAGCGTACGGCGCTCGTCTCCGACATGCCGGGGCTGACGCGGGATAGGCGCGAGGAGGAGGCGGAGATCGGCGGCCACGTCTTCACCCTCGTCGACACCGCCGGGCTCGAGGAGGGCAAGCGCGGCTCGATCGCAGCGCGCATGCGCCAGCAGACGGAGACGGCGCTCTCTGAGGCCGACCTGGTGCTGTTCCTCGTCGACGCGCGCGACGGCGTCACGCCCGACGACAAGGTGTTCGCAAGGCTGGTGCGCGCGGCGGGGCGTCCCGTCATCGTCGTTGCCAACAAGTGCGAAGGCCGGGCCGGCGAGGAAGGCTTCTACGCCGCTTTCGAGCTGGGCTTCGGCGAGCCGGTTGCCATCTCGGCCGAGCACGGCGAAGGCCTGGGCGAGCTTGTCGCCGACATGCTGGCGGCGCTGGGCCTCAGCGAGGCGTACGCGGACACGGAGGCGGAAGGCGACGAGGAGGGGCAGAAACTCGATCGTCCGATCCGCGTCGCCATCGTGGGCCGGCCCAACGCCGGCAAGTCGACGCTGGTCAACGCGTTGCTGGGCGAGGAGCGCATGATCACCGGGCCCGAGCCCGGCCTGACGCGGGACGCAGTGGCGAGCGATCTGGAATGGTCCGGCCGCAAGGTGCGCCTCTACGACACCGCGGGCCTGCGGCGCAAAGCCAAGGTCACGGAGACGGCCGAGAAGCTCAGTGCCTCCGACGCCATACGCGCGATCAACTTTGCCGAGGTGGTTGTGCTGCTCGTCGATGCCGAGCGGCCCTTCGAGCATCAGGACCTCACCATCGGCGATCTCGTCACCCAGGAGGGCCGCGCCCTCGTCGTCGCGGTCAACAAGTGGGATCTCGTCGAGGACAAGCAGAAAACACTCAAGGAGCTGCGCGAGACGCTGGCCGATCGCTTGTCGCAAGTGCCGGGGCTGACGCTCGTTCCCGTCTCCGCCATGAGCGGCCGCGGGCTCGAGCGGCTCGGGCCCGCCGTGCTTGCCGCCTACGAAAGCTGGAACCGGCGCGTCTCGACGGCCGATCTCAATCGCTGGCTGGAGGAGGCGCTCGGCCGGCATTCGCCGCCGGCGGTAAGCGGACGCAGCATCAAGATCCGCTACATGACGCAAGTCTCCGCCCGTCCCCCAACGTTCGTGGCCTTCTGCTCGCGGCCCGAGGGGCTGCCCAAATCGTATGTGCGCTATCTCACCAACAGCCTTCGCACGGCGTTCAAATTGCCGGGCGTGCCGCTGCGGCTCAACCTGCGCAAGGGCGAAAATCCTTACGCCAAGCGCAAGCGATAGCGCGCGTTCGAACAGAAGCTTGAATTGCCGAAGCGAGAGCTGGAAATGCAGCGAACGGGAGCGGCGGCGAACCCGAAGATGCCGCCAGCTCACCGTCCGCACGGACGACAGCCGCACGTCTGGCGCCGTTCCGGACCGCTACAGTTAGGTGGGCGGTGCGAGCGACGCAAGGGGTTTTTTGAAACCTGACAACGAGCAGCCTCTTGCAGCATCGAGGCACGCTGCTGCAGGCTTTGGCTCGAGCGGAGGATGTGCAGATGTCTGAGCAAAGTGGGGACGCGAAGACCGAGGTGCTCTTCTATCATTTGGAGCGCCAAGCGCTCGAGAAGGTGCTGCCGAACCTGGTCGAGAAAACACTGGCGCGCGGTTGGCGCGCGGTGGTGCAGGCGGGCTCGCAAGAGCGCTTGGCAGCCATCGATCTGGCGTTGTGGACGTACAAGGACGATAGCTTTCTGGCGCACGGCAGCGCCAAGGACGGGCACGCGGCCGATCAGCCCGTCTATCTGACGACGGACAGCGACACGCCGAATGGTGCGGGCGTGCGCTTTCTCGTCGATGGCGCGGAGGCAGACGCGTTCACGGGCTTCGTGCGCATCGTCTACCTGTTCGACGGCAATGACGCTGACGCCGTGGGAAAAGCGCGGGCGCAGTGGACGGCGGCGAAGAGCGCCGGCTGCCCCGTGACCTATTGGCAGCAGAGCGCGGCCGGCAAGTGGGAGAAGAAGGGGTGAGCGCGGGCCTGCAGCGGGCCGCAAGGCTCGCCGCAGCGGGTATCCTTCAATTGCGCTCTAATTCGTCAACCCATGGTTTAGGGCTCCCCGGAGATCGTGGCGCCGGCTCAGCCCGTGCGGTTCCCGTCCGCCCGCGTGAGGGCCGCGAGATGGACAGGACGCCAAGACGCTTTCAGCCGACAAAGAAGGGACGACGCAATGCGAGTTGCGCTGAGGTCGATGATGTGCGGTGCGCTTGTCGTCGGCGCCATCGGATGGGGCGCATCGCCTGCCGGCGCCGTGCCGCAGACGCCGAGCCTTTCCGAGCCCGAGACCAACGACATCGCGGCCGAGGCCTACGTCTACGCCTACCCGCTGGTGCTGATGGAGGTGACGCGGCGCGTGATGACCAACGACGCGCGCCCGACTGAGCGCGGGGCGCCGACCAATCAATTCTACCACATGCGCTCCGTGCCCGACGCTGACTTCACCGACGTCGTGCGCCCCAACGCCGACACGCTCTACTCCTCGCTGTGGTTCGACGTGGAGACCGAGCCGCTGATCATCAGCGTGCCGGACTCAGGCGCGCGCTATTATCTGATGCCCCTGCTCGACATGTGGACGGATGTGTTCGCTTCGCCCGGCAAGCGCACCACGGGGACGCGGGCGCAGACCTTTGCCATCGTCGGACCCGACTGGAAAGGCAAGCTTCCCGCTGGCGTGCGCGAGATACGCGCGCCGACGGCGCAAGGTTGGCTCGTCGGACGCACGCAGGTCAACGGCAAGCTCGACATCCCGGCGGTGCACAACTTCCAGGACAACATCGCAGCCGTACCGCTCAGCGCCTACGGCAAGACGTATGTGGCCCCCGAGGGCAAGGTCGACGCCGGCATCGACATGAGCGCGCCCGCCGAGCAGGTCGCCAAGATGGACCCGCAGGCGTTCTTTGCGGTCTTCACCGAGGCATCGAAAGAGAACCCGCCGCACGCCAACGACTATCCGGTGCTGGCGCGGATGCAGCGCATCGGCCTCGAGCCCGGCAAGCCTTTCGACTTCGCCGCGGCGCCGCCCGAGGTGCAGGAGGCGCTCAAGGCCGCGCCCGAGGCGGCGAAGGCTCGCATCGACGAGGCCATCGCGCGCGGCAGCCGCATCGTCAACGGCTGGGCCATGCCGCTCAATCCCATCGGCACCTACGGCACCGATTACGCCAGGCGCGCTGCCATCGCCCGCTTCGGGCTCGGCGCCAACACGCTCGAGGATGCGTTTTATCCCTCGATCGGCGGCAAGCTCTCGGATGCGCCGCTCGACAGCGACAAGCGCTACGTGATCCGCTTTCCGGCAGGGCACCTGCCGCCCGCGCGCGCGTTCTGGTCGGTGAGCGCCTACGACGACCGCCAGCTCTTCCCCGCCAACCCCATCGCGCGCTTTGCGCTGGGCGATCGCGACCCGCTCGTCTTCAACGAGGACGGCTCGCTCGATCTCTACCTGCAGCGCCAGTCGCCGGGCCCCGAGCGCGAGGCGAACTGGCTGCCGACGCCCGGCGAAGGCCTCTTCAGCGTGACCATGCGGCTCTATTGGCCCAAGCCCGAGGCAACAGACGGCACCTGGAGGCCGCCGCCGGTGACGGCCGCGCCGTGAGGTGTCGGCTGCGGGCTTCGTCTCCGCGTGCGCTTGCGCCGGCACGATCCTATATGTCCTAATCCGTGCGATGAAACGCGGAACAGCGTGCGCCCATGCCCAGCTCGAGCCAAGCAAGCAAGCCCCTTTCACCCACTGAAATAGAGGCGGCGATGGAAGCGCCCGCCTCCGTCTTCGCCGGCCCCGAGGAGGTGCTCGACCACGCTGAGCTGACGCCTACGCAGAAGGCGGAGATCCTGCGCCGCTGGCAGTACGATGCCGTGGAGCGTGCCGTCGCGCTGGAGGAAGGGATGCCCGGCGACGACGACAGCCTCCTGCGGCGCATCATGCTGGCGCTGGGCACCCTGTCGGAGCCCATCGACGTGGAGCACCTGGGGCCAACGAAGCAGCATGGACTGCCGCGGAGCGCGATTACGCTGCCGGGGGCGAAGCGCCGTTGAGGTGAGCCGTACAAACTTCGGCGTCGCCTCGACGCTGCATCTTGACAGCGGGCCGGCGCCGGCGCTCAAGCGTCGCCCATGAACTACCGCCACGCCTATCATGCGGGAAATTTCGCCGACGTCCTCAAGCACGCCGTGCTGGCGCTCGTGATCGAGCACCTGAAACTGAAGCCGGCGCCGTTCCGCGTCATCGACACGCACGCCGGCCTCGGCGTCTACGATCTCGGCTGCGAGGCGGCGGAGAAGACCGGGGAATGGCGCCAGGGCATCGGCCGCATCCTCGATAAAAAGGCGAAGCTCGCAGCGGATGCGGCCGCGGCGCTAGCGCCCTTATCTCGGCGTGGTGCGCGCGGAGGGCGGCGACGGCACGCTCACGCGCTATCCCGGTAGCCCGCTGCTGGCGCGCAGGCTGATGCGCGCTGGCGATCGCCTCGTCGTCAACGAGCTGCATCCGCAGGACCACGCGGCGCTGGCGACGCTCTTTGCGCGCGATCCGCAAACAAAGGTCCTCGCGCTCGACGGCTTCACCGCGTTGAAGGCGCTGTTGCCGCCCAAGGAGCGCCGCGGCGTCGTCCTCGTCGATCCGGCCTACGAGGTGCCGGGCGAGCTCGAGCGCCTGGTTGAGGGCCTGAAAGAGGCCGCGCGCCGCTTTGCCACCGGCACCATCGTGCTCTGGTATCCGATCAAGGACGTGGGTCCGATCGCAACGTTTCGCCGGCAGGTCGCCGAGCTCGGGCTCGCCAAGGCGCTCGCCGTCGAGCTCCTGATCCGCAAGCCCGACGATACAACGCTTCTGAACGGGGCCGGCCTCATCGTCGTCAACGCCCCGTTTACGCTTCGAGCAAAGCTCGCCGCGCTGCTGCCGGAGCTGGCACGCTTGTTGGCGCAAGGGTCCGGGCCTGCGTTTCGCCTGGAGGAGCTTGGCCGCGAGCGCGCTGCCTCAGAAAGCGGCACGGCCAAGAAGCGCGGCAAGGAGCCCGCCTGAGCCCCTTGCGGAGCCACCTTTTTTCCCCAATAATTCAAGGTGCTCGGGCAGACGATCGTCCCGGCGGAGACTTTGCGTAAACTTGAGACCTGCGCGCGCATGCCCCACTCACGCGCTTTAGCTCCCCCCCGAACAGCGAAGACTTCCCGAGCCAGCGGTGCCGGCCACGCTCGAGCCGCGCCATTGTGGAGAAATGCGGACTGACGGAGGCTTCGCGATGCGCCAGAGCGGCACGGTAAAATTCTACAACGCCCAGAAGGGCTTTGGTTTCATCAAGCCCGACGACGGCGGCAAGGACGTGTTCGTGCACGTGACGGCCGTGGAGCAGGCCGGCATCGGTAATCTCGACGAGGGGACGCGCGTCTCGTTCGAGACCGAGCCCGACAAGCGCGGCAAGGGACCCAAAGCGGTCAATCTGCAGGCCTCCGCCTGACCTGAAGCTCGGAAGCTCGCGTCGATCGCTGTCCACCGGGGCGCGACCGGCGCGGCGTCACTCGGCGGCCACGATCCCCAGACCTTTTGCAGGCGTGCCCGCTTCCCGGTGGGCAAGCGCGGCAGCATGCGGCAAGCTTGCCGCGCTGATCGCTATTGCCTCAGGGGAAGTCGACATGACGAAGATTTATCGCACGGTGGCCGCGGTCGCGGCGCTTGGCGTGCTCTCGCTCGGGTGCGGAACTCCGGCCGAAGCGGGGCATTGCTTCAAGAAGGCGGCCTCGGGGACGAACACCACATTGTCGGGTGCAAAGTCCCAGGTGTACGAAGCACTTCTGCAGTCCTTCGACTGGAGCGCGTGGGCAAGCTGGATGGCGACCGGCTCGACGCCCGGCTACAGGGTCGGCAGGCCGAGCTACAGGTGCGCCCCGGGCGGGCTGGGCTACAACTGCAAGGGCGCGGCGACGATCTGCAAGACGTCGTAAGCTTGCAGGCGCGCATACGCTGATTGCGGCCGGACTGGGCAGCGTCCGACTTAGGTTAACGATTCCCTCGCACATCATGCCGAAGATGAGTGGAGGTTCGAGTCGTCCCTGCCGCCGGCCTGGCCGATTGAGGCCTGAGTGAAAACCGGGGCGCGCCTGCCGCAAACTGCGGCGGCACGGGGGCAAAAGGCGTGTTCGACAGGTGACAAGAGGCCGGCAAAGCGCGTTCCTGACCATTGTTTTGCGAGCCGGACCACCAATATCGGCTAATCTCCCCTTCGCTGGTCGGGGTGGAAGAAAAAAAGAGGCTATCGGATCATGAGCCGTTTTCTCGTTCGCATGGGGCTTGTCGCTGGCGCGGCCCTGTTTGCGGTGGTCGCCGTTGACGGCGTGGCCGAGCGTGCCGCCCCCGGCTGGAGCTCCGGGGCCGCAGCCGGCGAGTACACGATCGAGGCACCCCGCCGCCACAAGCGCCGCCATGCCCGCCGTCGCCCGCCCCAGGGCTCGTCGCCCGCGGAGATCGCCCGCTACTTCCAGCTTTATGGCGGCTTCATCGATCCCACCATCAACAAGCAGACGCAGGCCGGCCCGTTCGACAGCGGCTTCTTCTTCGATTCGGGCATGGGACCCAACGGCGGCGATTCGCCGTACCTGAACTGAGCCGCTAACGCCCCGTTTTGGCTAACATTATGCTGCACAATATTGCGGGCCCGGACCCTAGGCAGGGTTCGGAGTTCCCGCTATAGCTTGTTTGAATCGGGTTGAATTTTCGGGACCGTGCCGACTGGGGGCTCCAATGCGCGCCACGCTCAAGATTGCGTTAGCCTTTGTGCTCGTAAGCCTTGCCATGGGCGCTGCGCCTGCCGCGCACGCGGCGTGTAAGCGCTTCGGCTTCACCGTCAACGACTACGGCAAGGAAGGTCCCATCCGCGACGCCAAGGCGCTGCTCGACAAGCACATCGCCACTTGGGCCGCCGAGAAGGGCGTCAAGGACTACCAGGTCGGCAAGAAGGACGTGAGCTGCGAGCTCTTCCTCAACTTCATCGTCTTCGACGAGCATACCTGCACCGCCAGCGCCAACGTGTGCTGGGGCGGCGATCATGTCGCCAACCCCGAGCATGCGGAGTCGGGGAAGCCGCCGGCGCCCGTGCGCAAGGCTGCGGCGGAAAGCGCGACCGCGAAGCCAGCTAAGGCCGCGGCGGAAAACGCGACCGCGAAGCCAAGCAAAGCAGAGCTGAGCAAGGCGGAGGTGAGCAAGAAATCTCACAGCAAGCCCATTGCCTCGGAGATCACGCTCGATGGACGCGACGTAGGGCACGCGGCGGAGACTGCGGCAGAGCCCGCTGAGAGCAATGATGAGGCGGCCGCTGCTGCCGCTGCGCCAGCAGCCGCAGGCGCACAGGAAGATAAGCCGGCCGAGGCCGCCGCCGCGGCGCCGAGCGCCGACGACAAGGGAGCGCCCGAACTCGGGTGAGCCTTTGAAGATGGTCGCGCCGTTGCCGCCGGTCGCGCCGACCAAGAATGCGCAGACCAATCTGCCGGCCACGCCGCCGAGCGCACCCGGTGTCGTGGAGACCGGCACGCTGCCGTCGGCTGCGGAGGACACCGCCCAGCCCGAGCACCCCGTCACCACGCAGAAGCCCGCACCCGCGAAGGATCAGACCGCCGCTGCGGCTGCTGCCGCCGCTGCGGCTGCCGCCGCCGAGCGGGCGGCTGCCGCGGCAGAGACGGCCGCCGCGGCCGCCAAGGAGGCCGCAGCGGCTGCGATTGCCGCAGGCGCAGTCAGCCACGGGACCATGGTACCACCGCTCGAGCCGGCACCCACGGCGCGCGCGAGCGCCGCGACGGCCGGCGCCCACTGAGCGGCGGCTCCGCTTTCGCGATTAGCTATCAGGCAGGCTGCGCCGCGATGCGGTCGAGGCGCAGGCGATGGCGCTTGTCCGTCAGCAGCAACACGCCGCCGAGCCCGCCGAAGAGCGAGCCGAGCGCGGTGGCGCTGGCAATGAGAAACATGATCAGCACCTGATACTTCGCGGCCTCGATGGGATCGGCGCCGGCGAGAATCTGTCCCGTCATCATGCCGGGCAGCGCCACGATGCCCGTCGTCGCCATGGAGTTGAGGATGGGCATCATGCCGGTGCGCAGCGCCACGTGCAGAACGTTGCGCATGGCCTCGAAGCGGTGCGCGCCGAGCGACAGCCGCGCCTCGATGGCGCCGCGCTCGCGGTGCGCGGTCTCGGTCAAGGTGTCGAGCACCAGGCTGATGGCGGTCATGGTGTTGCCGAGCACCATCCCGAGGATGGGCAGCATGTAGCGCGGCGCGTACCACGGGTCGGGCCCGATGATGACGCCGACGCCGAGCCCGGTGATCACCATGCCGGTAAACAGCAGAGTTCCGGTGCTGAGCCCGAACACCTGCCAGCCGGCGATGCGCCGGTGCTGGCGCGCCACCACCTCGACACCGGCGGCGGCCACCATGACGAGGCCCATGAGCACGGTCCAGACCGGCGACGTCTGCGCGAAGATGAGCTTGAGCACGAGCCCCACGAGGGCGAGCTGGACGACCATGCGCACGGCGGCGACGGCGAGGCTGCGCTCGATCTTGAGACGCAGGAACCAGGAGATCGCCGCGTTGGCGATGAGCAGGCTGGCGGCGAGTGCCAGATCGAGCGGGGAGAGCGGCACATAGGTCATGCGGCTTGCACCCCCGTCGCGGCGCCGCCCGGCGTCTTGGGGAGCAGCAGGCGCGCGTGCGCCAGCCGCTCGATCTGCCCGCGGTCGTGGCTGACCAGCACGGCGCTGCGGCCCGAGAGCATGTGGAACTTGATGAGCTCCTCGGCAAGCGCTGCCGCCTGCGCGTCGAGCGCGGTGGTGGGCTCGTCGAGCAGCAGCACCTCGGGCTCGTCGACGAGCGCGCGGGCGAGCGCGAGACGCTGGCGCTCGCCGGTGGAGAGGACGGCGATCGGGCGGTCGAGCACGTCGGGCTCGAGCGCCAGGGAGTGCAACAGCCGCTCGAGCCGCGCCGTCGATGGGAATACGGCCCGGGCGGTGTCGGTCCACCACGCGGGCTCGGCGCCGCAATAGCGCACGTGCGTGCGCCATTGCGGGCCCGGCATCTCGTCGCGCTCTGCACCGTTGAGAAACACCTGGCCCGCGGCGGGCTCGAGGTCGGCGATGGCGCGGAGCAGTCGCGTCTTGCCGACCCCTGATGGTCCCTCCACGGCGAGACACTCGCCGTCGGCGACCTCGAAGGTCAGCGGCGGCAGGTCGCCAACCTGCAGATGTTCGACGCGAAGCAAGAGTAATGCTCTTTGCGGGTCAGGATTTGTCGACGTCGAGCCTTAGCAAGCATTGCGGCTCGGACGCCAGCCCGGCGTCCGCATCACGTGCAGTCCGGCATCTGGATCTGCGCCGGGTTCGTCTCAGGCTAGCGGCTTGGCGGATAGGAGGATGTCGGCGCCGTCCTGCAGCACCTCGAGCCGCATGCCTGCAGTGCTGGCGAGCCGCCAAGTGTAATAGGCCTGGATGGTCATGGCGTCGAGCGGGGGGGGATGCTCGCCGGCGATGAACTCGTTGAGGTGCTGGGGAGGGCGCGCGTTGGTCCCGCGGCAGCGGATCAGGAAGCTCGGGTTCTCCAGCGAACCGACCATCTGCACCTCGATGTCGCCGCCGCGCGGCAGCGCGGTGACGGCGCTGGCGACGAGGTTCAACAGGAGCTTCACCTTGTCCTTGCCCATGTGGCCAGGGACGGTGCGCCAGACGAGCTTGTGCTTGCCCTTGCCGATGAAGCCGCGCGAGATCTGCTCGGCCGTGCCCAGATCGATCATGGACCCGGCCGATCCCGCCGCCCCGAACGCGAAGCGGGCGAACTGCAGGCGGGCGGAGGCCTGCTCGGTCACGTTGCGGATGACGTCGAGCGCGTAGTTCTTGGCCTCCTCGTCGTCGTCCTCGTCGAGGATCTCCAGGCCGTTATAGATGGCGCCCACGGGGCCGATCACGTCGTGGCAGATTTTGCTGGAGATGAGCGCGGCGAGCTCAAGATCTGTCGGAACGGCGCGGTGGCCCATCGATGTCCCCTCTGATGTCGCATGTCCGAACGACAACGACGGCTCGGGCGCCTTTTGCTCAAGGGCCTGGCACCCGAGCGAACATGGTTGCTTGCGAACTATTGGGTTCATTTGATACACGCGCCGGACTTGCGTTGCAAAGCCTGCGGCAGCGCCCGTCTCACCCCCTTATTTTTCTTGGGCAAGTTGCGCCCCTGGGACATCTTGTGGGTGGCGCGCGGCAGCAGGTGTGGTGGCGCATAAGCGAATCAGGAGACGAGGAGGCGCATGAAAGCGGCAGACTGCCGGCATCTGGTGGAAGGGCTTCTGCCTGCGGTTCTCTCCGCGGGTCGAATCGAGATGCGCCATTTTGTGGCCGGCGTCGCGGTCGAGACCAAGGCCGATACCACGCCGGTGACGATTGCCGATCACGAGGCCGAGGAAGCTCTGCTCGAGGGGCTGCAGCGCGTGGCGCCGGGCGTGCCGGTCATTGCCGAGGAGGAGGTCGCGGCGGGGCGCATGCCCCAGATCAAGAACGCCTTCTTCCTTGTCGATCCCCTGGACGGAACGCGGGCCTTCATCAAGCGCAGCCCCGAGTTCACCATCAACATCGGGCTCATCGAGGGCGACCGTCCGGTGTTCGGCATCATCTACGCGCCGGCGCTCGAGCTGCTGTTTGCAACGCTTGGCCCCGACGAGGCGGTGGAGACGCGGATTGCGCCGGACGCGACCGAGTTACGGCTCGATGCCTGTCAATTGACGCCGCTGCACACGCGCGCGCCCGATCCCGAGGCGCTCGTCGCCTTCGCCAGCCGCTCACATGCCACGCAGGACACCGATGCGTTCCTGGCGCGGCTGCCGATCGCGGAGACGCGCAAGGCGAGCTCATCGCTCAAGTTCTGCCTCATCGCCAGAGGCGAGGCCGACGTTTACGCGCGCCTGGGGCAGACGAGCGAGTGGGATACCGCGGCAGGCCAAGCCATCCTCGCCGCTGCCGGCGGCAGCGTGACGACCGTCGACGGCGCGCCGTTGCGCTACGGCAAGAGGGACGGTGGCTTCGCCAACCCGCACTTCGTGGCGTGGGGGCGCAACTCCTTGCTTTGAGGGGACGGCGTGGCCGAACTGCCGCAATCGGGGCGCGCTAAACCGCGGATCGGCCACACTTTCGTAACACTTTAAGTCGAAGGATTTTCGAATTGCGGGCATCTGCGGATCGGCCGCGGACCCCCATGCAACCAATGGATCGTGCCATGCCGCAGCCCATCGGGGGACTGAGGTTTGTTCTCGCTCTTGCCGCCTTGAGTGCGCTCAGCATCGCCGCGCTCGCGCCGCCAGCGGGCGCAGCCAACGACGGCTACAGCGCCCCAGGTGACGATGACGATGCCGGAGGCTCCAAGCCGTACCGGCCGAGCGGCGTCTACCGCGAGGACGACAACTACCGGCGCTACGACGACGGGCACGCAGCGGTTTCGCCGACGCCGCGCGAACCAGAGGATTCAGGGGGCTACGGCGAGCCCTATCATCCGCCGCGCGAGACTTACGACGGACCCCGCGACGGGCCGCCGCCCGAGGGCGGCTTTTCGCAAAACGAGATCCTGGAGGCGGGCCACCGCTTCTTCGGCTCGGTCAGCAAGGGTCTGGCAAGCGTGGTGGAGTACGCTTTCAGCAAGTCGGGGCGCCCCAATGGCTACATTCTCGGCGAGGACGCCGGCGGCGCCTTCATCGCGGGCCTGCGCTACGGCGAGGGCACGCTCTATACGAAGGATGCCGGCGTGCACAAAGTCTACTGGCAGGGGCCTTCGATCGGCTACGACTTCGGCGGCGAGGGCTCGCGGACGATGGTGTTGGTCTACAACCTGCGCGATCCCTTCGAGATCTATCACCGCTACGCCGGCGTGCAGGGCTCGGCCTATTTCGTGGGCGGCGTGGGCATCCAGTACCAGACGCATGGAAATGTCACGCTGGCGCCCATCCGCGCCGGGGTGGGCCTGCGCCTAGGTGCCAACGTCGGCTATTTGAAGTATACCCGCACCCCGACATGGAACCCGTTTTGAGTTCGGCTTGAGCCAAGGAACGAGGCCGGAACGGAGACGGTGTGGGTGGGCACGTTGCACACGTCGCCCGCTCGTCGGATAATCGAGGCCGGTGGGGCGAGGCTGCCGGAGGGCGAGGGGATCGGAATGCGCTGCTATTCGCAGTCGAGGAAGTGCGCGTGATCAGCATCGAGATGGTCATGCTGGTCGGGCTTGGCTTCCTCATGGCGGCCTTGCTGACGGTCTTTTTGTCTCCGTTCTATAAGGGCCGCGTCGCCCGTCTCACGACCGACGCGATCAAGCGCTCGATGCCGCTGACGGAGGCGGAGATCCGCGCCGACAAGGACCAGCTCAGGGCCGAGTACGCCATCCGCATCCACAAGCTCGAGACGACGCTGGAGGAGGGCGCTGAGTCCGCGGCCCGCCAGATGGTGGAGCTCAATCGCCGCGACGCTGCGATCAGCAATCTCGAAGGCGAGGTCTCGCATCAGCGCTCGGCGCTCGAGGAGCATGAGAACGCCCGGCGCGTCCTGGAGCAGACCATCATGGACCGCCTGCCCAAGGTCGAGCACCGGCTGGCGGAGGCAAGGAAGCTTCTGTTCCAGCGCGACCGCGAGATCGTCGCCTTGAGCCAGGGCAGCGAGAAGCAGGCCCGCGCGCTGGAGGAAGCGACCCAGATCAACACGCAGCAGACCGACGATATCCATCGCCTGAAGGCGGCGCTCAACACGCGGGCGGCGCGCAACCGCGAAGGGCTCGGCGACCCGCGCTTCGACGGCGAGGTGGCGCTGCGCACCGAGATCGAGGTGTTGCGCTCCAAGACGCGCAACCAGGCGGCAATGATCGCGCGCCTGCAGGCGCTGGTGGTGCGCGCCGGACCGGCCGCCGAGGCGGCGGCCGTTCACGAGGAGCCCGTGGGCGAGAACGGCGCGCATGAGCCGAGCCGGCCCGCCAAGGTCGTGGGCAAGCGCAAGGGCGACGGGCCGGTCTTGAGAGCGGTGGGGACGGAAGCTGCGGCGGCGGCCGAGCCGCCCCAGCCGGCCGATGCGGCAACCGAGGCCGAGCTGCGCCGTCTGAAGGCGGCAAACCAGGATCAGAGCGCGGAGATCTCCCGTCTCAAGGCGGCGCTCCGCACCTATGAGACCGCCGACAACGACGATCGCGGCATCAAGGACAGCAAGATCGCGCTCAAAGCCCGCTTGAGCGCGGTGCAGGCGCTCTCCGATGAGCAGGGCTCCACCATACAGTCGTTGCGGGCGGAGGTGGCGGCCGGCAACGAGCGGTTGGCGCGCCAGGCCGCCTACTTCATGGAGGAGATGCGGCGGCTGGGCTCTGGCACGGTGCCGGTCTCCGGACCCTCGCGCAAGTCGGCGTCCGAGCCCGGAAAGCGCCCGTTGGTTGAGCGCATCAACGACCCGCGCGTGGCGCGTCTGGTGCGCGCCGGTGGCGCCGCGGGGACGCACGAGGATGCGCAGAAGGGAAATGCCCGGCGCGTCAGCGGCTTTCTGAAGGCGCTGGACGGCGACAGCCCAGAGCAGCAGGCGGCACCGGCCGAGGGTGGCAAGGCTCCCGCCGCTGCGGCCGAGCCGGAGAAGCCGGAAAAGAAGGCGCAGGAAAGCGGTGCCGCCGAGACCAAGCCGGGACGCAAGGCGCGTCTGCTCGAGCGCATCACCGGTCTCGACAAGACGTCGGCCTGAAGGCCGGCGCAGCAAACCTCAAAGCCCAGCACTCACGAACACTTCCTGCGCGGGCCTATGCCGACGTCATGGCAGCGGCAGTGAGCGCCCCGACGTCGAACTCCGGCTCGAACTCGCTTGCGTCTTTCGCCGCGCGCACGCGCCCGTCGAACTGCGCCCCTTCGGCGATGACCAGGTTCTTCTGCACGATGTCGCCGTCGATGCGGGCGGAGGAGTGCAGCGTCACGGTCTCGGCCCGCAGCGCGCCCTTGACCTCGCCGTGCACGGAGATAGTGCGCGCGGTGATGGTGCCGGTCACCTTGCCGGTGTCGCCGACGCTGACCTCGCTGCCGTTGATGTCACCCACGATCTCTCCCGTCACGATGAGCGTGCTCTTGCACACGAGCGTGATCTTCTGACCGATGATCGACAGATCGGGGCCGATGACGGAGGCCTGCTTGTTGCCGGGCAGCGGACCAGACGGCGTGGTTGAGGCCGTGCGCGTGAGCGGATCGGTGCCGGCAGGGCGGGCGTCGGGAAACTTGGGATCGGGGTTCAAGGTTCGGCCAAACACAAAAAATCTCCCTCGGATGACGTTCTGATCCTGTGATGGCCGGACCTGACCATGCGCAAGTGGGATAATTATGTCGCTGGCGGCCAGGGCGCAACCCTGACCGCATGTCGCGGCGAATGCAGGGAAAATCCGGCTGAAAGCGCAAGCTAGCTTGAGGGCGCCGGGGGCTCAGCGCGGGACCCACAGATCGACGAACGGAGCGATGACGCGGACGTGGCCGCGGTGCACGCCGACGTGCGCAAACGGAGCATCGACGATGACGGGATGGCCGGCGTCGACGTGCGCAAAGGGAGCATCGACGATCGCGCCACGGTGGCGGTCGCGCCGGTAGCTGCGGCGGTCCTCGTAGGCCCCGTCATCCCCGCCGACGCGCAGCACGACGGCGGAGGGCGCGGGGGCCTTGAAGGGCGCGCTCGGGGCAGCAATCGCCGCCCCAGTGGCGCCAGCGACGAGGGTCGCGGCTGCGATCAGCAGACAGGACGTTCGGCTACGCATGACCTGGTGCACTCCTCGCTCGCTCAGGGTCGCGAAGTCTCGGTGATCCCTGTCAGGGGTTCAACCCGCGAGCGTCGATCAAGGTTTCAGCGGTCTTCACCATGACGACGACGTGTGCCGGCGCGCGACCGCGCCGGGGCGCATGCGAGGTGCCCGGCGCAGGTGCGGACGGGTCCTTCGCGCTACTTGCAGACGTCGATCCACGACAGGCAGGTGTAGCCGCTGCCGTCGGGCTTGCACTTGTAGCGCTCGTTGCGGAAGTTGGAGTTCGGGAACGGCCAGTTGCCGTGCTTCTGGGACACGATCTCCCAGGCCTGGAACTTGGCCATGTCCTCGGTCCAGGCCCAGCCCTTGCCGCGCCGCGTCACGCATTTGGCGTCCGCGGCGGTTGCGAGCAGAAGCGCGGCCGCCCCCAGCCCCAACGCAAGGCCGGCGATTTTCGCTTTCATGGGATTACTCCTCACCCATTGGTTCCCCAGCGTTTTTTGCCTAAGCCTCGGGCCGCGGCAAGATCGCTGATGCAACACTAGGGGCAGATTCAACCGGGGAGGGACCCGCGGGCGCGGGGCGCGCGCGCTTCCCTAAAGCTCGCGCGTGAGGAACTGGGCGCGGCCCAGCCCGAACGACCAGTCCTCGTCCGCGTTCTCGACGATGGAGACGACGAGGTCGGAGGGCGCAAGCCCGCAGCTCTTCTGCAGCTCCTCGGCGAGCCCCCGGTAGAAGGCCTCCTTGGCCTCGCGCCCGCGCGGGCGGCTCGTCACCTGCAGAAACACGACCTTGTCGGTGCGCGGAATGCCGAGGCCGGTATCCTCGATGAGCATGTGTCCGCGCTTGTGCTCGGTGACGATCTGGTAGCGGTCGCGCGCGGGCACCTTGAAGGCTGCGAGCATGGCGCGGTGGGCGGCGTCGAGCAGAGCTTGCAGCTCGTCGGCGGTGCGGCCTTCGATCAGGTCGAAACGGAGCAGCGGCATGGCGAACCTCGGCTGACGTTGGCGCGAGGCTTCCGAGTAGCCGCTAGCTGGCGGCGCTGTCCATGGGCGGATAGTCGATATAGCCCTTGGCGTCGCCCGCATAGAACGTCGCCGGGTCTGGTGCCGCGAGGGTCGCGCCGGAGCGCAGGCGCTCGACCAGGTCGGGGTTGGAGATGAACGGGCGCCCGAAGCAGATCAGGTCGGCGAGGTTCTTGGCGCGCGCTTCGAGCGCCAACTCCAGCGTGTAGTTGTTGTTGGCCATGTAGAGGCCCTTGAAGGCGCGGCGCAGCTTCTGCAGGTCGAAGCCGCCGGCCGGGTGGCGCTCGCCCGCGTGTCGCCCTCGATGACGTGGATGTAGGCGAGCCCGAACGGATTGATCTGGTCGATCAGTGACAGGTAGACCGGCTCGGGGTTGGAATCGCCGATGTCGGCGAACTTGGTGAGCGGCGACAGGCGGATGCCGACGCGGTCTCCGCCCCAGACTTTGGTCACAGCATCGACCACCTCGACGACGATGCGCGTGCGGTTTTCAATCGAGCCGCCGTAGCGGTCGGTGCGCTTGTTGGTCTTGTCGGAGAGGAACTGCTGCAACAGGTAGCCGTTGGCGGAGTGGATCTCGACGCCGTCGAAGCCGGCATCCTTGGCGCATTGGGCCGCATGTGCGTAGTCGGCGACGATGCCGGGGATCTCGTCCGTCTCCAGCGCGCGCGGCGTCGACGAGGTCCTTGAAGCCGTCGTAAGTGTAGGCCTTCTGGTTCTCGGCGCGGACCGCGCTCGGCGCGACGGGCAGCACGCCGCCCGGCTGCAGGTCGGGGTGGGAGACGCGCCCCACGTGCCAGAGCTGCAAGAAGATGCGCCCGCCCTTGTCGTGCACGGCCTTGGTCGTGAGCGTCCAGCCGGCGACCTGCTCCTTCGTCCAGATGCCGGGCGTGCGGATGTAGCCCTTGCCTTGCGCGGAGATGTTGGTCGCCTCGGTGACGATGAAACCGGCCGTGGCGCGCTGGGAATAGTAGGTCGCCTGCAATTCTCCCGGCACGCCGGCATCATCGGCGCGCGAGCGCGTCAGCGGCGCCATGACGATGCGGTTATGGAGCGTATAGGGCCCGAGCTGGACCGGATCGAAGAGGTCGGTTGAGGCGAGGGCGGGAGCGCGGGCGGCAGAGGTTTGCGCGGTCATGCAGGGCTCCTGATCGAAGGGGAACTTCTCTGGCGAGCTTCCGGCGATCTAGGTGCGAGGCGGCGCCTTGCCAAGCCCCGCGCGGCGGATTGGCGCTGGGGCGGGAGGCTAGCGCAACGTCCCAAAAGCAAGGGGCCGCGTGAGCGACCCCGGAAGGCAAAGGGGCCGCCCTGAGGGCGGCCCCCGTGAGACTTCGGCGGCGAATTGAGCGATTGTTGCGCTCAGCCGCTTTGCTGGCTTCAGGCCGCCACCATCGGAGGCAGATCCGGCTTGAATTCCAGCGACCGCGACGTCGCCGTCCTCAAGATCCCACTAGACATCGGATCACCTCCTTTCGATTGTTGAACGATATCGGCAGCTTGGCATGATTTGCCGAGGTTGCAAAGTGACGATTTTGATAGTCTTGTCGCAGGCTTAAGTGCCGGCTCCCGTAGCCGCTCTGAGGACCGGGAAAATCGCCACGAGGAGGGTGGCGGCATTCTGTGCGAGCTCTCCGACGGCTGCCGATGCAACCGATTTGCCGAGCCGCTGCAGGCTTCGCGCCATGACCCGGGCGAGGAGCTCGACATTGATCGTCGGTTGCTCGAGCTCGAGACGCCCGATGAGCAGATCTTCGAGATCACGCTGCAGTTGATCGGCCTCCTCTGGCGCAATGTCGGGATCCGAGAACACGTCGTTGAGCGAGTTCCTGCAGGCGCTGAAGGCTCGCGGTCGATGTGTTGAGCGCTCTGCCACACTTCGACTGTTCGATGTGGCGTTCCGCTTCCGTGGTGAAATAGGCCTGCTTCGCCGATGGCGTTTTGGCCCCAGCAAAAAGCCGACCGTCCCCGCGAATTGCCTCGTGGTCGGGGAACAGCTCGGCGGCGATCGCCTCCAGCTGGCGCCGCTTTTCTGGCGACATCGCCTTTATACGACTGATCGCCTCTTTGGAAAGCAGCGCGAACGTCTCGCCATTCGCGAAGACTTGCGACGCCGCCCATTGGGGAGCATCGGGGTGCTCGTCGAGGCTCGATCTCCTGGTGAACGACTTGATGCAGCTCGTCCCATTCGCCCAATGAATTCCCAGGGAGAGCTTGAAGGAATCCTTCGCGCACTTGAGCAGGACATCGAGCAGCTTCACATGAAAGTACGAGTTGGTCTTCGGCTTGTTCAAGGCTCGGTAGATGTAAACGATCAGCGCCTCGCCGAGATGTTGGCGCTCGGTCTTGGGAATATCGAAACTGCTCATGGGGCGTGGCGTCGGGAAATGGAAAGAGGGCATCGAAAATCAGCAGCTCCACGCCATACTAACTACAATCTAAGATTGCAATAGATTCTTTGCTGGCGCCGGGGGCCGCGGGCGCTCTGGGGCCCGTCCTTTGCCTTATTTTCTGGGCATCGCATCTGCCGTGCGGGCAAACAGGATGGCGGCGACGAGCGTTGCAATCGCTGTGACGCGGGCCTAGGTTACAACTTTAGATTGTAATGCATTTGCGGAGCTGGCCGGTCATGAAACCCGATTCCAAGGTTCTCGAAGCGCTGCCCCCCTCGGCAACCTGCCGACGCATTGCGTTCGACGACGCGCAAGTCGTGCCCGGCTTCATCAAAGACACCTACTTCCTGATCGTGAGCGGCAAGAAGCCGTGGGCGTCGATGAAGGTCGAGCTCGTTCCGCTCGTCTACGTCACCCAGCCCGACTATTGGGGCATCGAAGTTGTCGGCTGCCAGATCGGCATCGCACTTCCCGTTGAGGTTCCCTATTCGGCGGTGCTCGATGTCTCGCATGTCCGCGGCAAGAGCGGACTTGAGGTCATCGGCGCGTCGAGGACGGTGAAGATCAACGTTCCCTAAGCGGGGTGAAACCACGCCGGTTTTTTTGGGGGGGATCATCGGACAGATGAAATCCGATCCGTTCGTCGACGGCCGAATGACTAAGTAATCCCTTTGTCGCGCGAGGCGAAACGCAATTACGGAATCAGCACCTCATCCACGTAGCACCACTTCCACGTCTCGCCGGGCTCGAAGGACTGCATGATCGGGTGCTGCGTGGCATGGAAGTGCGCCGTGGCGTGCTTGCCCGGCGAGGAATTGCAGCAGCCGACGTGCCCGCAGATGAGGCAGAGGCGCAGGTGCACCCATTCGGTGCCCATCTTCAGGCACTCCTCGCACCCCTGCGCGCTGGGCGTCACCTGTTGGATCGTGTCGAGATGGCTGCACCGCTTGACCACGTCGCTGCTCCCTTGTTGTGGGACCCTGCGGGCCTAAGCCCGCTCTGCACTCGCACGAGACCGCCGCCTCAGCCTGCGTCGATGCGCGAGGTGTGCATCTTGTCGCCCGTGGCGAAGTTCCCGCAGATCGACTGCGGCGGCGTGCCCGGCTCGCAGATGTCGCCGTTGCGGATCGGCTGCGGGAACACGACGACGTAGAGACCGTTGCCCTTGTCGAAGAGGCGCGCATCGCCCGCGCGCGCCAGCACCCGGCGGCTGCAGCTCACCTTGATCGCCTCCGCGCCCTCGGGCGTCGCCGGCTTGGGCGGGCTCTTGCAGAAGGTGGCGAGCGTGGTCTCCGGCGCCCCGCTGCTGCGGTAGCGCGCGGTTGTGCTGTCGGGATCGAAATTGGTGACGACGGCGCCGGTCGCCGTGTTCTGCGCGCAGCCACCAAGCGCAGCCGCGAAGCTCGCGGCCGCGAGGATGAGGGCGCCTGCTGATCTCGATAAGCCCATGGCCGATACGCGAACAAAGGATAGAGAGGCCGCTGCGACGCCCCAGAGTGCTTCCCGCCCGGGCGGCGTGACGGCCAAGATCAGGTAGCCTTTCCCCCGCCCCCGGCCTTTGTCAAGGCAGGCCTGTGCGGCAGCGCAACCGGCGACGCGCGGGCCCTTATTATCGTTGTCCGCCGGGGTCCGCCCGGCGCCGCGATCAGTGGCGCTCCGGAGCGGCGTGCATCTCTAGCGCGCGTCCAACGCCGGCGAGCAGGCTGCCGAGCGCGAACAGAATGAGGACGATCACCTCCAGATAGCCTTCGACGCTCTCCTTGGCGATCATGTAATCGGCGATGTTGGCATCGGCGGTCTGGAACTTGGCGAGCGTTTCTTTGCGCTTTTGCTCGGTGTCCTTCACCGCGTCGCCCGGCGCGTTCATGAGCTTCAGAAGCGAGAGCTGGTTGTCGAACAGGGTGCGCACCTCGACTTGGGCCGACTGCTGCTGCGCGTACGCCGCCAGGCGCCACTCGATCCCCCGCTTCAGCGGCTCCAGATAGAAGATTTGCATGGCCGTCGACGCGAGCAGAAACACGATGCCGATCAGCTCGCCGTACTGATAGAACCTCAACCTCATTTCTTGATTGTCCCCCCAATGTTGTGTCCGGGCAGCCTAGGGCCCCCCGAGCTTCTGATAAACCTTTGCGTGGGCGTTAAGCGAATGCTTGCCGGCGGCTGGTAGGGCTTGGTGCGATTGGGAGGCGCCTGATGAGCCACAAATTTTGCGACGAGCTGCTTATCCGCGCGATGCGCGCCGACGAGATTGCGATGGCTGTCGACTGGGCGGCTGCCGAAGGTTGGAACCCCGGCCTCGCCGATGCCCAGTGCTTTGCCAGCGTCGATCCGGGCGGGTTCCTCATTGGCGAGCTGGACGGTGAGCCCGTCGCCGTTGTCTCGGCCGTCAACTACGACGATCACTTCGCCTTTCTCGGCTTTTTTATCGTGCGGTCCGAGCTGCGCGGTCACAGCTACGGGCTGCAGGTGTCGCGGGCGGCGCTGGCGCACGCGGGCGCGCGCAGCATGGGCCTCGACGGCGTCGTTGAGCAGCAGGACAACTACGCCAAGTCCGGCTTTAAGCTCGCCTACACCAACATCCGCTATGGCGGAGTGCCGACGGGCCTGGGCGCGACGCGCGCGACGCTGGCGCTGTCTCAGGTGCCGTTCGAGCACATTGTCGCCGACGACGCGCGCGTTTTCCCCGCGACACGCCCCGGCTTCTGGAAGGCGTGGCTCGCCGCGCCGGGTCACCGCGGCCACGCGCTCATGCGCGACGGCAAGCTTGCGGCGTGGGGCGTCATCCGTCCCTGCCGCAAGGGGCGCAAGATCGGCCCGCTGGTCGCAGATGACCGCGAGGCGGCGGACGCCGTGTTCGCCGCGCTGGTGGGAGACGAGGGGGGAGACGTCTTTCTCGACGTGCCGCAGCCCAACGAGCGCGGCCGTCGCGCTGGCGACCGAGCATGGCCTCACCCCGGTGTTCGAGACCGCGCGCATGTATAGTGGCCCGGTGCGGCCGATCGCGCTCGAGCGCGTCTTCGGTGTAACGACCTTCGAGCTGGGATAGGCCCGGAAACGGGGAAGGGGGCAGCGTGCGCAGCAGGCGATTGGCTTTGAGCTTTGCAACGCTATGCGTTGCCGCGCTGGCAGCGGCCCCGGCCACGCTGGCGGACGGCTCGTCCAAGCCGCATGGCGAAGGCGGGCGCTTCGCCGTCTACTACCCGATCATCGCCAAATACAACAAGAGCAGAGAGCGGTTCCGCATCGAGGGCGTCTGCCGCTCGGCCTGCACGCTGTTCCTGTCGATCCGCAACGTGTGCATCGACCGCTCAGCGTTCCTGTCGTTTCATGCGGGCCCCGACGCTAAGACGCACAAGTGGGTGCGCAACTCCTCATCGACGCGCGCGATGCTCGCTGCCTACAAGCCGAAGCTCAGGCGCTATCTGCTCGACGGGCATCACGTGGATTCGAGGCAGTACTTCACGATGAAGGGCGCCACGCTGATCGACAAGTTCGGCTACCGCGAATGCCCGCCGCCAAGCCGCCGCTGCCGGTCAAGCGCGACCGGTCCCTCTAAGAGGTTTGTTTCCGCGCCTCACGGATGAATGCGGCTGATCTTCGAGCCTTCCAGCGTCAGGTTATACATGAGGCCCTTGGGGTCGAGGATGAAGCCGATGACCGGGCTCGTGATCTTGTTGGTATCGATCGAGCCGCCGACGCCGAGCGTGATGAAGGCGATCGAGCCGTCGACACCGACCTTCCATCCGTGCGTGTGCCGGAACTGATCGAGCGCCTCGGGCGTCATGAACATGATGATGACCGAGCGCTCCTGCACGCCGAGCTGGAAGCCGAACGAGGCGGAGACGATGTTGTAGTAGTCGGCGGTGCGGCCGCGGATGCGCAAGCCGCCTTCGCCGTACTCGCCGCCGAAGCCGAAGCCCGCTTTGACGATCGATGGGAACACGAGGATGCCGACGGCCTTACGCGCGAGCTCGTGCGCGCCGCGGATCTTGTAGAAGAAGCGGTCGAGCGTGTGGTCGACGCCGGCGTCGATCTCGTGCGCGGAGCCGGCGCGGGCGGCAGGCGGTGCGGTCAGCAGGGTCGCGAGGCACAGGAAGGCGAGTGCGGCGAGGCGTGTCATCTTGTTGTTCCCCCGGGGGTTTCTCGTTGACCGTTGGTCGCCCGCGATCATGGCGAAATTGGAGATCGCGAAGGTTTCCTTCGAACAAACTGCCAGCGAAGCCGGCTTAATGACGCGTTTTGTCTCTTTTCGCCATTTCGTCGGCATCCACATACACCTCCCCGCCCATCTCGCGGAACTTTTCCGACATCTCACGCATGCCGGCTTCGCGGGTGTCCTCGGAGTGCGGATCGATCTGCGTCGTCTCCTCGGCCAGCTCGACGGCGGCCTCGTTCAGCCGTGCCGCGTAGTCGCGCACCTGTTGCGTGATCTCCATGGAGCAGAACTTCGGCCCGCACATGGAGCAGAAGTGCGCCACCTTGTGCGCCTCCTTGGGCAGCGTCTCGTCGTGGAACTTCTGCGCCGTGTCGGGGTCGAGCGACAGGTTGAACTGATCGGCCCAGCGGAACTCGAAGCGCGCGCGGCTTAGAGCGTCATCGCGCAGCTGCGCCGCCGGATGCCCCTTGGCGAGGTCGGCGGCATGCGCCGCGATCTTGTAGGTGATGACGCCGGTCTTCACGTCGTCGCGGTCGGGGAGCCCCAAGTGCTCCTTCGGCGTCACGTAGCAGAGCATGGCGGTGCCGAACCAGCCGATCATGGCCGCACCGATGCCCGACGTGATGTGGTCGTAGCCCGGCGCGATGTCGGTGACGAGCGGGCCCAGCGTGTAGAACGGGGCCTCGCCGCATTCGGCGAGCTGCTTTTCCACGTTGACCTTGACCTTGTGCATGGGCACGTGGCCGGGGCCCTCGATCATCACCTGGCAGCCGCGCTCCCAGGCAATCTTCGTCAGCTCGCCAAGCGTCTCCAATTCGGCGAACTGCGCGCGGTCGTTGGCGTCGGCAATGGAGCCGGGGCGCAGGCCGTCGCCCAATGAGAACGACACGTCATAGGCCCGCATGATGTCGCAGATCTCCTCGAAGCGCTCATAGAGGAAGCTCTCGCGGTGATGCGCCAGGCACCACTTGGCCATGATCGAGCCGCCTCTGCTCACGATGCCGGTGACGCGGTTCGCCGTCAGCGGCACGTAGGGCAGCCGCACGCCGGCGTGGATGGTGAAATAGTCGACGCCCTGCTCGCACTGCTCGATGAAGCGTGTCGCGGTAGAGCTCCCAGGTGAGCGCCACGGGGTCGCCGCCGCACTTCTCCAGCGCCTGGTAGATCGGCACGGTGCCGATGGGCACCGGCGCGTTGCGCAGGATCCACTCGCGCGTCGTGTGGATGTTGCGGCCCGTGGACAAGTCCATGACCGTGTCGGCGCCCCAGCGGATCGCCCACACCATCTTCTCCACTTCCTCCTCCACGGAAGATGTGACGGCGGAGTTGCCGATGTTGGCGTTGATCTTAACGAGGAAGTTGCGGCCGATGATCATCGGCTCCAGCTCGCCGTGGTTGATGTTGGCGGGGATGATGGCGCGCCCGCGCGCGATCTCCGAGCGCACGAACTCCGGCGTGATGTGGGCGGGGATCTCCGCGCCGAAGCTCTCGCCGTCGGCCAGCGCCGCGTGAGCGCGCTCGAGCGCGGCCTTGCGGCCGAGGTTCTCGCGGTGGGCGACGTAGATCATCTCCTTGGTGATGTGGCCTGCGCGCGCGTACTCGAGCTGGGTGATGGGCTGCGAATCCCCTCTCCCCGCACTCGCGGGGAGAGGGTTAGGGTGAGGGGCAGCCACATGCTCCAACGATGGCGCAAGCTTCTGCCCCTCACCCCGACCCTCTCCCCATGAAGAATGGGGAGAGGGGGAGGTTGCACGATAGGGCCGCGGCTTGTTGGGGAAGTCGCGGGCCAGATGCGCGCCCGAGACGTTGCCGTTGTCCTCGGGACGCACCTCACGGCCTTCGTATTGCTCGACGCCGCCGCGCTCCTTGATCCAGGCTTCGCGCAAGCGCGGCAGCCCGCGCGCCACGTCGATCTCGGCATCGGCGTCCGGTGTAGGGGCCCGACGGATCGTAGACGCGGAAGGGCGGCTCGCCCTCGGAGAGCGCGATCTCGCGGAAGGGCACGGCATGTCCGCGTGGCCCTGCGGGCGCGTCGTAAACCTTGGTGGAGGCGGGCAGCGGTCCCGTCGTCACCTTGGGGACGGCAAGCTCGGATGTGCGCGTGATCTTGTTCATGGCGAGCCTCGCATGGGGATGCGCTTAAGCAGAGGGTACGTAGCCGAAATAGGTGAGGACGGCGCCGAGCACCAAGGTGACGATGGCGCTCGTCATCACCACGTTGGTGTTGCGGCCGTAGCGCCCGGACCGCTCCGCCACGAGCTTGGGCGCCACGACGCGCACCGCGCCTTTGATCAGGATGAGCCAGCCGAGGATGGTGATGATGACGGGCCAGCGCCATTCCCACACGTTGTGGTAGGTGACGATGAGCAAACCCAAGAGTAGCGCCGTGGTTCCCGCCATGTAGATCGAGAGCGGGCTGGCTCCGAAGTCGACGACGAGGCGGCGGTAGTGCTCGAGATTGATGAAAATGCCGGCGCCGACCACGATGAGCAGCGGGCCGATGATCCTTGCCAGAAGGACGGACGTTTCCATGGTGTCTCTCCTCGCGCTGCAGGCGGGATTGCGCCCCTCGCAGAAGGGGCGGAACGGCGAGCCTGCGGGCGAAAAGACGTTGCCTGGTAGTCCCGTCCCTTCGCCGGCATGACCCGGATCAGGTTCTAAGGGTGCTCGCGCTCAGGCTTCAGCACGATCTCAGCCGGATGCCTCCGGCGCCCCTCGGAACGCCACCACTTTGCGCCCTCCGTGCACGTCGTGCAAGTGCGCAAAAGTCGATAGGGAAGGCCTTACACGCCCATGTAGCTGACGTAGCAGAGCCAGGCGCCGAGTAGGCCTTGCACGATGCCGCTCGCCGTGAACACGCCGCTCTTGTGCAGCATCGACTGTCCGATCGACTTGACGCTATCGGGAAAGACGATGCGGAAGATGCCGCCGATCACCAGGAGCCAGCCGAAGATCGTGATGATCACGGTCCAGCGCAACTCCCACACGTTGTGCGTCAAGACGATGGCGAGGCCGCCCAGCAGCGATAATACGCCGGTGAGAAAGATGAGGCCGCGGTGCTCGAGGAAATCTTTGGCCATGTCGCGCATGTTGTCTTGATTGATCAGCATGGCGGCGCTGATCGACAAGAAGATCGGCCCCAACAGCTTGGCGAGAAACAGCGACGTGTCCATGGATGGTCTCCCCGGATGCAATCATTTTGATTTTTGCGCGGGGAGTGTGGCCCGCCGACGCGAGTGCGGCAACAGGCGAAAGGGTGTTATGCAGCGAGCCGTGTTGCCGCGCTGTCGATCCAACTTCTGATCTTATCGGCAACTGGCGGCTCGCCTTTGCGCAGGACGCGCTGGCCGTCCGCCGAGGCGGCAAAGCGCAGAACGGCGGCACAAAGTCCAACTTCGTCGGCCGCGGCAACGGCGGCGGCATCGTGATATCCCGCGCCGACGAGCAATTGCGCGTGCGTGCCGCGCAAGCCCGGCACGTCCATGACGAGGCGCGCCTGCTCCTGCCACAGGCGTAAGGTCTCTGCGGTGATGCCGCCGCGTTGGCCGAGCGCTTCGGCCGTCTTTGCCGGCTCGGCGGCGAGGAACTCCCCGACCGTGAAAATGCCGATCTCGGCGAACCATTCGGCCGAGCGCGGTCCGATGGACGGCGCCGCCTCGAGATCGTCCGAGGCTGCGAGGTAGATGCGCTGCGCCGATACTCTGGGAGCCGGCGCCTTGGGCGCAGATACCTTGGGCGGCGAATCTTGGGAGCCGGTGTCTTGGGCGCCGATACTTTGGGCGCCGGTGCCTTGGGAGCGGCGGGCGCCATCGCTGCGGTGTCCGCCTTTGCGACGCGCTTTACGCGCGCGGCGGCCTGCTGGTCGGCGCGCGGTCCTTCCACCTCCAAGTCATAGAGGTCGCGAACCACGCGGTCGTCCTCAGGCAACGTCGCCTCGACGCGCCCCGTCTCCTGCAGCTCCTCGTACATGCTGCGGACGACGGCGCGGTCTTGCGCGTCGGTGAGGCGCTTCTCGATCCACTTCGAGGGCATCTGCAACGATGCGATGAAGGTCGCAACCGTCAGGGAGACCGCGGGCGGGCTCACGCGGCTTTCGGCAAACGCGCGCTCGAGAATGCGGGCGAAACCGCTCGCGGCGTAGATGAGAAGCTCGGCGACGAGTGCGCGCGCGGTCGCATCGAGGCCTGCGGGTGGATCGACGGCGCCGCGATGAATGTCGTAATGGGCGATGAGCTTCTCGTAAGAGCGGTTGGACGTCTCGGCACCGCGGCAGACCATCTCTTTCAGCCAGCTCTCGCCCGGCGGCACCGCCACCTCGATGTGCGCCAGCGTCTCGCGCCCGAGCTTTGCCAGCGCGTCGTAGGAGCGGCTGATGCTCCACTCGGTGGCGCGGTGGATGGCGTTCTCCGCTTCCGTCTGCGCGGTGTGAAAGGGTTGTACGGGATCGGTGTAGTAGTGACTCAGGACGCCGGCGGCGTAGGCGGCATCGCTCCAAACCTCCCGGTGCAGCGCCTCCAGCAGCCGGCCGTACCACACTTGCGCCTTTTCCGGCGCGCCGCCCCAGTAGTTGTCGCGCACGTGCAGGACGTGGTTCTTGAAATCCTTGAAGACCTTGTCCGGCGCCTTGGAGCCTTCGAGATAGACCTGGGCGTGCTTGAGGAAGAGGTTCTGCCAGCGCTCGGCGTCGGGCCCTCGCACGAGGCTCAGCGCATCGAGCGCGAGCTTATGGTGCGTGCCGTTGGCGTGGGCGGCGTAGACGATGCGGTAAAGAAGGCTCATGCCGACGTCCCATGCAGCTGCTCGGTTTCGCAGAGCAACGCTAGGCGAGTCGTTGGCCGGCGCAAACCGCGCGCGGCGCCGCCCGGAAGTCGAAGGGGATTGCGGGGAATTAGGGCGCGATCAGCGGCCTTCGCGCCACCAGGCCATCGCGATCAGCAGCAAAAGCGCCGACAGCGCCGTGAAGCCGGTGAACATCGGCGTCAGCTTCACCCCGCGGGTCACGTAGGCCTCGCGGTCCTTCAAGCCCAGCCAGCCCGAGCCCGCCAGCACTTTCGCCCCCGACAGCATGGAGACGCGCGGCACGTCGACGGAGGAGGGGTTTTGGCGCGCCGCCGCCGCCGAGGCGCTGGTCCAGAAGGCGCCGCCGCCGGTGGCGTCGATGATCGGCTGCAGCTTCTTGTCGGTGGCCGTCACCTCGCTCATCTCGATGGGATCGTCGATGCCGGCGTGCGCCACGGCCGTGAGCTCGCCCGTATCCGACTTCATCTGGGCCTTGTAGAGCCCGGGGATCTTCACATCGACGGTCGTGCGCCAGATGCCGGGACCGGCCGGCTCCAGCGTCACTTGCGAGGTCTCGCCGCCCGGCGCCGACAAGGTGACGGGGCCGACGTTGTCCTCCATGGAGCGGCGCTCGAGCGTGAGCTTCAGGCCCTTGGCGGTCGCGATCAGTCGCTCCTCCTCCAGGTCCGGCTCCTTCATCAGCCAGTGCGACAGCCGCCGCAGCAGATCGCTGTGCGGGCCGCCGCCCTCGTAGCCGCGCGCCCACAGCCACGCCTGGTCGGAGGTGAGGAGGGCGACGCGGCCTTTGCCCTTGTGGTCGAGGATGAGGAGGGGCTCGTTCTCGGCGCCGTCCATGAGGACGCGCCCGTGCTCGGGCTGCACCTCGACCTGGCGGAACCAGCGGCCCCACGTGGGCGGCGTCGTCGCCGTCCCCGCTCCCGGCAATTCCTCGGTGACGGGGTGCTTGCGCCCGTCGGCCGTGAGCTTGGCCTTGAACGGCTCCGACAGCACGCGGCCCGTCGGGATCGCTGGCAGCACCGGAGACAGCGGCGTGCGGAAGAGGCTCATGCTGCCGGCATAGTCGTCGCCGGCCGCCACCAGCAGCGCGCCGCCGTGGTCCTCCACGTAGCGCGCGATGTTGTCGTAGTAGGGCAGCTGCAACAGGCCGCGGTGCTGGTAGCGGTCGAAGATGATGAGGTCGAACTCGTTGATCTTCTCCGAGAACAACTCGCGCGTGGGGAAGGCGATGAGCGAGAGCTGGTTGATCGGCGTGCCGTCGTGCTTCTCGGGCGGGCGCAGAATGGTGAAATGCACCAGATCGACGGCGGCGTCCGACTTCAGCAGGTTGCGCCAGGTGCGCTCGCCCGCGTGCGGCTCGCCGGAGACCAAGAGCACGCGCAGGTTCTCGCGCACGCCCTCGGCCGCGATCACCGCGCGGTTGTTGGCAGGTGTGAGCTCGCCCGGCGCGGTGTCGAGCTCGACCTCGAGGATGTTTTGCCCGGCGTGCGGGAACGGCATCTCGATCTTGACCGGATGACCGATGGAGGTGGTGATGCGCTCGTCGGGGCGCCCCTCGCGGCGCACATTCAGGGTGACGGGCGCGGCCGCATCGTCGTCCTTGCCGGTCTGGCGCACGCTGACCTCGATGTCGCGCGACTGTCCGACGATGCCGTAGCGCGGCGCCTTGAGGACCTGGATGCGGCGGTCGAACTCGTCGGGCGCGCCCGTCAGAAGCGCGTGCACGGGCGCATCGAAGCCGAGCGCCGCGGCCTGCTTGGGCACGTCGTGCACCTCGCCGTCGGTCAGCAGGATCACGCCGGCGAGCCGGTCGGGCGGGGTGTCGGCGAGCGCCTTGTTGAGGTCGGCGAAGAGCAGCGTGCCGGGCGTGGTCTTGGCGCCGGGGCGCGAGGCCTGCACCCATTTCACGGTGAGGTTGGGGATCTTCTTGAGCTTGGCCTCCAGCGCGGCCTTGACGGCCGCGGTCTGCGCCTTGCGGTTGCCCAACGTCTGGCTGGCGCTCTCGTCCACGATGACGATTGCCACGTTGGCGAGGCTCTCGCGCTGCTCCTCGCGCAGCGTCGGGTTGGCGAGCGCGGCGATGATGGCGGCGAGCGCTGCGGCGCGCAGGACCGCGCCGCGCGAGCGGCGCACCAAAAGATAGCCGACGAGCACAATCGCGATCGCGACCGCGCCCCAGAACAGGGGAGCGGGCAGCACCGGCGCGAAATCGATCGACCAGCTCATGCGCAAATCCTCATTGGCCGAGCCGCTCCAGAAGCGCCGGCACGTGCACCTGGTCGGCCTTGTAGTTGCCGGTGAGCGCGTGCATCACGATGTTGATGCCGGTGCGGAACGCCATCTCGCGCTGGTCCTCGCCGCCGCCCACCGTCGGATAGAGCGGACGCCCGCTCTCATCGAGCGCCCAGGCGGACGCCAGGTCGTTGGGGGTGACGATGATGGAGGTGACGCCGTCGGAGACGCGCGCCTTGCGCTCGTGGCTCGAGCTGCCGGTGTCCTCCTGCGCCTCGACCCACAGCTGGCCGCCATCCCAGCGGCCGGGGAAGTTGCGCAGCAGATAGAACGCCTTGGTGAGCACGTGGTTCTCCGGGACCGGCTCCAAGCGCGGCACGTCGAGGTGGCCGAGGATGCGCTGCAGGGCTGCCTCGCCCGGGCCGGAGATCGAGCCGCCGGCGGCCGTTCCCCGCCCGTAGTCCTGCGTGTCGAAGACGATGAGGCCGCCTTGTTTCATGTAGGCGTCGATCTTGGCCAGCGTCGCCTCGGGCAGCGCCTTGGCGTCGGGCAGCACCGGCCAGTAGAGCACCGGGAAGAACGCGATCTCGTCGGTGAGGATATTGACGGCCATGGGGCGCCCGGGCTCAACCGCGGTGCGCACCGCCAACAGCCGGCCGAGGCCGTCGAGCCCGAGGCGGCTGATCTCGTCGACTTGTGGGTCGCCGGTGATCACGTAGCCGAGCGTCACCTTGCTCGTCGCCTCGATCGCGCGCTCGTCGGCAGCGGAGATGCTGTGCGCGCCTTCCATCGCCATCTCCGGCGCCGGCTGGGCGTGAACGGGAGGCGCCGCTGCGAGCGAGGCGGAGAGGCCGAGGAGGAGCGCGGCAATGGTCGCGGCGGCGGCGGGCGCACGCGTGCGCGAACGGCCGATGCTCCAGCCGCCCCACTGCAGGATGATCACCGCTAAGATGTCGGCGAACAGCAGTGCCAGCGCCGCGAGCAGCAGCCACGACTTCAGAGGTTTGGCGCCTTCGCTGGCGTAGCCCATGCGCTCGACGCCGGCGGGAAGCGAGGGAAGCGGAGCGAGCGTGCTCTTCGCGTCCAGCACGTTGACGGCGCGAGGGCTGGCGCCGGCGCCGTAGTAGCCCGGCGGATGATCGAGGCTGGGGACGAGGTCGTGGACCTGCGCTGCGGGCACCGGCTGCGCCGTCGGCGGCGGAGGTTTGAGGATGCCGAAACCGTCGAGCGTCTGCAGCGGCGGCAGCACGGCGGGTGCGTCGGCCGCGGCCTCGCTGCCGCCTTTAGCGGTCGTGGCGTCGCCGCCATCCGCAACGCCGGTGCCGAGCGCGGAGATGCGCCGCAGCATCTCTACGAACAGCCCCGACAGCGGCAGGTTGGACCAGTCCGAGTTGGCCGTCACGTGGAAGAGGATGATCTGCCCCTCGCCGAGCTTGCGCGCGGTGACGAGCGGCGTGCCGTCCTGCAGCCGCGCCCACACGGCGACATCGGGGCCGAGCATGGCGGGGTCGGCGAGCACCTGGCGGTTGATGGTGACCTCCTTGGGTGCGGTAAGCCCGGCGAACAGGCTTTTGTCCTCGAAGGGAGCGAGCGGCTGCGGCGTCGACCAGGAGAGCGCACCACCGAGCGTGCGGCCGCCGGCGCGCAAGGGAACGGGCAGAAGCTCGTCGCTGCCGTTCTCCAGCCGCGGTCCGGCGAAGCGCACGAGCACGCCGCCGCGTCTCACCCAGTCCTCGACCTTCTTCTTGGCCTCGCCCGACAGCGTGCCGATGTCGGCCAGCATGAGCACGGTGGCGTTCTGCGCCAGCGCGTCGTGGATGCCGGCGAGGAGGTTGGAGCCCTTCGGCTTGACGAGCTCGGCGTAAGGCTTCAGCGCCTTCTCGATGTAGTAGAGCGGCGCCAGCAGCGGCTGCGCCTGCTCGCGGCTCTCGCCGGAGATGAGGGCGACGCGATGCCATTGCGAGCGTGCGTCGAGCAGGCTCACGGCACCTGCCGAGCGCTCGCCCGCGATCTCCACGCGGGCCACCTGGTTGCGCAGCTCCAGCGGCAGCTCGAGCGGCACCGTCGTCGTCAGCTTGCCGGCCGCAAGCTCGAACGGCGCCTCGCCCAGCCTTTGGCCGCGGGCTGAGAACGCGTGCACGAAGCCGGCGCGCTGTGCGCCCTCCGCACGTACGATGCGCGCATCGAGCTTTCCGCTCTGGCCGATGTCGGCCGATAGCCCGAGCGCCTCGCCGCCGCGGCTGGTCTCGACCACCGCGAAGGTGCCGCCGTTGGCGAGCGCCTTGAGGCGCTCTAGGGCCTCGGCTGCCTTGCCGTCATGATCGATGCCATCGCTGAGCCAGACGACGCTCGGGCTTCCCGAGGGGGAGGCTGCGAGCGCTTGCTCGAGCGCACCGACGGCAGCGAGCCGGTCGGGCGCGAAGGGTTGCGGCTCGAGCGCGGCCGCCGTCGAGCGGGCTTCGCCCGGCGCCTCGATCTTGGCGGTGAGCGTCTTGGCGGCGCGCGCCGTCGGCACCACGACGACGGGGCGGCTCTGGCCCTCGGCCTGCCCGATCACCTGCTCGATCATGCGCGCGCGCTCGTTCCATTGGGCGGCGCTGGCCCAGCCGTTGTCGACCAGGATGGCGACGGGGCCTTTGCCCTCCAATGCAGCCTCGCGCGATGGGTTGAGCACGGGCTCGGCCAACGCCAGGATGATGAGGGCCGCGGCGAGGAGGCGGATCAGCGTCAGCCACCAGGGCGACTTGGCGGGCGTCTTCTCCCGGTTCTCGAGCCCCATGAGGATGCGGGTCGGAGGAAACGTCACCTGGCGCGGGCGCGGGGGAACGGTGCGCAGCAGCCAATAGATGACGGGCAGCGTGGCGAGCGCGGCGAGCAGCCAGGGATTGAGGAAGGCGAGGGCGCCGAAGCTCATGGCCGCGCCTCAGGCTCGGAGGGAGCGGCTGTCGGGCTCTGCCAGCGGTGATCTGCGCCGCCGCCATGCAGGCGCATGATGAGTGTCAGCAAGGGCTCGGCGGCGGGGCGGTCGGTGTGGTGCACGAGGAACGACCAGCCGAGCCGCTTGGCGATTTCGGAGAGCTCGGCGCGGTGTGCCTCGAGCCGCTCCCTGTAGAGCTCGCGCACGCTCTGCGCGCGGTCGGCCACCCAGCGTTCGCCGCCACCGGGGCTCAAGAACTCGGTGCGACCTTCATAGGGCAGCGTCTCCTCGGCCGGATCGAGGATCTGTACCAGATGCCCGACGGCGCCATCGGCGGCCAGCGTCTCGATGTGCTGGCGCGTTTCGGCGATGGGGTCGAGGAAGTCGCTGAACAGCATGGCGCCGGAGAAGCGGGCAAGGTGCGCCTTGGGCGGTTGCGACGCCGACAGAGAAGGCGCGTCCGCATGCGCGAGGAACGCCTCGGCGATGCGCGAGGTGGCCTTGCGGCTCGCGGTCGGCTGCGTGAGGCCGAGCACGGCGACGCGCTCGCCGCCGCGCACGAGCAGCTCGGCCGCGGCCAACATCAACACGATGGCGCGGTCGCGCTTGGTCGTGGACGAGAGGTGGCTGCGAAAGTCCATGGACGGCGACAGGTTGGGCCACAGCCACACGGTGTGCGCCGCCTCCCACTCGCGCTCGCGCACATAGAGGTGGTCGGAGCTGGCCGAGCGCCGCCAGTCGATCTGCCGGTAGGTGTCGCTGGAGCCGAACTGGCGGAATTGCCAGAAGGTCTCGCCGGGGCCGGCGCGGCGGCGTCCGTGGATGCCGTGCGCGACCGTCTGGGCGATGCGCTGCGCCTCGATGACGATGTCGGGCAGACGGTCGGCGAGACCATGCGCTTCGCGTTCCAGTGCCAGGACCCCGGCACCAGTGGCGAGATCCCGGCGCGACTGCGCGGGCGTGTTCGCCATTCCTTACTCCACTGCCGCCACGAGGCGGGAGATGATGGCGCTCAAATCCTGGCCTTCGGCGCGCGCGGCAAACGTCAAGGCCATGCGGTGCTTCAAGACCGGCTCGGCGAGCGCCAGCACATCGTCGACCGAGGGGGCAAGGCGTCCGTCGATCAGCGCCTTGGCCCGCACGGCGAGCATGAGCGCCTGGCTCGCGCGCGGGCCGGGGCCCCAGGCGACGAAGCGGTCGGTGTCCTCGCTGGCGCCGGTTCCGGGGCGCGCGGCGCGCACCAGCTTCAGAATTGCGTCGACGACCTTGTCGGGCACCGGGATCTGGCGCACCAGGCGCTGGATGCTCATGAGGTCGCTCGCCGTGAGGATGGTGTCGAGGTGGCGCTCGTCGGTGCCGGTGGTGGCAAACAGCATGCGCCGCTCGGCGAGAAGGTCGGGATAGGTCACGTCGATCTGCAAGAGGAAGCGGTCGAGCTGCGCCTCGGGCAGCGGATAGGTGCCTTCGTGCTCCAGCGGGTTCTGGGTCGCCAGCACGTGGAAGGGCGAGGGGATGTCGTAGCGGGCGCCGGCGACCGTGACGTGGTGCTCCTGCATGGCCTGCAGCAGCGCCGACTGGGTCCTGGGGGAGGCGCGGTTGATCTCGTCGGCCATCAGCAGCTGGGTGAAGATCGGTCCCTTGACGAGGCGGAACGAGCGCGGCTTGCCGGGCGTGTCCTCGAGGACCTCCGAGCCGATGATGTCGGAGGGCATGAGGTCGGGAGTGAACTGCACGCGCTTGGCGTCGAGCCCCAGGACCTTGCCGAGCGTCTCCACCAGCAGCGTCTTGGCGAGGCCGGGCACGCCGATCAGAAGCGCGTGGCCGCCGGAGAGAATGGTGATGAGCGAGCGCTCGATCACCACGTCCTGGCCGAAGATGACGGAGGCGGCGGCCTTGTGGGCCCGCTGCACGCGCTCGGCTGCCGCCTCGAGGCGGGGAACGATGTCCGCATTGGTCTCGGTGAGGGTGCTCATAGGGGGGCGGTCTCGCTTATCGGCTGTTGGGGCCTGCGGGAGAGCTTAACAAAAATATGAACAAGAACGATCACGGGCGCGCTGTCCCCGGTCAAGTGAATGTTACGTTAGATTGGGGTCCGTGCGATGAGTTATCCCCCTTGGATATTAGGGTAATTTGGCATCGGGACGGGAGCTGCATGGATAGCACCGAGGCAGAGCAGGAGCGCCGCAGCGCCTCCCTGGAGGGGCAGTTGAAGCGCGGGTGCGAACGCTCGCTGCCGCCGGTCGAGCGCTGGCAGCCGCCCTATTGCGGCGACATCGGGCTCAAGATCTGCGCCGACGGCAGCTGGCTCTACCGCGGCAGCCCGATAGGGCGGGAAGCCCTGGTCAAGCTTTTTGCCAGCGTGCTGCGCAAGGACGCGGACGGGTGCACCTATCTGGTCACGCCGGCGGAGAAGGTCGACGTCGCGGTCGAGGATGCGCCGTTTCTTGCCGTCGAGATGGAGGTGTGCGGGAAGGGCCGCGCGCAAGTGCTGCTCGTGCGCACCAACGTCGATGATGTCGTGCCTTGCGGGCCGGAGCATCCGTTGCGATTCGCGCAGCAGATGCCGGGCGGCGGCTTGAAGCCTTACGTGCTGGTGCGCGGGCGTCTCGAGGCGCTGTTTGCGCGCGCGCTCGTCTACGAGCTCGCCGAGCTGGCGGTGGAGGAGGCGCGCGAGGGGCGCATGGTGCCGGGCGTATGGAGCGGGGGCATGTTCTTTGCGCTGGAGCCGCTCGAGGCGAGTATCAGTGCACCTTGAGCTCGCTGCCGACCAGGCGCACTTCAGCGGGCGCCAGGAGCCGGCGGTGGGCGATCGTCACCTTGAACAGCTTGCCGTCGAGCTTGGCGCTCCAGAAGTCGAGGAAGCCCTTGAGCTTGGGAAAGCGCGGGTGGAGATCGTAGTCCTGCCAGATGTAGCTTTGCAGCACCGCGGGGTGATCGGGCAGGCGGTAGAGGATCTCCGCCGTCGTCAGGCTGTAGCCCTTGAGCAGAATGGAAAGCTCGGTTGCTGCCATCGTCCTCTCCCCCGGTTGAAAGTCGAGCCCCCCAGAGACCCGAAACGCCAGACGCGAAATCCCAGACTCGAAATATGATGGACAATGATAATTCAGGCAAACCCGGAGACAACGGATTTGTTCCATGCAACCAGTGTGTTAGCAGCATAGAGCGACAGCTGCTGACAGCGAGGACGCCGGACCCCACGATGAGCCCATGATCGAAACCGCGCTGACGAGCTTCACCACCTTCTTCGCCACCATCGGGCCGGTGGAGACGGCGGTGCTGTTTGCGACGCTCACGCCCAAGATGGGGCGCGCCGCCCGCGCCGCCATCGCCCTGCGCGCGACCGCGATCGCGAGCTTGATCCTCCTCGTCTTCACGCTGCTGGGACAGCCGCTGCTCGATCGGCTCGGCGTGACCATTCCGGCGCTGCAGACGGCCGGCGGAATTGTCCTCCTGCTGATCGCTCTCGACATGATCTTTGCGAAGCCGACCAGCGCCTTCAAGCTGACGGAGCCCGAGGACGTGGAGGCGCAAACCAAAGACGACATCGCCGTCTTTCCGCTGGCGACGCCGCTGCTTGCCGGACCCGGCGCCATGAGCGCCGGTATCCTCTTGGCGGCCAACGCCGACGGCAACCCGCTGGCGCTCGCGGTGACGCTTGCCGGGCTCGCCGCCGTCATGGCGATCACGCTGGTGCTGCTCCTCATCTCGCACGAGCTCAACAACGTGATCGGCATCACGGCGCAGCGCGTGCTCATGCGCGTGTTCGGCATTCTGCTGGCGGCGATTGCGGTGCAGGCGGTGTTCAACGGCTTGAGCGCCAGCGGGCTCGTACGGGCCGCGACCTGAGAAACGGGTCAAGTTCGTACGCCCGTTAGGCCGGCATTAACCGCAAGCGTCCAGAATTGGGACAGTCGCGTTTGGTCGAAAGGCGTTTGTCCCATGACGTTGTCGCGTGCCGGCGGTCGTTTGGCGAGTTTGTGTGGTGTTGGAGCGCTGTTGCGACCGGCAGCGCTCCTACTTTCCCTCATGTTGGGCGCGTGCAGCTCGGCAGGGACCATGACGCAATCGGCTGGCTGGTATCCTTCGCAGGTGGCCGGCCCCGTGGGCGCAGTGGGGCCGTCGATGCAGGCAGCCCCGCAAGTGGAGATCGAGGGCGACGGTCTGGAGGGCCAGCGGCCGCCGCGCCGCCGGGCGAGTGCGGGCCCCGATGATCCGAGCGAGCCCTTCAGCCCCAACTACGGCTCGGTGCCCGTGGGCGCGCCCGCGGCCGCGCCGGCGCCGGCGTGATCGTCCGCCGACCCCTGCAGCAATTGCGGCAGCGCGCGCCTATATAGACCTGTGCTCAGGTGCCGCCGGTCGGACCGGGGGCGACTTCGAGGCGGTGTCATGGGCCGTGTCATGAGGACTGTGTCATGAGAAATGCTGCAAGGCTGGCGGCCACGCTGGCGGCGGTGCTCGTGCTCGCACAATCGGGCGCGGCATGGGCGGCGAGCAGCGACGCGCATCACGGAATTGGCGGCCACTACGGCGTCTACAAGGGTCTCGGGACCGGGCCATCCTTCGGGACCGTCGCAAAGCCGAAGAGCGAAGCGAGCAAGCAGCCTTATCCCTACCCCTACTACAATGACACGAGCCGCGGGAACTACGGCTGCAACCGCTATGCCCGCCGCGCGATCGACACCGACAATGCCAATTGGTGGGCGCGCTACAAGGCCTGCACCGAGGTTAAATCCGACTGAGCGGGGGCTGCGGCGAAGGGAGCCGCAGGGTCCGTCCGCCGCTCCCCTACATAGTTAATGACACGCTACCTAAATAACCTTCCAAGGCCGTCGCCGATGGCGGCGGCTCGCTGGCGAAATCTGGAGCGGACGCCGGCTGTGCGCGGCATGACGGCGCCGCAAGGGAGGTAACGCGATGATCAGACACTTGTTGGCGGTCGGCGCCCTGGCTGGGGCGCTGCTTTTCGTGGGAGGCGCCCCGCGACTGGCCGAAGCGCTTCCCATTTCCTCGCTTGCAGCCAGCCCTGAAGGCGGCCTTACGCTGGTGCGTGGCGGCTTTGGGGGGCGTGGCGGCGGCTTTGGGGGCCGCGTCGGCGGCTTTGGCGGACGCGTCGGCGGCGGAGTTCGCAGCTTCAGCTACGGCGGGGGCGGTGGTGTTCGCAACTTCAGCCGCGGCGGCATTGGACGCGGCGTCCCCCGTTTCAGTGGCCGCGGCTACGGCTATCACCATCGCGGCCATCGCCGCGGCGGTCACATCCGCGTCTACCCAGGCTACTACGGGTATGCCCCCTACTACTACGACGACTACTATTATGACGGCGACGGTGGCTACGCGGCCTGCGCGTGGTTGAGGCATAAGGCGTTGCGCTCGGGCAGCCGCTACTGGTGGCGTCGCTACCATCGCTGCGTCGCCGAGTACTACTGAGCCAGCGAAGGGCCGGAGCGTTCCGGCCCTTTTTCAATTCCGCGCCCCGGGCGCCGTTTTTGCGGGTGGCGCCCGGCGGCGGATGCGGGCAGACTCGGGCGATGCCTGCCAGCGAGACGCAGCGTGCGCCCGGGATCTCGATCTGCCGCTTGAGCGAGATTGCCGACAAAGACAGCCTGATGCCGGCGCTCGATGCCATCTTCTTTGAGGCGAGCGCCACCAAGTCGTTTGCGGGCGCCAAAGAGCGCGCGGCGTTTCGCGAGCGCTGGCTCGGCCGCTATCTCGCGCATGAGCCGCAATGGGCCTATGTCGCGCGCGATGCCGACGGCGTGGTTGCCGGCTATCTCGTCGGCAGCATCGACGATCCGCGGCTGAGCGGCCGCTACGGCGACGTCGGCTACTTCCTGGACTTCGCCGATCTGACCGCGAGCTATCCCGCGCACCTGCACGTCAACCTGGCCCCCGGCTACCGCAACCGCGGGATCGGTGCCGAGCTCATCGCGGCGTTCGCCGCCGATGCCGCCAAGGCCGGCGCGGCCGGCATGCACGTCGTCACCGGGGGCGCCTCGCGCAACGTGCGCTTCTATGAGCGCAACGGCTTTCGCGAGCTGGAGCGCGCGACCTTCAATGCACACGAGGTCGTCTTCCTCGGGCGCCGCCTGACACAAACACCTTGATCTCGCCGCCAAGGCGGCGATGATGCGCGCGGGGCCCGTGTGCAGGACGCTGGCAAAGAGGGGTGCATGCCCAAGGCCGAGAGCCGCAAGGCGCCGAAGCGGGCGCCGGCCATCGAGATGTCGGGCGTGCACAAGTGGTTCGGCGACTTCCACGCGCTGAACGACGTATCGCTTCAAGTGCGCCAGGGCGACCGCATCGTCATCTGCGGGCCCTCGGGCTCGGGCAAGTCGACGCTCATCCGCTGCATCAATCGGCTGGAGCCGCACGACGAGGGCCGCATCGTCGTCGACGGCCACGAGCTGACGGGCGACCTGCGCCAGATCGAGACGGTGCGCTCCGAGGTCGGCATGGTGTTCCAGCAGTTCAACCTGTTTCCGCACTTGACCGTGCTCGACAACGTGTGCCTGGCCCCGGTGTGGGTGCGCAAGATGCCGCGCGCGGAGGCGGAGAAGCTGGGGATGCAACTCCTGGAGCGGGTGCGCATCGGACAGCAGGCGCTGAAATATCCCGGGCAGCTTTCAGGCGGACAGCAGCAGCGCGTCGCCATTGCGCGCTCGCTCGCCATGAGCCCGCGCATCATGCTGTTCGACGAGCCGACGTCGGCGCTCGACCCGGAGATGGTGAAGGAGGTCTTGGACGTGATGACGGAGCTTGCGAGCCAGGGCATGACCATGCTGGTCGTGACGCACGAGATGGGCTTTGCGCGCGCCGTCGCCGATCGCGTCATCTTCATGGACGAGGGTCAGATCGTGGAGGACGCGGCGCCAGAGGTCTTCTTCGACAACCCGCGCTCGGAGCGCTTGCGCACATTCCTCTCGCAAATACTTGCCCACTGAGCCGAGGAGCACAGCTGATGCGGTACGCGACCGCGATCTTAGCCCTTGCCGCCGCGGCGGTGCTCCCGATGCTGGCGCAGGCGGCGACGCTGGATGAGGTCAGGGGGCGCGGAGATCTGCGCTGCGGCGTCAACATCGGGCTTGCCGGCTTCAGCGCGCCCGACGACAAGGGCGAGTGGCAGGGCCTCGATGTTGATTTCTGCCGCGCCGTCGCCTCGGCGATCTTCAAGGACCCGACCAAGGTCAAGTTCGTGCCGCTGTCGGCCAAGGAGCGCTTCACGGCGCTGCAGTCGGGCGAGATCGATCTCCTTTCGCGCAACACCACCTGGACCATGAGCCGCGACACCGACCAGGGGCTCGATTTCGTCGGCATCACCTACTACGACGGGCAGGGCTTTCTCGTAAAAAAGAGCCTCGGCATCACCTCGGTGGCGCAACTCGCCGGCGCCAGCATCTGCATGCAGACCGGTACCACCAACGAGCTCAACGTCGCCGACTACTTCCGCACGCACAAGCTCACCTTCAAACCGGTGGTGTTCGAGAAGAACGAGGAGGCGATCAATGCCTACAACCTCGGCCGCTGCGACGCCTATACGACCGATAGTTCGGGGCTTTACGCGCAGCGCATCAAGCTCGCCGATCCCGACGCCAACGAGGTGCTGCCCGAGATCATATCGAAGGAGCCGCTGGGGCCGGTGGTGCGCCAAGGCGACGATGCGTGGGCGAACCTGGTGCAATGGACGCTTTTTGCCTGGCTCAACGCGGAGGAGCTGGGCATCGCCCAGGCCAACGTCGACGAGATGCTGAAATCCCCCAATCCCGAGATCCGGCGCCTGTTGGGCGTGGAGGGCGACTTCGGCAAGGGCATCGGGCTGTCGAACGACTGGGCCTACGAGATCGTCAAGAACGTCGGCAACTACGGGGAGTTGTTTGAGCGCAATGTCGGCAAGGGCTCGCGCCTCCACATCGCGCGCGGGCTAAACCGGCTGTGGACCGACGGCGGGCTGCATTACGCGCCCCCGATCCGGTAGGGAGCGAAAGGGGGATGGCGCGCGCTGCAAAAACGCCGAAACGATCATTGACGAGCCTCGACTGGCTCTACGACCCCAAGACGCGCGGGCTCATCTTTCAAGTCGCGCTGCTCGTCGGCGTCGCGGCGCTCTTCCTCGAGATCGCGCTCAACACGGCGGCGAACCTCAAAGCGCAGAACATCGCCACCGGCTTCGGCTTTCTCGACAAGCCCGCGGGCTTCGACATCTCGCAGTCGCTGATCCCCTATTCGAGCACCTCGACCTACGGCGCCGTGTTCTGGGTCGGCCTCACCAACACGCTGCTGGTCGCGGTGCTCGGCGTCGTGCTCGCCACCATTCTGGGGTTCATCATCGGCTTGGCGCGTCTGTCGGCGAACTGGCTGGTGGCGACGCTTGCCGCCGTCTACGTGGAGATCGTGCGCAACGTGCCGCTGCTGTTGCAGCTTTTGGCCTGGTACATCGCGCTGCTGATCTCGCTGCCGGCGCCGCAAGCGAACTTCCGGCTGCCCTTCTCTATCGGCGTCACCAACCGCGGCATCTACCTGCCGGCGCCTGTGTGGCAGCCGGGCATGGCCGCAGTCCTCGCAGCCTTGGTCGCGGGCATCGCCGGCGCGGTTGCGATCGGTCAGTGGGCCAAACGCAAGCGGCTCGCGACCGGAGAGCAGGTGCCCACCTTCTGGTACGGGCTTGCCGCCGTCGTCATCCCGCCGCTTGTGATGTTCCTGGCGCTGGGCATGCCGCTGTCGTTTGAGGTGCCGACGCTCGGGCGCTACAACCTCGAAGGCGGGATCGTGCTCCTGCCCGAGCTGATCGCGCTGCTGCTGGGCCTCACGCTCTACACGGCCGCCTTCATCGCCGAGATCGTGCGCTCCGGCATCGAGGCGGTGCCGCTCGGGCAGAAGGAGGCCGCACGGGCGCTCGGCCTGCGGCCCTGGCAGGTGCAGCGCCTCGTCGTCATCCCGCAGGCGATGCGCGTCGTCATCCCGCCGCTCACCAACCAGTATCTGAACCTCACCAAGAACTCCTCGCTCGCGGTGGCGATCGGCTATCCCGATCTCGTATCGGTGTTCGCCGGCACCGTGCTCAACCAGACCAACCAGGCGGTCGAGGTGATCCTCATCACCATGGGCGTCTATCTCGGGATCAGCTTAGCTACCGCGCTCGCCATGAACTGGTTCAACGCGCGCATGGCGCTGGTGGAGCGGTAGTGTGATGGCAGCCCGGGGACACGCGACGCGCATCGATTGGCTCAAAGCCAATCTCTTCTCCTCGTGGGGCAACACGGTGCTGACCTTGATCGCGCTGGCGATCATCTGGGTCGTCGTCACGCGCTTTCTCGGCTGGGCGCTTTTCAGCGCCGTGTTTACAGGCGACGACGGGGCCACCTGCAACAAGCCGGGAGCAGGGGCCTGCTGGCCGTTCATCGCGCACAAGTTCGGGCTCTTCATGTACGGGCGCTATCCGGATGCCGAGCGCTGGCGCATCAACCTCACGTATCTTCTGGCGCTCGCCGGGCTGGTGCCGCTGATGATCCCGCGCGTGCCGGGCAAGCTGTGGCTGTCGATCTATTTGCTCATCGTCTTTCCCATCGTCGGGTTCGTGCTGGTGACGGGGGGGATCTTCTGGCTGCCGCACGTGCCGACGGAGCTATGGGGCGGCCTGTTCCTGACGCTGGTCGTGGCCTCCGTCGGCATCGCCGCCTCGTTCCCCATCGGCATTCTGTTGGCGCTGGGGCGGAGATCGGAGCTCCCCATCGTGCGCTGGGTGTCGATCGGCTTCATCGAGTTCGTGCGCGGCGTGCCGCTGGTCACCGTGCTGTTCATGTCCTCGGTGATGCTGCCCTTGTTCCTGCCGCCCGACGTCACCTTCGACAAGCTTCTGCGCGCGCTGATCGGCGTGGCGCTGTTCTCGGCTGCTTACTTGGCGGAGGTGATCCGCGGCGGCCTGCAGGCGATCCCGCGCGGGCAGTACGAGGCGGCCGACGCGCTGGGGCTCTCCTATGCGCAGAAAATGGGGCTGATCGTGCTGCCGCAGGCCCTGAAGCTCGTCATCCCCGGCATCGTCAACTCGTTCATCGCGCTGTTCAAGGATACGAGCCTCGTGCTCATCATCGGGCTCTTTGATCTCCTCGGCATCGTGCAGCAGTCGATCTCATCCGACGCCAAGTGGTTCTCCCCGCAGACGGCGGCGACCGGCTACTTCTTTGCAGGCCTTATTTTCTGGATCTTCTGCTTTTCCATGTCGCGCTACTCGGCCTTCCTGGAGCGGTGGCTCGCCAGCGGCGACCGGCGCTGAAGCCGAACCCGACACGCTAATTGCTGCTGAAACAGACAAAGCCCCCGGTGATGCCCGGCGTCGGCGGGGAACCGGGCTGGAACGTGCCGGGCGGGCAAACGCACTGGCCGTTGGCCGGGCTCGTTACCATCATGACGCTGTTGACCGTGCACTGGAGTACGCCGATTTTGGAAAGGCGTGCGAACATCGGCGTGTAGTTCTCCGGGTCCTCGGTGCGGTGGCGCGCCATCAGCGACTTTGTCGGCATTGGGCCCGAGGTAGAACTTCACCCCGCCGGTGATACGGTTGTACTGTTCCTCGCCGAAGTCGGCCTTGGCGAAGATCGAGATCGGCGAGTCATCGGCACGCATGAGGTATTCGATGCCGGCCGCACCCAGGCTCGCCTCGTTGACGTAGCGGTAGCCGCCGTAGACCTTGAGGTCGTCGATCGGGTAGTAGGCGAGGTCGACCTGCCCGAAGACATGGTCGTCATGCGGGTCAAGGACGGTGAGGCCGCCGATGGTCTCCGGAACGGCAACACTCTCGTAGCCGCCGAGGCCGTCGAGCGAGAAGCGGCCCGCGTAGAGCTGCACCTCGGCGGCGGCCCTCCAGATGTCGATCGACTCCCAGGTGTGATAGCTGCCGTAGAGCCCGAGCAAGTAGCGCGATGGATCACGCGTGAAGAGATGGAGCCCGCCGCCGCCCATCGTGCCTTGGTCGATGCGCCCGAGTGCGCCATCCGCCTGCAGGCCGAACGCATGACCCAGTGGCAGCGTGTAGCTTCCGAGCGCGAGCGCGGACTGCTCTCCGTCGTATTGACCGCCCTCGACGCTGAGCTTGGCGTTTGGGTCCGAAACCGCGGGGCCGGCGCTCTGGCTCAGGGCGGCCGTCGACGCGAGAGACAGCGCCGTCAGAGCGGCTATCAAGGCGCGAGCCATGCGCGGGCAGTCTCCTCGGCGCGGGTAATCGGCGAATTCTGCAAGAAATGCGCGATTCGCTATGGCAGGTCCGGAGTAACGCTGCACTTGTTCACTGGCTATAGTCTGGGCGCGGCGATAATGCATTGCGGCAGCAGCGAACGGGCCCGATCGGTATGCACATCCTTTGGCGCGGCGACGTCCTCCAGAGGCTGCGGCTCGCCTCCGGGCTCATCCTGTTCGCGTTCGTCCTGACGCACTTCCTCAATCACGCGCTCGGCCTCTTCAGCGTGGACTGGATGCAGGACGTGCAGCAGTGGCGCTGGGCGGTGACGCGGTCGTGGCCCGGCACGATCATTCTGCTCAGCGCGCTCATCACTCACATCGGGCTGGCGCTCTACAAGCTCGCCGGCCGCGCCACCCTGCGGCTGCCGCGCTGGGAGGCGTTGCAAGTGGCACTCGGCCTCGCCATACCGTTCCTGCTGTTTCCGCACATCGTCAACACGCGCATCTCGCATGTGTTCTTCGGCGTGAACGATCTTTACGTCTACGAGCTCGCGCGCCTGTGGCCGGCGAGCGCGCTGACGCAAAGCCTGCTCCTCGTCATCGTGTGGAGTTCACGCCTGTCTCGGCCTCCATTTCTGGCTGCGGCTCTATGCGCCCTACCGGCGCGCGTTTCCGCTGCTGCTGGCGGCGGCCATCGTGGTGCCGCTGGCGGCGCTCGGCGGCTTCATCGTCGCCGGCAGCGGCGTCGCCTCGGCAATCGAGGTGCCGCGCGTGTTCGACACTTTGAAGAGCCTGACGCACTGGCCGAGCGCTGCCGACGCAAACCGGCTCGCCTGGCTCAGGACGCTGTCGCGCATCGAGTTCTCAGCCCTGCTCGCAGTCGTCGTCGCCTGCATCGCCTGGGCCTATGGGGCGCGCCTGTTCGGGCCCAAGGTGACGATCGCCTACTCGGGCGGTCCCACGATCAAGGTGCCGCAGGGGCCGACGCTGCTCGAGATCAGCCGCGCGGCCAAGGTGCCGCACGCCTCCGTCTGCGGCGGGCGTGCGCGCTGCTCCACCTGCCGCGTGCGCATCGATCGGGGTGCGTCGTCGCTGCCCGCGCCGACGTTTCCCGAGAGCGTGACGCTCGGCTCCATCGGCGCGCCGCCGAATGTGCGGCTCGCCTGCCAGATCCGTCCGACCGAAAGCATGGTGGTGACGCGGCTCCTAAAGGCGGCGACCGCGGGCCCGGAGGCCGCCGAGCTCGAGGAGGCGGATTCGGGCGGCGTGGAGAAATCGCTCGCCGTCATGTTCGTCGATCTGCGCGACTTCACGCGCTTTTCGCAGAAGCGGCTGCCGTTCGACGTCGTCTTCGTCTTGAACGAGTTCTTCGGCGTCATCGGCGCGGCCATCACCGAGCACGGGGGCTGGATCGACAAGTTCTTAGGCGACGGGCTGCTCGCCGTGTTCGGGCAGCGCGTGGGCGTCGAGATCGCCTGCCGGCAAGCGCTGCGCACGGTGCGCGCCATCGATCTGGCGCTCGACCACATCAATGCCAAGCTCGAGGCCGAGATCGGCCGCCCGCTCGCCGTCGGCATCGGCGTCGACGCCGGGCCGCTTCTGCTCGGACGCATCGGCTACGGCGAGGCGGTCGACTTCACCGTCATCGGCAATGCCGTCAACGTCGCAAGCCGGCTCGAGGCGCTATCGAAAGAGAAAGGCTTCCAGGTGGTGATCTCGCTCGAGGTGGCGCGCCAGGCCGGCTGGGAGCCCGCATCCGAGGTCACGATGCAGGTGCCGGTGCGCGGGGTGGCGGAGCCGGTCGGGGTGATCGGCATCGCGCGCGGCCGCGACCTGCCGGCGAGCATCCTCGCGTACACCGACGACGAAGAGAAAAGGCCCGCGGCGTGGACCACGGGCCTCTGGCGCGGCGCCTAGGAGCCGCAAGATTGTTGACTTAGTCGTCGCAGGGGAACGCGACGGTTGCGTCGAGGAAGGGCACGTCGATCTTGCAGTTGCCGCCCTTCGTCTTGCGCAAGTTCAAGACCTCGGCGATCTTGGCGGCGGCCTTGTCGGCTTTCTTCGTGGTCTTGGCTTCGGGCTCGCCGGCCTCGGGGGCGGCGGCCTGCTTGTCGATGCCGGCCTCCGGCGCCTTGGCGTCTGCTTTGGCTTCCGCCTTAGGCTCGGCTATGGCCGCAACCTTCGCATCGGGTTTGCCGGCGGGCGTCGCTGCCGCGGTCTTGCTCGTCTTCGACGCAGGAGCGGCAGCTGCCGTGTCGGACTTGGAGCACTTCTGCAGATCGGCGGGTGCGCGCTTCCAGGTCATGGTCTCGCTCAGCCACTTGGTGCCGGCGTAACCCACGACGCTCAGCGTGTCGCCCTTGGGCGTAATCTCGACGTCGTATTTGGAGTCGGAGTCGGGATCGTAGATCCAGCCGTTGTCCCATTTGTTGCCGCCGACGGGCTTGACGTCGCCCAGCACCTGCTCGCCGCAGACGGATCCATTTTTCGCATCCTTGAGCCAGGCGATGTGCCCGCACAGCTTGCCGTTGCAGTCGGTGATCTCGACGGCGCCGCGGCCGGTGTGGTCGATCCACAATCCGAGCGGGCTCTCATCGGCGCGCGCTGCACCGGCCGAGATGAGGGCGGCGGCGATTGCGGCCACCGTCAGGGCTGTCGCGTTGATCCGCATAGGTCACCTTTCAAATTGGTTTGGGCCTCGATATGGAATTCACGGGTCGAGCGGTGGGCTCTTCACCCCGCACGCCGCCAATCTCCTCCCAATTACGCCATAACGCTGTTCCAGGCGGAACAACGCGAGGTCGCACCCCGGCGTTCCGGCCATCTCGGGGCCGGAATGTGGCGCTCTGGCTACGCTTTTCCTAGTCCTTGGCGAAGATGCTGGCGCTGAGCACGCCCGGCGGGCCGTCGGCGGCGGGCGCATAGTAGTAAACATGGCTCAGAAGCTTCCCCGTCTGGCCGCTCCACAGATAGACCCGCGTAGTGCCCTCGTCCCACGCGCGGGCGGGCGCGCGCCCCAGAAGGGCTGAGAGCTCCTTGAGCAGCGCGTCCTTGGGAGCGGTCGCGGGAAAGAGCAGCGAGCAGGCGACGCCCGTCGACTTGGCGAGCGCCAGCGCGGCCGTCTTCGGGTTCGCACCCGGCTTCGCCCGTGTTGCGGTGAGGACGTACTTGCCGCCCGCATCGTGAAAGCTCCAGGCGTAGAGCTCGTCTGCCGGCGCCGCGGCGCGATACTGCTCGAGCTCCTTGCCGGTGATCTGGGCGAACTCGCCGAAGCCTGCCGCCTTGCGCACGCCGTCGAGATCGGGAAGCTGGCTCAAGCAGAACACGTTGAACATCCGAACGGCGTGGGCGGGCCCCGTCTCGGTGGGGCGCTCTTGCGCGCCGGCCGACCCGGCCAGCGCCAGCATCAGGGCGAGCCAGAAGAAGCGCTTCGCATGCATGTCCAAGGAAGCCTCCGGCGTACGCGTCTTTGCGCGCGGGCGCCTCAGCGCGCGGCCCCTAGCGTGCGGCCATGGGCGGCGTCGGCTGGGCGGCAGGGTCCGAGGTGAGCTCCGGCCACTTGGTGATGTCCTCCGACCACTGCCCGGCTGCAAGCATCTTGGCTTGCTCCTCGCAGGTCGGCGGCTGGCGGTTGACGCGGGTCCACACTTCCGACGAGCCGAAGATCGGCAGGAACACGTAGCCGCTCACCTTCACATGGTTTGGTCCGAGCACCTGCGCTTCGCCCGAGAAGCTCATGCCGTGGTCGGGAACGTAGACGGTGCCGTCGCCCCAGGTGCCGTCCGCCTGCTTACGGAAGCCGGTGACGACTGCAAGGCCGCAGACGAAGCGCCTCTGCAGCCTGGGGTCTGGGTTGCGGAAATCGCGCAAGGGGGCGCCGTCGGCACCGCGCGGCTTTCTCAGCCAGGCGACCTTGCCGCAGCGCGCGTTGCCGCAGCGGCCGATGTTGAGGAGAACCTCGCCGTCCGAATCCATCCAGTAGCCGTCGAGGCTCTCGCCGGCCCATGCGCCGGCGCCTGCAGCCGCGAGCGCGGCCGTCGCAAGAGAATAAACAAGACCCCGCATATGCCAGCTCATTCCCGTAGCATCCCCCTCAGGATCGGGCGTGTTTGGCGCCTCTGCCACGCCAAATGGGCGCCAGTTTGTCGGCGCCCTGATTCGGCCAGCATAGCAGGGGTCGGCCCGGCCGGGCGCGGCGCCGGTGCATCACTCAGCCGAGAAGTGCGGCCACGGTATCGCCGATGGCGAGCGAGGAGGTGAGCCCCGGGCTCTCGATGCCGTAAAGGGCGACGAGGCCGGCGAGGCCGTGTGTCTCCGCCCCGTGGATGGCGAAATCGGCGACCGGCTCGCCCTGGCGGTAGATCTTAGGGCGTACGCCGACATAATCGGGGTGCAGGGCCCCGTCCGGGAGCCCCGGCCAGTAGCGGCGGATCTCGTGCTCGAAGGTGATGCGTCGCTCGCCCTCCGGGTCCTCGAAATCGTAGCTGACCTCGTCCTTCCATTCGATGTCGGGTCCGAACTTGGCGCGCCCTGCGACGTCGAGCGTCAGGTGCACGCCGAGCCAGGCGCCCTGCGGCATCGGGTAGACGAGGTGGCGGAAGGGTGCGCGACCGCTGAGCGAGAAGTAGTGGCCCTTGGCGGGATAGGTCCGGGGTACCCGGTAGTTGTGGGGGTAGGTGAGCATGCGCCCCAGCTCGGTGCCGCCGAAGCCGGCGGCGAGCACGAGGGTCTTGGCGGTGAGGCGGCTCGTCTCGCCGCCGCTGTCGATGTCGATGGCAAATCCGCCGTCGTCGAGCCGGGCGAGGCCGGTGGCGCTGGCATTGAGCACGACCTCGCCGCCCTTCGCCGTCAGATGGCCTTCCAGTGCCAGCATCAGGCCGTGGCTGTCGATGACGCCGGTCGAGGGCGAGAGATAGGCGGCGACGCAGGCGACCTCCGGCTCGAGCGCGCGCGCCTCCTCCGCGCTGAGCCGACGCAGGTCGGCGACGCCGTTGGCGCGGGCGGTGGCAGCGATCGCCTCCAGCCTGGCGATCTCGGCGTCTTGCGTGGCAACAAGCAGCTTGCCGCAGCGGGTGTGCGCGACGCCGTTCTCGGCGCAGAAGGCATAGAGCTGCTCTTTGCCGCTGACGCACAGCCTCGCGCGCAGCGAACCGGGCGGATAGTAGATCCCGGCGTGGATCACCTCGGAGTTGCGCGAGCTCGTCTCCGAGCCGATGCGGTCGTGGCGCTCGAGCACCAGCACCTCTTGGCCCTTGCGGGCCAGCGCGCGCGCGATCGCGAGGCCGACCACGCCGGCGCCGACCACCACCGTCTCAACGTCCGCCGCCACGCTGCCGCCCCTCCGGTTCCCCGTGCCTCTGATTTTTCACGCTGATTTTTCCACAGGCGCCACGCCCCAACCGGCGCGCTCGCAATGTCGCGAATCCTGAATAGGGTGCCTGCGCCCCCGCACGTCCGTTGCCGTGCGGTGTGAGACGCATGGAGGCTCTTATGGCATTCGTCACTGGTGATGTCGTCCCGGTCTCAGGCGAAGAACTCCCGTTCAAGGTGATTTTCAAGCAGGGCGAGACCGTTCTCACCGAATGGCTCGTCGAATCGAAGGAGGATGGCGAGTCTCAGATTATCGAGACACTGAAAAATCTCATCGACGACGATGAGGAGGAGCTCGAGGAGGAGGACGCCTGACGGCTTGCCGATTTTCCACAAGCTGGCAGGCGCCGAGCTGATGCCCGTCGCTTGACGGGTGCGGGGGCGGGAGGCGAGACGCGTCCCCGCCCCCTTGCGCATCGAACAAAATAGGAACATTCTCGTCGCATCCATGCAATTCACGTTCGTCCATACGGCCGACTGGCAGATCGGCAAGCGTTTTGGCGCGTTCCCGTCCGAGAAGGCGGCAGTGCTGCGCGAGGAGCGCCTGCGCGCGGTCGACCGGGTGGCAGAGGCCGCGCGGGGCGCCGGGGCAGCGGCCGTGCTCGTCGCCGGCGACGTGTTCGACTCCGAGACGGTGTCGGAGGCGCTCATCGGCACGCTGCTCGCCCGCCTCAAGGCGCACCCCAAGCTCGCCTGGCACCTCCTGCCCGGCAACCACGACCCCGCGCGCGCCGGCGGCGTGTGGGAGGCGGTCGCCCGGACCGGTCTGCCGCCGAACGTCGTCGTGCACACCGAGCCGCGCACCGCCCAGCTGGCGCCAGGCGTCGTGCTGTTGCCGGCCCCGCTCACCGCCAAGAGCACGAGCCGCGATCCCACGCAGTGGATGGATGCGGCTGCGACGCCCTCCGGCACGCTGCGCATCGGATTGGCGCACGGCTCGGTGCAAGGCTTCGGCAGCGAGGGCGAGGCCAACGTGCCGCTCGATCCCGCGCGCGCCAAGTCGGCGCAGCTTTCCTATCTGGCGCTCGGCGACTGGCACGGCACCACCGCGATCTCCGAGCGCGTGTGGTACTCCGGCACGCCCGAGCCCGACAGCTTCCCCGACAACGAGCCGGGGCATGCGCTGATCGTGACCATCGAAGGCGTGGGCGCGGCGCCGAAGGTTGAGCGCGTGGCAACGGCACATTTCACCTGGGCGCGCCGGCGGCAGACACTGGAGAGCGCCGCAGGGCTCGACGCCATTGAGGCGGAGATTGCCCGGCTCGGAAGCGCCGCCGCGCGCCGGCTGATCGATCTGAAGCTCGACGGGATGGTGACGCTTGCCGAGCGCGCCGCCATCGAGGCGCGGCTGGCGCAGCTGGCAACGCAGGTCTTTCACCTGCAGACCGACCTTACTGCCTTGCGTGCCGAGACAGCGGCCTCCGATCTGGAAGCGCTCGGCTCAGGCGTGCTCGGCACCGTGGCTGAGCGCCTCAAGGGCGCGGCCGGCGGCGGCGGCGAGGACTGCGCAAGTTGCCGCGCGCGCCCTGCGCAAGCTCTTTGCGCTGGCGCGGCGCGCGCAAGCGGGGGGCGCGTCGTGAAGCTCAAAGCCATCCGCTTGAAGGAGGTCGGCCGCTTCCGCGATCCGATCGCGCTCGAAGGCTTGAGCGGCGGGCTCGACGTGCTTGCCGGGCCCAACGAGCTCGGCAAGTCGACGATCCTCAAGGCGGTGAAGCTGGCGCTGTTCGAAAAGCACACCTCCAACAAGCGCGAGATCGACGCCCTGCGCCCGTATGCAGGCGGGGCGCCCCTCGTCGAGGTCGACTTCGAGATCGACGGTGCGCCCTGGCGCATCCGCAAGCAGTACCTCTCAGGCCGCGCAGCCGAGCTCAAGGACTTGCGCTCCGGCACGGTTGCGCGCGGCGGGGACGCGGAGACGGAGCTTGCGAGCCTCTTGTCGCACGCGGGCCGCTTCGCCCTGTTGTGGGTCGATCAGGGTGGTTCGCTCGTCCCGCTCGCGCCGGCGGCAGGCTCGCTGGCGGCCGTGGTCGAGAGCGAGGTCGAAAGCGTCGCCGACGGCGGCGCAGCCCGCCTGGTGCAGCAAAGCCTCAAAGCGGAGCTGGCAGACCTCGTCACCAGCCATGCGCCGCCGCGCCCGACCGGCCGCTACAAGGCAGCACTCGATGAGCGCCAGACGCTCGAGCGCCAGTGCGAGGAGGCCGGCCGCCGCCTCGCCGGGGCCGAGGCGCGGCTCGATCGCCTGCAGCAGGTCCGCGATCAGATTGCGCTGGCGTCGGATCCCGCGGCCGCGGCAGCGCAAACGCAGACGGCCGCCACCGCCAAACGCGCTCTTGAGGAGGCGCGCGCCGCGCGCGAGAAATGCCGCCATGCCGAGGAGACGAGGCGCGCGCATCAGGAGAGGTTCGAGACGCGCAAAGGTGCGCTTGCCGATCTCGATGGCAAGCTTGCCGATCTCTCCAAGCTGGAGGCGGCAGCGGCGCACGATGCGCCGGCAATCGAGGATCTGAAGCGTCGCACCAGCGAGGGCGAAGCCAAAGAGCGCGAGAGCCGGCAGCGGCGCGACGAGATCAAAGCGGCGCTGGCGGCGGCCGAGCACGAACTGCAAGGCGATCGAGGCGGCGACCCGTTTGCAGGAGCTGACGCAGCGCTTGCAGGACGCGCGTGCCGCCGCGGCCGAGCGCAAGACGCTCAACGCGGCGCTCGCCGGCAACGGGCCGAGGAGACGCTGGTCAAGGCCGCGCGCAACAAGGCCGGCAGCATCGCGACCATCGAGGCACGCCTGTCGGCGGCGGCGCCCTCCGTCTCGATCGCGTACGCGCCCGGCGTCAAGGGCAAGATCAAGGTTGCAGGGCGCGCGCTCGCCGACGGCGAGACGCTTCTTCCCACCCGCCCGGTGGCGCTCGCCATCGAGGGCATCGGCGTCGTGACCGTGGCTCCGGGCCGCTCCGAAAGTGCCGCCGGGGACGAGGCCGACCTTGCCGCCCACAAAAGCGCGCTCGCCGACCTCCTGCGCCGCATCGGTGTCGCCTCGGTCGACGAGGCGGAGCAGCGCTTGGGGGCGCGCCGCGAGATCGAAGGCAGCCTCGCCGACGCTGGTACGCGGCTCAAGACTTTGGCGCCCGACGGGCTCGAGCGGCTCGAGCGCGTCCATTGCGAGCTTGCCGCACAGTCGGGCGCGGCGCCTGCCTCGGCGCGCACGCTCGAAGCGGTGGCCGCGGCCGCGCGCGATCTGATCGACGAGCTGAGCGCGGCGGAGGCCCGGCTCGACGAGGCCGTCGGCGGCCACGCCGGCGCGCGCGAGGCTTTCCTGCAGCTGTGCGCGCGCAGCGAGGAGCGGCGCCGGCAGATCGAGGGATATGTTGCGAGCCTGGGCGAGGCCGCGGTCCGAGCGGCACGGCGGGAGAAAGTCGCCGCACTTCTCGCGGAGGCCGAGACGGCACTCAACAAGGCCGTGCGCGATCTGGCGGCCTGGCGCGAGACGGCGCCCGATGATGCGCGCTTTGCCGCGCTCGAGAGCACGGCCGCAACGGCGGAGGCGGCGCGTGCGGGCCAGGAGCGGCAGCTCGCAGAGCTGCGCCGCACCGAGGCCGGCCTCGAGGGCGAGCTGAAGGCGGACCGCGCCGACGACGTGGAGGCGCACTTGAGCGAGCTTAAGGAGGCCTGCGCCTTGGCGCAGTCACGCGTTGCCGACCTTGCCGAGGAGGTCGCCGCCCTGCAGCGTCTCGCGCGCGAGCTCGACGCGGCGGCGACCGAGACGCGCGATCGCTTCGCCAAACCCGTCATCGACCGGCTCGCGCCTTACCTCGATCTCGTGTTTCCAGACGCGCGGGCGCACCTGGGCGAGGGCTTTGCGCTCAGCGCGCTGGAGCGCGCGGCCGGCGTGGAGGAGCTCGCAAGTCTGAGCGAGGGCACGCAAGAGCAGCTGGCGGTGCTGGTGCGCTTGGGCTTCGGACGGCTGTTGGCGGAGACCGGCACGCCGGCGCCGCTCATCCTCGATGATGCGCTCGTCTACGCCGACGATACCCGCATCGAGCGCATGTTCGCGGCACTGAAGCTCGGGGCCGAGAGCCACCAGGTGTTGGTATTGACCTGCCGTGAGCGCACGTTTGCGGGCCTTGACGGCAACCGCATCGCGCTGCGTCCGTGGCGACAGGGATGAGACGGCAGCGTTAGCGGGCGGCTCGAGCTAGATGCCGGTTCCGTTGAGCGCCGGGATGTCGGGCTTGGGCACGCCGGCCGTGGGGTCTTCGGAGCGCCGCGACTTGCCCTCGAAGAAGGCGCCCTGCTCGATGGCGAGCGCCTGGTGATAGATGTCGCCCTCGACGTGGCTGGAGGACTGCAGCATCACGCGCTTGCCGCGCACCGATCCCATGACATGGCCGCGCACGACGATCTCCTCGGCAACGATGCCGCCGGTGATGCGCGCCTTTTCGCCGATTACGACATAAGTGCCGTGGATGTCGCCCTGCACCTCGCCGTCGACCTGCACCTCGCCCTTCGACGTCAGGTTCCCGTGGATAATGAGGTCGGGCCCGATGACGGAGGGCGTGTTGCGCTCCGCTCCGCGGCCGAGCCCCAACGGGCGGCTGCCTTGGCTCGAGGGATTTGTCGACGACAGGCTGGGTGTCACTTTCGGCGTTTCCGATTCCGATCTCTTCAAGTTCGGCAGCATACGCTTCCACTCCGCTCTGACGCGACAAACGCAATGATCTCGGCTTTTTTTGGGTGAGCGGGCACGTCATCCACTTTCGTGGGCGCATGCACTCCCCCTTTAGGTCCCCCCTAGCACGTTTCAGGCCCCCGGTCACGGGCCAGGAAACGGGCGGTTCGCCCATTCCGCGGGCAACTTAGGCTTTGAGCGCGCGGACGGCCTCGAGCACCTCCTCGGCATGGCCCGGCACCTTAACCTTGCGCCAGCTTTTCGCGATCTTGCCGGCGCCATCCACCAGGAAGGTCGAGCGCTCGATGCCCATGTATTTTCGTCCGTACATGGATTTCTCCACCCACACGCCGTAGGCCTCGGCCGCCTTGCGCTCCTCGTCTGCTAGGAGACGCACCCCGAGGTCGTACTTCTCCTGGAACTTGCGATGGCTTGCGGGGCTGTCGGGCGAGATGCCGATCACCTCCGCGCCCGCGCGCTTGAAGTCGGCGGCAAGGCAGGTGAAGCCCTTGGCCTCCGCCGTGCAGCCTGAGGTGTCGTCCTTGGGATAGAAGTAGACGACCACCGGATGCCCCTTGAGGCTTGCAAGCTGCAGAGTCTTGCCGTCGGCATCGGGAAGGGCAAAATCGGGGGCCTTCTTGCCGTCCTCGAGCATAGCTGAGATGCCTTTCTTTTGTCGCTTTTCCGCGTGCACGTGGACCTCTTCGCGAGGGTCTGCGCCGGTTGATGTGGCGGGAGGCTTAGCGGCCTGTAAAGGGCCGCGCAAGTAAGCAATCCGCGAAGACGGGCGACGGGCGCGAGCGGTTGAAGCGCTCGGGTGATTTGCGCGCCTGGCGCCGACGTCCAGCGAGGACATGAAGCTCGCGGCACCACGGCGGGGGCCAAAGGGGACACGTCCGCTGCCGGGTCGTTTCTGCGTCAAGACTGGGTCTCGGAGCCGTCGAGGGGCTGGCTTGCAAACGACAGGAAGACCGCATGGCGATCCCGAGCCGGCGCACGAGGATGGCGCAGAGGCGGGCATGACCGCTGGGCAGCGCTGGGCGATAGCCACGTTGGTTTGCGACCGCTTCCTGCACGGGGTGGGCAGATCCGCGTTCTACTTCTCGCCTGTCGCCCTGCTAATGATGCTCATTATCGGCCTTGGCTACGTCAGGCTGAGCCACGGTCCTCTCTCTCTCAAGTTCCTGGTGGAGCCGATCGAGCGCGGTATCAACGCCGAGCTCGACGGAGACACGGTGAAGATCGACGACGTGGTCGTCGCCTTCTCCGGCAAGGGCGGCCTCGAGTTCCGGTTGCGCAACCTGCGCATGCACGAGCCGGACGGCGACGTGGTTGCCTCCGCCCCGCAGGCCGCGGTCGAGCTTCAGACCTCGGCGCTGTGGTCGGCGCGCATCGTGCCGGCGCGCGTCGAGCTGATAGAGCCGCGCCTGTTCTTATTCTACTCCGATGGCGGTGGCCTCTCCATGAGCTTCTCCAAGCCCGTCGAAGGGGCCGAGGAGGCGCGGCTCGAGGTGCCCGTGCCGCAGCGCGTCTACCCGCCCGGGGGGCAAAAGCCGCAAGAGCAAGTCAAGAGCACGCCCCGCGCCAGTCCGCTGAAGCGGATCGATCTGGCCCGCGCGGTGACCGACATGTCGGCGCGGGCGCGCAAGCGGCTCGGCGCCAGCTCCTATCTCAAGGAGTTCGGACTGCGCAACGCCACCGTCGTTCTCGAGTACGCCGGCAAGTCGACGGAGTGGCGCGTGCCGGTGCTGGCGGTCGAGCTGATGCACGCGAGGACGAGGAGCGTCATCGCCGGCAGGGCGACGATCGCGTCGGGTGCGCGCCCCTGGCAGCTCACCTTCGAGACCGACGAGTCGGCGCAGGAGCGCACGCTCAACCTGAAGACCACGATCAAGGGTCTCATCCCGCGCAGCCTCGCCCCCGCCGTGCCGCAGCTGAGCCTGTTGCAGGCCTTCGACATGCCGATCGCCGGCGAGGCGACGCTCAAGCTTTCCACCGAGGGCGACATTCGCGCCGCGACGCTCGACCTCGAGATCGGCCACGGAAGCTTGCGGCTGCCGGCACTGCCCGAGGCGCCGCTGGAGGTCGACGGCGGCTCCTTGAACCTCGCCTACGATGGTTCGGCCCAGAGGGTCGTGCTGTCGCCGTCGACGCTGCGCTGGCGCGGCAGCCGCATCACCCTGTCGGGGACGCTCGCAAACGAGCACACGCACAGCGATCATCCCGCCTGGACCTATCAGCTGAGCGCCAGCGATGGCGTCTTTGCGGCAAACGAGTTCGGCGTGCCGCCGGTCAAGCTCGAAGCCTGGCACGCCAACGGGCGCATCATCCCCAGTCGCGGCGAGATCGAGCTTGCGGATTTCAACTTGAAGGCCGGCAGCGCCGAGATCGCGCTGAAGGGCGATCTGGTGGCAGGCGTCGATCCGGCCAGCACGCGGCTTGAGGGAACCTTGAGCCCGATGCCGCTCGCAACGCTCAAAGCGCTGTGGCCCAAGGCGGTCGCGCCCGGCGCGCGCGATTGGGTCGGCGAGCGGGTGACGCGCGGGGACATCCTCGGCGGCAGCTTCCACTTCGCGAGCGGCGGCAACGCCGGCGCGCAAGGTGAGGGCGGGCAGCCAAGCCAACACCGCTTGTCGTTCGCGCTGGACGCGGCGAACCTGGAGATGCGGGTGATCGACCACATGCCTTCGGTCATCGCCCCACGCGCCCTGACGCGCATCGAGAACGACGGCTTGGAGGTCACCATCCCCGAGGCGGCGATCCAGCTTGCCCCCGACCGTCTGCTGCCGTTGACGGGCGGCGTGTTCACCGCCAAGGAGATCATGGGCGAGACGCCGATCGGCGAGATCGCCTTCTCCTCGCAAACCTCGCTTGCCGAGGTGCTGGAGGTGCTCGAGCGCTCGCCGTTGACGGTGATCGAGGATGCGGGGCTGCCGCGCGAGGGGCTCGAGGGCAAGTTCGAGGGTCAGTTCAAGGTGACGCTGCCGCTGCTCGCCGACCTGCCGGCGAGCTCGGTCAAGGTCGAGGGCAAAGCCAAGATCAGCGACGGGCGCGCCAAGAACTTGCTCGGCCCCTACCATGTCCAGGGCGCGGGCATCGACCTCGACATCACCGAGAAGGCGGCCGATGCCAGCGGCCAGATGCTCATCAACGGCGTGCTGGCCAAGCTCAGCTGGCAGCGCATCTTCGATGCCCCCCTCGACAAGCAGCCGCCTTTGCGCATCACCGCGACGCTCGACAACAACGATCGCACCCAGCTCGGTCTCGACGTCAATCATATCGTGCAGGGCGAGGTGCCGGTGGAGCTCACCATCACGCCTGGGCAGGGTGATCAGCCGGCAATCCGGCTGCGCGCCGATCTCGCCAACGCCGATCTCGTCCTGGAGAACGTGGCCTGGCGCAAGCCGCCGGGACGCTCCGCGACCCTGCAGTGCGACATCGTGCAGGGGCGCGACCACAAGCTGGAATTGCAGAACTTCAAGGTCGCCGGCGACGATGTCGCCATCGAAGGCTGGGCGGCGATCGGCGCCGACAACCGCCTGCGCGAGTTCTATTTCCCCGACTTCTCGCTCAACGTGGTGACGCGGATGGAGGTGCAGGGGACGCTCGGCCCCGACAACGTGTGGAAGGTGAAGGCGCGCGGGCCCACCTTCGACGGCCGCGACTTCTTCCACTCGCTGTTCTCGCTCGGCCAGCTCGCGAGCGAGCATCCAAAGCCGCAAAAGCCGCGCGACGGCATCGATCTGGAGGCGGAGATCGGCACCGTCATCGGCTTCTCGGAGGTTTCGCTGCGCGGCGTGACGCTGAAGCTCGCCAAGCGCGGGGAGAAGCTCACCGCGCTCGACGTGCGCGGCAAGCTCGACGGGGGCAAGCCGCTCGCGGTGGTGCTGCGCCAGGAGAAGGATCAGCCGCGCAAGCTGCTCGCCGATTCCACCGATGCCGGCCAGGCCTTCAAGCTCATCGACTTCTATCCCAACATCCAAGGTGGCCGCGTGCGGCTTGAGGTGAACCTCGACGGCAAGGGGGCGGCGGAGAAGACGGGCACGCTGTGGGTGGAGGATTTCCGCATTCTCGGCGATCCCGTGGTCTCGGAGGTGTTCAGCGGCGCCGACCCCGGCCAGCCCGGCACCTCGAACTCGCGCCAGCGCGGGCACAAGGTCGTGCGCCAGGTGTTCGAGTTCGACCGCATGCGGGTGCCGTTCTCGGTCGGCTACGGGCAGTTCGTGATGGAGGAATCCTACCTGCGCGGGCCGCTGCTCGGCGCCTCGATCCGCGGCAAGATCGATTACAAGCTGCACCGCGTCAATCTGGGCGGCACCTATGTGCCGCTGCAGGGACTCAACGCGGCGCTGTGTGAGATCCCGCTGTTCGGGCCCATCATCACGGGACCGAAGTGCGAGGGCGTGACCGGCATGACCTTCGCCATCCAAGGCGCGATGGACCGGCCGCAGGTCCTCGTCAACCCGCTCGCCATGCTGGCGCCGGGCATCTTCCGCGAGATCTTCCAGATGACCAACCCCAACCCCAAGGTTCAGCGCCGCGACGAGCCGCCGACGCCGGCCAAGGATGGGGCCGCGCGCAACTCCAGCACGAGCACAAGCGCGCCGCCGCCGGAGAAAAAGACCGGCACGCAGGTGGGCTCCGACACGATCGACGGCTGGAACTCGCAGACGACAGAGAGCCCGCGCTCCAAGAAGGACTAGGCTGGCGCGCGGCTCACACCGGCTTCAACAGCACGTGCTTCTTCTTTCCCAGCGACAGCTTGATGACGCCGCCGGCGACGACGTCGGCCGGCGTCAGCTGCGCCTTCTCGTCGGCAATCGCCGTGTCGTTGACCTTGAGGCCGCCGCCCTGGATCTGACGCCGCGCCTCGCCGTTCGATTTGACGAGGCCTGCCTGCACGAAGGCCGTGAGCAGGCCGAGCCCCTTGGCGAGCTCGGCTTTGGAGACCTCGACGGTGGGCAGGTCCTGCGCCAGCGCACCCTGCTCAAACGTCGTGCGCGCGGTCGCGGCCGCGGCCTCAGCCTTGTCGCGCCCGTGCAGAAGTGCCGTCGCCTCGGTCGCCAGCACCTTCTTGGCCTCGTTGATCTCCGCACCTTGGAGGGCAGCGAGCTTGGCAACCTCGGGCAACGGCAGCATCGTGAACAGCTTGAGAAAGCGGGCGACGTCGGCGTCCTCGGTGTTGCGCCAATATTGCCAGTAGTCGTAGGCGGAAAGCTGCGCCTCGTTGAGCCACACCGCGCCCGCGGCGGTCTTGCCCATCTTGGCGCCCGATGCGGTGGTGAGCAGCGGGCAGGTCAGCGCGTAGAGCTGATGCTTGACGCCCATGCGCCGGCCGAGGTCGATGCCGGTGACGATGTTGCCCCACTGGTCGGAGCCGCCCATCTGCAGGTTGCAGCCGTAGCGGTTGGCGAGCTCCACGAAATCGTAGGCCTGCAACAGCATGTAGTTGAACTCGATGAAGGACAGCTCCTGCTCGCGGTCCAAGCGGAGCTTGGCACTGTCCATGGTCAGCATGCGGTTGACGGAGAAATGCCGCCCGACGTCGCGTAAAAAGTCGATGTAGTTGAGGGGGCTGAGCCACTCGGCATTGTCGACCATGGCGGCGTCGGTCTTGCCGGCGCCGAATTTAAGGAACCTGGCGAAGGCCTGCTTCATGCCGTCCTTGTTGGCGTCGATCTCTTCGACAGAGCGGATTTGGCGCGTCTCGTCCTTGCCGGAGGGATCGCCCACGCGCGTCGTTCCGCCGCCCATAAGCACGATCGGCTTGCCGCCGCACTTTTGCAGCCAATGCAGCATCATGATGGAGATGAGGCTGCCCACGTGCAGCGACGGCGCGGTGCAGTCGTAGCCGACGTAGGCCGTGACCGCGCCCTTGGAGCTGAGCGCATCGAGCCCGGCGTCATCAGAGCATTGGTGCACGAAGCCGCGCTCGGTGAGAATCTTTAAGAAGTCTGATTTGAGATTGGCCATGACCCGGGTATTGACGTTGCGCCGCTTGCCGCCCTGGCGGCCAATGCTGGATAGAGGGCGGTGGCGGGGAACATGCACAGGAAGGGGTCGATGGGCAAGCTCAAGCGCGCGCTCGGTTTGATGAGCGGCACATCCATGGACGGCATCGACGTGGCGCTGCTGGAAACGGACGGGGACCGCGACCTGCGTCACGGGCCGGCGGGGAGCACGCCCTATCCGCCCGAGATCAAGGTCAAGCTGCGCGCCGCCCTCAAGGAGGCGCACGCCCTCAAGGATCGCGCCGATCGGCCGGCCGCCTTGCGCGAGCTGGAAACCGCGCTGACCGAGCTCAACGCCGAGGCGGTCGCCCACTTCCTGCAGGCGAACGGCATCGATCCGGCAAGTGTCGATCTCATCGGCTATCACGGCCAGACGGTGCTGCACGATGCCGGCGCGTGCCATGACGGTGCAACTCGGGGAAGGGGCGTTGCTGGCTGCGCGCACCGGCATCGACGTCGTCTACGATCTGCGCGCCGCCGACGTCGCCGCCGGCGGGCAGGGCGCGCCGCTGGTGCCGGTCTACCACCGGGCGCTCGCTGCGCAGCTCGAGGAGCTGCCCGTTGTCTTCCTCAACATCGGCGGCGTCGCCAATGTCACCTGGATCGGCGCCGACGGGCGCTTGCTCGCGTTCGACACCGGGCCCGGCAATGCGCTCATCGACGATTGGATGCTGAAGCGCTCAGGCGCCGTGCACGACGCCGACGGCGCGGTCGCCGCGCGCGGCCGCGTCGACGCCGAGGCGCTGACGGCACTTTTGACCAATGGCTACTTCGGCGCACCGCCGCCCAAGTCGCTCGACCGCGACGCGTTCTCGTCGGCTTCCCTCGATGCGCTCACGACCGAGGACGGGGCGGCGACGCTCGCCGCCTTCACCGCGGCCTCGATCGCGAAGGCGCGCGAGAACATGCCGCGCGAGCCGCGCACCTGGATCGTGTGCGGGGGCGGGCGCAAGAACAGAACCTTGATGAGCATGCTGGCCGGGCACGTCGCCAACGCCGTGGTGCCGGTGGAGGCGATCGGCCTCAACGGCGACGTGATCGAGGCGGAGGCGTGGGCCTATATGGCGGTGCGCTCGGCGCTTGAAGCTGCCGATCACGTTCCCGGAGACCACGGGCGTATCGGCGCCGATGACCGGCGGCGTCCTCGCCAAGGCAAACAGCTGATCTCCCTCTCCCCGCGTGCAGGGAGAGGGGCAGCCGCAAACCGCAACGCTAGCTTCTGCCCCTCACCCTAACCTTCTCCCCATGCGAGAGGGCATGGGGAGAGGGAAAGCGCTACTACAACAGATCGCGCAGCGTCTGCTCCAGCCCCAGCGTGATGCGCGCGAGCTTCGCGTAGTCGACCTTGTCGGGCGTATCGGTCGCTTTGTGATAGTGGGCATAGCGGAAGAGCGCGGTGTCGGTGATCATGATCGCCGGGTAGCCGTGCTTGGAGAACGACCAGTGGTCGGACCAGCCGACGCCGTCGAACTGGTCGGGCGCGGTGCCGCCGATGGTGGGGATCTCGGTATGGCGGCGAAAAGGCCCCACGACCTCCTGCAGGAAGTCGCGCCCGCCCGGCAGGGCGACGAAGGCGATGAAGTTGGCCTTATTCGGAAAAAACAGCCCGAAGGGGGCGGGGTATTTCTGGCTGCCGGGCTTATCGGAGAAGCAGCCGAGCGTCTCCAGCGACATCATGCCGGCGACGCGCTCGCCGCGCTCCTTGAGCATCTGCGCATAGCGCCAGCTGCCCATGTTGGGCGTGCGGTCGTAGGGCGGCTCCTCGTTGACGAAGAGCACGAGGCGCAGGCGCTTGTGCTTGGGCCTGACGTCCTTGAGCAGGCGCGCCAGCTCGATGACGGCGGCGACGCCGGTGGCGTTGTCGTTGGCGCCGGGCGCGATGCCGGCCGAATCATAGTGCGCGCCGACGACGATGCTCTCGGTCTCGGGGCCTGCGTCTTGCGGCTCGAGCGTGACCTCGATGTTGCGCACCGAGCGGCCGTCGGTGTCGAAGACTTGGGGTCGCGGCGTGTAGCCGAGCGCGGCAAGCTCGCCCTCGATGTAGGCGGCCGACTTTTCAAGCTCGGCGTAGTGGCTGACGTTATGGGGCACGCTCGCGATTGCCGTGACGTGGCGCTGCAAACGCTGGGCGAGCGTCTCCTCGGCGCGTGTCGGCGGCGGCACCGGTCCTGAAAAGCTGTTGCCGGGCACACCCAGCATGTACCAGGCCGTTGCGCCTGAGAGCGCGGCAACGACGAGCAGAAACCCTGCTCCCCAAAGGATCACGGTCTTCCTCACGCTTCGCATCCGCTCCTAATGGCCCGCGCGGGGCGCGCAATCAGCTGCCGCCGCCCTGCTCCTCCTGGCGCTCGATCTCGCGCTGGCGCTGGCGCTCGCGCTCGCGTTCCCGCTCGCGCTCCTTCTCTTTGACGCGGTCTTTCTCGGCCTGCTCCATGCGCTCGTCGACGTAGGTGCCGACCGCCTCTTTCAGCTCGTCGAGCTTGTTCTCGAAGAAGTGGTTGGCGCCGGGGACGACCTGATGCGTGATCTTGATGCCGCGCTGCGTCTTGAGGCGCTGTGACAGCTCGCCCACCGAGTTGGTCGGCACCACCCGGTCCTTGTCGCCGTTGATCATCAGGCCCGAGGACGGGCAGGGGGCGAGGAAGGAGAAGTCATAGAGGTTGGACGGCGGGGCGACGCAGATGAAGCCTTCCACCTCGGGACGGCGCATCAGAAGCTGCATGGCGATCCAGGTGCCGAAGGAGACGCCGGCGATCCAGCAGCTCTTGGCGTCGGGCTTGACCAGCTGCAGCCAGTCCAGCGCCGAGGCGGCATCCGACAACTCGCCCGGGCCGCCGTCCCAGATGCCCTGGCTGCGGCCGACGCCGCGGAAGTTGAAGCGCAGCACCGAGAAGCCGCGCTCGGCGAACGTATGATAGAGCGTGTAGACGACCTGGTTGTTCATCGTGCCCCCGAATTGCGGGTGCGGGTGCAGGATGAGGGCTACGGGGCTGTCGCTCGCCGAATCGTGATGGTAACGGGCCTCGATGCGGCCCGCGGGCCCATTAATGATCAGCTCGGGCATCGTTTTCCAGCTCTTAGGAGGTTATGGGCTCGGCCCCCGAGGCGGGACGGCGGGCAGAACCCGTGAGATCGACCGCTCCGAAACCTTGACTTCAGGGCTCGGAATTTTCATATTCCCATTAGGAATTTAGAATGGTTCGAAAGAGCGGGCTTAAATCGTGCCGGCTCTCGACGGTCGCGCTTCTTAGCACAAGCCCTGGTGGCAATTGCAAGAGAAAGCGGCCAGCGGCGGGCCGTACCCCAGAACCGGGGATCGGAGGATGTTGGCGTGGAGCTGAATACCAAGGCCAGGTACGCGGTGATGGCCATGGCCGACCTCGCCAAGCACGGCGAGGACGGGGCCGTGCCGCTGTCGGCGATCGCCGAGCGGCAGAACCTGTCGATGGCCTATCTGGAGCAGATCTTTCTGCGCCTGCGCCGCGCCGGCCTGGTGCAGAGCGCCCGCGGTCGCGCCGGCGGCTATCTGCTTGCGCGCTCCGCAAGCTCCATTCAGATCGCCCACATCATGAAGGCGGTGGAGGAAGAGACGCGCATGACGCGCTGTCTCGACGGCGACGTCGGCTGCGTCGCGGACCACCGCTGCCTGACGCACGCGCTGTGGCACGCGCTCGGCGGCCACATCGCGGCTTTCCTGTCGAACGTGTCGCTGCAGGAGGTGCTCGACGGCATTCCGGCGGCAAAGCAGGCGGTAAAGCCGCTGCCCCAACGCGAGCTGGTGGCCCGATGACGCAAGCGCGCACCTATCTCGACTACAACGCGTCGGCGCCGCTGCGCCTCGAAGCGCGCGCGGCGATGCTGGCGGCGCTCGACGTGATCGGCAACCCGTCGTCGGTGCATGCCGAGGGCCGCGCCGCCCGCGCAATCATCGAGACTGCGCGCGAGGATGTCGCCCGCCTCGTCAACGCGCGCGCCAGCGAGGTCGTGTTCACGAGCGGCGCGACCGAGGCGAACAACTGGGTGATGGCGGCGGGCTGGGACGCGATCGGCGTCTGCGGCATCGAGCACGACTCGGTGCTGGCCCCGGCGCGGCGCTCAGGCGCCGAGATCGTGGAGATCCCGGCCGGCCTCAGCGGCGTCGCCGACGTTGGCGCCGTGGCCGAGCCGTTCAAGCGCGCCGCGCACGGCTTCAAGCGCGTGCTTCTGAGCCTGATGCTGGCCAACAACGAGACCGGCGTGATCCAGCCGGTGGCCGAGGCTGCGGCTTTGGCGCGCGAGGTCGGCGCGCGCGTGCACGTCGATGCGGTGCAGGCGCCGGGGCGCATTCCCGTCGACTTCGCCGCCCTCGACGTCGACGCGCTCGGTTCTCTCCGGCCACAAGATCGGGGGCCCGCGCGGCGTCGGTGCGCTCATCGTGCGCGAGGCTGCCGAGCTGCCGACCTTCATCGCCGGAGGCGGGCAGGAGCGGCGCCGGCGCGGCGGCACTGAGAACGTCGCCGGGATCGCCGGCTTCGGCGCGGCCGCCACGGCGATTGCCCGCGAACAGGACGCAGCCATGCAGATGGGCCGATTGCGGGCGATGCTGGAGGATGGCGTTATGCAGACGACGCCAGCGGCAATGATCGTCGGCAAGGATACGGCCCGCATCGCCAACACCTCCTGCATCGCGCTGCCGGGCAAGGCGGCGGAGACGGTCGTCATCAAGCTCGACCTCGCAGGCGTGGGAGTGAGCGCCGGTGCGGCCTGCTCGTCGGGAAAGGTCGGAGCGAGCCACGTGCTCGAAGCCATGGGGCTGCCGCCGGAGATCACGCGCTCGGCGATCCGGGTGAGCCTCGGGGCTGAGACGAGCGAGAACGACATCGCCGCCTTCCTGGCGGCCTGGGACAAGGTTGCAGGCTCCGCGGCGATCGCCGCGTGAGCCGAGAAGTTTTGAAAGGATAGTTGATGGCAGCGGTTCAAGAGACGATCGAGCAGGTCAAGAAGATCGACGTCGACCAGTACAAGTACGGCTTCGAGACCAAGATCGAGACGGTGAAGGCGCCGAAGGGCCTCGACGAGGAGACCGTACGCTTCATCTCGGCCAAGAAGGGCGAGCCCGCCTGGATGCTCGAGTGGCGGCTCGAGGCCTATCGGCGTTGGCGCAACATGATCGAGCCGACCTGGGCCAACGTGACCTATCCGAAGATCGACTTCGAGGACCTCTACTACTACTCAGCGCCGAAATCGACGGAAGGGCCCAAGAGCCTGGCCGAGGTCGATCCCGAGCTGCTCAAGATGTACGAGAAGCTCGGCATCTCGCTGAACGAGCAGGCGGTGCTGGCGGGCGTCAAGGATGCGCGTGTCGCCGTCGACGCCGTGTTCGATTCCGTCTCCGTCGTCACCACCTTCAAGGAGGAGCTGGCCAAGGCCGGCGTCATCTTCTGCTCGATCTCGGAGGCGATCCGCGAGCATCCCGAGCTCGTCCGGAAGTACCTGGGATCGGTGGTGCCGCAGGGCGACAACTTCTATGCCGCGCTCAACTCGGCGGTGTTCTCCGACGGCTCCTTCGTCTACGTGCCCCAGGGCGTGCGCTGCCCCATGGAGCTGTCGACCTACTTCCGCATGAACGAGAAGCAGACCGGCCAGTTCGAGCGCACGCTCATCATCGCCGACAAGGGCGCCTACGTTTCGTATCTCGAAGGCTGCACCGCGCCGATGCGCGACGAGCACCAGCTGCACGCCGCCGTCGTGGAGCTGATCGCTCTGGACGACGCCGAGATCAAGTACTCGACCGTGCAGAACTGGTACCCCGGCGACAGCAAAGGCAAGGGCGGCATCTATAACTTCGTGACCAAGCGCGGCGACTGCCGCGGCCGCAACGCCAAGATCTCCTGGACGCAGGTGGAGACCGGCTCCGCCATCACCTGGAAGTACCCCAGTTGCATCCTGCGCGGCGACAACTCGCGCGGAGAGTTCTACTCGATCGCGGTGTCGAACGGGTATCAGCAGGTCGATAGCGGCACCAAGATGATCCACCTGGGCAAGAACACTTCGAGCCGCATCATCTCCAAGGGCATCGCCGCGGGACATTCGAACAATACCTACCGCGGGCTCGTCTCGGCCCACCGCAAGGCGACGGGCGCCAGGAACTTCACCAACTGCGACTCGCTGCTGATCGGTGACAAGTGCGGCGCCCACACCGTGCCCTACATCGAGGCCAAGAACGCCACCGCCCACTTCGAGCACGAGGCGACGACCTCGAAGATTTCCGACGACACGCTGTTCTACTGCCGCCAGCGCGGGCTTTCGCAGGAGGAGGCCATCGCCCTCGTCGTCAACGGCTTCGTGCGCGACGTTTTGCAGAAGCTGCCGATGGAGTTCATGGCCGAGACGCAGAAGCTGATCGGCATCTCGCTGGAAGGCAGTGTTGGGTGATGCAGATTCCTAAGGATTACTGGTTCCGCCCGAAGCGCTACGGCTACGGGGCTACGCCGTCGAGCTGGAAAGGGTGGGCATCGATCGCCGCACTCGTGCTCTTCCTTCTGTTGCCGGTGCGGCTCGGGCTCTTTCCCCTGGGACACGCCCAGCCTGATCCGTGGAGGGTCGCAGTCTGGATCGCCTATGTCGCCGTTGTTCTCTTTGCCTATGCACTTTTTGCCAAGCGGTTGACGAAGGGGGAATGGCGGTGGCGCTGGGGTGAGCGCGACTAAAGTCGCGGGATCAGCGGCCGTACAAACGATTTAGCGGAGTTGTAGAATGCTCGAGATCAAAGACCTGCACGTGAAGATCGCCGATGAGGACCGCGAGATCCTCAAGGGGCTCTCGCTCACCATCCCCAAGGGCGAGGTGCACGCGATCATGGGCCCCAACGGCTCGGGCAAGTCGACGCTCGCCTATGTGCTCGCCGGCCGTGCCGACTACGAGGTGACCAAAGGCGATATCCTGTGGAATGGCGAGAGCATCCTCAAGATGGAGCCGGAGGAGCGGGCGGCCAAGGGCGTGTTCTTAGCCTTCCAGTACCCGATGGAGATTCCGGGCGTGGCGAGCCTCACCTTCCTGCGCACCGCGGCAAATGCCGTGCGCAAGGCGCGTGGGCAAGCAGAGCTGTCGACGCCGGAGTTCCTGAAGCTCGTGAAGGTGAAGGCGGCAAAGCTCGACATCGACATGGAGATGCTCAAGCGGCCGGTGAACGTCGGCTTCTCGGGCGGCGAGAAGAAGCGCTCCGAGATCCTGCAGATGGAGATCCTGGAGCCGACGCTGTGCGTGCTGGATGAGACCGACTCAGGCCTCGACATCGACGCGCTGCGCATCGTTGCCGACGGCGTCAACGCAATGCGGGCCCCGGACCGCTCCATGCTGGTCATCACCCACTACCAGCGGCTGTTGAACTACATCGTGCCCGACAAGGTGCACGTGATGATCGACGGCCGGATCGAGAAGTCGGGCGACGCGTCGCTGGCGCAGGAGCTGGAGAAGTCCGGCTACGCCGAGTATCAAGGGAAGGCCGCGTGAACAACATGGAAGGCAAATTGCCCATCGGCGAGGACAGGTACGCACCGGCCGGCGCGGAAAGCCCGGCCGAGGTGCGCACGCCTCAGCGCGCCGATGCGGCTCGGGGGGGACGCGAGATGAGCGTGGCTGCTTTGAAAACCAAGGCGGAGCAGGGCCTGAGCGAGACCTATGCCGCGATCGCCGACGAGCTTCCGGGCGGGGGCGGCGTGCGCGACGCGCGCGAGCGCGCGATCGGCCGCTTCGAGACGCTGGGGCTGCCGCACCGGCGCATCGAGGCGTGGAAGTACACCGATCTGCGCCATGTGCTGAAGGAAGCGCTGGCGCCGAGGATCGGCGACGACATCCCGGTAACCGCGGCGGACGTCGGCGCAGCGCTGGGGCCGCTTGCCGGCATCGATGCGGACCGGGTGGTGTTCGTCAATGGCGCCTACCGGCCGGAGCTGTCCCAGCTCGAAAGCCTCAAGGATATCCTGGGGAGCCCGCTTTCTGCGGCCCTCAACGATGGGAGCGATGGGGGCGCAGTCGACCTTTTGCGCCTCGATGGCCGCGACGACGACGCGGTGCTGGCGTTAAACACCGCTTATGCCACCGACGGTGCCGTGTTGGGCATCGCCAAGGGCGCCAAGCTCGCAAAGCCGCTGCTCATCGTGTTCGCGCGCGCGGGTGCCGAGCCGCAGCTGGTGACGACGCGCAACGTCTTGAGCGTCGGCGACGGTGCTGAAGCGACCATCATCGAGGCCTTCGTGGCGCTGCCCGGCGCTGCGGCCCAAGGCCAGCACAACGCCGCGACCGAGATCGGCATCGGTGATGGCGCCCGTGTCACCCACGTCAAGTGCACGCTCGATGGCGGCGCGGCGGTCCATCTCGCCAACTGGCTCGTGGACATCGGCGCTGACGCCGACTACCGCGGCTTCCAGTTCACGGCGGGCGTGGGCCTCGCGCGCAATCAGCTGGCGGTGACGTTCAAGGGCGAGGGCGCCAAGATCGATCTCTCCGGCGCCTTCCTCGCGCGAGGGCTCGAGCACGTCGACACCACCCTCGTCGTCGATCATGCGGTGCCGGCTTGTGAGAGCCGCGAGCTGTTCAAGGGCGTGCTCGAGGACGAGGCACGCGGCATCTTCCAGGGCAAGGTCATCGTGCGTCCGCACGCGCAGAAGACCGACGGCAAGCAGATGGCGCAGGTGCTGATGCTGTCGCCCTTTGCTGAGTTCGATTCCAAGCCCGAGCTCGAGATCTACGCCGACGACGTCGTCTGCGGGCACGGGAGCACCAGCGCCGACCTCGACGAGGATCTGCTGTTCTATTGCCGCTCGCGCGGCATCCCCGAGGCCGAGGCGCGCGCGCTGCTGATCGAATCCTTCGTCGGCGATGCGCTGGCGAAGCTCGAGCGCGAGGACGTACGCGAGGCCCTGACGCTTGTGGCGCGCGGCTGGCTCGCAGACGCGGCAAAGAGGGCGCGATGACCGCTGAAACGCCAGAGACTACAGAGATCGAACGGTCCGGCGCGCGCGCCACGGGCGAGCCTTACGACGTGGAGCGCATCCGCGTGGACTTCCCCATCCTCTACCGCGAGGTTTACGGCAAGCCGCTCGTCTATCTCGACAACGCCGCCTCCGCCCAGAAGCCGCGCTCGGTGATCGAGGCGATGGACCATGCCTATCGCTTCGAGTACGCCAACGTGCACCGCGGTCTGCACTATCTCTCCAACACCGCCACCTCCAAGTACGAGGACGCGCGCGAGCTGACGCGCCGCTTCCTCAACGCCGGCAGTGCCGACGAGATCGTGTTCACGCGCAACGCCACCGCCGCCATCAATCTCGTGGCGGATTCTTTCGGTGCCGACATCGGCGAGGGCGACGAGATCGTGCTCTCGATCCTGGAGCACCACTCCAACATCGTGCCCTGGCATTTCCGCCGCGAGCGCGCCGGCGCCGTGCTCAAATGGGTGCCGATCTCCGATACAGGCGAGTTTCTGTTCGAGGAGTTCGAGCGGCTGTTGACGCCGCGCACCAAGCTCGTCGCCATCACCCACATGTCGAACGTCACCGGCACGCTGGTGCCGGTGAAGGACGTCATCCGCGTGGCGCACGAGCGCGGCATCCCGGTGCTGGTCGACGGCAGCCAGGCGGCCGTGCACATGCCCGTCGACGTGCGCGATCTCGACTGCGACTTCTACGTGTTCACCGGCCACAAGACCTACGGGCCGTCGGGCATCGGCGTGCTCTACGCCAAGAAGGCGCACCTCGATGCCATGCGCCCCTACCAGGGCGGCGGCAACATGATCGAGTCGGTGCACGTCGATGCCATCACCTACGGCACGACCCCGCAGAAATTCGAGGCAGGCACGCCGCCCATCGTGGAGGCGATCGGGCTCGGGGCCGGGCTCCACTACATGATGCAGGTCGGGCGCGAGAAGATCGCGCGCCACGAGGCCGAGCTCAGGACCTATGCGCACGCGCGGCTCGCAGAGCTGCCCTACGTCAAGATCTACGGCACCACGCCGGGCAAGGGTGCGATCGTGTCGTTCGCGGTGGAGGGCCTGCATCCCCACGACGTGGCGACCATCGTCGACCGCTCGGGCGTTGCCGTGCGCGCCGGCCACCACTGCGCGCAGCCGCTGATGGAGCGCTTGGGCGTCACCGCGCTCTGCCGTGCCTCCTTCGCCATGTACAACACCAAGGCGGAGGTGGACGCCCTGGTCGAGGCGCTCAAACGCGCGCACGAGCTGTTCACGTAAGTGGAAGGCCAAGGCCTTTCCGGGAGTGAGAGATGGAAGGCAAACCTTTGGAGCAGGAGGCGCCGGTGGCGCTTTCCGACAAGCCCGAGCCGGTGTCGGCTGGCGGCGACGGTGCGGCCGCGGCACCCTCCGCGCTGCCGGCAGAGGAGGATGAGCGCCTGCGCGCCGACATCGTTGCGGCCTTGAAGACCGTCTACGACCCGGAAATCCCCGCCGACATCTACGAGCTCGGCCTCATCTACGACATCGCCATCGACGGCGAGCGCAACGTCGCCATCGCCATGACGCTGACGGCGCCCGCCTGCCCCGTCGCGGGCGAGATGCCGCAGTGGGTGGAGAACGCGGTCAACGCGGTCCCGGGCGTCAATTCCATCAAAGTGGCCATGACGTTCGATCCGCCCTGGGACATGAGTCGCATGTCGGACGAGGCGCGGCTGGCGCTCAACATGTTCTAATTCGAAGGTGTGCCGCTTTGCGATTGAGCGCACACTCGCTATATGAAGGACTGCTTTTGCGACGCGATTTGCAAGGTGAGACGAGATGCCCACGCTGCGCATGATGCCCAAGGTCGTGACCCTGACGGACGCCGCCGCCGCGCGCGTGCGCGCGATCCTCGCCGACCACCCGGGTGCGATCGGCCTGCGTGTCGGCGTCAAGAAGGGCGGCTGTGCCGGCATGGAGTACACCATGGCCGTCGCCGAGGCGACGGTGCCGCACGACGAGGTGGTGGAGCACGAGGGCGCGGTGCTGCTGATCGAGCCCACAGCCATCATGTACCTGCTGGGCACCGAGATGGACTTCAAGATCGACAAGCTCGGGAACCAGTTCGTGTTCAACAACCCCAACCAGACGGGCTCCTGCGGCTGCGGCGAGAGCGTGAGCCTGACGCCCGCCGCCGAGGCGCAGGCGCTGGCGCAGGGGGACTGACCCCGACCCATGGGCACCGCCGTCGCCAGCGAGGAATGGATCGGCGATGTCATCGGCTTCTGGTTTGAGGAGCTCGGGCGCCCCAAGTGGTTCGCTAAGGACGACGGCGTCGATGCTGCGGTCCGCGAGCGCTTCCTGGTCCTCTACGAGGTCTTGAGCACGTGGCCGGCGGCAGACGCGTTTGCCAGCGCCAGCCGGGCGCTCGCCACCGTGCTCGTCCTCGACCAGTTCCCGCGCAACATGTTCCGCGACGACGCGCAGGCATTTGCCACCGACGATGTGGCGCGCGCGGTGGCGCAGGGCGCGCTCGCCAAAGGGCTCGACACGGAGCTCAAGCCGGAAGAGCGCATCTTTTTCTATCTGCCGTTTGAGCACAGCGAGGACAAGGACGACCAGGCACGCGCGGTGGCGCTGATCTCGGGGCTGGGCGATGAGGAGCTCACGCGCTACGCGCGCGCTCACAAGGCCATCATCGACCGCTTTGGCCGCTTCCCCCACCGCAACGCGGCGCTGGGGCGGGTCTCGACGCCCGAGGAGGAAGCGTTCCTCGCCGAGCCCGGCAGCGCCTTCTAGCGAGCTCCCTCTCCCCGCTTGCGGGGAGAGGGGGAATTACGCACGCCGCCCCGTTTGACTTAGGATGTGGCATGGCTGCGAGCGAGGGGTTCATCGAGCTTTTGCGGGACGCGCTTGCCGGGCTCGGCCCCGTGAGCGTGCGGCGCATGTTCGGGGGCGCCGGCATCTACGCCGACGGCGTCATGTTCGGCCTTATCGCCGACGATACGCTCTACCTCAAAGCCGACGGCGAGACGAAGGGAGCCTTCGAGGCCGAGGGGCTCGGGCCCTACGGCTACGGCGGGCCCGGCAAGAGGATCGATTTGCCCTACTGGCGCGCGCCCGAGCGGCTGCTCGACGACGCCGAGGAGATGGTAGAATGGGCGCGCGTGGCGCTCGGCGTCGCCCGCCGCGCGGCCGCTGCCAAGCCGAAACGGAAACCGGCGCCCAAGCCCTCGCGAAAGAGCACCCCCCCGCGTCGGCCCGTGTCAGGGAAATGACAGGAAGGGCGTGCACATTGCCGGGGCGGCGTTCAGCCGGGTTTCAGCCGGGCGAGGCAGGGTTTCTCAATGCGAGCCAGGTTTGACAGACATGAGGGAGCGACAGTCATGATCCGCAACACGCGCGAGAGCTGGGGTTGGCCGGCACGGGCCTTCCACTGGATCGTCGCGGTCCTGGTGCTCGGGCTCTTCGCTCAGGGACTATGGTTGGAGGACCTCGGCAGCGATCAGCGCCTGTTTCAGACCTGGCTGCACAGCGCGGTCGGCATCAGCTTGTTGGTCATCGCCGCGGCAGGGTTCCTGTGGTGGCTCGCCAACGCCGTGCCGGCGGAGTCCGCCGCAACGCCCAACTGGCAGCATCACGCCGCGCGGCTCGCGCACTGGGCGCTCTACGCCTTGATCTTTGCGGCGACGCTTGCCGGCTGGGCGCTGGTCGGCGCGATGCGTAAGCCCGTCGGCATCGATCTCTTCGGGTTCATCAGCGTGCCCCAGCTTGTGGGGCCCGGCTCAGGCAGCCACGAGCTGCTCGAGGAAGCCCACGAGCTCGCAGCCTATGCCCTGATCGCGCTCGTTGTCGTGCACGTGGCAGCCGCGCTCTATCATCATTTCGTGCTGCGCGATGCCGTGCTCTTGCGCATGCTGGGCCGCAAGCCGAAGCCCGAAAGCGGGGTAACGGCCCAGGCGCCGCGCACTACTCGCCCGCGACCTTCACCGGGCGCTTGACGGGGTTGCGCAGAAACGCCGGGACGTTGTCGGCGAAGCCGGTTCTCTGCTGCGAGGGTTGGCGCTCGGGGCGTGGGGCGGCCGGCGCCGGTTGACCGTTGCGCACCGGACCCGACGCAGCATGGCGGCGCGGCTGCTTCTCGGTCCGCGGCTGCTCTTGTGCCCTCGACTTCGTGTGCCCTCGGCTCATGAGCCCTTGGCTGCTCCTGCCGGCGCGGCTCTTGCCGCGGCTGCTCGACTTGGCCGCGGGTGGTCGGCGCGCGCGGGCGCCGCCTCCTTGCGCTCCGGCCGCTGGTGCGAGCGGCTCTCGCCATGCCGGCCCTTGTCGGGTGCACGGGCCGCCGGAGCGGCACCACGTCCGCGCCCGCGCTGGGGGGCGCCACGCCCGCGGCGGCGCTTCTTGCCGGCCTCAGCGTAGTCCTGCTCGCTCGGCCCCTCGCCCAGCCACACGACCGGCTCGCCCAGCATCTTCTCGATGTCCTTCAAGGACTTGAGCTCTTCGGTGGTGACCAGAGAGAGGGAGTGGCCTTCCTTGCCGGCGCGCCCCGTTCGGCCGATGCGGTGCACGTAGTCGTCCGACTGCCACGGCAGATCGAAATTGAAGATGTGGCTGACGTCGGGGATGTCGAGGCCGCGCGCGGCGACGTCGCTGGCGGCGAGCAGCATCAGCTCGCCGGAGCGGAACTTGTCGAGCGTGTCCATGCGGTTCTTCTGGTCCATATCGCCGTGCAGCGCGCCGGCGCTGAACCCGTGCTTGACCAGAGAGCGATGCAGGATCGCCACCTCGACCTTGCGGTTGCAGAATATGATGGCGTTCTTGACCGTCTCGTTGCGAATGAGGTCGCGCAGAGCCTCGCGCTTGGCCCAATCCTCGCCGTTGGGGCAAAAGACGAAACGCTGGGTGATGGTCTTGGCGGTGGTGGCGGGCGGAGCCACCTCGATGCGGGCGGGATCTTTCAGGAACTGGCTGACGAGGCGGGTGATCTCCGGCGGCATGGTGGCCGAGAAGAACAGCGTCTGGCGGCGCGCCGGGCAAGAGCTTGCAGATCTTCTCGATGTCGGGGATGAAGCCCATGTCGAGCATGCGGTCCGCCTCGTCGATGACGAGGATCTCCACGCCCATGAGCATTATGCGCCCGCGCTGGAAGTGATCGAGCAGGCGCCCCGGCGTGGCGATGAGCACATCGACGCCGCGGTCGAGCTTCTTCACCTGATCGTCCATCGACATGCCGCCGATCAACAGCGCCAGGTCGAGCTTGTGATTGATGCCGTACTTCTCGAAGCTCTGCGCCACCTGCGCGGCGAGCTCGCGCGTCGGCGCCAGGATGAGCGAGCGCGGCATGCGCGCCCGCGCGCGTCCCGTCTCCAGCCGCGTGATCATCGGCAGCACGAAGCCGGCGGTCTTGCCGGTGCCCGTTTGGGCGATGCCGAGCACATCACGGCCGGTCAGGGCGATGGGGATGGCGGCGGCCTGAATGGGTGTAGGCGTCGTATAGCCGGCGGCATCGATGGCCGCCTGCACCTTAGGGCTGAGACCGAGCTCAGCGAAGGTCTTGGGTTCCAAAAGTCCACGTCTCCGTCTGCGTTCACAGGGTCCCGCGCCAACGCTTCTGAAAGCGGCAGCGGGTGACGGAGCGCAGGGGTATGGGGATTCGCCGAATGCGGCAAAGAAAGCGGTCTGGCCTCGAAAAGGGACTAATGGAATCGCGTCCCCTGCGCTCGAGCCACCGGTGTGCTCGCACAGTCTTGTAAAAAACGCAAGAAAAACCGCCAGATGTGGCGTGCCGCCGCGCACTGGCAGGCGCCGTCGGTGTCATCGTTTTGTTATGTCGCAACGGGGCCCCGTGAGGGCCGCCGGCGCGAATGCATCCCGGGGGCGGGGCGCTGCCTGCAATTCTTAACGCTTCCGACGAACATTAGAAACTATGCCCGTACACCGCAGAGCAAGATTATTGCCCTAGCTTGCGACATCGCCGCACGCCATTTGGGTTGGATCGGTGATTCCCATTCTGTCAAAGTGGCGCCCGCGAGGCTCGGCGATCGCGGCACAACCGGTCCGAGGAGAGAACGTCCATGGCAGCGGTGGCAGCAGCCGAGGTTGCGGCGCGGGCGAGTGACGCCGAGGTCGCGCGCGAGCGACCGGCACGCCAGACCTCCGAGGAGGTGCAGGCGCTCAAGGCCCGCGACAACCTCACGAACTGGGTCTACCTGGCACGGATCTACGTCGTCATCGCGCTGGCAGTCGCGGGCGCGGTGTGGGTCGACCAGTCGGCGCTATCGGGCGCCATCGCCTGGTGGTGGAGCATCCCCGCCACGCTTGCGGCCATCGTCGTCATCGGGGGCTCCCAACATCAGTTCGGTGGGGCCATCCACGAAGGCACGCACTTCATGCTGTTCGCCAACCGCAGGCTCAACGAGCTTGCCTCCGACTGGCTCGCCGCCTTCCCCATCCTGACCACGACCTATCACTACCGGCTGCACCACCTGGCGCACCACCAGTTCGTCAACGATCCCGAGCGCGACCCCGACATCAGCCAGCTGCACGAGAGCCATCACTGGCTCGATTTCCCGATCACGCACGTCGAGATGCTGTGGGCCCTTCTGAAGCAGCTGTGGCTCCCCAACCTGTTCCGCTACACGATCACACGCGCGCGCTACAGCGCGCTGGGCGGCGGCCACAACCCCTATGCGGACCCCGACCGACCCGGCTCGGTGCGGCCCGTGCGGGCCGGCATCCTGTTCGCCTTAGGTGCCCCGGCAGTCATCATTCCGCTGGTCGTGATGGGCAACGGGCTCGCCGTGGCGGTTGTGCTGCCCTTGATGTGGGCGGCGGTGGTGGCGATCCTGGCGCTGCTCCCCGATGAAGCCTACCCCGGGACGCGGCTGGCCCCCGTCACGCCCATCCGCTGGCTCGGGATCAGCCGCGTGACCTATCTGGCCCTGCTCTACGGGGCGCTGTCGGCCGTGCAGCTTGCCGGCTGGGGACCGGCTTGGGCCTACTTCGGCTTGTTGTGGCTGGTGCCGGTGTTCACCGCCTTCCCGCTGTTCATGATCTTGCGCCAGTGGGTGCAGCACGGCAACGCCGACCGCGGCCGCTATACCAACACGCGCGTGTTCCTGGCCGGCCCGCTGGTGCGCTACGCCGTGTTTCCGTTCGGCATGGACTACCACCTGCCCCATCACCTGATGGCGTCGGTGCCGCACTACAACCTGAAGCGGCTGCACGAGATGCTGCTGCGCGATCCGGAGTATCGCGACAAGGGCGTGATCGTGGAGGGCTACTTCGGCGACGGCGAGAGCCCGAACGGTCACCCGACGGCGCTGGGTGTGCTGGGCGAGAAGTATGCGCCCAAGGGCCGCGAGGAAGCCTACGTCGACAACGCGACTTTAGAGCACGCCGACATTGCGGACGCCGACGGCATCGCCCGCGAGGTCGCCGCGTCGCTGCGCCAGGGCTGACCGTCCCTGCGCGCTCGACAGCGTCCGCGCACCTGAATCGCGCATGGCTTCAAAGTCGGCATGACGGGAGCGTATGTACTCGACATCGGCGGGTGCCAAGCCGGTGCGCGCGGCGTCGGCAAGCACGAGATCGGCATGTTGCTGCAATGTGGCCACCCGCGTCGGCTCGCGCTCGCAGCTCGCCACCGCAGTCAGCACCCCCAGGATATGGGCCAGCACGGCGGCGTTGCCCGCCGCATTCTGCCTGATCTTGTGGAGCATGGTTGCGACGATCTCGGCGTAGCTAACGCTCGGCACCATAAGAACGACGCGCTCATTGCGCTTGTAGACGCCGGTGGGCAGCTGCAGCGACGCCATCCGGCAAAGCGCTGAGCCGAGGTGATCGAGCGCGCTGCTCGCGGTGTTGGGATCGTTGACGCTGGGCGACAGGGCGCGTACCGCCATCTCGACGATCTGACGCGCCGCGAACTCGACATCAGCGGGGCTGCTCCGGTTCAGAGCGAGCGCGGTGGCGACACGGATTGCCTTGCCGGCGCCCTCGGCCGGTGGATTGACGAGGGCGATGGGGGCACCGGGAAAGATGTAGTCGCCCGGTTTGACCAGGAGCCGCACCGCCGTACCGTGAGCGGCGGACCAGTCGGCCAGGCCGTTCTCGTCGAGCTGATGCAGGTAGCCACAGCGATGGTCGTGCACCGGCAGCGCCTCTCCCCAATGGCTTTCGGGGGGCGGCGCAGAGAGTGCATTATCGGTAGTGAGCCGGTGCACGACCCGAGCAAGGTCGGCGCTCACCAAGTCGATGACGGTCTCGGCGTTGATGCGGCTCGCCATGTGGCCGACAAACCAGACGAGCGTGCCGACGCACACGAAAGCCAGTAGGATTGCGACGCTCAGCGATAGATGCGGGGTAAACTCCTCGTTGCGTATGCTGCGCAACACCAAGAGCGCGAAGGCGAACGTTGCCAGGAATGCGCCGAGTGTGAACTGATTGCCCCGATCCCGCGTGAAGTTGTGCAGCAACCGCGGCCCCATCTGTCCAGCGGCAAGCGCCAGCGCAGCAATGGTGATGGAGAAGACCGTGCCGGCCACGCCGATTGTAGAAGACATGATCGCTCCCAGGAGCGTGCGCGCACCCGCAACATCTCCCATATAGATCAAGAAGGCGCCGTCCGTCGGCAACGGGATCAGACCGCTGCGATCGAGACGCACGAGAGCCAAGGCGCTCAGCGCGCCGGCGAGCACCATCAATCCGGGGACGAGCCAGAACGCCTCGCTGAGATCGTTCAGCAGTTTGCGATTTCGTACGGTCAATGTCGCCTAGCTAGATACGGCCGAGGGGATCAGAATCATTAAGAGCGATTAACACTGCTCCCAAATGATAAACACTGCTCCCTCGGCGGCGCGCCGAGCAGGGCCGGAATGAGAATGACAATTAATATACTGCTAAGCGGTGGTGCTTGCTTTGCCGCAGTCGCGGCAAGGAAGCACGATCGCGACGCGTTGAACGCGTTGTCGATCGGACCGTAGTTGTCGAGGGCGCGCAGCGTGCCGGACACCGGATGGGTGAGCAAGCCGCTCGTCCCAAGCCGCACAAGCGATGGCATCGCCCGATTGCAGGCAATCGCGAAGATCGTCGGCGTCGGGCCGAAAGAGTTCGTCCTTCTCGACTTCCTATGATTGCTTTTTCGTGTTCAGCTGATCACGGCTTTTACGCGAATGCATAGGGGGGACGGGGACTGTGACTAGGCATCCCATTTCGCGCGACGGTGTGCGCGCCTATCTGGCCCGGAGCAGCATCTACAGGATCGTCTTGTTGTTCGTGCTCGTCATCGTCGCGCTGGCGATGGTGAACGCGCTCATCGTTTCATTGCTCAACCCGGCCGAGCCACGGCTCGAGCCGAGCCATATGGTGCTGGAGAGCGTGATCGCGCTCTTGGGCGGAGACGTAAGCGAGCAATTCCGCGTTCTTCACTATTCGCGCCTGTCTGTCGCCGTTCTCACCCTCTTCTCGGTGCTGCTTCCGGCTTTGCTGCTCGGCGCCGTCGTCTACAAGGTTTTGATACCGCGGCGGCGCCTTACGATTTTTCGCCGGCAAGCAAACCTGGTGCTCGAAGGCCCACGCTTGGAGACCTGCTTCTACATCGCAACCGACCTCGACGTGTTTGACCTCGATATCAAGGCATATGCCAAGCTCTATAAGCCGGCGCTCGACAACGGAGAGCCAAATCCCTACCCGCTGAAGACCGTTCCGCTGCAGACCGCGGATCGGCAGATTCCTCAGCCATTCTCCTTCATTCCGACGCGGGTCAACGTACCGGTCGCGGTGCTGACGCCGCAGGATGGGGGCAATCCCGCGGTCGGCAACTCCGGTGGCATGCTGGGGATCCTCGTGCGCGATCAGCACATAGAGGCGATCCACGTGGATGGCCTCGTCATCCGGCCCGGGGGCAACGAGTTCTGCGAGCTGCTCGTCGTCGTTGAGGGCAAGATCCCCACGGCGCAAAGCACGTTATTGGAGTGCGAGAGCTACGATCTGCTCAAGAGTGTCAAGATCGGGCACACACCGACGTTCAAAGCGCGCTTCGAATCCGAACGCGCACGCTACATTGTCTCCAACTGGGAAGAGTTCGAGCCGCGATAGGCGACAAGCAGAAACTCGGTGGACCGAGCATGGGGCAATTGTCGGTAGGCGAGCGATTTGAGCTGATCTGCGGCGCGTTCGATCACGAGCCACCCGATGAGGTGGAGTTTGAAGTCCGCGCGCAGCAGACCAGAGGTCCGGTGGTCCTGTCGCCGATCGTTTTCACCGCCGACGAGCAGCTCGAGGTCCCGGCCATCATCATCTCGGCGCCGAACGGCGGCGATCGCCCGCTCGCCATAGCCCTGCATCAGACCACACAGCCGGCAAGCCTCGGCAAAGGGGAGCCGGCAGGCCTCGGCGGCGCGCGCAATCTGCACTATGGGCTCGAGCTGGCCGAGCGCGGCTATGACGTCATCTGCCCCGATTATCCGCTGTTCGGCGACTATGGGCTCGATCTCGATGCGATGTACGCTTCTGAGCGCTATCGCAGCGTCACGGCGAAGGGGATCAGGAATCACATCGTCGCCGTCAGCGTTCTCAAGTCCTTCGTCGGCTCGGCACGTGACGATGTGGTTGCGGTCGGTCACTCGCTGGGCGGCAGCAACGCGCTGTTTCTGGGCATGTTCGATGCGCGCGTCACGGCTGTAATCTGCAGTGCCGGCATGTCCGATTTCAGAAGCTACGCCCAACACTCTCCGACGCGCGACCTCAGCGGCTGGGCCCGGCGCGACAAGTACATGCCGCTGATCGCGACGCGGTATGAATCAGATTACAGGCGCATGCCGGTCGACTTCGGGGAGATGATCGGGAGTTTGGCGCCCAAGAAAGTGTTCCTCAACATCCCGCGCAACGACCAGGTATTCAAATTCGATGGCGCCATGCGGGCGTTGAAGGTGGGGCGACGCTGCTACGAGGATGCGGGCTGCGGCGCGCGGTTGGCCTTCGCCACACCGCGCAGCGCCCATGATTTCCCCGATGTGACGAGAAAGCAGGCGTACGCGTTCGTGTCCCCAGACTGAGTCGGGTTCACCGCAGGCGGCGAGGGAGCCGCTACACGCGTCCGAGCAAGGCCAGGATCACCAGGACGATCAATATCGTTCCGACCAGGCCCGAGGGCCCATAGCCCCAGCCGCGGCTGTAGCCCCAGCTTGGCAGGGCGCCGATCAGCGCCAGGATGAGGATGACAATCAATATGGTGCTGAGCATGGGTGGTTCCTTCGCCTCGCAGTCGTGGGGAAGAAACACTCAAGCAGCGCCGAAAGTTCCCGGGAAAGCCGTTGCCAGCGCGTCTTGTGCAACGCGAGAGTCGAAGCCTCAGCCCGCCTCGCCGATGATGTAGCGCGCCACCGCGCTCGGGCGCACGCCCTTCTCGCTGCGCGCCCATGAGCGCACCGAGACGCCGGCCTGATGCACCGTCTCGGGATCGCCCGAGACGAGCGGGTGCCACCACGCGAGCCCGCGGCCGTCGGCGATGCGCTTATAGGCGCAGCTTGCCGGCAGCCACTCGATTTCGAGCACGTTCTCGGGCGTAAAGACGATGCAGTCGGGCTCGCTCGCGTGCCGGTTGGCGTAGTCCGAGCAGCGGCAGGAGCCGATGTCGAGCAGGTGGCAGGCAAGCCGCGTCACGTAGATGTCGGCGGTGTCCTCGTCCTCGATCTTGACGAGGCAGCACTGTCCGCAGCCGTCGCACAGCGACTCCCATTCGGCGCGCGACATCTCTGGCAGCGTCTTGGTCTCCCAAAACGGGGCCGCGTCGGGCGGCGGCTGTGCTTTGCGCTTTTTCTTGATCGGACGTGCGCTCATGGGCCCCTGAGGGAAATTGGCGTGTAGCCATCCGCCTGACTGATCCGGCGCCAAAGGTCAAGCCGCGCCGGGCTAAGGCCTTATCGGGGGAAGCGCGAGACGACGCGACGAGAAAAGTGAAGCCCCGCCACGCGTGTCGCTCTGGCGGGGCTCTGGTCTTCGATAACCTGCCCAGCTGAGCCGGGCTTCTAAGGCAAGGCTCTGTGATCCGGGCCCCGGATCCCGCCCTCGCATGAAGTCTGTCAGATTGTGATGATGGCGGCCCAGACAAGCGCGTACGAACGCTGCAGCTCGCTATCCAAGCCGTGACCCCGCTTCAGCGCGAGGTCCGCAATGACTTCCCGGTGGCGTCATGCTCCCTTCCTTCGCTGTTGATCCGGCGACGGTCATCCTCGCAACCTGCGGTCTCATGACCAACGGTGCTGCCGGCGCGAACTTCCATCCGGGGGTGACCAGGAACGGGGTTGCACGGGTTCGGCAGCGATGTCCGCCACCGATTAACGTCCGCCCGGCGGGCCCGAGTGTCAAGTGGCGTTCGTGGCCACCGTTCACAGAGCCCAGCGAAAGGCGTAGCGCAGAGCGGCCACGGCATCATGGTCGATCAAGCAAGCCTCAGGGGCGCGGGCGTTCGGGCGGCGTGCGCGCGAAAGAATTGGCAAGCTCGCGCATCATTGCCAGGACGTCGGGATGCCTGTCGGGATGCCAATCGGCGAGCATCGTTTTCAGATCCTCCTCGCGCTGCTGCAACAGCCGCTGATAGTCGGAGCGCCCCTTGGCGCTGAGCTCGAAGACCTCGCCTGGGGCTTGCGTCGCCATTCCCGTCGCGACCAGGCGCGCAAGCAGCGCTGCACACTGCGCATCGTCTATGCGCGAGCGCCGCTCGAGCTCGGATCTCGAGATGCGGCCTTGGTTCTCCCCGATCCGCGCCAAGAGCCACAACTCGTCGGGCTCGATGGCGAGCCCCATGCGCTGGGCCCTGTGCTTGTAGACCAGCCAGCGGTTCTCGCGCGCCGTCATGCGGGCGACGATGCGCTCCAGCTCCTCCAGCGAGGTCGCATCGCGCGGCATCTCGAAGGCATCGCCCATAGGCTCGGGCGCGATGCTGGTGCGCAGCGGCACCTCCTTGATCGCAAGCGAGAGCAGAAAAGAGAGAAGAGCAAGCAGGGCAGCCGTCACGAAGACCGGGTGCAGGGAATCGACGAAGAGTGCCAGATAGGTGGCGCGCAACGGCTCAGCCAAAGCAGCGATCGCCGCGGGATCGCGCAAGACGGTCGAGGCATCGGGCATGACGTGGCGGATGTTGGCTTCGAGCGCATAGGCGAAGATGCCGCCGAACAGCGCCGCGCCCACCGAGCCGCCGATCGAGCGAAACAGCGTCGTTCCCGAGGTCGCCACACCCAGCTGCTCGTAGCGAACCGCGTTCTGCACGGCCATGACCAGGATCTGCATGACCATGCCGAGCCCCAGCCCCAGCACCAGCATGTAGGCGGACGCCGTCAATGCCGATGTCGCCACGTCGAGGCGCGATAGCAGGAAAAGTGCCACCGTCATCAGCGCCGTTCCGCAGATGGGGAACATGCGGTAGCGCCCGATGCGGCTGATGGTCTGGCCGCTGATGATGGAGGAAACGAAGACGCCCAGCATCATCGGCGTCAGATGCAACCCGGCGCTGGTGGGATCGAGGCCCTTCACGACCTGCAGGTAGACGGGCATCAGTGTGATCGAGCCGAACAGCGCCATGCCGACGATGAAGCCTATTCCCGTGGCGATGACGAAGGCGCGGTTGGAAAAGAGCGACAGCGGCAACAGCGGCTCGGCGACCGTCGCCTCGACGTAGAGAAAGGCTGCGAGCGAGAGAACGGCCAGGAGCGCGATGGCGAACAGGCTGACCGGTGCTTGCGCCATGAGCGTGCCCCCGAGGCTGCAGATCAGGATGGTGCACGTGAGCGCGATCGCGAGCAGCGCCGCACCGGCGTAGTCGATCGTGGCCTTCGCCGCCCGCTGGTGGGGGCGGAACGTCGCGTTGATCACGGCGAGCGCAAGGAGACCGACCGGCAGGTTGATATAGAAGATCCAGCGCCAGGACAGGTGGTCGACGATGAATCCGCCGACGAGCGGCCCGATGACGGTCGAGATGCCGAACACGCCGCCGAAGAAACCCTGATAGCGCCCGCGCTCGCGCGGCGGCACGATGTCGCCGACGACGGCGATTGCCGTGACCATGAGGCCGCCGCCGCCGAGCCCCTGCACGATGCGGAAGGCGATGAGCTCGGGCAGGCTCTGAGCGATGCCGCAGAGCGCCGAGCCGATCAGGAAAATCAGAATCGCCGCTTGCAGCACGATGCGCCGGCCGAAGAGATCGCCGAGCTTGCCGTAGAGCGGAATGACGACCGTCGTCGCCAGCAGATAGGCGGTCACGATCCAGGAGAGGTGCGTGAGGCCGCCGATCTCGCCGACGATGGTCGGCAATGCGGTCGAGACGATGGTCTGATCGAGGGAGGCGAGCAGCAGGACGAGCACGAGCGCGGAGAAGACGGCCAGGCGCTCCCGCTGGCCTGTCTCGCCGCCGTTGCGGTTACGGTGAACCATTCGTTGCATGGGAGGTCGGTGCGGCGTCTTCAACCGAAAGATAAGGGCTCACAGGGGTCGGAAAGCAAGCCAGCGAGCACAACGGCGCGGCCGGCGGCGATCCGTCGGCACCGCGAATCCGAGGCGGTATCGACTTTTTGGGCGACGCCAAACCTATCAAATAGCTGCTGCTTGTGGTGCGCCCCGAAAAGCTCTATGGAGACGCATCGATTTTGGCCGGACAATAGGGCCACTACGCCTGGGCACTGCCGGGCGCACGTTCCGTGCCTATCCAAACATCGACAATTCGGGCCGTAGATCGCGCCTTGGGCGCGCTCTTCGCTCGTCTGCACCCACGTTAACAAAGGATATCGCATGGAAACGGGTACCGTTAAGTTCTACAACGACCAAAAGGGCTTCGGCTTCATCGCTCCCGACAACGGCGGCAAGGACGTCTTCGTTCACGCCACCGCCCTGGAGCGCGCAGGCATGCGCAGCCTCGTCGAAGGCCAGAAGGTCTCTTTCGACACCCAGGAAGACCGCCGTACCGGCAAGCTCGCCGTCGGCACCATCCAGGCAGCCTAAGCCGGATCGCCGCGGAACGGCACTGCCGCCCCCGGCGTTTTTGATCAGCGGTGTTCGGGCCTCCAAGGCTCGGACACCGTTACTTTTCGTTTGCCTGCGCGAATTGGCGCCATGCCGGCCAGCGCGCGATGCCAGAACCAGTGACGGAGCAAGATGAAAGGTTTCAAGACCCCGACGTTCACCGATCGATTGAAGACGGCGGCATCTGCGAAGGGGGCCCACGTGGAGCGCTTTCGCGCCAGGCCCGCAGCAAATGATCCCGCGGTCGTAGAGCAAAAGGCCGCCCGCCGAGCGGCTGCCGCCGAGCGCGAGCTGCGTGCCGCGGAGCGGGCCGCGGCAAAGCGCGCCGAGGAGCTGCGCATCTTAGCCGAGCAGGCCGCGCGCGAGACGGCAGAACGCGCCGAGCGTGAGGCCCGGCAGCTGCGTGAAGCCGACGAGCAGGTCGAGCTTCAGGCGCAACGCAAGGCTGCGCGCGATGCCCGCTATGCCGCGCGCAAGCAGCGCAGGGCGTGATCGCGAGCCGGTATTGGCCGCATCCGACATAGCGACCGACGTCTCGATCTGCCAGTCGTGCGGGGCCTGCTGCGCCTATTCGCGCGACTGGCCGCGCTTCTCGACGGAGACCGACGCCGCCATCGCGCGCATCCCGGCAGCGTTCGTCGATGACGACCTCGCGCGCATCCGCTGCCTCGGTGATCGGTGCTCTGCCCTGGTGGGCGAGGTCGGGGTCTCCACCTCGTGCGCGCTCTACGCCGTGCGACCGGACGTGTGCCGCGCCTGCGAGCCGGGCGACGACGCCTGCCAAATGGCAAGGGCGAAGTTCGGGTTGGGCGTGCTCTAGGGGTGGGCCGTCGTCACCGCGAAGCTTCGCCGCGAGCTCACAAGCCCTCAGCGCGTTGATCGCTAGGCCGCGAAGTCGTGCGGGACGTCTCTATCCGGGCCCGGAATTTGGTCGCCGAGGTGGGGTCCGCACCTGCCCGATTGGGCAGTGCTCCCGCGTATCGCGGGTGGCGCGGCACGAAACCTTATCCTCGCCCTTCCCGCCCGTGGGAGGATCGCCGCATCCCGCCCCGCTGAGGGGTCGATCTCGAGGCGTCCTGCATCGAGGGCGGGTGGCAGGCCGGGTACTCGAGACCGTCACGCGCGGCAGACTATCCGGGGCTCGCCGCACCCGCCCCGGTGAAAGTCCGGGGTGCGAGAACGCTTAATTGCTGCGGGTAGGCCGAAAAATCCTGCGCGGGGCGGCAGCAGCGCCGCTCTTTGTTACCAAAAACCTGCGGCGCTCCCCGCCCCGCAGCCCCTCACCTTTTCATCCCCTCGGGCAGAGATGCCGCGAGGCCCAAGAGGCACGTCTCGATCACGGTCTCCCATGAGCAACGACCTCGCCACCTTGCGCAACAGAGCCTTCACGACCGTCGCGCGCGTGACGCTGCTGCAGGCGCAGTGGATGCAGCGCGCGCTGCGCAAGGATCGCACTTGCGAGCGCAAGAAGAGCGGCCGGCATCGGTTCGCCAAGCAGTTCCGTCAGTTGAAATCGCTGTTGCGCGCCGAGGAGCAGCGCTTGCTGCAGCAGCCGACCCGGAAGCCGCGGCGGCTACCGCCCACATCTTGAAGCGATGGATCAAATATCCAGATCGTGCGCGAAGGCGGCGCGCTCCTGGATGAAGCGGAAGCGCGCCTCGGGCTTGGACCCCATCAGCGCGTTGATGGCCTCCGAGATGGCGCTGCGGTCGCCCTCGCCGATCTCCACGCGCAACAGCGTGCGCCGCTTGGGGTCCATGGTCGTCTCCTTGAGCTGGGATGCGTTCATCTCGCCCAGGCCCTTGAAGCGGCTCACCTCGATCTTCTGATTGGCCTTGAACTCGCGCTTGATCAGCTCGTCCTTGTGCTTCTCGTCGCGCGCATAAAACGACTTTGCCCCTTGCGTCAGCTTGTAGAGCGGTGGCACGGCGAGGAAGAGGTGGCCGTTCTCGATCAGCGCCGGCATCTCCTGATAGAAGAACGTGATCAAGAGCGAGGCGATGTGCGCGCCGTCGACGTCGGCGTCGGTCATGACGATGACGCGCTCATAGCGCAGGTCCTCGTCGCGGTACTTCGAGCCGGTGCCGGCGCCGAGCGCCTGGATCAAGTCGGCCAAGAGCTGGTTTGCCGCGAGCTTCTGCGAGGACGCGTTGGCCACGTTGAGGATCTTGCCGCGCAAGGGCAGGATGGCTTGCGTCTCGCGGGCGCGTGCGCTCTTGGCGGAGCCACCGGCCGAGTCGCCCTCGACGATGAAGATCTCGGTGCCGGCGGCTGCCTGGATGGTGCAGTCGGCGAGCTTGCCCGGCAGGCGCAATTTGCGCGTCGCCGACTGGCGCCCGATCTCCTTTTCACGCTTCCTTTTGAGCCGATCCTCGGCCTGGTCGATGGCCCAGTCGAGCAGCTTCGTTGCGTTCGCGGGGCTATCGGCGAGCCAGTGGTCGAACGCGTCGCGCACGGTCGATTCCACGATGCGGGCGGCCTCCTGCGTGGCCAGCCGGTCCTTGGTCTGGCCCTGGAACTCGGGCTCGCGGATGAAGACGGCGAGCATGGCGGCGGCCGTGCCCAAGACGTCGTCGGCGGTGACCTGGCCGGCGCGGCGGTTGTTGGTCAGCTCGCCGTAGGCGCGCAGGCCCTTCGACAGCGCCTGGCGCAGGCCGGTCTCGTGCGTGCCGCCGTCGGGCGTCGGGATCGTGTTGCAGTAGGAGCGCAGGAAGCCGTCCTCGTCGGAGATCCAGGCCACCGCCCACTCGACCGAGCCGTGGCCGTTGGTGCCTTGCGTGCGGCCTGCAAAGATCTCCTTGGTGACGAGCGTCCGCCCTTCGATCTCGCTCAAGAGATAGTCCTTGAGGCCGCCGGGAAAGTGGAACTCGGCTTTTGCCGGCGTGTCGTCGGTGATGAGCGAAGGATCGCACTTCCAGGCGATCTTCACGCCGCCGAAGAGGTAGGCCTTGGAGCGTGCCATCTTGAAAAGGCGCGCCGGCTTGAAGGCGCAGCCTTTGCCGAAGATCTTCTCGTCCGGCTTGAAGCGGATCAGAGTCCCGCGCCGGTTCATGACGGGCCCGAGCTTTTTCAGCTTGCCTTGCGGATCGCCGCGCTTGAACTCCATGGCGTAGAGCTGCTGGCCGCGCGCGACCTCGACGTGAAGCGTCTCCGACAGCGCGTTGACGACGGAGACGCCGACGCCGTGCAGGCCACCGGAGGTATTGTAGACCTTGCTCTCGAACTTGCCGCCCGAGTGCAGCGTCGTCAGGATCACCTCGAGCGCCGACTTCGGCTTGTACTTGGGGTGCGGATCGACGGGGATGCCGCGGCCGTTGTCGGTGACCGACAAGAAGCCGTCCTTGTCGAACTCCACCTCGATGGAGCTCGCGTGCCCGGCGACCGCCTCGTCCATGGAGTTGTCGATGACCTCGGCAAAGAGGTGATGCAGCGCCTTCTCGTCGGTGCCGCCGATGTACATGCCGGGGCGCCGGCGCACGGGCTCGAGGCCTTCCAGCACCTCGATGTCGGCCGCCGTGTAGCGGTCGGAGGCGTCGGCAGAGCGGCGGGTGCGGCCCGTCTTGTCGGTCATGAAGCTTTCGAGCGTTGAGAAGAGGTCGCGTACGGCTCCGGCCATGCGTCGCGTGTCCCGTCGTAGCAATAAGGCCGCCCGGCATGGGACGCGGGGGACGAAAGCCGACCCGGCGAATCTAGAGGTTTCGAGAATGGGACCTCGCACGGGCGCCCCGGCTTTGGCAAGCCTGCGGGGGCCAATCGGCCGCGGGTCAATTAACCCTCAGGGGTGCCTGTCGCAACTCCGCCACGTCCCCCGTGCAGACTATATTGATCCCATGGACCACAACTTTCCCGAGTACACGCCGGGCGAGCGTGTCGCAGATGCCTGCATTCATGTCGTGGGCGTTGTCGGCAGCCTCGCGGCGGCGGCAACGCTGACGACGGTGGCGATTTTGTACCTGCCGCCCCTGTCGACGCTCAGCATCGTCGTCTACAGCCTCGGCATGGTGGCGGTGTTCGCCTTCTCGGCAGGGTATAACCTCGTCGGCCGGCCCGGACTGAAGGCGCTGCTGCGGCGCTTCGATCACGCCGCGATCTACGTGAAGATTGCTGCGACCTACACGCCGTTTGCCCTGGTGAAGATGGGCGGCGTGGCAGGGTTCGGCCTGTTGGGCGCCGTCTGGGCCGTGGGCTTGTTCGGCGTCGCCGCCAAGCTGTTCTGGCCGGCACAGCTCGCGCGCACCTCGTATGTCTTGTACCTGGCGCAGGGGTGGGCCTGCGTTGCCGCACTGCAGCCGCTCGCCGCGGCCCTTCCCGGCAGCGCTCTCATCCTGCTCGTCTCTGGTGGGGTGCTTTACACGATGGGCGTCGTCTTTCATCTGTGGAACTCGCTGCCCTACCACAACGCCATCTGGCACGGCTTCGTGCTGGTGGCGTCCGCCTGCCACTTCGCCGCCGTCGTCGATGCCGTCGCCTTGAACGCCGCCTGAAGCAAAAGCCCCCCGCTCCATTGGCGCAGGTTAGCTTCAATTCGCTGCGCACGGAGCAACGCCGAATTCATCGATCTTCTGTGATTGTCGTCGCCTGTGGCGCCGGGTCGGACCGGGGCCGTCAGTGCATGGGTCCCACATGTTCATTGCTCCCGTTCCCCCGACCGGTGCGCGCCTGCGCGCCGGCCTCTTGTGCCTTGCCGCGATTGTGCCGGGCATCGCCTGCGCCCAAGACCTGCAGTCGGCGACTACGCCGACCCCGCCGTCGATCACCACGCCGGCAACGGTGGAGAGCGCGATCGGCCTGTTGCAGTTTCCGGACGGTGTCCCGACCGCAGAGACGGCCGACAAGGTCTACGATCAGCTCGATCTGCAGCGCGGCGTCGCCGCCTTCCTCAACGGGCTGAGGGGCGTTTCGATCTATGCGGCGCGCCAAGGCATGCGCGACGCCGGCGTCGCCGACAACGACGTGCTCATCTTCTCGGAGCTGATGGATTCGCGCTCGCTGTTTCTCACTGCCAACGCCGATACCGTCTACTTCATCTCCAACCTCGACCTGAGCAAGGGGCCCCTCGTGGTCGAGACGCCGCCCGGCGCTCTGGGCATTTTCGACGATCTGTGGTTCCGCTGGGTCATGGACTTCGGGGTGCCCGGCCCGGATCGCGGCGAGGGTGGCAAGTACCTGCTCCTGCCGCCCGGCTATGACGGGCCGTTGCCTGTCGGCTACTTCATCGGGCGCCCGACCACCAACGCGGTCGCGCTGCTCGGCCGCGCTTTTCTCGTCGACGGCAAGCCCCAGCCGGCCGCCGACGCGATCAAGAAGACGCTCAAGATCTACCCTTATGTTCCGGGCTCCTACGGCACCAGCGTCGCGAGCTTCCTTCAGGGGAAAGGGCCGCTCGGTAAGCTCGCCGACCCGCGCACGCCCAAGTTCGTCGAGGGCACTGGGCTCGCCATGAACACGATCCCGCCCAATGATTTCTCGTTCTACGAGATGCTCGCTTCCCTCGTGCAGGAGCAGCCGGCAACCGCGCTCGACCCGGAGATCGGCGGCCAGTTCGCGGCGATCGGCATCGAGAAGGGCAAGCCCTTCAAGCCGGACGCGCGTATGCGCAAGATCCTCACCGATGCCGTCGCCATCGGCAACGCGGCGGGGCGCACATACGCGCTGCGCCCGCGCGCGTCGGAAGGCTTCGGCTACTACAGCGCCACCTCGAAATGGCTGAACCCGCTGTTCGTCGGCGGCTACGATTTCACGCGGCCCCCGCCGGAGATCACCAAAGAGGGCATCAAGCCGTTCCCCTATACGGGCGCGCGCACGCTCGATGCGCGCGCGGCCTTCTTCTATGCGGCAACGGGCGTGACGCCGGCGATGGTCATGCGCCTGCCCGACGTGGGCTCTCAGTATCTGTTCGGGATCATGGATGCCGCCGGTGAGCCCTTCGACGGCGCCAAGACCTACAAGGTGGTGCTGCCCAAGGGCATTCCGGCGGCGAAGTTCTGGTCGCTGACGGCCTACGACAACCAGACCCGCTCCATGCTGCAGACCGATCAGCGCTTTCCCCGCGCCGGCAGCCAGAGCTATCCTAGCCCCGCCGCCGAGGCGAGCGCCGACGGCGCCACGACGGTCTACTTCGGGCCGAGCCGGCCGGCCGGCGTCAAGGACGGCAACTGGATCCAAACGCTGCCCGGCAAAGGCTGGTTCGTGATCCTGCGGCTCTATAGTCCGCTCGAGCCCTTCTTTTCCAAGACGTGGCGTCCGAGCGAGATCGTGCCGGTCACGCGTGATGCCGCGCTCGGGGCCCGCAAAAGAGCGAGCGAGCTGAGGTAGCGTGGACGCGCAAAGAGGATCGCATGTGCTAATGCTTGGCCATGGGTGAAACTCGTAAGACGCGTGGCCGGCATTTGCGTGCGCTCCTGGGCGCGGTTGCCGCGGGCGCCCTCGCGGCGGTGGGTCCGGCTGCCGCCGGTGATGAGCAAAAGATCACGATCGAAGGCCTATTGAAGGGCGGCTGGCAGATCGCGGGCTATACCAGCACGGTCGACGACCGCTCGACGTTCGTCCTTTTCCGGCACCCAAACGAGACCTACCTGGTGCAGTGCCGCTCCGGCTACGACGTGACGCGTAGCCCTCGCGTCTATTCGAACTGCTATGAGCTGCGCTGAGGAGCAAACGCGCTCAAGCCGGCACGTTGTCGATGAGGCGCGTTGCCCCGAGCCATGCCGCCGCCAGCACGCGCAGCGGCCGGTCGGTGTTCGCGCTCACGACTTTCAGCGTCTCGGCCTCGCGCACGGCGACGTAATCGACCTTGGTGAAGCCCGCGGCCTGAAGTGCGCGCGAGGCGTCCTCGCAGATCGCATCGAGTGCGGGGAGCTGCGGCTTTGCGTTGGCAAAGCGCGGATCGGGTACGAGCGGGACGGGCCGCGGCCGCTTCGGCGGTGCGCTGGCGCTTCCGCGCACGGCCTCGGCGGCCTTGGCGGCGACCTGCGAAAGGATGCGATAGAGCGCCGGGGCGATGGCGCGCTCGGCGTCCGACAAGTAGGCGTTGCGCGAGGACAGCGCCAGCCCGTCCGCCTCGCGCATCGTCGGCTCGGCGAGAATGCGCAGCGGCAGATCGAGGTCGCGCACCATCTGGCGGATGACGCAGAGCTGCTGGTAATCCTTCTCGCCGAAAAGGGCGGCGTCCGGCATCGCGGCGCAGAACAGCTTGCAGCACACGGTCGCCACGCCTGCGAAGAAGTGCGGGCGCGTCAAGCTCTCGAGCCCGAGCGCGGCCCCGCCCGGAACGATGCGCGTGGCAAATCCCTCCGGGTACATGTCGGCGACCGCCGGCGCCCAAACGAGGTCACAGCCTTCGCCCGCGAGCTTGGCGAGGTCGCCCGCCTCATCGCGCGGGTAGCGGGCGAGATCCTCGTTCGGCGCGAACTGGCTGGGGTTGACGAAGATCGAGACCAGGGTGCGGTCGGCCTCTGTCCCGGCGCGGCGCAAAAGCGCCACGTGGCCCGGGTGCAACGCTCCCATGGTGGGAACGAGCGCGATGCTGAGGCCGTCCTTCCGCCACGCGGCGACCCCCTGGCGCAGCTCGGCGACCGTGCGGACGAGTCTTGGTACTTTGTGCGTCACGAGCAGCAAGCCCCTTTCGATCCGGCGCGAAGCTCGGCCAAGCCATGGCCCGGCGTCAAGTGTGCCCAGGATCGAGGCATAACAGGACAGGCGTGGATGGCGCCCGCCAGCTTGAGGCGGGCGCTTTCGCGATTTGCTAGAGTGCCCCCATATCGAATCGGGTGAGGTCGGGGGCAGCATGGTCGCAGTGAAGATGGCAGAGCCGCGCGAGGACGTTGAGGAGAGGCCGCCGCTGCTTCCGCCGCGCGAGGAGATCGCCGCCTACCATCTGCTCGACGAAACGCGGCTTCTCGATCGTCTGCTCGAGCGTGCGGTGTTCTCCGAGGAGGAGCGCCGGCGCGCCGCCGACATCGCCCGCCGCCTCGTCTATGCCGCCCGCGCCAATCAGGGCAAGCAGCCGGGCGTCGACGCCTTCATGCGCGAGTACGGGCTTTCCAGCGAGGAAGGCGTCATCTTGATGTGCATCGCCGAGGCGCTGCTCAGGATCCCCGACAGCGACACCGCCGACGACCTCATCGCCGAGAAGATCTCCGGCGGCCACTGGGAGCGCCATCTCGGCCATTCCGACAGCCTGTTCGTCAACGCCTCGACCTGGGCGCTTCTGCTCACGGGCCGCGTCGTCAAGCTCAAGGACGCGAGCGGCGCCAACCCGATCAATGCCATGAAGCGTCTCGTTGCGCGCTCGGGCGAGCCCGTCATCCGCCAGGCCGTGCGCCAGGCCGTGAAGGTCCTCGGCGACCAGTTCGTGCTGGGGCGCTCCATCCGCGATGCGCTGGCACGGGCCGAGAGCTATCAGGCCCGGGGCTATCTCTTCTCCTACGACATGCTGGGGGAGGCGGCGAAGACGCAGAAGGACGCTGACCTCTATTACGAGCGCTACATGGCGGCGATCGATGCGGTGGGGCAGGCCTCTGGCCCCTTCGCCACCATGCATCTCGATGCGCTCTACAAGCGGCCTGGTCTTTCGGTAAAGCTGTCGGCGCTGCACCCGCGCTTCGAGCCCGGCAAGGAGGAGCGGCTTTCCGAGGAGCTGGTGCCGCGCCTGTTGAGCCTTGCGCGGGCGGCGCGGGCGCGCGGCCTCTCCATCACCATCGACGCCGAGGAGCAGGATCGGCTCGAACCCACGCTCGAGCTTTTCGGCACGGCTTTCACCAATTCGGCGCTCGATTCCTGGAACGGGCTGGGACTTGCCGTTCAGGCCTACAGCAAGCGCGCCATTCCGGTGTTGCGCTGGCTGCGCCGCCTCGCCGAGCGCACCGGCAAGCGCATCCCCGTTCGTCTCGTCAAAGGCGCCTACTGGGACAGCGAGATCAAGTGGGCGCAGGAGCGCGGTCTTGCCGACTATCCCGTGTTCACGCGCAAGCTCAACACGGACGTGTCCTACCTTGCCTGCGTGCGTCTCTTGCTGAGCGACCCCAAGGCCTTCTACCCGCAGTTCGCCACGCATAACGCGCACGCGCTCGCCGCCGCCCACGTGGCCGGCGGCCCGGTCGCGTTCGAGTTCCAGCGCCTGCACGGCATGGGCGAGGCGCTCTACGAGGAGGTCGTGGGCGAGGGCAAGCTCGGCCGGCCGTGCCGCATCTACGCGCCCGTCGGCGATCACGAGGACCTGCTCGGCTATCTCGTGCGCCGCCTCTTGGAGAACGGCGCCAACACCTCGTTCATCAATCGGCTGGCCGACGACGAGGCACCCGTCGCCGACATCATCCGCGACCCCGTCGAGGCAGCCGGGCGCGTGCGCAGTGGGGCCGCAACGGCTGCTCCGCCGATCCCGCGCCCGCGCGAGATCTATCTGCCGCAGCGGCAAGTGGCGAGCGGCCTAGCGCTGAGCGAGCCGGCGGTTCGCGCCGAGCTCTTTGCCGCAATGGCGACGGCCCTCGACGACACCTTCGAGGCCGGCCCCCTCATCGCCGGCAAGCCGCTGCTCGCAGGCGATACGGCAAGCCTCGTCATCTGCCCGCACGATCGGCGCGAGCGGCTCGGCACCGTGCGCATCACCACGCCGGCGCAGGCCGACGCCGCCATCGAAAGTGCACTTGGCGCCCAGCACGCCTGGAACAAGATGGGCGGGGCGGGGCGCGCCGAGATCCTCGAGACGGCGGCCGAGCTCATCGAGCGCGATCGCGCGCGCCTGATGGCGGTGATCGTGCGCGAGGCCGGCAAGACGCTCGAAGGGGCGCAAGGCGACGTGCGCGAGGCCGTCGACTACTTGCGCTACTACGCCATCGAGGCGCGGCGCCTCTTCGGCGGGCCCGTGCTGCTGCCGGGGCCCACGGGCGAGCGCAACACGCTGATGCTCAACGGACGCGGGGTCTTCGCCTGCATCTCGCCTTGGAATTTTCCTCTGGCGATCTTCGTCGGGCAGGTGGCCGCCGCGCTCGCCGCCGGCAATACAGTTCTGGCCAAGCCCGCCGAGCAGACGCCGATCACCGCCTTCTTGGCGACGCAGCTGCTGCATGAGGCGGGCGTGCCGGGCGATGTCCTACATCTGCTGACCGGGAGCGGTCGTCTGGGCGAGTCGCTCGTCAAGGACGCACGCGTCAACGGGGTGTCCTTCACAGGCTCCAATGAGACGGCGTGGACCATCCAGAGGGTGCTCGCCGAGCGCCGCGCAGCGATCGTGCCGCTCATCGCCGAGACCGGCGGTCTCAACGCCATGATCGCGGATTTCGAGCGCACTCACCGAGCAGGTGGTGCGCGATTGCGTGCGCTCAGCCTTCGACAGTGCCGGCCAGCGCTGCTCGGCGACGCGCGTGCTGTTCTTGCAGGACGACTGCGCCGACGCGACGATCGACATGCTGGTCGGCGCCATCCAGGCGCTCGATGTCGGCGATCCCATGGACTATGCGACCGACATCGGGCCGGTGATCGACGAGGAATTGCAGGACCGTCTCGAAGGCTACAAGATGCGCATGCAGAGGGAGACGCGCGAGCTCGCCGACCTGACGCTTCCAGCTCATTGCCGCGAAGGCACCTACGTGACGCCGGCGGCCTACGAGATCGACAGCATGGACGCGCTGACGCGCGAGGTGTTCGGGCCGATCCTGCACGTGGTGCGCTACGAGCGCGGCCACCTCGACAAGGTGATTGCCGCCATCAACGCCTCGGGCTACGGCCTGACGCTGGGGCTGCACAGCCGCATGGAGGGCGTGGCGGATTACGTGGCCGAGCACGCGCGGGTGGGCAACCTCTACGTCAATCGCAATCAGATCGGCGCCATGGTGGGCGTGCAGCCCTTCGGCGGCGAGGGGCTCTCTGGCACCGGGCCGAAGGCCGGTAGCCCCCATACGCTCCTCGCCTATGCCTTAGAGCGCGTGCGCTCCACCGACGTCACGGCGACGGGGGGCAACCTGCAGCTTCTGACCGCCGCCGTCACCGATAGTTGAGGAATGGGCCTAGTGTCCCGATCGCGAAGTTCGTCGTACTTGGCGGTTGGTGTTGCACGAACTTCGCGATCGATAGGACACTAGCAAGCTCATGGTTCTCGTGTCCCTTGTGATTCCGAAGTTCGCTCCTGAGCCCAACTCCGAGCACCGGCGAACTTCGGAATCGGGACACGAGATATTGCGGGGAAGGGCGCTTCTCGCCATCTTTGAGGAGCCGTTGCAGGACCCCGCCGATGACCACGCGTAAGCCAACCACCTCGCCGCCGACCACGCCCCAAGGGCAATCGCCGCCCGCCGCCAAGGCTCCGGTCGCGCGCACCGATGCGCGTCTGCCGGAGGGACAGCGATCCTCCGACGCCGAGGTCGCCGACTTCGTCGCCAAGATGAAGGCGCTTGCACCAACCGCCGCCGCCGGTCACGGGCGGCTCATCTTCGCCATGGACGCCACCATGAGCCGGGCGCCCACGTGGGACATGGCCCTGCAACTCCAGGGCGACATGTTCGGCGCAGTCAAGCAGGTGGGCGGGCTCGACGTGCAGCTCGTCTACTTCCGCGGCATGGGCGAGTGCCGCGCCTCCAAATGGGTCTCCGACCCCGACGCGCTCGCGCGCCTGATGACGAGCGTGTCGTGTCACGGCGGCCTGACGCAGATCGGCAAGGTGCTGGCGCACGCGCTCAAGGAGAGCGGTGCGCGCAAGGTGAACGCGCTCGTCTACGTCGGCGACTGCATGGAGGAGAACGTCGATCAGCTGTGCGCGCGCGCCGGCGAGCTGGCGTTGCTGGGCGTGCCCGTGTTCCTGTTCCAGGAGGGCTGCGACGCCAACGCCGAGCGCGCCTTCCGCGAGATCGCGCGTCTCACCAAGGGCGCCTTCTGCCGCTTCGATCCAGGCTCGGCGCGGCAGCTGCGCGAATTGCTGACCGCGGTTGCCGTCTACGCCGCGGGCGGCCGCAAGGCCCTGCTGGCACTGAGCGAGGCACGCCACGGCGCGGGCGCACGTCGCTTGCTCGAGCAACTTGGGCCTCGGGGACGCTGAGGCGCGATGGCGTATCTCATTGCCGGATTTGCAGCCCTGGCCATCGGAATCATTTCCATGCGTGCGTTTGCGCGGGCCAACCCCGCCTGGGTGGCGCGGCGGCTGAGCGTCGGGGCCGGAGTCGTGCTGCTATTGGCCGCGGGAGCGCTGGCGCTGCGCGGATTGGAGGCCGTTGCCGTCCCGCTCGCCATGCTCGCGTCTTGGCTGTTGTGGGGCTCGACGTCTGGGCCATGGGGCGGCGGCGCTCGCAAGTCGCCGGGACAGACCTCGCGCGTGACGACCGATCATCTGGAGATGGAGCTCGACCACGACACCGGCGAAATGCGCGGGCGCGTGTTGAAGGGTCTCTTCAAGAACCGCGACATCGAGAGCCTGAGCCCGGCCGACATGGCGCTCCTGTGGCAGGACTGCCGCCACACCGATCCGCGGTCGGCGCAAATCATCGAGGCCTATCTCGACCGTACCTATCCGAGCTGGCGCGAGGACATGGCACGCGGCGAATCCGACATGCATGGCGGTGCGGATGGCCGCATGACGGTGAAGGAGGCCTTCGAAATCTTGGGTTTGAAGCAGGGTGCGAGCGAGGACGAGATTTGCCGCGCGCATCGCGATCTGATGCTGAAATTACATCCCGACCGCGGCGGCTCCACCTACCTTGCCGCCAAGATCAACGAGGCCAAAGACGTGGCGCTGGGCGTGGCGGGGTCTTGAGGCTATTGCGTGCTGACGACGAAGCAGTCGATCTGCAGACGCCGCAGATGCAGGCAGGTCGACGCGGCCGCAGCGGCCTCGAAGCCGCGGAAGCGGGCGCGGTAGAGCTGGGTTGCTCCTTTGCGGTAGGGAACGGCGACCGCGTGGTAGGGGTCGAGCAGGCCGCCGGCGCGCTGACGCGCGGTGTCCATGTGCTGCTCGGCGTCGGCGGAGTCGCTGTAGGCGCCGATCTGGATCGCAAACGGGCCGGACGGCGTCAGCGCCGCCTCTTGTTGCGGCGGCCTGTCCTGCGGCAGCGCCTGCGGGGGCGCTGCGCGGTTTTCGAGCGCTGAGGCCTGCGCCTGCAGCGTCGAGGGCGGCAGGGCGGCAGGTGCGAACCGCGGCAATGCCGCATCGGCGGAGCCTGCGGTGGCGAACACCGGCCTTGGAGTGGCGGGCGCCTCGTTTACGGCGGGGGCCGACTGGCGCAGATCCGGGCCCAAGAGCACGCGATGCACTCTGGCGACGGCAATGGACGGGGCGGAGTCGGCATGCGCTGGGGCCGCTGCCGGCCTCGCAGCGGGCGCTACAACGGCAGACGTCTCAATCGGGGGATTGGCGCGCGGCGCCGGCGGTCTTGCGGCGACGACGGGTTGCGGCGCGCGCACGAAGACCGCTGGCTTGCGGGTGACCTTGGTCGAGGCCTTGGCGAGCGCTGCGTCGAGCAGCGACCGCATGCGCGCGTTGCGGATCCTGCCGGTCTTGCCGCCGAAGACCGCGGCGATGACATGCTTGTGGCCGCGGTGCACCGACGTCACCAGGTTGAAGCCGGACGCGCGCGTATAGCCCGTCTTGATGCCGTCCGTGCCCCGATAGTGGGTGAGAAGCACGTTGTGGTTGCGGTAGGTGTGCCCCCTGTAGGTGAAGGTGCGTGTGGCAAAGAGCTCGTAGCGCTTGGGAAAGTCGTCCTGCAGCCTGAGCGCCAGCGTGAGCATATCGCGGGCCGTCGTCACCTGCGCGTCATCGGGGAGGCCAGATGCGTTCTTGAAGAACGTGTGGGTCATGCCGATCGCGCGCGCTTTCTGCGTCATCAGGCGCGCGAAGTTGGCCTCGGAACCGCCGATGTGCTGGGCGAGCGCAATGGCGACGTCGTTGGCGGACTTGGTGACGAGCGCCTTGATGGCGTCAAGGACGCTGATCTCCTCGCCCGGCTTGAGCCCGAGCTTGGAGGGGGAGGCTGCCGCTCCCTCCTCGGTCATCTTGATCTTGGTCGCGTAGTCGAGGCGCCCGAGCTCGATCAGCTCGAAGGTCATGTAGAGCGTCATCATCTTGGTGAGCGAGGCCGGGTGGCGCGGTGCATCCCCTGCCCGATTGTGCAGCACGGCACCGGTGTTGGCGTCGACGGCCATCGCCGCGTAGGGCGGGGTATAGGCCCGGGCCGGCGAAAGCGCCCCGGCGACCAGCATGGCGGTCATGCCAAGGAGCCCTGCCACCAGGGTCGTAACGTGTCGCAACGGTCGGGTGCCCTCAGCTAATCCGTGCATCACTCGACGAACTCAACGCCCTTTGGCAACGCTGTCGCCAGACCAAAAAAAGCTTCTGCGATAAAGGCTTGGCTCGCGTCCCGGACGAAGCCACCCCGCTTGCATCCCCCAACGTCAAGGGACCATCGTTTTGGGGCCTCTTTGCGGCGCCTTCCCACCGACGGACTTGTGCCGTCCTGGCCAAACCATAACCCGCCGGCCGCTTCGGTGAAGTTAACGGCAGCCGGGCCTGCGCATAATGGTGCATTGCAAAAAAGTGCTTGAAAAATTGTGCATTGCCTATAAAAAAGACTGTAGGGAGACGTCCCAGATCGGGGCCGGGGCATTGCAGCACCATTAGCGGGCTCGAGTGTCGGGCTAGAGTTCATCTCAAAGGCACGGATGACACCATGATCAGAAATTTCGAGGACATGCAGAAGCTGGGACAATCCAACGTTGACAGCGCCATGCGCATGTTCGGCGAGTGGAACAAGAATTGGCAGGCGATCGCCGCGGAAATGAGCGACTACACCAAGCGGTCCTTCGAGGAAGGCACGGCGACGCTAGAGAAGCTCATGGCATCGAAGTCCGTTGAGCAGGCCGTCGAGATCCAGACCAGCTACGCCAAGCGCGCCTACGACGACTACATGCAGCAGATGACCAAGATCGGCAGCATGTATGCCAACATGGCTAAAGAGGCCTACAAGCCCGTCGAGAAGATGCTGCAGAACGGCGGTTGAGCCTCGCGCTCAGCTCTTTTCCTCCCGGCCTAAAACGAGGCCCGGCCTGAGCCGGGCCTTTTTTGTGTCGACTTGGACCCCCATCATATCTGGATGTGGCTTTGTTCTTGCTAGCTCAGCGATAGCGGCAAAGTGCCGATCTGCGGGGCCAGCACGTGGTTACGACAAGGCTGCAATTGCGAGGGCAGGCGCCGTTGCGTATCAATATGGGGTCGAGGCAAACGGGCCCCAGCAGGGCGGGCATCGGACCCTTGGGCGGAAATTGAGACCGATGGCAGACACGAGCATAAACCGCCGCATGGGCGCGCGGTGGCAGGCGGCAAAGGGCGACCCTCCGGGGCAGGGCGGCGACGACGGGCGGACGGGCCTGGCGACGAAAACGCGTACCAAGACCAAGAAACCTAGCCTCTACAAGGTACTCTTGCTGAATGACGACTACACGCCGATGGAATTTGTCGTCCACGTGCTGGAAAAATACTTCGCCAAGGGGCGCGAGGAGGCGACACGCATTATGCTGCATGTCCATCACAAGGGCGTCGGCATCTGCGGCGTGTATCCTTACGAGGTCGCAGAAACTAAAGTGACCCAGGTCATGGATTTTTCACGACAGAACGGTCATCCTCTACAGTGCACGATGGAGAAAGAGTAGGTCACCCTTGCCGTCCTTCTCGAAGAGCCTGGAAAGCGCGCTGCATCGCGCCCTCGAAGCCGCCAACGAGCGTAGCCATGAGTACGCCACGCTCGAGCACCTCTTGCTCGCGCTTCTCGATGATCGGGACGCGGCGGCGGTCATGCGCGCCTGCACGGTCGATCTGGATACGCTGCGCACGCGCGTCACCAGTTACCTCGACAACGATCTGGGCGCGCTCGTCTCCAAGGATGCGACCGAGGCGCAGCCGACGACCGGCTTCCAGCGCGTCATCCATCGCGCCGTGGTGCACGTGCAATCCTCCGGCCGCGAGGAGGTGACCGGGGCCAACGTGCTCGTCGCCATCTTCGCCGAGCGCGAGAGCCACGCCGCCTACTTCCTGCAGGAGCAGGAGATGACCCGCTTCGACGCGGTGCAATACATCAGCCACGGCATCGCCAAGCGCCCCGGCATGTCGGAGCCGCGCCACGTGCGCGGCGTCGACGAGGACCAGACGGTCGAGGGCGAGGAGAGAAAGCCCGGCCAGGACGCGCTCAACACCTATTGCGTCAACCTCAACAGGAAGGCGCGCGAGGGCAAGATCGATCCGCTGATCGGCCGCGAGCCCGAGGTGTTGCGTACGATCCAGGTGCTGTGCCGGCGCCAGAAGAACAACCCGCTGTTCGTCGGCGATCCCGGCGTCGGCAAGACGGCGATCGCTGAGGGCCTCGCCCGCAAGATCATCAAGGGCGAGGTGCCCGAGGTCCTGCTGGATGCCACCATCTTCGCGCTCGACATGGGCGCGCTTCTTGCCGGTACGCGCTATCGCGGCGACTTCGAGGAGCGTTTGAAGGCGGTGATGAAGGAGATCGAGAACTATCCGGGCTCGATCCTGTTCATCGACGAGATCCACACGGTGATCGGCGCTGGCGCTACCTCGGGCGGCGCGATGGACGCTTCCAACCTTCTCAAACCGGCGCTGCAGTCCGGCACCGTGCGCTGCATCGGGTCGACCACCTACAAGGAGTATCGCCAGCACTTCGAGAAGGACCGCGCGCTGGTGCGCCGGTTCCAGAAGATCGACGTGAAGGAGCCCTCGATCGACGATTCGATCGCGATCCTGAAGGGCTTGAAGCCCTACTTCGAGAGCTTCCACAAGCTGAAATACACCAACGACGCCATCAAGACGGCGGTGGAGCTTTCGGCGAAGTACATCCACGACCGCAAGTTGCCCGACAAGGCGATCGACGTGATCGACGAGACGGGCGCCTCGCAGATGCTGGTCGCCGAGAACAAGCGCAAGAAGAAGATCACCGTGAAGGAGATCGAGGCGACGGTTGCCACGATGGCGCGCATCCCGCCAAAGACCGTCTCCAAGAACGACGCAGAGGTCCTCATCAACCTGGAGAAGGACTTGAAGCGCGTCGTGTTCGGACAGAACAAGGCGATCGAGGCGCTCGCCTCGGCGATCAAGCTGTCGCGCGCTGGGCTACGCGAGCCGGAGAAGCCCATCGGCTGCTACCTGTTCTCAGGTCCCACGGGCGTCGGCAAGACTGAGGTCGCGCGCCAGCTCGCCGATTTGATGGGCGTGGAGCTCCTGCGCTTCGACATGTCGGAGTACATGGAGAAGCACACGGTGAGCCGTTTGATCGGCGCGCCTCCGGGCTACGTCGGCTTCGACCAGGGCGGCCTTCTGACCGACGGCATCGATCAGCATCCGCACTGCGTGCTGCTGCTCGACGAGATCGAGAAGGCACACCCGGACCTGTTCAACATCCTGTTGCAGGTGATGGACCACGGCAAGCTCACCGACCACAACGGCAAGTCGGTGGACTTCCGCAACGTCATCCTCATCATGACCACGAACGCCGGCGCCGCCGATCTCGCCAAGCCGCCCATGGGCTTTTCGAGCTCGAAGCGGGAAGGCGACGACACCGAGGCAATCAACAAGATGTTCACGCCTGAGTTCCGCAATCGCCTCGAACTCGGTGATTGCCTTCTCGGGGCTGCCGCCCGATGTGATCGCCAAGGTCGTCGAGAAGTTTATCTTCCAGCTCGAGGCGCAGCTCGCCGACCGCGGCGTCACCATCGAGCTGACGGAGGCGGCGGCCAAGTGGATCGCGGAGAAGGGCTACGACGAGAAGTTCGGCGCCCGCCCGCTCGCGCGCGTCATCCAGGAGTACATCAAGAAGCCGCTGGCCGACGAGCTCCTGTTCGGCAAGCTGGAGCACGGCGGCACCGTGAAGGTGCTCGTCATCGGCGAAGGGGCGGAGCGCACGCTCGGCTTCGAGTACCTGGCGGCCGACCCGAAGCGCGCCAAAGCCAAGAGCGAGGAGGAGGAGGACGAGGAGGCGCCCCAGGCGGTTCTCGTCGACGCCGCTCCCCGCAAGGCACTCCCGAGCCCCAAGGACAAGAAGGACCGCGGGCCCAAGTCGGGCGGTGCGGTGCCGTCGGTCCCGCGCCGCAAGGGCGAGTGATCTGGAATTGCCCCAATAGCATCGTCATCGGTGTCAGACCCTCTCAGGGTCTGACACCCCTGCTTATGCGCGCCCGAAGGCCTTGCGCAGCTCGTCCTTGGCCTGCTCCAGAACGCGCAGGCGCTTCGTGGACAGGTTCTTGCCCGCGCGGTTGATGTAGAACGTCAGCATGGACATGGCGGAGCGGTAGGGCTCGGACTTGCGGCGCTTGCTGTGCTCGGCTGAACGCTTGAGCGACGCGGCGATTTTCTTCGGGTCATCGAGCGTGAAGACGTCGGCCTCGAGGGTAAGCGCGTCACTGTGCTCCGTCACCGCGTGCGACCAGTATTTCGTGCCGGCGCGTGCCGCCTTTGCGGGTCGCTTGGGCGCACGCTTGGGGGTCTTCATCGCAGGGGGCCTCCCGCGTCAACGCTCCAGCCGCTTGCCGAGACGGCCTGCGAGAGCTTGCGTGAACTGCCAGGCGACGCGGCCCGAGCGCGCGCCCCGCGTCATGCTCCACTCGAGCGCCTCGCGCGTGAGCTCCTCGTCCTTGAGCTTGAGGCGATAGTGGGCCGCATAGCCGCGCACCATGTCGAGATACTCCTCCTGGCTGCAGTTGTGAAACCCAAGCCACAGGCCGAAGCGGTCCGAGAGCGAGACCTTCTCCTCCACCGCCTCGGACGGGTTGATGGCGGTCGAGCGCTCGTTGTCCACCATCTCGCGCGGCATCAGGTGGCGACGGTTGGAGGTGGCGTAGAACAGCACGTTCTCGGGGCGCCCCTCGATGCCGCCCTCGAGCACCGCCTTTAGGGACTTGTAGCTCGTGTCCTCCTTGTCGAAGGAAAGATCGTCGCAGAAGACGATGAACCGGTGCGCGCTCTTTCGCAGCGCAGCGAGGCAGGCCGGCAGCGAGGCGATGTCCTCGCGGTGGATCTCGACGAGCTTCAGGTCGCTCGCTTGCGCATCGAGCTCGCGCGCAAGCCTCGAGCGCACGTCCCAATGGACAGCTTTGACGAGGGAGGACTTGCCCATGCCGCGCGCACCCCACAGCAGCGCGTTGTTGGCTGGCAGCCGGCGGGCAAAGCGCTCGGTGTTCTCGCTGAGCTGCGGGACGACGTGATCGAGACCCTTGAGCAGGGCCAAGGGCACGCGATTGACCTTGCCGACCGCCTCGAAGACGCCCCCCTCTGCATGCCATACGAAAGCTTCGGCGCCCTCGAAATCAGGCTCCGGGGCTGGCGGGCTTGCGAGCCGCTCGAGCGCTGCGGCAAGACGCTCGAGGCGGTCGATGAGGGCGGTGTCTTCGTTCATCCTGTCTCTCTTAAGTGCCGCAGCGTGCGCGATTTTGCTTGTGAGCCGGGCCTCGTGCTTCTATAGCGCGGGCGACGGCGGAGCAACGCTGCGCCCATGACGGCGCCCCCTTGGGGGGCCTGTTGCAAAGCGGCCGGGCAGCACTATAGTCACGGCGTTTTTCAAGCAGGGCAGGCGCCAGACGGCTGCGCGCGCGCAGATTTCGTCCCCCTGTTGCCTACCATCCGTAAAGGGACGGACGACATGATCATCTCGCCAGCCTACGCCCAGACGGGTGGTGCCAGCGACCCGTTCACCGGGCTGCTGATCCCTATGCTCGTGATGATCCTGATCTTCTATTTCCTGGTCATCCGGCCGCAGCAGCAGCGTTCCAAATCGCACCGGGAACTCGTCGACAAGGTGCGCCGTGGTGACACCGTCATCACCTCGGGCGGCTTCATCGGCAAGGTGACGAAGGCCTCCGACACCTCCGACGAGATCGAGGTCGAGCTTTCCGACTCCATGCGTGTGCGCGTGTTGAAATCGACGCTGATGGACGTGCGCGGCCGGGGCGAGCCGGTAAAAGAAAAAGAATAGACGAGCCATATCGCGCCGGCGGCGCAAAGGGACAAAGAGAAGCCATCCGCGATGCTGCACTTCGAACGCTGGAAAATCATAGCGATCCTGCTGGTCTGCCTCGCCGGCATCGTCTTCGCCATGCCCAACCTGTTCTCCAAGCAGACGGTCGCGGGCTGGCCCTCGTGGATGCCGCATCGCCAGCTTTCTCTCGGCCTCGATTTGCGCGGCGGCGCTCACCTCTTGCTCGCCATGGACGTCAAGGAGCTCGACAAGGACTGGCTGCTGACGCTGCGCGATGACGCGCGCAAGCAGCTGCGCGAGGCCAAGGTCGGCTTCACTGGGCTGGGGATCGTGGGCAACAGCGTGCAGGTGCACATCGCCAAGCCCGAGGACGTGGACAAGGCGTATGCCGCCCTGAGGAAGCTCATTGAGCCGCTCGGCAACGCCATCCTCGGCTCCAGCGGCAACAATATCGAGGTCGAGAAGATCGGCACCGATGTCATAGCAGTGCGCCCCACCGAGCAGGGCCTGCAGCAGCGCGTCACCAACGCGGCTGCCGCCTCCGTCGAGACGGTACGCCGGCGCGTCGACAGCCTGGGCAACATCGAGCCCAGCATCGTGCGCCAGGGCCAGGATCGCATCCTGGTGCAGGTGCCGGGCTTCGACGACACGCGAAAGCTCAAGGATCTGATCGGCCAGACCGCGAAGCTCACCTTCCACGCCGTGCATCAGACGGTGACACCCGAGGAGGCGAAGAACACACGGGTGCCTCTGGGCTACAAGATCTATCCGGCCGATCAGAGCGACCGCGGGGCGGGCTCCTATCTGCTGCAGGAGTCGCCCGTCGTCTCGGGCGAGGACCTGGTCGACGCGCAGCCGGGCTTCGATTCGCGCACGAATGAGCCGGTCATCACCTTCCGCTTCAACCAGTCTGGCGCCCGCAAGTTCGGCCGCTTCACCAAGGACAACGTCGGCTCGCCCTTCGCCATCGTGCTTGACAACAAGGTGCTGTCGGCGCCGGTCATTCGCGAGCCCATTCTGGGGGGCTCGGGGCAGATCTCCGGCAACTTCACGGTGGAGTTGGCCAACAACCTGGCGATCCAGCTGCGCTCGGGCGCGCTGCCGACCAAGCTGACGATCGTCGAGGAGCGCACCGTAGGCCCGTCGCTTGGCGCCGACTCCATTGATGCGGGTGAGACGGCGTGCCTGATCGGCACGGTGGCGGTTGCCGGCTTCATGCTCTTCGCTTACGGGCTGTTCGGCCTCTTTGCGGTCATCGCGGTGATGATCAACCTCACGCTGATCGTGGCGGTGATGACGGTCCTTGGCTCGACGCTAACGCTGCCCGGCATCGCCGGCCTCGTGCTCACGGTCGGCATGGCGGTCGACGCCAACGTGCTGATCTACGAGCGCATCCGCGAGGAGCTGCGCAGCGGCAAGACGCCGATCTCCGCCATCGACAGCGGCTTCTCCAAGGCCTTCGGCACGATCATCGACTCCAACCTCACCACGTTGATCGCCGGCCTGGTGATGTTCTGGCTCGGAGCGGGGCCTGTGCGCGGCTTCGCCGTCACGCTGTCGCTCGGCATCATCGCCACCGTTTTCACCGCCTTCACGGTCACACGCCTTCTGGTGTCGCTGTGGGTCGCCGCGCAGAAGACGAGAAAAATCCCGGCGCCGCTCTAAGGAGACAGGAAGCGCACCATGTTCAAAGGCGTCGACTTCTTTCCGCACGACACCAAGATTCCGGTGATGCAGCTGCGCCGTTACTGCGTCACCATCTCGTGGGTGGCCGCCATGATCGCGGTCGCGCTCATATTCACCAAGGGGCTCAACTTCGGCATCGACTTCAAGGGCGGGGCGCTGTTCGAGATCCAGAGCAAGACGGGGCCGGTGGACATAGCGAGCCTTCGCTCCAAGCTCAGCGCCCTCGATCTCGGCGATGTGCAGATCCAGGGGCTCGACCTGCCGACGGAGGCGCTCATCCGCGTCGAGCAGCAGGAGGGCGGCGAAAAGGTTCAGCAGGTTGCGGCCGAGAAAGTCCGCACCGCGCTCGGCGCCAACATCGACATCCGCCGTGCGGAGGTCGTGGGGCCCGCTGTCTCGGGCGAGTTGAAGCAGGCCGGCATCATCGCCGTGTCGTTGGCGATCGTCGGCATCCTGCTCTACATCTGGTTCCGCTTCGAATGGCAATTCGGCGTGGCGGCGATTCTTGCGCTCGTCCACGACATCCTCATAACCATCGGCGTGTTCAGCCTGTTGGGCTTCGAGTTCGGGCTGACCGAGGTGGCAGCCCTTTTGACGCTCGCCGGCTACTCCATCAACGACACGGTCGTGGTGTTCGACCGCATCCGCGAGAACCTGCGTCGCTACAAGAAGATGCCGCTGATCGAGCTCCTCAACCTGTCGATCAACGAAACGCTGTCGCGCACCGTGCTGACGGCCTCGACCACGTTCCTTGCCGTGCTCGCGCTCTACGTCTTCGGCACCGAGGTGATCCGCGGGTTCTCCTTCGCCATGCTGTTCGGTATCGTCATCGGCACCTGGTCGTCGATCTTCGTCGCTTCGCCGTTCCTGTTGTGGATCGGGGTCAAGCGCGACTGGACCAGCGCCGTGAAGGCCAATCCGGCGGCCGGCAAGGCCTGAGCCGGGTCGTCCCGGCCACACCTTGGCCAAGTGTTGGAAAGGGTGCTCGATGCGCCCGGCTCCTGCCCATTACCCGGCGCGCACGCCGATCGATGCCTACGGCAACGGCGGCTTCCGTTTTGCCGACATGAGCCACAGGGGCTCGCTCCTCATCCTGCCGAGCGGGATCTATGCCTGGGACGCGATCGGCATCGACGCGGTGACGCCTGAGGCCTGCGCCCGCTTCTTGCGCGAGATGGCGCCGCCCGCCATCGTGCTGCTCGGCACCGGTGAGACGCACCTGTTCCCGTCGGAGCCCGTGCGCCGGCTCTTCGCCGAGGCGCGCTTGGGCCTCGAGATCATGACCACCGGGGCTGCCTGCCGGACCTATAACGTGCTGCTGGCCGAGGGCCGCGACGTGGGCGCGGCGCTGTTGGCCGTCGACTGAGGCGGGAGATCAATGAGCGGGCGAAACGCAGGCGATGCTTCGGATGAGGCCGTCGTGCGCGACGCCGCCCGCGCCGGCGACATCGACCGCTACCTCGCGGCCCTGCTGGCGCCGCGCCGCGTGCGCGCCGACCTCTTCGCGCTCACGGCGTTCCTGGGCGAGATCGCGCGCATCCCTGAGGTCGTGCACGAGCCGATGATGGGCGAGATCCGCCTGCAGTGGTGGCGGGACGCGTTGGCGGCGAGCGCGGCCGGCACCGCCACCGGCAGCCCGGTGGCTGACGCGATCGGCCGCACCATAGCGCGCCACAAGCTGCCCTTGGATGAGCTCAATTCGGTGATCGACGGGCACGCGCGCGACCTCGATCCCGAGCGGCAGCCGCCCGCGCTGGGGCCCCGCTTGCCTGACTTGGAGGGCTATCTCCTTGCCACCGAGGGTGCGGCATTCCGGCTCAGCGCGCGGGTGCTGGGCGCCGATGAGAGCGCCGCTGTCTCCGATCTGCTCGCGGCCGCCGCGCAGGCCTATGGGCGTGCCCGTGTGGCGTGCGCGGCCGCACGGGCGGGCGACCCTCCCGGCCAATCGCTTGTCCAGGACGCAAGCGCATGGCTTGCGGAGACCCGCCGGCTGGCTCCTGCAGCGCCGCCGGCCATTCTGCCGGCGCTCCTGCCCGTTGCCCTCGTGGAGCCCTATTTGGCGGCTTTGGAGGGCCCCGGTCCCGACATCGCCAGAATGAGGGCGGACATATCTCCGCTGACGCGCGTATGGCGTCTCTGGTGGGCCAACGCACGCGGGCGCGTGTAATCTCCCGTGTGTCGCGCCAAGCAGAGGGAAAGGCATGCTCCGATCGATCGGGCGGCTTTTGGCGCTGATAGGGATTTGCTGCGCGCTGTCGTCATCCGTTGCGGGCCAAGGCCAGCCATTGCCCGTGCCGCGCATCTCGTGGCACGTGGAGAATTCCTTCCGCTTCTTCACCGACGCGGCCGACACGGAGGTGCATCGCGCCACGTATCTGGCGCTCCCGCCCGCGGAGCGGCTGCAACATCCGGTGCTGGCTGCCGAGCAGGCGCTGAGCCGCCGCCACGAGGAGGGCTGGGCGGCGACGATGTTCCGCAACACCTGCTGGGACGTCCACACCAACCGCTTCACCTGCCCCGACGGCGGCGACTACATCAATCCTAAATCGCATCGCGTGATTGCGACCATCGACAACGTCGACGAGGCGGCGCGTCTCGATTGCACCTGGCTCACGGCGCCGCGCGGGGGCACCGTCCTGCGCGGCAAGGCCGTCACCCAGACTTGCAGCGAGGGGGTGCGGTTCGACGTTCCCTACCCCGACGGCGCAAGCGTCAAGGTGGAAATCGGCGGGCGCGAGGTCGCGAGCGAGGACATCCGCGTGCACGATCTGTTGGTCGTCGGCATGGGCGACAGCATCGCCTCGGGCGAAGGCGACCCCGACGTGCCGGTGCGCTTCTCGCGCGAGCGCGCGGCAAGCTACGGCAAGCGCTCCAACAGCGAGTTGAGCGGCTATCCGGCCCGCGTTGGGCCCTGGAAGCAGATCGGCGACAAGGCGTTCATCGAGGAGAACCCCCGCTGGAGCGACCAGGCGTGCCACCGCTCGCTCTACTCGTATCAACTGCGCGCTGCCCTGCAGCTCGGCATCGAGGATCCGCACCGCGCCGTCACCTATGTGGGCGTCGCCTGCTCGGGCGCGGAGGTCACCTACGGCCTGTTCCTGCGCTACACCGGCAACGAATGGGTGCCCAATCCCCCCGACATGTCGCAGATCTCGGCCGTGGCCTCGGCCCAGTGCGACATGCGCGAGGCGCCGCTGCAGGATCTGCCCGAGGCCTACCACATGGACGGCAGCATCCCCGAGCTTCAGGGCGGCCTGGTGCTGCGCAAGTGCGACCCGCTCAATGCGCGCAAGATCGATCTGTTGCTCTTGTCGGTCGGCGGCAACGACGTCGGCTTCGCGCGCCTCTTGGCCAACGCGGTTCTCGCCGACCAGTCGCTGTTGCGCAAGCTCGGCGGCTGGATCGGACAGGTGCACGGGCTTGACGAGGCGAGCGCCCAGCTCGACGCGCTCATCCTGCGCTACAAATCGCTCAACCGGGCCGTCCATTACATCCTGCACATTCCCTGGGCGGAGTCCGACCGCGTGCTGCTGACGGCCTACCCGGGCCTCGCGCTCCTGGGCGACGGCAGCGAGGTTTGTCCCGACGGGCGCGCGGGCATGGAGGTTCTCTCCGATTTCAAGATGAGCGAGGCGAAGGCCAAGGTCGGCACCTGGATCGCCGACAAGCTCAATCACGCCATGGAGGACGCCGCGACGGAGTACCACTGGACGTTTGTTGAGAGCCATCGCCGCGAGTTTATCGGGCGCGGTATCTGTGCCGGTACCACTTATGACGGCGCCGATATCGCCGACGATCTGAGGCTGCCGCGCAAGACCAAAGCCGGCTGGCGCCCCTACAATCCGGCAGACTACAAGGCGTACGCGTCGCGCCAGCGCTGGTTTCGCACGCCGAACGACGCGTTCATGACCGCGAATTTCCATGTCGCCGCCTCGGTGCTGCAGAAGGTCTTGAAGCTCAACGCGCTGTCGTGGTTCCAGCTGGTGCTGGCTTCGACCTACTCAGGCGCCTTCCACCCCACCGCCGAAGGTCAGGCGGCGATTGCCGACGCCGTCGTTCACAGCGCCCGCGCCGTGCTCAAGAAGTATGGCCAGGGTCCCGACCCGCCCGAGCGCGCACGCTTGGAAAAGCCGGAGCGCGCAGCGGGGCGTTCGCTCGAGTAGCAAACGCCGCCGGCCCCGGTTGATACAAGTCAAGGTCGTGTCGCCGTCGGTGATGCTACACAAGGCGTGTCGGCGGCTGCGCACTGCTCATTTGGAGACATGGGTAGCCCCATTCAAATGGGATATTGGGCATGGCACACGTCGTCGTACTCGGCGCCGGCATCGGCGGCATTTCGATGACCTACGAGTTGCGCGCGGCGCTCGGCAAGGCGCACCGCATTACGCTGATCAACGACACGCCTCACTTTCAGTTCACTCCGTCCAATCCTTGGGTGGGCGTCGGCTGGCGCACGAAGAAGGACATTGTCGTCGAACTCGCGCCTTTGATGGCGAAGTTCCGCGTCGACTTCATCGAGCAGGCGGTCGAGCATCTGCACCCGGCGGAAAACCGCTTGGAGCTGCGCAACGGCCGCTCGGTCGCCTACGACTACCTCGTCCTTGCCACCGGCCCCGAGCTCGCCTTCGACGAGGTGCCGGGTCTTGGGCCCAACGCACATACGCAGTCGGTGTGCACGGCAGATCACGCAGCCAAGGCGCACATCGCCTGGGAGGCGTTCTGCAAAGACCCTGGCCCGATCGTCGTCGGTGCGGTGCAGGGCGCCTCCTGCTACGGCCCGGCGTACGAGTACGCCATGATCATGGATAAGGAGCTGCGCACACGCCGCATCCGCGACCGGGTGCCGATGACCTTCGTCACGGCCGAGCCCTATATCGGCCACTTGGGCTTAGGCGGCGTCGGCGACACCAAGGGGCTGCTCGAGCATGAGCTGCGCCAGCGCAGCATCCGCTGGATCACCAACGCCAAGGTCGATCACGTCGACGCAGACAAGATGGTCGTGAGCGAGGTCGGCGAGGACGGCTCGGAAAAGAAGAAGCACGAGCTGCCCTTCAAGTACGCGATGATGCTGCCGGCCTTCCGCGGCATCGCAGCGTTGCGTGGGCTCGAGGGGCTCGTCAATCCACGCGGGTTCGTGATCGTCGACAAGCACCAGCGCAACCCCAAATTTCCCAACGTCTTCTCGGTCGGCGTCGCCATCGCCATCCCGCCGGTGGAGCAGACTCCGGTTCCGACCGGCGTGCCCAAGACCGGCTATATGATCGAGAGCATGGTGACGGCGGCTGTGCACAACATCTCAGCCCTCTTGGCCGGCAAGGAGCCCGCAAGCGAGCCGACGTGGAACGCGCTGTGCCTTGCGGATTTCGGCGACCGTGGCGTCGCCTTCGTCGCCAAGCCGCAGATCCCGCCCCGCAACGTCAACTGGGCCGGGGAAGGCAAATGGGTGCACCTGGGCAAGATCGCGTTTGAGAAATACTTCCTGAGCAAGGTGCGCTCGGGTGTCAGCGAGCCCTACTACGAGAAGGCGTTCATGCGCCTGATCGACTTGCACAAGGTGAAGGCGCCGGCGGCGTGAGGCTGCGCAGCCGGCTCATTCTGCGGCCGCAGGTGTTCTAGCGGCCGAGAGCCAGCCTTCCAGGTCGGCGAGCGCGCGCAAAGCGACCGCGCGCTTCTTGGCGCGGCCCCTCTCCTTGCCCTTGAGGCGCCGGCCGTCAGCGTCGCGATCGGTCGCCTCCAGCGGAGGCAGCAGCCCATGATTGATGTTCATGGGCTGGAACGAGCGGGCGCCCTCTGGGGCAGGCAAATGGCCGCCGGTAATGTGCGCAATGAGCGCGCCGAGCGCGGTGGTCGGTGGCGGCGCCGCAGCAGCTCTTCCTGATCGCTCCGCGGCGGCGAAGCCCCCGGCGAGAAGCCCGATGGCGGCACTCTCCACGTAGCCCTCCACCCCGGTGATCTGCCCGGCAAAGCGTAGGCGCGGCATCGCCTTCAAGCGCAATTGCGTATCGAGCAGCTTGGGGCTGTTGAGGAAGGTGTTGCGATGCAGACCGCCGAGGCGCGCGAACTCCGCTTCGTGCAACCCCGGGATCATGCGGAAGATGCGCACCTGCTCTCCATGCTTCAGCTTGGTCTGGAAGCCGACCATGTTCCACAGCGTGCCGAGCGCGTTGTCCTGCCTCAGCTGCACGACGGCATAGGGGCGCGTTTCGCCCTCGTGCGGGTTGGCGAGGCCGACGGGTTTCATCGGCCCGAAGCGTAAGGTCTCGTGTCCGCGCTCGGCCATGACCTCAATCGGCAGGCACCCGTCGAAGTAGGGGGTCGTCGCCTCCCACTCCTTGAAACTGGTCTTCTCGCCGGCGAGAAGCGCCGCGATGAAGGCCTCGTACTCGGCCTTCGTCAGTGGGCAGTTGATGTAGTCGGCACCGGTGCCCGCCGGTCCCGTCTTGCCGTAGCGCGACTGGAACCAGGCGATCGACAGGTCGATCGTCTCGCGGTGCACGACGGGTGCGATGGCATCGAAGAAGGCGAGGTCGCTCTCACCGGTAAGCTCTCTTACGGCCTGGCTCAGGCCGGGTGACGTCAGCGGCCCCGTGGCGACGATCACGCTGTCCCAGCTCTCGGGCGGCAGGCTGGCGATCTCCCCGCGCTCGATGGTGACCAGGGGATGCGCGGCGAGCCGCTGCGTAATCTCGGCGGAGAAAGCCTCGCGATCGACGGCGAGCGCGCCGCCGGCAGGCAGCTTGTGGCGATCGGCAGCGGCAAGCACCAGCGAGCCGGCGCGGCGCATCTCCTCGTGCAGAAGCCCGATGGCGCTCGTCTCCCAATCGTCGGAGCGGAACGAGTTGGAGCACACGAGCTCGGCAAGAGCCTCGGTCTTGTGCGCGTCCGTCATGCGCTCGGGCCGCATCTCGTGGAGCACGACCGGGACCCTGGCGCCCGCGATCTGCCAGGCGGCCTCCGAGCCCGCGAGCCCGCCCCCGATGACGTGGATGGGCTTCGTCTGGGTCATGGCGGCGCACGCTAGAGGAATTGAGCAGAGACCACAATGTTCTGCCGCTGGGGCCATAATCGCTGGAAATTCCTCAGGCAATCTGGGGGCGTTGTGTCGGGTGCCGGTTCGGATATTGTGCCGGCCGTCGCATCCGCGGCCGTTATCAGGGGTTATCCATGTCGCGCTACGCCCGGCGTCTCGACCGCGATCTTGCACGCTGGCGCGAGGCGGGCTGGCTCTCTGCAGACGGCGAGGCCGCCATCCGCGCCGACGTGGCCACGCAGACGCGCAAGGTGGAGCTGGCGCCGGTGCTCGGCATTCTCGGCGCCGTGCTCATCGGCTTCGGCGCCATGAGCTTCGTCGCCGCGCACTGGAACGAGATGGCGCGCCTCTTCCGGCTGGCGCTCATCTTCGGCGGGCTGCTGGGTGCGTACGGCGTCGCCGGCGTCCTCTTCGAGCGGCGTCATCCCGCCTTCGCGCACGCGGCGATCCTCGTCGGCGTGGCGCTGTTCGGGGCGGGCATCATGCTTATCGCGCAGATGTACCACATCGATGGGCATCCCCCCGATGCAGTGCTGACTTGGGCGCTGGGCGCGCTCCTGGCCGGCGTCGTGCTCAAGTCCAATCCCGCGCTGGCGCTCGCCATGGGGCTGATGGGGCTGTGGAGCGGTTGGGAGATGAGCGACAGCGGCCAAGTGCATTGGGCCTTTCTGTTTGGCTGGGCCGCGGTGGCGTTGGCGATGGCGTGGCGCGGATGGGTGCCGGGTCTGCATCTCTCGGCCGTCGTCCTCAGCCTCTGGATCATCTGCATCGGCTACTTCCTCTTCGGCGGACATGGGCACGGTGTGGTGGTGGGCGTCGGCCTGCTCGTCGCGGCGGCCGGCCTGGCGGCGCCCGTCGTTTCCGAGCGCTGGAACGCGTGGGCGATCTCTGCCGTCGCCTACGGCATGACGATCGCGTTCGCCGGGCTGTTTGCCCTGCAGTTCATCGAGAGCGTGACGCTCGACCACCTGATCCTCTTGGCGATCCTGGCTCTGGCGCTGGTGCTGGCGGGCATCGGCTACGGGCTGCGCGCCGGCAGCGCCGCCATGCTGTGGCTGGGCTATGCCGGCTTCTCCATCGAGGTGCTCGGCCTCTACTTCAAGACGGTCGGCACGCTGCTCGGCTCCTCGCTGTTCTTTCTGTCGGCCGGCGTCATCGTGATCGTGTTGGCGGCCATCGCGTACCGGCTGCACGCCCGCACGCAGAGCGGCCAGGAGGCGATCCCATGACGCGTGAGCGGCGCAATCTGTGGCTCGGGCTTGCCGCCGTTGCGGCGGTCCAGGCGGCCGTGCTGGGCTGGATGATCTGGGAGCGTGCTCACCTCCTGGCGAGCGGCCGCGAGGTCGTGCTCGAGGTCGTTCCCGTCGATCCGCGCAGCCTGTTCAGGGGCGATTACGTGACGCTGGGTTATCAGATGTCGCGCCTCGCCGTGCCGAGCGGGACCCCGCGGCCGAAGCGCGGCGACGACATCTACGTCACGTTGCAGAAGGGCGAAGGCGACACGTGGACGGTGGCGGGATCGAGCGCCCAGCCGCCGGCGGCTCAAAACGCGGATCAGATCGTGCTCAAGGGACGCGTGGACTACGCCACGACCGGGTCGGATCAGTCGCCGGCTCAGACGTTCGTGCGCTACGGGATCGAGAGCTTCTTTGTGCCCGAGGGCACCGGCCGCGAGCTGGAGGCGCTCGTGCGCGAGAAGAAGCTTTCTGCGCTCATTGCGGTCGACGGCCAAGGCAATGCCGGGATCAAGGGGCTGATCGTCGACGGCAAGCGCGTCTACGAGGAGCCGCTTCTCTGAGCCGGCCGATCGAGCCAATCTGACCCAGGTTCGGTGATTTAGATCGGTTGCGTGTGACCCGTTTGCCGCTCAAGGCCAAGATTTCGCCTGTGGGCCGGCATGCCACTATCGTGACAGCGCGCGGAATCTGGCAGGCTCCCCGCCGCCATGTGACAAGAATCGGGGGGCTGGGAGATGAGTCGCAAAGTCGCTTGGGGATTGGTCGCCATCGTCGCCGCGGTGACGGCAGTCGATATTTCGGCGGCTTCCGCCGACGAGACCGGTTTGGCCAGCATTCACGCCATGCGCCGCGAGCGCGGCCGCATCTGCATGGCCGATCACTGGCACTATGGAAGCAGCGGATCGCTACCGTCACGCCGCGCCGCGCAACGCGACGCCATCCGGTCGTGGCAGGACTTCACCAATCTCGAGTACGGCAGCAGCTGGGCGCGGTTCTCGCGTGCGGGCAGCCGCAGGGTGAGCTGCTCGCAGTCCGGAGGAGGCTGGAGCTGCAACGTGGAAGGCCGCCCCTGCAAATAGGCCTGATGGCCTCGCACGCGCTCTCCTGAGCGCTGCCGGTCACTCAGATCGGCGGCGGGAGCCAGTGCCTGCTCGGTGGATCGCGGTCCTGCCCCAGGCCTGCAGGCGACGGATCCAGCCAAGCGGCCCGGCGGGCAGGTCCAGCATTGACGCCAGCGCGTGGCGCACGGCCTCTGCCGGGTCGGCCGATGGCGCAGGGGCTCCACGGCGGATCACCTCTGCAAGCTCGAGATAGTGGCTCGATGAGGCGGCGGCGCCGGCGACGGCCACGCTGCCCCCTGTCGAGCCCGAGAAGCCGACGCCGCCCGAGACGCGGGGAAGCTGCAGCTGGCCTTGATGGGGGTCGCTCTGGGGCGGAAGGTCGCCGACGTCCGCCGTGCGCCCCATGATCTCCTCCAGCGCGGGCCGGGACAACTTGGCAAGCGCACCCACGAGCATGGCGGCGACCACGGGAAGCAGATACTCGGCGATCATCTCGCTGACGTCGGCGACCATGGCGGCGTGATGCGTCAGCCGCTTGCTCTCGTTGCGTCCGGCAATGACGTTCAGGGCCTTGGTGCCGAGGACCTGCGTGTGGGTTGCGCCGAGCAGAATAGGCGTCTCCAGTACGCGCTCATAGTCGCTCTTGCCCAGGAGTTGCACCAGTTCTGCGAGCGAGCGCCGGGAGGTGAGGCGCTCGCCGATGTCGGTGAGGAGCGCACCCAGCATCGCCTCCACCGCATCTTCGACCTTGGTAGGGGGCAGATGGAAGGCGCGCCCTAGGTTGGCGTAGGCTTGGCCGTTTTGAGCCTCGCTGAGCACGGTCCTGATGCGCACGCTTGTTGTCCCCTGTCCCCCTGCGCGGCCAAGCGCTCTGCTCGCGCGCGCCGCCAACTTGCAGGCCGAAAGCCATCGGCATCTGAAGCGAGCATTGGGACGGCATGCGCAACTTTCGAGTTCGTATATTGATTATTCCCCGCTCTGCAAGGGCGCTGGGAGCTAGGCTCATCGCACCAGGCCTCATGCCAAGCTTGCCGGCAACCCGTGCAAAAGCCAAACGGCGGGTTGCAGAGGGGCCACGGGCACGATAGTGGAGCCCCATGCGCAGGAGCGCCGGAGCGCCTTCGGAGCCCGCTACCAGCGGTGTTTGCCGCATCTTGCGTCGATCCAGCGCGCCCCCGGCGGGTGTGTTGCAACCTGTCAACACTTTTGGCATGTTCCGCGCGCGAATCCCGCCGAAAGCGCGGGAAGCTGCCGGCTGCTCGCTGCGCCGTTCCTGCCGTTTCGAAGACCTGGGCGCCAAAGGGGACCTAACCGATGACGGAAATTTTGTGGGGCATCGTCGCTTGCGGCCTGCTCGCGATTGTCTATGCCGCGTACACGATCCGGACGGTGATGGCCGCCGACGCCGGCACCGCGCGGATGCAAGAGATCGCCAACGCCATACGCGAGGGGGCCCAGGCCTATCTCAATCGGCAATACCGCACCATTGCCGTCGTCGGTTTCGTGATCTTCCTCGCCGCCTGGATACTGCTGGGGCCGCTCGTCGCCATCGGCTATGTGATCGGCTCGATGCTGTCGGGCCTCACCGGCTACATCGGCATGAACGTCTCCGTGCGCGCCAACGTGCGCACCGCGCAGGCAGCGACGCACTCCTTGGCGCGCGGCCTCGACATCGCTTTCAAGTCCGGTGCCGTCACCGGCATGCTGGTGGCCGGCTTGGCGCTGCTCGGCGTCTCCCTCTACTTCCTCATCCTCACCGGCCCCTTGGGGCTGGCCCCCGATGACCGCACGGTGACGAACGCCCTGGTCGCGCTCGGCTTCGGCGCCTCGCTCATCTCGATCTTCGCCCGTCTCGGCGGCGGCATCTTCACCAAAGGAGCCGACGTAGGCGGCGACCTCGTGGGCAAGGTCGAGGCTGGCATCCCCGAGGACGATCCGCGCAACCCCGCGACGATTGCCGACAACGTCGGCGACAACGTCGGCGACTGCGCCGGCATGGCGGCCGACCTGTTCGAGACCTATGCCGTGACCGTCGTCGCGACGATGGTGCTCGCGGCCGTGTTCTTTAGCGGGCAGCCGGGGCTCACCTCGCTCATGATCTACCCTCTGGCGATCTGCGGGGCCTGCATCATCACGTCCATCATCGGCACGTTCTTCGTCAAGCTCGGCGCCAACAACTCGATCATGGGCGCCCTCTACCGCGGCTTCATCGCCACGGCGGTGCTCTCGATCGGCGGACTGTGGGCGGCCACCCACTACGTGCTGGGCACCTTCGGTGACGTCGGCACCGCGGCCGGACTGACGATCACGGGCCTCAACCTATTCCTGTGCGGCATCGTCGGGCTGCTCGTTACCGGCTTCATCGTGTGGATCACCGAGTACTACACCGGTATCGGCTTCCGACCGGTGCGCTCGATCGCCCAGGCCTCCGTCACCGGCCATGGCACCAACGTGATCCAGGGTCTCGCCATCTCGCTGGAGGCGACCGCGCTGCCGGCGCTCGTCATCGTTGCCGGCATCCTGTCGACCTACGCGCTGGCGGGCCTGTTCGGGACGGCGATCGCCACCACGACCATGCTCGGCCTTGCCGGAGTCGTGGTCGCGCTCGACGCCTTCGGACCCGTCACCGACAACGCGGGCGGCATTGCGGAGATGGCGGGTCTGCCCAAGGAGGTCCGCCGCTCGACCGATGCCCTCGACGCCGTCGGCAATACCACCAAGGCCGTCACCAAGGGCTATGCCATCGGCTCGGCCGGCCTCGGCGCGCTCGTGCTGTTCGCGGCCTACAGCTACGATCTGCAGCACTTCATCGACGAGGCCAACAAGGCCGGCGCGACGGGCTTTGCATACTTCAAGGGCGTGAGCCCGGACTTCGCGCTGTCGAACCCCTACGTGGTGGCCGGGCTGCTGCTCGGCGGCCTTATCCCCTTCCTGTTCGGCGGCATGGCCATGACGGCCGTGGGCCGCGCCGGCAGCGCCATCGTTCAGGAGGTGCGCCGCCAGTTCAAGGCCAAGCCCGGCATCATGCAGGGCAAGGACCGCCCGGACTATGCTGCGGCCGTTGATCTTTTGACGCGCGCGGCCATCAAGGAGATGGTCGTTCCTTCGCTGCTGCCGGTGCTGTCGCCGATCGTGCTCTACCTCGTCATCTATCTCGTCGCGGGCGGCGGCACGGCGGGCAAGAGCGCCGCCTTCTCGGCGGTGGGGGCGATGCTGCTCGGCGTCATCGTCACCGGCCTGTTCGTCGCCATCTCGATGACCTCGGGCGGCGGCGCGTGGGACAACGCCAAGAAGCTCATCGAGGACGGCTTCGTCGACAAGGACGGGGTGAAGCATGTCAAGGGCTCGGAGGCGCACAAGGCCGCCGTGACCGGCGACACCGTGGGCGATCCTTACAAGGACACGGCGGGCCCGGCGGTGAACCCAGCGATCAAGATCACCAACATCGTGGCGCTGCTGCTGCTGGCGGTGCTGGCGCAGTAGGGCGTCGACGAGCGCACGAGTGTCCGCTTCAGCAGCTTGGAGGTCACTCGCCGAAGATTTGCTTCTGGCCGAGGTTGCGGAAGAGCTGTTTGAGGATGCCCTCGTCTTTTCCGCCCGGGGCCGGCGTGGTGCGCGACACGTAGTCGACGACTTTGCCGTCCTGCATGCCGTAGTTGGCGACCCGCTCGACGGTGCCGGCTTGCGAGAAATAGACCGCCACGACCTGGCGGTCTTCCTCGGTCGGCAGGAAGAAGGCCGTCTGGCTCTGGGTGCTGGAGATGTAGTAGTAGGCTTGGCCCGTGCCGACGATGGCGGTGGTTGCGGGCGTGCCGAGGTTGAGGCGTACCTGCTGCTCGCTCATGCCCGGCGTTATCTGCTGGAGGTCGCCTTGGTGGAACTGAGTGCCGTGCTTCATGATGGTAGAGTCGCAGGCCGCGAGCGGCACCACCGCTGCCAAGAGCAGCACGAGGCCGGCGCGCGCTGATCGCCGTTGCCCGGACCATGCTCCCGCAGCCCGGCCGCATCGATCCTTGGGTTGGCGAGCCTTCATCTCTCGGGGCATAATGCTACTGTCTTTCCGAGAATCGACTGAGGGGGACGGTTCCAAGCGCGCTTAACCCGAGGTCTCACCAAATGCAACGTGCCCTGCGGCGCCATCCTCCAGCTAGGTTATCGACCTCTTCGCGAGCCCTGCCCTGATGCTGGAGGCGTTCAGGACGCGGGCTACGCTGCGGCGTAAAGCAGGAGAGATTTATGGCGCGATCGTGACGCAGGCGCGCCAGCCCGGATTTTACGCGAAACTCGGCATTCCGGACACACCGATCGGCCGCTACGATATGGTTGTTCTTCACCTTTTTCTGGTGCTGGAGCGGTTGCGCAAGGGGCCCCCGCAGGCGGCCACGCTGCCCCGCGCCCTCATCGAGGCATTCGTCACGGATTTGGACGATTCGCTGCGCGAGCTCGGCACCGGCGACGTCGTGGTGGGCAAGAAGGTGCGGCGCGCTGCGGCCGGCTTCTACGAGCGAAGCAGGGGCTACCGCGAGGCCCTCGCGACCGCGGATGCGCGTGCGCTCGAGCACGTGCTCGCCCGCTACGGGCTCGTCAGCGCGGACGATCCGCAAAGGAGCGGCGCCCTTGCCGCTTATGTGCTTGGCTCCGCCGCCGCGCTTGCGGCGCAGGAGGTCCAGGAGGTGGTGGCAGGTCGGCCGGCATTTGCCCGCCTGCCGGACCCAGCGGAGGAGGGCCGATGAGCGGGCCGCTCGCCTGGTCGCATCGTACGCTCGACATTCCGGACGGCGGACTGCATGTGGCGCAATCGGCCACGCCGGCCGAGTGCGTGGCCATCGCACGCGCGCTCGGCATCGTCTCCTGCGAAAGGCTGGCGGCCGATTACCTGGTCCGCGCGCTGGGCGAGGGCCGCTTCCGCCTGAAGGGGAAGCTCGACGCGTGCCTCACCCAGGAGTGCGGAGTGACGCTTGAGCCTGTACCCCAGTCGATCGAGGAGACACTCGACGTCTCGTTCTGGCCGGCCGAGACCGTCCCGCGCGGCGGCGAGGAGGAGGTCGAGGTCTTGAGCGCCCCGGAGATCGAGCCGATCGAGCACGGGCAGATCGAGGCGGGACGCGTTCTGTTCGAGATCTTGTCGGCGTCCCTCGATCCTTATCCGCGCAAGCCTGGCGCCAGGTTCGATTGGGAGGAGGCGCCAGGCGAAGCGTCCCCCGGCGCGACCGGGCCGTTTGCCGCCCTCAAGAAGCTGAAGAACGAGAGCTGACCGCCGCGGCGGCCCCATTGCGAGGAAAGACGTTGAGAATCCCGTTGTTTCGCACTTGCAAAAGAGTATGGTCCGGGCGGAAACTGCAGGGGGTGGCAGCAAGCATTGCACGCTATATGTCCGAGACGATAACTACGAGGCGAGCCGCGACATGTCTCAGCCGCGGACGATAGCGCTCGACGCCATGGGTGGGGATTACGGCCCCGAGGTCGTGATCGCAGGTGCGGCTCTCTCGCTCGAGCGACATCCGAACTTGAGCTTCTTGCTCTTCGGCGACGAGGCGCGCATCGCTCCCGAGGTCGCTAAGGCTCCCGCCCTCGCCGGACGCACGCGCATCATTCATACCGACACCGCCGTCGCCATGAGCGACAAGCCGAGCCAGGCTTTGCGCCGCGGCAAGGGGACGAGCTTGTGGCTGGCCATCGAGGCCGTGCAGAAGGGCGAGGCCCAGGTCGCCGTCTCGGCCGGCAACACGGGCGCCTTCATGGCGATGTCGAAGCTGATCTTGCGGCCGATGGCGGGGATCGAGCGCCCTGCGATCGCGGCGCTATGGCCGACGGTCAAGGCCGAGTGCATCGTGCTCGACGTCGGCGCCAACATTGGCGCCACCGCGCGCCAGCTCGGCGATTACGCGTTGATGGGCGCCGCCATGGCGCGCGCGCTTTTCCATGTGGAGCGTCCCACGGTGGCGCTGCTCAACGTCGGGGTCGAGGAGATCAAGGGCGTGGAAGAGGTGCGCCAGGCGCACGCTTGGCTCAAGAACGCGGAGCTGCCTCTTGACTATCGCGGCTTCATCGAAGGCGATCAGATCGGGCAGGGCGTGGTCGACGTTGTCGTCGTGGAAGGCTTCGCCGGCAACATCGCCTTGAAGACGGCCGAGGGCACCGCGCGCCAGATCAGCGAGTACCTCAAGGCGGCCATGCGGCGCACATGGATATCGCGGCTCGGGGCGCTACTGGCGGCCGGGGGCTTCCGCGTGCTGAAGGACAAGATGGATCCGCGCCGCTCCAACGGCGGCACATTCCTGGGGCTCAACGGGATCGCGGTCAAGAGTCACGGGGGCACCGATGCGCTGGGCTTTGCCAGCGCCGTCGATCTCGCGTACGAGATTGCGCAGAGCCAGCTTATTGCCCGGCTCGCCGACGAGCTTGAAGCGTTCCACCACAGGCTCGAGGCGGCGGCCACGGGCTAAAGCGATCACTGGCCCCGTGCGGGCCGCCAGCGGCCGGCGCACCCCGGTAGAAACGCCTCCGTTCAACGGGATCTTAAGCGAGAAGAGGCAAGGGTAGGTCTGTGGCAGTCATTCGTTCCGTGATCCGCAGCGTCGGCGCCCACCTGCCGAAGCGCGTGATGACCAATGCCGACTTGGCCAAGCTCGTCGACACCAGCGACGCGTGGATCGTCGAGCGGACGGGCATCCGCGAGCGTCACATCGCCGACGAGGGGGAGCTCACCTCCGATCTCGGCATCGCGGCCGCGAAGCAGGCGCTGGTGCGGGCGGGTATCGATCCGATCGACATCGATCTTGTCATCTGCGCCACGGCGACGCCGGATCGCACCTTTCCCGCGACCGCGGTGACGATCCAGCGTGGGCTCGGCGTCACCAAGGGTGCTGCGTTCGATGTGCAGGCGGTGTGCTCGGGCTTCATCTACGCGCTGACGATTGCCGACAATTTCCTCAAGACGGGACAATTCAAGCGCGCGGTCGTGGTGGGCACCGAGACCTTCTCGCGCCTCCTCGACTGGAGCGATCGCGCAACCTGCGTGCTGTTCGGCGATGGCGCCGGCGCCGTCGTGCTCGAGGCCCAGCCCCAGCACGGCACGCGCGAGGATCGCGGCATTCTTGCGACGCGCATCCGCTCCGACGGGCGCTTCGAGGATCTGCTCTACGTCGACGGCGGTCCCGGCTCGACCAAGACGGTGGGGCATCTGCGCATGAACGGCCGCGAGGTGTTCCGCCATGCCGTGCAGAAGATCACAGGGGTGATCGAGGAGACCCTCGTAATGACCGGATTTGCCCCCGACGAGATCGATCTTTACGTGCCGCATCAGGCCAACAAACGCATCCTCGACGGTGTCGTCAAAAAGCTCGGCGTTGAGCCCGACAAGATCGTCGTCACCCTCGACCGCCACGGCAACACGTCGGCGGCATCCATCCCACTCGCGCTCAACCACGCCTTCGAGCAGCACCGGCTCAAGGAGGGCAGCCTCGTGCTCATGGAGGCGATGGGCGGGGGTTTCACCTGGGGTGCGGTGCTCGCGCGCTGGTAGGCTTGGCGCACCTAGGCTCTCTACCCCAAATTTTTATGTGCAATTTCAGGCAGTTGAAAAGCACCCATGATTGACGGCAACCTGCAGTCCCGGTAGCATCGGCCAAACGATGAAAAAACTGGGAGGCGAAGGGCCATGGGAGGCAAGACATTGACGCGGGCCGACCTTGCGGAGGCCGTCGTGCGTAAGGTGGGGCTGCCGCGCAACGAGAGTCAGGAGCTGGTGGAGCTGGTGCTGGGCGAAATCTCGGCCAGTCTGGCGCGGGGCGAGACGGTCAAGCTCTCCTCGTTCGGCTCCTTTGGCATCCGCCAGAAGGGCGAGCGGATGGGGCGCAATCCCAAGACGGGGGAGGAGGTGCCGATCACGCCTCGCCGCGTTCTGGTGTTCCGCCCGAGCAACATCATGAAAGAGCGTATCAACCAGGGGCTGGTGCGGCGTAAGGCGGCCGAGTGAGGGCGGCGGAGTTCGGGCACGGGCCCCAAGCGGCGGGAGCGGCCATGACGAAGACGGCGGAGGCTTTTCGTACCATCAGCGAGGTCGCGGGCGAGCTCGACGTGCCCAAGCACGTCCTGCGGTTCTGGGAGGGCAGATTTCCTCAAATCAAGCCGATGAAGCGCGGTGGCGGACGCCGCTACTATCGGCCGGAGGACTTGCAGCTGCTGCGCGGCATTTGCCATCTGCTGCACGCGGAAGGCTACACCATCAAAGGCGTGCAGAAGATCCTGCGCGAGCAAGGCATTGATCAGGTGAAGCGCGTGGGCAGCCAGAGCCGCCTGCCGGGCGCGGCCGCTGCCGCCACGGCAAAGCTCAACCGCGCCGCCAAGGCCGTGCCGACGCCACCGCCCCACAACAAGGCCAGATCGCCGCTGCCGAACGCTGGGCGCAGTCTCGGCCCCGCGACGCCGGATCGGCGCGTGCAGCTGAAGGCGGCGATCGCCGAGCTCGAGATCTGCCGCGGCATCCTGCTTGGCAAGGCCATCGAGTTGGCTGCGCGCCGCCGCTCCGCCAAAGTGCGCCGCAGCGCGCGACCTTGACCGCCGCGGCACCCGGGCGCTGCCGCAGCGTCTCCGACGACACGCTGCGCGCGCCCGAGCTCTGGTGTGTTGATCTCGCTGCCGCCGGGTCCGCATTGCGCGAGATGGAGCGCCGCACGCCGCGGCTTTCCGACTGGGACCGACAGAACGCCGCCACGATGGGCGACAGGGATGCGGCCGCGCAGTGGCTCGCAGCGCACGCGGCCCTGCGCCTTCTGCTGGAGCGGGCCGCAGGAGCGCGCTGGCGCGGGATGGCGTTTGCGCGCCAGCCCAACGTCCGGCCGCATCTTGAGGGCGCGCCGGTCGCGTTCAGCCTGTCGCACGTTGCTGGCCTGGCGCTGATTGGGTTGGCGCCGGGTGGTGACATTGGCGTCGACGTCGAGCGCGCACGGCCCGTGCGCGTGCGCGCGCCACGGCGTGGCGCGATCGAGGCGGCCGGCGCCGCGCTCGATATGGGTCGGCCTCTGCCCGATGACGGCGACGATGCGGCCTTCTTGCAGGCGTGGGTGCGGCTCGAGGCCTTCGCCAAGGCGCAAGGATGCGGGATCGGCCGCTTGCTGACGCAATTGGGAATGGCCGGAGGGCGCGCGGTAGCGCCCGAGGCGATGAGGGAGCGCGTGGCGGCAGCACGCACCTTGGCACGCGCCGGCGCCGTGCACGATCTTGACCTCGGACCAGGCCTTTTTGCAGCCGTCGCGCTCGCTCCGGAGCTGGCAGTGCCGCAGGTCCGCTGGCTGCCGAGCAAGCTTGACGGGCTTGAGAGCCTCCTCAGCCGAAGAGGCTAGGGCTTTGACGTTGACCGCGGCGTCGGCGCGGGGCTAAAGGGGGCGTGGCGGAGCGTAGCGCAGCCTGGTTAGCGCACCAGTCTGGGGGACTGGGGGTCGGGAGTTCAAATCTCCCCGCTCCGACCATTTGCCTCAACTCTTTGCAGATCAAGCCATGGCGGATCAGGTGCAACGCCTCGGCTCTTTGCAGCTTATTGCGTCGTCTTGCGCCGCATTGCGTCGTCTGCCTCCGCGTTGCTGTCATGTTCAGTGTGCGGCAGCTTTACGCTGAGCGCCGCTTGGATGTAACATGCTCGCCATACGTGGACCCGATACTCTTTGGGGGCCCACTGGGAAGTTCAGCACTTAATTTATGTGGCAGTTGTCTTACAAAGTCGTGCGATGAGCGATCGTATTTCATTAGACGAGTTCGAGCGACTGCTTGCCGACGATTCCACGTCCGACGAACAGCTTGCACGCTACGTCAAGCTTGCTTCGGTGCCCGGGCGCCCGATGTCGCCCACGTTCGCCCTCGATGAAAGCATGGTGGAGGTGCCGCCGTCGCGCGGCCTCTTCAGTCTGGCCGTCAATCTGCTCAACGAGCGCGGCGAGCGCCGCCGCATCAAAGCTTACGAGGAACGGATCGCTGCCGGCTGGAAAGGTCTGCGTTTCCTGGCGGAGGGCGATTCTTGGTTCCTCTATCCTTTGCTGCTCAACGACGTCATCGACTGGCTCGACGTCGACTACGCCATCTACTCGGTCGCGGCCGCCGGCGACACGCTCGAGAACATGTTGGCCGGCATCGACCGCCTCGAGGATCTGATCGACAAGCACAAGTTTGACGGCTTGATCTTCAGCGGCGGCGGCAACGACATCGCCGGCGACCCGCTGGTGCGCTATCTGTTGGAGGTCGCAGCTCAGCAAGAGCCGCCCGATCACTACCTCGGAGAGGAATTCAACCAGTTCCTCGCCAAGGCCGAGGCGCAATACGACACCCTTTTTCGCCGGCTGACGTCACGCTTCCCGGACTTGCGTATTTTCTGTCACGGGTACGACTGGCCGTTTCCGCGCACCAATGGCCCCTGGCTGTGGCCGGCCATGCTCGCGCGCCACGTCCCCGAGTCGCTGCGCGCCGGCATCCTCCACCTCATGATCGACCGCTTCTATGCCTCGCTGGCCAAGGTCGCCGGCCACTACAAAGACCGCGTCTTTCTCGTTGACTGCCGCGGCGTCGTCGGTCCGCAGCCGCAATGGTACGACGAGCTGCATCCCAACGATCCCGGTTTCTCCCGCGTCGCCCAGTGTTTTCGCAAGGCAATTTCCGCGCAATTTCCCGAGCGAACGCTGAGGGGTGGATTGAAGCGGATGATGCGGCTTTCCTGGCATCCGCACGAGGATCCCTCGGGAATGCGGGTTCAGAGCAAGGTGATCCCTGCCGGCGCCTCGGTCAGCATTGGCCGCCATCAAGACCGCGAGATTCTCCTGCTCGATGATTGGCGCGTGTCGCGCAATCATGCGCGCGTGCTCGCCGGCGAGCAGAGCGCCATCATCGAGGATCTCGGAAGCTCGAACGGTACCATGCTCGAGGGAGCGCGCATCGCGCGCGCGTTGTGGCGCCCCGGCCAAGAGGTGCGCATCGGCAACTTCAAGCTGCAGCTGGAATTGGTCGCCGCCGAGCCGGAGGCGGTGACGGAGCCGCCGTTGAACGGTAGCCACGGCGGGCGGGGCCAGACGCCGGGACCTGCTCTTGCCGACGCGATCGTGAACGGCGCCGCAGCGCCGCAGAAGCAATTGCAGCGGCTCGAGATCGAGCTCGCGTGCGGCAGCCTGGTGAATGTCGCCGCTCCGGCCTATCTGGTCGGCATCTTCCATCACGTCAGGCCCACGGCGTCGCTGGGTGCTGCCCGCGAAATCGATCTGCTCATCGACGAGCGGATGTCGGGGCTGTTGCAAAGTGGAATTTTCGGCACCGACGTCGGCGAGATCTCGACCGTCCCGGTGCCCGAGCGCAACCTCAAGGCCGATACGATCGTGTTTGCCGGACTGGGGTCGATAACGAGCTTTGGCCCCAAATGCCTCGAGGTCGTCGGCAAGAATCTCGTCAGGATGCTTGCGGCGGCAAATATCACGAGCTTTGCCACGGTTCCGATCGGCGCCAACACCGGGTGCAGCATCAGCGACAGTGTCACGAACCTCATGCAGGGCATCGTCGAAGGGCTCGCCGAGGTCGGACCGGGTGAGGCTCTCACCAAGATCACCTTGTGTGAAATCGACGAGACTCGCTATGCCGAGCTCGCGCGCGAGATGCGAAAGCTTGCTGCCGGCGGCCTCTTCCGCGAGCACGGGCTCGAGCTTTCGCTGAAGGAGAGCAGCGTCAACCGCTCCGCGCCCCACCCCGCCAACGAGCGGGCGACCCTGAGCCAGATCCTGGTGCACGCCACCTCGGCGGGCTCCGGTCAGTATCAATATTTCACCTTGCCGATGATCGGGGCCGGTCTGCCGGTCTGGACCCAATTGGTCGACGCAGTGAAACTCGACGAGCTGACGCGGGTCGTCGACGAGCAAGTGACGGACTTCGATGCCGCTCTCGGCGCCTCGCTGGCCTCCCTCTATCTGCCCGCCGCCGTGCAGGACATGCTTGCTGCAAAGCTAGAGGACCCCAGCTCCTACCTTCTCGTCATTCACGATCGCGGCGCCTCGAGCATCCCGTGGGAGGCGCTCTACTTCAAGGGACGCTGCCCGGCTCTCGAGTGCGGCATCACGCGCAAGTGTCTCGTTCAGCCCTCGCGCCCGAGCCGCGGTCCGCTGCCGCGCGAATTGCTTTTGCGCATGCTGGTCGTCTATCCGCACTATGCGAGCGGCTGCGGGCTGGCGCCTTTGCCCGGGGCCGAGCAGGAAGGGGCGCTGCTGGCGCAGTTGTTCAAGGAGAACAACGGCGAGGTAACCATCCTCAGCGGCGAAGAGGCAACCAAAGAGCGAATTCTCAACGAGCTGAACACCGGCAACCACACGATCCTGCACTATGCGGGACACGCCTGGTTCAGCGAGGCCAACCCGCGCGAGAGCGGGCTGCTCCTCAGTCACAACGAGCGCATCACGGCGGCCGATCTCGATAGCACGCTCTACACGCCCAAGCTCATCTTTCTCAATGCCTGCGAGAGCAGCCGCATGCGTGGTGCCTCACCGGGGCTGCGGCTGCAGCGCGGCCGCATCGAGGCGAGCGGCGGATTGGCCGAGGGGCTGCTCTCGATCGGCGTCGAGAACCTGGTCGGAACCTATTGGGAGGTCGACGACGCGGCCGCGCAGCTCTTCGCGCAGACATTCTACAGCAGACTGCTTAGAGGCGAGCCCATGAGCACCGCGCTCCGCGATGCCCGCAGGACATTGAAGGAGCACGGACAAGCCGGCAACAGGATGTGGGCCAACTACCTGCATTTCGGCGATCCGATCGACAAGCTCCGGAGCGCTCCCGCAAGCTGAAGGTGCCGCGCGCCCGCGAAGTAAGGGTCGAAGGAGGGGTCGAAGAAACGTACCGCACAGTCCCGCCGCGCCTTGATCGCGCAAGTGCAAAGCGCCTTGCCGCGTTTCGCGCGCGAATGTTAGGTTTCTGCTGCGTCGAGCGCGCAAGTGATCGGAGCCGACCGTGGAGCTTCCCGCGATCCGAATGGTTCTCGCCGAGAGCCTTCTGAAGGCCTCGGGCGGGGCTTTGGAGGCCTTGAAAGACGACGCCAAAGTGCGCAAGGCGGCGCAGTTGACCTACGATGCGCTGCCGGCACCGGTGCGGCTCGCCATCCGCCTCACGGTCGGGCCGGCGGGCTTCGAGCAGCAGGCACTGCAGGTGCGCGATTACATGCTCTCGCACAGGTCGGCGGGCACCGCCGTGGCGGCCCAGCAGCTCGCAAACGGGTTCGTGTCGGAAGGTCTCGCCGCGCTCGTGCCGCTGCTGCAGGGGTTTGCAAAGGCAGCACCCGAGGTCGCAGCCCCGGCGGTTCAGCCTCTTTTCGGCGCGCCGGCGGCAGGAGCAGCGTCGGCGCAGCCGCGCACTTGGCGCATTGGCCGCGGTGCGGATGCCGACATCAGGATCGAGCGCGGCTTTGCCGATGTCTCGAACCGGCACGCGGAGATCAGCGTTGACGCCAAGGGCCGCATCCTGCTTGTCGATTGCGGCAGCACCAACGGTACCAAGGTGATGGAGCAGGGGCGCTGGTCGCCGGTGACCCGTATGTACGTGGCGCTCGACCAGCCCATCATGCTGGGCGCCCACCTGGTGACGACGGCGGCGGCGCTGCTGGAAAAGGCAGGCTGCTAGCGGCGAGTGGGAAACGCGCTTCACGCGGTTTGTCATTGAATTCTGACGCCAGTCCAGCCCCTTTGCTGCCAACTGTGGGCACACGGGCCTTGGCGCTTTGCCGGCACGCGCCCGCTCGCTAGCCTTTCTTCATGCTCCAGGAACGATTTCGGGCCCCTCGAGGTGCGTCCGCCCATCGAGTTCGCCGTCGCTGCCGCGGCACGCCGTCCCGTCTCCGCGCGCGACAAATACCTGAGAGACTGGAAGGTAGTGAAGCGGGCGCGCTTCAACGCCGCCAAGCGCTTCGAGCGCAAGCAGAGCGCCAGCACGCTCGCCTTCGCGATCGCCGGCGTCATCGGTTTTCTGCTGCCGTTCTATCTGTTGCTGTTCAAGGACGCGCTGACCACGCACACCAAGAACGTGCTCGACTTCACAGCCTACGTGACGGGCGCGCTCTCGTTGATGGTCGGCCTCATCGAGCAGGCGAAGGACTATCCGGCCAAGGCGCGCCGCTTCGATCTGTGCGGCCGCCGCGTGAACGGCCTGGCGCGGCGCCTCGCGCTCTCCGTTCGCCCCGATCAGGATCTCTATCCCCTGATGGAGCAGTACGAGCGCGCGCTGGAAGAGTGCGTCGAAAACCACGACGACATCGACTACGACATCGCCCTGGCGCAGCAGGAGCTCGAGGAGGCGGTCGACAGGGACGGGGCGAAGCGGCGGCTTTCGCGCCTCAAGCTGATCGAGGACGCGAAGATATACTGGCTCTACGCGACGACGTGGGTGATGCCGGCGCTCATCGGGGTGCTGCTGTGGTGGACCCTCTATCCCGAGGCTGCGGTCCGTTAGTCGCTGCAACGTGACGGCCCATTGCAAGACGCGGCGTCGCAGTGGCCTTGAAGAGCCGCACTGTCACACAAAAATCAACCTCAAGGTAAGACAAGACGGGGCATATCGCGGGAGCTGACGTCGCTGGTCAACCCGGAGGCCCGAGCCGTGGGAAAACCGCAGCCTATCGAGAAGACGCAGGAGGGCGCGCCCGCTGCGCTGGCGCCGAGCTCCGATCTCGACACTGATCTTGCTCGAGGCCTCACCTCGGAGGAGGCGGACCGACGGCTCGCCGAATACGGCGCCAATGCGCTGGTAGAGAAGAAGGTCACGCTGCTCGACCGGCTGATCCGCTACTTCTGGGGGCCGATCCCCTGGATGATCGAAGCCGCCGCCATCTTGTCGCTGGTCCTGCGGGACTGGAACGACTTCGCCATCATCACGCTGATGCTGCTGATCAACGCCGGCGTCTCCTACTGGCAGGAGGCGAAGGCCGAGGACGCCATCAAGGTCCTAAAGAAGCAATTGGCGCCGCTTGCCCGCGTCTTGCGCGACGGTACGTGGTCCACGCTGCCGGCGCGCGAGCTGGTGCCGGGCGACGTGGTCGCGCTCAAGATCGGTGACGTGACGCCGGCCGACTTAAAGCTGGTCAGCGGCGATTATCTCAGCACCGATGAATCGGCGCTGACGGGCGAATCTCTCCCCGTCGACAAGAAGATCGGCGACGCGGCCTATTCCGGCTCGATCGTGAAGCTCGGCGCCATGGACGGCATCGTGACGGCGACGGGGACCAAGACCTACTTCGGGCGCACGGCCGAGCTGGTCCAGTCGGCGCAGACGCGCTCGCATTTCCAGCGCGCGGTCTTGCGCATCGGCAACTTCCTGATCATGAGCACGATCGCGCTGGTGGCGCTCATCCTCATCGTGTCGATCTACCGCGAAGAGCCGTTTCTGAGGACGCTGCAGTTCTGTCTCATCCTGACAGTGGCGGCCATTCCCGTGGCGCTTCCCGCGGTTCTGTCCGTGACCATGGCGATCGGCGCGGAGCGCATCGCGCGCATGAAGGCCGTGGTCTCCCGTTTGGTGGCGATCGAGGAGCTCGCCGGCATCGACGTGCTCTGCGCCGACAAGACCGGCACGCTGACCAAGAACCAGCTGACGCTCGGCGATCCCATGCCCGCAAAGGGCGAGGAGGTGGCGCTGTTGCTCGAGGCCGCAGCACTTGCTTCCGATCGCGACAACCCCGATGCGATCGACCACGCCGTGATCGCCGGCTGGCAGAAGAGCGGCGGCGAGGCGCTGCCCCAGCTTGCCAGCTTCACGCCCTTCGATCCGGTGAGCAAGCGCACCGAGGCTGAGGTAACGCGCAGCGGAAAGAAGGCGCGCTACAGCAAAGGTGCGCCCCAGGTCATCTTCGATTTGTGCAAGCTCGGCGCCACGAAGCGCGCCGCCTACAATCAGAAGGTCGACGCGCTGGGCGCGGAGGGCTACCGGGCCCTGGCCGTGGCGGCCAAGGAGGCCGGCGGCACCTGGCGCATTCTCGGGCTGCTGCCGCTCTTTGATCCGCCGCGCGACGACGCGGCCGAGACACTGGCGACGACGCGCAAAATGGGTGTCGACGTCAAGATGGTGACGGGTGATCACGAGGCGATTGCGCGGCAGATTGCTGCCAAGCTCGGGTTCGTCGGGCCTATTCTGTCCGCCGACAAGGTGTTCGTCGAGGGCGCTTCGCCAGCGACCATCCGCCAGCAGATCGAGCATGCCGCCGGCGTGGCGCGCGTCTTTCCCGAGCACAAGTTCAAGATCGTTCAGGCGCTGCAAGAGGGCAGCGAGCATATCGTCGGCATGACCGGTGACGGCGTCAACGATGCGCCCGCCTTGAAGCAGGCCGACGTCGGCATCGCGGTGAGCGGGGCGACCGACGCCGCGCGCGCGGCCGCCGATCTCGTGCTGACGGCGGCCGGCATCGGTGTGATCACGCACGCGATCGCCGAGGCGCGCCGCATCTTCGAGCGCATGTCGAGCTATGCGACCTTCCGCATCGCCGAGACGATTCGCGTGCTCTTGTTCATGACGCTGTCGATCATCGTCTTCAACTTCTATCCCGTGACGGCGGTCATGATCGTGCTCCTCGCGATCCTCAACGATCTGCCGATCATGATGATCGCCTTCGACAACGCGCCGACGGCCGAGAAGCCGGTGCGCTGGGACATGGCCCGCGTCTTGACCGTTGCCTCCACGCTGGGCGTGCTCGGGCTATTCGCGAGCTTCCTATTGTTCTGGTATGCCGACCGCGTGCTCCACATCGATCGTGCGCTCATCCAGACCATCATCTTCCTGAAGCTGCTGGTGGCCGGGCACCTGACGCTCTACGTTACGCGCAACCAGCATTGGTTCTTCTCCAAACCATGGCCGAGCTGGAAGATGTTCGTTGTCTTGGAGACGACCCAGGTGGTCGGCACCCTGTTCGCCGTCTACGGCATCCTCGTCACGCCGATCGGCTGGACCTACGCATTGCTCATCTGGGCCTACGCGCTGGCCTGGCTGCCGATCTCCAGCGCCGTGGCGATCATCGTCCGCAAGCTCTTCGACCTGGAGATGAGCAGGCAGGCACGCCACCTGGCGCGCATGGAAGCCTCGCTGCGCCACGCCTGAGGGGGCTCAGGACCAGCGGCCTGCCGCCGCCTTGTCGATGAACCAAATCACCTCACCGAGCGGCCGGATGCGTCCCGCCGGCACGCCGGTGTCGCCCGATAGCACCTTGTCGAGGATCTCGCGCTTCTCCTCGCCGGCGACGAGGAAGGCGACGACGCGGCTCGAATCGAGCGCCGGGTAGGTCAGGCTGACGCGCGGCTGCGGGCGCCCGTGCGCGACCGGCGCCACCCAGCGTTTCATTTCCTTCAAGACGGGTTGGCCGGGAAGTAGCGAGGCGGTGTGACCGTCGGGGCCGAGCCCGAGCAGGGTCAAGTCGAGCAGCGGCCGGTCGATGCGCAGCGTGGTGCCGCCGTAGAGCGCCTTGAGCGTCGCCTCGTATTGGGCCGCGGCCTCCTTGAGGTCGATGCCCTCGGTCGGGACAGGGTGGACGTTGCCGGGCGGCACTGGCACGTGCGCCAGGAATGCCTCCCGCGCCATGCCGTAGTTGCTGTCAGGGCTCGACGGCGGCACGAAGCGCTCGTCGCCGAAGATCCAGTGCACGCGCTCCCACGGGAGGCGGCGGCGCACCGGGTCTTGGGCGAGCAGCTCGTACATGGGCTTGGGCGTCTCGCCGCCCGACAGCGCGATGCGCACCTGGCCCGGCTTGCGCATGGCGGTCTCGCACAGGAAGTCGGCTGCCGCCCGCGACAGGGCGCCGAGGTCCTCGTAGATCCGCAGCGTGCCCACTGCGGGTTTCATGAAGGTGGATTTGGCAGGGTCACCCATGAGACGCTCCCGTTCAGCTCTGGCTTCTTGTCATTCGTGACCGTTGTGCGTCTTTTCGCAATAAGAAAGCGTTGCGCCGTTCAATTAAATAGACAAACGCCTGTCCATTTCAGCTTCGAGTTTACATATTTGCGCTAGCTTGCGCCCGCGCGTGCGATCCGGCTCGGCCAATCGTGCCCGCGCAGTGCGTGTGGAACTGATTAGGCCGCGGCAAACGGCCGTATCAAAGCGGAACTGGAGAGACCAGAAATGGGCGGCACCGAGCATCGCGCACACGCCAAAGGTCCGCTCACGCTCGCCTTTGACATCGGCGGCAGCCACCTCAAGGCCGGGATCCTCTCGCCAGTGGGCGACATGATCTCCGACCGCGTGCGCATCGTGACGCCGAAGCCGGCCAAGCCCAAGGCGGTCGTGGAGGGCCTTGTCGGCCTTGCCGAGCAGCTCAAGCATTTCGATCGCATTACCATCGGATTTCCGGGCGTGGTGCGGCGCGATACCGTGCTCACGGCGCCCAACCTCAGCACCAAGCTCTGGCATGGCTTCAAGCTCGCCTCCGCTATCTCGGAGCGGCTCGGCAAGCCCGTGCGTATGCTCAACGATGCGAGCGTGCAGGGGCTCGGCGTCATCGACGGGCGCGGAACCGAATGCGTGATCACGATGGGGACGGGCATGGGCTTTGCGCTGTTCCTCGACGGACGTCTGGCGCCACATCTGGAATTCAGCCAGCAGCCTTTCAAGCGCGGCAAGACCTATGACGACTATGTCGGCGAGCGGGCGCTCGCGAAGGTCGGGCACAAGCGCTGGAATAAGCGGGTGCGTAAAATTATCGAGGTTCTTGAAACCGTCGTTATGTACGACACGTTGTACATTGGCGGTGGAAACTCGCGGCGGATCGAGCCACCGTTGCCGTCGAAGGTGAAAATCGTCTCCAACGAGGCGGGTATCACCGGCGGGGTGCGGGCCTGGGACGAGAGGATGGACCACCTTTTCGAGGCGCCACCGTCTGCCTTTGCGATCGCCGCCGAGCACACCACATAGTCTGGTACCACCGTGGTCCGGACGTCAAACCATTCGAGGTCCGCCGCGGGCAGGCCGCGCAACGCGATATGAACGTTGGCAAAGGCTGGAACCGTCGGCGATGAAGACTGACCAGAATATTGATCAGCTTGCGATCAACACCATTCGCACGCTGTCGATCGACGCCATTCAGAAGGCGCAGTCGGGCCACCCCGGCACGCCGATGGACGCCGCGCCTGCCGCCTACACGCTGTGGCAGCAGTTCCTGCGCTACGACCCAAAAGAGCCGCACTGGATCAACCGCGACCGCTTCGTGCTCTCGAGCGGGCACGCCTCGATGCTGCTCTACAGCCTGATCTATCTGGCGGGCATCAAGGCCGCCGACACCTCCTACCAGAAGAGCGGCCGCGAGGCGGTGTCGCTCGACGACATCAAGTCGTTCCGTGAGGAGGGCAGCCGCTGCCCCGGCCATCCCGAGTACGGCTGGACGACGGGTATCGAGTTCGACCACGGGCCCGCTCGGCCAGGGCGTCGCGACGAGCGTCGGCATGGCGGTCGCGGGCACTTGGCTCGCCGCCACCTACAACAAGCCGGGCTTCGACCTGTTCGATTTCAACGTCTACGCGCTCTGCGGCGACGGCTGCATGATGGAGGGCATCTCCAGCGAGGCCGCCTCGCTTGCCGGCCACCTGCAGCTTTCCAACCTGTGCTGGATCTACGACCAGAACCACGTGACCATCGAAGGCCACACCGACATCGCCTTCACCGAGGATGTGGCGGCCCGCTTCCTCGCCTACGGCTGGAACGTCACGCGCGTGACCGATGCCAACGACACGGCCCAGCTGGCGCGCGCCTATGAGGAGTTCCTGGCGACCGAGGATCGGCCCACGCTGATCATCGTGCACAGCCACATCGGCTATGGCGCGCCCGACAAGCACGATACCCCCGCCGCTCACGGCGAGCCGCTGGGCGATGAGGAGGCGCGCCTCACCAAACAGTTCTTCGGCTTCGATCCCGATAAGACGTTCGTCGTGCCGAAGGGCGTGCGCGAGCACATGAGCGCCGCCATGGGCAAGCGCGGGGAGAAAGACCGCCGCGCCTGGGAGGCGCTGTTCAAGCGCTACGCCAAGAAGTTTCCCAAGCTCGCAGGCCAGATTGAGCACATCGAGAACCGCACGCTGCCAAAGGGCTGGGACCGCAAGATCCCGGCCTTTGCTACGGACGCCAAGGGCATGTCGACGCGGGACGCTTCCGGCAAGGTGCTGAATGCCATCGCCGAGCAGGTGCCGTGGGTCATGGGTGGGGCGGCCGATCTCGCGCCCTCGACCAAGACGCGGCTGCTGTTCGAGGACGCGGGCGACTTCCAGCCCTATGGCCGCCTCGGTTCGTATGCGGGGCGCAATATGCACTTCGGCATCCGCGAGCACGCCATGGTCGCCATCGTCAGCGGCATGACGCTGACGGGGGTGCGCGCGTTCGGCTCGGGCTTCCTGATCTTCACCGACTACGCGCGCGGCGCCATCCGCCTCTCCTCGCTGATGGAGCTGCCGGTGCTGCACGTGTGGACGCACGATTCCATCAGCCTCGGCCAGGACGGCCCCACGCACCAGCCGATCGAGCAGCTCGTGTCGTTGCGGGCGATCCCCGGCATGGTCGTCATCCGCCCGGCCGACGCCAACGAGATGGCGGAGGCCTATCGTCTCATCCTGCCGTTCCAGCATCGGCCCGTGGCGCTCATCTGTACGCGCCAGGCGCTGCCGATCGTCGACCGCAAGCAGTATGCCCCGGCGAGCGGCGTGCAGAAGGGCGCCTACATTCTGGTCGATGCCCCGCGTGGCAAACCGGACGTCATCTTGATCGGCACGGGCAGCGAGGTTTCGCTGTGCCTTGCCGCCCGCGATCTCTTGGCCAAGCAGAAAATCTCAGCGCGCGTCGTCAGTATGCCGTGCTCGGCGCTGTTCGAGGAGCAGAGCGAAGCCTACCGCAACAAGGTGCTCCCCCCAGACATCCGCGCGCGCGTGACCGTCGAGGAGGCCTCGCCCATCGGCTGGGACCGCTACGCGGGCCCCGACGGCGTCGTGCTCGGCATGCACACATTCGGCATGTCGGCGCCGATCGACGTTGTGACGAAGCATTTCGGATTCACGCCGGAGCGCGTGGTTGCCGCGGCCAAAGAAGCGTTGCGCCGTGGTTCGTGACGTCCCGCTTGGGGCGTTTTTCATTGGAGGTGCAAGGTTGCACGACGACGCAACGATTGCATGAGTACGGAGTAGAGCGATGCAACTCGGGATGATCGGCCTCGGCCGGATGGGCGCCAACATGGTCGTGCGGCTGATGCGCGCCGGACACGATTGCCACGTCTACGACGAGCACGCGACGGCCGTGCGGGACCTCGTCGCCAGGGGCGCGAAAGGCTCCACCGACCTCAAGACTTTCGTCAACGGGCTATCGAAGCCGCGCGCGGTGTGGATGATGGTGCCGGCGGGTGCGGTCGACGCGGTGTTGGCCGAGCTCACGCCGCTGCTCTCTCCCGGTGACATCATCATCGACGGCGGCAACTCCTACTACCACGATGACCTTCGCCGCGCGAAGCAACTCAAGGCCAAGAAGCTGCACTACGTCGACGTCGGCGTCAGCGGCGGCGTGTGGGGCCTGGAGCGCGGCTACTGCATGATGATCGGGGGCGAGGACGACATCGTCCAGCATCTCGATCCGATCTTCAAGGTGCTGGCACCCGGCGTCGCCTCGGCGCCGCGCACGCCCGGCGCCACCGGCGAGCCGAGCCCGGCCGAGAACGGCTATCTGCACTGCGGCCCCAACGGGGCCGGCCACTTCGTCAAGATGGTGCACAACGGCATCGAGTACGGCGTGATGGCGGCCTACGCGGAAGGCCTCAACATCCTGAAGAACGCCAATGTCGGCACCGAGCACCGCGCCACCGACGCCGAGACCACGCCCCTGCGTGAGCCGCAGCTCTACCAGTACGAGTTGGACCTCCCCGATGTCGCCGAGGTCTGGCGGCGCGGCAGCGTCATCGGCTCGTGGCTGCTCGACCTGACCGCCGCCGCGCTGCGTCACAACCACGACCTTTCGAACTTCGAAGGCCGCGTCTCTGATTCAGGCGAGGGTCGCTGGACGCTGCAGGCGGCCATCGATGAGGGCGTGCCGGCCCCCGTCATCTCATCGGCGCTGTTCAGCCGCTTCGCCTCGCGCGGCGACGCCGAGTTCGCCGACAAGCTCATGTCGGCCATGCGCTTCGAGTTCGGCGGCCACCTGGAGAAGAAAGCCCCATGACGAGCCCGAAAGTGAAAGGCAAGTCCGACGCCCTGGTGTTTTTCGGCGCGACGGGCGATCTCGCCTACAAGCAGGTGTTTCCGGCTCTGTTCGGCCTGGTGCGCGATGAGGCGCTGACGACGCCGATCATCGGCGTGGCCAAGTCCGGGTGGACGCTGGATCAGCTCAAGGATCGCGCCAAAGAGAGCGTGGCGGCGCACGGGGGCAACACGAAGTCGGAATCCTTCGTGCAGCTGCTCAGTCAGTTGCGCTACGTCGACGGCGACTACAACGATCCCGCCACGTTTCAGGCACTGCGCAAGCAGATGGGAACTGCCAAGCGCCCGCTGCACTACCTGGCGATCCCGCCGATCCTGTTTGGAACGGTGACGGCTCAGCTTGCCAAGTCGGGCTGCGCCGACAATGCCCGTCTCGTCGTGGAGAAACCGTTCGGCCGCGACCGCAAGTCGGCGACGGAGCTCAGCGCCTGCATCGACGAGTACTTCTCGGAGGGAAACGTCTTCCGCATCGACCATTACCTCGGCAAGGAGCCCGTGCAGAACATCCTCTACACGCGCTTTGCCAACTCGATGTTCGAGCCGCTGTTCAATCGCGATTATGTGCGCTCAATCCAGATCACGATGGCGGAGAACTTCGGGGTGCAGGATCGCGGCAAGTTCTACGACGAGACCGGCGCTATCCGCGACGTCATCCAGAACCACATGCTGCAGGTGCTGGCCACGCTCACCATGGACCCGCCGACGGGCCAGGAGCACGAGGCCATGCGCGATTCCAAGGCGAGCCTGTTGAAGGCCGTGCGCGCGCTGGGCCCGAAGGACGTCGTGCGTGGGCAGTACCAGGGCTATGAGAAGGTTCCGGGCGTGGCGCCGGGCTCCACGGTCGAGACGTTCGCCGCGGCGCGCTTCGAGATCGACAACTGGCGCTGGGCGGGCGTGCCGATCTTCATCCGCGCCGGCAAGTTGCTGCCCGTAACCGTCGCCGAGGCGATCGTCGAGTTCAAGCGCCCCCCGCGCGAGACGTTCGGCGAGCTCGTATCGCCTGCGTCGGGGCACATGCGATTCCGGATTCAGCCCAACGTCACGATTGCGCTCGGAACCCGCGTCAAGACGCCGGGCGACCGCATGGTCGGCGAGGACGTGGAGCTGGTCTTGACGCGACAGCCGGCCGCGGACGTTCCGCCGTATCAGCGCCTGTTGGGCGATGCCATGAACGGAAACAGCGAGCTCTTCACGCGCGAGGACATCGTTGATGCCGAGTGGCGCATCGTCAACGATATCCTCGGCAACGTGACGCCGCTCTATTCCTACAAGCCCGGAACCTGGGGGCCGAGCGAAGTCGCAGAGCTCATCGGCGACGACGGTCCTTGGCTCAATCCGGCGGCCACGGGAGATGCCGCCTGATGGGTGCCCCGCCTGAGCTCGTGTTCCTGTTCGATGTCGATGACACGCTCTTCGACAACGATCGCCTGAAGGCCGATCTCGGGCGGCAGGTGCAGGAGACCTTCGGGCTAGCGGCCGCCGAGCGCTTTTGGGCGATCTATGAGGAGCAGCGTGCCAAGCACAGCTACGCCGACTTCCTCGGCACGCTGGAGCGCTTCCGGCTGGAGCATTTGGGCGACCCGCTGGCGCTAGGGCTGGCCATCTGGCTGATGGACTACCCGTTCGCGGAGCGCCTGTTTCCCGATGCGCTGGCCGTGGTGCGCCGTGTCGGCCATTGGGGCCTACCCGTCATTCTCACCGACGGCGACGGTGTCTTTCAGCCCTTTAAGCTGGAGCGCGCCGGGCTGTGGCGGGCCTTCGAGGGACGCGTTCTCGACTTCATTCACAAGCAGCAGGCACTCGACGCGGTGCGGCAAGCCTACCCGGCGCGGCACTACGTCGTCGTCGATGACAAGCTCGCTGTACTCGATGCTATCAAGCAGGCCTGGGGCGGACACGTAACGACCGTTTTTGTGAGGCAAGGGCACTACGCCCACGATGCGAAAGCGATTGCGAGCCGCCCGCCCGCCGACGTCGCTCTGGATCGCATCGCAGAGCTGATGACCTATGAGTTCTCGGCGCTGTTGCCGGTGTGAGGAGGACACGAGCCGTGAAAGCGACGCAAAAGCTGCACGATGTCGGCCAGAGCCTATGGATCGACGACATCACGCGCGACATGCTCGACAGCGGGACGCTCAAGAAATACATCGACCAGTTCTCGGTCACGGGTCTCACGTCCAACCCGACGATCTTCGACAAGGCCATCTCCAAGAACACCTTCTACGACGAGGCCATCCGCAAGCTCATGAAGAACGGCATGAGCGGCGAGCCCTTGTTCTTCGAGCTGGCGATCGAGGACTTGTCGCGGGCAGCCGACCTGTTCCTCCCCGTGCACCAGCGCACGGCGAGCGTCGACGGTTGGGTGTCGCTCGAGGTGTCGCCGCTGCTCGCCTACGACACCAAGGCCACCATCGCCGAGGCCAAGCGCCTCTATCAGAAGGCCGGCAAGCCGAACCTGTTCATCAAGATCCCCGGCACCAAGGAAGGTCTTCCGGCGATCGAGGAATCGATCTTTTCCGGCGTCACCGTCAACGTGACGCTGCTGTTCTCCGCCACCGACTATGCGGCAGCGGCGGACGCCTACATGAAAGGCCTGGAGCGCCGCGTGGTCGCCGGCCTCAGCCCGGACGTGCGCTCGGTCGCCTCCGTCTTCATCAGCCGCTGGGACAAGGCGGTGATGGACAAGGTGCCCGATCGCCTGCGCGACAAGCTCGGCATCGCCGTCGCCAAGCAGGCCTACCGCGCCTATCGCGAAGTTTTGGAGTCCGACCGCTGGCAGCGTCTGGAGTCGCTCGGCGCCCGCCCGCAGCGGCTGTTGTTTGCGAGCACGAGCACCAAGGACCCGCGCGCGCCCGATACCATGTACGTCACGGCGCTGGCGGCTCCCAACACCGTCAACACCATGCCGGACGAGACGTTGCTCGCGTTTGGTGATCACGGCGCCGTCGGCACCATCTTGGCGGCGGACGGCGGGGACTGCGAAAAGGTGCTGGCCGAGTATCAGAGCGCCGGCATCGACCCGCATGCGCTGGGCCGCCAGCTGCAGGTGGAGGGGGCAAAGTCCTTCGTCCAGTCGTGGCAGGACCTCTTGAAATCCATCGAAACCAAGTCGAAGGCACTCAAGTAGGAGACCGGATCATGGGCCTCACCCCGCTCATCGGGACCGCCACGTGGCAGGCACTCGCCGAGCACCAGGCGAAGATCAAGGACGTGCATCTTCGCCAGCTGTTCGCCGACGATCCCGGCCGTGCCGCGCGCTTCACGGCGGAGGGGCCCGGCCTCCTGCTCGACTATTCCAAGAACCGCATCACCGACGAGACGGTGCAGCTCCTGTTGCATCTGGCCGAGGAGCGCAAGGTGGAGGCGCGGCGCGACGCCATGTTCCGCGGCGACAAGATCAACACCACCGAGAAGCGCGCGGTGCTGCACGTGGCGTTGCGGGCCCCGCGCGACGCCGTGATCGAGGTGGACGGCCACAACGTCGTCCCCGACGTGCATGCCGTGCTCGATCGCATGGCGGACTTCGCCGACAAGGTGCGCTCCGGCGCCTGGACCGGGCACACCGGCAAGCGCATCAAGAACGTGATCAATGTCGGCATCGGCGGCTCGTATCTGGGCCCCGAGATGGCCTATCTGGCGCTGCGGCCCTTCTCGGACCGCTCCATGACGTTCCGCTTCATCTCCAACGTCGATGGTGCGGCCTTCACCGAGGCGACGCAGGATCTCGACGCCGCCGAGACGCTGTTCATCATCTCGTCCAAGACCTTCACCACGCTCGAGACGATGACCAACGCTGCGACGGCGCGGGCCTGGATCGTCGACAAGCTCGGCGACGAGAAAGCCGTCGCCAAGCATTTTGTTGCCGATTCCACCAACACCGCGGGCGTGGAGAAGTTCGGCATCGATACCTCCCACATGTTCGAGTTCTGGGATTGGGTCGGCGGCCGCTATTCGATGGATTCGGCCATCGGTCTCTCCACCATGATCGCCATCGGGCCGGAGAATTTCCGCGCGATGCTCTCAGGCTTCCACGCCATGGACGAGCATTTCCGCTCGACGCCGCTGGAGAAGAACCTGCCCGTTCTGATGGGGCTGCTGACCGTCTGGTACAACAATTTCTTTCACGCCGAGACGCTCGGCATCATGCCCTATGCGGAGCACCTGGCGCGCTTTCCCGCCTACCTGCAGCAGCTGCAGATGGAGAGCAACGGCAAGCACGTCGACTTGAGCGCGACCCGCGTCAACTACCAGACCGGGCCCATCATCTGGGGCGAGCCCGGAACCGACGGGCAGCACTCGTTCTACCAGCTCATCCATCAGGGCACGAAGCTCATCCCCTGCGATATGATCGGGTTCCTGGAGCCGCTCTCCCCGCTCGCCGAGCACCACGACCTCCTGATGGCGAACCTGTTTGCGCAGGCCGAGGCCTTGGCCTTCGGCAAGACGGCAGCCGAGCTCACCGCCGAAGGATCGCCCGCGTTCCAGACGCCGTTCCGCGTCACCGAGGGGAACCGCCCGACGAACATGATCCTCGCTGAGCGGCTCGACCCCAAGACGCTCGGCACGCTGGTGGCGCTCTACGAGCACAGCGTCTTCACGCAGGGCGCGGTGTGGGAGATCGACTCGTTCGACCAATGGGGCGTCGAGCTCGGCAAGGTGCTGGCCAAGCGCATCATTCCGGAGCTGCAGAGCGCAAGCGAGCCGCCGCTCAAGCATGACAGCTCGACCAACGCCCTGATCAAGCGCTACCGCAAGCAGCGCCGCCAAGAAGGGCAAGTAGCACGCAAATCAACAACTGCATCATCGGTCCGGCTCGATGAGCAGGACCGATGATGCCGTTTCAATTGCGCTCGTACGCCGGGCGTCCCCGCGCCCGACCCCTTACGACTTCGCCAGCGCGCCAGCGATCGCCTCGGAGATGATCCCGAAGATGGCACCACCGATCATCGAGATCGCGACGACGACGGCCGGGTTGGTAAGCGTCGGCTCGGTCAGCGAGTTGGTGCCGGCTTTCAGCAGCACGAATGCGACGGTGGCGGCGAAGCCGTAAACCGAAGCGGGGATCGCCGAGAAGATCGGGATCTTGGCTCCTAAGACCATGAGGCCGACGCCGACCGCGACGCAGATGCCCGCCCACACGTTAGGCGGCAGTGTGTCGCCAAAGCCCAGTCGCGCGATGGCCAGCAGTGTCAGCACGGCCCACACAATGCCCCACAGGTTGGCGAGAACGCTCGATATGAAGCCTTGGACCTTTCCTCCGCAGTGATAGAAGCTCGCCCACGCAATGAAGGCCGCCCAGATCAGCAGCCCCAAGCCCCAGAAGTCGGAAAGGTAGAGGTAGGTCGCAACGCCCCCCAGCAGGCCGATGCTGACCGCAAGTGCGGTAACAAGATCCATCGTGTATCTCCCCTATATTTTAAGCCGGATTGATTGAGTGCTCTGCTTGGCATGCTCCGGCCGGCAGCATATTAAACCGGATTGGCGTGGCAGATTTGCAACTCGAGACCCTTCTCTGCTCGCAAATGGAGCAATTGCCCAAAATGGCGCTGCGCAACATCGACTATGTGCTGGCAAAACTCGCTTGGATGCGCGAGCGGCGCATCTGGCCCAACGGCCTGCGCTACCTGTGGACCGACGCCTTCGGCGTCGTGCTGCTCGTCTCGCTCTACGAGGCGCTCGGCGAGAAAACCTATCTGGACCAGGCGGAATGGGTGGTGGCCGAGGTCGAGCGCGTGCTCGGCCGGCCGCGCGGCATCCGCATCGGCGAGGAGCCCGATCGCGACGGCCAGTATTTTCACTACCTCGCCATGTGGCTCTTCGCGCTCGCCGTGCTGGGCCGTTACAACCCGCGCTATCGCCAGACCGGCATCGATCTCGTGCACCAGATCCACGACGCCTTCCTCCTCCCCGGGCGGGGCGTCATCTGGAAGATGCAGGAGGACTTGAGCGGTCCTTATCCGGGCTACGGGCTCGGCGCGCTCGACGCCTTCGACGGCTATGTGTCCTACCGCCTTCTCGACGAGGAGGCTCTGGCGCGAGAGATGGCCGATATGCGCACCCTGATCGCGCACACGGCGCCCGATCTCGTCATCACGCAGGATTTGGGGATCGGGATGATGCTGTGGATGACCCACTTCTTTCCCGGGGAGGACTGGGCGCAGCTGCAACGGGCGCGCTGCCTTTCCATGCTCGATCGCATGTGGACGGAAGACAGCTATTTCTGCCGCGAGCCGACGCTGCGCAAAACGAAGTTTGCCTTCACCAACTATGGGGTCTCGGTGGGGTTGCAGGCGGTGGGCGCCACGCCAGAGCGTGTCGAGCGCCTCAACGCCTTTTTCGAGCGCTACCGCGCCGGTGACGAGTACGACGAGGCCGCGATCACCCACGTCATGGCATGCAGCTCGCATTTTCCCGGGCGCCTGATCCAGGGGCCGCGCGACAACCCCAGGTAGGCGCAGGATTGGGCGCAATTCTATCGACGCTCCTTACACGCTCTAAATCTACAAGGCCTATGCAGGGCTCCTGCCTGCGGACACCCAACGGAGCGCGCCCTCATGACCCCCCAGTCCAAGCTTTTCCGCGGCCTCGCCGCCACCGCGATAACGGCCTTCATGGCCGCTACCACCGCCGATGCCTGCACCGGCATCCTCTTGCGCAACGCCGACGGCTCGACCGTGCATGGCCGCACCGTCGAGTTCGGCATTCCCTTGGAGATGGACGTGGCGGTGGTGCCGCGCGGCTACGCCTTTGTCGGGCAGACGCCGCTCGGTGATGGCAAGAAATGGGCGTCGAAGTACGGCGCGGCGGGCGTCATCGTGTTCGGCAATCTCGGCATCATGGACGGCCTCAACGAGAAGGGCCTCGCGATCGGCGCCTTCTACTTCCCGACGGAGGCAGAGTACACGAAGACGACGGCCGCCAATCAGGGCCAATCGATGTCGGCCGTCGACTTCTCCAATTGGATCCTGACGAGCTTCGCGACCGTCGACGAGGTGCGCAAGGCAATTGAAGGCGGAGAGGCGGTCGTGGCGCCGACGCTGTTGCCGGGCTGGCCGCAGCAGGTGCAGCCGTTCCATTGGATCGTCTACGACAGAAGCGGCAAGAGCCTCGTCATCGAGCCGATCGGCGGCAAGCTCGTCTTGAGCGACAATCCGCTGGGCGTCTTCACCAATTCGCCGACCTTCGACTGGCATATGACGAACTTGCGCAACTACATCGCGCTCAATCCGCTGGGCGTGCCCCCGGTCAAGATCGACAACACGACCTTCAAGAGCTTCGGCATGGGCGATGGCATGCTGGGGCTGCCGGGCGATTTCACCCCGCCGTCGCGCTTCGTGCGCGCCGCCGTCTTCTCCTCCACCGCCACGCCGGCGAAAGACGCCACCGCCGGCATCTTCAGCGGCTTCCACGTTCTGAACAACTTCGATATCCCCGTTGGTGCCGTGCGCGAGGTAGAGGACGGCAAGACCCACGCCGATCAGACGTTGTTCACCGCAATGCGCGACCCGGAGAACCTGCGCTTCTACTACAAGACCTACGACGACCAGACGGTGCGCATGGTCGACCTCAACAAGTTCGATCTCGATGCCAAGGACGTCAAGAAGCTGTCGACCAAGGGCGAGCAGACCGTGATCGACATGTCGGGCATGCTCCAGAAGCGCAAGACAGCGGAGAACGCGCGGTAGGTCGCCTCACCCCTCCCCAGCGAGGGGAGGGTGGTCACGGCCTCGCCCTCCGTTCCAGGTCAGTCGCCGTCGAGCGAGTTGAAGCCGAGCGAAAGCCCGGTGAGCGAGCCGAGCGCGGCGCGGCCGGTCTCCTCCGCGTTCTTGAGCGAGTAGACCATGGGAGCGAGCTTGGCGCGCGCCTCGGGATTGGCGAGCGCGTCGGGCGCCACCTTCAGAGCGCTCTCGCCTGAGCGAAAGGCGAAGCCGAGGTCGGTGACGACGCTTCCCAGGATGCTCATGGCGGACTGGGCCTTCTCGTCCGGCGCCAGGGCGGTGTCGGTGAAGCCGCTGGCAGTGAGGAGATCGCCCACGCCTTCGATGTTGGCGAGCACGAAGGAGAGGCCCAGGCCGCTCTTGGGCAAGAGCGGCTCGACCTGGCCGGCCTTGGCCTCCATGCTCAGCACCGGCGCCAGCCTCTGCAGGCGCACGACCTCGAGCTCGGTGACGTAGGCGCGCAGCAGCGCCTGTGTCGTCTCTTGCGGCGTCAGGAACGCGCCGTTGGCCCCTCCGGGGGTGAGCCACGTCGCTTTGTAGGGGCCCGACCACGCGGCAAGCGTATCGCCGGCGGTCTGCGCGATGCCGTCGGCCAGCGCCTCAACGTAGCGGCAGCGGAAGGAGGCGGTAACGGACGACGCGGCGAGCGCGTCAGAGCCCTTGCCGAAGAGCGCGGTGTCGACGGCCGTGAAGCCCTGCACGGCGACGCTGGCGCCAGCGAGCTTGTCGGGAGCGAGGTCGGCGTCTTTATGCAATCGCAGGAGACGGCCGATCTGCTTGCGCGCAAAGCCGCGGGGATCGGGATAGAAGAGCAGCCGGTCGAGGCGCTGGCTCTCGGTGATCGGGCCGAAGCGGATGTGCTCGATGCGGCCCCAGGCGAGCAGGGCCGCGCGCGCCGCATCCCGCGTCTCGGCCAGCGCGCCGGCAGATGGCGCCCGGCACAGGGCCGCGGCCTTGGTTGCGAAGGCCTTCGCCGCACCATCGAAGCGGGCGTAGCCCGGCAGGATGTGATCTTTGAGCGCGCGCTGTGCCACCGCCGCGTGATCGAAGGCTGCTGCAGGTGCGGCGCCTGCGAGGAGGAGGGCGGCCAAAAGGACAAGACGCGAGGAAACCGCGCGCTGCCGCTGCGCGCGCCAAGTCACAGCGAGTTCACGAAGGCATCGAGCGCATCGCGCTCCGCTTTCGACAGGGCCGCGTAGCCATCGCGCGATGCTTGCGCCTCTCCGCCGTGCCACAGGATGGCTTCCTCGATGTTGCGCGCGCGGCCGTCGTGCAGGAAGAAGGTATGGCCGCTCACCGTCTGGGTGAGACCGATACCCCACAAGGGCGACGTGCGCCACTCGCGCCCGTCCGCCATCCCTTCCGGGCGGTTATCGGCGAGGCCTTCGCCCATGTCGTGCAGCAACAGGTCGGTATAGGGCCAGATCTTCTGGTTGCTGAGATGAGGCTGGCCCTCGACCGTGCCGGTGGTGAAGGTGGGCGTGTGGCAGGACTGGCAGCCGAGCTGATAGAACAGCACCTTGCCTTCAACGTTTGTCGGGTCCTTGGCGTTACGCCGCGGCGGCACGGCGAGGTTCTGCGCGTAGAAGACGACGTGGTCGAAGAGCTTTTCCCCGATCTCGAGATTGCCGTCGCGCTCGCTGTTGCCGTTGGGGGCGTTGAGGCAGAGGCTTTCCGCCGCGGTGCAGTCGCCCGACGCCTTGCGCACCACCGGATTCGAGATGCCCATGTCGCCGGCAAAGGCCGAGCCCGACTGCTGGCGGATCGAGGGCACGCCTGCTTTCCAGCCGAAGCGCCCGAGTGCGACCTTGTTCTTATCGATCGACCACACCTCGTTGGTGCGCCCCGAAATGCCGTCGCCGTCCTTGTCGTCGGGATCGGCATGGGCGCGGATCTGGGCTTCGGGGATCGCCTCGATGAGCCCGAGGCCGATCATCTGCGGCGCCACACGCGGTGACAGCATGGTCTTGGGGTGCAGGGGGCCGTACTTGAGGTCGGTGATCGTGTAGGTCGGCTTGCGCAGGCTCACGCTCGTGCCGTCGCCGAGCGCCACCGGCACCTCCTCGTAGGTGATGTGCATATGGCCTTCGCCGTCGAGGCCTTTGATGGCGAGGTTCTGCAACTGGCCGCCGTAGGTCGGCTCGTCGATCGAGTTGACCTTGTGCTCTGCCAACAGGCGCTTCTGCTCCTGCGTCTCGGGAGGGATCGAGAGCCGCAGGAACATCGATTCGGAGTTGTCGTCGGGATAGTTGGCCTTGGGCGGGTGACCGCGCCCGTCCTTGAAGTGGCAGCTCTGGCACGCGCGCGAATTATAGAGTGGCCCCAGCCCGTCGGAGGCCTTGGTCGAGGAGGGCGCCGTAACCCACAGCTTGCGGAAGATGGCATTGCCGACCTTGAAGCGTGCCTCGCCCTCGAAGCCGATGCCGTGCGAGAAATGCGAGAAGGCGTCGCGCGTGTTGATGCTTTCGTTGGTCGTCGCCGTTCCGCCGGGACTCTCCTCGCTCTCCTCGTCTGGCATAGCTGGCGTCGGAGCTGCCTTTGTACTCAGCGGTCCGAGAGCGAAAGCGGCCGCAAGCGCAGCGGTGCCGATGGCGAGGAGCCCCGGCATCAGGAGCAGCGGCAGGCGCGGCGTCGGTCTCAAGCTTCGGGACATGCGCGACCAATAGCGATGGCGGCGGGGCTCGGTCCCCGGCGGCGCAATGTGCCGCATGGGCAGGTCCCTGCCCATGCGGTGCAACGTCTGGGCCGGAACGCCGCAAGAGCGCCCTCAAGCCTCGATCTACTTCTCCGACTTTACCTTGTCGGGGTGATCGAGACTGTCCGACCCTTCGAACTCGATGGCCTTGAGATCGAGGGCGGCAATGTCGCGCTCGAAGTCCTTAGCCTGGGCGATGAGCGCCTTGATCGCTGCATCGACGGCGGCATTTCCTTCCGCGTTGCCCTCGCCGATCATCTGATCGTAGGCCTCGCCCGCGGCGGCGCGCTGAACGATGGCCCCCATGCGCTTCATCGTCTCGTCGATGGAGGCACGCGTGCGCGTGTCGGCCTCGGGCGACTTGGCCCGCACCAGGTCGGAGGGGCTCGGGCCTTTGATGACCGAGCCGTCGGTGCGCTTGTAGGTGCCCAGATAGACGTTCTGCATGCCCTTGGCGTCGTAGTAGAGCGAGTTGTGCGTGTTGTCGGAGAAGCAGTCGTGCTCCTCTTCTGGATCGTGGATCAGCAGCCCGAGCTTCATGCGCTCGCCCGCCATCTCGCCGTAGGAGAGGCTGCCCAGACCCTTGAAGATCGCGACGAGCCCGGCCTTGCTGCCATCCTGGAGATCGGGCTTTCTGGCCGCGCCGTCGGGAGCCCACTGTGCGGCCATCCACGTCAGGTCGTCGACGAGGAGGTCGGTCGCGGTCTGCAGATACTGCGCGCGGCGGTCGCAGTGGCCGTTGGAGCAGTTCTTGACATCGTAATCGGTCGCTGGCCGGTTGCCGGCGCCCGGTCCCGTGCCGTTGAGGTCCTGGCCCCACAACAGGAACTCGATCGCGTGGTAGCCGGTGGCGACGTTCGATTCGACGCCGCCCGCCTCCTGCAGCTTGTTTGCCAGCAGCTCCTTGGTGATCTTGGAGGTGTCGACCTCCTCGCCCGCGATCTTGATCGAGGTGTTGGCGATCACGTTGGCGACGTAGAGATCGTTCTCGGGCAACTCGTCGCCGTACTCGGCCGACACATAGTCGATGAGACCCTCATCGAGCGGCCACGAGTTGACCCTGCCCTCCCAGTCGTCGATGATCGCGTGCCCGAAGCGGAAGGCTTCGGTCTGCATGTAAGGGACGCGCGCGGCGATCCAGGCCTGGCGCGCCGCCTTCAGATTAGCGTCGGTCGGATCCTTGACGAGCGTGTCGACGGCCGCTTTGAGTTTACGCGCCTCGGAGGCCGAGTCGGAGTAGGCTGCCGCGGCGATGTCGGCGTAGTTCTTGACGACTGCGGCGACATCGGGCGCCTGCTCCGCGACCGCGAGCGTGCTCACGGTGCAGAAGGCGGCAGCCATTGCAGTCGCGAACGGAATGCGCATGGTCAACGTCCTCTGTCGTAACGAGTTGAGCCCAAGAGATCTGGCGTCCGACACCCGGGCGCGCTGCGATGGGCGTTTGGCGATGTGAAGGATTTATTACTCATCAAGTCAAGAATATTTTTCTGATAGAGGTCTGCTGCAAGCTGTGGCGCTGGAGCGCAGTTGCGACAATGCAATTTTGAATGCTTCCAATGAGTGATGGTGAGGGCGATCGCAGGCTTCAAAGAGGAGCGGCCGTGCTGAGGTTGGTGGCAAGCGTTTGTCTTCTCGTCGCGATCGGCCTGGGCATCCCCGCGGCGGCGGCCCCGGCATTGCCGCAGATGACGGCGCGCGTCATCGACAGTTATCTCGTACCGCGTTTCGCCGAGCTTCAGACGGACGCCGCCAAGCTTGCCACCGATCTCGACGCCACCTGCAACGGCAAGCCCGAACGCCTGACCGCAGCGCGCGCGGACTTCAAGCGGACGGTGCTAGCCTGGGCCAAGGTCGAGTTTTTGCGCTTCGGCCCCCTGTCGGTGACGGGGCGCCCGGAACGCTTTTCCTTCTGGCCCGACCCGCGCGGCGTCATGCAGCGGCAATTGCGCGCACTGATCGCGCACCGCGATCCCACGGCGCTCGATGCAGCGGCATTGGCGACGAAGAGCGCTGCCATCCAGGGCCTGCCCGCGCTCGAGGCGCTCTTGTGGGATGCCAAGCATCCTGTGACCGCAGCCGATGACGACGGACACTACCGCTGCCGCCTTGCGGTGGCGGTGTCACAGAACCTTTCCAACATTGCCCGCGAGCTTTCGTCGGGCTGGGCCGCAGATGGCGAGTGGCGGCACAAGATGCTGGAGCCCGGCCCGCAGAACGCGACGTATAAGACGCCGGCCGAGCCGCCGGCGGAGTTCGCCCGCGCGCTGATCACGGGCCTGCAGATGATCCAGGACCGGCAGGTGGCGCCGCTCATCGCGGCAGAGGAGACCCCGGACAAAGCGCCGCGGCAGCCGTTCGCGCTGTCGGGCCTGAGTGCGGATTACATTGCCGCCTCGATCGCGTCCTCTAAGGCGCTGTATGAAGCGATGGATCTCGCAGCCTCGGTGCCGAAGTCCAAGGAGTGGATGCCGCGGTGGGTCACCACGGCGTTCAAGAGGCTGGCCGAGGACGCGCCGGCTGCGTTAAGAGAGATGCCCGGCAAAGGCAAGGACCCTGCGCGCGCGCGCAACTTGCGCTTCTTGCGCTTTCACGTGGAAGGGATCCGCAAGCTCGTCGGACGCGAGCTGGCGCCAGCGGCGGGTCTCACGATTGGGTTCAACGAGCTCGATGGCGATTGATCGACGACATTTCCTGATCGGCTCAGCGCTCACCCTGGCGTCGGCCTCGCGCTGCTTTGCCGGCGTGCTCGAGGCGGACGCGGACGATGCGGTGGAGGCGGGCGATCTCATCGCCGCCTGCCGGCGCCCCGACGGCTCCTATTCCGTCGTCATCCTCACGCTCGACGGCGCCATCCTGCGCGAATACCCGCTGAAAGAGCGCGGCCACGACATCGCCTACGACCGCGCCAGCGGCCAGGCCGTCGTCTTTGCCCGCCGTCCGGGCTCGTTCGCGCTCGCCTTCGATGTCCACGGCCGGCGCGAGCCCCAGTTGTTCACGACGCCGTCGAACCGCCACTTCTACGGTCACGGCGTGTTCTCCCGCGATGGTCGCTTGCTCTATGCGACCGAGCACGATGCCGATACGCGCCAGGGGCTGATCGGCGTCTACAACGCGACCGCCGGCTACAGGCGCATCGGCGAGCTGCCGACCTACGGCATCGGTCCGCACGAGATGATCCTGCTGGCGGACGGCAAGACCTTCGCCGTCGCCAACGGCGGCATCGAGACCCACATCGAGACGGGGCGCGAGAAGCTCAATCTCGACAAGATGATGCCGTCGCTCGCCTTCGTCGACTCGAGAGTCAGGCGCGCTGCTGGCCCAGCACAAGCAGAGCGCAGATCTGCACAAGCTCTCGATCCGCCACATCGCGGCCGACGCGCAAGGTGCGGTGTGGTTCGGCTGCCAGTGGGAGGGGCCCGACGCCGAGACGCCGGAGCTCGTCGGCTGCGCCAGCCTGGACAAACCCTTGCGCATCATCGAGCCCGATACCCCACGGGGCGCCGCGCTCGCCGGCTACATCGGCGCGGTGGCGATGGACGATGATGGCCGCGTGCTGGCGGCATCGGCGCCGCGCGCCGGGCGCATCGTCTACGTCGACACCGAGAGCGGAGCGATCGTGGGCGAGACGCAGCTGATGGACGGCTGCGGTCTCACCGGCATCTCCAAGTCGACGTTTGCGCTGAGCTCAGGCATGGGCGTGGTGCAGAGCGAGGCGCCCGACCACACGCATCTCACCATGGCCTCGTTCCCGGGCCGCTCCTTCGACAACCACCTGCGGCTCATCCGCTGAACGAGCGCAAAGCCCCACGCGAACGCCGCCTGGCCCGGACGGCGGCGTGCGGCAGCGCCTGAGCGAACGCGCTGGCGCTCATCAGGCCCCAGATGATGGCCATCAGCAGATAGAAGTGGCGCCAGTGGTCGGTGTCGACGATGAGCCCTTCGAGCGCGACGCCGACGAAGGCGGCATACGCGATGATGAAGAGCGGCCGCGTCTCGGTCGCTTTCATCGCGTGGCGGACCCCAAGCACCAGCGTCAAGCCGACGAGGATCCAGTAGATGCCGCCGCCGAGCCAGCCGGCATTGAGCAGCACGCTTAAGTAGACGTTGTGCACCTCCTCGGGGTGGTGGCGCGTGGTGAACTCCTCTGCGCCGATGCCCAAGGGGTGCTCGACGATGAGCGCTATGGCTTTCTCCTGGCCGCCGAAGCGCCCCTCCGGGCCGACGTCGTAGGACATGGCGAGGTTGGCGCGCTCGAGGAGCATGTTGGAAATGGCATCGTCGCTGAGCGCAACGGCGACAAGGCCGGCGGCGAACAGGGCGCCGGCCCCGAGCAGGGCGGTGAGCTTGAGGCGGGTGGAGGCGCGGGGGCTCGTGAGCAGCGTCAGGTAGCCGTAGACGGCGAGCGCAACGCCGAGGTTCATCCAGGCGCCGCGCGAGAACGTGATGAGCACCGTCAGCGACAGCACGCCGACGACGGCGAGCGGCACGATCATGCGCAGAAGCGGCCGATGTAGCGCGACGTGCAGCAGGTAGAGGATCGGCGCGATGAGGAACGGGCCCAGGACGTTGGGGTCCTTGAAGGTGCCGCTGGCGCGCTCGAACTTGGTGAAGAGGTCGTAGGCGCCGGGCACGAGCGCGAAATAGCCGACGAGGGCTGCACCCGCCGCCACCACCGCGGCCCAGGTCCACGCCTTGAAGATGAGCTCGGTGTGGCGGCTCGGGCTCTTGGCCACGAAGGCAGCGAACACCACCGAGGCGAGGTAGAGATAGAGCGTGACGCCGACGTGGGTGAGCGTGAGCCTCATGTCGAGCGAGAACGTCGCGGCAAGCACGGCCGCAGCGCCGGCGACCGCCCACAGGGAGAAGTAGACGACGAGCGCCGGGTTGAAGGCGACAAGACCGATCGTCGGCAGCAGCACGATGAGGCCGATGGTCAGCGCGTCGACGGGCGCCGGCTCGGTGAAGACGAGACCGCTCGAGGCAATGGTCACGGCGACGAGCGCCAGCGCCAGCCAGTGGACCCAGCTCTTCCTTTGCGTTGGCGCTGCGCCGAGGAAACCGGCGCTCTCGTGGGCGAAGCCGACGGCGGACATGATACGCGGTACTCGGGCTACACGTCGCTCAGTAGGCGCTCTCGGATTTGAGAAGCGCGAACGGGGTCTTTATGAGGATCAAGAGGTCGAGCAGCAGCGACCAGTTCTCGATATAGTAAATGTCGTGCTCCACCCGCTTCTGGATCTTCTCCTGCGTGTCGGTCTCGCCGCGCCAGCCGTGGATCTGCGCCCAGCCGGTGATGCCGGGCTTCACCTTGTGGCGGCCGAAGTAGCCATCGACCACGCTGACGTAGAGGCGGCCTGCTGCTTTCGCCTCGAGCGCGTGCGGGCGCGGGCCGACGAGCGAGAGGGAGCCGGCGATCACGTTGAAAAGCTGCGGCAGCTCATCGAGGCTCGTCTTGCGGATGAAGCGGCCGACGCGGGTCACGCGCGGGTCGTGCCTGGTCACGAGCTTGGCCGCGTTGGCGTCGCAGCGGTCGACGTACATCGAGCGGAACTTGAAGATTTCGATCAGCTCGTTGTTGAAGCCGTGCCGCTTCTGGCGAAAGAAAATTGGCCCGCGGCTGTCGAGCTTGATGGCTGCGGCGACCGCCAGCATCACGGGGGCGAGCAGGATGAGGGCGGTAAGCCCCACGATCTGGTCGAAGGCCCACTTGGCGACCATGCCCCAGTCGGCAATCGGCTTCTCGACGAGGTCGATCATCGCCACGTTGCCGACGCGGGAGTAGGTGTCGGAGGTGAAGCGCAGCGCCGAGGAGCGCGCCGGCAGCTTGACCTCGGCCGGCAGTACCGACAGGGCGCGGGTGACGTCGATGAGACGCTGCTCGGCGGTGATCGGCAGTGCCACGATGACAATGTCGAGGCGGGTCTGGCGCGCGAACGCGACCAGCGCGTCGAGGTTGCCGAGGCGGGGATAGCCGGCGACGATCCGGTCGACCCGGTCGTCACCGCGGTCGTCGAACACGCCCATGATGCGCACGTCGCTGTCGACGTCGATCTCGAGCTCGCGGATGAGCGCCTCGGTGATCATGCCGCCGCCGTAGATGGCCGCGCGGCGATAGAGGCGCCCCTCGCGCGTCCAGTGACGCACCAGCGCGGAGACGGCGAGCCGCTGGCTGACGAGTGCTGCCGCACCCGCGGCGTACCACAGGGCGAACCACACGCGGGAGAACTCGTGCCCCATCTTGAGGAAGAAAACGCCGGCGAACAGCAGGGCGAAGGCAGCGGTCCAGCCCAACAGAAGCCGCGGCATCTGCCGCGGAACGGAGGTGAAGGCGGGAAGCGTGTAGAGGCGCAGAAGCTCGAAGGTGGCGACCGTCGCAAGCCCAACCGCCGCCACGGCGATAAGGAATGCCGTCCGTCCGGCGACGACCGGCTCCGCCACGTAAAGAAGCGCGATCGCGAGTCCCAGGACGACGACCGTCCCAAAATCGAGCACGCGCACCGCCCCGCGGATCACATTGAGGGAGACGAGGCTCGACTTATCGTTAAAGCGGAACTCGGCGAGACGCGGGATCTGCCGCGCCATCGGCAGCACGCCGATGCCGGCATGCGCGCTTTCACCAACCGAGGCTATGCCAATGTTCAGCATTCTTGAGGGCTCGTTTCGTGCGGGACCTGAAGTGTGCTGAATACAAAGCAGGGTTCGTGCCACCGGGCGGCGCCCGGGAGCCTGAGATCGTAAGGTTTTCCGTTAAGGTTAGCTGGCGAGTCGCTGGGCGTAGAAGTCGAACACCGCCGTCGTCGTAGCGTCGATGGCAAAGCGCGCCCGCACCGTGTCCTTCAGACGGCGCGCCCGCTCCTCGGCGGCCTGCGGATTGTCGAGAAAGGCGCGCATGGCGCGCGCCAGTACGTAGACGTCGCCCGGGGGCAGGAGCTTGGTGTCCGCGCCTTCGACGATCTCTGGGATGCCGCCCACCTCGGTTGCAATGAGCGGCATGGCGGCGGCTGCCGCCTCCAGCACGATGTAGGGCAGGCTTTCCGCTCGTGAGGGCACGACGATGGCGCGTCCGAGCCGGAAGGCCTGGGCCGACGGCATGGCGCCCATGAAGGTGACGATGCGCCCAAGACCCAGCTCGTCGGCGAGCGTCAGAAAGGCGTCGCGGTCGGGGCCGGAGCCGACTATGACGGCCTGCACCGGGCGCTTGCGCGCGACCTCGGCCAGCGCCCGCAGCATGACATCGACGCCCTTGAGGCGGCGCAACTCGCCGACAAAGAGGAAATCGGCGGCGTCGGGCGCGGGCGCATGCGGTACGAAATCGGCCGGCTGCAGGGCGTTGGTGATCACTTGGGTCGGGGCGACGTTGCGGCCGACGCGCTGCTCGTAGACGCGGCGCATGTAGTCGCTCTCGAAGATCAGTCCGTCCGTGTAGCGCGACAGATACTTCTCGATGCCGATGTAGAGAAGGCCCGGCAGCGAGTTCGGCGGATAGTGCAGGCTGCCGCCGTGCGGCGTGTAGATCGCGATCGTGTCGCGCCCTTCCCGCCTGAGCAGCCACGCCGCGAGCCGCGCGTAGGCGCCGCCTTTGGCGCCGTGGCCATGCAACACCTGGGCGTCCTGACGCCGCGCGATGTCGCGCACGGCGCGGACCACAGCCATGTCGCCGAGCCCGGGCAGCCGGCTCATGGGGATGCGGGCAACCCCCAGCGACAGCCGCGCCGCCACGCGCGCGAGCCGCTGCTCGGTGAGGCGGTTGCCCGTCGTGGCATCGATGATGAGTCCCACGTCGTGGCCGCGGGCGGACTGCTCGGCGCTGAGGTCGAGGACGTGGCGGAAGAGGCCGCCCACGGGCGCACGCAGACAGTGCAGGATGCGGAAGCGCTTGTTCACGCTCGCCTGCCTCCCGGGCTCCGCCCTAGAAGAAGCGTTCAAAGACGTAGACCGTATCGCCGGGCTGCAGGGTGTAGTCAGAGGGCGCCTCGATCTGATCGACGAGACTGTTGAAACGGCGCGTGATGCGGAACCGGCGCTCGCTGGCGCGCTCGGTATAGCCGCCCGCGATCGCCACCGCGGTTTCCACCGTCATGCCCGACACGTAGGGGTACTGGCCGGGAAGCCTCACCTCGCCCAGGATGAAGAACGGCCGGTTCTGCGCCACGTCCACCGTCACGAAGGGATCGCGCACGAAGTCGGTCGCGAGCCGCGCGCGGATCGCATGTCCGAGCTCGGTGGCCGTCCGTCCCCGCGCGCGCACCGAGCCGATAAGCGGGAAGGCGACGTTGCCGACCTGGTCCACGGCATAGATGCGCGACAGGTTGGGCTGGCCATAGACGAAGATGCGCAACCGGTCGCCGGTATCGAGCCGATAGGGATCGTGCGGGCTCGGCGCCATGTAGGGCGCGGCCGGCACGACGACCGCCGGCCCCCAGGGTACCGGTGTGGGCGACACCATGACCCCGGCTGGAACGACCGTCGTCTGGCCCCAGCCGCCACCCATATCGGCGACGGGGATCGGGGCTGCGGGTGGAGGCCCTGCTGGAACGGGTGAATCGAAGATGATGTCGGCGCCCACCAGCTCGCCAAGCCCCAGATCGTCCTGCGCGCAGCCGCCCAGGACGAGGAGCAGAACGGCCGTCAGTGGTGCCAGCCATCGGGACATGGAATGCGGGGCCAGGAGATCATCGTTTGCTGCCCCAATCTGGCGCCCCAGTAGTTAAGAAATGCTAAGCGGCTGTGCTCTCTTTGGACGTTTAAGGAAATTCTTACCTGGAGGCGCTCTAATTTGGCGCAACGATTAGGTCTTCCTTCGAGCCGGATGTGCTTTTCATGAACCTCGCGTCCCCCGACGACATCGACATCACCGCAATTTGGCGTGCCCTGCGCGCAAGCTTGCCCAAGCTCATCGTCGCCAGCCTGGCGCTGGGCATCATCGCCTTTGCCGCCCTGTCGGTGATCGTGCCCCGCTACACCTCCGAGGCCCAGATCCAGGTGGTGCCGGCCGAGCGGGAGGGGGCGCCGGGCGACTCCACGTCCCAATCCTCCGACGCCGTGGCGGCGCGCCTCGACAAGGAGGCGATCAATACGCACCTGCGCGCGCTGATGTCGCCCGATCTCGCCCGCGAGATCATCGCCGAGGAGGGGCTCGCCAAGAAGCCGGAGTTCAACGGCGCGCTGCAGCCGCCGACTCTTCTGGGCCGCATCCGCAGCGCCCTCGATTTCACTCCAGGCAAGGAGAGCGAGCAGGACCGCGTGCTGCAAGCCTACTTCGACCGACTCAACGTCTACTCTCCCAAGGAGAGCCGCTTCATCGGCATCCAGTTCAGCTCCCAGGATCCCAAGCTCGCAGCCGAGGTGGCGAACCGCATTGCCGAGACCTACCGGACCTCGCTTGCGACACGCACCGTCGCCGGCACCGACGAGGTGCAAAAGGCGCTGCAGCCGAAGATCGACAAGCTCGTGCAGGAGGTCAGTGAGGCCGAGGCCGCGGTCGAGCGCTTCCGCGGGCAAGCCAACATCTTCAAGGGCGGCACCGGCGACACCAGCCTCAATCAGCAGCAGCTGGGCGAGCTCACCGCTGAGCTGAGCAAGGCGCAGGCCGCGCGCTCCGAGGCGGAGACGCGGGCGCAATCGGTGCGCGACATGGTGAGCGCCGGCAACACCGAGGCCTTGCCCGACGTGCAGAAGTCTCCGCTCATCCAGAACCTGGTGCAGCAGCGCGTGCGCTTGGAGCGGCAGCTTTCTGAGCTATCGGCGACGCTGCTGCCCGGGCATCCGCGCATGCGCCAGATCCGTGCCGATCTTGCCGGCCTCCAGCGCCAGATCAAGGCCGAGGTGGGCAAGATCGTCGAGGGCATCGAGAAGGGAGCCTCGGTCGCCGCCATGCGCGAGGCGGCCGTCAAGAAGAACATCGAGGATCTCAAGGCCAATGTCGTCGGCAGCGGCGACGATCAGGTCAAGCTGCGCCAGCTGGAGGCCGTGGCCAAGTCGAAACGCGCCGAGCTGGGGCGGCTGCAGGCGCGCTATGAAGCCAACCGCGCTCGCGCCGACAGCCGCGCCATTCCCAACGATGCGCAGATCGTCACTAGCGCGCGCGCCTCGAGCGTGCCGAGCTTCCCCAAACGGCTCCCCTACGCTGCCCTCGTTGCTGTTGCCATCCTGCTGTTCGGCATCGCTATCGTCGCCACGAAGGCTTTGTTCACGGCGGCCCGCGCACAAAAGCCGGCATGGTCGCCGGCCGCCGCCGGTCTGGTGCGCACCGCGCCGCAGGCATCGAGCCCCACCGCGCCATCGGCCGCCAAGTCGGTCGGCGCCATCAGCACCGTCGATTTGGTTGCGGCGCTGGCCGGCCAGCTCCTGGTGCGGCCGCCCGATATCGGCGGCTTCCGCACCCTCATCACCGGCGAGACCGACGGCGTCGATTCCGGCCCCGAGGCGGTCGAGCTGGCGCGAACCCTGGCGGATGCCGGCGCCGACGTGATGCTCGTCGACTGGAGCCTCGATGGGCACGGCATCGCCGAGTCGCTGGGCGTGCGGCCGCGTCCGGGCCTCGCCGAGCTCCTGCTCGGAGAGGCAAAATTCGAGGACGTCGTGGCACGCATTCCCGCAAGCAGCGCGCAAATCATTGCCACGGGCGGCGCTGCCGACGAGCCCGACGAGCTGCTCGACCCCGATCAGCTCAACCTGGCGCTCGACGCGCTCGACACGGCCTACGACCACATCATCGTCGCCGGCCGGACGCGCGCGGCGCGGGCGCTGTTCGAGGCGATCCAGGGCCGCTTCGACGCCGGCGTCATCGTCGCGGACGGCAAGCGGCGCGCCTCCAAGATGCCGGATGCGCCGGGGACGTTCCTCGGCTTCGAGGTGACCGACATCGAGCTATTCCGGCTCGAACGTCCGGCCTCGGCCCGGCTTGCCGCGGAGCGGCTTGCGCGTCTGATGGCGAAAGGCGGCGCGGAGGCGCGGCCGGCCTGAAACCGAGCCCGACCTTCGCCATTTACATTCAGGGTTCGTTTACCAAGGATCGAGACATCGCGCTCCGTTCATGGAGCTGACGGCCTGCATGCACGAAACTTGCGGGGAACTGCTGCACTGGTGGCCAGTGCAGCGGGCTTCCGTCAATTATTCGCGCAGTCGATGTTTCAAGATGAGCAGGCGATCAACGAAACTTCTCAAAGCCGCGCTGACCGCGGTTCACTATTCGGGCGCGGAGAGCGTGCTTGCTCCCTTTACCAAGGGAGCGGGCGTCATCTTCATGCTCCACCAGGTGCGCCCCGATCCGCCGCTTGCGTTCGAGCCGAACCGCATCCTCAGAGTGACGCCAAGTTTTCTCGGCGACGTAGTCGGCGCCATGCTGGAGGCGGGCTTCGACGTCATCGCGCTCGATGACGTGCCCGACCGTTTGCGGGACCGACGCGAGCGACCCTTCGCGGTGTTCACCTTCGATGACGGCTACCGCGACAACCGCGACTACGCCTATCCGATCTTCAAGCGGCACAATCTGCCCTTCGCGATCTACGTGCCCACCGACTTCGCCGACGGCCGCGGCGACTTCTGGTGGCTGACGCTCGAGCGAGTACTGCGCGTCGCCCCGCACATCACGCTGGCGATGGACGGGCAGGGCCACCACTTCCCGCTGGGCACCGTGCCCGAGAAGGAGACCGCCTATCGCGAGATCTACTGGTGGCTGCGCTCGATCCCCGAGGAGTTCGCGCGCGCCGCCGTTGCCGAGCTCGCCCATGCGCACCACATCGATCCTCGCGCCACCCAGGCCGATCTCATCATGTCATGGGACGAGCTGCGGGCGCTGGCCAAGGACCCGCTGGTGACAATCGGCGCCCACACCAAGTCGCATCTGGCGCTCGGCAAGCTCTCGGAGGCCGCCGCGCGCGCCGAGATGGCGGAAAGCATCGCCCGCATCGAATGTGAGCTGGGGACCGCGTGCTATCACTTCAGCTACCCCTACGGGTGCGCCAACAGCGCCGGGCCCCGCGAGTTCCGCATCGCCCAGGAGCTGGGTCTCGTCACCGCCGTGACGACCCAGAAGGGCCTGCTCTATCCCGAGCACGCCGAGGCGCTCACCGCGCTGCCGCGGCTGTCGCTCAACGGCGATTTCCAGGACATCCGCTACGTCAAGGCGCTGCTGTCGGGCGTGCCCTTTGCCGTCATGAACACGCTGCAGCGCCTCTCGGGCTATCAGAACCCGGCGTAAGCGCGCCCCCCGCGCTTCTTGGGCGCATTGATCGGGTCCCCCGCGCCTCCTATCACGCCGGGGAGCACAGCTCGGGGACGTGAGATCTTGGCGTATTCCGCAATACAACGACAGACGAGGCTGCGGGCAGGCCCGGCCGATGCGGCCGTGCGCACTTGGCTCCTGCTGGTTGCTGCGCTCGTCTTCTGCATGGTTGTCGTTGGCGGCGCCACACGGCTCACCGATTCCGGCCTGTCGATCACCGAGTGGCAGCCGATCCTCGGCGCCATCCCGCCGCTCAATGGCGCCGACTGGCAGTCGTCGTTCGCGAAGTACCAGGCGACGCCGCAGTACGCCATCGTCAACGCCGGCATGTCGCTTGCCGAGTTCAAGTTCATCTACTGGTGGGAGTGGACCCACCGCTTCCTCGGGCGGTTCATCGGGTTCGCCTTCGCCGTGCCGTTCGTCGGCTTCTGGCTTGCACGCATGCTGCGGCCCGGCTTTGCGCTGAAACTCCTCGGCGTGCTGGCGCTCGGCGCCCTGCAAGGCGCCATCGGCTGGTACATGGTGATGTCGGGGCTCGTCGATCGGGTGGAGGTCAGCCAGTACCGGCTGGCGCTGCACCTGCTGACGGCATTCTCCATCCTGGCGCTGCTCGTTTGGCTCGCCCTCGACGTCGGGCCCGCGCCCGACCGGACCCGCGCGCCGACGCTCGCCCGCGGCGCACTTTGGGGTGCGCGGCTTCTGTTCGTGCTGGTGTTCGTGCAGGCTGGGCTCGGTGCGCTCGTCGCCGGGCTCAGGGCGGGCCTCACCTACAACACCTGGCCGCTGATGGACGGCAGGCTTGTCCCTGAGGGCTTGGGTACGCTCTCACCCTGGTACATCAACCTGTTCGAGAACATAACGACGGTGCAGTTCGACCATCGCGTCATGGCCTATGCCGTCGCCGCCTTCGCACTGGGGAACGCCATCGTGCTCGCCCGTTCCGGCAGGGACGAGCGCGCCGTCGGCTCGGCCGGACTGCTCGCGGCCGCGATCCTGGTGCAGATGGGGCTTGGCATCTGGACGCTTCTAGCGGCCGTGCCGCTCGCGTTGGGGCTCGCGCATCAGGCCGGCGCCGCGCTCGTCGTTGCGGCAGCGACCCTCAACCTTCACGTGGTGACGCGCGCTGCCGCCCGCGGCTGACGCTGCGCGGGTGCGTCCAAGCCCAGCATCAGACGGATGTTCTGCACGGCGGCACCTGCCGCGCCCTTGCCGAGATTGTCGAGCCGCGCCACCAGCACCGCTTGCTTGAGCGCCGACTTGCCGAACACGAAGAGCTCCATGCGGTCGGTGCCGTTGAGGTCCTCGGCGGCAAGCCGCGTCATGGCGGCGCCCGGCTCGGGCACGACGCTGACGAGCGCACTGCCGCGATAGTGGGTGTCGAGCGCCAGCTCCAGGTCGCGCAGGCACGGGCTTCCCGGCAGCGTGTCGAGATGCAGGGGAACGGACACGAGCATGCCCTGGCGGAAGTTGCCGACGGAGGGCACGAAGATCGGCTGCCGCGTGAGCCCGGAGTATTGGAAGAGCTCGGGGATGTGCTTGTGCTCGAGCCCGAGCCCATAGAGCTCGAACGACGGCGCACGTCCGGCCTCGTAGTCCTCGATCATTTGCGCCCGCCGCCCGAGTAGCCGCTGACGGCATTGATGGTCAGCGCCATGTCGGGTGGCACGAGCCCGGCGTCGACGAGCGGGCGAATGAGCGCAATGGCCCCGGTCGGATAGCAGCCCGGGTTGGCGACGCGCTTGGCCGAGCGGATGGCGTCGGCCTGATGCTGATCGAGCTCGGCGAAGCCGTAGACCCAGCCGGGTGCTGTGCGGTGCGCCGTCGAGGCATCGAGGATGCGCGGCGCCTCATCGCCCAGCTCGTCGGCGAGCGCCACGGCCGCGCGGGCCGCGTCGTCGGGCAGGCACAGCACCACGAGGTCGACCTCGGCCATGAGCGCCTTGCGCGCCGCGGCCTCTTTGCGCCGGGCGGCATCGATGCTCACAACCGCGATGTCGGACGCCGGCGCCAGCCGCTCGCGGATCTCAAGACCCGTCGTTCCGGCCTCGCCGTCGATGAAAACCTTGGGCTTTGCCAAAGTGGCGCCTGCGGTTTGCTGCGCGCCCACGGGCTCAACTCCTAATTGCGATGCGCCGGCTCTAGAGCGCGACGGCCGGCGCTGTCAATACGCCTAGGGGCCTACCGGGGCGGGAGCAGGCATAGGGGCTTCCGAAATCAATCCCAAGCGGTGCAGGATCCCCTGCCAGATGTCCTCTGAGCATCCGAACCCGAAGGCCCTGCAGGTTACCTCGTGCGAGCCGTCGTAGATCATGCTGAGCGCGACCCAGAGGACGATCGCGAGGCCGATCCAGGTGATCCAGGGATAGGTGACGAGCAGGCCGGCGATCACATGCGAGGCGATCGCCATCAGCACGATCGCCACGGTGAGACCGATGACGAGGACGAGGATCGAGCCTTTGGCGGCGCCGGCGACGGCCAGCACGTTGTCGAGCGACATCGACACATCGGCAAGCGTGATGAGGCCGACGGCCGACCAGAAGCCGAGCTCGGCGTCGGGTGTGGCGACCGCTACGCCTGAGTGCATGTCTCCCGTCGTGACCTGCCGGTACATCTTCCAGCACACCCACAACAGCAGAATGCCGCCGGCGAGCGTCAGTCCGATGATGGCGAGGAGCTGCACCGTGATGGCGGCGAAGATGATGCGCAGGATGACCGCGGCGGCGATGCCCCAGAAGATCACCTTGGCGCGGATGTCGGGCGAGACGCGGGAGGCGGCCAAGCCGACGATGATGGCGTTGTCGCCGGCCAGCACCAGGTCGATCATGGTGATGTTGAGGAGGGCTAAGATGTTCTCCCGGTACCAGTCGAGGCTCAAGAGGTTCCCGGCCTCGTCCACGAACGCGCCCAGCATCGCTGCCAGGTCCTGCGTCAGCCACTCCATCGCTCAAAACCCTTGTGTGAAGAACCCCTGCAGGCGGCAGAACGCCCGAAGCGGGGTGCGCGTTTCCCCGAAGTCTGCGGTCCGCCCCTAGCCGGCCGCTTGCCGCTATGTGACATCGCAGCGCGCGGACGGCAAGCTTCGGCGTGCGCGCAAGACAACAGCCCGCCGCGGTGCGACGGGCTGTCGAAACGTGAGCCGTTGGGTTGCAGCTCTAGCGCTTGGAGAACTGGAAGCTGCGGCGCGCCTTCATGCGCCCGTACTTCTTGCGCTCCACCACGCGGCTGTCGCGCGTCAGGAACCCGCCCTTCTTGAGCACCGCACGCAGCTCCGGCTCATAGTAGGTGAGCGCCTTGGAAATGCCGTGGCGCACCGCACCCGCCTGGCCGGAGAGGCCGCCGCCCATCACGGTCGCCATGATGTCGTACTGGGTGTTGCGCCCCGCCGCAGTCAGCGGCTGCTGCAGAAGCATCTGCAGCACGGGTCGGGCAAAGTACTGCGTATAGTCCTTGGCATTGACGGTGATCATGCCTTTGCCGGGCTTCAGCCAGACGCGCGCGACCGCGTTCTTGCGCTTGCCGGTGGCATAGGCGCGGCCCAGCTTGTCGAGCTTCTGCACGTGCTCGGTCGCGACCTCCACGGGCGGCGCGGTCTTGATCTCGCCGAGGTCTTCCAGAGACTTGGTTTCCTGCGCCATCTCGTTAGACCCTCACGTTCTTGCGGTTGAGCTTGGCCACGTCGAGCGGCTCGGGGTTCTGGGCGGCGTGGGGATGCTCGGCCCCTTTGTAGACCTTGAGGTTGCGCATCAGCTTGCGCTGCAAAGGCCCGCGCTTCAGCATGCGCTCCACCGCCTTCTCCACCACGCGCTCGGGGAACTTGCCCTCCAGGATCTCGCGCGGCGTGCGCTGCTTGATGCCTCCAGGGTAGCCGGTGTGGCGGTAGTAGATCTTGTCGGTGTTCTTATCGCCGGTGAAGACCACCTTGTCGGCGTTGATGACGATGATGTTGTCACCGCAATCGACGTGGGGGGTGTAGATGGGCTTGTGCTTTCCCTTGAGGCGGATCGCGATCAGCGCGGCCAGCCGGCCGACGACCAGGCCGTTGGCGTCGATCAGGATCCACTTCTTCTCCACCTCGCCGGGCTTGGCGACGAAGGTCGACATGTTGTGCGCTCCGTTGCTGGCGCCGCTGCCCTGGCAAGGGTGGGGCCGCGTTTTGACGAGCCGTTCTGCGTGACTCGGCCGCGTTCAAACCAGTTCGCGGGCGCCATGTCAATCAAGACTGCGCTAACCCCTAAAAAATGGCTGCATTTCATGTAGTTATCCAGTACGGTATCATAATACCACTATGTGGTATAATAATACCATAATCGCGCGTTGCGCCCCAAAAGATGCGGGCGTCCACACTTGCAGCGCCGGTGAACTTGGCGATGATGGCGCCGAGCTTGCGTGGCGAGTTTGGGCCAAGACGCGTCGGCGCAGCAATTGCGTCCGGAAATCGGTCGCAGAGTTGTGGTCGGGATCGAGAGCCGGGCCCGGTGCCAAGGGCCACAGTCCGTCGCGACGGACCAAGATCAAAACGGGAGATGTCACGCCATGCAGTACGCTTTGCTAGGGCTCAGGGCATGCGCTTTGGCGCTGATCCTGGGCCTCGGCCTTTTGGGCGCGGGCGCCGTCGCCGAGGAGGCGGCCCAAGGGCCGACGCCGGCGGACACGCAGGACAGCATCAAGCAGATCAAGCTCACCGAGGCGCAGGTGGCGAGCTTCATCTCCGCGCAGCCTGATCTTGCCGGCATTGCGCCCAAGCTGCAGAAGGCGGGCGATGCGCCCGACGCCGCGCTGCAGGCCGAGCTCGACGCCATCGCCAAGAAGCACGGCTTTGCCAACTTCTCCGAGCTCGACGACGTCGCCGCCAACATCTCTATCGTGATGGCGGGGCTCGACAACGAGACGGGTCAGTTCACCGAGCCGGTAGAAGCGCTCAAGAAGGAGCTGGAGGAGGTGAAGGCCGATACCTCCATTCCCGATGATGATAAGAAGCAGCTTGTCGAGGAGCTGAGCGAGGCCATAAAGACCACGCCGGTGCTGGAGCACCGTGAGAACGTGGATCTCGTCAAGGCGCATCGTAAAGAGATCGAGAAGGCGCTGGAATGAACAGAGGGCACGCCGCGAAAGGATGAAGCCGATGCTGGAGCGCACGCCCAAAGCGGAGACGGGGACCCGAGACGGTGGGGCTCCGCTCATCATCTCGCGTCCGCAGCCACGCGCCGCGGTGGTGACCCTGAACCGTGCCGCAGCGCGCAACAGCCTGTCGCTCGCCATGATCGGCGAGCTGCACATGGCGATCGCCGAGCTGGGGAAGGACGCGGGCGTCGCTGCGATCGTGCTTGCCGCCGACGGGCCGGCCTTTTGCGCGGGCCATGACTTGAAGGAGCTCACGGCGCATCGCGCCGATGCCGATCGCGGCCTTGCTTTCTTCTCCGACACGATGACGCGCTGCTCGGCCATGATGCAGGCAATCGTCGCCTGCCCGAAGCCGGTCATCGCCGCCGTGCAGGGGACGGCGACGGCGGCCGGCTGCCAGCTGGTCGCAACCTGCGATCTCGCCGTTGCCGCCGACACGGCGCAGTTCTGCACGCCGGGCGTCAACATCGGGCTCTTCTGCTCCACGCCCATGGTGGCCTTGTCGCGCAACGTCGGGCGCAAGCGGGCGATGGAGATGCTGCTCTTGGGCGAAATGCTGCCTGCGGCCCAAGCCGAAGCCTACGGCCTCATCAACCGCGTCGTGGCGCCGGAGCAGGTGATGGCGCAAGCGCTGGCGCTTGCCGCCAAAATCGCCGAGAAATCGCCGGCAACGGTCGCGCTCGGCAAGGCCGCTTTCTATGCGCAAGCCGAGATGCCGCTTGCCGACGCCTACAACTACGCCTCCAAGGTCATGACCCAGAACATGATGGCGCGGGACGCAGCGGAAGGGATCGGCGCGTTCCTGCAAAAGCGCAAGCCCGAATGGAAGGGCTTTTGAGGTCCGGCGCGAGGGAGAGGCGATATGGAGCCGCGGCTGACTCTCATCACACTCGGCGTGCGCGATGTTGCCCGCGCCCGTGCGTTCTACGAGGCGTTGGGGTTCAAGGCCGGCCGCGCATCGCAAGAATCCGTCACCTTCTTTGACGCCGGCGGCGTGGTGCTGGCGCTCTACGGGCGCGGTTCTCTTGCCGAGGACGCGACGATGGAGGACAGCGCGCCTGGCTTCTCCGGCGTCGCGCTTGCGCACAATGCACGCAGCGAGGCCGACGTCGACAAAGTGCTCGCCGAGGCGGTCGCGGCAGGGGCAAAGCTGATCAAGCCCGCCGGCAAGGCGTTCTGGGGCGGCTACTCCGGCTACTTCGCCGATCCCGATGGTCACTTGTGGGAGGTCGCCTACAACCCATATTTCAAGCTCGGTGCCGACGGTCGCGTCGCGCTCGACATGGGATAGGCATGAGCCACGAGACCTACAGCGACGACTACATCGCCGACATCCTGGGCTCGGCGCGCACGTTTGCCTTCATCGGTGCCAGTGCCAGCACCAACCGGCCGAGCTACTTCGCCATGAAGTATCTGCTCGGCAAGGGTTACACCGTCGTTCCCGTCAATCCCGGCATTGCCGGCCAACAGATCCTTGGCCAGACGGTCTACGCCGCGCTTGCCGACGTGCCGGGCCCCGTCGATGTCGCCGACATCTTCCGCAACTCTGCTGCCGCCCTCGAATCCGCGCGCGAGGCGGTCGCCCTGAAGGACAAGCTCGGCTTGAAGGTCTTGTGGCTGCAGCTCGGCGTGCGCAACGAGGAGGCGGCAAGGGAAGCAGAGGCTGCCGGCCTCAAGGTCGTCATGAATCGCTGCCCCAAGATCGAGTACGGGCGGCTGTCGGGCGAGATCGGCTGGGCCGGCGTCAACTCCGGCACCATCTCGAGCCTGCGTCCCAAGCTTGCCGCACACGGCGTGCAGAGCCACATGCTTGCCGGCAAACGCTGAGCCTCGCCATCTGCGCAATGGACGGCGCGGTGGGCCAAGCCTACGCTTATCAGAAGCGGGTGGTTTGGGTGCTGGATACGACGGGGCGCGCGCGTGGAAGTCATCATTGTACGGTATCTGCCGCTGCTGCTGCTCGCGGCCGGTGTCCTCATCTTGCTGCTGACCGGCCGGCCGCTTTTCACGTCCGGCACGCTGTCTGCCCGGCAGAATAGATTCAGATCGCTCGCCGCTGCTTCGCCGGTGCTCGAGGCGTTGATTGGGATCTCGGTCGTCGGCAAACCGTTCCTCGAGCACCTGCAGAAAAACGGCTGGCAGTCCGATCTGCTCGGGCCGACACCGCTCCTCATCGTCGTCGTGGTGCTCGTGGTGAGCCTTTACGCGATGATCGGAGCGGTTCTCTTCTTCTTCTATCGCGCCATCGGCAACATCAACTACTTCAATGGACGCCGCGTGCGCGCGCCGTACTCGTCGCTTTTCATGGTGGTGCCGATCGTCAATCTCGTCGTTATCCCGTACGTGCAGTATTTCGTCTATCGCAGAAGCCGGGCCTTCGCCTGGCCGCAGCAGGCCTCGGCCTGGCGCGCGGCCGTTCTGGTGATTGGCAGCTTCGGGCTGCTGCTCGCCAGCGTGATCTGCGGCTACGCCGGCGGCGAGGCAACGGAAGGCGCGCTCTACGACGCGGCAAGCCTCATGGTGATCGGAGCGCTGACCGGGTTTGCGGCCGGCATCCTCCAAGCGCGCATCGTCGATGGCGTCGCGCGGGCGCAAGAGGCCTACGCCATTGAGATCGGCGCGCTGGAAACCGCCAGCGCTGCTTCGGCGAAGCCGGAGAGCCGCACACGCAGGGTCCTGCAGTCGCTCGCGGTCTGCGTCCTGGTCACCCTCGCCGTCCTGGCAGCGCTCAACCCGCCGCTTGCCTCCCGCGCGGGGCATATTTTCACGCAGCTTCTCAGCGGCGCTTGATCGGCGTCACCTGCGGAACAGCCAACCTTGCGGGAAGCCGTCATTGAGGGAGCGCTTTACTCCCAAGACGGACCTCAAAGGATCACACCCATGGACCATATCGTCTCTGTCGGCCTCGACACCGACACGCTCAAGCAGCTCGATGACCTGCGCCGTGCCCATCCCAACGTTCCCTCACGCAGCGAGATCATCAAGCGCCTGATCTGGACCGCTCACGCCAAGATCGCGACGCCGGCGTCCGCGCCCGATATCGCCGGCTAGCCCGAAACGAGCCTCATTGAGTTGAGCCTTGGCCGGCGCTCCTTTGGGGCGCGGGCCCGAGGCCGTTCGTGCCGGTCGCTCTGGTCCCGCAGTAGCCTAAGAATATCTGCGATAAATCAATCCATTAGAGCTTTTTTCCAACCTGTGCCTCGGGGAACAGCGGCCCCGGCCCTCGGCCCCTATCGTCCTCTTCAAGGATCGCAGGAGGACATACCGATGACCGCCGCCACCGAGACAAACGTCAAGACGCTGAACACCCCCGCCAAGGACCAGACGGTCCGCTTCAAGGGCGGCAAGGTCGGCGTTCTCTTGCTGCACGGTCTGGGCGGCACGCCCGCCGAGGTTCGCTTCGTCGCGATGGGCCTCAACAAGGCCGGCTACACGGTCCATACGCCCCAGCTCGCCGGCCACGGCGGCGCCACCGACGGCGACACCAAGTGGCAGGATTGGTACCGCAGCGCGCGCGCCGCTCTCGTCGATCTGCGCAAGGAGTGCGATACCGTGATCGTCGGCGGCCTGTGCATGGGCGCCATCCTCGGCCTCCACCTCGCCGCCCGCCAGCCCGACAAGGTGCAGGGCGTGGCGCTGTTCTCGCCGACCCTGTGGATCAACGGCTGGGCGATGCCCTGGACCATGCGGCTCTTCAACCTGTGCCACAGCCGCCGCATTGCCAAGATGATGACCTTCCCGGACGCGGAGTCGCTCGGCATCAAGTGCCCGCGCGTGCGCTCCTTCGTGAAGCAGGCACTTGCCAGCTCGCCCGAGTACGGCAAGTCGGGCGTGCCCGCCACCATGGTTCTGGAGCACCGCCGCATGGTGAAGGCAGCGATCAACATCCTGCCCCGCGTGCGCCAGCGCACCTTGATCGTGCACTCGCGCCAGGACGACTACGCCGCCCTCGACAACGCCATCTACCTGCAGGGCGAGCTGACCGGCGGGGTCGACATGGTGGTGCTGGAGGACAGCTACCACATGGTAACGCTCGACAAGCAGCGCCATGTGGTGGTCGAGAAGGCCCGGGCCTTCCTCGACTCGATCGTGGGCGAGCTTGCCGCCAAGGCCGCCGTGGCCCTCCCGCTCGCCGCCTGAAGCTCTGCCACAATGAAGCGGCGCTCCCCCGTGGGGCGCCGTTAGCCATGGCAACTCGGCTGTCGCGAGCGGCTGCAGTGCCGTGCTAGAAGGCGCCTTGCGACTTTTCCCTAAATCAATCAGGTCCGCTCGGGTGACGGGATGACTGCTGGCGCGCACGCAGCGCAAGGCAACTTCTGGGAGCTGAGCAAGGAGCGCAGCGAAATTTCGCCCGCGCTCGCGGGCGACATTGCGGTCGACGTAGCGATCATCGGCGCGGGCTACACCGGGCTCGCCGCCGCCTATCATCTCAAATGCGCAGAGCCGTCGCTCAAGGTCGCGATCCTCGAGGCCGAGCGCGCCGGATACGGCGCCAGCGGCCGCAACGCTGGCTTCGTCATGACCCTGTTCGGGTCCTCGCTCGCCGCCATGCGGGCAAGCCACGGCGACGCCTGCGTGCGCGAGGCGCACGCCTACATGGAAGGCGCAATCGCCGCGCTCGAGGCGACGATTGCCGAGCATGCGCTCGATTGCGACTATAAGCGCTCGGGCTTCCTCAAGGTGGCGACCACGCCCGCCTACGAAAGGCGCATCCAGGAGGAGATCGCACTGTTTGAGACGCTGGGCATCTCCGGCATGCAATGGCTCGACGCCGACAAGGTGGCGCAGCGCGTCACGTCCCCAACGTTCCTGGGCGCGCTGTGGGAGCCGGGCTGCGGGCTCATCAATCCCGTCAAATGGGTCGAGGGCCTTTGCCGGCTCGCGCTCGCCAAAGGCGTGCAGCTCTTCGAGGGCACGCGCGTCACGACGGTCACGCGCCAATCGGGCCGCTTCCGCCTCGCCACGCCCGGCGGCACGCTCACCGCCGACAAGGTCATCTTCGCCACCAACGCCTACACGCACCTGATCCCCGGCATGCGCTCAAAGCAGCTCCCGGCGTTCGCCTATATCATCGTCACCGAGCCCTTGAGCGAAAGCCAGCGCGCCTCGATCGGCTGGGCCGGGCGCGAGGGCATCGAGGACGGGCGCCACTTCATGCATTTCTTTAGGCTGACGCCCGACAACCGCATCCTCGCCGGCGGCGGCCCGGGCCGTGTGCCGTTCGGCTCCAGCATGAACCACGACGCCTCGCCCGCGCGCCTGGGCGCATCTGGAGCGCTTCATCGGGCGCACGTTTCCGGCGCTCGCCGGCATTGCCATCACCCACCGCTGGGGCGGCGCCTTCTCGGTCACGTCGGATTCCACCCCGCGCATCGGGACGCTGCACGGGGGCGCGGCGGCGTATTCGGTCGGCTGCACCGGCCACGGCGTCGCCATGACGCATGAGAACGGGCGCATCCTTTCCGACCTCGTGCTCGGCCGCGACACCCAGCTCACGCGCCTGTGGTTCGTCAACCGCCGCGCCATGGGGCTGCCGCCCGAGCCCTTCCGCTGGATCGGCACCACGGCCGTCACCACGGCGATGGCGCTCGACGACTGGTGGTGCGACCGCGGCGGGCGCGCCGACCGGGGCGGGCGGGCATGAGCGAGACCTCCAAGATCGCCGTCATCGGCGCCACCGGCATGCTCGGGCTCCCGGTTACCCGCGCGCTCGTCGAGGCGGGCTTTGCCGTCACCGCGCTCGTGCGCAACCAGCAGTCGGCCGAGCGCGTGCTCCCCGCCGGCGTCACGCTGGTGCAGGCGGACGCCAGCGATGAGGAGAGCCTGCGGCGCGGACTCGCCGGCAACGACGCGCTCTATCTCAGCCTCGCGGTGCAGCCGGGCGAGCGGCGCGGCGACTTCCACACCGAGGCGGAGGGGCTCGCCAACATTCTCGCTGCGGCGCGTGCGGCCGGCATCAAGCGCATCGGCTATCTGTCGGCGCTGGTCATCGACTTCACCGACGGCCCCTGGTGGGTGCTCGATATCTGGCGCGCAGCGGTTGCCCGCCTCAAGGCCTGCGGCATTCCCACGACCGTCTTTTATGCCTCCAACGTGATGGAGACGCTGCCGCAGCGCCATCGCATGGGCAACCTGCTGGTGCTGGCCGGCACCTCGCGTCACCCGAACTACTGGATCGCCGGCGCCGACCTCGGCCGCCAAGTGGCGCGCGCCTTTCAGCTGCCCGAGACCGCGGGCCGCGACTACGTCATGCAGGGGCCCGAGCTCGTCTCCTACGAGGACGCGGCCGCCCGCTATGCGCGCAGCCATGGCGGCCTGCGCGTCGTCACGCTGCCCTTGTGGATTTTGCGCGCCCTGGGCCTCTTCTCGACCTCCATGCGCTTTAGCGCGCGCATCCTGCGCACGGTCTTGCGCTATCCGGAGGAGTTCAAGGCCGAGGCGACCTGGCGTGATCTGGGGCAGCCCACGACGACGATCGAGGATTTCGCCAAGCGTGGGTGAGGGGGTTACGACGCCGGGAGGTGTGCTACCCCCTCACCCGGAAGCTCGATTTGCATTCGCTTCCGACCTCTCCCCCGGGAGAGGTTAGGTTGTGCTCTCCGCTACCTCTTCACCTCTCCCCGGTGGGGAGAGGTCGCGAGCCCGGTGAGCGCTCGCGAGCCGGGGTACGCGCCGGGTGTACCCGCTCGCCGGGAAGCTCACTGCGTTCGCTTTTGTCTCTCTGCGGCGAGTGCGTCTGCGACGCGATGGCTCGCGGCATGCGCCCGAGGGGATGAAGGAAACGAGGGAGCGCGGGCGCCGAAGCACTGCGATCCTGTCGCGACAAACGGGCAGCGCTTCAGCGCCCGCGCCGGTTGCTTGCCGTGCCGAGGGTGCGATCACATCGTCAGCGGGCTTTCGGTCCGGCTCTCGCTCGCTTCGGGAGAGCCTCTCGCGTCCAGGACCTCGAGCTGCTGCGCGCCACAATACATGGAGCGCCGCTGCGCGACGGGCGTCCGTGCAGGATGTTGCCAAGCCTGCACAGCCTCGATCCGCGGCCCCGGAATCCGAGGTGAGCTATACCTCGCGTCAGACGCCCATGACGGTACAGACGCCTGCCTCAACCGGGTCACCGCCCCCGCCCCGCAAAGCCGCTCAGCTGATGCGTCCCATGTGGACAGGGGTGCGGGGAGTATGGGGGAGGCGGGAGGGGCGGGGATTAGTTTTTTCGATCTGTCATCCCGGCCAAGCGAGCGAAGTGCACTAGGTCCCCGCCTTCGCGGGGATGACGTCGAGGGGAGGCAACCACCGGCCCCACCTACACCCGTCATCCCGCTGAAGAGCGGGACCCACGCAAGTCTCCACGAACGCAACGTCAGTGCTTCTCGCTCAGATGCACGCGACAAGCTTCAGCGCCGCGATCACCCGCACCAGAAGCGCTTGCTGAAGCTGGCGTGGGTCCCGGCCTGCGCCGGGATGACGGTGAGGGGAGGCGCGCCGCTTGCCCAATGAGATCCGTCATTCCCGCATCATGGCGAAGCATGCTCCGCCATGGACGCCGGGGTCGCCCGGGATGACAGAGGGTGACGCGCTTGGACTTTCCCGCCGTCCGGGCACATATAAAGAAAAAAGGGAGCGAAATGGCCGTGAGAGCGAAATCCCCGCTCCGGCTCGGCGCCGCCTGCCTGGGCGCGCTCTGCCTTACGCCAGCGACCGCCGCCGCCGCCGATCTGTCGCTGCGCGACATCGTGGTGATGCTGCACAAGGCGCCGCCCGGCAGCCACCCCGATCTGGCGGCCGAGGACCTGCGCTATCTCGACTTGAGCACGCTCGACTTCAAGCGCGCCAACCTCAAGGAGCGCCAATCTCCTGGGCGCCAACCTCAACGATGCCAACCTGTCCTGGGCCGACCTCGCCGGCGCGCAGCTCGACCGCACCCAATTGAAGCGCACCAACCTCGACCACGCCGACCTCGAAGGCGCCACGCTCTATCACGCCGTCGGCAACCTCAATCTGGCAGCGCCCGGCCACGACGCGCCGAGCCTGGTCGGCGCCAACTTGTCGGGCGCGCGCATCATGGCGCGCTTGAGTTCGCGCGAACTTGCGCGGGGCAAACCTTAAAGGCGCCAAGCTCGGGCCGCCGCAGGCGGGCAACGAGTTAAAGACGCCGCAGGCGACGGACCTGTCCGGCGCCGATCTGGCCGGCGCCGACTTGAGCCACGCCGACCTGAGGCGCGTGGACCTGGCGTTTGCGGATTTGACGGGGGCCGATCTGGAAGGCGCCGATTTGAGCGGGGCGGATCTGTCGCGCGCGACGCTGATCGGCGCCAATCTGGCGGGCGCCAATCTCGCCGGCGTCGACCTTTACGGGGCCAACCTCAAGGGCGTGACGGGCCGCGACAGCGCGCGCGGCTGGGACACGACGCGGAACAGGGACAAGGCGGTGGAGTAGGGGGGTGGGGTTCGCCTGAAGCGACGTCGGAGCAATCTCCGGAGCACAATAAATTGCTTTTGTATTTGGGGGGCATGTTCGAGATGAAGATGCCTTTGCCGGATGCCTTGAGGCGGCGAGTGATGCAGCCACAACGCGGGGCTTGCGGGGCGGCACGCAGGGCGCTAGCGCCCATCCTCCTTCGCGACAAACAGGTTCTGCTCAGGCCGACGGCGTCGAGTGCAGTCGCGCTGCAGCACATCGGAACAAGCCAGCATAAGATGGGGGGCGGCCGCCACCACGAGTGTCATCCTCGGGCTCGTCCCGAGGACCCACGGCGCAACGGATCGCGGCGCTCGATCGTAGGGCGCCGAGCCCCCACAAGCCACACCAACGAAAGCTGGATCCTCGGAACAAGTCCGAGGATGACAAGCGGATGCGTCTCCGGCGTCTCACGGCCCCGACGAGATACTTGACCATCGGCGGCGCCCCTCGGTTAGACTTGCCGGCATGGCGCGCGAGAGGGCACGGAGCCCAGAGCCGGTCCGGGTCTCAGCGCGCGCCGTTTCGATCGCATCGGGTTTTGCGCAGATTATTTTCGTGGGAGCGTTTCACATGCGTGCGCGGGCAATTTCCCTCCTTGCCGTCATGATCGTCGCCGCCGCGGCCGGTGCGGCCGCCGCCGGGCCGTCGTTCGACTGCCACACCAACAGGAGCCCCAGCGAATTGGCGATCTGCGACAACCCGGAGCTCGGCCTGCTCGACACCGAGATGGCCAACCTCTACTTCCAGGTCTCCAACGACTCGAGCGGCCGCTACTATCGGCGCGTGAAGCAGGATCAGCGGGCTTGGCTGGCCGAGCGCGAGCACTGCGGCGCCAATGTCCGCTGCCTCACGGCCACCTACCAGGCGCGCATCCAAGAGCTGCGCGAGGAGCGCGGGCCGCTCGACTGAGCCTTGCCGCGCCAGCCGCCCATGCATCCACAACCCGGCCCTTGCGGGGGGCCGCGTAGCGCAGTACGCCCATCCCCATTCGCGCCACTTGCGAGTTTCGCCCGACCGCATCAAGCACTTTCCTGCCCCTCGCCCGCGCACACCCGATCGGCTAGACTGCCGCTTTCGCGCCAACGTGCCGCGTCGCGCGCCGGCAGGAGTTTGCGTCATGCGCTGGAGATGGTGGAAAGCGGGCGTCGTTGTCATCGCTTTGGCGGTGCTCGGCCTCGCGCTTTTCAACGTGTACAAGGTTGAGGAGCGGCGCAACAAGATCGCTGCGATCCAAACCGGCATCGATTTTGTGCGAACCCGGGCGGCGGACCTGAAGGCGCGCTTCGATCAGCTCAACGCCGAATCCGCTGCGGCGCCGAACGACCCGGAGCGCCTCAGGGTGCTGGGCGCGCGCCACCTCGGCCTCGTCAAGGAGGATCAGGCGCTAAAGAAGGACCTCGCGCGGCTTCAGCATGACCTCGACGAGGTCAAGCGCTGACGCCGGCCGGTCGGGTCGGCGCGTTCATGCATCCACAACCCGGGCCTTGCGGGGGGCCGCGTAGGGCGCTACGCCCACCTCTATGAGCGACAAACCGATTCTGCCCGGCCCCGACGGCATCGAGCCGATTCTGCTCCGGGACGCGCTGGAAGAGCGCTACCTCGCCTACGCGCTCTCCACCATCATGCACCGGGCGCTGCCCGACGTGCGCGACGGCCTCAAGCCCGTGCACCGGCGCATCCTCTACGCCATGCGCGAGCTCAAGCTCGACCCCGCGTCGGGCTACAAGAAGTGCGCCAAGGTCGTCGGCGAGGTGATGGGCAGCTACCACCCGCACGGCGACCAGGCCATCTACGACGCGCTGGTGCGGCTGGCGCAGTCGTTTGCCGTGCGCTACCCGCTGGTCGACGGCCAGGGCAACTTCGGCAACGTCGACGGCGATAACGCCGCGGCCATGCGCTACACCGAGAGCCGCCTCACCGAGGTGGCGCAGGCGCTGCTCGCAGGCATCGACGAGGACACCGTCGACTTCCGCCCGACCTACGACGGGACCATGACCGAGCCGGTGGTGCTGCCGGCGGCGTTCCCCAATCTGCTGGCCAACGGCTCGTCCGGCATCGCGGTCGGCATGGCGACCAACATTCCCCCCCACAACGTGGAGGAGCTGTCGAACGCGCTTTTGCATCTGATCAAGCATCCGGGCGCCACCATCGAGAAGCTGGTGGAGATGATCCCGGGGCCGGACTTCCCCACCGGCGGGGTGCTGGTGGAGCCGCGCGACTCCATCCTCGAGGCCTACAAGACGGGCCGCGGCGGCTTCCGCCTGCGCGCCAAGTGGGAAAAAGAGGAGGGGGGCCGCGGCACCTACCAGATCGTCGTCACCGAGATCCCCTACCAGGTGCAGAAGGCCAAGCTGATCGAGCGCATCGCCGAATTGCTGCAGGAGAAGAAGGTCTCGCTTCTGGGCGACGTGCGCGACGAGTTTGCCGAGGAGATCCGCCTCATCCTGGAGCCCAAGAGCCGCACGGTCGATCCCGTGCTGCTGATGGAAAGCCTGTTCCGCCTGACCGAGCTGGAAGTGCGCTTCGGGCTCAACATGAATGTTCTGTCGGCCGGGCAGGTCCCCAACGTCTTGAGCTTGCGCGACGTGCTGCGCCAGTGGCTCGAGCACCGCATCGAGGTGCTGGTGCGGCGCTCGCAGTTCCGCTTGCAGAAGATCGAGCACCGGCTCGAGGTGTTGGACGGCTACCTCATCGCCTACCTCAACATCGACGAGGTGATCCGCATCGTCCGCTTCGAGGACGAGCCCAAGGCCAAGCTGATCGCGCGCTTCAAGCTCACGGAGGTGCAGGCCGAGGCGATCCTGAACCTGCGCTTGCGGTCGTTGTCGAAGCTGGAAGAGATCGAGATCAAGGCCGAGCACGACAAGCTGTCGAAAGAGCGCCGCGAGCTGAAACAGCTCCTGAAGTCGGACGAGCTGCAGTGGGACAAGATCGGCTCGGAGGTCAAAGAGATCCGCGAGCGCTATGCCAAGTCGACACCGCTGGGCGCGCGCCGCACCACCTTTGCCGAGGCGCCCGAGATCACCGTCGACCTCGACCAGGCCATGATCGAGAAGGAGGCGGTGACCGTCGTCCTGTCGGAGAAGGGCTGGATCCGCGCCCTGAAGGGCCACGTCGACGATCTCGCCAAGCTCGAGTTCAAGCAGGGCGATGAGCTGAAACGCGCGCTTCGCGCCTACACCACCGACAAGATCCTGCTGTTCGCCACCAACGGCAAGGTGTTCACGCTGGAGGCGAATACGCTCCCGGGCGGGCGTGGCCACGGCGAGCCCGTGCGCCTGATGATCGACCTGGAAGAGAACCACGACATCGCCGAAGCCTTCGCGCACGAGCCCGGCCGCAAGCTGCTCGTCGCCTCCACCGCGGGCTACGGTTTCATCGTGCCGGAGGACGAGTGCATCGCCGCAACGCGCAAGGGCAAGCAGGTGCTGAACGTGTCAGAGCCGGACGAGGCCAAGGTGTGCGTGCCCGTCGACGGCGATTGCGTCGCGACCGTGGGCGAGAACCGCAAGATGCTGGTGTTCAAGCTCGACGAGGTGAACGAGATGACGCGCGGCAAGGGGGTGATCCTGCAGCGCTTCAAGGACGGCAAGCTGTCGGATGCGCGCGTGTTCAAGAAGGCCGAGGGGCTCACCTGGCTCGATACGGCCGGGCGCACCTTCACGCTCAGCTGGCCCGAGCTCAAGGACTGGGTGGGCGTGCGCGCCCAAGCCGGGCGCCTGGCACCGAAGGGCTTCCCGCGGTCGAACAAATTCGGCCCGGCGTTCTAAGTTGTGCTCTTGGCGCTCAGACTGACTACGAGCATCAGGCACCGCGGTTGTGCGCGACACCTTCGGAACAGGGCAGCGGCGTCAACCACCCCACATAATGATAAGCTTTCAAATTCTTGGGCAGGTTGAATGTCATGTCGCCGATTTTGCAGCCTCTGCGCCGGGCTGAGTTGCCTGTGGACACCATCGAGCTGGCGCAATATCTCATCGGAAAAACGCTGGTCCATGATCATTCAACGGGCAGGCTAAGCGGCCGCATCGTCGAGGTGGAAGGATATCCTCCCGGCGATGCCGCCGGCCACGCGTTCCGCGGCAAGACGAAAGGCAATCGTTCGTTGTTTCTTGGACGTGGCTATTGCTACGTCTATTTCACCTATGGTTCGTCGTTTATGGCGAACGTCACCAGCGAAGAACCGGGCATCGGCGCGGGCGTGCTGTTGCGGGCCCTGGAACCGCTCGATGGCGTCGAGATGATGCAGCGCTTTCGCAAGACGACGCACGTGCGCGACATTGCCCGCGGCCCTGGGCGCCTAGCCAAAGCCATGCAGATCGACAAGCGATACGATGGTGCCGACCTGTGTGCCGTGGGTCCGCTCTGGCTCGGCACCGCCGCTCGGCCAGTGGGACCAATTGGCAGCAGTATGCGCATTGGCTTGACGCGGGAAATCCATTGCAAGCGCCGGTTCTTCGAGCGCGACAGTCCGTACCTAAGCGGGCCGAGGTCGCTCTCCATCAAATAAGTGGATTGGGGAGTAACGGCGTGCCGTCCGGAGCGGCAATATGACGGCGGTTATGCGAGCCGCCCGAGCAAGTCGAACCACATCAACTGACTTGCAGACTAGTCGATTGGCTCAACCCAGCGGGCGCGCCCAGGCCAAGGCTCGAACGGGTCGCCGAAGTACTGCGTCTCGCGAAAGACCTTGCCGTCCCTGAACTCCATGATGCTCACGGTGTAGGACGGCTTCCCAGCGTAACTGATAACATATTCGGTAATCCAAAGATCGCCGTGGCCAAGCACACGCCGAATGGTGAAGTGCTTGTCGGGAAGCAACCCCCGCGTCGTCCGGATGGCGAGCCGCCCACGGATGCGCTCGCCGGACTGGGGATACTCCACCACGGCGTCATCGTGATAGATCTCATCCTCAACATCGTCGTCACCGGCCTCAGACGCGGCCCAGTGCCGCTCCAGCGCCGCCCGGATCTCTTTCTCTCCCATGGATTCCTCCCGTTGATCGTCGCAAGCATCAGCAACCAAATGCTCACGCCTACAGCTTTCTCGGCGCTGAACTAACTCCGAAATCGAATGAAGCATTGCGCAATGGCGGCTATCGGCCCCAAGCGTAGGATGCGCGCGAGGCAATGCAACGCGTCAATGAAGACGAAAGCATATCCCGCGATCTGGCACAGGCCGCGATCGGGAGGCGTCGTACTATGAGGGGGGATTGAGTTCCGTTTTCAATGGAGACGACCTGGGAGCGGCAGGTGGCGATCCAGCAGATCCTGCGCCCCGAGGCACAACTGGTGTGGGCGGAGTTCAGGAAGGTTCCGGATCGCGCCCGCTACTGAGCACTCCGGTCGGCTAAAAAGAAAAAGGGCTCCGGGGTTGCCGGAGCCCTCTGTGTCTAAGGACGCTATCGCTCAGTCGTTGCAGTAGCGGCGACCGTGACGGTAGTAGCAGTCGCGATACTCAGAATCCGCGACGGCGGCGCCGACGGCGGCGCCCAGGATTCCGAGCGCAATCCATTTGCCGTTGTGCCAATGGCCGCGGCCGTGATGCCCATGGTGATAGGCTTGGCGGTTGCCGTGGTGGTGCTGCCCGCGGCCTCCGGCTTGTGCCGCAGGAATGACCGTCGCCGTCGATAGCACGGCGGCCATGGCGAGCGTTGCAAGCTTCATGCTCATGATATATCTCCTTTTTACAAGGCCATAGGCGTCGCAGCTAACGTTTACTGCGAAACCATGATGGAGCCCTGTTGGTTAACTCGCGGCCGGCCGATTGGTTGCGCGCCAAATTGAGGTCGCGATGACGAGGATTGCTCCCAGCGTCTCGCTGACGAGGCGCACCGCATGGATTCCGCAGCCCAGCCTGGCGGTTAGGCCGGCTTGCCGACCCTATAAGAGATATTGATTACAGACGAAGCGTGCCGCGGCCCTAGGCTTGCTCGGCTGGCCTCGCCCAGACTAAAGAGCCATGACCGAAGCAAGAGCGAGCCGCTGCCGAGGAGGAAATCGAGCCCCATGAGTCCCATGTCTGTCAGACCGCGTGTTGGTGCAATCTGCCTTGTCCTGCTCTCCCTCGCCGCCGGTCCTGCGGCGCGCGCGCAGGACCTGTTGCAGTACCTCGACCTCAAATCGGATGAGTTCACCAAGGCGGACCTAACGCGCGCCGACGTCGAGCAGGCGATTGCGGCTGCAGGCCCCGGCGGCGGTGCCGACTTCAGCGGCAAGCGGCTCAATCGCCTCGATCTCTCCGGCCTCGACCTGCACGGGGCCAACCTGCAGACGGCCCGCCTCAACGGTGCCAATCTCGCCGGCGCCAACCTCAAGGGTGCCAAGCTCGATTCGGCCTGGGGGCTCAAAGCCGATCTCTCGGGCGCCGATCTCGAGGGTGCAAGCGTCCTCTCGGCCCAGCTCATGGACGCCAAGCTCGACAAGGCGAACCTGACAGGCGCCCGCGTCGCTTCCGACCTGTCGCGCGCAAGCCTGATGCAAGCCCGTCTCGACGGCATCAACGTCAGCAACGGCAAGCCGATGCCCTTCAGCCGCCACCACCGCCTGGTGCTGCGCTCGGCCAAGCTCGACGGCGCAACCTTGAGGAACGCAGGCCTCATCGGCGCCAACCTCGAGTTCGCGTCCTTGCGCGATGCCGATCTATCGGGTGCAATCCTCGCCGGCGCGGCGCTCTCTGGTGCCGACTTGCGCGGTGCCACCGTGACGGGGACGGATTTCAACGCGGCTGACGTCAGCTCCACGCACCTCGAGCAGCTGTCGGGCCGCGAAGCCGTCGTCAACCTCGACAAGGCGAGGAACCTGGAGCAGGCCTACGCGAAGTGAACGGGCGCGGTCGGCGGCGCCAGGTTTGACCCGCACTGAGTGGTCGCGATCTCCTCATGTCAAAAGACGGTGCAAACTGCCGCGCTGCCGTCGTTGGCGGCGGGCCGGCCGGATTGATGGCCGCTGAAGTGCTGGCCGCAGGGGGCGCCGCCGTCACCGTCTACGACCGTATGCCCTCGCTTGCCCGCAAGTTCCTGCTGGCGGGCCGCGGCGGGCTGAACCTCACCCACAGCGAAGGCCTCGATCACCTGCTCGCCCGCTACGGCGCCGCCGAGGTGGGGCTGCGCCCGGCGATCGAAGGCTTTCCTCCCGTTGCCCTGCGAAGCTGGTGCGAAGACCTGGGCCAGGAGACGTTCGTGGGATCGAGCGGGCGCGTGTTTCCGAAAGCCATGAAAGCCTCGCCGCTGCTGCGAGCGTGGCTCGGGCGCCTGGGTGCTGCCGGTGTGCAGGTCAAGTTGCGCCACGAATGGCGCGGCTGGGACGACGAGGGCCGGCTTCTGCTCCATAGCGAGAAAGGCCCCGTGACGGTTGCAGCCGATGCTGTGGTGCTGGCCTTGGGCGGCGCCAGCTGGTCGCGGCTCGGGTCCGACGGCGGCTGGGTCGGCGCGCTGACCGGCGCCGGCATCTCGGTTGCACCATTGCAGCCGGCCAACTGCGGATTTCTCGTGCCTTGGACCGAGGTCTTCCGCAGCCGTTTCGAAGGCGAGCCCTTGAAGCGCATCGCGCTGTCCTGCGGCGCTGAGAGCGTGCGCGGCGAAGCCGTCATCACGCGTGCCGGCTTGGAAGGCGGCGGCATCTATGCCCTTTCGGCTCACCTGCGCCAGGCCATCGCCGCAACGGGCGAGGCGATCCTGCACATCGACCTGCGTCCCGACATCGCGCAAGCCGAATTGGAAAATCGGCTCGGCCGCCCGCGCGGCAAGCAATCGCTGTCGACGTTCCTGCGCAAGGCCGCGCGGCTTTCGCCCGTGGCGATCGGACTGCTGCAGGAGGCGGCCGTGGCCTCGCCTGCGCCCCTCAACGCCCTGACGCCTGCCGCGCTTGCCGGATACATCAAGGCAGTGCCGGTGCGCCTGACCGGCATGGCGCCGATCGAAAAGGCGATCTCGACGGCCGGCGGCGTCGCCTGGGACGAGGTCGACGAGCATATGATGCTGCGCCGGCGCCCCGGGACCTTCGTCGCCGGCGAGATGCTGGACTGGGACGCGCCCACCGGAGGCTACCTGCTGCAGGCCTCCTTCGCGACCGGCGCGGCTGCCGGGCGCGGGGCGCTCGAGTGGTGCGCCTCGGCGCGCAGCGACTGAGCTAGCCGCCTTCGATCTCCTCGCGCAGGATTTCCAGCTCCAGCCACTGCTCCTCGGCTGCGGCAACACAGGCGTGCGCCGGTCAGTGCGGCACCAGAAGGAGCCGCTGCCAGCGGATGTTGCCGAAGGCGTGCGCGGCACCCTCGGGTCCGCCTCTTGGCGCCGTCGATAGGAGAATGACCGACACGCGCCCGATGAGGTTCTCGAACGGCACGTAGCCGACCCCCCAGGACGCACGGCTGTCGGTGGAGTTGTCGCGGTTGTCGCCCATAACGAAATAGTGTCCCGGCGGGACCTTATAGGGACCGACGTTGTCGAAGGGGCCGTTCTCCTCGCTCTCGAGCACGGTGTAGGTGGCCCCGTTCGGCAGCGTCTCCTCGAAGGCGGGAACCGCGCGTACAGATTTCCCGTCCTGCATGGGGACGTCGGCGACGCGGCGGCGCGGCACTTGCGCGCCGTTGAGGTAGAGCACGCCGCCGCGCACCGCGATCTCGTCGCCCGGCAGTCCGATCACGCGCTTGACGTAGTCGGTGGCGTTGTCGCGCGGCAGCTTGAAGACGACGAGGTCGCCGCGCTTGGGCTCGGCGGGGAAGATGCGGCCGCTGAAACTCAAACCGAACGGACTGGAGTAGCGGCTGTAGCCGTAGCTGAGCTTGTTGGCGAACATGTAGTCGCCGATGAGCAGGGTGGGCTGCATCGAGCCGGCCGGGATGGTGAAGGGCTGGAACAGGAACACCCGGAACAGAAGCGCCGCCGCGAGAAGAACGAGAGCCGGGATGAGAACGTTCGCGAGCGAGCGGAGAATGCCGAATCCCTGCACCGCGCCGACGGTTCTTATCTCGAGGATGAAGGCCCATAGCGCCAAGACAAGCAGGAGCAGCCCGACAATGACGGCCCTGGGGTCGATCACTTTCGGGTCGCTCGACAAGATCTCCGAGCCGAACACGAGGATCGCTCCGAGGAGCACGGGCAGGGCCGCGATCTGCGGGACCCAAGCCCACGCGATGGCCGCGCGCAGGGCCGGCTGCCGCGCGCGACCGCCGAGAAGGCGGCCGGTCCATGCCGTCAGGGCTCCGTTGACGTAGAGCTGCACCACGCCTACGAGCGGGCCGACGAGAAGGGCCACGGCGACTGCGGCGCCGCGCTGAAAGCCGAAGGAAGCGATCGCGCTCAACACGGCGGTCATTCCGGCGGCCGCGGCAAGGAGGAGCACGTGCCGGCCGGTCGGCCGGCTGAGGATGTCCTTGATCGTGGCCTGCGGCTGCCACCAGATCGTGCGCCACGGAATGAGCGCCGCACTCGGCGCGCTGCTCGAAGCCATGATGCCGCCCCCTCCCACACACTCTGGAGGGGGAACGTCCGCCAATACCGTATGTCTCGTCAAGGCGGACGGATGCGAGATCGGAGGCTCGTGTCTCTGAGCTTTGCGACGGACGGCAACGAAAACCGGTGTCGCAGTGCTGCTTACGCTGTCGCATAGGGCCTGGCGTAACGCGCAAGGACGCGGCGGCGCTCAGGCCTTTTGCTCCTCGCCTTCGATCTCCTCGCGCAGGATTTCCAGCTCCAGCCACTGCTCCTCGGCGGCAGCCAGCTCCGATAGCGCCGCAGCGAGCGAGCCCGACGTCTCCGCGAACACCTTCTGGTCGCGGGCGTAGAGGTCGGGATCCTGCAGGCGCCCCTGCAGCTTGTGCACGCTCGCCTGCAGCGCCGCGATTTGGTCGGGCAGCGTTTTCAGCGCGTGCTGCTGCTGGAAGCTCAGGCGGCGCTTGCCCGACCGCGCCGGGCGCGGGCCTTGCGCGGGAGCGGCGGCCGCAGCGGCCGGTTTTGGTTTGGGTCCCGGTTTGCTTGCGGGCTTGCTGTCGCGCTCGGCCAGCATGTCCGAATAGCCGCCGGCATATTCGACCCAGCGGCCGTCGCCTTGCGGAACGATCACCGCATGCACGACGCGGTCGAGGAAATCGCGGTCATGGCTGATCAGGATGATGGTGCCGGCATACTCGGCGAGCATCTCCTCCAGAACGTCGAGCGTCTCCAGATCGAGGTCGTTGGTCGGCTCGTCGAGCACCAGCAGGTTCGACGGCTTGGCGAGCGAACGCGCCAGCATCAGGCGTCCGCGCTCGCCGCCGGAGAGGACGCGCAGCGGCGTTCGCGCCTGCTCGGGCGCAAACAGGAAGTCCTTCATGTAGCCGACGACGTGCTTCGATTGGCCTGCGATCGACACCGTATCGCCGCGCCCGCCGGTGAGGGCCTCGCGCAGCGTCCAGTTGGGATCGAGGCTGTCGCGGCCCTGCTCCAGCGTCGCCATCTCCAGACCGGAGCCGAGGCGGACCTCGCCGCGGTCGGGCTGAAGCGCGCCGGTGAGAAGGCTGACAAGCGTCGTCTTGCCGCTGCCGTTGGGGCCGACGATGCCGATGCGGTCGCCGCGCATGACGCGGGCTGAAAAGTCCGCGATGATCTTGCGGGCACCGAACGCTTTGGAGATGCCTTTCGCCTCGATGACGAGCGCGCCCGACTTGTCCGCCTGCGCCGCGTCGATGACGGCCTTGCCGGCGGCCTTGCGAAAATCGCGCCGCGATTGGCGCAGCTTCTGCAGCTCCGCCATGCGGCGCACGTTGCGCTTGCGCCGGCCCGTCACGCCGTAGCGCACCCAATGCTCCTCGGCAATGATCTTGCGGTCGAGCTTGTGCTGCGCCACCTCCTCTTGCGCCAGCTGCTCGTCGCGCCAGGCCTCGAAGGCGCCAAAGCCCAGCTCGATGCGGCGCGCTCGTCCGCGGTCGAGCCACACGGTCGTGCGCGACAGGTTTTCGAGGAAGCGGCGGTCGTGGCTGATCAGCACGAGGGCTGCGCGTTGGACCGCAAGCGTGCGCTCGAGCCATTCGATGGTGGGCAGATCGAGGTGGTTGGTCGGCTCGTCGAGCAGCAGAATATCGGGCGCCGGCGCCAGCGCGTGCGCGAGCGCTGCGCGTCGTGTCTCGCCGCCCGACAGCTGCGCCGGATCCTCGTCTCCGGTAAGCCCGAGCTGCTGCAGCAGGTGGCGCGCCTGATGCTGGTCATCGTGGGGACCGAGCCCGGCCTCGACGTAGGCGAGCGTCGTTGTGTGGCCGGAAAGGTCGGGCTCTTGCGGCAGGTAGCGGATGGTGGCGCCGGGCTGGACGAAGCGCTCGCCGCGATCGGGCTCGATCAGCCCGGCCGTGATCTTGAGCAGCGTCGATTTGCCCGACCCGTTGCGTCCGACCAGGCAAACGCGTTCTCCCGCCGCAACCGCGAGGTCGACGCCGTCGAGGAGCGGTGCGCCGCCGAAGGTGAGCGCGATGTCGCTGAGCTGAATGAGGGGAGGAGCCATTGGGGTCGGGAGCTCGCGGGCCAAGGGAACGGGAGGTCGCAGGCAGGCGCCCAGAGCAGGTGCCCAGAGCAGATGCCGAGACACCGGACGATCGCTGCGCACGCTAAGCGGGGATGATGGGGACCCTATCATTGCCGCTTGCGGGCCGGCAATCCGTAGGGCTCACATGCAGCCGTGCCATCTTGCCCCCCGCGTCTCCCGGCAGGCGCCTAAGCGCGCAAGCGTCGCGGCGAGGGCTCTTTGGCATCGGTGCCGGGCGCGACCAATGTCGGACGCAGATGCGTCTCGTCGGTAACGACGCGATTGCGGCCGGACTTTTTCGCAAGATAGAGCGCCACGTCGGCGCGCCCGATCGCCTCGGTGAGGGTGTTCAGCGCCTGGGCGACGCCGATCGACACCGTCAGCGAGCGGAAACCCACATCGGAGAAATCGAGGCCAGCGATGCTCGTGCGCAGCTCCTCGGCGACACGCGTAGCCCGCGCCAGCTCGGTGTCGAGCAGGATCGCGAGCATCTCCTCGCCGCCGTAGCGAATGACGATGTCGGTGCCTCGCAGACGGCTCCTGATGGTGTCGGCGATGCGCCGGATCACCTTGTCGCCGACGGGATGGCCGTAGGTGTCGTTAATGGACTTGAAGTTGTCGATGTCGATCATGAGCACGGACAGCTCATAGCGTTTGCGCCTGGCGAAGGCGACGATGCTCTTCTCCTGCTCCCTGAGGAAACGCCGATTGTAGAGCCCGCTCAGGGCGTCGCGGAGCACCAGACGAGAAATGGCGCGCTCGGCCTTCCGGCGCAGCCAATCATTTCTTTCGATCACGATGGTGCAGAACGCGATCGTGATGGAGGTCGCGAGCAACGCCAGGACGACGTAGAGGGGCATGGCCCTGCCTGAATCCGGGTTTGCCAGATGCACCGCGAAACCGCCGACGAAAATCACGGTGGCGATGACCGCGATCTCCAGCCGGCCGAAACGGCCGCCATCCCAGGGGCTGAAGATGGCCCGCATGATCCCGGTGCGGGCGCCGAGGAGCAGCGGAGAGGCGGAGAAGAAGAGACCGATGATTGCCGTCGTCAGCGACATCGACCCATAGAACTCCGCGACCCCGTAGAGATAACCCGTGAGCGCCACCAAGGGCGTCCCCATGCTAAAGGCGGCTACGATCTGGCTGGCTCGCTGTTTGCCCCCGTAGCGCAGCAGGTACGCGAACGGAACCAGCACGAACATCACGGCGCTGTTCCAACCGACCGCGATCGGCGCCCCTGTGGGAGGTTGAAAAAGCGATGCGACGTGCAGGATGTTAAAGCCCGTGGCGAATTCGAAGATCCGTCCCGCCGCGACGAGGGCAACGGCCAGCAGGGCGGCGACCGCGATAGGCGGTACCCGCATCGGCCGTATCGAGGCGACCGCCACGCCACCGAGAACAAAAAGGATCGCAGTGGTGGGGTGCGTAGCGGGGCCGCTGGACAGGGGTCGCCAAATGGCCTCGATATCGAGCGCGTAGGCGGCGAGCACGAGCAGCCCGCCGGCGGCCGTGATCAGCCCGAACCAATGGCCGAGCCTGATCAAGGTTGACGCCTTCCGGCCGGCGCGGCGGCTGGCCTCGGCATGCGCGTGAAGCTTGGGGAGCTCGTACGGACTGGTCACCGGGCCGGTCCCTTTTTCCTTCGTTTTGAAGGAAAAGTGTTAGCGGCGGCGTCCTAACGTACCCTGATGATCATCGACGGCTTTCGAGGTTCTCAGGGGCCTTGGTGCGCTTCTGCCGCGCTTGCCCCCAATCCGGGCGGCGGCTAGGACTTGCTGATGGGACGGACGGGGACGAAAGTGAGCGTGGCGGCGCTGCTTATGCTGTCGCAAACGGCAGCCGCGCACGCACAAGCGGGCGCGCCGCCGGCAGCCGCAGCACAGCAGCAGTGCGCCAAGTCCGACTTCGAGGCCGTCGTCGACGACGCGGCCGCGGCCCTGCGCGACCTCAACTTCAAGAACAAGCCGGCCTTCCAGGAGAAGCTACGCCAGTTGAAGGACAAGCGCGGCTGGACCAATGACCAGTTCCTCAAAGAGGCCACGCCGTTCGTGCGCGACGACAAGATCGCCGTGTTCGATCAGGATTTAGAGCGCCTGTTGAGCGACATCTCCAACCAAGGCCAGGAAGGCGCCGAGGCCAAGACGCCCGACTGCGCCCTGCTGCTGGAGCTCAGAGCCCGCATGAAGGTGCTGGTCGAGACGCAGACCGCCAAGTGGGCCTACATGTTCCAGAAGCTCGACGCGGCGCTGGCGCATTAGCGCGGGCTTTCCGGGCCGCGCCTTTGCACCCGTCATCCCGGACGGGTGGCGGCGTGAGCCGCCACGCGATCCGGGATCTGGCGGCTCGCACCGCGACAAGCCGCAAGATCCCGTGTCTGCACCGCATCACTACGTGCTGCGGTGCGCACGGGATGACGGGTATCACAATGCCTTCGCCATGACGCCGGGCGAGCGGGTACTGCGCTGCTAGTCGCCTCAGTCGCGGCGCAGCCAGCCGTTGGGGCCCAACAACTCCTGCGGCTGGAAGCGCATCTTGTAGCTCATCTTGCGCGAGCCGGAGATCCAGTAGCCGAGATAGAGGTAGGGCAGGCCCAAGCGCCGCGCATACTCGAGGTGCTCCAGGATCATGTAGGTGCCGAGGCTCAAAGGCTCGGCCAGCGGGTCATAGAAGCTGTAGACCATGGAGATGCCGTCCGAGAGCAGATCGCACAGCGCTGCGGCGGCGAGCGGCCAGGAGTCGGGCGAGCTGTCGAGCGCATTCTCGGGCTTCACCCGGTACTCGGTGACGAAGGTATTGATGACGCTGTCCTCCACCATCATGGCGTAGTCGAGGACCGTCATGTCCGCCATGCCGCCGTCGGCGTGGCGCGCATCGATGTAGCGGCGGAAGAGGGCGAACTGCTCCGACGTCGGCTCGGGCGCGCGGCGCAGCGCCATCACCCCGCGGTTCTTGTCCATCACCCGGCGCATCGAACGCCCGACCACGAACTCGTCGACGATGACGCGCACCGAGATGCAGGCGTGGCAGCCCTCGCAGTAGGGCATGTAGGCGATGTTCTGCGAGCGACGGAAGCCGCCGCGCAACAGATTGTCGATGAGGCTCGTCGGCTTCTCGTGGGTGAGATGCGTGAAGAGCTTTCGCTCCAGGCGTCCAGACAGATAAGGGCATGGCTGCGGGGCGGTGACGTAGAACTCCGGAAAGTGCTTTTGCTGTTCCGTCATTCGCTCACGTCCCTCGCTGGGTTGGGCGCCGCAGGCGGTGCCCGGCGTCCCTCGGGCAATGATAAGAGAGGCGAAAGCCCATGATCAAGATGGAGTGCATCAAAGCGCGGCCGATCTTGCAGTGCGGAAGCTGAATCATGTGGCATTGTGGCCGCGGCCCCGCTTTTCCCGTCGCTTGCTCAGCCCACGCCCTTGGTGGCCGTCTGGCCGTAGGAGGCGTTTTGCTCCAGGAAGGCGATAATCCGCCCGGCGATGTCCATGCCGGTCGCCGACTCGATTCCCTCCAGGCCGGGCGAGGAGTTGACCTCCATGACCAGGGGTCCGCGGGCCGAGCGCACCATGTCGACGCCGCTGACGTTGAGGCCGACGGCGCCGGCGGCCCGCTGTGCGATCTGGCGCTCCTCGGCTGAGAGCTCGATCCACACCGCGGTGGCGCCGCGGTGGATGTTGGCGCGGAACTCGCCCGCGCGCCCGATGCGCTTGATCGCCGCCACCACCTCGCCGCCGACGACGAAGGCGCGGATGTCGGTGCCACTCGCCTCGCGCACGAACTCCTGCACCATGATGTTGACGTTGGCGGCTGAGAACGCCTCGATGATCGACTTGGCCGAGGCTTCGGTCTCAGCCAGGATCACGCCCACCCCTTGCGTGCCCTCCAACAGCTTGATCACGACGGGCACGCCGCCCACCTCCTTGATCACGTCCTCGGCCTTGCGCGGCCCGTGCGCGAAGGCCGTCACCGGCATCCCGATGCCCTCGCGTGCGAGGATCTGCAGGGCGCGCAGCTTGTCGCGCGAGCGGCCGATGGCGACGCTCTCGTTTAAGGGGTAGATGCCCTGCATCTCGAACTGCCGCAACACGGCGAGGCCGTAATGGGTGATGGAGGCGCCGATGCGCGGGATGACGGCGTCATAGATCGGCAGCCGGCGGCCGTTGTAGCGCAGCACCGGCTGGTTCGAGGTGATGTTCATGTGCACGTGCAGCGTATTGACCACGTCGATGGAGTGGCCGCGCGCGCGCGCCGCCTCGCACAGGCGCACGTGCGAGTAAAGTCCGGGATTGCGGGCGAGCATGACGAAACGCATGGAGCATCCCTGGAGCAAGACCGCAGGATATGGGCCGTCCAGCGCGAGCGCTCAAGGCCCGCGGCAAGCCATTAGAGTGGCGCAGCCCCTAACCGGCGGTGAACCAACCGGAACCTCGAAGTGCATCCCCGGCAATTGAGCGCAAAGTGAGGCTTTCGCGGGCGCTGGGGCGCCTTATCCCGCGCGCCAAGCGCGCCCCGGGGCAGCCTCAGCCGCGCTGGGGCAGCTCGAGAGCGAGGGCGGAATGCCCCGGCAATGGCGAATGGGAGAGCGCGGCCGGGGGGGCCTCCTCCTCCGGGTCGATCGATGCATAGAGCAGACACGCCGCGCCTGCGACCGAGACGGTGAGGATGCAGATGGCGAGGAGCGTGCGCCGCAGGGCCCAGCCGAGCGTGGGGACTCTGACAGCCACAATATCAGCCTCAACGCGCGACGGCGCCGTGGTCGTGGTCATTACCGTTTACACTCTCTGAGCGGTGAATGTTGTGGCGGTTTCCCCCGCCGGCCGCTTGGCGCAGCCAGCGCTCCCATCCATGAAAGAGCCGGAGCCCCGGGTCAAGAGCTGTGGTTAACGAAGTTGTTTTGCTTGGGCGTTGCGTGTCAGCCGCGCCACGGTGGGCGCCCAGGTCGTCGCTTTCGGCCGGCAACGCGCTGATAAACAAGGGTGATCAGAGGAGCGGGCGCGCCTGGCGCGCCATCTCCTGAGTCGCCCGCAGGTCGACCTTGCCGGAGGCGAGAACCGGGATCGACGGCACCACCAGCAACGCCTTGGGCACCCACAGCTCGGGAAACCCCTCCTTGCGGGCATGGGCGAGCAGCGCCTCCTTGCTGGCCTCGGGCGCGTCGGTGACGAGCACCAGTTGCTCACCTTTGCGGTCGTCGGGCAGGCTCAGCGCCACGTGCTGAGCATCCGGCCACAAACCGCCGGCGATGCTCTCGACGGCGGCGAGCGACACCATCTCGCCGCCGAGCTTGGCAAAGCGCTTGGCCCGGCCGCGAATGGTCACGTAGCCGTCGTCGATGGTGACGATGTCGCCAGTGTCGTGCCAGCCCTCCTGTGGCGGCACCAGCACGCCGGGCTGGTCGGCGAGCAGGTAGCCCGCCATCACGTTGGGCCCGCGCACGAAAAGACGCTGGCCTTCGGAGAGTCCCGGCACCGGCTCGAGCCGTGCCTCGACACCGGGCATCAGGCGTCCGACGGTTCCAGGGCGGTTGGCGCCAGGTTGATTGACGGCAAGCACGGGTGCGGTCTCGGTCACGCCGTAGCCTTCGAGCAGCACGGTCTTGGCATGTTGCACTAGCTTGCGTGTCTGCTCCTTCACTCTCTCGGCGCCGCAGACGACGTATTTCAAACTATCGAGCTGGCCCGGCTCGGCGGCGCGCGCATAGCCGGCGACGAAGGTATCGGTGGCGACCATGAACGTCGCCTTCGCCTTCTCGATGCACTTCGGGATCTGCCGATAGTGCAGCGGGCTCGGATAGAGCTTGCACTTTATGCCGCCGATCACCGGCACCAAGGTGCCCGCCGTCAGCCCGAACGAATGAAAGATCGGCAGCGGATTGAACAGGATCTCACCGGGCACAAGCACATCGCTGAGATGGGCGAGCGCCTGGAGGACGTTGGCCATCAGGTTGGCGTTGGTGAGGACGACGCCCTTGGGGGCGCCTTCGGTGCCGGACGTGAACAGCACCACCGCGGGCTGATCGGCCTGCTCCGACGCGCCGGCGTAGAGAACGGTAGCGAGCGCTGCTCGCACCGCACCTCGGACCTTATCGCTGAGACGAAGGCTCGCGCGCACGTCCTCCAGCGCCACGACGCGGACCTTGGCTCCGGGCTCCCACTCGGTTTCAGCCAGCGCGTCGGCGAGATCTTCGAGCTTTGCCGCCGTGAGGAAGCGGCGCGAGGTGAGCACGGTGCGGATGCGGCCGGTGCGCACCGCGGAGGTGAGCTGCTTCTTGCCCGCGGTGAAATTGAGGATGGCGGCGACGCGGCCGAAGGCGTTGAGGCCGAAGAGTGTCACCAACAGCCCGGCTGAGTTGGGCAAGAGCAGCGCGACGGTCTCTCCCTTGCGGGTCTCGCGCGCCAGGCGCCCACCGAGCACCAGGCTCGCCAGCACCAGCTTGCGGTAGCTCAGCGCCGTACCGTCGCCGTCCTCGACGATGACCGTTGCCGCGCCGTGGCGGCGGGCTGCCGCGAGCAGGCCCGCAAATAGCGTGGTTCGGGCTTGGGCGGGATCAAACGGCTCGTGCATCGATCTGTTCCGTCCGATCTTTGCCAACGCTCAGCAGGGTCAGCCAAGCAGGGCGCCAATCGTACAGAGGAACTCTGCGATTGGCTGCTGCCGAGCAAGGGCAACGAGGCGCTTTTCCGGGAATCGGGGCATTGTGCACCGCACCAAAAATTGCCGCGGAATTAGGCAGATTTGGTGCGGTGCACAATAGGTCGCACCGAGTCGTAACCAAGGGGTATCGCCAAAACGACAGTATTGACGGGCTTGCAGAGCCCCATCCGAGCACTTCTTTTACGTGTCCGTGGTGAATGGGAATTGGGCAACAGGTGCTCATGATTGAAACTTGAGCAAACCCCGATTCGCGACTACGCTTTCAATGTACAAAAGCAAGAAAACACGAGGACCCGACCAAGGCGGAACCGACCCTCATCGAGGGTTAATTCGGCGGAACCTTGGAGGTGTCCAATGATCGAAGTCGTCGCCCTGGTTTGCTCCATGCAGGCCCCGTTGCGATGCAAGGACGTCAACCTCACATTTGCTGCCGACAGCATCACGCCTCAGCAATGCATGATGTACGGCCAGATGGAATTGGCGAAATGGACGAACGAGCATCCGGGCTGGGTGATTGTCCACGGGTTCAAATGCGGGCGCGCCGGGCGGTACGCCAAGATTTGAGCCGAGGGGGCCTTGGGGGGTGGGCTCGGCACGGCGCGAGGCCGGCCGAGCAGACATCAGACACAACGATGTCAGCGCACTGATCCTTCCCCGCCAAGTTGTCGTCCGCTGAGCGCAAAAGGCGCGGTTGTGGGGCGCGGGTGGAGGACGACCGCTGTCCTCCCTATGCTTCCCCGACCTTTGCGGTTGACTTGGCCGCCGCCATCGCCTCCCTAGGGCGAGCCAAAAAAGCTCGTTCCGGATCGGGAGGGATCAATGCCGGAGACTGCCGCGCCCAAGTTCGCAACCCTTGCCGTGCACGCGGGCGCTGCGCCCGATCCATCAACCGGCGCGCGAGTCACACCGATCTATCAGACAACCTCCTACGTCTTCAACGATGCCGACCATGCCGCGGCGCTGTTCGGGCTGGAGGCGTTCGGCAACATCTATACGCGCATCACCAACCCGACCGAGGCGGTGCTCGAGGGCCGCATCGCCGCGCTCGAAGGCGGCACCGCGGCGCTCGCCGTCGCCTCCGGCCATGCCGCGCAGTTCCTGGCGTTCCACACGCTGCTCGAGCCCGGCGACGAGTTCATCGCCGGGCGCCAGCTCTACGGCGGCTCCATCAACCAGTTCAATCACTCCTTCAAGAAGTTCGACTGGAGGGTTGTGTGGGCGGACGCCACCGATCCCGCCTCCATCGAGAAGGCGGTGACGCCGAAGACGCGGGCGATCTTCTGCGAGTCGATCGCCAACCCCGGCGGCGTCGTCGTCGATCTGCCGGCGATTGCCGCCATCGCCAAAAAGGCCGGCGTCCCCTTCATCGTCGACAACACGCTGGCGACGCCTTACCTGTGCCGCCCCAAGGAGCACGGCGCCGACATCGTCGTGCACTCGCTCACCAAGTTCATCGGCGGCCACGGCAACTCGATCGGCGGCGCGCTGGTCGATTGCGGCACCTACGACTGGCTCGGCTCCAAGCACCATTACAAGACGCTTGTGGATCCAAACGAGTCCTACGGCGGCATGAAGCTCGCCGAGACCTTCGGCAACTTCGCCTTCGCCATCGCAGCGCGCGTCATGGGCCTGCGCGACATCGGGCCGGCGATCGCGCCCTTCAACGCCTTCCTCCTCCTCACCGGCTCCGAGACCCTGCCTTTGCGCATGCAGCGCCACTGCGAGAACGCCCTTGCCGTGGCGAGCTGGCTGGAGAAGCACCCGAAAGTCGCTTGGGTGAGCTATGCCGGCCTTGCCTCGAGCCCCTACCACGGGCTCATGCAGAAGATCTGCCCCAAGGGCGCCGGCGCGGTCATGACCTTCGGCCTCAAGGGCGGCTATGAGGCGGGCGTCAAGCTGGTGTCGTCCTTGAAGCTCTTCTCGCACCTCGCCAACATCGGCGACACGAGGAGCCTCGTCATCCACCCGGCCTCGACCACGCACCGGCAGCTCACCGACGAGCAGAGGACGGCCGCGGGCGCAGGCCCCGACGTGGTGCGCCTGTCGGTCGGCATCGAGGACGTGGCCGACATCATCGCCGACCTGGAGCAGGGGTTGGCGCAGGTGGGGTGAGGGGGGCTATTCTTCGGGCCCGGCATCGCCCTCGCCATCGAGCACGGGGGCCGTCGGCTTAGCGAGCCGGTAGAGGACGTAGCGCGCGACTTCGCGGCCGTTCCTGCGTCTGCTGACCTCGCCTATCTTTTTCACCTCGGCGAAGCGCGCGCAGAGCTTGCTTGAGCGGTCGCGCCCGACGTTCGCCACATAGAGCCCCGGTCGCGCCAGCACCGCTGCCGGCGGCGGTTGGAACGCCAGCCAGCGGACGCGCTCGTTGAACTGCACGACGGGGATGGCCCCCGATCCGTAGTAGGCGAGCTCGCCCGTCAGCCGATAGCGCGACGTCAGGATGTAGCCCGCCTTCTGGCCCCGCGCGATGTCGTCGACCTCGTGCGCGAGGTCAGACCATCCCGCCATCAGCGCGGTCGGATCCTTCGCCGCGTCGAATGGAAGGGGCGCGGCTGCCGCCTGCACGTAGACGATCGCGGTGATGGCGAGGCCGACCGGAACGGCAAACCGCTGCGAGAGGCTCATCACCGGCTGCAGCCGCCGGTGAAATCTGGAGATTTGGAAAGCAGCCTCCGCGCCCAGCACGGCGAAGACGGGGTAGGCGGGTGCGATCCAGTTCCCGTGCACCCGTGCGTGCAGGCTGTGCAGGAGGAAGTAGATCATCATGGGGCCGATCAGCGCCACCAGCAGCAGCCTTGCGTCGCTGTCGGCGTCCTTGTGCCGGTCGAAGGCGAGCCAGACGCCGCCGGCGGCCAGCGTGAAGACGAACGGGGTGAGAAGACCGAGCTGGGACGCTAGAAACTCGCCGAGGTAGCGGATGGACAAGCCGTCGGCCTCGGCGCGGCCGAACTGCTTGGCGAACGAGGCCCAGTCATGCTGGTAGTTCCAGGCGATGACGGGAAAGAAGATCGCAAGCGCCAAGATCCCCGCAAGGTAGGGAGCCGGGTGGCGCCACCAGACGCGCAGCCGCGGAACGAGGATCATGGCGCAGGGAATGCCGGCGCCGAGCAGCAAGGCTGTGTATTTGGATTGGAGGGCGAGCCCCATGGCCAAGCCCACCGCCAGCCACCAGCCGGCGCCGCCTCCGCCGAATAGGCGCACGAGCGCATAAAGAGCGATCGACCAGAAGAACACAAGCGGAGTGTCCGGGGTGATGATGATGGCGCCCGCTGAAATGAGCAGCATCGCGCAGAAGAGCAGCGCCGCAAATGCGGCCTTGGTGCGGTCGGCGAACAAGCGCTCAGAGAGGACATAGACGACCCCGGCGCCGGCGGTGGTGGTCACAGTGCCCAACGCGCGCACGCCGAACGCGCTGTCGCCGAACAGAAACGTCGACAGGCGGATCCACAGCGCCACCATGGGCGGGTGGTCCAGGTAGCACCAGGCCAGATGCTTGGCCCACAGCGCGTAATAGGCTTCGTCGAACATCAGCTCGAGATGGCCGGCGAGCCACAGCCGCGCGCACAGAAGCAGTGCGGATACCCACACGACCGCCGCTGTCGCGTCGAGCGCAATCTCGGATTGGCGGACGCTCAACGCCGCTTCCAGACCAGGGTGGAGGAGCCGGCATAGTTCCAGACCGCGCCGACGAGCGAGCCGGCGAGGCCAGCGAGCCACCAGACCGGACGGCTTGCGTAGAGCCACGACGAGACGCCGACGTTGCTGAGAGCGCCGGTGGAGCAGACGGCGTAGAAGCTCAAAAGTGCGCCGACCATGCGCAGCCCCGATACGCGCTGATCGCGGTAGGTCAGCGTGTTGTTGAGGAAGAAGTTGCTCGTCATCGCCAAGAGGATGGCCAGCGCCTGCGCGACTGAGAACGACAACCCGAGCGCCAGCCCCTCCCACAGGCCCGCGAGTTGAACGACGACGCCGGAAACCCCGACAAGCAGGAAGCTGAAGAAGCGCAAGGGAACGGCATTGGCGGTCGCCTTTGCCAGAAGCAGGCCGACAAAATCCACACCATTGCGCAGATCGAGCTTGCTCTCGCCGAATAGGCGCGGGCGAAAGCCATAGGGGAGCTCGGCGACCCGCAATCGCCCGCGCCCGGCGACGAGAATGTCGAAAAGGATCTTGAAGCCCTCGGTGCAGAGCTTTGGCGCCAATGCGTCGAGGAGATCGCGCCGCATCAGGAAGAAGCCGCTCATGGGATCCTTGATGCCGGCGCCGGTCAGGCGGCGGCTCCACGATGTCGCCGTCTCGCTTATGCGGCGGCGAAGGGCCGAAAGCGCATCCGCACGACCGTCTCCGACATAGCGGCTCGCCACGATCAGATCGACCTCGTCGTCAAGCAGTGCTTTCAGCATCGGCAGCAACAGGGTCTCGTCGTGCTGGAGGTCGGCATCCATGACGGCGACGAAGCGGGCCTGGCTGGAGAGAGCCCCTTCGAGGCAGGCGCCCGCCAGCCCCCGCCGACCGATGCGGCGGATGCAGCGAATGCGGGCGTCCTTACGGCCGAGCTGCTTGGCAATGGCAGCGGTATCGTCGGGCGAGTCGTCGTCGACGAAGACGAGCTCCCAAGCGATGCCCTGCAGTGTGCACGCGATCCGATGGGCCAGCACCGGCACATTCGCTGCTTCATTGAATGTCGGAACGACGATGGTCAGCAGCGGAGCCGCAGCGATGTTGCTGACGGCGCGACACCGGCTTGATGGAGCCACGGTGTCCTGGGCACTGATCAACGCGGGCAAGTGTTCCATCCGATTGCGTCCGTCGGAAAATCGGGTTTGCACGCCTTCAGGCGAACGAAGGTCCGCTTCTTGTTTCTTGCATCCGGCGCGGAAAAGGTGCCCAGGGGCCAAGGCCCGACCAGAGGCCGGGCGGCGGCTCGTTTGGGCAACGCGTTGAACCCCCGTTCGCTTCGTAGCGGTGCTGGGGGACGGTGCTATTCCAACCTTACGGCACACTTACAAAGGAGGATGCGGAAGTCGCAGCCGACAGTGCCGAAAGGCGCATTTGGGCTCGAAAGATGCGCCATCTCAGATTCTTGCCGCGCGTGCGGCATTCTGCCCTGAGCCTGGCTGAGACCTAATGGTCCCATGCTCTAGATCGAGCCGACCATCTGGGCGAGCATGCACGCCGAGCGTCCAAGCGTGAGGGAGAAGAGGAGAGTGTTAATGCTGCAGGTCGCAGACGAGCACGCCAGCAAAGTCCCCGAGGTCACGCTCGGCTTTTGGATCGTCAAGATCGCGGCCACCACCCTGGGTGAGACGGGCGGCGATACCGTCACCATGACGTTGCATTGGGGCTACCTGAGCGGCACGGCGATTTTTCTGGCGATCCTTGTCGGGCTCGTCGGCCTGCAGATCGTCGCCAAGAAATTCCATCCGTTCCTCTATTGGGCGACGATCGTTGCCTCCACAACATTCGGAACGACGATGGCCGACTATGCGGACCGATCTTTGGGTATCGGCTACGCCGGCGGCGCGTCGATCTTGTTGATCGGTCTGTTGATCGCGCTCGGCCTTTGGTACTGGTCGCTCGGCTCGATATCGATTGAAACGGTCGGCACGCCGAAGGCGGAGGCGTTCTATTGGGCGGCCATTACCTTGTCGCAGACGCTGGGAACGGCTCTGGGGGACTGGATCGCTGATGCAACGCCTCTCGGCTACGAAGGGGGCGCGCTCGTCTTTGGCGCAGCACTCGCGATCGTCGCTGCGGCGTATTACTGGACGAGCGTATCGCACGTCCTGCTGTTCTGGGTCGCGTTCATCCTCACCCGGCCGCTCGGGGCAACCGTCGGCGATTTCCTCGACAAGCCCCTGTCAGATGGCGGGCTCGCTTTGAGCCGTCCAATCGCCTCCGCCGTCCTTGCCGTTTTCATCATCGGTTGCATCCTCGTCCTTCCGCAACGAGCCGGCAGGCACGTCACCGGGTCCGCTTGACGCGACTTGGTGAAGCCGGAGCCGGGAGCGCGACGACGAAGGGCGCGGGGCAGGTGGGTGCGTGCCGCCGCCGTCGCCGTCGTCCGACGGGGTGGCCGCTGGGCGATTCGCCCCTTAAGCTGCGTTGCTCACCCTGCCAGGACGCGCAATGGACCTCACCGAGCTCAACAAGAATTTCGCCGACGTCATCAGTCACGTGGCGGCCTGGGCGACGGCGGCGTTGCCCAACATCTTTTCGGCGGTGCTCATCCTCGGCATCGGCTGGTGGCTGTCGGGTGCGGCCGCCCGCGCCATCGCCCACGTGGTCGAGACGCAGCCCTACGTCGATCCCACCCTCAAGGGTGTGTTGAAGCGGCTCGTGCGCTGGGGCCTGCTCGTGCTGGTGATTGTCGCCGCGCTCAACCAGCTCGGTGTCGCATCGACGAGCATGCTGGCAGCGCTCGGCGCCATCGGCCTGGCGCTCGGCCTCGCCCTGCAGGGCACGCTCTCCAACATCGCTGCCGGCATCATGCTGTTGTGGCTGCGTCCGTTCCGCATCGGCGAATACATCGAAGCCGGTGGCGCGGCGGGCACCGTCACCGAGGTTGGGCTCTTTGTTTCCCACATGACGACGTTCGAGGGTGTCGCGCTGTTCGTGCCCAACTCGGAGCTGTGGGGCACCAAGATCACCAACTACTCGCGCTCGTCCCCGCGCATGGTGCGCGAGACCTTCGGCATCGCCTATGAGGACGACATCGCCAAAGCGCGCAAGGTGCTGCTCGAGATGCTCGCCCGGGACGCGCGCGTGCTCGCCGACCCGCAGCCCGGCGTCTTCGTCAACGCGTTGGGCGACAACGCGGTCGCGCTGGAATTGCGCGCCTGGACGGAAGGGACGAACTGGGTGCAGCTGCGCTTCGACGTGATCGAGCGCGGCAAGCTGGCGCTGGATGCGGCCGGGATCAGTATCCCCTTCCCGCAGCGCGACATCCATATCAAGGAGGGCGGTTTGGCGGCGCCACGAGACGCCGCCCCGCCCAAGTCGAAGAAGCACAAGTCCTAAGGCTGACGTCCTGGGCGCCTCAACTGCCCGGCTGCGGCGCGCGCACGCGGGCATACCAAGCCTTGGCGAAGCCGATGACGTACCAAACCACGACCAGCGCGGTGAACCAGCGGATGCCCTGCGCCGTGATCGTTTCCGTCCAGCTCGTCGTCCTCGGCGGGCAGGCCTCGGCGGGCAGATGCAGATAGCCGGCGAGGAACTTGAAGGCGCCCTTCGCCATGGCGTCCCAGACGAAAAGCGCCGTATCGCGCTCGCTGATCTTGTCGCAACCGCTTTCGAACACCGGCGCGCCGAAGACGAGCACTAGGAGCTGTACGATTCCGTCGAAGGCGAGGTAGCAGATGAAGAGGACGCCGGTCAGCACGAAGACGTGCCAGGCGAAATTGGCGATGAGCCGAGAATAGGGGAAGGTGAAGAGGCTCCAGCGGCGCAGGCGCGCCGTCGCCAGAAAGGCGACGATGCCCAAAGCGGCTACGAAGCCGAAGCCGCCCGTGAGGTTGATGCTCCGGATGGGATCGGTGTTGAGCGTCGTGCCGATCATGCCGCCCCACATCATGATGAAGAGCATGATAAAGGGCCACACCGCATCCCGGCCCTTGGCGTCGGCGCTCGGCTCGCTCTCCATCGCTCGCTCCCCCTGGCGCCTGACTTGAAGCAGCAGCGCAGATGCTAGCAAAGAAGCGCCGGCGGCTCGACTCCCGCGGCTAGCCCAGACGGGTCCGGCTAAATCGCCGAAGTGTTGACCCGCCTTGAGAGCTCCTCCGCGCTCTCCTTGCGCTCGCTGTAGCGATCGACGAGGTAGGGCGCGCGGTCGCGCAACAGAAGCGTGAACTTCATGAGCTCCTCCATCACATCGACGACGCGGTCGTAGAAGGCGGACGGCTTCATGCGCCCGTCGTCATCGAACTCTCGGAACGCCTTGGCGACGGAGGATTGGTTGGGGATCGTGAACATGCGCATCCAGCGCCCGAGGATGCGCATCTGATTGACGGCATTGAACGATTGCGAGCCGCCGCAGACCTGCATCAAGGCCAGCGTCTTGCCTTGCGTGGGCCGCACCGCGCCGAGCGACAGCGGCACCCAATCGATTTGCGCCTTCATAATGCCGCTCATGGCGCCATGGCGCTCGGGCGAGCACCACACCTGCCCCTCCGACCACGTCGCCAGCGCGCGCAGCTCCTCGACTTTTGCGTGGGTGGCGGGCGCGCCGTCGGGGAGCGGCAGATCGTGCGGGTCGAAGATGCGCGTTTCCGCCCCGAAGGCTTCGAGCAGGCGTGCGGCTTCGTACGTCAGAAAGCGGCTGAAGGACCGCTCTCTGAGCGAGCCATAGAGCAAGAGGATGCGTGGTTTGTGCCTCGCCGGCTTGGAACCGGCGAGGCGATCGAGGGAGGGAATGTCGAAGTGCCGGGCCGACACGTTCGGCATGTCGCGCAAGGTCTCGTTGGGCAAACTCACATACCTCCTGGTGCGAAGCGAAACGGTCGCTGGCCCTCAAGCCTTCTCCGGCGCCGATGCCTTGCTGCGGCCGATATCGTCGAGGCGGCGCTGCAGCGAGAGGGTGTCGAGCGAGGCAAGCGGCAGGTTGGTGAAGATGCCGATGCGCTGATACAGCATGCGATGCGCGTCGGCGAAGGCGAAACGCCGCTCCGATTCTGTGCCCTCCGCGGCTGCCGGGTCGGGCAGGCCCCAGTGCGCGGTCATCGGCTGGCCCGGCCAGACCGGACAGACCTCGTTGGCGGCGTTGTCGCAGACCGTGAAGACGAAATCCAGTTGCGGCGAGTCGGGGCCGGAGAACTCCTCCCATGACTTCGAGCGCAGGTTCGTGACGTCGTAGTTGAGGTGACGCAAGAGGTCGAGGGCATAGGGATGCACGGCGCCGCTCGGCTGGCTGCCGGCGCTGTAGCCCTTGAACCGACCCATGCCGAGACGGTTCATCACGCACTCGGCGATGATCGAGCGCGCCGAGTTATGGGTGCAAAGAAAGAGCACGTTGAGCAGTCGTTGGTCTGTCATTTTGATCCTCCCTTACTGGTACACAGCGCGCGGGATGCCGTGATCGTGCCCCCGCACAATTCGGGCTGCCCCTGGCAGCAATCCTCGGTGAGATAGGCCAGAAGCTGGCGCATGCCGTCGACGTGGACGGCGTAGCGGATGAAACGCCCGTCGCGTGACGCGGTGATGAGCCCGGCGCGGTCGAGCTCCTTGAGATGGAAGGAGGTGCTGGTCGGGCTGATCCCGACCTCCTCGGCGATGGTGCCGGCGGGGACGCCCGAAGGGCCAGCGATCACCAGCAAGCGGAAGATGCGCAGCCGGTGCTGATGTGCGAGGGCGGAGAGGGCCGATACGGCTTGGGTTCCTGCATGAAAACAACAATACAAAAATTATTGAAATGTTCAAGTGGTCCCGCACGGCCGAAGCGACCGGTCGACCTCGGCGCGATGGCGGCCGGCGAGCTCCGCCCACGCCAGGCGTGGCCCCACCATGCTTTTTGATGCTAGTCGCTTCGGCTCAAAGACGACGGGTGAGGACTGAGCATGAAGGTCGTGGACAAGAAGGCGGCAAAGGCCGCCTACAAAGAGCAGGATGTTGTTGCCGGCATCTATGCCGTGCGCTGCACGGCCGCGGCCCAAGTGTGGGTCGGCCACGCTTCCAACCTCGGCAAGGTGCAGAACCGCATCTGGTTCACGCTGCGCCATGGCGGCCATCCCAGCCGCAGCCTGCAGAAGGCCTGGCAAAGGCACGGCGGCGACAGTTTCACCTTTGAGGAACTGGAGCGTCTGGAGGACGAGGATCTCGTCTATGTGCGCACCGCCCAACTGAAAGACCGCTGCGCGCATTGGCGAACGAAATTGAATGCCTTGCCGATCTGAGGATGCGGGTGCACTGAGCGTCGACTTCGCTCTCCGGATGCAAGAGGCTCGTCGTGGATCTTGTCGGTCTCGTCTTCGACCGCTTGAACGTCGCTGGATCTCCGGACTCTGAGGGTCGCGCGGCGATCTATGCCGATTGCCGTGCGCGCGTTGCAGCGATGCACGCCGAAGCGGCCGAGCGGGAAAAGGCACTCGCCGAACTCGAGAAGGTCATCCGCCGCCAGGAGTTGCAGGCTCTCTACGAGGAAAGTCTCGAGCGGAGCAGACGCGGGTAAGCGCGTCTACTTCTTCGCCTTGACGTAGGAGCCGGGCGCGTCCTCGATTGTTCCCAGCTTCTCGCCCGGCTCGCGCGGCACCGTCCAGTCGCCCGCCTGCTGGCTGAGCCACTCGGCCCAGTGCGGCCACCAGGAGCCGGGGTGCTCGGCCGCTGATTTGGTCCACTGCGCGAGCGACTTCGCCCGCTTGGCATTGGTCCAGTACTGGTACTTGACCTTGTCGGGCGGGTTGACGACGCCGGCGATGTGACCGGAGCCTGACATCACGAACTCGACCGGGCCGCCGAACAGCTGGGCGCCTGCATACACCGACGGCGCCGGCGCGATGTGGTCCTCCCTGGTGGCGAGCTCGTAGACCGGCAGCTTCACCTTCTTCATGTCGAGGCGGGTGCCGGCGAGCGTCATCTCGCCCTTGGAGAGCCGGTTGGCGCCGTAGAACTCGCCCAAATAGAAGTTGTGGTTGGCGGCCGTCATCCGCGTGGAATCCTGGTTCCAGTAGAGCAGGTCGAACGGGAACGGCTTCTTGCCGAGCAGGTAGTTGTTGACGATGTAGGGCCAGATGAGGTCGCGCGGGCGCAGCATGTTGAATACGTTCGCCATGCGCGAGCCGTCGAGGTAGCCGCGCTCCGCCATCAGGTCGTTCAGCGCCACGAGCTGCTCGGCGTCGGTGAAAAGCAGCAAATCGCCCGCGTGCTCAAAGTCGATCTGGGTGGCAAGGAAGCTCGCCGAGGCGAACGGCTCCTCGCCGCGCGCGGCGAGATAGGCAAGCGTGGTGGCGAGCAGCGTGCCGCCGACGCAATAGCCGACGACATTGCACTGCTCGACGCCGGTCTCGCGCTTGACCGCGTCGGCCGCCGTCAGGATGCCCTCCTGCATGTAGTCCTCGAAGGACTTGTGCGAGAGGTGCTCGTCCGGATTGACCCAGGAGATCATGAAGACGGTGAAGCCCTGGTCGACCAGGAACTTGATGAGGCTTTTGGCCGGCGTCAGGTCGAGGATGTAGAACTTGTTGATCCACGGCGGCACGATCAGCAGCGGCCGCTCGCGCACCTTGTCGGTCGTGGGCGCGTACTGGATCAGCTGAAAGATGTCATTCTGGTAGACGACCTTGCCGGGCGTGGTGGCGAGGTTGCGGCCGACCTCGAAAGCGCTGGCGTCGGTCTGGCTGATCCGCAACAGATCGCCTGAATGGCTCATGTCCTCGGCGAGGTAGGTCATGCCCTGGACGAGGTTCTCCGCGTTGGACGCCAGCGTCTCGCGCAAGACCTCCGGGTTGGTCATGGGGAAGTTCGACGGCGACAGCGCACTCGACACCTGGCGCAGATAGAACTCCGCCTTCTGGCGCGTGCGCTCGTCGAGCCCGTCGGTCTTCTGCAGCATGTCCTCGGCCCACCGCGAGGTGACGAGGTAGGCCTGCTTCCAGAAGTCGAAGTAGGGGTTGGCCGACCACTCGGGGTCCTTGAAGCGGTTGTCGCCGGGCTCGGGCTCGGCGACGGGCACCACCTCCTGGCCCAGCATGCGGAACACCGTGTTGTTCCACAGATCCGCGTAGGCGCGCATGAGCGAGCTCTGGGCCTCGGCGAAGTGGGCCGGGTCGCCCAGCCAAAGGCGGGTGAGGTCGGAGAGCGTGTTGGTCGCCTCGGTGATCTCCGCTGCGGCCGAATACGGGCCCATCTTGGTGTCGGCGCGCTCGATGAACTCGGTCAGAACGCGGCCGCCCTGCTCGAAAAGCCTCAGGATGTTGAGGCTGAGCTCCTCGGGGTTGGCGATCCTGTAGGCCGGAAATTCGGCGTCCGTCTCAGTGTGTGATTTTTGCATGTAGGGGTTTGTACCAGGCCTCTCGTTATCGGCGTCTTCTGTCGGTGTGGCCCTTTACCTATTTGCTGCCAAGGTTTTGCGACATTGCGGACCTAGTGTCACTTAGACGTGTGGACAAGTCGGATGCTATGTTGACCCGGATCGGGTGCCCCGAATCGCGCAATTCTAGCCGGCGCGCAAGAGCGGAGAGCGTATGAAAGCAATGCAGCGGGGGATAGATAGGCGCTGCAACGTTCTTGGCCGGGCGGCGATGCCGGCGGCGGCTCTGGCGCTCCTTTTGGCCTGCGGCGGCTGCAGCAGCGCCATCCAGACGCCGCTTCCCGACCTCAAGCCGGTCGCGTCCACCGCCCTGACGCAAGAGGAAAGAAAGAAGGCGGTGGACGAGCTTAACAGAAAAAGAGCTACCCACGAGCAAGATGCCGAGCAGCAGATCGAGCAGTCCCGCTAGGGATTGCCCTTGGCTCGGTCCGCTCGCCCTTTGACGCGGGCATTGGGCCGGGCGTAAACACGCTTCAAGACCGCCGCGCTAAGCCTCGAGGCACCCTTGCAGGAGTTCCACCGCATCAAGCGTCTGCCGCCCTACGTCTTCGCCGAGGTCAACCGGCTGAAGGCGGCAGCGCGCGCGCGCGGCGCCGACATCATCGATCTCGGCATGGGCAATCCCGACCTGCCCACACCCCAGCACATCGTCGACAAGCTGGTGGAGACGGTGAGCAAGCCGCGCACCCACCGCTATTCGGCCTCGAAGGGCATCCCCGGGCTGCGCCGCGCCCAAGCCGCCTACTACGAGCGCCGCTTCGGCGTGAAGCTCGATCCGGAGACGCAAATCGTCGCCACGCTCGGCTCCAAGGAAGGCTTCGCCAACATGGCGCAAGCGATCACGGCGCCGGGCGACGTGATCTTAGTGCCCAACCCCACCTATCCCATCCACGAGTTCGGCTTCCTTTTGTCGGGCGCCGCCATCCGTCACCTGTCGGCGGGAACGGGCGAGGAGTTCCTCCGCCTCGTCGAGCGCGCGTGCAAGCACACGATCCCCAGGCCCTTGGCGCTGGTGTTGTCGTATCCGTCGAACCCGACGGCGATGACGGCCGACCTCGACTTCTACAAGGACGCCATCGAGCTTGCGAAGCGGCTCGACCTCATCGTTCTCTCCGACGTTGCTTATGCGGAGATCTACTTCGACGGCAATCCGCCGCCGTCGGTCTTGCAGGTGCCGGGTGCCATCGACATCGCGGTGGAGTTCACCTCGCTGTCCAAGACCTACAACATGCCGGGCTGGCGCATCGGCTTTGCGGTCGGCAACGAGCGGCTGATCGCGGCGCTCGCCCGCATCAAGTCGTATCTCGACTACGGCGCCTTCACGCCGGTGCAGGTAGCAGCCGCCGCGGCGCTCAACGGGCCGCAGGACTGCGTGGAGGAGATCCGCCAGACCTACCACAAGCGCCGCGACTGCCTGGTGGAGACGTTCTCGCGCGCCGGCTGGGAGATCCCGGTGCCGCCCGCGACCATGTTCGCCTGGGCGCCGGTGCCTGAGCCGTTCAAGGCGCTGGGCTCGGTTGAATTTGCCAAGCTTTTGATCGAGAAGGCGGGCATCGCGGTATCGCCGGGGCTGGGCTTCGGCGAGTACGGGGAAGGCTTCATTCGCATCGCACTCGTCGAGAACGAACACCGCATCCGCCAGGCCGCCCGCAACCTCAAAAAGTTCCTCGCTCAGGCCCCGGAAACGATGCATAACGTGATCCCGATTCCGCAAAAAGCCAGCCGGTAATCCGTCACGTTCCCATGCAAGAGCCACTCACCCTGGGCATCGCCGGCCTTGGCACCGTCGGCGCAGGCCTCCTCCACTTGCTCCACGACCACAAGGATCAGCTCGAGGAGCGGGCCGGGCGGCGATTGAGCATCGCAGGTGTGTCGGCGCGCAAGAAGGCGAAGGACCGCGGCATCAAGCTCGGCGATGCGCGCTGGTTCGACGATCCCGTCGCGCTGGCGAAGGATCCCTCGATCGCTGTGTTCGTGGAGCTGATCGGCGGCGCCGACGGCGTCGCCAAGGACGCGGTCGAGGCCGCCTTGCGCGCGGGCAAGCACGTCGTGACCGCCAACAAGGCGCTGCTCGCCGAGCACGGCGTGGCGCTGGCAACGCTGGCCGAGCAGCACGGCGTCGCCTTGAACTTCGAAGCCGCCGTCGCCGGCGGCATCCCCGTCATCAAGACGCTGAGGGAGTCGCTCAGCGCCAACGAGGTGGCCCGCGTCTACGGCATCCTCAACGGCACCTGCAATTACATCCTCACCACCATGGAGGACGAGCACCGCTCCTTCGGCGAGGTCCTGGCCGAGGCGCAGGCGCGCGGCTACGCCGAGGCCGATCCCACCTTCGACATCGGCGGCTTCGATACCGCCCACAAGCTCGCCATCCTTACGAGCCTCGCCTTCGGCACCAAGGTCGCCTTCGATCAGATCGACGTCGAAGGTATCCAGTCGATCACCGAGGCCGACATCGAGGCGGCCGAGGGCATGGGCTACCGCATCAAGCTCTTGGGCGTCGCCACGCGGGCCGACAGCGGCATTGAGGCGCGCGTCAACCCGGCGATGGTGCCCAAGCACTCGGCGCTTGCCGAGGTGTCGGGCGTCACCAACGCGGTCGCCATCGACGCCGACTACTGCGGCAGCCTGTTGCTCATCGGGCCCGGCGCCGGCGCCCGCCCCACCGCTTCCGCGGTGGCGAGCGACATCCTCGATATTGCGCGCGGGTGCGTCATGGCGCCTTTTCTGACACAGACCCGCAACTTGAAGCCGTATAAGAAGGCCAAGATCGGCGCACACCAGGGCGCCTACTACGTGCGGCTTTCCGTCTACGACAGGCCCGGAGCCATGGCGGCCATTGCCAAGCGCATGGGAGACCGCGAGGTTTCGATCGAGAGCATCGTGCAGCGGCGCCCGCGCTCGGCGTTGCCGGGCATCGGCGCGCGCCTGAAGCCGGGCGCGCCGGCGCTCGTCGTCATGATCACACACGAGACGACGGAAGAGGCGATCCGCCAGGCGGTGGGGGCGATCGAGAAGGACGGCAAGGTTTCCGAGCGGCCGCAGGTGATCCGCATCGAGAAGCTCAACGAGAACGACCGGCAATAGAGGGCGGAGGGACAGCCATGACAGTGCACAACGTCAAGTCCGGCCTCGACCGCATGCTGGTGCTCGAGGTGACGCGCGTGACCGAGGCCGCCGCCATCGCAGCGGCACGCCTGCGCGGGCGCGGGCAAGAGAAGCTCGCCGACAAAGCCGCCGTCGACGCCATGCGCCGCGAGCTCGCCAAGCTGCAGATCCGCGGCACGGTGGTGATCGGCGAGGGCGAGATGGACGAGGCGCCGATGCTCTACATCGGCGAGAAGGTCGGCTCGGGCGAGGGACCCGAGGTCGACATCGCCGTCGATCCCTTGGAGGGCACCACCATCTGCGCCAAGGCGATGCCGAACGCGCTCGCCGTGCTCGCCATCTCCGAGCGCGGCGGCCTTCTGCACGCGCCCGACATGTACATGAACAAGATCGCCATCGGTCCCGGCTATGCGCCGGGCCTCGTCGATCTCGACGCCTCCCCCGCCGACAACCTCAATGCTCTGGCCAACGCCAAGGGCGTGTCGATCGGCGAGATCACCGCCTGCATCCTCGACCGCCCGCGCCACACCGAGCTGATCGCGGCCGTGCGCGCGGCCGGCGCCGCGGTGCAGCTCATTCCCGACGGCGACATCGCCGGCGTGATCTGGACCACCGATCCGGAGGAGACCGGCATCGACATCTATCTGGGCCAGGGCGGCGCGCCCGAGGGCGTGCTGGCGGCCGGCGCGCTGCGCTGCATCGGCGGACAGATGCAGGGCCGGCTGATGCCGCAGACGGAGGACGAGCGCGTGCGCGCGAAGGCCATGGGCATCACCGACATCAACAAGAAGTTCCGGCTGGAGGACATGGCCTCTGGCGACGTGATCGTGTCGGCGACGGGCGTCACCGACGGCTCGCTGCTGGACGGCGTGCGCTTCCGCGGCGACTTCGCCGAAACGGAATTGGTCGTGCTGCGTTCCCACAGCGGAACCGTGCGCCGCATCAAGACGACCTTCCGCGACATCGGCGCCCGCTTCATCGGCTGACCCTTGACCCGCCGCGCCGTTGCCCGAAGATGGCGTTTTGGCCGAATTTGAAGGGGATGGCGTGGACGAGCGTGACGTTGGCGGCTACGCCGTCACCTACAACCGCGACGAGATCCAGTTTCCCGTCTACGTGGTCGCCGTCCTCGCTGCCATCCTGCTGGCGGCGGCCGTTGTTACGGGGCAGACGTTGTGGCTCGTGCTCGGCGTCATCGCGACGGGTATCGCCTACTACAATTTTCCCCTGCTCGAGACCGGCCGCCCCACGCTCGGCGCCAACCAGTACGGCATTTTCATCCAAGGCTTCGGGCTCATCCGCTGGCGCGCCATCGACCGCATCGAGGTGGTGGAGATCGCCGAGCGCGCCAACACGATCCACGAATTGCAGATCGGGCTCAACATGCTTCTGAGCAACGCGCTCGTCGTCGACTGGCGCAAGCTGCCGTTCTGGCGCTCGCTGATGCGGCTGCCGTGGACCATGGGGCAGTCGAACGTGGTGCGCATCAGTCTCGACCCGTTCAACGACCCGCCCGACGAGATCCAGCGCACGCTGGTGCGGCTGTTACGCTACTACCGCAGCTGACGTCGTCTGAGCCAGATCGAAGCGTCGATTGTCCTGCACCAGAAGCATGTGCGGAAGCTTGCGGGGGTCCCGGCCGTCGTCACGGCGAAGCCGTGCGGCGCACGCACGCGGAGCATGGCTCCGCCATGACGCGAGCGTCCGGGTGAGGGGTGTTACCGCCGGTACTGGCGCAGGCGGCGCAAGAGGTCTGCGATCGGGTACTCGGTCCAGGCTTGGGTGACGAGGTCGCGGTGCTTCAGATTGGCGCCGCCGGGGAAAATAGTGACGCTGCCGGGCGCGAGCCGCGGCTCCAGCTGCGTGTCGAAGGCGACGGCGCGGTCGGCCAGGACGCGCTCGAGCTCCGCGTTCTTGCTCTCGGTGGAGCCGAGATAGGTCGAGACGAAGAAGGCGGAAGGGTCGCGCTCGATCCAGGACGCAAACTTGTCGACCTCGCCGTAGAGCGCATCGAGCAGGATGACGCCGCGCACGCGGCTCATGAGGCCGCCCTTGGCCGCGCACCAGGCGGCCGGCAGGTAGCCGCCCGAGTAGGCGACGAGCACGATGGGCATGGACGCGAACGTGCGCACCGAGCGCGGATCGCCGTGCAGCTGGGCGAGCCTCTGCGCCGCCTCGCCGATGAAGCGGCCGAAGGCGCCCGGCTCCCAGAACTTGCCGGCGCTCGAATTGGAGGCGTCGACCGCGAGCTGCGGCGCGACGAGGACCGCGTTGACGCCGGAGGCCGTGATCTGCTGCGGCACGCGCTGGCGGCGCAGCACGTCGCGGCGCAGCGTGGCGCCGTGGCCGTGGAAGTAGACGATCATCACCGACGGCTTGTTCACGTCGAAGCCCTTGGGGATGTGCAGCAGCACGCGCTGGTCTGAGTAGGTCTCGTCCTCCCAGTAGAGGCGGCCGAACGGTGTCTTGTGTCCGCGCCGGCCGTCCTCCTCCACGTTGAGGAAGGGCTTGTCCGTGCCGGCGATGGTCCCGTTGTAAGGGAAGGGGGCAGTCTCGAAGGGGACGAGCGCGGTATGGCTCTGGCGCAAGGGCTTGCTGCGCGCATGCACCTGCCGCGGCGTGGGCACGCTGAGGGCACCGGTGATCAAATCGCCGATCGCGTCCGCCGAGGCGCTAGCGGGCGCCAGCAGCAGGCTCGCGCCGGCGAGCGCGGCGGTGGCAGCTGTTAATCGCAGAGACAGCATTCCCCCTCTCCGTTCCTTGTGCCCAATCTGGCGCAAGGGCCTTAAGTTTGGACCAATGCCGGCGCCCCGACACCCCGGGGACGTTGCGAGCGCTTGGGCTCCTGGTCCGGTTAGCCCGTAATGATGTCTTCTCATGGGCACCCGTCCCGGCCGGGCTGGAAGGCGCCGGGGTGGCAAAAGCGCCAGCCACGGTGCAATTTGGCAACTTCCTTAAGACAAATCAGCTAGCCGATTGCCGGACCAGGTCGGGTCACCTACGCTTTCCACAGGCACGAACACTTTCCCGCACAAGGCTTCCGGATGGCAGTCGCGAGCACGCTTGGCGCCCCCGCCTCCGAGGAGCGCTTCACGGAGGTGCGCAACGTGTCGACGATCACGGCGGCGGCGATTGCCGTCGCCGACATGATCGGCATCGGCGTCTTCACCAGCCTCGGTTTCCAGGTCCAGGACATCCCGTCGGGCTTTGCCGTGCTGGCCTTGTGGGTCGTGGGCGGCATCGCGGCCCTGTGCGGGGCGCTCTGCTACGCCGAGCTCGCCGCCGCGCTGCCCCGCTCGGGCGGGGAATACAACTTCTTGTCGCGCATCTACACGCCGGCCGTCGGCTTCGTCGCCGGCTGGGTGTCGGCCACGGTGGGCTTTGCCGCGCCGGTGGCGCTCGCCGCCATGGCCTTCGGCCAGTACTTCGCCGGCGTGATGCCGGGCGCGCCGCCGCTGGCGCTGGGTCTCGCCGCCGTGTGGCTGGTCGCGCTCGTGCATTTGAGCGGCGTGCGCCTGGGCGCCACCTTCCACAATTCCGCGACCGCCTTGAAGCTGGCGCTCATCGTGGGGCTGATCATCGCCGGCCTGGCGTTCGGATCGCCGCAGCCGATCTCGTTCGCGCCCTCAGTCGCGGATCTGCATTACATCGGCGGGGCACCGTTCGCGGTCGGGCTGGTGTTCGTGATGTACGCCTACTCGGGTTGGAACGCCGCCACCTACATCGCCGGCGAGGTGCGCGAGCCGCAGCGAAGCCTGCCGCGGGCGCTCGTCTCCGCCACCCTCGTGGTGATTGCGCTCTACGTCGGCCTCAACGCCGTCTTCCTTTACACCACGCCAATCGCGGCCATGGCCGGCAAGATCGACGTCGCCCTCATCGCCGGCAAGCACATCTTCGGCGAGGCGGGCGGACGCTTCGTGGGCGCGCTGATCTGCCTGGGGCTCGTCTCCTCGATCAGCGCCATGACCTGGATCGGTCCGCGCGTCACCATGGTGATGGGCGAGGATAACCCGATGCTGCGCCCCTTTGCGCGCCGGGCCGACAATGGCGCGCCCATGGTCGCCATCCTGTTCCAGCTCGCCGTCACAACTCTCTTGATGCTGACGCGCTCGTTCGAGGCGGTTCTGGAGTTCATCCAGTTCAGCCTCACGTTCTGCTCCTTCCTGGCCGTCGCCGGCGTCATCGTCTTGCGCGTGCGCCAGCCCGATCTTGCCCGCCCCTACCGCATGTGGGGCTATCCTTTGACGCCGCTCATCTTCCTCGCGGTCACGGCGTTCATGATGTACTACCTGATCCTCGAGCGGCCGACGGAGTCGCTCGCCAGCATCGGCGTGATGCTCGTCGGGCTGGGGATCTACTGGGTTTCGCAGGCGAGGATTGGCGCCGCATGGGGGAGTTCGAAGGATGGATAGACGTTGGCTGGGTGTAGGGACGGGAGCGCTCGCAGCCGGGCTCCTGATGGTGACGATGGCGGGCGCGCGCGCAGGCGAGCACGCCAGCGCCGAAGACACCGCGCGCCTCCTGGCCGGCATGCAACCCGCGCAATCTTCCCCGCTCACGCCGTTGACGCACGAGGGAAGCTGGCAGCGGCACGCCAAGCGCTTCGACACGGCCTGGTCCGGGCTCGAGACGCGACAGCTCTCCAAGATCCGCGCCTGGTCGGGCGAGCACATCCCGCAGCGCCAGCCCGTCGTCTACTACATGTTCAGCGGGCCCGATTTCCTCTATGCCGACGCTTTCTTTCCCGATGCGTCGACGTATGTGCTGAGCGGCCTCGAGCCCGTCGGCCAAATCCCCGATGTCGAGGGGTTGGCGCGCGGAGCGCTGGAGCGCGATGTCGACCGGCTGCAGAACTCGCTCAACTCGGTGTTGAGCTACAGCTTCTTCATCACCAAGAAGATGAAGACGCAGCTGCACGGCGGTCGCTTGAGCGGCACGCTGCCGCTGCTCTATGTCTTCCTTGAGCGCTCCGGCAAGACGATCAAAGACGTGAGCCTCGTCGCCCTCGATGGCGATGGCGTCATCGGTCCGGATGGCGAGGCCGCGAAGAAGAGCGCCGCCAAGGGCGTAAAGATCACCTTCTCGGGCAACGGCGGCAAGGAGCAGACGCTCTACTACTTCTCGACCGATCTCTCCAACGATGGCGTGAAGCGCAGCGGCTTCCTCAAGTTCTGCGACGGGCTCGGACGCGGCGACAGCCTGTTGAAGAGCGCCTCCTACCTCATGCACTCGGACAACTTCTCCACCGTAAGGGACTTCGTGCTCGAGCACAGCGACGCGATCGTTGAAGACGATTCCGGTATCCCCTTGCGGTATTTCAAGGACGATGAGTGGAAGCTCTATCCCTTCGGCAACTATCTGAGGCCGCTCGGGATCTTTCCGCGCGCCTATCAGCCAAAGCTGAGCGCGCTCTATCGCAAGGACCGAGCTGGGCCACTCAATTTTGGCATCGGCTATCGCTGGCGCCCGCAGCAATCGAATCTTCTGCTCGCCGTGAGGAGCAAAAAGACGGCGCAAGGCGAGTGAGCCGCGCGGCCGCGTGACCCGGCAGGAGCGCTGAGCACGGCGTCTACCCAAGCTGGGGAGAACGCCGTTTCGGTGTCTCGCCAACCTGAGCGCCAGATGCTGCACTTGGGCCTGAGCGAATCAGAGGTGGGGGCATGGGCGCGGCGCGTAAGAACGAGGTGCAGGCGGTAGAGCGGCCGCCGTTTCTCGGCGTGGGTGCCTCCGCCCGCGGGCTTGCCTGGCGCGAGCGGCTCGCGCCCGAGGCCGAGCCGCAGGCCGTCGCCATCAGCCAGCATCACGGATTGCCTGAGCTTCTCGGCCGCGTGCTCGCCGCGCGCGGCGTGGCGCCCCAGGACGTGCCGATCATCCTCAACCCGACGCTCAAAGCGCTGATGCCCGATCCCTCGACGCTGCGCGACATGGACGCGGCGGCAGGCGCGCCTCGCCGACGCCATCGAGAAGCGCGAGGCAGTGGCGCTGTTCGGCGACTACGATGTCGACGGTGCGGCGTCCTCGGCGCTGCTTGCGCGCTATCTGAAGCACCACGGGCTAGCAGCGCGCATCTACATTCCCGACCGGCTGTTCGAGGGCTACGGGCCCAACGTCGCCGCCATCGAGGCGCTCGTCAAAGAGGGCGCCCGCCTCATCGTCACCGTCGACTGCGGGACCACGAGCACCGAGCCCTTGGCGCGCGCCGGCCGAGCTCGGCTGCGACGTCGTCGTCATCGATCACCACCAGGCCGACGAGGAGCTCCCCGCCGTCACGGCGCTGGTCAATCCCAACCGCCAGGACGACGTGTCGGGGCTCGGTAACTTGTGCGCGGCGGGCGTCGTCTTCCTGGTGCTGGTGGCTGCGACGCGCGAATTGCGCCGGCGCGGCTTCTACGCAAAGGGCACGCCCGAGCCCGACCTCATGAGCGAGCTCGATCTCGTCGCGCTGGCGACCGTGGCCGACGTGGTGCCGCTGACCGGCCTCAACCGCGCCTACGTCGCGCAAGGCCTGCAGGTGATGCGCTGGCGCCGCAATGTCGGCTTGAAGGCGCTCAGCGACGCAGCCGGTCTCAACGAGGCGCCGACGCCCTATCACCTCGGTTTCATCCTGGGGCCGCGCATCAACGCCGGCGGCCGCATCGGCGACGCCGCGCTCGGCTCGCGGCTCTTGGCCGGCGAGGACGAGATGGAGGCGGCGCGCATCGCGGTGCTGCTCGACCGCCTCAACAAGGAGCGGCGCGCGCTGGAAAAGGAGATGCTGGAGGCGGCGCTGGCCGAGGCCGATGCGCTCGTCTCCGCGCGCCCCGACCTGGCGCTCGTCATGGTCGGCTCGGCGCGCATGGCACAAGGGGATCGTGGGGCTCGTTGCGAGCCGGCTCACCGAGCGCTTCCGGCGCCCATCTTGCGTCATCGCCTGGGACGAGGCGGCGCAAAGCGGTCCTGCCGGTGTCCTCGGCACCGGCTCGCTGCGCTCGCTGCCGGGCGCCGACATCGGCGCCGCGGTGCGCGCCGCCGTCGCCGCCGGTCACCTGGTCAAGGGCGGCGGCCATGCCATGGCGGCGGGGCTGACGGTGACGCGCGCCAATCTCGCCGCGCTCGAAGAGTTTCTCAATGCGCGCCTTGTGCGCAGCGTCGGCGACGCGCGGGCGCGCACCGGCCTCGACATCGACGGCGCGCTGACGGTCTCCGGCGTCAGCGACGAGCTCATCGACCTCATCGCCCGCGTCGGGCCCTACGGGCAAGGCAACCCCAACCCGCGCTTTGCCTTCCCGGCAACGCGCGTGCGCTTCGCCAAGGTCGTGGGCGAGCACCACGTGCGCTGCGTCTTGGAGTCGGCCGACGGCGGCAAGCTCGAAGGCATCGCCTTTCGCGCGGCCGGCGAGCCGCTGGGCGACTTGCTGACCGGAACCGGCGGCCTGCCGATCCACGTCGCCGGCAACTTGAAGCGCTCCTCCTGGGGCGGGCGCGACAAGATCGAGCTGATGATCGAGGATGCCGCCGACCCGCGCCGCCAGCCTTGAGGCGGCTTGCATCGCGACGGCTGCGACGGCCGGTCCGCTTGCTTGCGCGGGGGGCTAAAGGCCCCTATACGGGGGCCCGGCCCGGTCCCTTCGTCTATCGGTTAGGACGCGAGATTTTCAATCTTGAAAGACGGGTTCGACTCCCGTAGGGACCGCCAACTCCGGACATGCCGACCAATTCAAATTGGTGACCGCCGATGCCATCAAATCAAGCCGCGTCATCCCGGTATGGATGCTGTCAAGAACGGGATCGGACATCAGAAAGCATCGTAACTCTCGTTCCCAGCCGTCAGCGAACCCGAGTCCAGATCAGAGTTTGGCCTAGTGCGGGCATGACCACATAGGCGCGCACGCGCAAAGTGCCGTTGTGGATCGACATCTGTGCCTGGTAGTCCACGCCATCGTCCGGGTTGTAGATTTTTCCATCAGTCCATAAATTCTGGCTTCTGCGGTGAAGACCTCGCAGAACCGTCAATCCCAGGAGTGGCCGTTTGCGGAGCTTGGGATTGGTATTCTTAAAATCGACCAGGGGCAGGCCGTGCGCGTCGTTGGGCCACCTGAACCATATGATCTTCCCGCACAATCGCTCGCCACAGGGGAAAATCTCGACGCGGATGCGCTTGTTTGCGTGCAGCCAGATACCGACAGGTGTTTGGCTTTGTGCGCCGACAGTCGTCGTTGCGAGCAGCACCATGAAGAGGGCGCGGGCAAGTCGAGGCATGGGCAAAAGTCTCGTGCGAAGCCACATGAGCCGAACTGTAAAGGAATGGCGGTTTGTGACCGGTCCCCGTGGAGTGATCCCGTCTCATGCTAGGATCAAAACCACGAGCCGCCAACCACTGCCGGACCGACCGGCTGGCGATCTTTCGGGTTAGCTGCGCCCACTGCCGATCTTCAGACAACGGCGCCAAACAGTTTCCCGATACCTGCGGTTAGAGCCATCGCCAAGGCGCCCCAGAACGTCACGCGGGCTGTCGCGCGCAGAATGTTCGCACCGCCCGCCCTGGCCCCAATCGCGCCCAGAAGCGCGAGAAAGACCAATGATGCCGCGGACACGATGGGGACGAGCGCAGCAGCGGGCGATACGACGACCATAAGCAAGGGCATCGCCGCACCGACCGAGAACGTTGCCGCGGAAGCCAGAGCAGCCTGTACGGGACGCGCGGTGGTGATTTCTGAAATCCCAAGCTCATCACGGGCATGGGCGGTCAAGGCATCTTTCGCCATGAGCTGCTGGGCAACCTGGCGGGCGATAGCCTGACTGACACCGCGCTTCACGTAGATGTCGGTGAGCTCGTCGAGCTCAAATGCCGGATTCTGGCGCAACTCTTTACGTTCGCGCGCGAGATCCGCCTGTTCGGTGTCGGATTGCGAGCTTACCGACACATACTCGCCAGCGGCCATCGACATGGCGCCAGCCACCAAGCCCGCAACACCGGCGATCAGGATATCGGTCTGCGTCGCGGCCGCCGACGCAACGCCAACGATCAAGCTTGCGGTCGAGATAATGCCGTCGTTGGCCCCGAGCACCGCTGCCCGCAACCACCCGATGCGGCCGACGAAGTGGTTCTCCGCGTGCAGGCGAAGACGGCTCATCCGACGTCCCGCCTGTCAGATCAAATGCGACCCATGAGAAGCAATACGACGACAATGATCAGGATGATGCCGACGACACCGATGCCGCCGTGACCGAAGCCGTAGCCGTAGCCGCCGAAGCGACCGCTGAAGCCACCGAGCAAGAAGATGATGAGGATTATGACGAGTATGAGTCCAAGCGACATGATCGATCCCCTTACAGCACCTGGCTACACAGTGTGCCTCTTCGCACTAGGTTTGTGAAGCACTTCTTGTCTACTCAATGCTGGGTAAAGGCGTTTGGCGTGGGAGGGTCGAATTCGACATGGATCGCGATCGGCGGACCCTCGTGTGACGCGCCGAGATCGTCCACATGGGATGCAAGCTCGGCGAGCGTGGCGCCCTTCGATAGCAAGAACGAATGCGCGCCATCCACGAACAACGCGGTCACATACGGCACTTGTGGTCTATTCGCGTGAAAGCTCTTCATGGTGCTCTCCAGACTGACGACTTGTGGGGCACGGCTCATAGTGTGGAATAAGCGCTCGATTGATTGCTCCCCGCCGTGGATCAGATTGCCTGACTGGTGTCAGACAAGTTGATCGTTAGAAGTGTAGGGCGCTTGTCATCCTTGTCGGCAGACTCGGAATCTACTCAGGAACTCATAGCGCACCGCCTCCAACGCCTGGCATTGCGAACACATTACGCGCGGCACCGTCGCGCGCTTCGTTCAGCGGCCACTGATCGCAGATGGCTGGGTGATCGCAAGAATGATGGTCGGCCGACCTGTCGTGCACACTGTGTGCCGCTATGGTCGCCGTGCGCCCCGCTTAAATTTGGAGGGCCCCGCGTCTCGGGCCAATGCTGCCTCTAGGTCACGCGGATCAACGGTGACCACTTGTTTCTGCCGTGAGGGACTGCCCACGCAGGGGAGGCGCTCCCGCCGGCAACCCCTTCACGATGGAAACCGCGCGAAGCACTTGGTGCAGCTCGGCTACACCAACGTTTCGGAGCTGGTGATCCGAGGCGCCTGATGCGGGTCGATAGGCCACTACTAGGTAGTTTCCGTACCTGGGCATCCGCTTCCAATGTGTGCTTTGATTCGGTCGTGAGGAACTGCGCGAGAGAGAGGGACGTTCCGCGTACTCGATCGGGTGGACCCTCATATTCCGCCAGGCGGCCCGGCTCGCTCCCCGCTGAGCCGGGTCGCCGCTTTTATCGTCTGCCCAGGATCGCAGGGCGCCGGTTTTAGGCTGCCGCAATTGCCAATCGGATCAGCGCGGGCAGCGATTTCGACCCGGTCTTTCTCATAATCGCCGCGCGGTGATTGTCGACGGTGCGCTGACTGATGCCGAGATCGGCGGCGATGTTCTTGCTCGGATGTCCAGCAAGCACGAGAGCCATGACCTGACGCTGACGCGCGGTCAGGCTGGCGACACAAGTTACAGCAGTGTCCCGTGACTGAGAAAGCTCCGTCGCATCTCCGCTCCGGTCGAGCGCGCGTGCTATGCTGGCGAGCAGATCAACGTGGCCTATCGGCTTCTCGATGAAGTCCACTGCACCGGCCTTCATGGCCTCGACCGCCATGGCTACGTCGCCACTGCCGGTAATCATGATGGCCGGTAGCGCATGGCCATTCCCCTTAAGGCGCTCGATCAGCTCCAGGCCGGTCATGCCGGGCATGCGGGCATCGACCAGCAGACAACCTTCCGACCGATCTGCTCGCAAGAAGGCCTCGCCGTCGGCGAAAACTTCCACCGCGTAGCCATTCTCGCGGAGCAAGTCGCGCATCGCCTCGCGCACGGCGGCATCATCGTCAACCACGAAAACCGTGGACGTTATCTGATTGTCCAAGGGCGGCGCCGATTGCGGTGCGCTTTCGCGGGAGGAAGGCCGTGCTTTAACGAGGAGGCGCTGGATGAGGTCAGTCAGATGCTGGGCCTTCACCGGTTTGTTCAGATGGACGCATCCGTGGCGGGCGATCTCGCGCAAGGTATTGGTGGAGATGTCTCCGGTCAGGATGATGGCCGGGATCTCGTGTGGAAGCCGGCTCTGCAGGCTCGCGATGATTTCGAGCCCGCTGACATCGCGCGGCAGGTTGTAGTCGGCGATCACCAAGTCCGGTCGCGTCGCCTCGCTAGCCGCCAGCTCAAGAGCTTCCGACCCATCGACTGCGACCGAAATACGATGTCCCTCGCCCTCGAGAAGCAGCTTGATCATCTCGCGCACGGCAGGATCGTCTTCGATAACGAGAACCGCGCCGCTTAGTGGTGCGTCGTCGCCCTTCACATGCTTCCGGGTGAACTGTAGGCTGACCGCACTTTGATCTCCCAGTGGCACATCGACAGCGAACAGCGATCCGGATCCTGGCAGGGAGCTGACATGGATCGGATGGTCTAGGAGCTCCCCCAACCGCTTCACGATCGAAAGACCGAGCCCCAGACCCCGGCTGCTCTCGCGTGCAGGATTATCGAGCTGATGAAACTCCTCGAAAATCTTTCGGACTTCCTCCCTCGGAATTCCGAGTCCCGTATCCAAGACCTCGATGCGCAGCCTCTCGCCCTGGCGGCGGCAGCCGAGCAGTATCTTTCCTTCTTTGGTATACTTCACCGCATTCGAAAGCAGGTTGCGGAGCATTTGCTCGAGTAGCCGCGGATCGCTTCTGACCGTGAGCCGACTGGTCACGACGCGCCATCCCAGGCCTTTCTCCGCGGCGTGGTAGGTGAAGTCGCTCTTCAGTTCGTCGAGCAAGCGGTCGATGGGAAAATCGACGACTTCCGGGCGCACGACTCCGGCTTCGAGCTGGTTGATGTCGAGCAGCTTGTCGAGAATGCCCGACATGGCACCTACAGTCTCGTCAAGCCTGTGCACAAGCTTCAAGGTGCCTTCGTCGGTGACCCGCTTTGCGAGGATACCTTGCAGCAGGCTTATGGTCTGCAGCGGCTGGCGCAGGTCATGACTGGCGGCAGCGAGGAACCGAGACTTGCCAATATTGGCTCGCTCGGCCTCCGCCTTGGCAGTCTCCAACACCTTTTCATCGCGCTTCGCCTCGGTAACATCGACGATTGCCAACAGAATTTTCCGCCCCGCTGACGTCTCGTCTTGGATGACGCGCGCGCTCATGACCAACGCGCGCCGCCCCAATGCTGGCAACGTGATTGCGATCTCCGCATCCTTTGCGCGTGCGCCTTCAGCGGTAAGCGAGGCGAGAAACTCACGCAGTGCCGGCACATCGAGATGATCTCCGGCTTCGTTGAGGTGGCGTCCAACGGTCGCCTCGGGCGTTACTGCGAAGACGCGGTAGAACGAGCTCGAAGCCGAGACGACGCGCAGCTCTTCGTCGAGCACGACCAGCGGTTCGTTGATGGTGGCGATGATGCTGTCGGAATATGCGCGCGCGGCCTGAATTTCCTGCTGGGCCGCCTTTATCTCGGAGATGCCGTTAAACGTGATGACCACGCCCTCGACCCGCGTCTCGTCGCTGCGATACGGCAAGATGCTGCGAATGTACCAAGTGTCGTTGTCGGTTTTGACTTCGCGCCGTAGGGGCGTGAACGTTTTGAGGACAGCACGTGCATCCGCCAATAGATCGTCGCCGCCGAACCTGTGCGTGAGGTCGCCGAGTGGCCGGCCGATGTCGGTGGCAATAATATTGAAGAGTGCCTTCGTTGCGGGCGTGAAGAAGCGGATTTTCAAAGCGCAATCGAGAAAAAGAGTGGCGACGTCCGAGCTGTTCAAGATGTTATTGAGGTCGTCCGACGTTGCGCGCTGCCGCTCCACGGTCTCCTGCAGCTGGCTGTTGAGGGCATTGAGCTCCTCATTGAGCGACTGCAGCTCTTCTTTCGAGGTCTCCAGCTCCTCGTTTGTCGACTGGAACTCCTCGTTGACGGACATGGCTTCCTCGTTGATCGCCTTGTGCTCCTCATTGGCAATCTCGAGGTCGCGGACAGCGCTATTGAGCTCCTCACGTGTTGAGTTCGAGCTCTTGCTCCAGCTCGAGGACGCGCGAAGCGTCGGCTGGCGATTCCCGCTGTCCGATCGGTCTTGGCTCACGCTTGGCTTCGTCGGTGAAGCTGACGAGCAGCAACCCTTCGCCTTCGCCATGGACTGGCAACACGGCGATGTTGACCATGGCCGATCCACCGTCGCGGTCCAGCCTAGCGCCGGTAATGAGCGTGCGCGCCTGATCCTCGCTGGCACGCTCGATCGCCGTCCTGAGCTTGCCGCGCAATCCCTCGCGCGCCATGACCAGAATGTCCTGGCTTGCGTCGCCTGAAGCGATCTTGAGATAGCGGTCTGTCGGCCCGAAGAAATGCAGCCCCTCTCGTTTGGCGTTGATGAGGACTGAGGCTGGTGCATAGGCGGCCAGCAGCGTCCTCTCTGCCAGCGCGCCGAGCGGCGTAAAGAGCGCCGCCTTCTTTCGCGCCGCTTCAGGCACTGATGTGCGGCCATAGTCACCCGCGGTAACAGGAAACTCGACCTCGCCCGGCCGGCTGTGGCCGACATGACGAAAAATACGGTGCTTCTTCGAGATTGGCGCAAAGCGGTCGCCGTGATTGCCGACCGTTTCCGAGGACCCCAAAAAAAGCACGCCGTTCTCGCGAAGTGCAAAGTGAAAAAGCGAGAGAATACCTTCCTGTGCCTCGGGGCCGAGATAGATCAGAACGTTTCGGCATGAAATAAGGTCGAGGCGCGACAAGGGCGCGTCGGCCAATAGGTTCTGTGTGGTGAACACCACGGCCTCTCGCAGCTCGCGGCTTACGCGATAGGCGCCGTCTTCCTTAAGGAAAAAACGGGCGAACCGCTCCGGTGTCACGTCGGCCTGGACCTGCTCCGGATAGGCGCCGTTCCGGGCGAAAGCCACGCAGTCTGGGTCGATGTCGGAGGCAAATACCTGCAACTTGATGTTGCGCTTGGCGGCCGCGATCTCCTCGAGGAACAGCATGGCGATGGAATATGCTTCTTCGCCGGTGCTGCACCCGGGCACCCAGACCCGCAGCGGACGACCCAGTACGTGCTCGCGCACGAGATCTGGCACAATCGTTTCTGCTAGAAGATCGAAGGCCGGCACATCGCGGAAGAAGTGGGTGACGTTGATAAGGAGATCCTTGGCAAGGGCCTCGCGCTCTTTGGCGTCCGCACGCAAGGCTTCCAGATAGCGGGAGCTGTGCTCGATCCCAGCCATCGCCATGCGGCGCTCGACGCGGCGTTGCAGCGTGCCACTCTTGTAGAGCGAAAAATCGTGCGAGGTTGTCGCGCTGAGCAGAACGATGATCTCGGCTAGGTCGTGCTCGGCCGCGTGGCGTGGAGATGCATCCTTGCGATCGTCTTTGACGTAGGCTTGACGACAGTAACCGAGGATCGCCTCGGGAATCTTCGCTACTGGCAGGACGAGATCGGCGCAGCCCGTATCGATTGCGGTTCGCGGCATGCCACCGTGAGCGGCCTCGCAGGGATCCTGCACGATGACGAGGCCGCCCTTTTCGTTCACCGCTTTCAATCCGAGGCTGCCGTCGGCACCCGTTCCTGAGAGGATCGCACAGATCGCGCGCTCGCCGGACTCCTCTGCCAACGAGCGCAGGAAGAAATCGAAGGGTAAGCGCGCACCATGCCGCTCGCGCGGTTTCGACAGCCGCAGCGCTCCGTCTTGCAGCGCGAGATAAGCCCCCGGCGGAATGAGATAGACGTGGTTTGGCTGCAGCGGCATGGCGTCGGTGGCTTCCAGCACGCGCATCTGTGTGTGGCCGGAAAGCAAATCGCGCATCATGCTTGCATGCGTGGGATCGAGGTGCTGGATGAGCACGAAGGCCATGCCGCTGTCGGCCGGCGTGGCATCAAAGAACTTTCGGAAAGCGTCGAGCCCACCTGCGGACGCCCCTAATCCGACAACCGGAAAGGCGGGCGCCTGGCGCAGACCGAGGCGCTTCGGCACGAGCTGTCCACTCGGCGGCGGTCGAGCCGCTCCGGTCGAGCCTGGACGAGGTCCAGTCATCATTTATGCTTTCTTTTGCAAGCCCGCGTTCCGCGAGGCGAAATGCTGAGCACATTTACTATAGCACGTTCTGTTGCACTGCGGTGGCCGTCCTGGCTGCTGCAGGTTAGCGCTCCGCGCGGGGCTGATTGGGCCCGTTTGCGAGTAAGCGTGAGTAGATTCCGAGTCTTCTGGTCGTTGCGGCTGCTGGTTAAGGTTTGGCCCAGTAATTCGATGGAAAGCGCTCGAACGCACGTCGCTTGGAAGATCCCCGGACTGGGCTCGAGCGACTGAGGGTAATATGATCGACGGCACACTTGAGAACGCCCGCGGCGCCATCCAGACGCGTCGCGTACGGCTCCGTGACCCTTCCCCAAAGCGGGGAGCCGACACCAGCACGCCGGATGGCGCGGATGTCGAGACGGAGGAAGCCTATCCCCCCGAATTTATGCCTGTCGGCGACCCGCGCCCGCAGAACGATTAGGGCCCTGTAGAGCTGGCGTCGCCACGCCGCTCCTTTGTAGCCCTGCGACTTGAGGAGTTTTGCGATGCTCAACATGCACAGGATGTTCAAACCAAACCGAAATGGCGATGGCACAATCCGTTCGCTCCCCGAATTCATGCAGAGGGAGGAACGACTGCGGTTCATTGCGCACGAGCTCAGCCATCGAGCCAAAAACCAGCTAGCGGTCGTCCAGGCGATCGCCGGCCAGATCGCTTCGCGAAGCGCGAGCCTTAAGGAGTTTCAGATGGACTTTTCCCGACGGCTGCAAGGTCTCTCAAACTCCTTAGAATCTCGTCCTCGAGGAAGACGGGCGCGGCGCATGGATCGCCGACGTGGTTCGCGGCCAGCTCGCGCCCTTTGGGGAGGTTGACGGGGTGCGCATCGTGGTGACAGGACCCGCGGTTTTTCTACACCCAGAGGCTGCCCAGAATATTGGACTGGCGCTTCACGAGTTGGGCACAAATGCGATCAAGTACGGAGCACTTTCAGTGCCGGAAGGCGTCATCACTGTGCACTGGGAGCTCGGGCGCGTCGGCATCGGACGGACGTGCTTTCGCTTGATGTGGCGCGAGATCAATGGCCCGAAGGTGGTGCTGCCCACGCGCCGCGGCTTCGGTCATGTTGTCCTGCAACGCACGACGGGACAGGCGCTGCAAGGCAAGGTAAACCATGAATTCGCAGCTGACGGAGTGAGGTGGACACTGGAAGTTCCCGCGGCGCGCACTGTTGTGCGGGGACCAGCGGAGCCAGTTCGCGAAGTGGGCTCTGCCATGAGCAACATCGCTCGTGCGCTGACGCCATTGGTCCACTGAGTACATTCCGTCCCTAACCCGTCCCAAGCGCAAGGCCTAGGTTCTGGTTGAAGAACCGAATGGCGCGTTTGCGCAAAGGATGACCATGACCTCAACTGCCACTGCTGCACGGCGGACTGACCTTCGAAGAATGTGCGTTCTCATCGGCTTGACATTGCTCTGCGCCGGTAGCGCCAACGCCGCGGCTAACGCGAAGAGTCCCGGGTCGACCTACTGCATTGGCGGTGTTTGTCACCGCGTGAAGACGATCGAGGAAGTCGAAGCGTTGGTCGGCAGCGAGGAGATGGTGCGGGCGTCATACTATGATGATTGCCGGCTGGATGCGGGCAATCCGTGCAGCGCATCCTCCTCGGGTGAAGCGTTTCGCCCCGATCGCGCGGACAACGCGGCAAGTCCCGTCTATCCGAACGGGACGGTGTTGCTCGTCACGAACCCAAAAACCGGCGGCAAAACCGTCGTGCGGGTCAATGACTCGGGCCCGTACCAAGGCGGCCGCGAGCTCGACGTTTCACGCGCTGCTGCCGAGCAGCTTGGCTTCGCGCGCGCCGGCATCGCCAGTCTTCGCATCCGGATCGTGAGCGCGCCCACCAAACTCCGTTGAGTGGCTGCACCTTGAGCGATCGGTCGCATTGTCTGGTCCCGCCCGCGATCGACGCGCAAATTGCGCGAAGCCACCTGAGTACATTCCGAGTCTAGCCGCCCCGGCCCCAAGGCATAAGCTCTGGTTCACGAGGCGAAGGAAACGGGGCTCAGAGTATCGCCCTTCGTCGTCTGGACCGTCGTCTCCCAGCACAATGGCATCCAGACGCCCTTTGACAGCAAACGTAACATCAGCGAGGCCATCATGACCGACTCCCCTAAGACCGTCTCCGACACCATCGCGAGCAAGCCGGCCGATGCAGCGGTGTCCCCGCCGAAGATTCCAGCCGACAGCGACACGAAGCCGGTTGGCGAGCCCAAGGCGGCTGCCGACGCGCTGCCTTCCAAGCAGGAGCCGGTGACGAAACCTGACCTGCTGAAAGTCTGATGATTCTCGGGCGACTTCACCGCTAAGAGCGGTGGCGAGCCCGGCGCGTGGTCACCAGCCCTCCTCGCGAGTGGTACAACGACCTCGAGCGCAATCATTTCCCGGACCGAGGCTTAAGGCCGAAAGTTCATTTTTTGGAGTTTGAAACATGATCCGTACCCTATCAATTGCTACCGCTCTCGCCACCGTCATCGCACTTCCGGTGATGGCTGAGGACGCCCAAACTGGGATCGAACCCGGCGCAGGGGCGACGAGCACCATGTCCGACCAGGTGCCACAGAAGAAGAGCGACGCTGAAGCCGCTGGTGAGAGCCTGCCGAGCACATCGGCCAACGATACCAAGCCGGGTGCACAGATGCCCGCGAGCGCGGAACAACAAAGCACCGGCATCTCGCTAACGGAGCAGGAGGCCCTGACCTGGATCGACAAACCCGTCTACAGCAGCGAGGGCAAGCAGATTGGCAAGGTCGCAGCTTTTGAGCGTGACCCCGACAACAAGGTTACCGGGATGCACGCGGACATCGGCGGCTTCTTGGGCTTTGGCGAGTCTCGCGTCAACATAACGCCCGCGCAGTTCAAGCTGCAGTCTGACCGCGTTGTGCTCAGCCTGACGACGGCAGAGGCGAACGATCTTCCAAAGGTTCAGAAATAGTCATCAAGCGGCCCCTCACTATGAGTGGTCCAGTCCTGAAAGGACAGCAATATGAAACGTCTCGCACTATCGGTAGCTGTGGGCGCTCTTGCCTGCTTTGCCGCGGTTGGTTCCTCGCAAGCTGCCCCGCTCTCGAGCGCGGTAGCTAAGGCTGCTCCAACGGCCCTGTCGTCGACGATTGTCGATCAGGTTTATTGGCGCCGCCATCACCGCCATCACCGTCATCATTGCTGGTGGCGTCATGGTCATCGGCATTGCCGCTGGGGCTGGTGATCGCGCCTAAGCCTTGGTTCCATAATACTAGTGCAGCCCTTCGCAGGGCTGCACCTTTTCATTCGACCAGATTCGCTTGCCAATGTGCTTGCGCCCCGCGGTCGGGACGGGGCGAAAACGCGAGCGTTTGATGCTGAACTCTTGCACGACCTGACTGGCGCGGAATGCCCCACCTACGTGCACGATATAGGAGAACTGAACATGGCTACGCAGACCGCAATCCAGAACGCGGATATTAGGGACACCTTCGCCCCACCGGTCGCGCACGCCCCCGCCGAGATCAAGATCATCAGCCATTCGAACATTTTCTATTGGTGGCCGGCATGGGTTGCAGGTTTTGCCGTGGCGCTGCTCACCTATGTGCAGGGCCGCGACATTGCAGTGGTGCCCGATTTCATCGACCGCGTTCATCCGAGCAACAATCCGGGGATTTTCTTCATCACCGTCCTCGTCCTTCTCGTCGTCTTCACGACCACCAAGCTTCGTGGCATCTACTCTGTCCTCACCGTCATGAGCGTTGCCTTCCTCGGAGTTCTGTTCGCGTGGCTCGGATGGTGGGACAATATCCTGCGCTTCATCCCCCATCTCTCAGCGCGCGCGAACATGGGCTTTTATCTCCTGTTCTCGGCGGCGTTGCTGGCTGTCTGGCTGCTTTCATTTTTCGTGTTCGATCGATTGACAATCTGGCGGGTGCGCGCCGGCCAAATGATCGAGGAGCGCCGGATTGGCGGCCAAGCACGCAGCTATGACACCAATGGTCTCGTTTTCGAAAAGCGCGGTCAGGATCTTTTCCATGACATCGTTCTAGGAATGGGCGCAGGGGATCTGACGGTCACGACCGGGGGGGCGCACAAGCAGACGATACAAATCCCCAACGTGCTGCTGGTGGATCGCCGGATGAAGGCAATCGAAAAGTTGATCGTCGTAAAGCCAGACCAGGTTCCTGCCGACGCGGCCTAGATCGTACGCGTGTGATGGCCTGGAAATCGACTGGGTAGTTTCCAAATCTACCGCTGCCGGTGGTTAGGACTATAATCAAAAGATAGCCAAAAGCCCCGGACAACTCTCCCTCATGGAGCAGCCAACTGCGCTGACGAGGGTCATCGAGAGTGCCGACCCAGCGGGCGCTAACTGGCGCGAACGCGGATCGGAGTGGCTGCTTAGCCCTTCGAACCCGGACCGATCATCCAAAAGGAAATACGACCATGAGCACAATCACCAAGAAGCTACTGCTTACCAGCGCCGCAGCTCTGTTTGCCTTGACGGGAGCTTATGGTGCAGCCGCGGCGGACAAGCATGGGTCGCGCGGTGCCGGCGCACGGCATCATGCTGGTGCGACCATGCAGCATCACAGCGTGGTTCGGCATGGGGCGACGCGGAATGCCCGCCACGCCGGCAACAATCGCGGCCACCACCGCTTCGGCCACAGTGGCTATGGCGGCATTTACCTCTACTCAGGCGAGATCAACGGTTGCGGCCATGCCTATCGGAAGTGGCAGGCTACCGGCAGCCGATACTGGCGTTCGCGCTACTACGATTGCCTCGACGGCTGATGATTGGACACGTTCCGGCAGGGTCTTCCCCCGGACCCGCTTTCCTCCCCCCGGAAAGCGCCGGATCGGAGAGCTTCCAGCGAAAGCTGGGAGCTCTTTTGTTCAGCCGACGTTGCAAGTAACGAGCGTCAACATGCGCGCGCAGAAATGTGCTGCGGGAAACATCGCCCAGACTTGCGCACGCCACCTGCCGTATCTCGCTTCTAACGATGGTCTCGCAATCCCCTCAAGGTGCTCTCGCGGTCCAAGGTGTGCTCGACAGACCTCTTGAGCTTGCCGGCCGCACCGGCGACCGCTTGCTCCAAAGTCGTGGCCTGGTGCGTGACGGCGGTGGGCTGGCGCCCCTCAAGTCGAACTTCCATCATGCAGCGTTTGTCGTCCTCTCCACTCTTGTCGCCGTTCACGTCACTGAGGTGGACTTCCACCCGCGTGACCCGATCGCTGAATCGGTCAAGGGCCTTCTCCACCACGCCTTTAACATGGGCGGTGAGCTCCTCGCTCCCTTCGATGGTGCTGTCCGTATTGATCTCGATTTGCATTTTGGCCTCGGTTGCTTCTTTCTGTTCAATACCGGTAAGTCGCGGCCAGCGCTTTTGGTTCATGCGTAGTTTATCGGACGCGGCAACGGCCAGTGGTCATTAGCACCGCATGAGCGTGAGGGAACGTAGCCATGAGCAATTTGGTGCGCCTGCCACTTGGCTCCGGCTCCGCGCATACGTCAAGCTCCGGCGGCTGAGCGCGGGCGCAGCAGTTTGCGCGATGTCGGATAAGTTATATCGGCGCAACCGCTAGAGGGTTCGCGTGCCTCTCAGGCCATTCAAGCGCTTCGGGATGAGCCAAGGAACGGCGATTGAGAGTCGAGCTTTCACCTAAAGTGACAATACTTGAGCCCAACTGCGAAGGTAGACCCGGAAACTACCTAGCTGTCGGTCCCCAAAACAGCCGAGTGGCGCCTCGGCGTCGAGCGTACCATTGTTGGAGGCATCGACTTGCCGGTCAGGTCATGCGAGCCCTGAAGCACTCCCGTTAAGGACGCCAGAGTCTGAGGCGGCCGTCCGCATCAGGCAAAAACAGTCCGGCCGCGTTCCGGCCGGCAACCCCCAGTCAGCGCGCTCTCTTGGCCGCCATAACGCAACGGTTTCGCTCCGATTATTGATCTTCTACGCGCGAAGACCGCCCACGATTTCGCGCATTGCAAGCAGGTAGTTAGCCAGTAGGTAGTTTCCGGGCCTAGCCCGGGCGTATCCAGGGTCGTACTCTACCGCCGCAACCGCTTGCCATGTATTGTCGCGCGCGGCCTCGTAGCCCCAAGACGCGCGACTAGAGTCGATCCGAAGGCCTGCAATCAAATGCCCACATGCAATGTCTTTAACAATGCAACGCTTCTAGGAACGGGCTTGATAGACGCCGGCGCCACGACCATCACGGGTTGGTCTGCGCAGGCTGGTGCTCCAGCGGTCGCACTCAAGGACATTACAGTTGCGATTACGTCTCCACTGAACGCTGGCGCGACGTTTCAGACACGCTGCCTATCTGACGATGGGGCCGGCACACTGACGCTCAAGGACCCTAATCCGTTCAGCTCGGACTGGTGAAAAGCGGGCGAACCCTGGCCGCGGCACCGGCACTCATCTGAGTGGCTGCTAAGACAACCAGGCACGGAAGACAGGAAAGGAACCCTCATGGACAAGCGCAAGCTCGAAAAGATCGAGGCGGACGCCGACCTCGAGCAGGAGGGGCGGGATCAACCGGCCGAGCCGGTTGTCACCGACTCAAACGATGTGCCCACCGCGGATGCCAGTGGTGATTCTGACGATGAGCGCGAGGACGAAAACGAGGCCGTACCGACTCCGTCCTAACTGTCTGCCATACGGTGCTTTCGGCACACGCATGCGAGCCGAGGTGCGGGACTTAGCTGACCGTCCGCCGACGCGCCCGGGTTGCCCCAGTGTCATTGTGACGAACGCCGCCGCTGGCTACGTGACGGGGAGCATCGGATTGCGAGTTCACGAGCCGGTATGAGTAGATTCCGACTCTGCCAACATTGTCCCCTCTCGTTAGGATCCGATCGGTAGACCCCAGAATGTTGTCCCGAGCTCGAACGCGCCCAGCTAAATGGCACAGAGCCCCCAAGGAGAAAACCCATGCCGATTGCAAGTCACACCAAAGCCGCCGAGGATCACAAATCAGCTGCACAGGCTCATCAAGCTGCCGCTGAGTGTCACGGCAAAGGTGACCACGCCGCTGCCCTCGAGAAGTCAACGAAGGCGCAAGGCTGCTGCGGCGCAGCCCAGAAGTCGTCCATGGACGCTCACGGAAAGAGCACCATGCAGGCCAAGAAGTAATATTGGCGCGCACTTCAGGTGCGATTGAATTCATTCCTCGTCAATATTAGAGGCGCTGCCCCGACGGGGCGGCGCCTCTTATTGATCTTCTCTCGATCAAAACTTACCGAGCAGAACTAAGATCAGCACGATAATCAACACAAGGCCAAGTCCGCCGCCGCCGTAGTAGCCGGTACCGTAAAAGGGCCCGCCTCCAACTCCGGAGAAGCCGCCCAACAATGCGATCACCAAGATGATGAGAATGATGGTCCCAAGTGACATTCTCGAATTCTCCTTATGCTAGATTAGGCACAATCCTTGCGACTTCGCACGCAACCCCACGCCCCTCGCGCGCCGTCCCCAACTTCGCCGCGTAGGTTCTGGAATAATTGGCTTTGGGGATGACGTCTACCGCGGGCTGTCGAATTCGACATGGATCGCGATCGGCGCGCCCTCGTGTGACGCGCCCAGATCGTCCATATGGGTTGCAAGTTCGACGAGCGTGGCCCCCTCCGATAACAAGAACGAATGCAGGCCATCGCTGAACAACGCCGTCACATGCGGCGCTGGTCGTCTATTTGCGTGAACGGTCTTCATGCGGCTCTCCAAACTGACGACTTATAGGTGGCACGGCTCATGGCGACCGACCGCTGCGGCCGCAGATCGGGTTGACTGACCGATGTCAGACAGGGTGATGAGCAAAAGCTTAGGCCACCTGCCGTCATTATCGGCAGACTCGGAATCTACTCAGAGGCTCATACCGCGGCGCCTGCAGTGCTTGGGCATTGTGAGCAAGTTTTCGGAGATCGGGGCCTCGTCATAGCTCTGACCTACTGAACGCCACGACGGATCGCACTCACGTCCGCCGTTACCCTTGCGGAAGATAGGGGGAGGCGTGCCCGAATATCGCAACCAGGCAAGCGGCAATGACGGCCTCGGGGCGGCTTCATGGTTTTGCCTGGGGCTCGTGGTCATTGCGCTGGTGGCAGCAATGATGGGTCTTCTGGGCGTCGGTTGATATACGGCGTCAGAATTGTTATTTGTCCGCTTCGCTGCGCCCGTTGGCTCGCGCCTCTCACTGTCTGTGCGAAGGTTCGCGGCAGTGTGTGACTGGCTGTCCATGCCCGTAGGATATGTGGAGACATTGGCGGACACGGGACCCGGATCAAGTAGTGCATGCCGAAAATACCAAACAAGTCTGATGAGCAGAAGGACGCCGAAGCCAAGGTTGAGAGCTTCAAGGACAAGCTTGGGCCGTTCGTCGTCGCCGCTGACGCAACACGAATGGCAATGGTGTTCACCGACGCTAGACAGCCCGGCAACCCGATAATTTTTGCCAACGACAGCTTTCTCTCCTTGACGGGCTACACGCGGGAAGAGGTGCTCGGCCAGAGCTTCAACTTCCTGATGGTGCACGCCGCCAATGCCGAGGCGCTCGCGAAAATTGAAGCCGAATTTCAGGGCAAGTCGGACGGAGGTGCGGAGATTCGTTACCGGCGCAAGGACGGCAGTGAGTTCTGGGCCGCACTTTTCATCAGCCCCGTTCGGTCAGAGGACGGCGATATTGTTCAATATTTTGCCTCGTTCGTTGACCTAACCGCACTCAAGGAAGAGCAAGCTCATTCAAGGCAACTCATCGACGAATTGAACCATCGCGTCAAAAACACCCTGGCAACGGTGCAATCGATTGTCTGGCAAGCCTTCCGGACGGCTCCCGATGCTAAGGCTATCCAGGGAGCCATCGAGGCCCGGCTGGTTGCACTCTCCCGGTCGCACGACTTGTTGAACAGCAAAAACTGGAAAAGTGCGGGGCTGGTCGATCTGCTCAACGATGCTTTAGAGCCGTTTGTTGGCGGCCGGGCCGGACGTATCGTGATCACGGGTGAAAATATCGGCTTCCTGCCGCGAGCCGCATTGGCCCTTAGCATCGCCTTCAACGAGCTTGCGACCAATGCCGTGAAATATGGTGCGCTTTCGAATGATTCCGGATCAATCCTGATCGAGTGGAAGATCAACCCGACAACGGAGGGTCGCCGGGTAATCTTGCACTGGCGGGAGAAGGACGGCCCACTCGTAATTCCACCCTCACGTAAGGGGTTCGGATCGCGCGTGATCGAGCACGGTCTGACCGGCGAACTCGGAGGCACCGTGCATCTCGACTACCAGCCGTCGGGCTTAATCTGCACGATGAGCATTCCCGCACCAGAAGGGAGCGGGAATGGATAAATTGCTTTCCGGCCGTCGCATTCTCATCGTTGAGGATGAAATGCTGCTCCTGATGACAATTGAAGATGTTCTGGCCGACCTCGGATGCGAGACCGTGATTTCGGCCTCCACGGTCGACAAGGCCATCGGCTTGATTGACGGACAAGTTTTCGATGCCGCCGTATTGGATATGAACCTCAATGGCACCAGTAGCCATGCGGTGGCCGAAGCGCTGGCCGCACGCGGCGTACCGTTCGTCATCGCCACTGGTAATCGGGATAACACGTGGGACGGCTTCCGCGACCGTGCCGTCATTCGGAAACCATTCAAGTATGACGAGCTGGTCGAGAGCCTTGCACGTCTCCTCCCTCGCTGATCGCGTGACGGTTGATCGGAAGGGTCGATCGTTCGGCTCACACATCCACGTCAGTATCGCTATCGGTGCTCTCCTGCTGCTGAGCGAGGAAGAGAGCACCGACCCGATCTCGCTCGACGCCATAAACTTCCTGTTCGCCGACGTGCGTCATCGTGTATCGGAATTGACGGCGAGCAGCCTCGCTTGGTTGCCTTGGGCTGAGCGCTTCACCCGATCGTCGGCGTAGGTGATGGTTGTGGTCCAAACCCCAATAGCACGGCGCGTCGGCGTGTTGGCCGCGCTCAGGAAAATGGCGCTGACGCAGATTGTGGAAACCGTCATCGCGGCAACGGAGATCAATATAAGGCGCATGGTACTCTCTCAGAGGTTACGTACGCGGAACCGGCGGGGGGCAGTGACTCGGCAAACGCGGGGACGATTAAGCCGAGTCACCGGCGACTGAGGAGCCAACAATGGCGGGTACGCGCTCCTTGAAGTCGAATATGAGCCCCCGCAGCAGTGCCAGCCAGATTCGGAAAGTGCCTACTGTGGATAACGTGGCCGCGTTTTCGGCCAATTGGGGCTACCGTTGAGCATCGCCATGCTGACCGCATTCGACCTGATCGCAATCCTGCTGGTGCTGACGGCGACGTTCGCCTGGATAAATCATCGCTTTATCGGGCTGCCCCACTCGATCGGTCTCCTCGTCATGGGACTTGGCGCCTCGCTGGTGCTCATCGGGGTCGAGCTGGCCATCCCCCATGTCCTCCTTTACGAGGACCTCACGGGGATCGTCAGGCAGTTCGATTTTCAGGCGACCGTTCTCAACGGCATTTTGGCTTTCCTGCTTTTCGCGGGCGCATTGCACGTGGACCTTGCCAGACTGCGCGATCGCGGCTGGGCGGTCGGCTCGATGGCGACCGTGGGCACGATAATCTCGACCGCAATCGTCGGCATCGGCTTCTGGCTCGCGGCGGGAGCTATTGGCATTCCATTGCCGCTTCTGTGGGCTCTGGTTTTCGGCGCCCTGATCAGCCCAACCGATCCACTGGCCGTTATCTCGATATTGAAAGCGGTTGATGTGCCCGGAACGCTGGAGATCGACATGGTCGGCGAGTCGCTCTTCAACGACGGCGTCGGGGTGGTGATCTTTACCGTGCTGGCGGCCGCTGCGGCGGGCGCAACGGGCGGCGATATCAATCTGCTGGATATTGGCGGTGTCTTTTTCATCGAGGCACTGGGAGGCGCTGTGCTTGGCCTAATCGCCGGGTATCTGGCCTACCGGGCAATGCGCGCGATCGACGACTATCCAATCGAGGTGCTGATCTCGCTTGCGCTGGTGACAGGCACCTACACGCTTGCCGCCAAGTTGAACATGAGCGGTCCGATAGCGATGGTCGTCGCGGGACTTCTGATCGGCTATCGCGGTCCGCGTGATGCACTCAGTGACGTGACGCAGCGCTACCTTTTCGGCTTCTGGACACTCGTCGACGAAATCCTGAATTCGGTGCTTTTCCTTCTCATCGGCCTCGAAGTGCTGGTCCTGCGCCTCGACCCGACCTTCGGCTGGCTGGCGGCGTCTGCAGTGCCGCTCGTCCTCCTCGCCCGCCTGCTTGCCGTCTCGATACCCGTGCTCGCTCTGAGCCCGATCCATTCTTTTGTGCGCGGGACGATCCCGGTTCTGACTTGGGGCGGATTGCGAGGCGGTATATCCATTGCACTTGCTCTTTCCCTGCCGGAGGTGGCCGAGAAATCTGTGATCCTCGCCGCAACCTATGCGGTCGTCCTCTTCACCATAGTCGTTCAGGGTCTCAGTCTGCGCCTGCTGGTGGAACGCGTCGTCAAGTAGAGCTAAGGCAGCACAGTCCTATTGTCGTCGCCATGAGGAACCACCGGCGGTCGGGTCAGATCGGAGTTACGTACGCGCCGGCTGCACACACACGAGGAAACGAAACGTGCGCTCACGCTTGCAGAAGCTGTTCAGTGATTTGACCGACGCCTTCTGGATCGTGCCGGGCAGCATGGTTATGGCCGGCGTGCTGGCGGGCATCGGCTTCGTCCAGCTCGATCGTAGCGGGCTCATCCCCCAAAGCTTGCTCCAAAGCACCTGGCTTTACAACGGCGGGGCAACAGGCGCGCGCACGCTGCTGGGCGCAGTGGCGTCGTCAACGATCGGGGTTGCCGGCACCGTGTTCTCGATCACCATTGCTGCACTGGCCCTAGCGGCCGGCCAAATGGGGCCCAGGCTGCTGCGCAACTTCACGCGGGATCGCGGCAACCAGGTTACGCTCGGTGTCTTTCTCGGCACCTTCAGTTACGCGCTCATGGTGCTGCGCAGCGTGCGTGCCCAGAGCGAGGGCGAGTTCATCCCGCATCTCTCGCTCGGCGTAGCCATCCTGCTTGCATTCGCGTGCGTGGCGACCCTGGTCTATTTCGTGGGCCACATGGCAAGTCGTATCAATGTGGACACGGTCGTCGAGTTGGTGAGCGAGGATTTCAGTGCGGCGATCAAGCGGCTTACGACGGATGAGAGGCAGCCGGCAGCGCCAGACAGCGACTTTTGGCGTCACGCCAAGATACTGCGGAACCCCGGTCGCGGCTATCTCCAGCACCTGGCCGGCGACCGACTTGCCGATTGGGCGGCCGAGCACAAGACCTCGATCTTGCTTCTGGTCAGGCCGGGGGATTACGTCTTCCCGGGGGCCCCGGTTGCGGTGATGACGCCGCAGGTTGATGGCGCCGAAGCCGCAATTCTCAACACGACCGCGCTCGCAACGGAGCGGAAAAGCTCAGATGACCTGGAATTTGCCGTCCGTCAGCTGGTCGAGGTTGCGGTCAGAGCGCTGTCTCCGGGCATCAACGATCCACACACGGCGATAAGCGTCCTGGATCGGCTCGGGGCAGCCCTGTGCGAGATAGTGCCGCTCCACCTGCGCAACGGAGTCTATGTGCGCGCCGATCGGACCGTTCTCGTTGTTCCCAGCATCGAATATGCCGGGCTCGTTGACGCCATGTTGCACATGATCAGGCAAAACGCTGCCGGAAAACCTTCCGTGATCATTCGCATCATGGAGGTTCTCACGGCCGTCGTCACTTGTGAGCATGATCCCGTGCGCGTGGCCGCATTGCAGCGGCATGCTGATCTGGCCTTGGTTGCGGCCGAGCATAACATTTCCACGCCTGCCGATCTCGAGGCTGTTCGCGCCAGCCACAAGACGTTCGCTGCAACGCTGCAAAACGGCCCAATCGGGCTTGGTTGGACCGCTTAGGGTCATGAGCAGGCATCGCAGCGAGGAGGCGCCGTAGTCAGCTCGTCCCTAATCAGCAGTCATATGCAATCGCGGAGAGCCTGTCGGCGTTGGGCCAACTATGGACTACGCTACGGTTTGGATGTTGGGGTCACATCCGAGAGGGTCGACGTCCTTGCCCTGCTACCCCTTGAGCCACCCTGCGATGGCGTCCTCCTTCGGCAATCCGCCGGCATGCACGACCTTGCCATCGATCACGATGCCGGGCGTCGAAGCGATGCCATACTGCGCGATTGTCGCGTAGTCGGTGACTTTCTCAATCGCAACCTCGACGCCGATCTTCTCAGCCTCGGCCTTGACCATGGCAGCTGTCGCCTCGCAGCGCTTGCAGCCAGGCCCCAGGATCTTGACCTCTTTCATGGGTGCGTTCCTCGATCAGTGAAACAGGGCATTGAACAGGTATCCGACCATAAGAATGCCTGTGCCAACGACGCCGATGAACACGAGGATCAGCTTCATCGACAGCACCTTCCGCAGGATGATCATTTCGGGCAGAGACAACGCGATCACGCTCATCATGAAGGCGAGCGTCGTGCCGAGCCCGGCGCCCTTGGCGATCAGCGCCTCGACGATCGGGATGACACCGGCGGCGTTCGTATACATCGGTATGCCAAGCAGCACGGCGGCAGGGACCGACCACCAGGACTCAGCGCCCATCAGGCGGGCCATGAGGTCGGCCGGAACATAGCCGTGAATGAGAGCGCCCGCTGCGATGCCGGCAAGGATCCAGATCCATACGCGTCCGACGATGTCCTTGATGGCGGCGACGCCAGCCTTGATGCGGTCGACGATCGTCAATTGCTCATCAGGCAGCTCAACGACGCCCGCGCGAATGTCGCGCACCCAGGGCTCGAGCCAACTCTCGAGCCTCAGTCGCCCGATGACGAAACCGCCAACGATCGCGACCGACAGCCCGAACGCGAGATAGGTCAACGCCACCTTCCAGCCGACAAGCGCAAACAGCAAGCCGAGCGCCACCTCATTGACCATTGGGGCGGCAATCAGGAAGGAGAACGTAATTCCAAGCGGGATACCCGCGCCAACGAACCCGATGAAGAGGGGCACGGCCGAGCACGAGCAAAACGGCGTCAGAATGCCAAGGCCCGCGGCTGCGATGTTACCAACACCCTCGGCGCGACTGGCCAGCATGGCCCGGGTTTTCTCCGGCGAGAAGTAGCTGCGCACCACACCCATGGCGAAAACGACCAGCGTCAGCAATAGGAGCACCTTTGGCGTGTCGTAGACGAAGAACGCAATGGCTTCACCGAGATGGCTGTCGTGTTCGATGGGGAACAGCGATGCCACCCAGTGCGAGAAGGGAACCAGTTGGCGGTATAGGACGATCCAAAGGGCAAGCAGGAAAAGTGTCCCGCCGATCCACTTGATCGTTTCGGGATCGCGGCCTTGCGTGGTTCTTGCTTCGACCGTGCCGGTCATCAGGAGACGCCTTGCTGGTGGATCGCCCGCGTCGCCTTGCGGATCGGGGCCTTTCGGGATGCGGCTTTGGTTGCGCCTAGCACGGCTTCGACAATGCGCTCGATATCCTTTTCCAACTTCGGCGTGCGGCGATAGCGAACCCATTGCGCGTCCCGCCGGTCCGCAACGAGCCCCACTGACTTGAGCGCAGCCATGTGGCGCGACATGCGCGACTGCGTGACACCCAGCGTCTTCATCAACTCGCACACGCAAATCTCCCGATCCTCGCCGAGCAGCGCCAGCGCTTTGCGCCGCGTCGGATCGGCAAGAATGGCCAATAATGTGCCGAGGTCACTTTCGGTCATTGGTCCGCCTCATCCAGAGGCTCAAAAATGCGCCTTACCGCATATGCGGGCATTGACATGGGTCAATTTGTGAATTGAAGGGAGATTGGTAGGGCCGGCGTCTGGAGCGCCTACACAATCAGCTCCTCGAAAGCGCGATGCCGCCCCACTTTCAGCCCAACCAGGTCGGAATCCGTCCCTTGCACAGCCACCCTGCTCTACCCGGGAACCGACCGGCCCAGGTGGGCGTTGGCAGTCGCTGTTCTCAGGCTTGGGTTTTGCAACTATGCTCATCGGAAAGAAGGATACCCCTTGGTTTTCCGTATTCGCGCGCCGGGCGGCAACGGCTGCGGGACGTCCTGCTACGTTTGCGCTGGCGGTCGGCGCGCTCGTCGTTTGGGCCGTTAGCGGCCCCATCTTCGGCTTCAGCGATACCTGGCAGCTCGTCATCAATACCGGGACGACGATCGTCACGTTCCTGATGGTGTTCGTCATCCAGAACTCGCAGAATCGTGACTCCGAGGCGATCCAGGTCAAGCTCGACGAGCTCATCCGCGTCATCGAAGGCGCGCAGAACAAGCTGCTCGATCTGGAAGAGCTCGAGCAAGAGGAGATAGACGGCGTCCGCAAGGAGTATCGTCGACTCGCGGCCCGGGCGCGCAACGGCGACGCTGCAAAGGACGACTGCCCGCCGGCCCCGGTCTGACTGCCGCCCGCGCGGCCCTCCTCACTTCACGCCGAGGCGTTCTCGGGCGTCAGGCGCGCACCACGCACATTGACGACGAAATCCCAAGGCAGGGCGATCGACCAGCGGACCCCTTCCCTGGGAAATTCGTAGACAACGGTTGCATTGAGCGCCTGCGCAGCGACGCGCTCGATGACCACGTGGCCGAAGCCCTTGACCTCGGGGGGCTCAACCGGCGGACCGCCGCGCTCCGTCCATCGGATGACCAACCGCAACGTGCCCTCGTCGCTGGGCTCGAAAGACCACGTCACCCTGACGCGTCCCTCCGTGCTCGACAGCGCTCCATACTTGGAGGCGTTGGTTGCGAGCTCATGGAGAGCCAAACCAAGGTTTTGGGCCGCGGTCGCGTTGACGAGGACGCTCGGTCCCGCGCATTCGAGCGCGTCCGATTCATTGCCGACGAACGGCTGCAGGACAGCGCGAACAAGCTGCTCCACTGAGGCGCCCGCCCAATCCTCGGCGACGAGCAGATCGTGGGAGGCCGAGAGACTCTGCAGGCGTTGAATCAACTCGGACTGCAGGACGGAAACGTCGGTGCTCGCACGCGCGGTCTGCCGAACCATGGCCATGATCACGGCCAGAAGATTCTTGGTGCGATGCGACAGCTCGCGCATCACTACATGCAGATGATTATCGACACGCTTGCGCTCGCTTATGTCGCGCAGGACCGCCGAGAACCCGATGATGCGCCCGTCGGGGCGACGCATTGGCGCGGCATTGATTGCGACATCGATCAGCGTCCCATCTTTGCGGCGGCGTACGGCATCGCGTGACACGTGCTCGCCATGGCGCAAGTGCTGGTATTTCTCCTCGAATTCCTCCTCCGCGTCCTCAGTGAACAGAAGTCTCTCCGATCTGCCCAAGATCTCGTCGGCCGCATAACCGAACATCTTCTCGGCGCCGGGATTCCACGACAGGACAGTGCCATCTTCCGCTAGGGAGATGATGGCATCGGGCGACGTTGCAACGATGGTCGCGAGCTGGGCGTTGCGCTCGCCCTCCTCGAGATGCTCGGTAATGTCCGTGTTGGTTCCGAACCAACGCACGACATTGCCGCTGTCGTCGCGGATCGGCATGGCGCGGGAGAGAAACCAGCGATAGGTGCCGTCGCGTCCGCGCAGCGGGAACGTATCCTCCCACACCTCGCCCGTCTCGAAGTGACGGGAGATCTTTTCGACGACGCGGTCGACGTGGTCGGGGTGATGCACCTTGCGCCAGCCCCATCCCTTCATCTCATCCAGCGTCGTGCCCGTGTAGTCGAACCACCGCTTGTTGTACCAGAAGATGGAGCCTGTCTCGTCGGCCATCCAGGCGAACTGGGCGATGTTGTCGGCAAGCGTGCGAAAGCGCGATTGGCTTTCCCGTTGCGCGCGCTCGGCATAGACCCACGGCGTCGTCTCCACGACGACCGCGAGCACGCCGACGGGCTCGCCCGCCTCGTTCCTCACCGGGCTATAGTCGAGGTTCATCCATACGTCCTCGGGCTCGCCGCGACGATTGAGAGCGAAGTGCTTGTCCTTGAAGGAGAGCGTCTCGCCGGAAAGCCCCACTTCCAGCACCCGGCGGTTGAAGTCGGCGACCTCGGGCCACGCCTCGAGGACCGGCGCGCCGAGAATTTTTGGATGGCGCGTACCGGCGACCCCAGCGTACGCGTCGTTGTAGATCATGATGCCGTCCGTGCCCCACAGCAGCGCCATGGGGACGGGCGAGCTCGTAACCATATCGACCGCGGTCCTCAGAGACTGCGGCCAGGAGTCCATCGGACCGAGGTCCGTTGTCGACCAGTCGAACGACTGGATACCCAATTTCATGTGGTTTGGTGAGTGCTGCATCGCGAGCGAGACGGATTGAAATATTGCGACATCTTATGGGAGCCCGAGCAAGCGCGATATGTCATTTCGAATATCGGCGTTAGCGGCTCGTAGAGGCGTGGGGTGGCAGGCCCGAGCAGAGACCTAGCTCTCGGCGCCTGAAGCGGATCGGCCATCGGGGGAACCATCGCTGCTTGCCAACGTTTTCTGCGACAAGATCAGCCCCCTCATCATGAGGCACACGAATGGGTAACCTTCTCTATTGGGCCGTCGTATTCCTTATAATCGCGCTCATTGCCGCCTTCCTGGGGTTCGGCGGGGTGGCCGGCGTAGCGACTGACGGTGCGCGGCTACTGTTCTGGGTGGCGATCATCCTCGTCGTCCTCTCGTTCATCGGCGGCATGCTGAGGAGGGGTTGAGCCAGGGTCAGCACCGAGTTTGACCAAAGTTTTCCAAATAAAGTGCATATTTTCAATTAGATGGACCTGGCCTTCGCTTCTGGAGCAGGCAAATTCCTGCTATTTGGAACCTACGTCGCGGCCAGCGCGTTGTAAGCGCTGCGGCACGTCCTCGTGCTGATCGCAATACAAGGGGAGACCATGTCCATATCTGAGGCCATCGCACCGCAGCTTCCTTACTTGAGGCGGTTCGCTCGCGCGTTGTCGGGCAACCAGGCGAGCGGAGATGCGTATGTGGTGGCGATGCTTGAAGCGCTCGCCGCCGAGCCCAGCATGTTTCCCACCGAATTGGAGCCGCGCGTCGCGACCTATCAGACCTTCCTGAAGGTGTGGAACTCCGTGCGTCTCAACCACAAGGCCGATGAGACCGCCACATCCGAGCGGCTCGCCGCCGCCGACCGCAAGCTCGAAGCCATAACGCCGAAGGCGCGTCAGGCGTTCCTGCTGATGGCCGTGGAGGAGTTCTCAACTCCGGAAGCCGCGCTCGTCCTGGAGACGGACGAGAGCACGGTCAAATCACTCGTCGATCAAGCCGCCTCGGAGATCGCCGAGCAGGTGGCGACCAACGTCCTCATCATCGAGGACGAGCCGATGATCGCCATCGACCTCTCGGATTTGGTGACGGGATTGGGTCACGATGTTTGCGATACCGCGCGCACGCACAATGAGGCGGTTGCGGCCTTCCGCAAGCACAAGCCGGGGCTCGTGCTCGCCGATATCCAGCTGGCGGACGGCAGCTCCGGTCTCGATGCCGTCAATGAGATACTGGAGTCGTTCGACGTGCCGGTGATCTTCATCACCGCCTACCCGGAGCGGCTGCTGACCGGAAGCCGTCCCGAGCCGACGTTTCTCGTCAACAAGCCGTTCAGGACCGAGACCGTGCAGGCCATCATCAGCCAAGCCTTGTTCTTCGACTACAAGGCGCACAAGCCAGATGCGAAAGTCGACTCCCCTGATCGAAGCCACGCATAGCCCGACAAGGCGCTTGTGAGGTGACGGCTTTTCTCAAGTGGATGTGGTGAGCCCGGCGCGGCGGCGGGACTTCTTCGCAGGCTCTGTATCCTCCGCCGGCGCGCAAGTATCGTCGTCGGGCACGTCCGCCATCAGCTCGGCGAGCTTGGAGCGGGCCCTGTTGACACGGCTCTTCACGGTTCCAATGGCGCAGCCGGAGATGCTGGCAGCTTCCTCGTAGGAAAAACCTTCAGCGCCCACCAGGATCAGCGCCTCGCGCTGATCTGATGGCAGCTCGGCCAGGGCGCGGCTCAGGTCCCTGAGATCGAGATGGGCGTGCTGCCCGGCGGGAATCGCCACGCGCGCGGCAATCAGGCCGTCGCTATCGGCCACCTCGCGTTTGGTCTTGCGCAGCTCGGAGAAGTAGGCATTGCGCAGAATGGTGAAAAGCCAAGCCTTCATATTGGTGCCGACTTCGAACGAGTTCAAATGATTCCAAGCTTTGACGAGCGCTTCCTGAACGAGGTCGTCCGCGCGGTCGCGGTTGCCACACAGGGATATGGCAAACGCGCGCATGTTCGGGATCGCCGCGACCAGATCGTCGCGGAGCGGGCTCTCGTGAGCCTTGCCTTTCACGAATTGCTCTCCTCGCGGCGAGGCTTCTCGGAACTGGCCGGATGCTCGGCGGGCTCTTGCTTCTCGAGCCGCTTGATGAGCTCGGTGAACGCGTCGGGAATCGGCGTGTTCAGCAGCTCGCTATAGGCGGCTCTCAGCTGCTTGCCGACAATGCCCGGCAGCACGTCCTGGTCGGGAGCGCGTTTGCGTACGCCCTTTCCTGTCTCCGGAGATGGATGGGGTTCGTGGCAGGGCTTGTGCCCTGCAGCCTTCTTGTCCTCGGCCATCAAGCCGCTCTCCCGCCTCCCTGTGCAGCTCTTCGCGCCGCATGATCCCCGAGGCCGCGCCGGAGCACCATCATTCCTCAGGACCCTCGGACGTTGGAGCCGAATGTCTCTCTATGCCGGCATTCTATTCGGCCCGTCAGGGCCCAAAACGCCGCCGGTACCGAAATGTTCCACAGGTCTACAGCTTTTTTGGCCTCCAGCCGACGAAACCAGTCTGGGTGTAGCAGAAGATACGAGGGGAAACGGGGGCAATGGAGCCTGCGATGCTTGCGTGGCTTGGGTGCGGGCTCCATTGCGTGAGGCCGGCTTGGGGGGAGGGGGATGGGCCGGCCATCAACGAGTTAAGGAAGACTTCACCAACGCTGCATGGCGTCTTCGACCTGCTTCTTCACCGTATCCTTGGCGATCCCGTAGCGCTCCTGGATCTTGCCCTCGAGCTGCTCGCGGTTGCCGTCGATCTGGTCCAGCTCATCGTCCGTGAGCTTGCCCCATTGCTCCTTCACCTTGCCTCTGAACTGTTTCCAGTTTCCGCTGACACGATCCCAGTTCATGATCCATCTCCTCTGAGTTAGGACGGTAATCGGCGTGAAACGGCGCTCTCCTGCCAAAGGTTCCAGCTCGATGCTCGGTTCGCTCGGAACACCGCATTTTACGGCGTGGAACTTGAACCCCCTTGCGGCGTTTGACTCACCATTGGAGACCGGGTGCGCGCGGGGATGGCGCACGCCGACATTCCTTTCCATCTGAACGAAAAGAGCCGCTGCCGATGCTCGAGCGGATACGCCGGCACAATTGGTCGATCCAGGCTCAGTTCCTGCTCTACAGTTTGGCGCTTCTGCTGCCTGCGCTCATTTTCAGCGCCTTGATGTTCGTGAGATCCGCGGCCTTCGAGCGCGAGAGCATGGAGCGCGAAATAACGGACGTCGTGAGGTCGGCTGCCATTGCCATCGATCGGGAGCTCGCGGCCACCACGACGACGCTCAAGGCGCTTGCCTCTTCTCCCTCTTTGGCCGAAGGCGACCTGAAGGCGTTCTACGGACAGGCAATGGCCGCGCAGGAGGTCGGTAGAAATCACTTCTTCCTGACGAATGCGAAAGGCAAGCAGCTGGTCAACACCCGTGCTGCCTGGGGAGCGCCTTTGCCGGATATCTCCGCCAACGATTGGAAACAGGTGGCAGCCTCAGGCAAGCCGCAAGTGTCCAATCTCTACCAGGGCCTCATGGCACGGGCCCCCGTCTTCAGCGTCAGCGTTCCGGTCAAGAAAGGGAAGCGAACGCTCTACGTTCTAAGCGCATCTGTCGCGCCCGCTCGGATCTCTGAGATCCTCAAGAACGAAAACTTGGACGACGGTTGGATTGCATCTGTGACCGACCGAGCGGGCATCATGATTGCGCGTTCGCAAGATTTTGAGAGCACCGTCGGACACCACCTGCGCCAGGACCTGTGGAAAGGCTCCATGGAGCACTCGGGGCTCTGGCGCACGACGGATGCCGAAGGTGCCCCCGTGCTGCGCGCCTCGACCCACTCGCAACAGTCGGGCTGGCTCGTTTCCATTACCGTGCCCGTTGCTGTCGCCAACCAACCGATGATCCGTTCGTGGTGGCTCGTCGCTACGCTTGCGTTGAGCTTCAGTATCCTCTCAGCCCTCCTCGCCTATCTATTTGGGCGCAAGTTCTCCATTCCTGTCCAGCAGCTGGTCGAAGGCGCCGGCGCGCTCGGGCGCGGCGAGATCGTGCAGCCGGTGGCCTCCTCCATCAGCGAGGTCCGCTCTGTGGGGGAGGCGTTGGTGGAAGCCTCCAAGACGCGTCGCAAGATGGAGCAGTCGCTACGCGAGGGAGAAGACCGGCTTCGCCTGGCGCTTGCCTCCGCCGACACGGGAGTTTGGGACTGGGATCTCACGACCCAGGCGCTCACCTGGGACCGCCGCATGCGCGAGTTGTGGGGTCTCCGCCCCGACGAGCCTGTCACGGTCGATGCCTTTGTGTCCGCCTTGCACCCACAGGATCGAGAACAGACGCTGGACGCGATCAAGAAGGCGCAGGATCCAGAGGACCCGCTCGAGTACGACGTCGAGCACAGGGTCAAGGGAATCCGCGACGGCATTGAGCGTTGGGTCGCGGCAAGAGGCCGAGCGCACTTCTCCGATGGCGTTGCGGTGCGCATGACCGGCACGGCGCGCGACATCACCGAGCGCAAGCATTGGGAGGAGCACACTCAACTCTTGATGCGCGAGATCACGCATCGCTCCAAGAACCTGCTCGCGGTGATCCAGGCGATGGCGCGCCAGAGCAAGGTCGGCAGCAAGACGGTCGCGGACTTCGAAACGCGGTTCTCCGGACGCCTGCAGGCGCTCGCTGCATCGCACGATCTTCTCGTCCAGCGGGATTGGCACGGCGTCTCGGTCGCCGATCTCGTCAAGTCGCAGCTCGGCCACTACCTTGATGAGCATGCCAGTCAGATCGAGATCGCTGGCAACAAGATGATCGTGACGCCGGAGGCGGCCCAGAACATCGGCCTGGCGGTGCACGAGTTGTCGACGAACGCCGCCAAATACGGCGCCCTGTCCGTGCCGCAGGGCGAGGTGACCGTTCGCTGGGCGTGCAGCGAGGGCGAGGCCGAGGACACACGTTTCCGCATGGTCTGGGCCGAGCGAGACGGCCCCGCCGTTGCGCCCCCATCCCATAGGGGCTTCGGCCAGGTTGTGTTGGAGCAACTCGCCGCCCGCGCTCTGCAGGGCGAAGCCGCACTGCAGTTCAATCCCGAGGGCGTTTGCTGGACCCTCGACATCCCCGCAAGCCACATCCTCTGGCGGGACGGGCCCGAGACTCCCTAGCGACCGTTGCCCAAAAGTCCCGTGACCAAGCCGCACAGCCCACGTCGGAACTTCCTGAGCGCTGTTGGGTTAAACGCCTAAAGACCATCAGCAGCGGGATTTTTTGGACGTGACCAACAAGAAGAACAAGGAACTCGTTAACACTATCGGACGGCAACTCAGAGAAGCCCCCGAGCTGAGCACGGGACTGCCGCCGTCTCGGGACATCGAGCTGCACTTGGAGTTTCTCAGGCTCGCTGAGGCTCAATCAGATGGAATCGACCGTGGGGCCTGCGCGGAGAGCGTCGAGCGATCGACGTGGGATATGGTACCGGCGCTAAAGCGAGCACCGGATTGAAAGGCGAAAGCCGTACGCTCCCTTGACCTGCTCTAGGCATACGCGTCTGATGCCGCGAACTCGCAACAACAAGAGCACGCCCATGGCGGATCCTAAGGATGCCGCGCGACGGCAGGTGCCCTGCGAACGCTGCCCTCTGCGAAAGATGGAGATCTTTCGTCCCTTCACCGCGGAGGAGCTGGCGTTCGTCGGCACATTCAAAACGGGCGAGCTGACGGCCGAGGCCGGGTCGATGCTCTTCCTGGAAGGCACCAGCAGCGCGCATCTCTACACGGTGCTGTCCGGATGGGCCTTTCGCTACAAGCTGTTGCCCGACGGCCGGCGCCAGATCCTGAATTACTGCTTTCCCGGAGACTTCATCGGCCTGCAAGGCTCGGTCATGCAGGAGATGCAGCACTCCATAGAGGCGCTGTCGGATATGGTCTTGTGCGTCTTTCAGCGCGAGGGGCTGTGGCGGCTGTTCGAGAGCTATGCCGGGCTGTCCTTCGATGTGACGTGGCTTGCCGCCCGCTCGGAGCAGATTCTCGACCAGCAACTGTTGTCGGTGGGGCGGCGTTCCGCCGTCGAACGCTGCGCGTATCTGCTCCTGCATCTTGCCCGCCGCGCGGAGGAGCTCGAGCTCATGGGCGCCCCGAACAAGGTCCGAGTCCCCATCACCCAGCAGCACATCGCCGATACGCTCGGCCTGTCGCTCGTGCATACCAACCGGACCCTAGGCCGTCTCATTCGAGACCGCGTTATTCGCTGGAAGGAGCAGGAATTCGAAATCCTCAACCGCAACCGACTAGCCGACATCGCCGGCGACGACGGATCGGAGAGCGCGGTGCGCCCGTTGATCTAAGCGCCGGCCTGGCCGCGGCGCAGGCAAGCTTCAAACGCGTGAGCGAGCGCATCGCACGTATAGGGCTTGTGCACGATCAGGATGTCGGCGAAATCCTCAGGGATCAGGACCCCCTCGCCGTAGCCCGTCGTGAAGATGAAGGGCTTCGCGCGCCGGTGCATCTCGGCGGCGACGGAAAACGACGAGGTCATGCCCAGATTGATGTCGAGGACGCCCACGTCGGGCGAGCCCGATGCCAGCCAGGCGAGCGCGGCTTCGGCGTTGGTGAACGTCTCGACCACTTCGGCACCGAGCTCGCGCAGCAGCATCTCGGTGTCGAGCGCGATCAGAGTCTGATCCTCGACCAGGAGAGCATGCATGCCGATCAGGATATTGGGGGCGGCATTTTTCATGATGGCAATAGGAGAAGGCGGTTCGTCCGTCGCCGGACGCGCCTGCCCACAGGGAGTTCCTCTGAGAGAAAGCTGTGCCAAAGAACGCTCTCGCCCGTTCGCGCGCCGGAAGTCTGCTGGGCGGTCGCGCGGTCGATCTCAAGTTGAGCCTTTTAGAGCGCGCGCGAAGTCCTCGCGATGTCATATGATGTAGGGAAGGCGGCGGCGGCCGCGGCGGAGCAGCGTTTTAGGGCAAGCGGATGGATTGCCGCGTGCGACACTTTCTCGTGATGGGGGGAGGGATCGCATGAGAAAGCCAGGAGAGGTCCCCCTGGCTTTCAGGTTCCGGGCCTGTGCCCGTTGAGAAGATAATGAGCTACGCGGCTTCCTTATTCAATTTGCCTTCGGCGATCTTGGTGAGCTTGGCATCAGCGCTGTGCTCCTCCTTCAAGGTGGCCGCGAGCGGTTTCACCGCATCCTTCAGCCCCAGCAATTTTCCCCATGAGACGAGCGTGCCGTATCGCGTGATCTCGTAGTGCTCGACGGCCTGCGCCGCCGCGATCATGGCGGCATCGCGGGTGTCGGGATCCTTGATTGAGCCCATCAGCTCCTCGGCTTCCTTGAGAATGCCCTCGATTGCCGGGCACTCCTCGCCTTCGGCCTTCTTGCCCAAAATTCTGAAGACCTCCTCGAGCCGGCTTACCTGCTCTTTGGTCTCCTGCAGATGGTCGTCAAACGCCTTGGCAAGCTCCCTGGACTGGGCGGTCTTGACCATCTTGGGCAGCGCCTTAACGATATGGCGCTCGGCGAAATAGATATCCTTGAGCGTGTGGACGAAGAGATCTTCCAGGTTTTCAACCTTCATCGAACCGGTCTCCTGCTACGCTTTCTGTCGACCGAAAACGCCACGCGACACGCTTGGTTCCCCCTGCCGCATACGCGCGGAGCGATGGCTGTGAACATGATTTGGCCAGGATTGGCGGCATCCCTGCCCGCAGGTCCGGACCGTTGCACAATCTTCCCTTGAAAGGTGCCCGTTGATTCACGAGTTAGCGAGTGAAGGAAATCGGGCTACCGTAAGTGCAGGACACCAATGTAGAATTGGCCCGTTCAGTTGACCGTATGTCGAACCGATGTGGAGGACGCTATGGGTGCGATTATGATTCGCTGCCCTACGACGAAGCAGCTCGTGCCGGTCGGCATCGATACGGACAAGGACAGCTTCAATAGCCTTCCGAACATCACCGCATCGCCCGTGCATTGCCCGCTGTGCGGTCAGGAGCACGCGTGGTCGAAGGCTGACGCCATTCTCGATACCACCGGACGGCCGCCACGGCGCTCGTAGGTAGCCCAACACACTGAAACTAATGGCGATGATCGGCGGGCGCAGTGTCGCGCGTGCAACAATCATTGATGCTGCCCTGCACCATCCGGAACCTATCCCCTGATTGCGAGTTTGCCCCAAGGGTCACTCAACAAATCAGAGATCCAAAGGAGAAGGTTCCATGTCTTGGTGGAGAATTATTACGATTGTTGCGGCAATGAGCTTTGCCGGCTTGATGGCCAGTCCCGCGAGCGCAGCTCCGACCGGTCTCGGCGCCATGAAAGCTGCGACGGCAACCGATTCATCTGCGACGCAGGTTCATTGGAGACGCTATCGCCATTGCCATTGGCGGCACGGGCGCCGCTACTGCCATGGCCGGCGGCACTATCGCCACTACGGGGCGCCGGGCATCAGTCTCTATTTCGGCGGTGGGCATCACCGGCATCACGGTCGGCACCATAGGCGTCACCACTAGTCACGTGGTCGCCGCACTGAAGCCGGCTGCGGATCATCCGCGGCCGGCTTTCGCGTTTTGCGCCCAAACGTGGAACTGCGTCTTACTGAAATCGTTACCGACGCAGTTGCCCAAGCGGGCAGCGAATGACCGCAAGTGCGAGTCAGTAACAACGCAAAGGAAGTGCTCATCATGAAGACCTTTCTCACAACCGCATCGCTTGTCGCTCTGATGGCAGTTCCGGCCGTCGCGCAGGACAGCACCATGCCGAAGACGACAACCATGCCGGCCGAGCAGCAGGAGATGGCTCCAGTGAAGACGGCCGCGGATGCCGGCAATCTTTCCGCAAATGACCTCCTGAACCAGAGCGTGAAGAACGGCGCCGGCGAGGTCGTAGGTGACATCAACGACATCCGCATCGACAGCAACGGCAAGATCGCAGCCGTGATCGTGGGCGTCGGCGGCTTCCTGGGACTGGGCGAGAAGGACGTTGCGCTCCCCTTCGATCAGCTGTCGCTCACGCGCGATGCTGACGGCGGCCTCGTCGTCACCGCCAAGGTCACCAAGGAAAGCCTGCAGGCGGCTCCGGAGTGGAAGAAACCAGAAGACCGCTCGTAAGACGGCCGTACGCCTCATCCACTGCGGCCCGGATCGGCTCCGGGCCGCAATTTTTTTAACGCATTACACCTGAGCGCGCGGGGAACTCCCGCTGCCGCGAAGCGTTTCCGTTTTTTGGGAGGACCAACCGATGGAAGAGAGAGCCCAGGTTCTGACGCCGACCGAAGCGCGACAAGCCTCGCCGAGCCGCCTCAATTTCCGAGTGCTCATCTTTTCGATGCTGCTGGCGATCGCCGCCGCCGCGATCCTCTACTATGCAGTCTACAGCTATTATCCTCGCAGCAGCGTCGGCGTGCCCGAAGAGCCTCCGGCGGCTGCCACGCAGCCCGCTAATCCGTGAGCCCATTCGGGCGGGTTCACACCCGCGGGAGACGCGGCAACAATCGCTCCATTCCCCCGTTTCTCCAGCAGACGCCTCCGTCACTAGGCTTGGAAAGCAGGCAACGAACGCCGTGTGGTCGGCGGCGCGCGCGGTGACGCCAGCCTAATTTAAGAAACGCGTTGCTCCGCGGGACTAGCTCTCGCCGTAGATGGTGACCGCTCGGCGGGAGGAAGGTCAGTCGCGGTCGCCGTTGCAGTCATTGCTGCCTCGAGACAGAAGCCTATCGCATCTCTCACCGAGTGCACGACGCTATTGACCGCCATGCTTTCGATGATGGCGCTACCGTGGTCCTCGCTCGGATCGAGCTTCCAGAAGCCTCCGAGCAGGATGGCATCGGGAGCGTAACGCTTCAGGCGCCGCACGAGAAAGCGTGTATGCGCGCCGCGATTGCGTACATCGAGTGAGGAGATGCAGATGAGACGCACGCCGCTCAAGTCCTCGCCGCGCAGGGCGCCGTGCTTAACCTGGTCGGGACCGAGCACCCTGGCACCGATGCCGCATCTTTCCAACGACTGCGCCAGGACCAGCGCTGCCGTCTGGTCGAGCGCCGTGTGACTTGCAATGCACAAGACCGCGTTGTCGTGGCGCCACTCGGGAGGAACCGTTTCACGCGTGCAGGCGGCGACGAGATTGCTGATGCCGTCGCTTTCTTCGCTCTCGGCGCCCTCCTCGGACATCGTCGCGTCGTCGGGCTTCGCCGCTGCCGGCTTGACCGACGTCCTTGGCACGAGATCGTGCTCCGACAGCGCGTCGATCACGACCTCCGCCGTCTCGCGGATATCCTGCAGGCGCTCCGCCTCCAGCGTGCCGCGGTCGGCATCGATTTGCGCCAAACGCAGACCCTCGACGACCACGTCGTCGTAGTAGTCGACGAGAGAGCCCTCCTTGACGATCTTCTCGGCCTGCTCGAGCGGCTCGGCCGGATCGCCGGCGAGCATGCGTTGGTAGAACCGCTCGGCCGGTGAAAGTGGTGGGCTGTCGCCAAGCAGAACGTGCAGGAACTCGAGGCGGTCGACGTGGCGACCGAGGACCACGAGAACCACGGTGAGAGGGATGGCGAGCAGGAGTCCGATCGGTCCCCATAGCAGCGTCCAGAACGCCGCCGACAAAACGATAGCCAGCGGCGACAGGCCGGTGCGATGGCCCTGAATCACCGGCTCGATGAGGTTGCCCATGATGACCTCCCCCACGACGTAGAGGGCAAGCGTCCACAGGAACATGCTCCAGCCGGGGTCGACGGCGGCCGCCAGCAGCAGCGGAAAGGCTGCAGCAATGAAGGCGCCGATGAACGGCACGAACCGCATCACCATGGCAAAGACGCCCCAGAGCATCGGGCTCGGCACGCCAATGAACCAGAGCGCCGTGCCGATGACGATGCCGTACGCCGCATTGATGCCGGTGAGCGCCAGAAAGTATTGGCTGAGCCGGTCGCCGGCATCGTCCATGGCCGCGGTCGATCTCTCGAGGTCGTGGGAGCCGAGCAGACGGATGGCGCGGTCGCGCACATCCTCGCGCTGAAGAAGGAGAAAGAGAACGAAGAGCACCGTGATCCCCGCCGTGGCCAGCGGCGCAAGGACGACGCCGATGATACCCTGCAACTGATCGAGCGGCGTCGGATCGGGAGTATGGACCTCGACGGGGATTGGCCCCGTATCGGGATTGATGCCGCGGTTGCCGAGCGGCGCCATCGGGACGGGAGCCGGGCGAGGCGCCGCCGCCGCCGGCTTATCCAACTCGCTCTTGAGGTCCTTCAAGGTGGCGCTCGCGCGCTCGATCGCTCCGCCGCTCGATGCTGCGAGCTTCAGCGCCTTGACCTTGTCCTTGAGCGTGAGCTGATAGCCCGGGATCTCCCGGGCGAGGCTCCCAACCTGCTGCGTTATCAACGCGCCGATCCCGAAGATCGCGGCGAACGTCAGCAGCACGACAAGGAACACTGCCGGCGAGTTCGGCAGGCCCATGCGCCGAAGCAGGCGGACGGGCGGAGCGAGAATGAAGGACAAGATGACGGCCAGCGCCAGCGGAACGAAGACGGCCTGGCCGAAATAGAGCGCGACGACCATGATGAAGCCGATGACGGCAATCTCCACGACCATCGAGCTCGGCACATCAGCGCCTGCAACAGGGGCGCGGGAGGACTTGATGGACGGGAATCGTGCGATGGCCATGAAGCGTCCCTCGACTCGCCTCCGCTATTGTTCAGCGCTTGAGACGGCGCGCGGCGCCGATACCGAACAGGAACGCGGCGCCGACGACCTGCAGCGCACCGAAGTAATCAACGGCCTCCTTGGCCTCGTCCTCGACCACGTCAACCGTGGTGGCAACGGCAGATCGCTGCTGCTTGCGGGCCTGCTCGAGCCGTTCGATGAGCCATGGCATGGCCAGGCATGACAACCCGACGACGATGCACGCAATTGCAATTGCACCGGCCGCGCGCAGGGCTCCGATCATCGGCTCGGCGAGCCAGAAAGCAACAATGAGCGCCAAGACGAGGCCGCACAGGAGAAATGCGGCCGCCGTCACCGTCCACGTCAACTTCCGCGAGACATTGTCGAGCGCAGTCGAGGTGGCGCGGCTTGCCGCATAAAGTACCGCATCCCCAAGCATGACGGGCTATCTCCGCGCCAACAGCGCGAGGACGAACCCGACGCCGGCGGCGATGCCGGCCGCTTGCAGCGGGTTGCGGCGGATGGTGCCGGCGAGCTTATCGTACTGCTCCTGGGCCAACGCCTGCGCCTGGTCGATGGTGTCGGAAAGCATCTCTTGGGCGGTGTTTGCCGGATCGCTCGCAGTGCTCGATGCCGGCGCTACGCCCGGCCGCGTAAATTGCGTATTCATCTAAAGCTCTCCCTATCGTGCCATTATCAGGCCGACGACGAAGCCGATGCCGGCGGCGATGAGCGCCGACTGGCTCGGATGGCGGCGAATGGCGGCTTCGAGGTCGCCCAGCTTCTCCGTCGCCTTGTCTTGGACGTCCTCCACGCTGGTGCCAATCTGCTCGGCGGCGAGACGCTTCACCGAGTTCGGCAAGACTTGCGATGTCCTCGCGCAGCGCCGTGACGTTGTCGCCCACCTCGTTCGCTGCCGAGCGGGTTGACGCACTTTGATCGGAGCTCGAGCTCCGAGGAGACGTGAATGTCATGTTGAACCTCCTCTGGCCCGGGGTTGTTTCCCTCCGGGTGCTTGATGGCGCCTCAACAACGCCGGCGCGACCCTTCGAGTTCCCGCCGAAAACACAACATCGCGGGAACCGCCGCCCCTCGAGTGCGTTCACTCAACGAGGTCCCAACGGCTGCCAGTGGCCGCCATATGAGGAGATGCGGGGAATGACCGCTCAAGTAAAAGACGTGACGGCTGGCCAGGCGGCTCAATCCGGGGTCGGCGCGGAGGAAACGACGCTGGCGGAGCTGCGCAGGAGCGTCAGCGAAATCACAACTGAGCTCGCCAAAATTGCCGAAAAGCGCAGCCGCTTGGTTAAGGACGCAGCGCAGGCCGGCACCTCGCAATTGCGCCGCACCATTCGGCGCCAACCTGTCGTCGCGATGGGCGTTGCGACGCTGGGCGGCGCGCTGTTGGCGCTAGCGGTCGTGCCGCGGTGGGGCGCCAAACGTAGCGCGTCGCGGTGGGAGGGCTGGGTTCCCCACGTCACGCGCGCCGATCTCCATGACGTTGCCGAGAGCATCCAGCGCTCGGTGACGCGCGCGGTGAACGCCGCACCGGGCGTATCGTCGCTCGACCGCCTTTCCGACGCTTTTGCGAAGCTCGAGTCCAATCAGCCGCTCAACGAAATGCTTCAAAAGGCGGGAACTTGGCTGCAGCGGTTGCGCTCGCGAGCTTCCTAGCGTCCGCTTCGGTTCATAGCACTTGCCGCGGCGCGGCTGACAAGGGCGCGTCGCGCGTTCGCTCAGCGTACCCTGGCGTGACGCAGCTTGTCGGGCCGGCCCTCGCGCGCGCTCAAGAGGATCCACTCCCTGTGCTCAGATGAGATCTGATCTTGAACCTGGGCGATGAAGTCGCGCACACCTTCCGCGTTGCCGGCGGCGGCGGCTTCGCGCGCCTCAATGAGGCCGGTCTCGGTGAGAAACTCGAGATTTTGCGACGTCGTCAGAAAGCGCGAGGCGTTGCGCTCGTCGAGGTCCATGAGACTGCGCGCGACGCCGAGTCCGTAGAGAGCCGACGCCACCACGCCGAGCGCCAGCTCGGTGCGGTTCGCGCCCACCCCCGCCATGGCTGCGGGCCCTAGCAACAGCCAGTCCGGAACCGGCAGCCCCCGCGCTGCTGCGAGGTGGAGAACGATCAAGGCCCCGAGCGCCAAGGAGAGGACGGTGACGAGGAGGCCCGCGCGCAGCCACAAATTGCTGCGCCAGGCGTCGGCGGCGTGCTGGCGGCCGCGGCCGCCGTAGTAGCGCCTCTCGACGTCGAGCTGATAGCGGCGGAAATATTCCAGCGCGAGGGGAAGCAAGGCGATCTCGCCTTCGCGCGCCGGCTCGCTCGCGTCGGCGACGGCGTCGAACAAGGCGACGCGCGCGATCTCCGCCTCGGCGCGGTTCTTCATCCAGGCATCAAACGGCTTGGCAATGATCAGGAAGCGGGAGGCGAGGAAGGCGACGACGAGGCCTGAGATCTGCACTGCCGAGGCCGCCGAGCCGGCCGGGTCCTTGAGCCAGGGCTCGATCGGCAACAGAAAGAGCGCGCCGACGACTGCGGCCATGGTGGCGGCATAAAGGCCGAGCCGGCCGATGCGCTTGTAGCGCGTCTGCGCGGCGATGGCTTTCGTGTCCGCAGCGCGAAAGCGCTTGATGATAGCTTCGATCTCGCCGCGCTCCAGTACGCGCTTTAGCGCGGCGGCTTCGCGCGGCAGCTCTCGGGCGTGGTGCTCGGGGCGCAACTTCCAGTCGGACGCCGCATCGTCTTGGCCGATGGCGGCTTCTGCGGGCGTTGTGGACATGGCCAGGTCTCCATCGAGGCAACGAAGGCGCTCTAGCTCGCGGGCGCCTTCGTTCGACGCGCATTCTTGCGCTTTTCATTGGGCGTAGTCGCCGGCCACTGAGGGGCTTGAGCCTTGCTCGCGTGGATCCAGATGACGGGTATGCCTTTGGCGCGCGCCGCCTCGATCACGTTGACGGTTCCGCCTTTGCCTCGCGAGCGCTCGCCGTCCCAGACCGCGATCAGCACGTCGCTGCGCGCAAGTAGCGCTTGCCCGACCGCGTGATAGCCCTCTTCAGGGGGCAGGCCCCGATGTGCCGATTTTTTCGGCTCGTCGATCTTTTTGGCAGCTTGCAGGAGCGCGCGGAATTCTCCGATGGCGAAGGCCGTGGGGAAATCCTGCTCAAAGCGCGTGCGGTGAAAGGCAAGGACGGCGCGCAGCGACCAGCCGCGCCCAAGCGCGATCAAGGCTGCGAGCCGGTCGGCTCCTTCGGCAAGACCGGAGAGCAGCACCAGCCGGCGGCGAGGGTGGGCTGCCTCGAGCTCGGCCAGCACCTCGCCGAGCTCCTTTTTGATGCGATCCCACTGGCGCTCGGGCAGCCGGTTGGGGCGGTGGCCGGTGACGCCCACGCAAAACGCTTTGTCACGCCGAGGAGCTGGCTTTGGGTTCATGGTTTCGCTCAATCGAAGCTCGCCGGAAAGTCATCCGGCGTGATCTGCGCCTCGGCGGCATGCTCGCCCACCCGGTACATCTCGTCCATGAGATCGGGCCGGTCGAGCTGTTGCAGACCGCTGACGTAGTCGTGGCTCAAACGCGCGCCCAAGTCAGCCCCGCACGTCTTGCGCAGCCATTGCTCCTCCAAGGGTGCGTCATAGCGAACGAACGAGAGCAGCGGCTTTGTTTCGCCCTGCTGGTCGGTAGGACCCAACAGCTCGCCCTCCAGGGTCCCGATCTCGGCGTTGATCTCCCACGGTCGTTTGGGCGCCGAGAGCCATTGCAGCAGGGTGAGCGAGAGCGCCTCGGTATCGCCAATGAGGCCGCGCAGCGCCTGGGCCGCAAAGAGGGTGGAGAAGCTGCGCGTGAAGAGGCCCGGATTTAGCGCCATGCGATAGCTGCCGGTTCCCACCGAGACGATCAGGAGATGATCGGCGCCGGTCCCCCACTGGAACCCGTAGCCCTTGATGGCGGCCAGCATGAACAGCATGAGGGCCGGATTGTTGAAGGGTGACACGCCGCCATCGATGAAGAGGCCGGGCTTCTTGCCGATGGGGATGCGCTTGGGGGCAAAAAAGTAAGGAGCGGCTGTGCTCGCACAGATGAGATCGGCAACACGATAGTGCCGGTTGCCAAGGTATGAGCCGTCGGCGGGATCGTTCCAGAACTTGGCTTTGGGATTGTTGGAGAGCACCCAGGGGCTGCCCGTGTCGACGCGCTTGGTGATGATGGCGAGGCCGGTCTTGAGGGGCGCCGTCTCAAGCGTGCCCTCATGCAAGATCTGACGCGACCTCCGCTTGAGGCCGGCTGAGGAGAAGCGGGGCGTGAAATAAGGAATGCCCAACCACGGTCGGCGGAAGATGGCGGGACACCATTCGCGAAACAGCTTCTTGATGTCGGCGACGGGATAGCCGAGCGCGATGAGCGTGGCCAGAATCGAGCCGACCGACGTGCCGCCAACCAGATCGAAGTAGTCCGCCAGCCGAAAGTCGTTGCCGCGCCCCGAACGTTGCTTGAGAAGGGCCTCGATGCGCTCGAGGAAGGCGATGGTGATGATGCCTCTGACACCGCCGCCATCGAGCGACAGCACCCGCTTGGTATTGGCCGCAAGAAGGTGCTCTTCGAGCGTCGGTGTCCTGGCCACAATGCTCTCCCCCCAATCGCTTGCAGTATGGCGAAAGACTACACGCCTCAGCGACGATGCGTCCATCGGGCGGTCGGCGAGGAGGCCCTAAACTCGGGCCTGGCAAGAGGGGCCGACGCCTGCAGAAACCGCCAATTTTCGTCAATCGCCTGCCCGCTCATGGACGCTGCGGCCGCGCCTGCCGTTGACAGGACGCGTGGGGCTGTCACCATCAGGAAAAAGACGCGCGCCGAAGGGGTTGCTGCGGCCCGGACCGCGGTCCGGACCGGCGCTTTCTTGGGGGAAACGAGCCATGGTGATGCGACCTGATCCCAGAGCGGGCGCCCTGACACGGGTGCGCGGGCGCCGGTGGGGTCCGTGGTGGTTGTGGACGACCGTTGCGATCCTGGCCGCAAGCACGGCCTACGCGGGCCTTTGGGCCCGCTCGGCGACGCAACAGCTTGCGCAAACGGAATTGGCGCGCGCGCTGCTCGCCGCCAATCGGACGGAGCTGCAGTCGGATCGCCTGTCGCTTGAGGGGCAGCTTAAACACGCGCACGAGGTCGAGACGAAGCTGCGCGCCGATCTCGATCGGTCGCGCGCGGACGGCAACGCGGTGGCAGCCCTCGTCGGCAAGCTGCAAAAACAGGTGACGGGCCTAAGAGCCGAGCTCACGAGCGCGCGCGCGGCGGTGGCGGAGAGCGAGAAGACCGTCGAGCGCCTCACCGCCAAGGCCGCCAGTGCCGACACGGCCGCCGAGCAGGTCGCCAAGCTGCAGGAGCACCTTGCAGCGCTCAAATCCGAGCGCGATGCGGCGCGCACTGACGTGGCCAAGGCGGCTGAGGAAAAGTCGACGCTCGAGCGCCAACTTGCCGATCTCAAGGACGAGCTCACCCAGGCACGGGCCAAGCTCGCCCCGGCGATGACCGGAACGACGCCGGCGCCTGCTCCTTAAAGTCCGCAGCCGAGGGTCAGCGCAGCCCGCGGATCCACGTGGTGATCAGGGCAATCGCCACGGCGAGCGGCACGACGAACAAAAGGAAGGCGGCGAGCGTCAAGGCGAAGCCCAGGGCAAGGGCTCCCGCCAGCACGATGAAGACCGACGCCACAATGCACAGCACCGCCCACACCAGCCACGCCCGCCAGCCGCTGACCACCGTCGTCTTGCCGTTGCGGGATATGATGAGCATGCCTGGGTGCATCCTTGTCTGCGTGAGGGCCGCGCCGAGTGTGCCCACGTCTCAGAATCTGTGTGCGTGCGCGCAGGGCGCCACGACGAGCGTCATGCGGCGGTTGAACTTTTCATTGAAGTCGGGTGCGCCGAGCATATCGTAGAGCGAGAGGCCATAGAGGCGCTCGCGCGTTTGCTGACAGGCAAGCTGCTCCAGGCTGAGCTGCCCTACGGCGAAGCTGGACGGCACTCCTAGCGGCTTTCCGGGTGCCACGAGCTTGTCGGCCTTACGGGCTCGATAGGCGTCCGGGCTGAAATAGGGATCGGGGTTCTTAGACGGCACGAGTTTGGGCTGCGTGGTCTTGGAGAAGAATGGCTTCGTCGTCGGCGCGAGCACGGACTGCCCGGGCTTCGGCAACTTGGACGTCGGCAGTTCGGACTTCGGCACGATCGGCTTGGGCGTCCCCTTGGGTGCATCATAGATGAGGAAGCCCTCGGTCAGCAGCCTGTGGCTGGCGCTGCCGGGCAGCCGCTTCGACAGGGCGTTTAGCTCGGACGGCTTGATCGGCTCGATGATCGGATTTTTGAGCAAGGGAAACGGCTCGGGGCCCTTGCGTGGCAGCGGCTGCGGCTCGGGCTTGCCGTCGTCCTCTGGCGTTGCGCCGGTGACCGTCTCCTTGGCCTTGGCCCACGCCGCCGACAGCGATCCGTCGACGATCAGCTCACCACCGCGGCCGACCACGTAGCAGGCGATGCCGGTGAATATGTTGCGCAGGCACAGGCGGATCAGGGACCTCGGGATCGGCTGCGCGAGCGCGGCCGGCGCCCCAAGCACGAGGCTGAGGCAGACAACGGAAATGAAGAGCTTTGCTGGCGAACGCATGAGCGGGCCCCCGCTGTGCGAGTCCTCAGTATGTCGTGCGCCTGCCTTGCCGACAACTGGCAACGCCTGCTTGTGGATGGCGCTGGGGCCGTCCCGGCCGGGGCCCGAATCCCGCTATCTTCGGCGCAGCGCCTCGACCAGGGAGAGATCCAATGAAAGTCGGGATCAGAACGCCAAGCCCGGCCAAGAGCTTCGCTGCGCGGACGTCGTGGAAGCGCCGGCTCAGGAACTCGGCGGGCTTGAAGGCGCCGCGCGGCTACGGGTGGCTGACGGACCCCAAGCGCGCCGCCTACAACCGCATCTATAACCGCACCACGATCTCGTTCTGGTCGCTTCTGAAGCGCCTCGTCAAATAGCGCCGTCAGTTTGCCGCACCCGCGGGCGATGCCAAAGGCGTGGCGCACAAGCCACAGATGCCGCTGAATTTTGTCTCGAGCAGTGGCTTGGACACGGGCGCGACGCAGTTTAGGATCAGGAGACTCTCGCTTGGGCCTAAGGAAATAGCGATGCGATTTTCATCTCTATGCGCTTTTGCGTTCGTGGCCATCCTGCTGCTGGCGCCCGCGCCGGCACGCGCCTTCCAGTTCGACTCCACCGGCGGCGCCAATCCCAACGGGGCGGCAGGCTATGTCGATCCCGACGAGCTTTTGGAGCCGAAGGTCAACCAGAACCTGAAGGAGACGGACGCTGCGCCCAACGGGGCCACGATCCTGCACGGGCTGCAACTCAACATGTCCACGAGCGGCAGCGTGCCGGCGTCATCGGTGGGTGCCGGCGCGATGGGCTGGACCAATCCGCAGCCCGGACGGCTCACGCACTGACGCGCTCTCGGCGGGCCGGGTGGCTCGCAAGTCACAGATAGCGCCGAACTTCTATCTCGCCCCTGGTATGGACGCTGGCGAGCCACAGATGAGAACAAGTCGTTCCATCGCTTTAGCCTGAGGGAAGACCGATGCGACATCTCTCATTCAGCGTTGCAGCGTTGCTGGCTCTCACGTTGCTGGCGCCGGCGGCGCTCGCCTTCGACGTCGATACGAAAAGCGGCACCAACCCTGACGGGTCGGCGCGCTATGCCGATCCCGATGACGCGCCGCTGCCGGGGCTTCTGGGCGCCATCACGACGGTCACGCCCGGCGCAGAGTTCGGCGGCAGCTCCTCAGACAGCAGCAGCTCATCCGCGGCTTCGAGGGAGAGCGGCTCGAGCTGGAACAGTCCGCAGCTGGGGCGCGTCACGCGCTAGCTACGGCGCCGGCGCCGCCGGCGCCTCCTCGCTCGCATGCCCGCCCAAGTGCGCAGTCCGCAAGCTCGGGAACAGGTGCGCCCATAGCCCTGTCAACACGACCGAGCCGACGCCGCCGAAGATGGCGGCGCCGATCGGCCCCAGGATGCGCGCAGCCACCCCGCTCTCGAACTCGCCGAGCTCGTTGGAGGCGCTGATGAACAGGCTGGAGACGGCCGACACGCGCCCGCGCATGGGATCGGGCGTCAGAATCTGCACGAGACTCTGGCGCACGTAGACCGACACGGCGTCGGCGGCTCCCAGGATCGCCAGCATGAGCAACGACACCCAGACCCAGGTCGACACCGCAAAGATGATGGTCGCCGTCCCGTAGGCCGCCACCGCCCACAGCATCCAGAAGCCGGCGTTGCGGTGGATCGGCCGCAGGCTCAAGGCGAGCGCCATCAGGCCACCGCCGATGGCGGGTCCTGAGCGCAAGAGCCCGAACCCGTCGGCGCCGATATGCAGGATGTCGCGCGCGAAGACGGGCAGCAGCGCCGTGACGCCGCCCAGCAGCACGGCAAAGAGATCGAGCGAGATGGCGCCGAACACGACCTTGTTCGACCAGACGTAGGCGAGCCCCTCGGCGATCAGCGTGAGGCGGGCGCCGCCGGCGTGATCGGGCTTAGTGTTGGCGCGGATGAACAGGAGCGCCGAACCAGCAACCAGATAGAGGGCCATGGCGGCGGCATAGGAGAGCGGCACCGAGACCGCGCAGAGCACGCCGCCGAGCCACGGCCCCAGCACCATCCCCGTCTGCATGCTGAGCGAGTTGAAGCCGATGGCGCGCGGCAGCAGCTCGCGCGGCACCAGCATGGGTCCGAGCGAGGCGCCGGCCGGCATGGTGAAGGCGCGCGCGATGCCGAACACGCCGGCGAGCGCGAAAATGGTGACGAGGCTCGGGCGGGTGGACATTGCCGTGAGCGCGAGCGCGCCCGAGCAGCAAAGCTGCAAGGCGATGCAGGCGAGCAGGATCTTGCGGCGGTCGTAGCGATCCGCCGTCTCGCCCGCGAGCAGCACCAGCGCGAACATGGGCAAGAACTGCACGAGCCCGATCATGCCGACCAAGAACGAGCTTTGCGCCACCGTGTGGTCGAGGCGCGCAATCGAATAGACCTGCCAGCCGAGCGTAACGCTTTGCGTCAGCATGGCGACGGTGGAAAGAAGGCGGCTCGTCAGCAGCAGGCGAAAATTCGGATAACGCAGCAGGAAGGTGTGGAAGGCGATGGGTTGGGTCATCTTCGATGGTGATCGTTGTGCGCGTCGGGGCGGTCTTCATTCCGCGCTTCGGAGGGCCGCGGCAAGCCCCCGGCGCGGCGCGCCCCTGCGACACCTTCGCTGGTCCGGGACCGGAGTTGCTGGCGCCCGAGTTCGCTCAAGAGCAGCGCTAGGCTCGTTGCCTGAGACAGACCGCAGCCTGGCACGCCCGGGGTGAACACTGGCGCATGGCACTACCGATTGATTTCGCGACGGTCGCTTGCATAGGGAAGATCTTGGGAATGAGGAGCCGATGCAATTCAGCCACTCTCAGCTCGAATCCGACGGCGTTTTGCTTGCACGCAAATACAACCCAAGGTAGTATTGGCGACGTTTCCGTAGAAGCGATTGATTGAAATGCTTCGGTTTTCAGCGTTTGCGTTCCTTGCCTGCTCGCTGACTGGTTGTGCCCAGGTCCAACTTGAGCATCAATCGGATTCCTTCAATAGGGCGGGAGCAACCACACTGAGCGATCAGGTGCTGCTGAATGCGGTTCGAGCCAGTCTCGACCTGCCGCTGTCGTTCACGAAGCTGCAAAGATTCACGGCCGGGAACATGGCAAATGGAAGTTTTGCTCCAAAGCTTCCCTTTGGCCCTCAGGCCGCGAGCGCGTTTGATCTTGGACCAATGTTGAGCTGGTCGAGCGGCGTGCAATCGATCGAATACGCCGATGTCAACAACGGCACGGCGTTGGCCAAGCTCAATGAGTCACTGCAATATGGCACGTTCGACCGCTATGTCGGACAAGGCTTTAGTGGGGCGCTCCTGGAGACGATTTTGTCCCAGTACGTCGAGGTTCACGCGGACCTGAGCGTAGCGCTTGTTTCTCAATATCACAGAATGTGTAGCGGCCCCGCAAAACAGCAATCTGACTACAGAGTCGCATGCGAGCAACTTCGAGACATTCGAGCGCGATGCAAAAAGCTTTGGTTTGACGATCCGCCGATTCGGCTCGAGGGACGTCAATATTTCCACGTTGTCTTGAATCGCGCTGACACCGCCTGCGACTACCTGAATTTCCGGTCCTTGGGGCTGATGCTTGGGCTCTCCGGCTACGGGGCAGATCTCAAGCTTGAAACCAAGAAAGTACCGATGAAATCTGCCGATGGTAAGACGGTTGTGGTTGAGACGACGGTTGCCGAGCAGATCGTAAACTTTCAGGAGCCGAGGGTGCAGCGGGCGTTTCACGCTATTGAGAGCAGGCTCAAGTCCTACGAGAATTGTCACGCGATCAAGCACACGTTCAGGTCTCCAAAATCGCTCTTGTCTTACCTGGGCGAACTTATTGCTCTCCAAAACTACTCGGCGGACAAATATGTGCCGGAAATCGTTCTGCGGGGTGGGAAACGACTAACCGTATTCCGCGTGATACGGGGCAACCCGGGGAGCGAGCAGCCGGCTCTCGCCGTGCGCGGCCCCCATGGCGATACGTTCTATGTCCCAGAGCCCGACTATGGGTCGCCGACGCGGGATCAAACGCTGCGCGTCTTGGCGCTCGCGAGCGAGGTCGTAAACGCGGCGATCAGCGAGAAGGACATCCCGCCGCCGACGAGCGTCGTGGTTCAGGCCATACAATAGTTCTGTGCGATTGCGGCGCAACGTGAAGGGGGAGAACAGGCCACGAGGTCGGCCATGTACCGCCGAGCGGCTCAGGAGGGGCTCGTTGGCACCAAAGTCAACGTAGAAGCTCGCTCAAGAGCAGCCCAAGGCTCGTTATGAGGCCCGCCACCGGCACCCAGAACGGCACCACGAAGGCGCCGGGGGGTGCCGGCACGCGCTGAAGCTTCATGCGGATGAGTGCCGTGTTGACGAAGGCGAAGATGACGAGCGACAGCCGCGCGGTCGCCTCGGCGAGCCCTTCGATGGGAAAGACGACGGCGAGCACCAGCGTCAGCACCACGATAAGGGCCGTGGCTTTGAGCGGCGTGCGCGTCCTCGCGTTGACGTGCGCCAGTAACTTGGGCAGCAGTCCTTGCGCCGCCATGCCATAGAGCACGCGCGAGCCCATCACCATGAACACGACGATGCCGTTGATGGTGGCGACGATGGAGATGGCGGTGATGATCGCCGGCGAGGCACCGGTGGCACGCTCAAACACCAGACTCAACGGTGCGGTGGTGGCGGCAAGCTCGTCGCGCGGCACGGCGATGAGCGCCACCCACACCACCACGACATAGAGCAGCGTGACAAGGAGGAGCGTGAGGAAGATGGCGCGCGGCAGGGTGCGGGCGGGCTCGCGCACCTCCTCGGCGATGTTGGCGAGCCCCTCGAAACCGGTGAAGGCGAAGAAGGCGAGCAGCACCGCGCTCAAAACGCCGGTCCAGGCGGCAGCCCCGTCCAAACCCTGCCAGGCCTCGGGCAGGCGCGTGATGAGGTCGGGCTCATCGGTGGCGCCGACGAACGCGATCATCAGAAGGCCGCCGATCTCGATCAGGGTCATCACGCCGGCGATCGACACGGATTCGATAATGCCCCAGGCCGTGATCGCGCCCATCGCCAGCACCACGCAGACCACGATCGCATCGAAGGGCACGTCGAGAAACACCTGGATATAGCCGGCGCCGCCGCGGCTCACCGTCGCCGCCGAGATGATCGAGGCGGCGACAACCAGCAGGCCGACGAGGAACGCCAGCCCGTCGGACTTGAGGCCGGCGCGCACGTATGTCGCCTCGCCGGCCGATTGCGGCATGCGCGAGCCGAGCTCGGCGAAGGACGCCGCCGACGGCGCCATGATGAGGGCTGCGACAATGAAGGAGATGGGTGCGTGCATGCCGGCGCGCGCCACCGCCGGCGCGATCAGCACATAGATGCCGGCACCGATGGTCACACCCAGCCCGTAGAGCACGGCGAGTGGCAGTCCGAGCGCGCGCTTCAGCCGAGGCTCGGTGCCTCGCGCCGGCTCGTCCCCGCGGATATCGTCCAACGCGGCCTCCCTTGAGGGCAATTTTCGCCATTAAGAACGCAAAAGCTTGCGCGCGACGCCCGGGACTGGACGGACGGGCCCCTTCCGGGACTATATCGCCGCAATCTCAACCCGGGGAGCCCGCCTGATGGCCGCAGTCGACGTCTGGAGCCGCGACTACCTGTTGGAGCAGCTCCAGAACGCGCTCCTAAATCCGATCCGCGCCTTCCGGCCCAACTACCTGCCGCTGATGATGGTCTACTTCGCCTACGGGGCGCTGGGCCTCATCACGGTGGCGCAAAGCTTCTGGATCAAGAAGTCGCTCACGCTGAGCCCGTCGGAGCTTGCCGCCGTGGACGTGTGGCTCACGCTGCCGTGGACCGTGAAGATGGTGTTCGGCGAGCTCGTCGAACTCGGTGCCGCTCTTCGGCTCGCAGCGGCGCTCCTACGTCTTCATCGGAGCAACCTTCATTGCGGCGGGGCTCATCCTGCTCGCGGGCGCCGCCGGCGGCTGGCTCACCTTCGCGACGCCTGAGAACCTCTACCGGCTCGGGGCGTTCACGAGCGTGCTCGGCATCGTCATCCAGGACGTGGCCGCCGACGCCATGAGCACGGAGGTGGTGGAGCGCGAGAACCCCGACGGGACCCCGCGCGACAGGGACGAGGTCGACCGCGAGCTCGGCATGGTGCAGGTGCTGGGTCGGCTGGCGCTCTCCTTCGGCATCTTTCTCGTGGCCGGCCTCGCCGGCTGGATCGCCTCCATCTACGCCTACTCGACCGTCTTTCTCCTGGGCCTGATCATCCCCGTCGTGTCGGTGAGCGGCGCGCTGCTGATCAGCCTCAAGCCGGTGGAGAGGCTGCCGATCGACTGGCGCATCCTCGGCGGCGGTCTCGTCTACGGCGCTTTCGTGTTGACGCTCGCCGGCACCGATCTTCCCTACAACCAGGAGATCGTCTTCGTCGTGTCGATGGTCGTCGTCTGCGCCATGCTGTGGCGCGTCGTGGGGGACCTCGACCAGAAGACGAAGGAGACGATCTTCTATGCGGCGCTCATCATCTTCGTTTATCGCGCATCGCCGGGTGTGGGTCAGGGCTACACCTGGTTCGTGATCGACGTCTTAGGCTTCGACGAGGCCTTCCAAGGCACGCTCGCCCAGATCGGGGCCGGGCTGGCGCTTCTGGGCATGTGGCTCTTCTCCGACGCCATCACGAGGAAGCCGGTGGCGGTCGTGCTCCTATGGCTGACGGTGGTGACGACGCTTCTGTCGCTGCCGAGCTTGGGGTTGACGCTGGGCTTGAGCGACTGGACCGAGCGCGTGTTCGGGTTCGGCGCGCGCACCATCGCCATCATCGACACGGCGGCCGCCTCGCCGTTCGCCCAGCTCAGCATGATCCCGTTGCTGACGCTGTGCGCCATCTATGCGCCCGCCGGCCGGCGCGCGACCTGGTTTGCGCTCATGGCGTCGCTGATGAACCTCGCGCTCATCGCAGGGTCGCTGCAGACCAAGTATCTGAACGAGGTCTTCGTCGTCGCCCGCGGCTCCTACGCCAGCCTGCCCCACATCATGATCTGGGCCATCGCCATCGGCTTCTTCGTGCCGCTGGCGGCGATCCTGGCCTTCGGCCGCCGCCTGCGCTAAGGCGGTGCTTGATGCGCGTCAATTCTCTGGTGAGGGTTCTACCCGAGACTTGCCCGCCGCAAATGCTATGGACAAAGACGAGGGCAGAGACGGGCCCCAAAAAGCGGAGTGACACATGAAGCCCACGACGACTTGGATTCTGATCGCCGACGGCGGGCGGGCGCGCATCTTTGCCAACCACGGGCCCGGCAAGGGCATCGAGGCGGTCGACGGGGCTGAGTTCAGCGCCGACCACCGGCCGGACCACGAGATCGTGAGCGATAAGCGCGGCCGCACCCACGAGTTGGTCGGGGTGACGCGGCACGCGATCGAGCCGCATACCGACCCCCACCGCGAGCTCAAGCGCGCGTTCTCCGAAAGGCTCGCGGCGATGCTCGACGAGAAGCTGGCGAAGAAGGCGTATGACCGCGTCATCCTGGTGGCGCCGCCGGTGACGCTGGGAGACCTGCGCGCGGCGTTGTCGGCGCACGTCAAGGCCGTGCTCTACGCCGAGCTCGACAAGGATCTGACCAAGACGCCGGTGGTCGAGCTGCCGCAGCACTTGGGCGCCGTGCTGGCGGTCTGAGGCAGCGCGGGGGAGACGAGCGATGAGCCAAGCTTCGGCCGAGACGCAGCTCAAAGTGGTCACCGGCATCGACCTCACCGAGAGGAGCCGCAACGCGTTCGCGCGCTCGGTCGCGCTCGCCCGCGCGCCGGGCGCTCACCTCACGCTCGTGCACGTGACGAGCGACGCGCTTCCCGGTCAGATCGCGGCCGTGCACGAGGGCTACGCCCAGGAGGTGCTGCAGGACCTGGCGGCGAAGGCACGCGCGGACGGCGCCTCGCACGTGGAGACGGTCGGCGTGCGCGGACGCGACTACGAGACGCTCATCGCCGAGGCGCATAAGACGGGCGCCGATCTCATCGTGATCGGCACCCACCGCCCGAGCAGCCTCGTGCAGGACATGCTGGGGACGACGGCCGACCGCGTGCTGCGCCTGGGCGGCTTGCCGGTCTTGCTGGCTCGCACCAAGCCGGAAGGGGCCTACGCCAGCGTCCTGGTCGCGGTCGACTTCTCGCCGGCCTCGCGCCGCGCCCTTGCCTGTGCGATCCGCTGGTTTCCGTCGGCGCGCATCACGGCGGTCACCGCTTACGGCACGGCGCGGCGCTCGATTCTGGGCGATGATGCGGAGGTGCGCGAGGGTGCGGCCGAGACGCGGCGCCTGGCGCTCAAGGGGTTCTTGGACGAGATCGGCGAAGCGCTGGGGCCGGCCCACAAAGCGGCCGTCGCCAATGTCGTTCCCGCGGTCGAGCGCGGATGGGCCGAGGACGTGATCCTGCGTTGCGCCGAGGAGGCCAAGCCAGACCTCATCGTGGTCGGCACCCACGCGCGCGGCGGGCTGCAGCAAGCGGTGCTGGGCAGCGTCGCCCAGTTTGTTCTCACCGACGCCCGCTGCGATGTGCTCGCCGTCCCGCCGGCGTCCTGAGGTGCCGCCGCCAACGGTCTCCCGCGTGCAGCTACGGGAGATCGCGTCGCGCCATTACCACACTGCGCCATGGCGCCAGCGCGGCCAAAGGCGCGCGCAGGCCGATGTTCCGGGATCTGATCGTGCCGTTTCCGCGGTGTTGCGTTCTGGACGCAGGGACACCCGGCCCTTTGCGGGCGCCGCCGATGCCCACAAATTGCTGGTTGTACCCCCTCGCCCGTTGCGCCTTTGGGAGGTAATATCGGGACGGCTCAGGGGACCGGGCCAGCCGCGCGGGAGTGTACCTCGTCCGGGGATGCTGCTGGCGGGGGGAGTTTGCGTATGGAGCACTTGAGGTTTACCGAGCAGCAGATCGCGTTCGTGCTCGAGCAGGTTGCGCGTGGCGCTTCCATCGAGCAGACGTGCCGCAATGCCGGAATCTCGGTCCAGACCTACTACCGCTGGCGCGCCAAGTACGCCGGCCTGAAGCCGGCAGACATCCGGCGGCTGCATCAGATCGAGGAAGAGAACAAGCGCCTGAAGCGGCTGTTGGCCGCGCTCCTGGTGGTCAAGCCCGCGCCGGGCACCGCCGCCCAATCGCCCGCGCTCGTGTCGCGCGCATTGGTGCCCGTGCCTGGTCCCGCCCCGGCAGCAGCCTCGACGTCGGCCTCCTTGGCGATGAACCGCTATTGGCAGTCGCTCTCTGGCTATCTGCCCAAAATGCCCGGGCGCGACCAGGTGCATGTTGGCGCCAAGGCGCGCGCGCTGTTGACGAGTGTGCAGGCGTGGACGGCCGCTCAGGCGAAGGAGCTGCGCAAACACTCGGCCGGCGCGCTTGCCGCCAAGCTGTGGGTTTGGCTGGGCAAGACCTGGCGTGTGCGCAAGCTATTGATCATCTGCTTTGCCGGCGGCGTCATCGGCGGGTTCGCGATAGGGCTCGCGCCGGCGGCGAAGCACGAGGCGCCGACCATGCCGGTCAACATGAACGTGCGCGTCAACAGCTACGGCTCGCTGACCAGCACCATGGACAAGGGCTGGGGCCGGCCCGAAACGTGGGGCCGCTGGATGGAGGGTGCCAGCGCCTCGATGCTGCTCGGCTTCGACGGTCCCGCGCGCGGCGACGTCGAGCTGCTGGTCGAGGGGCGTGCGCGTCTGGCGCCGGGCCAGCCCGACCAGATTCTGATCGTGCGCTTCAACGACACCGAGCTCGGGCGCTGGCGGCTGCCCAAAGAGTCGGGCCGGGTGCGGCGCCGCTTCATCGTGCCGAACGCCGCCTTCAATCAGAGCACGGCGGCGCATCTCACGTTCTCGCTGGCCGAGAGGGCGCCGTTGTCGGCGGTGTTCGGGCTCGAGGCGGTGTCGCTGCGGGACGCGCGGTTCCTGCACGACTACCGTGGCTTCGTCGACAGCTGCACCAACAACAAGCTGATCGGCTGGGCGATGGCCGAAGGCACCGCGGTGAACGTGGTGGCAAGCGTCGACGGCAAGCCGCTCGCCGCCACGCTGACCAGCATCACGCGAGCGGACCTCGCCAAGCAGGGGCTGCCGTCCGACGCCGGCTACGAGCTGCTGCTGGCCGAGCCCGTCGCCCCGGGGAGCGCCATCGACGTGCATTTTCCCGGCGGCCGGTCGCTCATCGGCTCGCCCTGCAAACCTCAGCCGTGAAACGCGCCTGACGGCCTGCGTGCGCTTGCGCCAGATCAAGGTCGAGCGGCGCCGTATATGACACTAATTTGACAGAGCGACCGAACGGAGCGACCGTCGGCCCTGAGCTTCGCAGCGCCGGCGTGTCGCCGGCGAAGGAGCGCGCCATGGTGACCTTAGAAGATTGCATCGCCTTCAGCGGACTGACGGAAGCCGAGATTCTGGCGCTCGCAGAGCACGAGCATATCCCGGAGATCGCGGCAGCCGCGCTCGCCGAGTACCTGCTCAAGCAAAGGCACGGGTCGGACAAGATCCACACGATGATCGTGGAGGACATCCGCGCGAGCCTGCACCGCGGCGACCGCGAACACGCGCACGAGCTGTTCTCGGCCTTGCGCCACTTCCTCGAGACGCATCCCGACGAGAGGAAGCGCCGGCCGGACCAGATCGCCTGAAGGCAGGGAAGGCCCGCGTCAGCGGCAGATGAGCATGGGCGTGGTGGAGTGCGTCAGCACGCGCGTCGCCTGACTGCCTAGTATGAACTTCACGAGCCCGCGCCGCCCGTGCGAGCCCATGACGATCAGGTCGCAGTTGCGGGCCTTGGCCTCCTCGACGATGCCTTCGGCGGCGAACTGGTCCTTGATGTGCACCGTCTCGCAGGCGACGCCGAGGCCCGCCGCCGCGTCGCTCACCTGCGCCAGGATCTTCTCGGCGTTGGCGGCGGCGGCCTTCTCGTACTCCTCGACCGGAAAGGCGACGGCCCATTCCCCCGAAACGGCGGCCGTCCACGGCTCCGTCACGGAGATGGCGGTGACCTTGGAGCCGAGCGTCTTGGCAAGCGTCAGCCCCTGCTCGACGGCCCTGCCGGCGAGCTCCGAGCCGTCGCTCGCGATCAGAATGTGCTTGTACATCGCCTCGTCTCCATTGCCTGTCGATCGCGCGCCGGTTAGCACGCCCGCATGCTGCGCGGGAAGTCTTAACTGATCGCGATAGGGATCGCGATGAGCCGGAAGCATCGCCGGGGAGAAGCGCGCCGGCCTTGATGCCAGTCAAATGACAATGGCGGGGCTGTCGTGATAAGGCAGCGCGCCATGCGGCTTGCCACCTTCAACCTGGAGAGTTTGGATCTCGGTCCCAAAGGGGGCGGCAAGGCGCACGTCGATTTCGCGACCAGGGTGGCCGTGCTGCGCCCGGCGCTCGAGCGGCTGGCGGCAGATGTCCTGTGCCTGCAGGAGGTCAATGCCCAGCACGTGGCGGGCGAGCACGACCGCCGTCTCGTGGCGCTCGACCAGCTGCTCGCGGGCACGCGCTATGCGGGCTATGCGCGCGCGGCGAGCTCCGCCCCCGGCGGGCACGGCGCCGCCGACGTGCACAACCTCGTAACCCTGTCGCGCTTTCCCATCGCGGCAACGCGCGAGGTGCGCCACGACCTCGTCGCCCCGCCGCGCCATATGAGCCTCACCGCCGAGCCCGGCCGCGGCTCGGAGGTCCCCGTCACCTTCGACCGGCCGCTCTTGGTGACCGAGGTGGCGTTGCCGGGCGGCACCACGGTGACGATCGTCAACGTGCATCTGCGTGCGCCCTTGGCGAGCCCCGTTGCCGGGCAGAAAACGGGACCCTTCGCCTGGCGCACGGCGTCGGGGTGGGCCGAGGGCTTCTACCTCTCGGCGCTGAAGCGCGAGGCGCAAGCGCTGGAGCTGCGCCTCTTCGTCGACGCGATGCTGAGTGCGGACCCGGCCCGGCTCGTCGCCGTCGCCGGCGACTTCAACGCGGAGGACTATGGTCCAACCTTGCGTCTGGTGATCGCGGCGGAGGAGGACCTGGGCGCGACCGAGCTCAGCGCGCATTCGCTCATCGTGCTCGACCGCGCCATCTCCGCCGACCGGCGCTGGAGCGTCCTGCATCACGGGCGGGCGCAGATGCTCGACCACATCCTGGCGAGCCGCGCCCTCTACGGCCACTTCCGCTCTATCGAGGTGCACAACGAGGGGCTCGGCGACGAGGCCGTAGGCTACGGCAAGGCGCTGCACTCGGCGGCGTCCTATCACGCGCCGGTGGTGGCCGAGTTCGATATGGCAGCGAGCGCCCAGTGATATCCCCGGCCGGGGCCGGGCAAATCACCCGACGCCTGCTGTTGCCATATTGTTTCGGTGACGTGCCACGCCGCGGCAGCATATGGTCATGTCCAAGCTTCAAGGCGCAATGAAGAGGGTCATGAACGGCATGCGGCGCAGCGGCAATAGAGACCACGCGAACGTGGCACCGGGCATCGGCTCGCGCTGGGGGGCGGCCGCTCTGCTGGCGGCCCTGGCGACGCTCGCTGCGCTTCTTCTCGCGGGCCACTCGGGCGCCGGCGCCGAGGATGTCGACACCGCGCTCATCGTCGCCGTCGACGTGTCGAACTCGGTCGACGACGAGCGCTACCGCTTGCAGATGGAAGGCATCGCCCAGGCGCTGGAGGACCCCGAAGTGATCCAGGCGATCGTCGGCGGCGCCAAGGGCGGCATTCTCTTCTCCATGATCACCTGGGCGGATCATCCCAAGGTCAGGCTGCCGTGGACCTACATCTCCAATGCGGCGGAGGCGCGCGCAATCGCCAAGCGCGTGCGCTCGCTGCCGCGCCAGAGCGGCGAGTTCACCTGCATGTCGCGCATGATGCGCTTCGTGTCCGACAAGGTCGCGCCGCAGATCCCGGCCAAGGCGGCCAAGGTGGTGCTCGACATCTCCGGCGACGGTCGCGACAACTGCAACGAGGAGGAGCCGGTCGACTCCGTGCGCGACGAGCTCGTCAAGTACGGCGTCACCGTCAATGGCCTGCCTATACTGGAAGGCGGCGCCGAGGAGGTCGTGACCCCGGGTGCCGCTCCGACGAAGTCCTATCTGCCCGAGGAGCAGACGTCGGCGCCGCTGGAGGAGTGGTTTCGCGCCCATGTGAAGGGCGGTCCCGGCTCCTTCGTGCTGCCGGCCAACGGCTATTCCGATTTCGGCCGCGCCATCCGCCAGAAGTTCGTGCTCGAGGTCAGCCTGCTGCTTGGCAGGTAGAGCGTTCCGTCGCGGGTTGAAGCGCTCGACGAGCCTACTGACCGCCTCGCCCCTCACCCGGCCGCGCCATGCTGCGCATGACACGGCCGACCTCTCCCCACGGGAGAGGTGGTGTTGCGCCTGATGCACTCGGGTCACCTCTCCCAGGGGGAGAGGTCGGACGCGAATGCAATGAGCGTCCGGGTGAGGGGGTGTAGCGCTGGAAGGCGCTACTCGACGTAGGCGCGGTCGAGGTTCTTGGCGTTGTCGAAGTTGCGGGCGCTGTCCTTGCCGCGCAGCGATAGCAGGCGCGTGGAGTTGACGTCGGCCTGATTGAAATTGGCGCCGGCGACGTCGGCGCCGGTGAGATCGGCGCCGGCGAGCTCGCTGCCCATGAGATTGGCACCGCGCAGGTCCGCGTTCTTCAGCGACGCGTACTCCATCATGACGCGGGCGAGATTGGCCTTCTCGAAGGAGGCCCCCTCCAGGTTGGCCGAGCGGAAGGCTCCGCGCATCAGCCCCATCGACTGATTCTTCATGTCGGCGGAGAGATCGGCGTTCTTGAAATTGGCGCCTTTGAGGCTCGCGCGCGTGAAGTCGGCGGCAACGCGCGCGCCCTCGAAGTTGGCGCCGTCCATCTTGGCGTCGCGGAACTGCGTGGAGAAAAGGCTGGCATTCTTCAAGCTGGCGTTCGTGAAGTCGGAATTGAGGGCCCAGGCCTGATCCAGCACGACGCCGTCGAGGTTGGAGCCTACGAACTTGGTGCCGTTGATGAGGCTCGACTGCAGCTTCAGCTTGCGCAGATCGAGGCCGGACAGATCGAGGCCGTTGAGACGCTTGCCCGACAAGTCGGCGACACCGCTAGCCCCCGCCGCCGCAATGGCCGCCACCACCTCGTCTCGGGTCATGTCGGCCTTGGTGAAGCTGTCGGACTTGAGATCGAGCTGATCGATCATGTCCTGCGCATGGAGAGGCCCAACCGGCGCAAGCACGAGCGCACTCGCGAGGACGGAAGCGATGAGACCAAGCCGCATTTCGTTTCCTCCGCTTATGATCTTATTCGTTTGGCGGAAGGTCACGGCCGGCCGACGTCGTCTCTGACGGGCGCTTCTTGCGCTCAGAGGTCCTCGACGTCGGCGGTCGTGCACCGCCAGCGCACGATCCGCCACTTCGGATGGCGCTCGACCCAGCCCGCGAAGTGCGGCTGCGCGTCCATCATGCAGTGGTTGGGATCGATGTTGTAGGCCAGTGGGATCCGATAGTCCTTGCACACGCCGGGGTCGCCGATGAGGCAGGCTGAGATCACGATCGCGATCATGCGAGGCTCCTCAGGGTTTGGGTCGGCGCCGCGCCTTCAATTGTCGTAAAATGCAGATCTGCGGCAACAGGCGCGACGACACCATTCTCTCATTCGCTGCCACGGCACCGATTGTTACACTATGACGGCGCCGGGGGCAGCCCGAACTTCGGCCGGCCTGCTCAGGCGGTGATAAGTATCTCGCCTTTTCCGATCGTCGCCAAATCCCCTGCGTACTTGCGCACGTTGCCCGACAGCGCGCGGGGGGCGAGCGGGCCCAAAGTGGCCGCGAGATAGCGCGAAAGAACGCGCAAAATCACAAGATCGTGCTTTCCGGCGTCGGCAAAGGTCGGGAGCATGGCCTCCACGCTCGGGCCGATGAGCGTGCCGCGGCGCAGAAGCACGCCGGGGGCCGGCCCGAAGCCCTGCTCGGCCCAGACGGTGCCGCCCAACATGCGCGCCCCGGCGTTGGCGCCGCAGCGGCCGCGCACGATGATGGTGCCGCGGCGCATGCGCTCGCCTACGCGGTCGCCCGCGTCACCTTCGATGATGACGGTGCCGCCCGTCATGCCGAACTTGTCGCCGGCCCGGAGGGCGCCGATGAGGCCGGCGGCGGAGCCCTTGACCGAGACGAGTCCGCCCGACGCGTTCGAGGCGAGCCAGGCGCCGGCGTCGCCGCGGATCTCGAGCTTGCCTCCGCGCATCGATCGGCCGGCGCAGATCCCGACGTCGCCGTCGGCGATGACCGTGCCTTCGGCGAGATCGGCGCCGATGAAGTCGAGGCGATTGGAGCTGCCCTCGATGACCACCCGATCGCCGGGCTTGCCGGAGACGGTGAAGACGTCAGCAACGGTCAAGCCGCGCTTGGAGGTACCGACGACGAGCTTGCCAATGTCGGCGGCCGGCATGCCGGACAGGTCGGCGGGCGTCAGCTTGGAGAGGTCGAGGCGCTCGTCGGGCGTAGCGCGGAGCCGGAAGGTCAAACCGCTCATGGCAGCAGCTCCTTCAGGTGATAGTGGTGTTGGCCGAGCTTGCCGCCGTAGTTGCCGGCGCTGATGCGGGTGACGCCCTTGGAGGGGCCCGTTGCCAGGATGGTCTTGAGCCCCGCCTTCATGGCGGCGGCGACCGCGGCCGAGGTCAGGCCGTCGATGACGATCTCGAGCACGGCGACGGTGTCGGGGCCGAGCTCGCTTTTGACGCGGCCGCGCAGCGTCGGGCAGAATGCGTCGTTGGTCGAGGCAACCATGCCCTTGTACTTGGAGCCGACCTTGGAGCCCGAGCGCACGATGCCGCCGGGAAAGGGCGTGATCACGTCCGGCACCTCGCCGATGGCGGCGACGGCGGCTTCCGCGGTCGTCAGCAGGCCGGCGCGGTCATTGCCGAGGATCAGCACGTTGCCGCCGCCGACCGCGTCGGTGACGACGCCCGTGGTCTCCTCGACCACGAACTCGCCGTCCATGACCGGCACGCGCCAGTAGCGGCTTTTTCCCAGCCGCTTCGCCGTCTGGAAGCCGTCGCCGAAGAAGCGTGGGCCCTGGCCGAGCCCGACCCGCTTCTTGCCCTCGACGCCCGCGTAGCAGGCCGAGCCCGGGCTCGTCAGCACGCATTGGCCGACGCGGTTCTTGAGCTGGGGACCGATTGCGTCAGGGGAGAAGCCGAACAAGAGGACGCGGATGCCCGGGCGCCCGTCCGGCGTCTCCTCGGGCTTCAATTCGCGGTCGATGCCGACCTCGGCGCCGCAGCCGATGACCGAGGTGCCGAAGCCCGACATGGTAACGGCGGCCTGGCGCGCCCAGCGGGGCGTGTCGGCGGTGATGATGACGCCGGTGGCGCTCATGCCGAACGCCTCGGCGAAGGTGTCGTCAATCGCGATCCCGTTGACCTTCATGACACCCTGGCCTTGGTCGGTTGCACGATGATCTCGCCGCGACCGCCTTCGATGATCTCCTCGTCGCTGAGCTTGAAGTTCTCCATGCGCATCGTGTGGTAGTTGTCGAAATAGTCTTTGAGCGGCTTCTCGATTGACTTGTCGTACTGGGGCCGCGCCACGTGGGTGGCGCCCTGGACGACCTTGACGACGCGGCCGTCGCGCACGATGAGCTCGCCGTTCTTGAAGACGAGCTTGGGTGTCTTAAACATCGCCTCGCGGTCGGCCTGGTCGGCGTAGACCGTGATGTCGGCTGAGGCGCCGACGCCGAGGTGGCCGCGGTCCTTCAAGCCGAGGCTGCGCGCCGGACCAGCGCGCGTCATGATCGCGACCTCATAGAGCGAGTACTCGCGATCGAGCGTCGGCAGCGTGCTGTTCTTGAGGGCGTCGGGCACGACCTTGAGCATCATCTCCTTGCGGAAGCCGCGGTCCATCAACAGCCGGATGAGGTGCGGGTAGGTATAGAAGGGCGCCCCGTTCGGGTGGTCGGTGGTCAGAAAGATGCGCCAGGGGTCGTCGCACAAGAGGAACGTCTCCAGCCCGATCGCCCACTGCAGCGAGTGCACGTAGCTCTTGTCGCGATAGCGGAAGGGGACGACACCGCAGCCCGCGTCGCACTCGATGTCCATGACCACCCACCGCTTGGGGTCGGCGTTCTTGGCGCCGTTGTACTGGCGCATGCTGTCGCCCGACGCGGTGCAGGTCTGGCCGAAGAGTACCTGGCCGACGTCGATGGAGATATTGGGGTTCTTCGCCAACAGCTCGGCGATGCGGGCGGCACCGGAATCGAAATGGCGGTCGCCGCCGATGCCGTAGCTGTGGAACTGGATGTGGGTGAGGTGCAGCGGCAGCCCCTCGGCCGCGCGGATGGTGGCGAGCGTCGTCTCCACGTTGCCGGGAATGCCGAGGTTGCACCCGTGCACGTGCAGAGGATGGGTGACGCCGAGCTCGAGCAGGCCGCGCGCCAGCGTCACCAGGATGTCGCGCGGGGTGATGCCGTAGTAGGCGTGCTTCTCGTCGAGATCGAGCTTGCGCTGGTTGAACTTGAAGGCGCTGATGCCGCCCGGGTTGACGACCTTCACCGCGATCGCCTGAGAGGCGTGCATGGTCCAGGCGATGTAGTCCTTGATGCGCGAAAAATCGTGCTTTTGCGCAAGCAGGCGCAGCATGAAGTCATCGCTGCCGAGCATGACGAAGGCACCTTTGTCGACGAGCGGCGTGTCGCCCATCTCCAGATGCGCCTGGCGCGCGTTGGCCGGCAGCATCGCCGGCTCGAAACAGGCGGTGTAGCCCATCTCCGCGTAGCGGTAGCCGGTGACGAGGGTGGAGGGGCAGGCATGCCCGGTGCCGGCGCGCGTGAGCTCGGTGTGGGCCACCTCGTCCTTGGAATGATCCTCAGGCATCAGCATGCGCGCGATGGTGACCTTGCCGCCGCCGATGTGCGTGTGGGGATCGATGGCGCCCGCCATCACGATGCGGCCCCTGAGGTCGTACTCCTCATCGATGCGCGCCTCGGGTGCCGGGGCGATGATGCGGCCATCGGCAACGTAGATGTCGCGCACCTCGCCGTCGATCTTGTTGGCAGGGTCGTAAAGCTTTCCACCGGTCAGCTTGATCATCATCGGGCGGGGCTCGCGTTCACAGGGCTTTTTCGATGGCGGCGAGCACGTCGGCCGCGCGTGGCAGTTGCGATCGGCCGAGGTTCTTCATCGGCAACGCCACGACGTTGTCGCACCGGATCATGATGCCGGCATGATCGATCCCCGGCGTGCCGACCGGGATGAAGACGGCGGGCTGATGGCTCAGACGCAGCCCCGGCGTGCCCAGCACGATGGTCGGGATTCGGGTCGGCGGCGGCCCGAGGTCGGTCGAGAACGAGGCGAGCCAAAGCAACAGGTCGCCTTCGTTCTGGGCCAGCATGCGGCCGACGGAGTAGCGGTAGGAGTCGTACTCGGGCTTGCCGTTGGCGTAGCTCACGCGCAAGGGGTAGCCCGTCTGCCAGGCCGCGACCGAGGCGGCGCTGGGGGAGCCTTCGTTGCCGCCGAGCGACAGGCCGGCAAAGCGCGTGGTGACGTTGAGGTCCTTGACGATCTCGCAGATGAGATGGACCGCCAGCTCCGCGTGCGGGAAGTTGAGGCTGGGGGGCGCCCACACCATCACCCCGTAGTTCGCCGCCTTGATCTTCTCGACGAGGGCATCGAGCACGGACAGCTTGATACCGGCGATCTCCTCTGCCGGTGCGCTCGACGTCCACGACTGCGGCAGCAGCGCCGATAAGAGGCCGCGCTTGGGCTCGCCCCCGCGCGCGGGCTGCAGTTTCGCCCCGCGCAGGCGGGCAGAGATCACGCCCAACACCTCCATCAGGCGCGAGCCCGGGCAGGGAATATTGATCACCTCGCTGATGCGCGGTCCCTTGGCCGCCGAGGTATCGAGCCCCTCGCCGATGAACACGATCGTGCGCTTCTGCGCCACGTCCTCGAACATCGATTGCGGCGCGCAGACGATGCGCTCGAAAAAGCGCTCGTGCAGCTTGTGCACGTCGCTGCCCACGATCACGAACAGGTCGGCGCGGTTGCGCGCCTCGGTGAGCGTGGTCGTGATCCAGCCGCTGGTCTGCAAGACCTTGATGTTGCGGTACTGGGCTTCGCTCAGCGCGTGGTCGACGACCCCGCAGGAGCGGTCCGCCAGCGACATGACGGCGCGGGCGCCGTCGACGTCGGTGGCCATGCCGCCATAGAGCGGAAGCGCCGCGGCCTTGATGCGCGCTGCGGCGGCAGCGATGGCGGCCTCGAGCGAAGTCTCCTTGCCCTCGACCATGGGCTTTGCCGACGGCAGGACGCGCTGAAAGCCGGCGTTGGAGCGCGGACAGCCGTTCTTGACGACCTTGAGCGTTGAGCCCGTGCGCTCGACCTCGAGATCGTCGCACAGCAGTCCGCAAAACGGGCAGGTAACATCATGGTAGAGTTCGGAAGCGGCCCCCCCGCTTATTCCGTCGCTCTGTGCACTCATGTGGCTGTCGTCTCCCTCGCGCGGGCGCAACAAAGCACGGACGCCTGGCCAAAACAACACCGGGGCGGCAATGCGGCGCTTTGCCGGGGTGGGCACGATTGCACGCCTCTGGTGGCGCCACTATGGTCGGGCCGGAGGCGCGAGAAAGAAGCAAAGATCCGGAGGAAGCCTGATGGTGAGAGCTCTTGCGTTCGGATTGGCCGTCCTGGCCCTGTTCCCCCTTGCCGCGTCGGCCCACGGGCCGAGCCGGCAAAAGGTGACGGAAACGGTCGAGATCAATGCCTCTCCGGACAAGGTCTGGAAGGTGATCGGCAACTTCCAGGACATGAGCTGGGTTCCCGCTGTCGCCAAGACTGAGGGAAAGGGCGGCAACGAGCCCAAGGCGACGCGGACGCTCACGCTCAAGTCGGGCGGCCAGATCGAGGAGGAGCTCGACAAGTACGATGCGGAAAAGATGACCTACAAATATGAGATGCACCATCCCGACCCGAAGGTGTTCCCCGTCAACGACTACTCGTCGATGCTGAGCGTGAAGCCCGAGGGTGACGACAAGTCGAAGGTCGAGTGGCGCGGCGCGTTCTATCGCGGGTTCATGAACAACGACCCGCCGCCGGAGCTCAGCGACGAGGCCGCCAAGAAGGCGGTGAGCGGCCTTTATCGTACCACTCTCGATGCATTGAAAAAGCAGATCGAGGCGGGCGGCTGAGCCCCCTATCCTCCGTGCAATCCCGACCTCAGCAGGCAGCATTAGCGCTCGCGGTTCTGATCGCCACCGCGGGTGCCGGCTCGGCGGCGGCCGAGCCGGGCCACGTCACCGAGGCCTTCATCACCAATCAGTCGGGCGACTCGCTGTCGGTCGTCGGACTCGGCGCCATGCAGGCGACCGCCACGATCAAGATCGGGGGCAAGCCGGCCGGCATCGCGCTGTCGGGCGACGGGGCGCAGGCCTACGTCACCGCGCCTGAGGGCAAGGAGCTCGTCGTCATCGACACCGCGACGCGCAAGGTCGTCAAGCGGCTGAAGGTGGGGGAGGGGCCGCTCGGCGTTGCCGCGCACCCGACCAACGGACGCGTCTATGTGGCGGACTGGTACACGCACAAGATCTACGTCGTCGATCCCGCCGCCGGGACGATCCTGACGACCATCGCCGTCGGCAAGTCGCCCTCGGGCGTCGCCATCACGCCCGACGGTCGCCTGGTGCTGACGGCCGACCGCGACAGCAACGAGGTCTCCGTCATCGACGCTGCGACCAATGAGAGGCTCGGCGGCATCAAGGTGGGCACGCGCCCCTTCGGCATCACCATCGACCGCGACGGCAAGCGCGCCTACACCGCCAACGTCGCCAGCGACGACGTCAGCGTGATCGACATCGCGAGCCGCAAGGTGATCGCCACCGTGCGCGTCGGCCGGCGCCCCTATGACGTGGCGCTGGCGGGAGGGCACGCCTTCGTGAGCAACCAGTACGGCGACAGCGTCAGCGTGGTCGATCTGCAGAGCTCCAAGGTCGTTAAGACGATCGACGTCGGCGACCACCCCGAGGGCATCGAAGCCGACCCGGCCGGGCGCTTCGTCTATGTCGCGTCCTGGTTCGACAATGTGCTGCAACGGATCGATGCGGCGACGTTGACCATTACCGGCGAGGCCGCCGTCGGCGACGGCCCGCGGGCTTTCGGTCTGTTCCTGCGCTGAAAGCTTGGGCAATGGAGCCGGCGGGGTCGTTGCTGGGCCCCGCGTCCTTGTTGCGGTGCGCAAATCCCCGCCATGGATGACCAATCGTTAAGGTTCTGCCCTGTTTACGCGTGCGCGCCGGTGAGGTTAGAAAGACCCCAAAAGACGTGGCATGACATTCAAGATTGAAGGAAGGAAACGTGAGTATGTGGTTCTCTGGTATGCGCGCCGCCCCTGCGGCGCTCATGGTCGTACTGTGCTCCGGGTTGGCGACAGCCGCCGCGGGTGATCCGCCCACTGCGGTCAACATGATCTTCGAGCAGAAGCACCTGGCGAACGTCGAGCAGGGCAAGGAGGTCGACTACAAGTTCAATCGAACGGCCACCGATCCGATACTTCTCGGCCAGACGTTTAGCGATACGATCACGCTCAAGGTTGTCGCCGCCAAGCCCACGGGCGAGAAGGACGTCGACCTGCAGATCTATTCCGGCGAGAGGGCGCGCGATCTGCAGAAGCTTCCTGGACTGACGATCAACCCCGTGTTCATCGTCTACTTCGATCAAGCGGCTGCCACCTTCAGTATGTTGGCCGGCGCCAAGCTCCCCTATCTGAAGAATGTCTTCTCCACGGCGCTTAAGGACAAGACGAAGGTGGAGCCGGTCAAGGTGGACTACAAGGGCAAGACGATCGACGCCTACCGCATCTCGATGAATCCCTACGTGACCGACGAGCACGCAGCCAAGATGCAAGGATGGGAAGGTGCGCAATACGTGCTCATCCTGAGCGATCAGGTTCCAGGCGAGATTGTCGACCTGGTTTCAACCTACAAGAACAAATACAAGGGCAACGAGAAGCTGAAGCTCGAGGAGCGCATTACCCTCGATGGAGTGACTGGACTGGAGGAGGGCGCAAAATGAGAATGCACGTGATCCTCTCAGCTGTGGCGCTCATCGCCTCGAGCGCGGCGGCGTCAGCGGCTGACGATCTCAAGCTGCCGCCCAACGATTATCCTACTGAGGCTCGCGCGGACTACGTGTTCGCCTGCATGCAGACCAACGGCCAGACGCGCGAATCGTTGGAGAAGTGCTCGTGCTCGATCGACCAGATCGCGGCGCTTCTGCCGTTCGATGAGTACGAGGCGGCCGAGACGATCATGTCGGTGCGCCAGAAGGGTGGCGAGAACGTCTCGATGTTCAACAGCTACGCGCCGTACCTGGAAAAGGTGAAGAACCTGAAGCGCGCGCAGGTCGAAGCGGAGCTTCGCTGCTTCTGAGGCAGGCGGAGCTTCGCTGCTTTTGAGCCAGGCGGAGCGGCGCTGCTTGTGACGGCCTGCTGTGCCAGGGGCTACGACGGACGCAAAAAAAGGGCACCACGGGATCGTGGTGCCCTTTTTCGTTGCTCGAGAGGGTAGCGCGGCGCGATCAGGACGCCTTGCCGGCCGACGTCCCCGTGAACACGTTGCCGTCGGTGTCCTTGGCCGTCACCTCCAGCGTATCATCGGCGGCAGGCGCGAACGTGAAGCGGAAGTTGGGGTTCTCCGAGATCGAGATGCCCCCGTCCATGCGGAAGATGAGCTCGCCGCCGCGCTTTACGTCGAGCTCCTGCACGAACTTGGCCGGCGTGTACTCGCGCGTGATCTGATCCATCTGCATGCCCGTGAAGTTGGGATGGTGGATCATGACTTGTGCCTCGCGCGTGCCGGGCGTCTGAGCGGCGGAACCCTCGAAGGTCCTGATCCGCACCTTGCCGAGGTTTGCCATGGCCGCGTCGACATCCTTGTCGGCCGGGGCCGAGCAGCCGCCAGAGGCCTTCACGTACCTCGTCGCCATATGCAGCTTGCCGTCCGACGTTTCGATCACGGCGCGGACGTTGGAGTACATGTTGACGCGAACGCGGGTGGAGAGCATGCGCGCGCCCGTGCCGGCAGCCTTGCCGAAGTGGAAGGTGGCGGCGACAGGCGCGGGGTTCTTGTCGATGACGAGCGTCAGGCTCTTCACGTCCTTCGCGACGCTCGCCGGGATGTGCATGGTGAGCGGGACGATGGCGGCATCCTCGGCGCGGTAGGGCGCATCGAGCGTGATGGTGCCGTCGTTTTCGGCGATCGGGCGATTGTCGAAGACGTCGCGATGAATGTCGGGCCAGGGGTCGTCGTCGGCACGCGCAGCGGCGCCGGCGAGCGCCATGGCAGCCACGGCCACGAGGGCAAATAGCGATTTGGTGGAGAGCGCCGTTGCTTGCATTGTCTTCGCTTCCTCTTTCTTTCCTCCGCGAGGGTCGCGTCTCATTCCCATTCGAGCTCGGCGAAGGCCGCCGAGACGTTGCGCGCATGATACTCCTTGAACAGTAGCCATGCATCCTTTTCGGACAGGCCAGCCGACTTCATCGCCTCCGACATGGTGCGGCCCTGCTTGATCTGGGCGCGCACGTCGTCGGCCACGGTCTTTAGATAGCGCTGCTCGGCCGCCAGCGCCTGCGGCCACTCCATCGAGCCCGGTCCGTGCCCGGGCACGACGCGGGCGACATCGTGGCGGCTCTTGAGCTGGTCGAGCAGGGTGAGCCAGCCGCGAATCGAGCCATCGAGCGCTGGAATGTGCTTGGAGAACAGGATATCGCCGAGAAAGAGCGTGCCGGTCTTCTTGTCGAAGATGGTCAGGTCGTTGTCGGTATGCGCTGTCTTCTGCGCCTCGAGCTGAAGCGTGCGCCCGCCCAGATCGAGCTCGGTCTTGTCCTTGACGAGCAGCGTGGGCGGGATGATGCGCGTTCCGGCGAAGGCCTTGTCTCCCAACAGCTCCTTGTTGATCGCGAGATAGCGGTCGCCTCGGGCGGCGAGCGCGCGCGGCAGCTTGTAATGCCCGACAAAGACCGGTTTCTCGCCTTGGAACGCCACGTTGCCGAACACGTGGTCGGGATGCATGTGCGTGTTGATCACGTACTTGATCGGCAATTGCGTGCGCGCACGGATGGCTGCGAGCAGCGCCTCGCCGACGCGCGGGCTGCCGCCGGTATCGATCACGGCGACGCCGTCGCGACCGATGATGAAACCGGAATTGGAGGTGTCGCCCTCGTTGCGCGGCGTGAAGATCTCGTAGCGCCCTTGATGCACGAACACGCCCGGGGCGACCTCTTTCACCTGCAGCGGATCGGCACGCAGAGGAGCGCCGGCACAGCAGAAAAGAACGGCCAAAGCGAGCGCCGCGCGGGTGCAGACACGGGCGCAGACGAGGGCAGATTTTGGCGCCAGTGGCATGCTCAACAGACCCTTGAAATCCATGTCGGGGATATAAGCACGCGCGATCACGCCGTCGAGAGCGGCGCGTGATCGAAGGCCTTCCGCCACGTGATCAAACGTTTACGCGGCTCCCCGCGCCGTCCTGCGCACGTTGTTGGAGCGTGCACGTGTCACGAAAGCGCTCAAGATGCGCTGGTGCCGATGAAATCAGCCTGCGTACAAAACTTTGTCGTGCGACGCACAAATCTTCCTTGCAGCGCAACAAGCCGCGATGGAATGCGGCGGATTTTAAGTCAGCGACCTTGTCCTATTCACGGACGCGTGAATTTTCGTTACTGCATCGTCTTGCGGTCGGGAAAAAAAAGTGCGTAGATGTGCCGCGGTGGTGACATGGCTTCCAGGGTCAAGAGGCAAAAAGCCCGATAAGACCCGGTCGATCGCCAGGGAGGAAGAAGGGGCAAACCCCATCCCAAAACAATGGGTGTGAGGCGCTGCCAGTCACGACCGCTTGCAAGCGTGGCAAGAACCTTAAAATGGAGGAAGCGCAATGCGCAGAAGTGCATTCGCAGGTGCGTTGGTGGCATCGGCCGTCTTTGCGGCGCCGGCGTTGGCTAACGATAGTGTTCTGAAGTGCATATCCGACGACAATAACTGGTGCATGCAGCAGCATGACTACACTTCGCAGCGTTATTCGAAGTTGGATCAGATCAACACCAAGAACGTCGCCAACCTGAGGGTCGCATGGACCTTCTCGACCGGCGTTCTGCGCGGCCACGAGGGCGGTCCCCTCGTTGTCGGCGATACGATGTACGTGCACACCCCGTTCCCGAACATCGTGTACGCTTTGAACCTAGCCGACGACAACAAGATCATCTGGAAGTATGAGCCCAAGCAGGATCCGTCTGTGATCCCCGTCATGTGCTGTGACACGGTCAACCGTGGCCCGCAGTACGCCGACGGCAAGATCTTCCTGCATCAGGCTGATACGTCACTCGTCGCACTCGATGCCAAGACCGGCAAAGAGCTCTGGAAGACCGTCAACGGTGATCCGAAGCGCGGTGAGACGGGCACGGGTGCTCCGATGGTTGTCGGCAACGTCGTCCTCGTCGGCGTGTCCGGCGCTGAGTTCGGCGTGCGCTGCTTCATGACCGCTTACGACGAGAACACCGGCAAGCGGGTGTGGCGCGCCTACTCGATGGGCCCGGATGACGAGATCCTGGTCGACCCGGCCAAGACGATGATGCTCGGCAAGCCGGTCGGCAAGGACAGCTCGCTCAAGACCTGGAACGGCGACCAGTGGAAACTGGGCGGCGGCTCCATCTGGGGCTACATGTCCTGGGATCCCAAGCTGAACCTGTTCTACTACGGCACGGGCAACCCCTCGACCTGGAACCCGGCGCAGCGTGCAGGACCTGACGGCAAGCAGATCGATCAGCTCTATTCGATGACGCTGTTCGCTCGCAACCCGGAAACCGGCATGGCGGCTTGGGCCTACCAGTACACGCCGTTCGACGAGTGGGACTATGATGGCATCAACGAGCCCATCATTGCCGACATCGACGTCAAGGGTAAGAAGCGCAACGTGGTTGTCGAGTTCAACCGCAATGGCTTCGCCTATACGCTTGACCGTGCGACCGGCGAGCTTCTCGTCGCCGAGAAGTACGACCCGGCCGTGAACTGGGCCACGAAAGTCGACATGGACAAGTCCAGCAAGACCTATGGTCGTCCGCTGGTCGTCGCTTCCAAGTCGACCTTCCTGAACGGTCCCGACGTCAACACCACCGACGTCTGCCCGGCCGCTCTGGGCTCGAAGGACCAGCAGCCGGTGGCCTTCTCGCCGCTGACGGGTCTCTTCTATGTGCCGTCTAACCACGTGTGCATGGACTACGAGCCCTTCAAGGTCGAGTACACTGCCGGTCAGCCGTACGTTGGCGCCACGCTGTCCATGTATCCGCCCAAGGGCGAGAGCAACATGGGCAACTTCATCGCGTGGGATGCTGGCAACGGCAAGATCGTCTGGGCGAACAAGGAGCAGTTCTCGGTGTGGTCGGGTGTTCTCACCACGGCTGGCGGCATCGCCTGCCACGGCACGCTCGAGGGCAACTTCAAGTGCGTCGACCAGAAGGACGGCAAGCTTCTCTACAAGAACAAGACTCCGTCCGGCATCATCGGCAACGTGATGACCTATGGTCACGGTGGCAAGCAGTACATCGCCGTCTACTCGGGCGTCGGTGGCTGGGCCGGTATCGGTCTGGCGGCTGGCTTGACCAACCCGACCGATGGTCTGGGTGCCGTTGGTGGCTACGCCGGTCTCAACGACTACACCGCTCTTGGTGGGTCGCTGACCGTGTGGTCGCTGCCATAAGCTGACCTTTCACACGACAAGGACCGGCGCGGGGTATCCCCGCGCCGGTCTCCTTGTGTGCCAGGGTGTAAATCTGGCCGCTCGTGTGCCAGGGCCTCCCTCACGGGAGGAGATACAACTTAAAAGCGATCTATATGTCCTGCATCGATCACGGTCGGGTGATCGTTTTGGCCGTTGTACTCTCAGGCGAAATTGCCCAAATGGTGTATCAGTCCCTGCAACGAAAAGCAGATAGGGGAAGCGCGTGAGAAGGATCAGTTTCGTAGTCGCAGCCGCAGCCGCAATCGTGATGGGAGGCGGTCTCGCAGCATCAGTGAACGCCGAGGACAAGCAGTCTGGTCCTCCCGTGGTGACACTTCCCGACGGCTGCGTCAGCCAGGAAGGCGCCAAGAACGAGGACGGCAAGTGGACGCTTCCCGACGGCACGCCCACGTTCCACATCTGCAAGAAGGAAGGCAAGTACGTCGTCGATTGGTACACGTATGACGGCTACCGCCGCTATCACGCCGAGTGCCACGTGTGCCACGGCCCCTACGGGTTGGGCTCGACCTACGCTCCGGCGCTGGCGAACTCGCTCAAGACTTCTGAGCTACGGCGATTTCCTCGGGACCGTGGCCAGCGGGCGCGTGCGCGACGAGGCCGGTACCAAATTTGTGATGCCGGCGTTGGGTGACAACAAGAACGTCATGTGCTTCATCGACGACCTCTACCTGTACCTGAAGTCAAGAGCCGAGGGTACGCTGCCTGCTGGTCAGCTAGGTGGCCGCAATCATGAAATGAAACCGGAAACTGCTCGTGAGCAAGAAAAGAGCTGCCTTGGCAGCTAAACGCTTCGGACTTCTGTGCGTCGCGGTGTTGGGTTTGAGCGGTTTGGCGTTTCAGTCGGCTGACGCCGTTGAAGGCCACCGCTCGGACCTCGTCAACCGGCAGGTCCTGCGCGTATGCTCCGACCCGGCGAACATGCCGTTCTCCAACCAGAAGTTCGAAGGCTTCGAGAACAAGATCGCCAAGATCATCGGCGATGCTCTCGGCGTGCCGGTCGAGTACACTTGGTTTCCCCAGGCGATGGGCTTCACGCGCAGCACGCTGCTCGCCAAGCGCTGCGATCTCATCATCGGCACGGGACAGGGCAACGAGCTCGTGCTCAACACCAATGCCCTCTACCGCTCGGCCTATGCCCTCGTCTATCCGAAGGGCAAGGGGCTCGATGGAGTCGACAGCCTGTTCGATCCGCGGCTGAAGGGCAAACGCCTCGGCGTCATGATCACCACGCCGCCCGCCGACCTCATCGCCAAGGCGGGTCTCATGGGCAAGGCCAAGGCCTATCGGCTGATGGTCGACCGCCGCTACGACTTGCCGGCCGAGGACATGATCAAGGATATCCGCTCCGGAGAGATTGACGCGGGCGTGCTCTGGGGGCCGATTGCCGGATACTACGCCGGCAAGGGTGGCGAGAAGCTCGAGGTCGTTCCGCTGGTTAAGGATGCCAAGAGCGACGGCCATTTGGTGTTCCGTATTACCATGGGCGTGCGCCAGGGCGACGACCTGTGGAAGCGCCAGCTCAACGACGTGATCCGCCAACATCAGGCTGAAATCGACCGCGTGCTTCTGGACTATGGCGTGCCGCTGCTCGACGAGCAGAACCAGCCGATCAACACGCCGCGCGGCTAGAGCCGGGGCGCGCCAGCCGTGCGGCGTTTGCCTCAATCCTCATCTCAGAGACCCACCCCGGAGCGGGCGGGCCGGTGCTGCCGCCGCTTCTCGCGTCGGCCGTTGAGCCCGCTCTTGCGCGCGGGCGTGGCGATAATGCTGCTCGCGGTCGCCCTCGCAGGCACGCTCAGCGTGCCCGGCGCAAGCGCCGCGCCGACGGTGGCCGAGCCGCAAGGCTACCGCATGGACGACTACCGCAGCCCGGTGCCGGCGACGCTGAAGGGCGCCAAGGTGCTGACGCCTGACGAGGCCGCCGATCTGTGGAACAAGAACGCGGCAATCTTCATCGACGTCTATCCCCAGGCCCCCAAGCCGCCCAACCTGCCCGCCGGCACCTTCTGGCGCGATCCCGTCCACCGCTCGATCGAAGGCGCGCACTGGCTGCCCAACGTGGGCTACGGGGCGCTGTCGGCGACGATGGAGGACTATTTCAGCACCCGGCTGGCGCGCCTCACGGGGGACAAGCGCGACGCCCCTGTCGTCTTCTTCTGTCTCAGGAACTGCTGGATGTCCTGGAACGCGGCCAAGCGCGCGGTGGCGCTGGGCTATCGCAACGTCATGTGGTTCAGCGACGGAACCGACGGCTGGCAGGAGCTCGGCTACCCGCTGATCGACGCGGCCAAGGTTCCCTGAAGGGGTTGGTCGGAATGTCCCTCCGCCTTGGACGAATTCGCCTCGATGCTAAGCTCTGACGGGTGAGGGCCGGGCGGTATCGAATTGGCGAGCTAGCTCGACATCTGGGCGCGGATGAGCTTGCTGATCTCGTAGGCGCGCTGCTCGATGAGGATGGGGATCTCGCACGCGACCGTCATGTTCTGCTGGCGCTCCTGGAAGATGCGGGCGTTCCAGTTGTACTCCTGCTGCTCCGGCGTGAGCTTGGCGTCCCTGGGCCCCAGCTCGTCCGCGGCTGGGATATCCTGCTTCTTCTCGGAAAGCTTGCGGCCTTCCCGCTCCAGCTCGTCGGCGCGCCCCTTCTGACGCCGCTGGAACTCCTCGACGCGGCCGATGACGAAGGTGCGATCGGAATTGATCTTCGAGAGCACGCTGGCAAAGAGCTCGGTCAGCTTCTTGTCGCGCTCGGCCGCGGGCAGGCTTTGGGCGTAGTCCTTGATGGCCTTCTCGGCTTTGTCCAAGGGGATACGGCGGCTCTCCAGGTAGCTGGTGAGCTCGGTGATCTTGTCGTCGTTCTCCCAACCCTTGACGTTGTCGACGGGGGGGCCGTCCCAGATCTGAGCCGCGCTGATGGTCGCCACCTTGCGTTGCACGCAGGGCCAATCGGGGCTGCCCGCAGTATCGGCAGCGGAAGCGGCGTGAGACTCCTCCCCAGCCTCCGTGGACGGTGCCGTGTCGCCGACCTTGGGGGCGTTGGGCAGCACCGTCGATTTAGCTGGAGTAACAGTGGGGGCCGCCGGGGTCGGCGCCACTTTCGCTTCGCCAGGAGCCGCGTTCGGCTCGGCTGCCTGCAAGGTCGCGCTGGTGACCAGGGCGAAAATTGCCGCGATGCCGGCGCGCTCGATCACTCGCTTCACGTTTCTTGCTCTTTGCATGTCTTCAGGCTCCTGCGCCTGGACCGCCACGCCGTGCGATCAGGCCTTTCGATGGGTTGTAGGCGTAAATGGCTCCGCCGAGGAACGCAGCCGTGCAGCCGAGCACCGCGGCAAGCGAGATCCAGTTTATCTGTCCGTAGAGCGCGAAGCGGATGAGCTCGACTGCCTGCGAGAAGGGGTTCAACTCGCACACATAGTAGAGCAGGACGCTCGACTCCTTGACACGCCACAGCGGGTAGAGCGCGGACGAGGCGAAGAACATGGGGAAGATCACGAAGTTCATGACGCCGGCGAAATTCTCCAGCTGCTTGATAACGGAGGACATGAAGAGCGCCAGCGAGCCCAGCATGAGCCCCGACAGAATGAGCGCCGGCAGCACGGTGAGATAGCCGTAAAGCGGCGGCTCGATCTCCCAGAAATACGCCACAGCGAGGAAGGCATAGACCTGCAGCAGCGAGACGGCCACACCGCCGACGAGCTTGGACAAGAGCAGAAACGAGCGCGGGAAGGGGCTGACGAGAAGCGTGCGCATGGCGCCCGTCTCGCGGTCGTAGACCATCGACAGCGAGGACTGCATCGCATTGAACAGCTGGATCATGCCGATGAGGCCGGGCGCGATGAAGACCTCATACAAGATATAGGTCTCATACGGCGGGATGATGGAGACGCCGAGCGTCTGGCGGAAGCCGGCCGCGAAGATGAACAGCCACACGAGCGGTCGCACCAGCGCCGACAGGAAGCGCTCGCGCTGGTGCAGGTAGCGCAGCACCTCGCGCCAGACGATGCCCTTGAAGCAGGTGTAGTAGGCGCGCGGCCCCAGCCGCGGCGGATCCATATCCCAGGAGCTCCCCGGCGCCGTGGGGGCGACTTGCTTCGCCGTTGCGGTCTGCCCGCTCATGCCGCCAACTCCGTATCGCTCGTGCCGGTTAGCGACCGGAAGGCATCGCTCACGTTTTGCGTCCCCGTCTTCGCCAGCAGCTCAGGCACGCTGCCTGTGAACAGCACGCGGCCCTTATGCAGGATGACGATGAGGTCCGTCGGCAGCACCTCGTCGAAAAGATGTGTGGCCCAGAGAACGCCGAGGCCCTCCGTCTTGACCAGCGAGCGCACGATGCTGATCACGCTCTCGCGCGAGCCGATGTCGAGGCCGACGGTCGGCTCGTCGAGCAGAAGCAGGGCGGGCCGATGCAGCAGCGAGCGGGCGATCTCGACGCGCCGTGCCTGTCCGCCCGAGAGGTTGCGCACTTTTTCGCGCGCGCGGTCGGTCAACCCGACGATCTCCAGAGCACGTGTGGTGCGCGCGCGCGCCTCGCGGCCGCGGATGCCGTGCAGCGCGCAGTGGTAGAGCAGGTTCTGCTTTAGGCTCAGGTCGAGGTCGAGCGTGCGGCTCTGAAACACCACGCCCAGACGCTGCAAGGCGGCGGACGCGCGCCGGCGCACGTCGTAGCCGAAGATGCGGATTTCTCCCGACACGTTGTCGTAGAGGCGCGTGACGAGCGCGAACAACGTCGACTTGCCGGCGCCGTTCAATCCCAACAGGACGACGAAGGTGCCGCGATCGACCTTGAGCGACACGTCGTCGAGCGCCAGCGTCTCGCCGAAGCGATGACTGACGTTGCGCACGACGAGAGCGGGAGCGGCCTCGACTTCGCCTTGGGGTTCAGATGCCATATCCATTACGACGATTCATCCCGATTGCTCTTTATTCAAGCCATTGAAATCTTAGGTGTAATTTCTTCCAGCTTGAGCCACGCGAAGAGCATCCCGGCTTCGTCTTTCTTTGCTCCAGTACAACCGCCATCACCGTCGCTCGCAAGTCTTTTGTCGCAAGCGATCGCGATGGCGCACGAGGTCAGAACGGTGCGACCACGACGCCCCAGGGATAGCGCCCGACCGCGATCGACTTGATCACTTTCAGTTTGGGCACGTCGATGACCGAGACGTCGTTGGAGGCGCCGTTGGTGGTCAGCAGCTCCTTGCCGTCGGGCGTGAAGGCCAGGTGCCAGACCCGCTGTCCGACGAGGAGATACTTGAGGACCTTGAACGTCTTGGTGTCGACCACTGCGACGCGGTTGGCCGGCCCGAGCGCGATAAAGGCAAGCTTGTCGTCTGCAGTGATCTGAACGCCGACGGGCTGGATCGCCTCCCGCGTGATGCCGGGGATCTCGAAGTGGATCTTTTGGATGACCTTGCGGGTCTTGGGATCGATCACGGCGACCGTACCACCGACCTCCGAGCTCACCCAGAGCTGCGTCCCCGTGGAGTTGAACCTGGCAATGCGTGGGCGGCTGTCGACCAGCACGTTGTCGAAGGTCTTGTGCGTCTCCGTGTCGATGAAATGCGCCATGTTGGTCGTCTCGGAGGTGTTGACCAGCACCTTTCCGTCGGGGCTCATGCCCATACCTTCCGGCTCGACGCCGACGGGGATGTCGGTGATGATCTTGCCGGTGTTGATGTCGACCACCGTCACGAGGTTGTCGTTCTCGTTGGCGACGTAGAGTGGGTTGCCGGAAGGATGCAGCGTCAGCAGCTCCGGATCGGGGCCCGACGGCAGGGTTTTCACGAGCTGATAGGTCTTGGTGTCATAGACCTGGATGAGGTTCTCGTCGCTGGTGCAGACGATCAGCCACTTGGCGTCCTTCGATAGAACGAGGCCGCGAGGGCGTTGCCCGACCTTGAAGGTCTTGATGACCTCGAGCTTGTCGGTGTCGATCACCGACACCGTGTTGTCCTTCTCGTTGGTGACGAAGGCGGTATAAGCGAATGCCGCCGGTGCCGGCGCCAGAAATGCCGCAATGGCGCCGAGCATGAACGCAAAGCCGACCTTAGAGCGCATTAGCCAACGTCCTCCTGGAACTTATTTTTGGGGTCACTCGGCCCTTGCCGGGTTCGGGCGCAGTCATTGCGTATAGGCCTTGCATTTCGTTTCGGGTTTGTCGAAGCCGAGTGTGTCGAGCACGCTGGACTGGTGCAGGAAGCCTGGCTGCGGCGACACGCTGACCAGCAGTTTGGGCGAGCCAACCAACACGGGTTGACGGACCTGGCCGTCCCAGTCGCGCACGGACAGCCCCACGCCCTTGAAGGCGGCGAGCTCGAAATCCGGTGTCTTCAAGAAGGTGATGAGGTCTTTGTACGTGTTGGACTTCGTGCGCGATGCCGCCTCGCCGACCATGCGGACGGCCAGCCAGGCGTTGTAGTCGAGGGGACGCATTGAGCGATCGGCCATGTTCTTGAAACGGTTTTGGAATTGGGTGCCGCCCCACAACTCAATCGCCGGATGCCAGCTCGACGGGACGAGGCCGGAAGTGCCCGCGACGGGACGCGCGTCCCAGGTTCTGTAGGGAAGATAGTCGCCGAACAGGTTGCCCTCGTCGGCGACGAGCAGAATGTCGTAGTCCGGCGCGCTTTGCGTAAACGTCGGAATTTGCTGCTGGATCTGCTCATAGCCACCGTCAGCGCGCCGGTTGCCGGTCTTATAGGTATAGGTGCGCTCCTCCACGATCTTGCCGCCGAAGCGCTTGGCGGCGCGCTTCAGCGCGTCGGCAAACAGCTTGTCCTTCTCGTTGGGACCCGACACGAGGAACCAGCGGTTCCACTTTTTCCAGACGAGGTACTGTGCCAGCGCGTCGGCGAGCATGGCGCGCGAGGGCGCGGTGTGCATCACATTGGGGCGGCAGTCCTCTTGGCGCAGCCGGTCGTCGGACGCGCCGTAGTTGATGATCTCGGCGTCTTTGCCGGCGAGCGCATCGGCAAGCTTCAGAAGCGTGTCGGGGGCGACGTCGGCAAGGACAAAGTGGGCGCCGCCCTCGACCTTCTGCTCGACGTCCTTGATGAGCTTGTCGGCATCGGCCTCCTCGACCACGTCGAGGGTGTACTTCTGGTTCAGGAAGCGGCCGGTCGTGTTGTTGTCCTCGACCGCAAGCTTGGCGCCGGCGATACCGAGATCAGCCGGCGGAAGATCGAGCAGGGACAACGGCAGCGGCTCATCGCGCTTCTGGCGTGCGACGACCATGGGAATGACCATCTCGCCCTTGTCGGCGGGTTGGGCGGCGGCTTGCGGCGTGGCTGCGGCCTTGGCATCGGCGGCCGGCGCCGCGGCGGGTGTCTCCTGCGCGAGCGCACATGGCGCCAGAGCCAGGAGCAAGCCCACCGCCAAGCTGCCGCGCATACAAGCACCGCGCGCGCCTGCTCGCGCTCGTTTTGACCTTACGCCGCCTGCCATCAATTCCTGCTCCTCCCGCCAGCGGCCCCGAGTTTCCACCTGAAGCGCCAGCTTACTGTGCTTATTCTTGAACGTTCTGTTACTATGTTGCGGTAAAAGGGGATTCAGGGGGGACCTTGTCAAGGTCCGCCAGAGCCACTCGCGGACTTGTGACCTGCCCTAGCATGGCAACGGGCAACAAGCCCCTTGCAAATCCACCCTTGATCGGCACACGTAACCTCATAACACAACATCGAACCAAGAATCCAAAACGGGAGCCGCCGCGCTCCAGAGGTAACGACTTGATTTGTGACCGCATCGTCGCTCTGGCGCTGGTGTTCCTGCTCCTTCCGGCCGCAGCGGCCCATGCGGGGCAGAAAGCCATCATCTTCCCTTTCGATCTCATTGATCAGCAGCAGCAGTTCGAGATCGGGTTAATGCCTAAGGGCATCGACCCCGAGGAGAAGCGGCGGCTCGGCCTCATTACCGATGAGCTAACCAAGCTCATTAAGAAAAGCGGCCGCTACGACGTGGTCGATCCGGCGCCGATCGCGGCCGAAATCGAAGAGAAGGCGCCGATGTACAAGTGCAACGGCTGCGAGGACGACCTGGCCAAGAAGGTCGGCGCCGACGTTGCCTTCGTCGGCGTCGTGCGCAAGGCCTCCGACGTGCTGTTCACGGTGAGCGTCTTTATTCGCGACATCGCCAAGGAGCGGGTGACGAAGCAGGCCTCGAGCGAGATCTACGGCAATACGGACGCCATGTGGCTTCGCGCGGTCCGCTACATCGTGGACCGGCGGCTCTTCCAAGAAAAAGCCAAGGTGGGGGCCACGGAATGATCGATCGGCGCCGTGTTCTCGTCGCCGGCGGAGCGGCGGTCGCGAGCTTGGGGCTCGGCATTCCGGCGCGCGCCGGGGTCGGGTCCCTGCGCGTGGCCTCGTTGCGGTTCGGCTCGCTGAGCTGGGTCTTGGAGACGATCCGCGCCGAGGGCCTTGCCCAAAAGGTTGGCCTCGAGCTCGTGATCATTGACGTGGCGACCAACCAGGCGGGGCCGGTGGCGCTTCTGGCGGGCGATGCCGACATCATCGTCAGCGACTGGCCTTGGGCCCTGAGGCAGCGCGGGATGGGCGAGCATCTGAAGTTTGCGCCTTATTCCTCCGCGCTCGGCGCGGTGATGGTGCCCAACGATTCCAAGATCGCGCGGCTCGCCGACCTGGAGGGCAAGAAGCTCGGCGTCGCGGGCGGCGCCATCGACAAGAGCTGGCTAATGCTCAGGGCCTATTCGCGCAACACGCTCGGCAAGGACATCGGCGACATGGCCGAGCCCGTGTTCGGGGCCGCGCCGCTGCTCACCGAGGAGCTGCGCTCAGGCCGCCTCGACGCGCTTTTGAATTTCTGGACCTACTCGGCGCGGCTTTCCGGCGCCGGCTTCCGCAAGCTCATCGGCATGGACGAGGTCTTGACGGCACTCGGCATCGATCCAGTGCCATCGCTCGTTGGCTTCATCTGGCGCGAGAAGACTGAGGAGAAGAAGGGGCCGGCGATTGCCGCCTTCCTCGATGCGGTGGCGAAGGCCAACGCGATCCTGGCTCGGTCGGACAGTGCCTGGGAGCGCATCAGGGGGCTCGTCAAACCCAAGGACGACGCCGAGTTTGCCGCGATCAAGACCTACTATCGCGCCGGCATACCGCCTCCCTGGACGGCCGCCGACACGCGCGCCGCAGAGAAGCTCACGCAGGTGCTCAAGGATGCCGGTGCCGGCCAGTTCATAGGCGGCGAGACGCAGTTCGATCCGAAGCTCTTCCATGCTGCAGGTAGTTAAGGCGCCAGCTGAACGCATCAGGCTGGGGCGCGTCGGCTGGTCATTGATCTCGCTGCTGGCGTTGGTGGCGATTTGGGAGATTGCCGCGCTCATTGCGGCGAGCCGCTATCTGCCCGGGCCCTGGGCCGTCGTGCAGGTGATGGTGCGCGAGGCGCAAGCCGGCGAGCTGTGGGGCAACATCGCGGCGACGCTCATTCGCGTCGCCTTTAGTTTCGTCGTGGCGATGTTCATTGGCTCCGCCATCGGGCTGGCGCTCGGCCGCAGTCCCAGGGCCGACCGCTTCTTCGATGCCTGGCTCATCTTCTTCCTCAACCTGCCGGCCCTCGTCATCATCGTGCTTTGCTACATCTGGTTCGGCTTGACCGAGGTGGCGGCGGTGACGGCGGTTGCCGTCAACAAGATCCCCAATGTCGCCGTGACGATGCGCGAGGGAACGCGCAGCCTGTCGAAGGATCTGGAGGAGATGGCGCAGATCTACCACTTCGGCTGGTGGAAGACGCTGCGTCACGTCACGGTGCCGCAACTCGCGCCCTATTTTGCCGCCGCCGCGCGCTCAGGCTTGGCGCTCGTCTGGAAGATCGTGCTGGTCGTGGAGGCCTTCGGCCGCTCCGACGGCGTCGGTCATCAGCTCAACATCGCCTTCCAGCTGTTCGACGTACCGATGATCCTGGCTTATGCGCTGGCTTTCATCATCGTGGTGCAGATCATCGAGATGGTGATCCTGCAGCCGCTCATGGCGAGGGCGAACAAATGGCGCCGCTGAGCCATTCCCTGTCGGTCTTGGTGCACAAGAAGGTGTTTCCTGCGGTGGGGCTCCGGAGCGAGATCGTCGTATTGAAGGATATCGCCTTCAAGGTCGACGCCGGCTCCTTCGTCGTGATCACGGGGCCGTCGGGCGGCGGCAAGACCACGCTTTTGAACATCATCGCCGGGCTCGACAAGGACTACGAGGGCAAGATCGATTTCGGCGACAGCGGCCAGCGCATCGCCTACGTGTTCCAGTCGCCGCGTCTGCTTCCCTGGCGCACGGTCTACGAGAACATCGCGCTGGTGCTGCCTCCGGGCGACCCGCGCCTTGCCAACATCCCCGAGCTCCTCGATCGCGTCGGCCTCAAGGACGCGGCCACGGCCTATCCGGAGATGATCTCGCTCGGCATGCAGCGGCGTGCCGCGCTCGCGCGCGCGTTCATTCTGGAACCGGAGTTCCTGCTGATGGACGAGCCGTTCGTGTCGCTCGACGATCCAACCGCGCAAAGCCTGCGCGAGCTGCTGGTCGAGCTGTGGACCCGCCGGCCGACGACGGTTCTGTTCGTCACGCACGACCGCGCCGAGGCCGTGATGCTGGCGACGCGCATCTTGCGCCTGTCGGGGCCCTCTGCGAGTATCGTAGAGGACGTGCCAGTGCCGCTGTCGGTTGCCGACCGGTTGAACCGCGACAAGGTGCAGGCCGAGCAGCGGCGCATCTTCGGCGACGGATAGAGTTGAACATAGTTAACATGGAACAATCCCGCCGCCCGGCGAGCTTCCTTGCGAGCGTGACCGGCGAGAGCGAGGCGCGCCTTTGCGCTGAGCTCGGCGCCGATATCATCGACGCCAAGAACCCCGCCCAAGGCGCGCTCGGCGCGCTGCCGGGCGAGCGCGTGCGCGCGATCCGTGCCGCCGTGCCGGCGCACGTGCCGGTCAGCGCCACCATCGGCGATCCGACCGACGATCCCGACAGCGCGGCGCACGCGGCCCGTTTCATGGCGGCGGCCGGCGTCGATATCGTCAAGGTTGGCTTGTGGCCGCACGAGACTCAAGCAAGCGTCGTGCGCCGGCTCGGGGGCCTATCGCTGGCGCGCGCGCGTCTCGTCGCCGTGCTGCTTGTCGACCGCGGGCTCGACTTGGGGCTCATCGGGCCCATTCGCGACGCCGGCTTTGCCGGCGTCATGCTGGACACCGCCGACAAGCGGGCCGGCGCGCTGCCGGAGCGGATTGCGGCCGACACGCTCGCCGCGTTCGTGAACGCCGTGCAAAGCCAAGGCCTGTTCGCGGGTCTTGCGGGCTCGCTGCGCGTGGGCCACGTGCCGCAGCTCTTGGCGCTCGGGCCCGACGTGCTCGGGTTTCGCGGCGGCTTGTGCCGTGACGGCGCCCGTACGGCGGCGGTCGACGCAGACGCGGTGCGCGCCGTGCGGGCAGCCATTTCGCGCTCCCTAACGCAGTCTCCCGACGAGTCTTGCCGCGCGGCACAGCCAGATGCTATGGCGCCCTGGCAACCGGAACGCGCGGTATGAGCAGCAAACAAAGCGTCGGACCCAAGAGGGAAGGGGCGGCACGCCTCGACGGCACGGCGGACCGCATCTTCGTGCGCGGGCTCGTACTGCCGGTGGCGCTCGGCGTCTACGAGGAGGAGCAGGGCGTCACCCAGAAGGTGAGCTTCACCATCGAGGCGGCGGTTGCGCAGAGCGTCAGCCCGAAGGGTGATGCGATCACGGAGGTTCCGTCGTATGATGATCTGGTGGGCGCCGTCCGTGCCGTGGTCGGGGACGGGCACATCAACCTCGTGGAGACGCTGGCCGAGCGCATCGCCGATCGCTGCTTGCGCGACGAACGCATCGTGTCGGTGCTGGTGCGCATAGAGAAACTAGAAAGGGGACCGGCGTCCGTCGGCGTCGAGATCGTTCGGCCGCGGATGGCGGCACCAGCAGTTGAGCTTTCGAACCTCAAACGTTAGTACGCGCCAGCGCAGGCCGACCGTGGTCAAGCTCGGCGGCAGCCTTGTCGAGACGAGGCGATTGCCGCTGATCCTCGAGCTCGTCGCCGATGCGCGCATACCCGTCATCATCGTGCCGGGCGGCGGCGCCTTTGCCGACGCGGTGCGCCGCGCTCAGGCCCAATACGGGTTCTCCGATGCGAGCGCGCATCGCATGGCGCTCCTCGCCATGCACCAGACCGGCCTGATGCTCGCCGCCCTGCAGCCGCGCCTGCGGCCGGTCGAGACGCTCGCAGGCCTCAAGCGGGCGGTGGTGGGCAAGCGCATTCCCGTCTGGCTCCCGCTCAAGCTCGTCGAGCGGGATGGGCGCATTGCCGCCGACTGGTCGACGACGTCCGACGGTCTGGCGGCCCGGCTCGCCGAGCGGCTCGGACGAGCGCCCGTCGTGCTCGTCAAGTCGTGCCCCATCCCCAAGGGCGCCTCGCTTGCAGAGCTTGCCCGGGAGGGTGTGGTCGATCCGACGTTTGCCGCGATCGTCGAGCGCGCGCGGCTGCCTTGGCACGTGCTGGGCGTCGGCGACGAGGACGAGCTGGCGGCTCTGCTCAAGGTGGCGGCGCGGCCGAAGCCGCCTCCCCGCAAGCGTTCGCGCGATGCCGGTCGACGGGCGCCAGCCCCCCGTGCTATCCGCCGACGCAGATGAAAAAGGGCGACGTCAAAATCCCGCGCTTCGGTTGGGCGCTGACGGGTTCTGGGCATTTCTTCAAGGAAAGCCTCGCGATCATGCGCGAGCTTCCCGACCTCGACGTGTTCGTGTCGAAGGCGGCGGCCGAGGTCATACGCATGTATCGCGCCGACTTCGTGCTCCCGCCCGATACGCGCATCTACAAGGATACGACCGCGAGCGCCGCCCCCGTCGGCAACTTCTACTACGGCGTTTATCATACGTTGATCCTGGCGCCGGCGACCTCCAACACCGTTGCCAAATGCGTGTACGGTATCTCCGACAACCTGGCGACGAACGTGTTTGCGCAAGCGGGTAAGTGCCGCGTCCCAACGATCGTGTTTGCTTGCGACAACGCGCCCGAGCTCGACACCGAGGCGCCCAAAGGCATGGTAAAGGTCTATCCGCGCCGCATCGATCTCGATAACACCGAGCGGCTCAAGTCATTCGAGGCAACGACCGTGGTCGAGAGCATGGCGGAGCTGGAACAGGCGGTTGCCGCGCGGCTTGCTTGGCTCGCGGACCAGAAGACGGACGTTGCCAAATGAGACGCGTCGATGGGCCTGGGCCATGGCTCACAAGCTTCTCTTTCTGACGGGTCGGCTGGCCGAGCCGCGGCTCGCCCGTACCGTCGCCGACCTCGGGCTTCCCGCCGGCTCCTGGCGCATCGCCAACGTCGGCGTAAAGGTCGCTGCCTTGATGACCGAGGCCATCGTGCGCAACCGCCTCAAGGCTCCGCTCGAGGCCGACCGCGTGATCGTGCCGGGGCGCGCCCGCATGAACCTGGCTCAGCTCAAGGACCACTACGGTGTGCCGTTCGAGCGCGGCCCCGACGAGATCATCGATCTGCCGCAGTACTTCGGCAAGGGCGGCAAGCCGCCCGACCTGTCTCGCTACGACATGCGCATCTTTGCCGAGATCGTGGAGGCGCCGGAACTGACGACCGAGGAGCTCGTGGCGCGCGCCGCCGTGCTCAAGGACAAGGGCGCCGACATCATCGACATCGGCTGTCAGCCGGACACGGCGTTCCCGCATCTGGAGGATGTGGTGCGGGCCTTGCGCAAGGCAGGCCACAAGGTCAGCGTCGATTCCGGCAGCGTCGAGGAATTGCGGCGCGGGGCGCAAGCCGGCGCCGACTTCGTCTTGAGCCTCGATGAGTCGACGCTCGACGTCATCGCCGGCACGCATGCCGTGCCCATCCTGGTGCCGAAGCCGCATGGCGACTTGGATTCGCTTCTGCGCGCCATCGATGCCGCAGTGGCCAGGGGGCTCGCGCATATCGCCGATCCGATCCTCGATCCCATTCACTTCGGCTTCATGGCCTCGCTTGAGCGCTATGCGCAATTGCGCCGCCTCCGGCCCGACGTCGAGATCCTGATGGGGACCGGCAACCTCACCGAATTGACCGACGCCGACAGCCAAGGCGTCACCGCGGCGCTGCTGGGCATCTGCTCGGAGCTTCATATCCGCAACGTGCTGATCGTGCAGGTGTCGCCCCACACGCGGCGGACGCTGCAAGAGCACGACGCCGCGCGCCGGCTCATGTTTCGCGCGCGCGAGGACGAGAGCCTGCCCAAGGGCTACGGCGGCGGGCTCCTGTCGCTGCATGATCTCCGCCCCTATCCGGAAACGCCCGAGCAGATCGCAGCGATCGCGCAGGCCGTGCGCGATCAGAACTTCCGCATCGCCGTGGCCGAGGACGGCATCCATATCTACAACCGCGACGGCCATTTCGTGGCGCGCGACCCCTTCGAGCTGTTCGACAAGCTCGGCGTCGCAGCGGACGGCGCGCACGCGTTCTACCTCGGCTACGAGCTCGCCAAGGCGGAGATCGCTCAAGCGCTGGGCAAGCGCTATACGCAGGACGGCGGGCTAGATTGGGGGGTGGCCGCCGACCGCAAGACCGAGGACCTGACGCGGCATGCGAGCGAGGGCGCCACGCTCAAGGCCAAGCGCAAGGAGAGGACGGATGCCCCGCATCGTCGAGACGATCGTGACGACGACGAACAGCAAGGGTGAGGCGCACCTTGCCCCGCTCGGGCTGATCGCCGAGGGCGAGCGCTGGGTCATCGCGCCGTTCCGCCCCTCGCGCACGCTCGACAACCTGCGCGCCGTCCCGTTCGCGGTGGCAAGCCACACCGACGACGTGCGCGTGTTCGCGGGCTGCCTCACCGGGCGCAAGAGCTGGCCGACGCGGGCAGCGGAAAAGGTCAAAGGCGTCGTCCTCGAAGGTGCGGTGTCGCACTGGGAGCTCGCCGTCGACACCATCACCGAGGACGAGCTGCGCCCGCGCTTTGCCTGCCGCATCGTGCACGAGGGCAACCATCGGCCGTGGGAGGGCTTCAACCGCGCGCAAGCAGCCGTGCTCGAATGCGCGGTGCTGGTGTCGCGGCTCTCCATGCTGCCGCCGGAGAAGGTCGAGGCCGAGCTCAAGTATCTCGAGATCGCCATCTCCAAGACCGCGGGTGAGCGCGAGGCGGAGGCCTGGAGCTGGCTGATGCAGCGCATCGAAGCTTGGCGGGCCGAGCGCGCGCAGAAGGTCTAGGGCGGGGCATTCGCCAGCAGGGCGACGGCGACGGCGGGCGCGCAGCGCGTGGCCCACAGGCGGCAATCCTCTGGCGCCTTGACGAGATCGCCAAACGCACGGCAGGGGCGGCCGAGGTCGGCTGCGAGCGGCGCAATGAGCGGTGCGCCGATGCCGGCGGAAATGATCGGCGCTTCATCCGGGATCAACGTTGCCGCCAACACCTCGATGATGGCACTGCCGATCTCGACCATCTGCCGGTCGGCAATGACGTGCGCGGCCGTGCGCCAGTCATCCAGCGTTGCGTCCGCTCGGTCACGGCCGAAGCAGCGGGCGAAGCGCGCGAGGCTTTCCTCGAGCGATGGGCCGCGGCCGTCGGCGGTCTCGTGCTGGTCCACGTCCGCCGGCAGCGCGCCCAGCACGCGGCGCACGTCGGCCATGGTGGCGAAATTTCCGGCGGCTAGACGGTGCACATGCCCGTGCAAGGGCGCCTTGTGCGCGATGGCGGTCACGTCGGTGCGCGTGAGGCCGGTGTAGACCAGCTCGCCTGTGGTCAGTCGGTCGCCGTCGGTGAGGCCGCGCGGGCAGGGCGCGCCCGCGACGATCGGAATGATGTCGGTGGTGGTCGAGCCCATGTCGACGAGGAGCGCGTCGCCGAGGCGGCGCGCGATGAGTTCGGCGGCGGCGAGAAAGTTGGTGGAAGCGATGGCAGCCGGATCGATGACCGCTTCCTGGGCACTGCCAAAGCCTCGCGGGCCCATCCAGATGCGTATGTCGGGCCCCAGGACAGCGACAAGGCGATCAACCAGGCAGAGAACGCCGCTCGTGCGGTCGGGAAAGATCTCGCACAGCTCAGCCGTCATGGTGACCGCGTGGTGCTCGGCGCGCGCGATCAGCGGGCGCGCTTCAGCGAAAGCTGCGTCGAGCCGGTCGAGGCCCTGCCACAGCGGGCAGGCGATCTGCCGCACCGCAAGCGTGCGGCTGCCCTCGGCCAGCGCCACCTTGAGGTGGGCTCCGCCCACGTCGTAGCCGGCGGTGACGGCCATTTTTGTCTCTCCGGGCCAGGGCCTTGCGGTGATCGCTGCGCGCGCGGGCCCGTGATACACGAGGGGCGCGCGGAGGCAAGGCAATGGATGTAATCCCGGTTATCGACGTGCAGCACGGCCGCGCGGTTGAGGCCGCCGGGGGACGGCGCGCCGACTACCAGCCGCTTCTGACGCCGCTCGCAGAGGGCTCGGATCCGGTGGCGGTGGCGCTGGGCTTGCGCGCGCTCTTTGCGTTTTCTTTGCTCTATGTCGCCGACCTCGACGGCATCGAGGGTCGCGGGCGCAATGCGGCGCTGCCGGGTAAATTGGCCGGCGCTTGGCCGGGCGTCCGCCTGTGGGTCGACGATGGCGCGTCGCCGCAGGACGCGGCGACGCGGCTCGCCTCCGCCTCATCGGCAACGCTGGTCGTCGGCTCGGAATGTGTGAAAACCGCAGAAGACGTGGCAGCGCTTCGCTCGTTGCCGCGCGGCCGCTACGTGCTGTCGCTCGACTTTCGCGATGATCGTTTCGTCGGGCCGGCAGAGGTTCTGGCAGAGGCGCCCCATTGGCCCGACAGGGTCATCGTCATGACGCTGGCGCGCGTCGGCAGCGGGGCCGGCCCCGATCTGCAACGCGTCGGCGATGTCATAAGGAGAGCTGGCGGACGGTCGGTCTATGCTGCCGGTGGGGTGCGCAACCGCGCCGATATCACGGCGCTGATCAAAGTGGGCGCCGCCGGCGTGCTGGTCGCGAGCGCGCTGCATTCAGGCGCACTAACGGCCGGCGATCTTGAGGCGATCGCCGGCCGTTGAGTTTGATCGTTGCGCGAAGGGTCGAGCAGAACGGCGTGCCGGGCGGCTCTAACCCTTCCAACGGCCTGTGAGCAGTCTACCCAATCGCGACAGCAGACCCGCCTTCATCGGCGGGGCGTCATCCTGCTGCGGACGGTTTCCGCTTCAAGTCTTCGCACCGAACGGATGCTGGACCGAGTTGCGCTGGGCGGTTGCCTCGGCGGCGGTCGGCTTGCCGGCAACGGCGCGGGCAATCGACTCCTTCACGGCGCGATAGTTGTAGTCCTGGATCTTGGCGTCGTCGGCCGCTTCCCAGTGGATGAACACGCCGACGCAGATATACATGTCGTCGGCTTCAGAGGCGGGGATCACGCCCTCGGCGACCGAGTCCTGAACGGCCTTGGCGACCGCGTACTGGGCCGGGCCGAACATCTGCACCGCCTGGCGCGCGTCCTTGATGGTGACCTTGTTGTAGAGGATCGTGTTCGGCTTGCAGGCGAGGTTCGGAGCGATGACGGCGAGAAGCGTCGTGAAGCCGTCCTTGTTGTTCGTCAGAGCATTGCAGAAGGCTGTCTCGGCGGCACTTCCCCGCGGACCCATGATGAGGTCGATATGCGCAACCTCATTTCCGTCGCCGACGAGGGACTCGCCGACCATCACTTTGTTAATCTTGGCCATTACGGGGTTCCTCCCATAGCTAAAAACACCACGAGCACCAACGCCACCCCGCCGTAGCCGGGTGCAAGCCGGATCTGCCCAATCTCTTAGCTATCCCTGTTATCTGCGATCGGCGACAACTTGTCCCCGAACCGGTTGCCCGGATAGCGGTGCCCCTTTTAGCACCGTCCCTAAATAACGCTAGGCCCCCTCTTTCGACAAGGGGCTACAGGAGGCTTGACAGCCCAATCGGTCGCACATCGCAGCTGCGAAGACGGTGGCCACGACAAAGTCCGCCGTGGTGCCGGGGTTGAGGCCGCGCCGCTTCAGGTCGCGGTCGAAGGCGAGGAGGCCGGCAAAGGTCTCGTGGGTCGCGACCGGGTCCCAGAGCGCCCGGTGCCCCTGAGCCTCTTGGCACACCTTGGCGGCGGCATCGGCGCCAAACTTGCGGGCGATGTGGCTGTCGGGGGTCCGCGCGAGGTAGGCCATGTGCAGAGTGGTGACGGCGAAGGCGGGGTCGGCCGTGTGCCGCCTGATCTTTGCAAGTGTCGGCAGCCCGAAGGCGAAGACCTCCTCAAGGTCGGTGACGTAGGCGCGGGCGATGCGATCGCGGTCGGCGGCGAGTGCCATCGCTGTGCGCAGTCCCACGCTGGGGGCCGCGGCAACGTCCTGCTCGGGCGCCGAGCCGAGACCGCCGGGGTTGGCGCGCCGGATGGCTTCGAAGACGGCTGCGGCATCCGCCTCGTCGAGCGCGGCGAGCACGTCGTGGACGCGGTCGCGCAGACTGGCAGAGCGCTCAGATTGAGCCGCCGCTGCGAGGGGCGCCGACAAGAGCAGGATGCCGAGGTTGGTGTTGCAGCCGGCGGCCGCGAGCGAGGCTTCGACCGCGCGCAGGACGCGTGCGCCCACTTTCAAGCTCGGTGCCGCGATTAACGGCGCGGCGGCTTCAGCGCTCGCCTCGAAGTGGCGCGCCTCCATGTCGTGGCCGCCCGCATGCACGTGCACGTTGCCGGGCTTCAGGGCAGCGAGCTCGGCGCGACAGGCGGCAAGGAAGGCCTCACGCGTCTCCGCCTCGCTCAGGCCGGGCATGGGGCGAGGCCCTGGTGCGCGCGGATGGCGGCGAAGAAGTCTGCCACCACGGCATCCGCGATGTCGATGTCCGACACGCTCTGCAGGCCGCGCCAGGACGGGTTGGAGTTGACCTCGAGCACCATGAGGCGGCCGTCGGGCGCGCGGATCAAGTCGACGCCGGCGTAGTCGGCATCGACGGCGGCAAGCGCGCCCGATGCCAGCTCCGCCATCTCGGCCGTGGGGCGGCAGGCAACCGGCGCGCCGCCCTGGTGCACGTTGGTGATCCAAGTTCCGGCCTTGCGCCCCATGGCGGCGATCACGCGCTCTCTTGTGGCGATGACGCGCCAATCCTCGAAAGTACTGGCCTCAAAACTCGTGGCTTCGCCCGAGGACGGGACGAAGTCCTGCAGATAGTAGATGTTGTCGGCGGCCTCGGGCGCGGGCAGGTCGGCGAGCGAGCTGACCTTGAGGAGCCCCTTGCCTTGCGAGCCGAACAGCGGCTTGAAGATCAGCGGGTGGTGAGCCTCGCGCACGTAGGCGATCGCCGGCGCGTCGCCCTCCATGGTGCGGGTGCGCGGCGTCGCGATGCCGGCCTTGTGCAACAGGAACGTCGTCATCGATTTGTCGACGCAGCGCTCGATCGCGCGCGCGTCGTTCCAAACGCGCACGCCGCTTAAGCGCAAGGCATGCAGCAGGCCGAGCCGGAAGGTGATCTGCTCGAGCGTGCCGGCCGAGATCGAGCGCACGAAAACGGCGTCCGGCAAGGTGCCATTGAAGCCCGGAATATCGATGCCGCTTGGCAATTGCGTGTCGAAGGCGCAGCGCGGCAGCGAGGTCACGACCACGCTGGCACCGCGCCCGCGCATGGCCTCGGCGAGGCGGCGGACGTGCCAGTCGCCGCTCTCCTCCTCGAGAAACAGGGCAATGCGCGGTGTGCCGTCCGCCCGATCAGCGGAAGCTTGCGTCGACGATCTCTGGAGCAAGTTCGCCAGCATGGAAGGATGCGCCCGTGTCGAGGTTGGAGACGATGACCTGGGCGGGGCTGAAGAGCATGGGATCGATCTTGTAGAAGTCGCCGTTGACGGCGGCGAAGATCTCGGCGAACGGCTTGCCGTAGGACGTGCTGCCGCCGCTCGGCAGCGCATCGGCGAGCGTCTTGGCAGCCTCGTCGGGCCCAAGCACGTAGAGCTGCACGCGACCGCCATAGATGATGGCGTCGTTGGTGCGCCCCATGGCTTTGACGAAATCCGGCACAGGGGGCGCGATCGGCGCCGTGCCGACCCCGTCCACGATGTTCTCGAGCGGGAAGTGCAGCTCGTGTGCCTTGTGCAGCGCCACCTCGAGCACACGCGCAACGACTTGTACGGTGCCCGCGAGGCATCCCGTCGGCGCAAAGAGGATGGTGAGGTCGGCGGGGGCGACACCGCAGTCGGCGGCCAGGCGTTTGATGAGGGCAGGCGGGGGGGCTTGTCGCCCTCGATGACGAGCGCGGCCTTGTTGTGGTGGTCGACGTAGCCGAGCTCCTGGAACAGCTCCTCCTTGCGCGACAGGGCGCGGGCCGGTCCCGATCCGAGCGCGAAGAAGCCCGTCTCCTCGTCGCTCATGGTCCAGCCGGCATACTGGCTGCCCAGGCACGCGATCACGGGGTTGGTCGAGTGGACGGTCACGCCGAGCGGCCAGCGCGGCAGGCCCGAGGCCATGTTGAAGGTTACGACGCCGAGACCCCCCATGCAGATCTCGGCGAGCTGCCGGCCGGCTTCGAGGCCTCCGGGCGTCGCTGCGCCGAGGTCGATGCGCCGCTCGCCCGCCTCGCCGGTGCTGACGATGCAGCGCAGCGCGGCCGCATCGGCGACGAGGGCGTCAACGAGCTTGGCTGCCCGCGACGACACGCTCGGGGCGGGGCCCAAGAGTTTTTGCATTGTTTTGCTCCGTGTCTGGCGCTCGTCCATATAGCATGAGAGCCAATTCATCCAAGCGCTGACGGCAATTATGCCGGGCGGCTGCTAAGGTTTCGCCGTTAGCGAGCACCGTCGCGATGGGACGATGGCGCCCAATTCGGGTCCCCGCCATCGGCCGGTCGGCAGTCCAGGGGGGCCATTGGGCCAAGGCGGGGGTCACCGCGCCCCGGTCGGCGTAGAGGATGGCGGCCGCGCGCGCGCCCTGCGAGGGGAGGGGCGCGAGTGCGACCTCCTCGCCCCGGCAGGCAGCAACATGCGCCACAAACAGCGACCCCGAGGGATCGTCGAAGACGTCGAGGGTGGCGCCGGGGCGCGGGTTCACCTCCAGGAGATACGCCACGCCGCCCGACAGCAGAAAATCGAAGGAGACAAGGCCGACGAGGTGGAGCGCCCCGCACACGGCCTCGGCGGCGTTCACCATGTGCCGCTCTATCTCGGGGTCGAGCGGGGCGGGGCCGGCCGCGCCGCCATAGCGGTAGGGTCGGGGCTCGGCGCCGACCGTCCACTGGCGGCTGAGGCCCACGAGGTGCAGCCCCTCGCGCTGGGCGATGGCAAGAAGGCAGACCGGGTCTCCGTCGAGGCGGCGCTGGTAATAGCGCCCGCGCGGCGACGTCACCTTTGAGCAGGGCACGACATGGGCGCCGCCGCTGCCGCCGATCCGCTTCGACAGCCAGCCGTCGGCTTCCGGCGGAGGCGATGTCCGGGTCTCGGGGTGGGGGATGGCGAGGCGGTCGAGCAGGGAGAAGAACGAAGCCGGCTCCTTTGCTCGCGCGACGGCCTCGGAGCCGTTGCCCAGGAGCACAAAGTGCCGGGCGAGCGCGGCGATCAGCTTCGGGGTGTCCTCGAAGCCCGAGCCGAGCACCAGGCCGAGAGGCTCGATCCCGGCCGCCAGCGTCTCAAGCGCGGCAAAGAGCGAGTGCGCCCGAAAGCCCGCATGCGTCGCCTCGGGCAGCCCCTGATAACGAGCCGCGATGGCGCGGGTATCCTCATCGCCGAAAGCATCGACGACGAGCGGGTCGAAACCCGCGCGCCGGGCGCTCGCCGCGAGGGCGCGCCCGGACAGTGCGGCAACGAGAACGGATTCTCGCTTCAAGCCGTGAGCGTCCTCGCAAGCTGGAAGGCGTCGCGGAAATCGAGGTGCAGCGCCTTGTCGGAAGCGATCATGCGTTTGAAGAGCCCCGACTCCGTCTTGTACTTGATGTCGCCGATGGCCAGCGGGCCGACGCCGAGGGCGTTGCAGCCGGGCAGCGGCGCGCCGTCCATGAACAGCTCCATGCCTTCCACGCCCGCGGGTGGCACCGCATTGACGTCGGCGACGACGAGCAGGTTCTTGGCCAGCGCCTTGTCGGCGGCGCTGATGACGCGCACGCCAGCGGCGGCGGCGGCGAAGATCACCTCTGCGTCGGCAATGATCGCTGCCTTCTGCTCCGGGGTCTCGCCCGGCGCCGGCTCGAGGTCAACGCCGAAGCGCTCCTTGGAGATCGCCGCTGACTTGATGACGCGGTCGACGCCGCGGTGAGCGACGAGCTTGACCTTGGCGCCCTCCAGCGCGGTGATGATCGAGGAGGCGAAGCCGACGACGCCGGTGGCGCCGAAGACGGCGACGCGGGTGCCATTCCATCCACGGTTGAACTTCGTGCGCAGCACACGCTCAACGCACGCCACCATCGCCGCAGCCGTCGTGAACGACCCGGCCGGGTCCGCAAAGGTGGAGAGCTCAAAAGGGGGCACGAGCGCCTTCTTGGCCGCTTCCATCATGTCGAGCGCAAGGAGGGCATCCTTGCCGCCGATGAAGATGCCGGTGCGCACACCGTCGGAGGGAGGGCGCGAGAAGATGGCGTCCTGCGTCAGTGCGGTCACCTCCTCGGGCGTCACGTTGATGTAGGGCACGATCACCTTGTAACCGGCATCCGCGGCCATGTTCACGTCGAACGGACTCATGTGCTTTTGCGGTGAGAACATGTGCAATATCGGTGTGGCGTCGCTCATTGTTGGTTTCCTCGTCTCTTCTAAAATTGTGTGCCCGCGATGCGTTCGATCGAGGCGCCCCTGTTGCGGCCCCGTCCGACCAAGATCTCGAGACCTTCGGCTCTAGCGGCTTCAATTAAGGAATCATAGAGGCCTTCGGCAATTTCCTTCGTTGCGGTGAAGGCGAAGCCGGTCGCTCCCCACGAGCTCTGACCGATCCCGAGCGCGCCGGCCTCCTTGAGCTTGGCGGCGATGCGACCGACGGCGGGGCTGGTCCACGGCGCGCCCCCCTGAGCCGCGGCGAAGTGGCCGCCGACGATCGACTGAATCTCAGTCACTGCAGCACCGAACGCGGCGATATCGGTTTCCATGAGCCCTGGCACGAGCTGCATCAGGACGAGACGGCAGACGTGGGCGGCGGCCGCCTCGGGCAGCGGTGGCAGGCGGGCGAAGGCCTCGACCTCGGCTTCGCCGTGCACGCCGGTGGTGCGCGTATCGATGATGAGCAGCACGCGCCACGCCTCGGGGAAGTTGGCGCGCATCAGAATGGGCGGCGAGCGGTCCAGCGCTCCGCGCCCGCCGTCGACGATGAAGCCGCCCTGCTCGAAGGCCGCCATACCGATGGCCGAGCGTGCGCCGCGGTCCATGAGCTCGCCGAGCTCAGCTGCGCCATGGTCCAGGCCCTCGAGCGCCATCAATGCGACCCCCACCGCAAGTGCGAGCTGGGTGCCGGAGCCGAGGCCGGAATGGCGCGGGATGGCAGAGCGGATGTCGAGCTGGTAGGCGCCATCGCAGGAGAACGCCTCGGCGAAGCGGCGCAGCGCCTTGAGCGCCCGGTCGCGGTCGGGGCCGTCCGCCTTGAAGGCGCGGGCGCGGGCCAGCACCAGCTCGGTCATGGGGCGGTCGATGGCGAGCCCGATGCTGCCGAAGCGGCGCCCCAGGTCGCCGTTGAGATCGAGAAAACCAAGATGCAGGCGCGCAGGTGCAATCACCCGCACCGCTCCGGCCGGAGATCGCGCCGGGTTGGGGTGAGGGTGTCCTTGGGATGGCAACTCAGTTTGCGTCGCGTCGGCCAGAGGCATTACGTTGAACCTACGGGAGCAAGTGTCCACAAAAGACGAGGAGACCACAATATGGCGGCAGACCGCGAAAAGCCCATGCCGGACGCCGAGGTTACCGCATGGCTCCAACAAAACCTGCCCAAATGGCGCCTGGAAGAAGGCTGGATTCGTAGAACATACAAGACGAACAGCTGGAAGGGTACGCTGATGGTCATTAACACGGTCGGCCATCTCGCCGAGGCTGCCTGGCACCATCCCGATATCACGGCCTCCTACGCCTGGGTCGAGGTGCGTCTAATGACCCACACGGCCAAAGGGATCACCTCAAAGGACCTCGAGCTCGCCAAGAAGATCGAGGAGGTCGTGCAGTGGCAGCCCGGCAAGGAGGGCCGCGGGCTGGAGGGAACGCCGGCCGGCGACATGCGCTTCGCCTACATTAAGTACGAATGATGCGGATTGGGTCCGCCTGGCCGCCGGCGCTTGTTCGTGGCCCCCGCACAGGGTAACGAGCGGCGGCGGCGAACGTGCCGCTGAGCGAGCGGGTTACGCGGGTTAGCATGGCTCAAAGCAAAGGCGCCCGCGCCGGCGCGGACTTCGATTGCATCATCGCGCTCGGGTCCAACCTCGGCGACAAGGCCGGCAACATCGATACTGCGATCGAGCTCTTGACGCGGCCGGGCGACGTGCGGCTCGTCGCCCGCTCGCGCAACTTCGCCACCGAGCCGTGGGGCAAGACCGATCAGGACTGGTTCGTCAACGCGTGCATCGCAGTCGCGACGGAGCTGTCGGCGCGCGCGCTGCTGGAGCGCTGCCAGGATATCGAGCGGTGCATGGGGCGGGTCGCCACCGAAAAGTGGGGCCCGCGCATCATCGACCTTGATCTCCTGATCTACGGCGACCACGCCATGAGCGAGCCCGACCTCGTGCTGCCGCATCCGCACATTGCTGCCCGTGCCTTCGTGCTGGCTCCGCTCATGGACATCGCGCCCGACGCGGTGATCGGCGAGCGAAGCGTTCGCGAGCTCTACGACGCGATCGATCTGGGCGGCGTGCGCCCGCTGGCATGAAGCGCAAAAGCAAAGCGCCGCAGGCTTGAAGCCCGCGGCGCTTGCGCATCGATCCGTGAGGATCGAGCCGTTACTTTGAGCTGCCGTCGGCGTTGAACGAGCCGATGTAGGCCGCGAGGTCGTCGCGATCGAGCTCATCCTTGATGCCGGGGAAGACCATCTTGTTGCCGGGGACCACCTTCTTGGGGTCGGCGATGTATTCCTTGAACTTGGCCTCGTCCCAGACCCAGCCGGCCTTCTTCATGGCCTCAGAGTAGTTGAACCCTTCCTCGGTACCGGCCTTGCGACCAAACAGGCCATCGAGGTTGGGGCCGACCTTGTTCTTTGCGCCCGGGCCGATCGAATGGCAGGGCGCGCACTTGTTGAACACCTTCTTGCCGGCCGCCGCATCCTGCGCCGACGCAACCGCCGGCAGCACGACCATCAGGCCAGCTGCAAGAACCCACTTGAGCATCCCGGTTTCCTTCCTTGTTGTTCGTGCGATCATACGGTTTGCCGCGATCACGTAATCATCCAATGCCAACGGGGAATGTGCCAAGTCTTTTCTGAACTTGGACTGAACACAGTGACGCACCCCCCCGCGAGCGGGAGAGTGCGTCAGGAACACTGCTCAGGGCGAAACGGCGAGGTTAAGCGTCGGTTGCCGCAGGAGCTTTGTTTGCAGGGGTCTTGGGCGTCGCACCGCCGGGACGCCGGTAGATGAACTCCGGCGGCACCTCCTTGTGGGACTCAATCTCTGCAACTTTTGCCCATTCTTCGTGGAGCGGCGACAGCGAGCAGGCCGGGTCGGTGTTGGCGGCGTCGCCGGTCAGGGCGAAGGCCTGGCAGCGGCAGCCGCCGTAGTCGATCTCGCGGCGCGGGCAGGAGCGGCACGGCTCCTTCATCCAGTCGGTGCCGCGATACTTCTGGAAGGCGGAGCCGTAGAGCCAGATCTCGCCCAGCGGCTTGTCGCGCACGTTGTCGAACTCGAGGCCCTTGATCGACTCGGCGGCGTGGCACGGAAGCACCCGCCCCGAAGGCGTGACGTTGATGATGCCGCGGCCCCAGCCGCCCATGCAGGGCTTGGGGTACTTGGCGTAGTAGTCGGGCACGACGGAGTCGATGACGATGACGCCCTTGAGCTCCTCGCGCTTGCGCTCGACGATCTTGGCCGAGGCCATGAATTCCTCGCGCGTTGGCATCAGCGCGGCGCGGTTCTTGAGCGCCCAGGCGTAATACTGGACGTGCGCGATCTCCACGCGGCCGGCGCCGAGCGACACGGCATAGTCGATGATGGCCTCAACGTCGTGGATGTTGTGGCGATGGATCGGCGCGTTGATGGTCAGCGGCATGCCCAGCTCGCGCACCCATCCGGCGACAATCTTCTTCTTGGCGCTGCCGCCCTTGTAGCCGGCGATCCTGTCAGCGTTCTCCGCCGCCGTATCGACGTCCTGGATGGAAATCTGCACGTGATCGAGGCCTGCATCCTTCAGTGCCTCGAGCTGTTCGCGCTTCAGCAGCACCGCGGCGGTGATGAGGTTCGTGTAAAGCCCGCATTCCGACGCGGTCTTGACGATGTCGACAAGGTCGCGGCGTGCGGTGGGCTCGCCACCGGACAGATGGATCTGCAGGATGCCGAGCTCGGCGGCCTCGCGCATGACCCGTTGCCAGTCCTCGGTCGAAAGCTCGGTGTTGGCGCGCTCGAGCTCGAGAGGATTGGAGCAGTAGGGACACTGCAGCGGGCACTTGTGTGTCAGCTCCGCCAGGAGCCCGACGGGCGCACGCGCGCAGGCGACGTCGGCTGCTTCGTCGGCCTGCTTGGCCTCGGTGCGAAGCTCGCCCGCATCGAGCGTCACGGGGACGTTTTTTACATGGGTAGGGGCATTCTCGTTCATGCCTTCACTACTCCCTTATCTGCGAGATCCTGCAGCATGGCGACGATGTCGTCGAGGATCTCTTCTTGTGCGGCATTGTACTCTTTCGCGAGCACGTTTGCGATGTCGGCGACGCTGCGCTGGCCATCACATAGCTTCAACACTTCGACAGCGGTGTCGTCGGGCTCGAAGATCCGCTCCGGCGCCAGAATGAGCCAGCGGCCGCGGCCCGCGTCGTGGCGCAACTTGATGTAGGCCGGCAGCGCCGGGCGCGTCGCCTTATCGATGATTGCCCGCGTGCGGGGTGCAGCCTCAGCCATCTCAAGCCTCCGGACGGAAGGCGCCGGGCGGAATGTTGCCCTCTACGTAGGCGTGCTGCAGCGCGTCAAGCTGCACCCACAGCACGTTGCACTTGAAGCGCACGGCGTCGACGCAGGCTTCCTGCTCCTCGCGCGTCTTGGCGTTCTTGAGGACGTACTGCAGCGCGAAGTCGGCGTCGCGCGGCGCCTGCGTCAGGCGGCGCCTGAAGTAGGCCATGACCTTCTCGTCGATGAAATCGTAGTTCTCCAGCATCCCGGCGATCCGCTCCTTGTGGATCTTGGGGGCGAACAGCTCGGTCAGTGAGGAGGCGATAGCGACGGGGATCGGCTGCTCGCGCACGAAGGTGACGTAGGCCTCGACGGCGAAGCGGGTCGCGGGCAGCGCGCCCTTCATGGAGATGACGTAGTCGCGGTCGAGCCCGAGGCCGTCGGTCAGGACGAGCCAGCGCTCGATGCCGCCCGGCTCCTCCGGCGGCAGACCGTCATGGTCGTGCACCCGGTGAATCCATTCGCGGCGCAGCTCGCGATCGTACAAGCGGCTGACGAGGGCGGCGTCCTTGCGCGGCACCGCCGACTGATAGCAATAGCGGTTGAGCGCCCAGGCCTGCACCTGCGGCTTTGCAAGCTTGCCGCCGTGCAGCATGTGATGGAAGGGGTGCTTGTCGTGGTAGCGCTCGGCGCCCACGGCGCGGATGGCAGCCTCGAAGTCGGCAACGCTCATCGGCTCGGCGATCTTACGCTCGGTGCTGACACGCTCCAGGCTGACGGGCTCACTCATAGGCGCACCTCCAATCCGTCGTATCCGACCTCCCACCCGGCGCCTTCGATCGTCTTGCGTGCGGCCGAGTTGTCGTCGAGAGCCGGATTCGAGTTGTTTATATGGACATATATGAGCCTTCCGACCCCGAGTTTCGAGAAGGCCGTGATGGAGCCCGAGGGCCCCGACATGCTGATGTGCCCCATGCGGGCGCCGGTCTTGCCCAAGAGGCCCTGCTCGATCATCTCGTCGTCGGTGAAGAGGGTGCCGTCGAAGAAGACGACGGAGGCGCCCTTGAGGCGGCGCGCCAGCGGCTCGTCGATGGTGGCGCAGCCGGGGATATAGAAGAAGGTCTTCTTGGTTGCCGGATCGCTAATCTTGAGGCCGATGGTGTCGCCTTCCTTGGTCCCGAAATCGTCGCCGGCGGAGGCATCCTCCAGATAGAGCGCGACCTTGCCCGGAACGGCGAAGGCCTCGACGGTCAAGCCGAGGTCCGCGTTGGCGCCCCGCAGCTCCGTCGGCTGATCGAGGGCAAGCGTGGTGCGGGGGACGAGGGCCTCGGCCAGCACCTGGAAGACGGAGTTTGATTGAAGGATGCCGAGCACCCGATCGGTGCCGTAGATGGAGAAGGGCTGCGCCTCGCGCAGATTTACGAGGCCGATGACGTGGTCCACGTCGCCGTTGGTGAGCACGGCGGCTTTGATGGGGCTGTGGCGCAGGCCGAGCTTGGGATTGGCGTGCAGCTCCGGGGTCTGCGCGATCTGCTGGCGCAGGTCCGGAGAGGCATTGAGCAACACCCAGCTCTCACCGTCGCGGCTGACGGCAAGCGAGGACTGCGTGCGCACCCGAAATCCGGGGGTCCCGGAGCGGACGGCGACACAGTTGCGGCAGTTGCAGTTCCACTGCGGAAAGCCGCCGCCTGCGGCTGACCCCAGAACCTTGATGATCATGGAGTTGGTCTAGTCTCGGGGGCGCGCCGACGCCAGAAATAACTCAGAAATAACAACGGCGGTCGAGTATTCGACCGCCGTTGTCTGAAACTCACGAGAGTTTGTGAGCTAATCGACAGTCGTTAGATGATGTCGATCTCGGCCGGCAGATACGAGGTAACCTCGAGGCCAACTTCCTGCTCACGAACTGCGGGCTTTGTCCAAACCTTCATAGCATTCCTCCTATTTCGGCAAGCTGCCTTCCATCTAGGATGGCCCCGCCGAGGGTCCACCCACTGGAGCAAACACTTTTTGGTGTTTAAGTGCCGCTCCAGTTCGCGGATCAGGACGAGTTCATCAAGTCCGGACCGCCATGGCGTTTATAGACCACGGCTATGCTTCGAGCGGCAAGTCAACACTGCCTCACAAACGCGTGTCTAGCGCGTTATTAGAGCGTGTTCGCGCTGGCTGCTGCGGATACTTTTCGCAGGAGCAAATTTGCCGACGAGAAGTCTGGTGCTGCGCAATGCAATCCCTCGGTGTTGGACTCCTCCGTCATCTGAATACTGTGCGCCGCAGCACGCCTTGCTGATGACGGTGCTTGCGGGAAGCTGATGCGCGCTGCCGCCTTTGGGGCGCCTAAGAGGGACGGCTGCGGCGGCAGCGTCGAAACAGGGCCGGCCCCAGCGTTAAAAAATTTTACCTATCCTTGGCAGCAAATAGAAATCCGTTGCTTATTTGCAAGCAACTAGGCCTCTGCAATAGAATATTCTACTTCCGCAGCCTATAACACGGACGGGAGGACAGGACGCGCTCACGAGGGCGCGGCACGGTCGTCCTGCCAGTCTTAATGCCCGTGGCGCAGCGAAAGGTCAGCCCTTGCGGTACTTCCCCATATTCGTCGATCTTGAGGGTCGCGATGTCCTGATCGTCGGCGGCGGGGAGAAGGCGCTGCAGAAGCTGCGTCTCCTTATCAAGACGACGGCGCGCATCCGCGTCATCGCCGAGGCGATCGACACCGACATTGCCGCGCTGGCGCGCGAGCCGGTGCTCGTCTTGGAGCGCCGCCGCTTTCAACCCTCTGACGTCGCCGGCGCGGCGATCGTCTTCGCTGCCAGCGACGACCCGGACGCCGATCGCGCCGTGGCAGCCGCGGCCAAGGCCCAGGGCATCCCCGTCAACGTGGTCGACGCACCGCGCGAGAGCACCTTCATCATGCCGGCGATCGTCGACCGCGATCCCGTGGTCGTCGCCATCGGCACGGAAGGTGCGGCACCCATTCTGGCGCGCGAGATCAAGTCCAGGATCGAGGCCTGGCTGCCGGCGCGCTTCGGCCGCGTCGCTGAGCGGGCCATGGCCCTGCGGCGGCGCGTGCAGGAGGCCATTACCGATCCTGTGGCGCGGCGGCACGCTATGGGAGCGGTTGCTGCAGGGCGTGTGGCGCTCCGCCGTGCTCGCCGGTGACGATAAGGCCGCCGAGGAGGCGCTGGAGCGTCAGCTCGAAGCGGCGCGTGAGGGAGCACATGGCGCCGGCAGCGTGACGCTCATCGGCTGCGGGCCGGGCGAGCCCGACCTGTTGACGCTCAAGGCGCAGCAGCGGCTGCAGGAGGCCGACGTTCTGGTCGTCGACCGGCTGGTCAATCCAGCCATTCTCGAATATGCGCGCCGCGATGCGGTGCGCATCGATGCGGGCAAGGCGCCGGACGGCCCCTCCGCGTCCCAGGACGAGATCAACCGCATTCTCGTGCGCGAGGCCCTCAAAGGCCAGCGCGTCGCCCGCCTGAAGGGTGGCGATGCCTTCATTTTCGGACGCGCGGCCGAGGAGATGGCCGCGGTGCGCGCCGCCGGCATCCCGGTCGAGGTGGTGCCCGGCGTTACGGCGGCGCATGCCTGCGCGGCGAGTGCCGGATTGCCGTTGACGTTGCGTCAGAAGGTGCGCCAGTTCGCGGTCGTGACCGGGGCTTCCGCCGACGGCGCCCTCGATCTCGATTGGGGCGCGCTGGCCAAGCCGGGGCAGGCCTTCGCGATCTACATGGGCGTGCGCAGCGCCGCGCAGTTTCGCGACAAGCTGCTCGCTGCCGGCGCCGCAGCCGAGACGCCGGTCGTGATCGTCGAGAACGGATCGCTGCCCGACGAGCGCGTGGTGGCGACGCAGTTGGCGGACCTCGACCGCGCTATGACCGCTAGGGGCATCAAGGGCCCCGCCATCATCTTCGTCGGCCTCGACTGGGCGAGCGCGGGCCTTTCGGCACCCGAGAAGGTCGAGGTCTATGCGCCCGAGCGCACGGGAAGCAGCGCGCACATCGACAAGGCGACCGCGGCCGCCGCGCCGCAGCGTTAGGGGAGCGCCGAAGGTACGAGCCTTCGCGTGATGAGAGGGAACGAGACCATGGCAAGGAGACGTTCGTGACCGCGCAACCGTTGCTTCCAAGGAACGCGCCGTTCTCGCCGGAAGACATCGACATCTTGAACGGCGTGGTGGCGCGCACGACGCCGCAGCAGCGCAGCTGGCTTGCGGGCTTCTTCGCAGGCTTCGAGGCGGCGCAGGGGGTGCAGCAGCCGCAGGCCGTCGCCGCCGCCAAGCCGCGCGTGCCGCTGACCGTGCTCTATGGCAGCGAGAGCGGGAACGCGGAAGCGCTCGCCATGAAGACGAAGAAGCTGGCGCAGCGGCACGGGATCGATGCCCGCGTGCTCGATATGGCCGACGTCGAGGTGGACGTGCTGGCCAAGGCCAAGAACATCATGGTGTTCGCCTCGACCTGGGGCGAGGGCGATCCCCCGAGCCGGGCGGTGGACTTCTATGAAGCCTTGATGGGCGATGGCGCTCCGCGTCTCAACAAGGACACGCGCTTTGCCGTGCTGGCGCTGGGCGACACCGCGTATGCCCAGTTCTGCGCCACCGGCAAGGCGATCGACGCGCGCCTCGAGGCCCTGGGCGCGACGCGCGCGGCCGACCGCATCGACCTCGACCTCGATTTTGCCAAGCAGGCGGCGGAGTGGACCGAAGGGGCGCTCGCCAAGCTGGCGCCAGCCGACGCCGGCGCGACGACAGTGGTGCACGTGGACTTCAAGGGCGGCGCGCAAGTCTCCTACGATGAGCCGCAGTTCACGGCGGAGAACCCGCTTCAAGCCGAGATCGCCGCTCTCATCAATCTCAACGGCACGGGCTCGACGCGCGAGACCTGGCACGTCGAGATCGCGGCGGATGCGCCCGGCTTCTCCTATCTGCCGGGCGATGCGATCGGCGTCGTGCCGGAGAACGATCCCGAGCTGGCGCTGGCGCTCGCGGAGGCAGTCGGGCTCGGCGCCGACGGCGCCGTCGTCAAGAAGCTACGCGAGGCTTACGACGTGACGACGCTGTCGCGGGCGCTGGTCCAGGCCTACGCCAAGCTGACGGGGCGAACGGACGTCGCCAGGCTCGCCGAACCCAAAGCCTTCGCCGCTTTCGCCGAGGACCGCCAGCTCATCGATCTGTTCGAGGTTTACTCCGAGACGCTCGAAGCCAATCAGCTCTATGGCCTGTTGCGGCCGCTTCCCGGGCGTCTCTACTCGGTCGCCTCGAGCCTTGCCGCCCACCCCGGCGAGGCGCATCTCCTCGTTGGCGCCGTGCGCTGGGATTCGCACGGCAAGAAGCGCCGGGGCGTCGCCTCCACTTATCTCGCCGACCGGCGCAAGATGGGCGATCAGTTGCGCATCTATGTGAAGCCCAACCGCCATTTCCGCCTGCCCGAGGATGGTCAGCGCCCCATCATCATGATCGGCGCCGGCACCGGCGTTGCCCCCTACCGCGCCTTCATCGAGGAGCGCGTCGAGCAGGGGGCCAAAGGCAAGAGCTGGCTCGTGTTCGGCGAGCGCAACTACACCTATGACTTCCTCTACCAGCTCGAATGGCAGGAGCACCTGGAGTTGGGCGCGCTCTCCCGCATCGACGTCGCCTTCTCGCGCGACCAGCCGGAGAAGAGCTACGTGCAGCACCGTTTGTGGGAGCACCGCGCCGAGATGTTGAAGTGGATCGAGGACGGCGCCCACATCTATCTCTGCGGCGACGAGAAGGGCATGGGGCGCGACGTCGATGTTATGCTGGGGCGCATTCTTGCCGACGCTGCCCGCGGCGACGACGAGGCCGGCCGCGCCAAGCTCAAGGAGCTCGCTAAGGCCGGCCGCTATCAGCGCGACGTCTATTGAGGACTATCCGACATGGCCGATAAGCGCGCCAAGAACGAGATCATCAAGGAGAACAGCCGGCTCCTGCGCGGCACCATCGCGGAGGGGCTCGCCGACGTCGCAACCGGCGCCATCTCCGAGGACGACGCGCAGCTCACCAAGTTCCACGGCACCTACCTGCAGGACGACCGCGACCTGCGGCCCGAGCGCGCCAAGAAGAAGCTGGAGAAGGCCTACGCCTTCATGATCCGCGTGCGCGTGCCGGGCGGCCTCACCACGCCCAAGCAGTGGCTGGCGCTCGATGCGATCGCCGGCACCTACGCCAACGGCACGTTGCGGCTGACGACGCGGCAGGCGTTTCAGTTCCACGGCGTCATCAAGTCGAACATGAAGCGCACCATGCAGGCGATCAACGCCTGCCTCTTGGATACGCTCGCTGCCTGCGGTGACGTCAACCGCAACGTGATGGCGGCGGCCAACCCCTATCTCTCCAAGGCGCATGCCGCGGCCGAGGACCTCGCCGTTACGATCAGCGAGCGCCTGCTGCCGCAGACGGGCGCCTATCATGAGATCTGGCTCGACGGCGAAGAGGTCGATGGCAGCGGCAAGCCGGTGCAGAAGAAAGGGGCCAAAGAGGAGAAGGAGCCGATCTACGGCCCCCACTACCTGCCGCGCAAGTTCAAGATCGTCATCGCCGTGCCGCCGTCGAACGACGTCGACATCTTCGCGCATGACCTGGGCTACATCGCCATCCTCGAGAAGGGCAAGGTCGCGGGCTACAACGTGACGGTCGGCGGCGGCATGGGCATGACGCACGGTGAGCCGGATACCTTCCCGCGCACCGCCGACATGCTCGGCTTCTGCACGCCCGAGCAGGCCGTCGACGTCGCCGAGAAGATCGTGACCGTGCAGCGCGACTGGGGCAACCGCGAGAACCGCAAGCGCGCACGCCTGAAATATACGATCGAGGACCGCGGGCTCGATGCCTTCCGCGCCGAGGTCGAGCGCCGGTTGGGCTATGCGCTTGCAAAGCCGCGCCCCTATCACTTCGCATCGACCGGCGACCCCATCGGCTGGCAGCAGAGCGCCGACAAGAAGTGGCACCTGACGCTCTTCATCGAGAACGGGCGCGTGAAGGACAAGCCGGGACATGCCTTGCGCACGGCGCTGCGCGAGATCGCCGAGTTTAACTCGGGCGCCTTCGTCTTGACCGGCAACCAGAACCTCGTCATCGCCAACGTGACCGCGAAGGCGAAGGGCAAGATCGAGGCAGTCCTCAAAGAGCACGGCATCACGCCCTATGCCTCCTCGGGTCTGCGCCGCAACTCCATGGCCTGCGTGGCGCTGCCCACCTGCGGGCTGGCGCTGGCGGAGTCGGAGCGCTTCCTGCCGGAGCTTCTCACTGAGCTTGAGGGTTTGCTCGACAAGGCCGGGCTCAGGGACGACGACATCGTCATCCGCATGACCGGCTGCCCCAACGGCTGCGCCAGGCCTTACCTGGCCGAGATCGGCCTCGTCGGCCGCAACCCCGGGCTCTACAACCTCTACCTGGGGGCGGCCTTCGACGGCTCGCGCCTCAACAAGCTCTACGCTGAGGACATCGACAAGGCACGCATGATCGGGCTCTTAGAGCCCATGTTCAAGCGCTATGCCAAGGAGCGCGAGGACGGCGAGCGCTTCGGCGACTTCGTCATCCGGGCCGGTTACGTGCGCCCGACGACTGCCGGCAACCGGTTCCACGCCGACGTGGAGCTCGTCAAGCAGGTGAGCTGAGACGCGCGCGCTCAGTGGGAGCTGATGCCGACGAGCGAGTAGGCCGCCCAGACGAGCACGCACGCGAGCACGATGCGCAAGAACCAGTCGGGGACGAGCCCGGTGATGCGCGAGCCGAGCGCGATGCCCGGCACCGAGCCGACCAGCAACAGGCCGAGGATCGGCAAGTCGACGTTGCCCATGCCGAAGTGGCTGATGCCCGCCAGGAAGGTGAGCGGGATCGCATGCACGATGTCGGTGCCGATGAGACGGCGCACCGACAGCGAGTGATAAAGGGCGGTGAGGGCAACGACGCCGATGGCGCCGGCGCCGACCGAGGTCAGCGCCACGAGCACGCCGAGGATCAATCCGAGCACGAGGGTGGGAACGCGGCGCACGACCGTTGGCGCCGCCGCGTCAGGGGCGTGCATGGCATACCGCTTCATCCAGGGGTAGAGCGCCACGCCGATGGCGCTGATGATCAGGGCGCACGCCAGCACCTTGCGGATGACCATGCCGAGCGCGCCCGTGTCGGGCGTCGCCAGGTAGATCCAGGTGAGCATCGCGGTCGCGCCGGGCAGGCTGCCGGCCGCGAGCCAGCGCACGATCGCCCAGTCGACGTTGCCGAGCGCGTGGTGGCGCCAGGCGGCGCTCGCCTTGGTGATCGAGGCGAACAGAAGGTCGGTGCCGACGGCGAGCACCGGCGAGATGCCGATGCCGGAGATCAGAAAGGGCGTCATCAGCGAGCCCGCGCCGACGCCCGTGAGCCCCACGAGAAAGCCGACGGTGAATCCGCCGACGATGATCAGGGGCCAAGATGCGGACAGGAGGAAGTCCATAAGTGCCTAGGCGAGTTCGAGGGTGTGCCCCTGACCGGGGCCCCTTTTTGTTATCGTGGATAGTGGCTTCGGGAAAGCGCCAGCGTACCGTCTCAGAGCTCGAGCTTAACGGGTATGCCGGCCGCGTGCAGAAGAAGGGCTGCCTCGTTGGCGCGGCGCTGGAACTCGCGCCGATCGTCCTCGCCGTTGCCCAGGTCGCGGCACAGCCCCTTTTCGAGCAGTTCGCGCGTGAGCTCGGAAGGTCTCGGTTGAGGCGTCCTCGTGGCCGTTATGCGCTGAAGCAATGACGCCGCCCGCGACCGTGGCCCCGGTCACGGCGTCGACGATGAGGAAGCTCCCCGTGGTGGGATTGGCGGAGAAGGCATCGACGGCCACCGGGCGGCCGAGCGAGATGCCCGCAAGAGCAATGTCGTTGGCGGTGCAGGTCTGCGCCGGTTGCGCCGCCAGCGTCTCCAGGTCGAGCAGGGACGTGATCGAGAGCGTCGAGATCGGCGCCAGATCGGTGGCGGTGCGCAGCAGGTAGCCGGCGCGCGGGTCGAAGGGCGTCTCCCACAGCCATACGAGGCGCGTCTCGAGCTGCGTGGCCACCGTCGGCCGAGCGTCCGGCACGGAGAGCACGGCGCCGCGCGCCACGTCGATGTCGGTGTCGAGCTGCAGGGCCACGGCCTGGCCCTGCGAGGCGATCTCCAGATCGCGTCCCATGGTGACGATGCGCAACACGTGGGCGCTGGCGCCGCTCAAGACATCGGTGACGCGATCGCCTACGCACACGCAGCCCGAGCTCACGGTGCCGGCAAGCCCGCGGAAATCGAGACCGTCGCGCAGCACCATCTGCACCGGCATGCGGAAGGCGCCGGTCGGCGTGGTGTCGCGGGCCGGCAGCCGCTCCAGGTGCTCGAGCAGATGCGGGCCGGAGTACCAGGGCATGGTGTCGGCGGGGCGCGCGACGTTGTCGCCGGTGACCGCCGACACGGGGATGGCGATCGCCTCGCGGAAGCCGAAGCGCAGCGTCAGCTCGCGGAAGTCGGCCTCGATGGCGCGGAAGCGCTCCTGCGACCAGTCGACGAGGTCCATCTTGTTGACGGCGAGGATCACCCGCTTGACGCCGACGATGTCGAGGATCGCCGCGTGGCGCCGCGTCTGCCGCTTCACGCCGTGGCGCGCGTCGACCAGCATGATGGCGACGTCGGCGTGGCTGGCGCCGCTCGCCATGTTGCGCGTGTACTGCTCGTGGCCGGGGCTGTCGATGATGACGAAGCGGCGCGTCTCGGTGTCGAAGTAGCGCCAGGCGATGTCGATGGTGATGCCTTGCTCGCGCTCGGCCACGAGGCCGTCGACGAGGAGGCTGAAATCGGGTTGCGCGCTGCCGCCGGCGGTGCGGCCCGAGCGCTCCAGCGTCTCGCGCTGGTCGTCGTAGAGATCGGAGGCATCCCACAGGAGCCGGCCGATCAGCGTCGACTTGCCGTCGTCGACCGATCCGCACGTCAACAGGTGCAGGATGCCATTGAGCTCATGGGAGGGCTCGGGCGCCGTCTCGGCGCGACGGATGGCAGTGATAGCCGACATTAAAAATAGCCTTCCTGCTTCTTGCGCTCCATCGCGCCGGATTGATCATGGTCGATGAGGCGCCCCTGCCGCTCAGAGGTGCGCGCGGCGAGCGTCTCGGCGACGACGCTGTCGATGTCGGTGGCCGAGGAGACGACCGCGGCGGTGAGCGGCCAGCAGCCGAGCGTGCGAAAGCGCACCTCTTTCATCTGCGGGGTCTCGCCCGGCTGCAAAGGCAGGCGATCGTCGTCGAGCACCAGCAGCTGGCCTCCGCGATTGATGGTGGGGCGGCGCGCGGCGAAGTAGAGCGGCACCACGTCGAGCCCTTCGCGCGCGATGTAGCGCCAGACGTCCTTCTCGGTCCAGTTGGAGAGCGGGAAGACGCGCACGGTCTCGCCGACGCCGAGGCGGCCGTTGAGCAACTGCCACATCTCCGGGCGCTGGCGGCGCGGATCCCAGCGGTGGCCGGACGAGCGGAAGGAGAACACGCGCTCCTTGGCGCGCGAGCCTTCCTCGTCGCGGCGCGCGCCGCCGAAGGCCGCGTCGAACTCGTATTTGTCGAGCGCCTGCTTCAGGGGCTGCGTCTTCATGATGTCGGTATAGACCGACGGCGCGTAGTCGAAGGGATTGATGCCGCGGCTCAAGCCCTCCTCGTTGGTGTGGACGATGAGCTCCAGACCCAGATCGCGCACGGTCTTGTCGCGAAACGCGATCATGTCCTTGAACTTCCAAGTGGTGTCGATGTGCAGGAGCGGGAACGGCGGCTTCTGCGGCCAGAACGCCTTGCGCGCCAGATGCAACAGCACGGTGGAGTCCTTGCCGATCGAGTAGAGCAGCACCGGCTTGCGGAACTGGGCGGCAGCCTCGCGGAAGATATGGATCGCCTCGGCTTCCAGCAGGTCGAGGTGCGAGAAGGGGGCCGTCATGCTGCAGCGTCCTTTTGCCGGGGGCGATTGTGCAGCCCGCATTCCTTGCCGTCCTCGTTCTCCCACCACCAGCGGCCGGCGCGAATGTCCTCGCCGGGACGGATGGCGCGCGTGCACGGCTGGCAGCCGATCGAGGGAAAGCCTTTGGCGTGCAGGGGATTTACCGGCACATCGTTCTCCGCGATGTAGGCCTCGAGCTTTTCGAGGCTCCAATCGGCGATCGGATTGATCTTGATAAGGCGGTGATCCCCGTCCCATGCGGCAAATGGCACCGCCGCCCGCTCCGCCGATTGGTCACGGCGCAGTCCCGTGACCCATCCAGCGGCCCCCGCCAAGGCGCGCCGCAAAGGTCGCACCTTGCGCACCTCGCAGCAAGCCTTGCGGTTCTCGACCGCGAGGCGGAAGCCGAAGATGCCGTCGCGGGCAACGAGCGCCTCGATCTCGGCGGCTTCGGGCGCGACGACACGAATTTTGAGGTGGTAGCGCAGCTCGCTCGCCTCGAGCGTCTCCAGCGTCTCGGGAAAATGCCGGCCCGTATCGAGCGTGAACACATCGATGGGCGCCCCCGTCCCGGCGAGCCCGTGCAGAACCGCCTGGTCCTCGAGCCCGAGGCTGGTCGAAAAGGCGATACGGCCGGGGATGGCACGGGCGATCTCGCGCAGGCGGTCCTCCAGGCTGCCGATGTCGGCAAGCCGCCGGTCGAGCGCCACGGCGGTCTGGTCAGCAGGCGCCAGCGCCTTGCGCTGGGTGCGCAAGGTACTCTCGGCGCCGGACGCTGTTTGGGCGCCGCGCCCCTTGGAGGTTCTAGCCGGCATCGGGTTCCCTTCTGTCGAGGTCCTCAACCTAAGGAAAATTGGTTTCCACATAAAGGCCTTCCATCAAATAAAAATAGTATCGCATTCCACCTGGGACACCATGGTGAAATATTTTACCAATGGGTGGGTTGTTGGAACGCTATAGTGGGGGCCGCTACCAGGTCCCGGAGTTGGGCATCGAGGCCCAGGGCTCGCGTGGCGGTAAGGCTGCCCCCTTCTGCAGGATCTCGATCGAGATCTGGTCGGGCGAGCGCACAAAGGCCATGCGCCCGTCCCGGGGCGGGCGATTGATGGTGACGCCACCGTCGGCAAGCCGCTGGCAGAACGCGTAGATGTCATCGACCTCGAACGCGAGATGGCCGAAGTTGCGGGCCGAGCCGTACGCTTCCTTGTCCCAATTGAACGTGAGCTCGAGCAAGGGCGCGCGCTCGGCCTTGGCGCGGGCCCCGTCACCGGGCGCGGCAAGGAAGACGAGCGTGTAGCGTCCGCCCGGATTGTCCATGCGCCGCACTTCCTCCAACCCGAGCTTGCCGCAGTAGAACGCCAAGCTCGCGTCGAGATCGCTGACGCGCACCATGGTGTGCAGAAAACGCATGCCGCTGCTCCGCCTTGTCGTGCTATCGGCGCGCATATTCCCGCGGTGCGCTGGTGCGCACAAGGATGGCGCGCGGCAATCGTTCGCTGCGTGCTCGTGACACGTCGATGAAGCGAATCGATGTGTCAGCAATTCTTAGGCTGGACCTCAGTATTGCGCGTCACAGAGCTGTTGCGCGCATGGTATTCGGCATGACGATGATGAAATTTGGGGAAGAATCAGGCGTCACGAACTTCAAAGGGATTCAGCGCGTTAAGTCGTGCACTTTCATGTGGACATCGTAGGGCTGCTCGGCGCCGGAAGATTTCAGCGGAATAATGCCCCTAGCGGCGCGGACAACAGATGGTATTCTCCGCCCCGCTTCGCGACGGAGGCGAAACATGAAGAGGGCTCTTCCATGTTTCGCAACACTCGCCGCGCAGCAAAATACGCAACGAGGACCAGTAGCGGGGTACCGAGATGGGGGATTCTAAGCGTCCCGATTTTCCACAGTTCGAGCGTCCGGTCGAAGGCATCTCTGAGAGAGCCGACGAGGCCGGCATCGAAGTGTTCGAGGTTGTCGGATCGATCAAATGGTTTGATGCATCAAAGGGGTACGGATTCATAGTTCCCGACAACGGCCTGGCCGACATTCTACTGCACGTCACCTGCCTCAGGGCGGGCGGCTACCAGACCGCCTACGAGGGCGCGAGGGTGCACTGCGAGGTGCTGCGCCGTCCGAAGGGAATGCAGGCGTTCCGCATCCTTTCGATGGACGAAAGCACGGCCATCCACCCCTCTCAGCTGCCGCAGCGGACCCACGTCGTGGTGACGCCCGAGAGCGACTGGGAGCGGGCCATGGTGAAGTGGTTCAACAGGGTGCGCGGCTTCGGCTTCTTGACACGAGGCGAGGGAACGCCGGACATCTTCGTGCATATGGAGACGCTGCGCCGCTTCGGCTTCACCGAGCTGCGCCCCGGACAGATGGTGTTGGTGCGTTGGGGACACGGATCGAAGGGCTGCATGGCCGCCGAGCTGAGGCCAGACGGTCAGCCGGGACTTCCACCCACGCATTGAGCACCCTCTCAATGACGAATGCGCAATTCTTGAGCGGGGCTGCCCATCGGGCGGCCCTGCTGCTTGCTGGGGTCGCGCTTGCGGCGCTGCTGGCGACGCCGCTCGAAGCGAAGATGCGCGTTGACCGGCTGTGGCTCTTGACGGGCCCCGGTCAGGAGACGCCCATCGACGTGGAGATCGCCGAGGCGCCCAAGGAGAAGGAGCTCGGTCTCATGTTCCGCACCGAGCTGCCCCACGGCACCGGCATGCTGTTTCCCTACGAGGCGCCGCGTGAGGTGACGATGTGGATGCACAACACCTACATCCCGCTCGATATGGTGTTCATCCGCCCCGACGGCGTCGTGCACCGCATCGAGGAGCGCGCCGAGCCGATGTCGGATCGCGTCATCTATTCGCAAGGGCCGGTGTCGGCGGTGCTGGAGCTTCCCGCCGGCGAGGCCGCGCGCTTGGGGCTGAAGCCCGGCGACCGCGTGCGCCACGCCTATTTCGGGGCCAAGGCGCCGCAATAGCGCTATTCTCAGCAGCGCCGCAGGGCCGGCCTTGACCTTGGCTGAGCTAAGCGGCACAGAGACGCTTCACGCGCGAATTTGATGGTTCCGTCGGGGCATAGCTCAGCCTGGTAGAGCACTTGCTTTGGGAGCAACTGCCCTTACGCTTACGCAGCGGTATAACGCCATGAGTTATAAGAATAATTCTATTATCCTCGGAAAATTCATTTGAGCCCCTTCGGGATATTTTCGGGACGACCTGTTTCCGAATCCGTTGGCTGACAATCAGAATTGCCCGTATTAGAACATATTGCGACCGTCAGTCCCGCTGAGCAGCCCCATACATTTTGAGATGGGACGCTCTCACCATTGGCTTAGATTGAGGGGGACAACAAATGACGGCTCTGCTTGCGCCGTGCAATGGGCCGCCGCAACCTCTGCGCGTAGTCATCCAGTCTGGGGCACCGGGGGTCGGGAGTTCAAATCTCCCTGCTCCGACCAAGCATTTTCAATTTGGGCGCTTCTTCGAGACGCTTACTAATGGACCTTAGCCTCGCGAGCCTGACGGCAGCTTTCGGACGAGTGCTGACATGGAGGCGTCGCCACCAACTTTCGGCGCGCGTATACAAGAGCCGACTTCAGAGTGAGAGCCACTCCGTACGCTGCGGCTGACGCTCCCCACGTCGGCTTTTCGGTGAGGAGCGGTCACTGCTGGGACAGGGATGAGGTCTCTCCATGACCCAGAGCCGACGTGCGGGTCGCCGCCATCCGCACCTCTAGCCTAGCCTCACCCCACGCCAACGTATGCCCGTATTCTGATAGCGGATTATCGGTCCACAACAATTGACCTCCCGCGCCAACTCGTGATGGCCTACGGCTATTCTCGACAGAGCGGTGCAATGCATTGGTCTTTTCTCGCCGACCGATCGCAACCATCTGCGCTGCATGGCTGATAGCTGTGGCGGCATCCCCTGCCGTCGCGCAGCAAAACCTCAATTGGGATGCCAACGGCGTTCTGCCTGTTTCTGGCGGGACCGGTGCCTGGGATACGACTTCACCGCTGTGGTTTAACGGCGTGACGTTTCAGGCGTGGAACAACGCCACCGCTGACAACGCAATCTTCGGCGCGGCCGCCGGCAACGTTACGCTGGCCGTCCCCATCACCGTTCACGACATGACGTTCAATGTCAGTGGCTACCTCTTTCCATCACTTGGCGTGGTAGCGCTGACATTCGGTGGAGTGAATCCCACGATTACGACCAACGTCGGCACCACCCAGTTTTTTCCCCCGCTGACCGGCAGCATCGGGTTTACCAAGAGCGGCGCGGGCACCCTGCAAATCAATGGAACCAGCGTGGGGTACACGGGCGTCACCACTGTCAATGCGGGTACACTGCTCGTGTCTAATACCTTTGCGCTCGGCCTATCGAATACTGCGGCAAGCAATCTCGTGCTGAACAACGGCTCGACAATCGCCTTCTCCAGTCCCTCTTTCAATCACAACTACACGCTGACCGGCGGCATCGTGAACTTACAAATCACCAACACTTTGGTGAGCGGCTCCCCCACGTTGACCGCATCGACGACGCTGAATTTCAACGGAACCAGCACGACCGGCTCGCTCTCGGGGAATTTGGCCGATACGGGCGGCAACGTATTATCGGTCACGAAGAATGGCACGAGCCGCGTAACTCTGTCGGGCAACAACAGCTACACGGGCCCGACAACTGTCAGCGCTGGGACGCTGCAGGCGGGGTCATCGAATGCGCTTCTCGCCGAACAGCGCATACACGGTCGCCGCCGGCGCCATCCTCAGTCTCAACAACTTCAACGAAGTCATCGGCTCGCTCGCCGGCGCCGGCACAGTGACCAACGGGGGCGCCGCCTCCAGCACGCTCACAACCGGGGGCAACAACACGTCGACGCTGTTCTCGGGCGTAATTCAGAATGGCGCCGCAGGATCGACCAACCTGACCAAGTCCGGCACTGGCACATTCACGCTGTCGGGCACAAACACCTACACGGGCACCACGACGATCAGCGCCGGCACGCTGCAGATCGGTAACGGCGGCACAAGCGGCTCGATCCTTGGCGACGTGACCGACAACGCGACTCTCAGCTTCAATCGTTCGAATAGCTACAGCTTCGGCGGGGTCGTCTCCGGTTCCGGCGCCCTTGAGCAGAATGGCACCGGCAGCACCACGCTAACCGCGACCGAACTCTATACAGGCGCCACGACCGTCAACGCCGGCACGCTCTTGGTCAACGGCTCGATCGCGTCCTCGAGCGGCCTCACGGTCAATGCCGGGGGAACGGTCGGCGGCATTGGCACGCTGTCCTCGACCACCATCAACGGCGGCACGCTTGCGCCTGGCAACGGCATCGGCACCATCGCGGTGCAGGGCAATCTCGCTTTCTCTCCTCCTTCCACTTACATGGTGGAAATTTCGCCGACGGCCAGCGACAGGACCAACGTAACCGGGACGGCCACTCTCGCCGGTACTGTGCACGTGGTGCCGGCGGCCGGCAGCTATGCCCCCGGCACGACCTACACGATCTTGAATGCAACGGGCGGAGTGATCGGCACGTTCTCGGCGCTGACCTTCGAGTCCGCCTTCCTTTGCGCCTGCCTCAGCTATGATGCGAACAACGTCTTTCTGACAGTAACGCAGACCGGTCTAACCTTCGCCGGCGTCGGGCAAACCCCCAATCAGATTGCAACCGGCGCCGCAGTCGAGCAGCTCGGGACCGGCAATCCCATCTACGATGTGATCGTGCTCGGCACCGCTGAGCAGGCCCGGGCCGCATTCGATCTTCTGTCGGGTGAAATTCACCCGAGCGTGGATGGGGTGCTCTTGTATGACTCGCATTACGTGCGCGACGCGATCATCGGCCGTCTGCGCCAATCCTACGGCGCCAATAACGGCATGCTCGCCGCGCTCGGGACGAGCGGACCGGTGGTCGCCTCCATCGGGCGCGGGGGCACCGCTCCCCCCTATGCTCTCGGCTATGGGCAAGAAGCGCCAGCGGCATACCGAACCGCCATTGCACCAGCGGACAGCCGGTTCGCTGCTTGGGCCCAAGCGCTTGGCGCCTGGGGAGACCTCGACGGCAACGGCAATGCCGCCACGCTCCAGCGTTCGCTCGGCGGAATCATCACCGGATTCGACGCCACGTTCGATGACCTGTGGCGAATGGGGCTCGCTGGAGGCTATACGCAATCATCGCTCAATGTGAACGCGCGTCTGTCTTCAGGCTCGGTCGATGCCTATCACCTTGCGCTCTACGGCGGCGGCCAGCTCGGCGCCCTCGGCCTGCGCACCGGCGCAACCTATAGCTGGGACGACATCAAGACTGAGCGCACCATTACCTTTGCCGGCGGAAGCTGCTGCGGCTCCGCCTCCGTCTTCAGCGACCAGGAGACGGCCAGCTACATGGCTGGCACCGCGCAGGTGTTCGGCGAGGCTGGTTACGCCATGACCCTCGCCAATGTCGCTACTGAACCGTTCGTAGGCCTCGCGTGGGTGAACCTCAATTCGGTGGCTTCAGCGAGACGGGGGGGCCCGCAGCACTCACGGCCGCGAGCCGGTCTTTTGACACAACCTTCACCACACTCGGATGGCGGGCGGCGTCCGCACTAGGGTTCGTGGATGGCACGGCCGTGACGGTGCATGGCGCGCTCGGCTGGCAACACGCCTTCGGCGACGTGACGCCGGCTATGGCGCTCGCATTCGCGAGCAACGGCGTGCCATTCACGATCGCGGGCGTGCCCATTGCCGACAATAGTCTGATCGTCGATGCAGGGCTCGACTTTGCTGTTACGGCTGCTGCCAAGCTGGGTATCAACTATTCCGGGCAGCTTGCCACTGACGCTCAAGATCACGCCGTCCAGGGCAATCTTCTCGTTCAATTTTGAGCGAGCCGATCTCGCGACCGAAGCGAGCCTCGCCTGAGCGCTGGTTGTCTGCTTGCGAGATCGACTTCTGCTCCTGGCCCATCGCCGACATCGAGGCTTTGGCTGCTGCTATACAATCTCAGACATCGGCACCCCATGATCGGCGCGGCGGAGGCCGTCGCCGACCGCGTCCGCTAAGCCGAGATTGCAGACCTCGGCTCAACGACTGTTGGCACTCTTGCGACCTCCGTGCACCAAGCCCGGTCTTCCCTCAGCAGCCGACGAGAGGTGCACGTTCGAATTGAGCCAAGAGCCGACAAGGGTATCAACGAAGCGCAGCTACTGCTGGGAGAGCCGTTATTGAAGTGCACCGCGACCGCGAGCTTGCCGCCTTAGGCGGAGAAGCTGTCGGCTCTGGCACCGTCGTAGAAGCCCTGGCAGTCGAAGTACCAGCCGTTGGTCATGGCCGCGGCCACGCGCGGCCCTCGAAGCGCGCGCGCAGGCCGGGCGTCCCGACCGCGAGGCCCGAAGCGACGTCGAAGAACGGCGCCTCCTTGTAGTCCCAGACCCCGCGACAGTCATGCCGTCGGCATCGACCCAGCCGGTAACCGACGCGCGGCCCGAACGCCACCTGCCCGAGCGCCACCCTTCATAAGTCTGATGACAGCAATTCAGATTACGGATTAACCAATCGTTAACCAAATCGTAATCTGGTTAAGTTGTTATTTCTGCGCAGTTTTTCTCTTGCGTCTATCGCCCTTGGGTGCCCCTGGCAATGACGCCGATCCGCTCGAAGCTTGGATGCGCGACCGGTTAGCCAATGCCTCGAGGAGTGTGCGGTCTCACGCCACGATTTGGGGGGCTTGTAGGCCTTGGAGCGATGCCAGAGAAGATCAGCGGCGCGGCCGCAAGAGCGGCGGTCCATAAGCACACTGGCCCGCTTTCGGCGTCCGCCGTTTTGGCGGCGGATCCCCTAGTGCCGATATCCAAGCTGGGCCGTCGAACCCTGAAGGCGAACGGCTTCATCGGCGCGGGTCTGCGGGGGCTTATCATACTTTTGATCGCGCTCGGCGCGGCTGCCGTCGGCAGTGCGCCGGCGCTCGCGCAAGCCCCGACGGTCACCAGCGTCAGCCCCAATCAGGGCACGAACTCTCGGCGGCACGCCGGTCACCATCCACGGCACCAATTTCACCGGCGCCACCAGCGTCACCTTCGGCGGCAGTGCCGCGACAGGTATCACGGTCGTTAATAGCACCACCATCAGCGCCCTCACGCCGGCGCACGCCGCCGGGCTCGTGAATGTCTCCGTTACCACCCCTAGTGGTACCGGCACCGAATTGAGCGCCTATGGCTACGTGGTGCCGTCGGCTCCAACGGTGACCGGCGTGGCACCGAACAGCGGCTCCACCCTGGGGGGGACAGCGGTCACCATCACCGGCACCTTCTTCACGGGTACGACCAGCGTCACCTTCGGTGGCACGGCCGCCACCGGCGTCACTGTCGTCAACGATACGACCATCACCGCCACCACGCCGGCACACGCCGCGGGGCTCGTGAATGTCCGCGTTACCACGCCCAGGGGCACGGGGACTGGCTTCAATCGTTACACCTATGTGACCCCGCCGACGGTGACCGGCGTGAGCCCCAATAGCGGCACGGCCGCTGGGGGCACAGCGGTCACCATCACCGGCACCAATTTCACCGGCGCCACCAGCGTCACCTTCGGCGGCACCGCCGCCACAGGCATTACGGTCGTCAATAGCACCACCATCACTGCGACCACGCCGGCGCACGCCGCCGGGCTCGTGGATGTCGCCGTCACCACGGCGGGCGGCACCGGCACCAGAACCGAACGCCTACACCTTACGTGGCGCCGCCGACAGTCACCAGCGTCAGCCCCAACAGTGGCCCGACCGCTGGGGGCACAGCGGTCACCATCACCGGCACCAACTTCACCGGCGCCACCGCCGTGACCTTCGGCGGCACCGCCGCCACCGGCATCACCGTCGTCAACGCCACCACCATCACCGCCACCACGCCGGCGCACGCCGCCGGGCTCGTCAATGTAGCCGTCACTACGCCGGTTGGCACCGGGACCGGAACGAATGCCTACACCTACGTGGCGCCGCCGACGGTGACCAGCGTCAGCCCCAATAGCGGCACGACTCTCGGCGGCACATCGGTGACCATCACCGGCACCAATTTCACCGGCGCCACCAGCGTGACCTTCGGCGGCAGCGCGGCCACCGGCATTACCGTCGTCAACGCCACCACCATCACCGCCACCACGCCGGCACACGCCGCCGGGCTCGTGAATGTCACCGTCACCACGCCGGGCGGCACCGGCACAGCAACGAACGCCTACACCTACGTGGCGCCGCCGACGGTGACCAGCGTCAGCCCCAACAGCGGCACGACGCTGGCGGCACATCGGTCACCATCACCGGCACCGGCTTCACCGGTGCCACCAGCGTCACCTTCGGCGGCACCACGGCCACCGGCGTTACCGTCGTCAACGCCACCACCATCACCGCGACCACGCCGGCGCACGCCGCCGGGCTCGTCGATGTGGCGGTCACCACGCCGGTCGGCACCGGGACCGGAGCGAATGCCTACACCTACGTGGCGCCGCCGACGGTGACCAGTGTCAGCCCCAACAGCGGCACGACTCTCGGCGGCACAGCGGTCACCGTCACCGGCACCAATTTCACCGGGCGCCACCAGCGTGACCTTCGGCGGCAGCGCGGCCACCGGCATTACCGTCGTCAACGACACGACCATCACCGCCACCACGCTGGCGCACGCCGCCGGGCTCGTCGATGTCGCCGTCACCACGCCGGGGGGCACCGGCACAGCAACGAACGCCTACACCTACGTGGCGCCGCCGACGGTCACCAGCGTCAGCCCTGACAAAGGCACCACTCTCGGCGGCACATCGGTGACCATCACCGGCACCAATTTCACGGGCGCCACCAGCGTGACCTTCGGCGGCAGCGCGGCCACCGGCATTACCGTCGTCAACGACACGACCATCACCGCCACCACGCCGGCGCACGCCGCCGGGCTCGTCGATGTCGCCGTCACCACGCCGGTCGGCACCGGGACTGGAGCGAATGCCTACACCTACGTGGCGCCGCCGACGGTCACCAGCGTCAGCCCCAATAGCGGCACAACTCTCGGCGGCACATCGGTCACTATAACCGGCAGCGGCTTCACCGGCGCGACCAGCGTCACCTTCGGCGGCGCGGCGGCCACCGGCGTCACCGTCGTCACCGCCACGACGATCACCGCCACCACCCCGGCGCACGCCGCCGGGCTCGTCGATGTCACCGTCACCACGGCGGGCGGCACCGGCACCGCAACAAATGCCTATACCTACGTCGCCCCGCCGACGGTCACCGGCGTCAGTCCCAGCAGTGGCCCGACCGCTGGGGGCACGTCGGTCACCATCACCGGCAGCGGTTTCACCGGCGCCACCACCGTCACCTTCGGCGGCAGCAGCGCGACAGGCGTGACCGTTGTCAACGATACGACGATCACCGCCACCACCCCGGCGCACGCCGCCGGGCTCGTGGATGTCGCCGTCACCACGTCGGGCGGCACCGGGACTGGCACCGGCCTGTTTACTTATGTAGGGCCGCCGACGGTCACCAGCGTGAGCCCCAGCAGCGGTACAACTCTTGGCGGTGAGCCCGTCACCATCACCGGCACCAATTTTACCGGCGCCACCAGCGTCACCTTCGGCGGCACCGCCGCCACTGGCATCACTGTTGTCAACGCCACTACCATCACCGCCACCACCCCGGCGCACGCCGCCGGGCTCGTCGACGTCGCCGTCACCGCAGCGGGTGGTACCGGCACCGGAACCGGGCTCTATACCTTCGTGGCATCGGCGCCAACGGTCACCAGCGTCAGCCCCAACAGCGGCACGACCGCTGGAGGTACATCGGTGACCATCACCGGGACCAATTTTACCGGTGCCACCAGCGTCACCTTCGGTGGCACGGCGGCCACCGGCGTCACGGTCGTCGACGATACGACGATCACTGCCACTACGCCGGCGCACGCCGCCGGGCTCGTGAGTGTCGCCGTCACCACGGCAGGCGGCACAGGAATCGGCACCGATCTGTTCACTTACATAGGGCCACCGACCGTGAGCAGCGTCAGCCCCAACACAGGCACGACCGCTGGGGGCACATCGGTGACCATTACCGGCAGCGGCTTAACCGGTGCCACCAGCGTCACCTTCGGCGGCACGGCGGCCACCGGCGTCACGGTCGTCGACGATACGACGATCACCGCCACTACGCCGGCGCACGCCGCCGGGCTCGTGGTGTCGCCGTCACCACGGCAGGCGGCACCGGCACAGCACCGAACGCCTACACCTACGTCGCGCCGCCGACGGTCACCGGTGTGAGCCCCAACAGCGGCACGACTCTCGGCGGCTCATCGGTGACCATCACCGGCACCAATTTCACCGGCGCCACCAGCGTCACCTTCGGCGGCACGGCGGCCACCGGCGTCACCGTTGTCAACGCCACCACCATCACCGCCAGCACCCCGGCGCATGCCGCCGGGCTCGTCGATGTTGCCGTCACCACGGCGGGCGGCACCGGCACCGGAACGAACGCCTACACCTACGTCGCGCCGCCGACGGTGACCAGCGTCAACCCCGATGACGGCACAACTCTCGGCGGCACATCGGTGACCATCACCGGCACCGGTTTCACCGGTGCCACCAGCGTCACCTTCGGCGGGACGGCGGCCACTGGCGTCACCGTCGTCAACGATACGACGATCACCGCCACCACACCGGCGCACGCCGCCGGGCTCGTCGATGTCGCCGTCACCACGCCGGTCGGCACCGGCACAGCATCGAACGCTTACTTCTACCTGGCCCCCCCGACGGTGACCGGCGTCAGCCCCAACAGCGGCACGACCACCGGGGGCACAGCGGTGACCATCACCGGCACCGGCTTCACCGGCGACGCCATCGCCACCAGCGTTACCTTCGGCGGCACCGCCGCGACAGGCATTACCGTCGTCAACGCCACCACCATCACCGCCACCACGCCGGCGCACGCCGCCGGGCTCGTGAATGTCGCCGTCACCACGCCGGGCGGCACCGGCACAGCAACGAACGCCTACACCTACGTGGGGGCGCCGACGGTCACCAGTGTCAGCCCCAATATCGGCACGACAGCTGGGGGCACGGCGGTCACCATCACCGGCACCGACTTCACCGGTGCCACCAGCGTCACCTTCGGCGGCACCGCCGCGACAGGCATTACCGTCGTCAACGATACGACCATCACCGCCACCACGCCGGCGCACGCCGCCGGGCTCGTGGATGTCGCCGTCACCACGCCGGTCGGCACCGGGACTGGCAGCAAACGCCTACACCTACGTGGCGCCGCCGACGGTGACCAGCGTCAGCCCCAACAGCGGCACGACTCTCGGCGGCACGGCGGTCACCATCACCGGCACTAATTTCGCCGGCGCCACCAACGTCACCTTCGGCGGCAGCGCCGCGACAGGCATTACCGTCGTCAACGATACGACCATCACCGCGACCACGCCGGCGCACGCCGCCGGGCTCGTGGATGTCGCCGTCACCACGCCGGGCGGCACCGGGACTGGAGCAAACGCCTACACCTACGTCGCGCCGCCGACGGTGACCAGTGTCAGCCCCAACAGCGGCACGACCGCCGGGGGCACAACGGTGACCATCACCGGCACCAATTTCACGGGCGCGACCAGCGTGGCCTTCGGCGGCACCGCAGCGACAGGCATTACCGTCGTCAACGCCACGACGATCACTGCCACCACGCCGGCGCACGCCGCCGGGCTCGTCGATGTCGCCGTCACCACGCCGGTCGGCACCGGCACAGCAACGAACGCCTACACCTACGTGGGGGCGCCGACGGTCACCAGCGTCAGCCCCAATAGCGGCACGACCTTCGGCGGCACATCGGTGACCATCACCGGCACCAATTTCACGGGCGCCACCAACGTCACCTTCGACGGCGCCGCCGCGACAGGCATTACCGTCGTCAACGCCACCACCATCACCGCCACCACGCCGGCGCACGCCGCCGGGCTCGTGAATGTCGCCGTCACCACGCCGGGCGGCACCGGCACAGCAACGAACGCCTACACCTACGTGGGGGCGCCGACGGTCATCAGTGTCAGCCCCAATATCGGCACGACAGCTGGGGGCACGGCGGTCACCATCACCGGCAGCGGCTTCACCGGTGCCACCAGCGTCACCTTCGGCGGCACCGCCGCGACAGGCATTACCGTCGTCAACGATACGACCATCACCGCCACAACGCCGGCGCACGCCGCCGGGCTCGTGGATGTCGCCGTCACCACGCCGGTCGGCACCGGGACTGGAGCAAACGCCTACACCTACGCGGGGACGCCGACGGTGACCAGCGTCAGCCCCAACAGCGGCACGACTCTTGGCGGCACGGCGGTCACCATCACCGGCACTAATTTCGCGGGCGCCACCAACGTCACCTTCGGCGGCAGCGCCGCGACAGGCATTACCGTCGTCGACGATACGACCATCACCGCGACCACGCCGGCGCACGCCGCCGGGCTCGTGGATGTGGCCGTCACCACGCCGGGCGGCACCGGCACGGGCACGGGCCTCTTTAGGTATATAACGACGATCCCGACGGCAACTTCCTTGACCTCATCGCTGAACCCGAGCCTGATCGGCCAGCCGGTGACGCTGCAGGCGACAGTCACGCCCACTGCAGCGACGGGAACCGTCACGTTCACAGACGGAACGGCAACGCTGTGCGGCGCGGTGCCGCTGGCCAACGGAATTGCGACCTGCGTGACGTCGTTCGCGACACCGGGGGCACACCTGATTAAAGCCACTTATAGCGGAAGCGCCGCATTTGGCAGTTCGAATTCGGCCGTGTTGACGCAGACAGTGACCGACCAGCGCATCAAGACGGTCGAGACCATTGGCAAGTTCATGAGCCAGCGCAACAACCTGTTGCTGTCGAACGAGCCCGATGCTGATCGTCAAATTGATCGTCTTATCGAGGCCGGTCACAGCACCTCGGCCGCTCCGGGCGGAGAAGGCTACGCATCGAACGGCGCCCCCGATCCGATAGCGCGGATCGGGGGGGGCCTGATGCGACTAACATCACCCTCATGCGGTTTGGCCTCCAGCAGGGCAACCACCCCCCGCCACCAGCCGCCCTTGGCGCCGATGGGTATGATGGCGACGCCGTCAACCGGGGTGCCACTGTCACCGGACCGGTGCGTGTCACCGGGAGCACGGACAATGCGATGAATTTCAGCTTTGCAACGAGCCTCAGCCAGATGATGCGTTACAGCGCTGAGGCCGCGCAGAAGAAAGCGCGGGACGCGCAGTTGAGCGATAGAATGGCACTGGGTGCCGGCATACAACCGTTCATGCATTCCAGCTTCTCGCCATTCGATATTTGGCTGGAGGGAAAGTACTCCAGCTTCCGCAACCCTCACGCAAACGACGATCTGGACGGACATATCGGGCTCGTCTCGGTCGGCGCCGATTACGTGCTAAGCCGATCGCTTCTGGTCGGTACAATGGTGCAGTTTGACAGCATGACTCAGCGCTCAAACCTGCAGGCGACCGAGGCTAGCGGTTTCGGCTGGATGGCGGGTCCCTATGCCACCGTCAGGGTGAGCGAAAATGTGTTCTGGCAGGGCCGTGCCGCATGGGGCCAATCGAACAATAAGGTGAGTCCGTTCCAAACGTACACCGACGCGTTTGACACCAACCGTTGGCTGGTCTCCTCGAGGCTCACCGGGCGTTGGGCCATCGGACCGTGGACGGTCGAGCCCTCCATGTCGGTCGCCTATATAGAAGACGTATCCAAGAGCTACGCCGACACCTTCGGAGTCCTGATTCCCACGGTGAAATCTCAGCTAGGGCAGGCCAAGGCCGGCCCCCAGGTCGGATATCGCTACCAGCTCAGCCCCGACATCACACTCGAGCCAGTTGCCGGACTACAGGTGATCTGGAACTTCGCTGGCGGATTCACCTCCGATGTCCTCGGCGAAATCAATGGCGAGAACGCCGGCCCGGCCGGCGCGCGTGGCCGCGCCAACCTCGGCCTGCGCGCGATCAAGTACAATGGCATGCAGCTCGACTTATCGGGGAGCTACGACGGCATTGGCATCAAAGACTATGATGCCTTCATCGGCAGGGCGACAGTGGAGGTTCCGTTGAATTGAGGCGGCGGCAGCGGGTCCTGCCATGGTTGGATCTGCGAGAAGATCGCTTGCCACATGTTGGGGCTAGAGTGGTGTTTCGGCGCGTCGGGTCGCATAGAACCGCGCGTCGGCAATGGGTCGATACTGTCGAAAAACGTCGTCAGATCACAGATAGTCATGCTCGCGGATAGAATTCTTGCGTTCAGTGGCTGGCCGTGCCCGGAATTGGAGTTCTGCATGTGGCCGTACGAGGAATCTGTTTGCGACCGTGAGGTGCGTTCCTGCCCCTGAAAGTCCTTTTTCGACAGTATCGGTCAGAAGCAGCGTTCGGGCTACTTCTCGATGTCGTCAGCTCTTCCCTCATGAGCACGCGCCGGCCGTCCGGCGACTTTGACTGGTCTCCGCCAATTAGCGGATGTGGTCGGCGACAGCATCCAGGTCGCGGACCATACGGCCGCCGACTTCCGCTTATGGGACATATCGCCCGTCACCATTCCCGCCGACAGAAGAAGGTAGGCCATCGGCGTCGAGGAGCGCTTCTGTATAGATGCGGTCAAAGGGACAATGTCGGCAACGGCCATTAGCGGACGGTCGCCGGACTTCTCATCTTGGAATACAAGCGCCGACATACGGAGTCCGTGAAAGACTAGCCGCTTCTCGCGCAGCCGAAATTTTGGACGCCAACCCGTTCCACTGCGCCACCACGCTCCACCACCTTGGCGTGTGAAGCTTGATTGCCTGGGCATAGGCAACAAGGTCGGTGCGTTTGCAAGAATCGAAGAGCATCGCGGATGCGCAAACAGCTCCGTTCACCGCTCCGAATTTTGGCGTCCAACGCTGTTGGAACAAAGCGTGTCTGTGGCTGGCACTTCGGGACTACTTCGGGACGGTCTTTCCTGATTTGTCGCTTTCCTGTTTGTTCTGGATTGAAATTCGGGGTTGGGGACCTTGACTTGACTTCCCCTAAGTTTCAGAAATCGTGGCATTTCTCACGTCGGGGCATAGCTCAGCCTGGTAGAGCACTTGCTTTGGGAGCAAGGGGTCGCGAGTTCGAATCCCGCTGCCCCGACCAATCGTCAGCCGCTAGCTCAGCTCCGCCAACAGACACTTCAGAACGCCGTAGTCGAAACGTTTCTCGAGTGCTGCGTGCGCGGGTTCGAGCTTACCGCTATCCAGTGTGCCGACGTCTTCGAACGTCGCCAGGATCTCGTCGATGTCGGCCTCGTCGAGTCCCAGCACGTCGCGCGCTTCCACCACGCCCGCCTCGATGGCCTCGGCGAAATGCTCATAGATCGTGTCGACGTCGAGCCGCCGCGTCGCGGCAATCGCCGCCACATCGAGCCCATCGCGATGCAGCGCCAGCGTCTGGTTGGCGGTCGGCGACAGGCCGTTGTCCGCCATCGGCGTCTCCGACGCGGGGGGGCATTGGTGCCGGGCGATCGTTGCCAGCAGCGCTGCGCCATAGCGTGCGATCTTGCTTGTCCCCAGCCCCGTGATGCCGTGCAGGGCTGCCGCGTCGGTGGGCCGGACAGCGGCGAGCTCGGCCAGCGTCACGTCGGTGCAGATGATGTAGGGCGGCAGCTTGGCCTCGCCGGCGAGCTTGCAGCCGCAGCGCCCGCAAGGCCTCGAACAGCGGCCGGTCGGCGTCGGCCAGGGCAACCGCGCTCTTGCTCTGGCGCTTGGATTTCGCCCGCGTCTCCTTGGCGGCGACGCGCACGAGAAAGCGCTCCTCGCCGCGCAATAGCGGGCGCGCCGCCTCGGTCAGCACCAGCGTGCCGTAGCCGTCGTCGTCGCCGGTCAAGATGTCCCGCCGCCGCCAACTGGCGAAAGACGCCCTTCCACGCCGCCTCGTCGATATCCTTGCCGATGCCGAACACCGGCAGCTTGTCGTGGCCGGCGCGCACCACGCGCTCGTTGGCACGCCCCATCAGCACGTCGACGAGGTAGGTGGCGCCGAAGCGCTGGCCGGTGCGGTACGCCGCCGACAGCGCCTTCTGGGCCAGCACCGTGCCGTCCATCGTCTCCGGCGGATTGATGCAGTTGTCGCAGTTGCCGCACGGCTGCGTCTGCCGCTCGCCGAAATAGGCGAGCAACGACTTGGCGCCGGCAGCTCGGCAGCTCGCAAGCCCGATCAGCGCGCCGAGCTTCTGGCGTTGCGCCTGCTTGTAGGCCTCCGACCCGTCGCTCTGCGCAATCCACTGGCGCAGCTGGATCAGGTCCTGCAGGCCGTAGGCGAGCCACGCATTGGCGGCCAGGCCGTCGCGGCCGGCACGCCCGGTCTCCTGATAGTAGGCCTCGATCGATCTTCGGCAGATTGAGGTGGGCGACGAAGCGCACGTCCGGCTTGTCGATGCCCATGCCGAAGGCGATGGTGGCGACGACGATGACGCCGTTGTCGGTGCGGAACCGCTCCAGCACGCCGCGCCGCACGTTCGCTTCGAGGCCGGCATGATAGGCGAGTGCCGTTCGCCCCTTGCGCGCCAGCCACGCCGCCGTCTCGTCGACGGACTTGCGCGACAGGCAGTAGACGATGCCGGCATCCTCGCCGTGCTCGGCCTCGATGAACTGCCACAGCCGCTCGCGCGCGCCCATCGACGCCCATGGCGGAGATGGTGTAGCGGATGTTGGGCCGGTCGAAGCTGGCGATGAAGCGGCGCGCCGTCTCGAGCCTGAGCTCGGTCACGATCTCCTCGCGCGTGCGCTCGTCGGCCGTCGCCGTCAGCGCGATGCGCGGAACACGTGGGGAACCGCTCGGCGAGAACCTTGAGCTGGCGGTATTCGGGACGGAAGTCGTGGCCCCACTGGGAGACGCAGTGCGCCTCGTCGATGGCGAACAGCGACAGCTCCGTGCGCGCGAGCAGCGACAGCGTCCGCTCCTGCAGCAGCCGCTCGGGCGAGACATAGAGGATATCGAGGCCGCCCGCGGCGATGCGGCCTTCGAGCGCCGTCTGCTCGCGATAGTCGAGCGTCGAGTTGAGGAACGCGGCCCTGACGCCGACTTGGGTCAGCGCCTCCACCTGGTCCTGCATCAGCGCGATCAGCGGCGAGACGACGATGCCGGTGCCGGGTCGAACGAGAGCCGGGATCTGGTAGCACAGCGACTTGCCGCCGCCGGTCGGCATCAGCGCCAGCGCATCGCCGCCGGAGATCACGGTGGCGATGATGTCGGCCTGATGCGAGCGGAACTGCCGGAACCCGAACACGTCGGCCAGCACTTGTTGCGCGCGATCGGGGCGCGCGCGGTCGAGCGGGACATCGGCCCGCGTCATATCGGATTGGGTGATCTTGCGCGCCGCGGTGGGAGACATCGCCCTCTGGCACTTTAGCTACCGAACCTCGATCAGGTAGCGCGATTCGAGGCCGCCGCGAGTCTATCGCGGGGTGGCTATGCACGGCCACTGGCTTTGGGAGCAAGGGTTGCGCGTTGGAATCGCTTTGCCCCGACCAATTTTTTCCGGTTGGTTCATCATCGCGGTGAAATGGCTCGGCGGGCTTTACGCGCTCCAGTGATCGATTCACGATCGGCTCACCCATCTGCGCTATGCCGGATGCCGGCTGGAGGGCTCATCCATGAAAAAGATCAAGACCAGTTGGCAGATCGCGAAGCAGTGCTGGAGAGTGCTGCTGCTGGACAGCGAGCTCGTGATATTCCCGCTGCTGAGCGGGGCCGCGCTGCTCCTGGTGATGGCAAGCTTCTTCGTTCCGCTCTGGGAGAGCGGTGTGCTGCAGGCCGCTTCCGAGCATCACCACGAATGTGAGCGCCACACAAGATCCGGTGCTGTTTGCCGCTTACTTCGCCTTCTATCTGGTCTCCTACTTCGTGATTATCTTCTTCAACTCGGCGCTGGTCAGTTGCGCGATGATCCGCCTGCGCGGCGGCGATCCGACCGTCGGGGACGGTCTGCGCGCTGCGATGAAGTGCCTGCCCGCAATCCTCGGCTGGGCCTTGCTGTCGGCGATCGTCGGCATGATCATTCAGGCCATCGAGGAGCGCGTCGGGTTTCTCGGCCGGCTGGTTGTCGGGTTCATTGGGCTGAGCTGGGCGATCGCCAGCTATTTCGTCATTCCCACGATCGTCAGCGAGAATGTCGGTCCGGTCGAGGCGCTCAAGCGCTCGGCGTCGATCATCAAGAAGACCTGGGGGGAGACGCTGACGGTCCAGGTGGGTCTGTCCGTCCTGGCCTTTGCCGCGGGACTTGTCGCGATGGTTGTGATTGTGGGAGGTGGCGCGCTTATGCCCGTGAGCCCCGTGCTCGGGGGCTCCGTGATGGCGCTGGGCGTCATCGGGTTCTTGGCGGGGATCGTTGTTATTGCCACGTTGCACGCAATTCTGACGGCGGCGCTCTATCTCTATGCCGCCGACGGCAAGGTCCCGCAGAATTTCGACAACGCGCTGCTCAAGAACGCATTCGCCCCGAAATAAGATGCAGCTTCTAACCGCCGCGCGAAACAGATATGCTGCCCCGCGCTGTGGGCAGAAGTGCCCGCCTATGGCGCCTGCGCGATCAGCACGACGGTGAGACACGCAATGCTCGCACGCATCTTCAAGCCCGCCAAAACGGCCATGCAGCAGGGCGAGGCCCGCACCAAGGAGTGGATCTTAGAGTTCGCGCCGGCCTCTGCGCGCGAGCTCGACCCGCTCATGGGCTGGACCAGCTCGCGCGACATGCGCAACCAAGTCCAGCTCTCCTTCGACACCAAGGAGGAGGCGATCGCCTACGCCGAGCGCGAAGGTCTCCCCTACCGGGTCTACGAGCCCGAGCCCCGCCGCATGATCCGCAAGGCCTACGCCGACAACTTCAAGTTCGGCCGCATCGGCCGCTGGACGCACTGAGCGAGGATTGAGGCAATCCTCATTCGGAGGAGCCGAAGCGTTGCGCTCGAACGCCGGGTTGGCAATGTGGAGCCGGTGATGTCGCGCCGAGGCCTGTTCGACGCATCGTCTGCAGCGCCGCCCAGAGCTTGGACCACAACGCGACGCGGCTTTGTCAAGTCCGCTGCTGCGATAGCCGTCGCTGGGGCGCTGCAGCATCCTGTCATGCGGGCAGCCGCGGCAGCCGCCGGACAGGCCTCGCTGCTGAAGGAACTCGTCGGCAAGTTGATGGGCCGGCTGCTCAGGCCCGGCGACGCGGATTATCTCGCCTGGTCGCTCTCCGCCAATACGCGTTTCGACAGCGTATTGCCGCTCGCCGTCGCCGTCTGCGCCAATGAGGCCGACGTCTGCACCGCTATCGCTGCGGCAAACCTCTCAGGGCTGCCGTTCGCCGTGCGCGGGGGCGGTCACAGCTATCTCGGTATGTCCTCGACCGAGGGACTACTCATCGTCACTCGCCAGATGCGGACCATCAAGATCAACACGCAGTCGGGCGCTGCCGTAATCGAGGCGGGCGCGGTCAGCGGAGAATTGCAGAGGGCCTTGCGCGACGGGAAGTGGGTGCTCCCCATCGGCACGTGCCCGCATGTGGGGATTGCCGGGCTCACGCTGGGCGGCGGGGTCGGTGACAACGCCCGCTGGGCGGGCTTGACGTGCGACCACCTCACGGCCACGCGAGCGGTGGATGCGGCCGGTACGTCCATCCTCATCGACAAGACCAACAACCCCGACTTGTTCTGGGCGTGCCAGGGAGGTGGAGGCGGCAACTTCGCACTGCACACGAGCCTGTCCTTCGAACTCGTGCCGACGCCCGAGAGTGTGGCGTGGTTCGCCATGGAGTTTGCCGGCAGGGACGCGAGCGCGCGGGCGGTTTTGGCACTCGACAGGATCCTCTCCGCCGCACCGGCCGAGTTCAGCGCCTTTGCCTTTGTCCGGTCGAGCCCGCGCGGGGACCAGCCAGACGCCGCTCCCTGGCAGCTCGATGCCAAGCAGTTCCCCAATACTGAGGTCGTGGGCTCGTTTCTTGGCTCCGAAGGAGACCTGAAGGACCTCGTGGCTCCGCTTTTATCCTTGCGGCCGGCCGAGCAGCTATTCGACTCCGGCGATTTCTGGCAGGCCCAGGATTGGTTGTCGGTTGCCCCGGGCCTGCGTCGCGGGTGGGCCGAGGTCAACCGCTATATGGAGCGTCCGCTGACCGAGGCCGAGATCGCTGAGATGATGGACATCGTTCTGAAGGCACCCTTCGGCCGTGAGGACCGCTCGGTGGAATTCGGCCTCTTCGGTTGGGTCGGCGGCGCGGTCGGCAAGCGCGCCCCGGCCGACAGCGCTTACGTCCACCGCAACGCCACGAGCATTCTGCGCGCGGGCGCCGAGTGGGCGTTCGCAGTTCCGTTGGCGGATCAGATCCTCCTCAACGATTGGCTCGATGCGGCCTACGCATTCCTGCAGCGGGTAGGAACCCCCTCGTCCTACGTGAACTGGCCCAATGAGAGGATTGCCGACTGGCCGCAAGCCTACTATGGCGCCAACCTCGCGCGCCTCAGGGAGGTGAAAGCGCGCTACGATCCGCACAACGTGTTTGCGTCAGTCCAGAGTATCCCGCGCGGCTAGTCGAACAGCACCAGAGCCTTTTCGAGCGCGATCCAGATGCCCCGGGCAAGGGGGAGCCTGCCCGCCTCAAGTTCGGCCGCATCGGCCGCTGGACGCATTGATGCTGTCGCCGCGGCTGTAACAAGTCCGTCCGCTCGACGATAGAACTCACGTGGGCGAAGGAGGATGGCGGTGCGCGGTCAGCCGGCGGATAAGAACCTCGTCCTCATCGGCGGTGGGCACGCGCAGGTCTACGTTCTCGACCGCTTCGCCAAGCAGCCGATCCCGGGGGTCGCGCTGACGCTCATCGCGCGCGACGTGCTGACGCCATATTCCGGCATGCTGCCGGGCTTCATCGCCGGGCATTATACGGTCGACCAGTGCTACATCGACCTTGCGCCGCTTGCCGCCCGCGCCAACGTCCGGCTCGTGCACGATGAGGCTGTCGGGCTTGACCGTGCCGCGCGCACCATTGCGTGCCGCAATGGGCCCCCAATTCCCTATGACATCGTCTCGATCGACATCGGATCGACGCCGAGCCTGGCGCAGGTACCGGGCGCTGAGCGGTTTGCGACGCCGGTCAAGCCGGTGTCGAGCTTGCGCGAGAGGTGGGCTCAGATCCTGGAGCGGGTGGAGCGGGAGACCAAGCCCCTGCGGTTCGTGACGGTCGGCGGTGGCGCCGCCGGCGTGGAGGTAACGCTCGCCATGCGCCACTACCTGCGTCGCCTCGCGCGCGAGCGGGGGCGCGATCCAGATGGGGTCACGTTCGCGGTTCTGAGCAAGGGCGCGCTGCTCGAGGACCACAATGCCTCGGTGCGCCGCCGCTTCCGCCGCATCCTCAAAGAGCGGGGCGTGACCTTCGTCGAGCATGACGGCGTGCGCGCCGTCGAGGAAGGCCGCGTCGTCTGCGCCAGCGGGCGCACCTTCGACTATGACGAGCTCGTCTGGGTAACGGAGGCGGGCGGGGCGCCGTGGCTCGCCGACACCGGGCTTGAGCTCGATCGCTCGGGCTTCATCGTCATCGATGCGACGCTGCGCTCGGTCACCGACCCACGCATCTTCGCCGCCGGCGACGTCGGATCGAACCGCGATCATCCGCGCCCAAAGGCCGGCGTGTTCGCCGTGCGTCAGGGCCCGCCGCTGGCGGAGAACCTGCACCGGGCACTGTCCGGTGAGGCGCCGCTCCCCTTCACGCCGCAGCGAGAGTTCCTGTCGCTCATCACCACGGGCGACAAGTACGCGGTCGCCTCACGCGGACGCTGGGCCACCGAGGGGCGCCTCGTGTGGTGGCTCAAGGACCAGATCGACCGGCGCTGGATGCGCCAGTGGCAGGAGCTGCCAGCGACGTCCGACGCCCTCAGCTGAAGAGCGTGACGGCCTTCACCAGCGTGTTCCAAACGCCCCAGAAGAACGGGATGCCGACCAGCAGCCAGGCGATCAGCGCGCCGAAGCTCAAGCCCCCAAATCCAATGCCGTGCGACCCGGTCGTCAATTTGGCGGTGCCGAGCAAATCCTCGGCGTCCACTTTCATCAGCCGCTTGGAATGCACCGGCCGGATCAGGGCGTTGCAGATGAGGCCGACGAGCAGGAAGCTGACGAGGATATACATGGTGCGGTCGTAGACCTGGGCGCGCGGGATGCCGGCTGCAAGCTGGACGTCGCGGATGTAGCCGATCACCATTGGGCCGACCACGCCCGCCGTCGACCACGCGGTCAACAGCCGGCCGTGAATGGCGCCGACGTACTTGGTGCCGAAGATGTCGGCGAGGTAGGCCGGAACCGTGGCGAAGCCGCCGCCGTACATCGACAAGATGATGCAGAAGGCGGCGACGAAGAGGGCGCGCGAGCCCATGTGCGCGAAGGTGGGCGCGAGCCCATAGAGAACCATGCCGAGCGCGAAAATGGCGAAGTAGGTCTGCTTGCGTCCGATGTGGTCCGATAGCGATGCCCAGAAGAAGCGGCCGCCGGCGTTGAACAGCGACAAGAGGCTGACGAAACCACCCGCGATCGCCGCGATGGTGATGCGCTGGGCTTCCGAGAGGTTGCTGAAGGTGATGTCCGGCAAGCCTATCAGCGATCCTGCGAAGATCTCCTGCAGCATCGGCGAAGCCATGGCGAGCACGCCGATACCGGCCGAGACGTTGAGGCAGAGCACGGCCCAGATCAGCCAAAACTGCGGCGTCTTGTGCGCATCTTCCAGATGCACGTTCCCAGTCGTGATCAAGGCGTGCGAGTTGGACGGCGGGGTCCAGCCATCGGGCTGCCAGCCTTCCGGCGGCACGCGGTAGCCGAAGGCGCCGGCCGTCATGGCGGCGATATAGATCGCGCCGATGACCATGAAGGTTTGCCACACGCCGACGGACGTGGCGGTGCGGAACCCATCGAAGTGCAGCTGCCAATGTCCCAAGCTGGGAAGGTCGACGTTGATGAAGTTGCCGCCGTTCATGAGGATGACGGCGAGCGGGCTGCCGATCATGGCACCGCCGCCGAAGCCCATGATGGCCATGCCGGTCGCCATGCCGCGCCGGTCGGGGAACCATTTGATGAGGGTGGAGACGGGCGAGATGTAGCCCAGACCCAATCCGATGCCGCCGATGACGCCGAGACCGAGCCAGACCACCCAGAGCTGGTGGATCAGGACGCCGACGCCGGCAGATGATGAAGCCACCGCCCCAGCACAGCGCCGCGACGACGCCGGCCTTGCGCGGTCCCGCCCGTTCCAGCCAGCCGCCGAACACGGCGGCCGAGAGGCCGAGAAAGACGATGCCGAGCGTGAAGATGATGAGCAGGTTGGTGATGGGCCAGTCGCAAGTCGTGGTGAACAGCGACTGGACCATCGTCATGTCGGGGCAGGCGACCGGCTTGTCGATGCCGATCGCTTGCGCCAGCGGCAGCCAGAACACGCTGAGGCCGTAGACCATGCCAATGCAGAGATGGATGGCAACCGCGGCAGGGGGTACGAGCCAGCGATTGAACCCGGGCTTGGCGATAATGCGCTCCCGCGAAAGGAGCCCCGGGGCCTGTCCCCCTGCACTTACACTGGTGGCCGTCATCGGTTGCGTCTCCCCTGTGTCCACCCCTTGAGGCGCGGCTCCTTGCGGGGCTCGCGCTTCTCATTGTTGTTGAAATCTGTTCTGCCACGGGTATGGCGTCACGATCAATCTACCTTGGGGCGCAAAATCAGGCGAAATCCCTGCGGCGTAGGCTGAATGAAGGGCCTCTTGCGGGGGTCCCCCTTTGCTTGCCATTGGGGGGGCAACGGCGTATCGGAGGATTGGGCGCGTGGCGACGCGGCGACGCGGGCGAGGCTCGTTGGTCCTATTCTCAACGGTCCCGTAGCTCAGACGGATAGAGCATCTGCCTTCTAAGCAGAGGGTCGCAGGTTCGAATCCTGCCGGGATCGCCAGTTTTTCAGCGAGTTGCCATCTTGCCGCTCTCGCCATTCCGATTTCCACTCCCAATCGGCTCGCTCGGACCCCGTTAGCGGACCATATGAGAGGATCGCCGAAGGTCGGCGCCGGGCCAGGGGCGGACTCGGGTCAAACCACGAGCCATCGTCAATCAACCAACCAGTCTTTGTAGTCTTGCGTGGTTGCGTCTGCCGCCTTCCTCGCGTTCGCGGTCAACCAGCCGCGCTTGCGCTTTTCGAGGTCGCGCTTGATTGCATCTTGGCGCCGTGCCGTGCCGAGATGAACGTTCGCAAGTTCGAAGCCCATCATTTGAAGCATGTCGCGACGAAATAGCATCGAGCTGCCGTCACCCACCTCGATCTTGCGGTTGTTTGGTGAGAGGCGGCGCACGACCACACCGTTCTTGACCCGGTACCACGGATCCAACGGACGGAACCGACCATTGGCAATTTCCCAGCATCGGATCGCGCGGTCGTTGCTGCCGCGGGCGCGGGACCACGCCGAGATAACGAGCGCCTTGGCTTCACGCAGAACGGGCGCCCCGCGCCATTCGGCGGTGCCGACCCACCTTGGCCGGCCAAGGCTTCCAGTTCCCGCCCGTCTCGGAGCGGTCGTGATCGATAGGCGTGGCTGCGGCATCGCCTCCGCGATCGCCTTGCGGTAGCGCTCGGGGGCACGCTTGCTCTTCGCAGCAGCCAGCTTCTTCCAAAACTTCGTCCGCTTGGCCTCGGGCACCACGACGAGCGCCCGCAGCCATTGCACGTCGCGATCCAAAATGACGGCATGCGGCGCCTGCAGTCCTTGGCGATATCCTTGAAGGATGGCAGAGCAAATCTCCTCGTCCGCCACGCGGCGCCTGCCACGCCCCAGCATCGCACTTGCGGCGAGACGGACGAGATCGAACACATAGGGCATCCTTGCGGCTTCGTCGAAATCGTTGACACCCCACGCCAGGCGCCCATCGACATCCCGCCAGGTCCCGAAGTTCTCCAGATGGATGTCGCCGATGCCGAGAACCTGCGCGGCGTCCGCAAGGTCAGGACAGACATCAAGAATTATTTCCGACCAGCGCCAATACGTGGCGCGCAGAAACACGAACGAGTTTTCGCGCATCTTTTCGTGCTTTTTGGCGAGATCCTGGGCAATGACATCGCCATCGAGTTGCTTTCTCAGCCAGTCTTCGTACTGGCGTGCGGAGTTGCGAATTGTTGCCATCGACCAAGTACCTGTCACTGCCCGACTACTGCCGTACTCTACACCGTCACGCTCTAGACCGCTCAGGGTCAGCAGCGGGCCTCCGATGCCGCCTATCGACGCGTCGGCTCTCGTCTCGATAGCAGACTGTGATGGGAGATACGGTCTGAGGATGGCCCGACGGCGACACTCGAACGCAAGCGATAATCGTTTGCCGATAATCAGTTGAGCGATGCCGGAGCAGCGAAGAGCGAGGCTCCAGAGCCGCCTGTGCGTCGACGAGGGAAGACGAAGCTTGTGCCCGGTCGCCGGCTGACGTGGCGATCCGCACAAAGATCCCGCGGTGTTGTCCTAAGGTCCATTCACACGCCCGGCGCTCCCCCTATTGCGAATCAAGAAGATACGCAGCAGTAGAAGTGATGCACTGCGCGGTGCTTAGGGTCATCGCTGCCGACAAAGCTGTTCAAATTTGGGGCCCTGCACAGCAAAGCGCGGTCTGCAGGTTGAGTAACACAACGTCAATAGTCGAGTTTCGCAACGCGTTCCCGAAGCCAGGAGGGACACTGGATGCGCCGCTCGGCTCGCATTTCGCAGGTTTGCACTGCTGCAGCCATCGCAGCACCAATGCTGACCGCTTTGCCCAATGCAGCCTCTGCGGGCGGCTTTGGACTTGAGCAGTCGGCCTACTACCAGGGCCTGTCCTTCGCCGGTGCCGCAGCCGGCGGTGATAGCCTCGCCTCGATCTCTTGGAACCCGGCAACGGCGTCGTTCGCCGGCAGCGGCTTGCTGATGGAGGGAAGCGCTTCGGTGGTCCTGCTGAGGGCCGACGTCACCGTCACTAATCCGGGCGTACAGCCGCCGGGAGCAGCGGAGACCCCGATCGGCAGGAACGCTTTGGTCGGTGCCAGCTATTACACGTGGCGGATGAACGACAAGATGGTGCTCGGCTTGAGCCTGACCTCGCCGTTCGGGCTGGGGACGAAGCCCGACGATACGAACTGGGCCGGCCAGTTCGAAGGCATCACAACCTATATCTTCAACGTCAACGCCACACCCATGCTCTCATATGAGATCACGAAAGGCATATCTGTCGGCGCCGGCGTCCAGATGGACTACTTCGGTCTGAAGCGGCAGACGGCGCAGACGCCGTCGGGTCTGGCAAACTTCCAGGCCGATGACATCGGCGTCGGTTTCGTTGCCGGTATCGACATAGTGCCAGCGCCTGGAACGTCGATCGGGTTGGGCTATCGCTCGTCGATCGATCACACGGCCGACGGCCATGTCGAGCTGGGCAGTGTCGCCAAGGCGCCGGCCCAGGCTTCGCTTCAACTGCCCGACATGGCGTCGCTTGGTGTGCGCCATGCCGTGTCGCCGTCAACAAGGCTGCTCGGAGAGGTCGAGTGGGTGAACTGGAGCCGGCTCAATGTCATCCCCATCGTGCTGCAGGGACCTCTGGGCTTGGTGCCGGCCGGGACTGCGGTTGCAAATTTCGATTTTAGATGGCGGGATGGCTGGCTGTTTGCTCTCGGTGGCGAATACGATTGGTCGGCCAATCTGACGCTGAGGTCGGGCATCGCCTACGAGATCTCACCGGTGGACGGGCCAACGACGCGGCTTGTGCAGGACCCAGACAGCGACCGCATATGGGCCAGTATTGGATCCTCGTACAAGATGAGCGATGGCACGCGTCTCGACTTCTCCTACAGCCACGTGTTCTTCGAAAATGACGCCCCCTTCAATCGCGTCCCCGGATCGACGCTGTTCACGGCGCCGGCTCTGCTGGGCACGGCCGACATCAGCATGGACCTCATCTCTTTCGGCCTTAAGATGGATTTGAGCAGCCTTGCCACAAGTCTGGCGGCGCTGAAGTAGGCCCCTCTGTATGGGGCCCGTTCTCCTCGCAGACGCGATCGGTGCCCCACCATTGCCGCATGGCAAAGCCAACGTCTTCCAGCCCCCGCCGACCTCAGCAGGGCAGCTCGAATGTCCACGGGCGCCTGATCTTGTTGGGTTGTTCTTGGTCTTCAGAGTGGGGGTGCTTAGGATCGTTGTTTGAAGGCTTAGAGCCGTCTCAGTCGGCAGGGTAAGAGCCGTGGATCCATCAAAGCGCGCAAGCGCGACGGTCAAGAACGGGGCGGGGCGGAAAGCTGCCGCGCGCAAGGTCAAGGAGGTCGAGCCGCCCGGGCGCGGGCCCGACCTGGAGCTCAAGACCGGATCGAATGCGCCGGAGCAAAGTGCGAGCCTCTCGATCGCGGTCGCGATCGGCACGCAGGTGCGCAACCTGCGGCGCAAGCTCGATCTCACGGGCACCGAGCTCGCCGAGCAGGCGGGCCTCTCGGCCGGCATGCTGTCCAAGATCGAGAATGGCGCCGTCTCGGCCTCCATCGACAGCCTGGAGGCCTTAGCGCGCGCCCTCAACGTGCCGCTGACGACGTTCTTTGCCAGCTACGAGGAGAAGAGGGACTGCTCGCATGTGTCGGCCGGGCACGGCGTGATGATCGAGCGCCGCGGCACCAAGGCCGGCCACCAGTACCAGCTGTTGGGCCACTCGATCTCCGGCGAGATCGTGGTCGAGCCCTATCTCATCACGCTGACCAAGGAGGCCAAGCCCTACACGCTCTTCCAGCACGCGGGCGTGGAGTTCATCTACATGCTGACCGGCAAGGTCCTTTATCGCCACGCCGACAAGGCTTATCCGCTGGCGCCCGGGGACTCGCTGTTCTTCGATGCCGCCGCGCTGCACGGGCCCGAAGAGCTGACCGAGCTGCCGATGACCTACCTCTCGATTATCATTTACCCGCGCGGGTAGATTTTCCCCAAAGGAAATATATATTCCTGACAGTTGACAGGTCTAGCGGCTCCGCTATGCTTTGTCGGTCTCAACAGAGGTATATTGCGCGCTGTGTGCGGAATAGTCGGACTGTTTCTCAAGAATCCCGCCCTCGAGCCTCAGCTCGGCGAACTGATGACAGGCATGTTGGGGACCATGTGCGATCGTGGTCCCGACAGCGCCGGCTTCGCCGTCTACGGCAAGGGCGATGCTGAGCACGTGAAGCTCACCGTGCGCGCTTTCGCGCCGGGCTACGACTTCGAGGCGCTCGCCGGCGAGCTCTCCTCGGCGGTCGGCGCCCCCGTCGGCGTCACCCCGCATGACACGCATGCGGTCCTCACCGTGCCTGCCGCGTCGGCGGACGCCGCCCGCGCCGCGCTCGACAAGCAAGCCGACGAGGTCAAGCTCGTCAGCTCCGGCACGCGCATGGAGATCTATAAGGAGGTCGGGCGCCCGGACGCGGTGGCCGAGCGCTTCAAGCTGTCGAAGATGGCGGGCTCGCACGGCATCGCGCACACGCGCATGGCGACCGAATCGGCGGTGACGACCGACGGTGCGCATCCCTTCTCCACGGGACGCGACCAGTGCCTCGTCCATAACGGATCGCTCTCCAACCACAACTCCCTGCGGCGCGCCATGGCCGGCAGCGGGATTAAGTTCGAGACCGAGAACGACACCGAGGTCGCGGCCGGCTATCTGACCTGGCGCATGCACGAAGGCGCGAGCCTGGGCGAGGCCTTGAAGCAGTCGCTCGACGACTTGGACGGCTTCTACACCTTCGTCGTCGGCACCGAGAACGGCTTCGGCGTTCTGCGCGACCCGATCGCGTGCAAGCCGGCGATCCTGGCCGAGACCGACGACTATGTCGCCTTCGGGTCGGAGTACCGCGCGCTCGCGTCCTTGCCGGGGATCGAGAAGGCCAAGGTGTGGGAGCCGGAGCCGGCGACTGTATATTTCTGGGAGCGGCCCGCGTGAAGATTGTCGATCTCGACGTCACACCGCTGCGCCAGCTCAATCAGATGCTCCACGACCAGAAAGGGAGCTCTGAGACGGACACCTGGCGCATCGTCAATCCGCGCGGCCGTCACGCCGTTGCTGCCGGAGTGGATGCGCCGCTCTCAATCGAGATCGATGGCAACGTCGGCTACTACTGCGCCGGTATGAACAAAGAGGCGACCATCACCATCAATGGCAGCGCCGGCACCGGCGTCGCCGAGAACATGATGTCGGGCCGCGTGCACGTGAAAGGGGACGCCTCGCAATCGGCGGGGGCGACCGGGTGCGGCGGCCTGCTCATCATCGACGGCAATGCCTCGGCCCGTTGCGGCATCTCCAATCGCGGCATCGACATCGTCGTCAAGGGCAATATCGGCCACATGTCCGCCTTCATGGCGCAGGCCGGCACGCTGGTGGTGCTGGGCGATACCGGAGAGGCGCTGGGCGATTCCATCTACGAGGCGCGGCTGTTCGTGCGTGGTAAAGTGAGCAGCCTCGGCGCCGATTGCATCGAGAAGGCGCTTGCCGAGGCGCACAAGGCGCAGCTGCGCGCCATCCTCGATGCCAGCGGTCTGGGTGGCGAGATCGACGTCAACGAGTTCAAGCGCTACGGCTCGGCCCGGCGGCTCTACAACTTCAAGATCGACAATCTCGAGGCCTATGGATGAGTGGGGAGGACCGCCAGAGTCAGAAAGCCCGCGGCGCGCCGCAAAAGAGCGGCGACCGCTGGATTCATACGCCGCCGCGCGCTTCCGCGACGTTCGATGAGCACGCGATCGCGGAGATCCAGCGCGCCGCGGCGACCGGCATCTACGACATTCGCGGCGGCGGGGCGAAGCGCAAGGTCCCCCACTTCGACGACCTGTTGTTCCTCGGCGCCTCCATGAGCCGCTATCCGCTCGAGGGGTACCGCGAGAAGTGCGATACTTCCGTCACGCTCGGCACCCGCTTCGCCAAGAAGCCGATCACGCTCAAGATACCGATCACCATTGCCGGCATGAGCTTCGGCTCGCTGTCGGGGCCGGCGAAAGAGGCGTTGGGGCGCGGCGCCACCCTGGCCGGCACCTCGACCACGACGGGCGACGGCGGCATGACCGAGGAGGAGCGCGAGCATTCGCAGATCCTCGTCTATCAGATCCTGCCCTCGCGCTACGGCATGAACCCCGATCACCTGCGCAAGGCCGACGCCATCGAGATCGTCATCGGTCAGGGCGCCAAGCCCGGCGGCGGCGGCATGCTGCTCGGTCAGAAGATCTCCGAGCGCGTCGCCCACATGCGCACGCTGCCCGAGGGCATCGACCAGCGCTCGGCCTGCCGCCACCCCGATTGGACCGGCCCCGACGATCTGGAGATCAAGATCGGCGAGCTGCGTGAGATCACCGACTGGCAGGTCCCCATCTACATCAAGGTCGGCGCCGCGCGGCCCTACTACGACATCGCGCTGGCGGTGAAATCCGGCGCCGACGCCGTGGTGCTCGACGGCATGCAGGGCGGCACGGCTGCCACGCAGGAGGTGTTCATCGAGCACATCGGCATCCCGATCCTGGCGGCGATCCCGCCGGCGGTGCAGGCGCTGCAGGAGCTCGGCATGCACCGCAAGGTGCAGCTCATCGTCTCCGGCGGCATCCGCAGCGGCGCCGACGTGGCCAAGGCCCTGGCGCTCGGCGCCGACGCCGTCTCCATCGGCACGGCGGCCCTCGTGGCGCTCGGCGACAATGCCCCGCAGCTGGAGGAGGAATACGCCAAGCTCGGCACCACCGCCGGCTGCTACGACGACTGGCACGAGGGGCGCGATCCCGCCGGCATCACCACGCAGGACCCCGAGCTTGCCGCGCGGCTCGATCCCGTCACGGCGGGGCGCCGCCTCGCCAATTATCTCTCCGTGCTGACGCTCGAGACGCAGACGATCGCGCGCGCGTGCGGCAAGAGCCACGTTCACAATCTGGAGCCTGAGGACCTCGTCGCCCTCACGATGGAGGCCGCCGCCATGGCGCGCGTTCCCCTCGCCGGCACGAGCTGGATTCCGGGTCGGAATGGCGGCTAAGGTCCCCAGAAATTGGTTTCCCCTTCGGGGCTCTCGCAAGATTGCTCCGCTCGGGCAGCGTAACGAGGGAGGGAGGACGGGAATGGCAACGGACTTGGCGAAGGTGGCCGCCGAGCGCGGCATCAAGTACTTCCTCATCAGCTTCGTCGACCTGTTCGGGACGATGCGAGCCAAGCTGGTGCCGGCGGCCGCCATCGACGAGATGTCGAAGACGGGCGCCGGCTTTGCCGGCTTTGCCAGCTGGCTCGACATGACGCCCGCCGATCCCGACATGTTCGCCGTCCCCGATCCCGACAGCCTCATCCAATTGCCGTGGCGCAAGGAGGTCGGCTGGCTCGCGGCCGCGCCCTACATGAACGGCAAGCCCGTCGAGCAGGCGCCCCGCAACATCCTGAAGACCGTCCTCGCCAGGGCCGCGGAGAAGGGCTACGACCTGAAAACCGGGGTCGAGTGCGAGTACTTCCTCATCACGCCGGACGGCAGCGCCATCTCCGATCCGGGCGACCATCAGGCCAAGCCCTGCTACGACCAGCAGGCGCTGATGCGCCGCTATGACGTCATCACCGAGATCTGCGACTGCATGCTCGAGCTCGGCTGGGCCCCCTACCAGAACGACCACGAGGACGCCAACGGCCAGTTCGAGATGAACTGGCAGTACGACAACGCTTTGAAGACCGCCGACCGGCACGCGTTCTTCAAGTACATGGTCAAGTCGATCGCGGAGAGGCACGGCCTGCGCGCCACCTTCATGCCCAAACCGTTTGCAAACCTCACCGGCAACGGCTGCCACGCGCACGTGTCGCTGTGGTCGACGTCGACGGGCCAGAACCTGTTCGACGACGCTGGCGGCCAGCTCGGCATCTCAGGCCTGGGCTACAACTTCCTCGGCGGCATCCTCAACTCGGCCGAGGGGCTCGCCGCCATCACCAACCCCACCGTCAACTCCTACAAGCGCATCAACGCGCCGCGCACGCTGTCGGGCGCCACCTGGTCGCCCAACACGGTCACCTACGCCGGCAACAACCGCACGCACATGATCCGCATTCCCGACCCGGGCCGCTTCGAGGTGCGCCTCGCCGACGGCGCGACGAACCCGTATCTGCTGCCGGCAGCCCTGCTCGTTGCCGGCCTCGACGGCATCGAGAACAAGCGCGATCCCGGGCCCCGCCTCGACATCGACATGTACGCGGAAGGCCACACCGTGAAGGATGCCAAGCGGCTGCCGCTCAACCTGCTCGATGCGCTGCGCGCGCTTAAGGCCTCGAGCGTGCTGACGGCGGGTCTCGGCCAGCCGTTCATCACCGCCTACACCAAGCTCAAGACGGCCGACTGGAACGACTACGCCGGTCATCTGACCGAGTGGGAGCGACGCACGACGCTCGACTGCTGATCGTGCCCACCAAGGCTTAAATCCCGTGCACTATTCCATCTTCAGTCTCGTCGAGCAGGCCTTGCGCGGGAACCGTGGGTGGACGCCCGCCTGGCGCCGGCCTGAGCCGAAGCCGCACTACGACGTGGTGATCGTGGGCGGCGGCGGCCATGGATTGGCGACCGCCTACTACCTCGCCAAGGAGCACGGGATCACCGACGTCGCCGTGGTGGAGAAGGGCTATCTCGGCTCCGGCAACGTGGGGCGCAACACCACCATCATCCGCTCCAACTACCTGCTCCCCGGCAACATTCCCTTCTACGAGTGGTCGATGAAGCTGTGGGAGGGGCTGGAAGCTGAGCTCAACTTCAACGTGATGGTGAGCCAGCGCGGCGTGCTCAACATTTTTCACTCCGACGCGCAGCGCAACGCTTATGCCCGCCGCGGCAACGCCATGCGGCTAAACGGCGTCGATGCCGAGTTGCTCGACCGCGATCAGGTGCGCGTTATGCTCCCCTTCGCCGATTTCGAGAGCGCGCGCTTTCCCATTCTGGGCGGGCTTCTGCAGCCGCGCGGCGGCACCGCGCGCCACGACGCGGTGGCCTGGGGCTATGCCCGCGGCGCCGACTTGCAGGGCGTCGACATCATCGAGAATTGCGAGGTCGTCGGTATCCGCGTCACGGAGGGGCGCGCTCTAGGCGTGGAGACGACGCGCGGCTTCATCGGCGCCGACAAGCTGGCCCTCGCCGTTGCCGGCAATACCTCGCGCGTCGCGTCGATGGCGGGCTTGCGGCTCCCCATCGAGAGCCACGTGATGCAGGCCTTCGTCAGCGAGGGCTTAAAGCCGCTGATCGACAACGTCGTCACCTTCGGCGCCGGGCACTTCTACGTCAGCCAGTCGGACAAGGGCGGGCTCGTGTTCGGCGGCGACATCGATGGCTACAACTCGTATGCGCAGCGCGGCAATCTGCCGGTCGTGGAGGACGTGCTGGAGGGCGGCCTCGCACTCTTCCCGAGCCTCGCGCGCCTACGTGTTCTGCGCAACTGGGGTGGGCTCGTCGACATGTCGATGGACGGCTCGCCCATTATCGACAAGACGCCGGTCGATCGCCTCTATCTCAACGGGGCGTGGAACTACGGCGGCTTCAAAGCGACGCCGGCCGCGGGCTGGTGCTTTGCCCATTTGATTGCCACGGACGAGCCCCACCCCGTCGCCGCCGCCTATCGCCTCGACCGCTTCGCCCGCGGCGCCGTGATCGACGAGAAGGGCGCCGGCGCCCAGCCCAACCTGCACTGAGGACGCGATGCGCATCAAGTGCCCCTATTGCGGCGAGCGTGACGCCCAAGAGTTCACCTATCGCGGTGACGCTGCCCCGCAGCGCCCCGACCCGGAGGCGCCGGGCGCTGACGCGGCGTTCTTCGACTATGTTTACCTGCGCGACAACCCGGCCGGCCCGCTGTCCGAGCTCTGGTATCACCGTGCCGGCTGCCACTCGTGGCTCGTCGTTGAGCGCGACACGCGCACGCACGCGATCATGAGCGCCGTCCTCGCTGCGCCCGCGCCTTCGGACACCGACTGATGCCGGCAAGGGACGCCCCACCACAACCCCGGCGGCTCGGCGAGGGCGGTCTCGTCGATCGCACGCGCACGTTCAGCTTCACCTTTGACGGCGCGCCCTACGTCGGGCACCCCGGCGACACGCTCGCCTCGGCGCTTCTGGCCAACGGCGTGACCCTGGTGGGGCGCTCGTTCAAGTACCATCGCCCGCGCGGCATCCTGACGGCAGGCTCGGAAGAGCCCAATGCGCTCGTTGAGCTGCGCTCAGGCGCGCGGCTCGAGCCCAACACGCGCGCAACGACCGTCGAGCTCTACGATGGGCTCACCGCCAAGAGCCAGAACCGCTGGCCTTCGCTCGCCTTCGACGCGCTGGCGGTCAACTCTGTGCTCTCGCCCATCTTCGGCGCCGGATTCTACTACAAGACGTTCATGTGGCCGTCGGCCTTCTGGGAGTGGCTCTACGAGCCGGCGATCCGGCGTGCCGCGGGGCTGGGGCGCGCCGCGCGCCTGCCTGATCCCGACGCCTACGAGAAGGCATTTGCCTTTTGCGACGTGCTCATCATTGGCGCCGGCCCGACCGGCCTGATGGCGGCGCTGACCGCGGCCCGCACCGGCGCGCGCGTCATTCTCGCAGATGAGGACTTCCGGCTTGGCGGACGGCTCCTGTCCGAGACAGATGTCATCGACGGCAAGCCCGCCGCGGTGTGGGCGGCGGAGAGGACCGCGGAGCTAAGCACCCTCGACAACGTGCGCCTCATGCCGCGCACGACCGTGTTCGGCGTCTACGACCACGGCACCTACGGCGCGGTGCAGCGCGTCAACGACCATCTGCCGGCGCCGCCGCCGTTCGAGCCGCGCCAGCGCTTGTGGCGCATCGTGGCCAAGCGCGCCGTTCTAGCTGCCGGCGCCATCGAGCGCCCGCTCGCGTTTCCTGACAACGACCGCCCCGGCGTCATGCTGGCCGGCGCCGTGCGCACCTACATCACCCGCTTCGGTGTTGCGCCCGGCAAGCGCGCCGTCGTCTTCACCGCGAGCGACGACGGCTGGCGCACCGTGCAAGCCCTGATGCGGGCCGGCGTCGACGTTGCCGCCGTCGTCGATCCGCGCGAGGAAACGCCGCCTTTGCAGAGCGACCCGCCGCGCGCGGTTCTGCGGGGCAGCATGGTGACGCGAGCGCTCGGCGGGCACCGCGTCGAAGCTGTGGAGGTCCTCGATGGGAAGGGCCACCGCGCCACCATCGACTGCGATTTCGTTGCCGTCTCCAACGGCTGGAACCCGGCGCTCAATCTCACGTGCCATCTCGGTGGCAAGCCGGAATGGAGCGAGGCGATCAGCGCCTTCGTCCCTCGGTCGACCCCGCCCGGCATGACGGTCGGTGGCGCGGCGGCGGGCCGGTTCACATTGAAGGAGGCGCTTGCCGACGGCGCGCGGCTCGGGTCCGAAGCGGCGCAGGAAGCAGGATTTGCAGGCACGCCCGCGCTCGAGGCTCCCGCGGTTGCCGCCGACGAGCGCGCGGCCGTATCCCCGCTCTGGCGCGTGAAAGGTGAGAAGGGCAAAACCTTTGTCGATTTCCAGAACGACGTGACCACGTCCGACATCGGGTTGGCCCATCGCGAGGGTTACGCCGCGGTCGAGCACCTGAAACGCTACACTACGCTCGGCATGGCGACCGATCAGGGCAAGACCGCCAATGTCACTGCGCTCGCCGTCATGGCGGAGCTGACGGGCCGCTCGATCCCCGAGGTCGGGACCACCGTCTTCCGTCCGCCCTACACGCCCGTCAGCTTCGGGGCCTTCGTCGGCCACAGCCGCGGCAAGGACTTCCGTCCTACACGCCTGCCGCCGACCCACGATTGGGCGGTGCAGAACGGCGCCGTCTTCGCCGAGACCGGCTTGTGGCTGAGGGCGCAATACTTTCGTCGTCCCGGCGAGATCGACTGGCAGGCAAGCGTGGCGCGCGAGGCGCTGACGGTGCGCCAGGCCGTCGGCGTGTGCGATGTGTCGACGCTCGGCAAGATCGACGTGCAAGGACCCGATGCCGCGGCTTTCCTCGATCGGGTCTATGCCAATACGCTGTCGACGCTCGCCGTCGGCAAGGTGCGCTACGGCGTTCTGCTGCGTGAGGACGGTTTTGTCATGGACGACGGCACCGTGTGCCGGCTTGGCCTCGAGCACTTCGTCACCACCACGACGACGGCGAACGCCGGCAAGGTGCTCGAGCATCTCGACTTCTGCCGGCAGGTGCTGTGGCCTAGGCTCGATGTCTCGGTCGTTCCCGTGACCGAGGAGTGGGCGCAGCTCGCGGTGGCGGGCCCGCGCGCGCGTGACGTTTTGCAGAAGGTGGTCGACCGCCCCGACGACATCACCAACGCGGCGCTGCCCTATATGGGCTTCACGGAGGTGACAATCGGTGGCACGCCGGGGCGCCTCTTTCGCGTCTCGTTCTCGGGCGAGCTTGCCTACGAGATCGCGGTCGCGGCCGCATTCGGCGATGCGCTCCTGCGCGCGCTGATGGCGGCGGGCGCCGAGTTTGCCATCGCTCCCTACGGCACGGAAGCGCTCAACGTGCTGCGCATCGAGAAGGGGCATGCGAGCGGGCCCGAGATCGACGGGCGCACGACCTTGCGCGATCTCGGCCTCGCCAAGCTCGCCGCGCGCAAGAAAGACAACGTCGGCCGCGTGCTGGCCGAGCGGGCAGCTCTCGTGGATCCCGATCGCCCGACGCTGATCGGGCTTCGGCCGGTCGATTCTGCGGGCAAGGTCCTGGCGGGCGCGCACCTTGTCGCTGCGGACAATCCCGCGACCGCCGCTCACGCGGAAGGGCACGTGACGTCGGTTGCCTACTCGCCCACGCTTCGTCACGACGTGGCGCTCGCCTTCCTGCGACGGGGACCGGACCGCATCGGCGAGATGATCCGCGCCGTCGATTTGTTGCGCAATGCCGACGTCGCCTGCCATGTCGTCGATCCCGTCTTCATCGACCCGAAAGGAGAGAAGCTGCGTGGCTAGCTCGCCTCTCATCGCCCGTTCTGGTCTCGCCGGGACCGCGCGGCTCGGGCGCTACGGTGCCCGCGGCGACAGCCCGCCGGGCGTTGTCCTCTCCGAGCGCACCGGGCTGGCGATCGTGCACATAGCGGCGCGAAAGGGCAGGCTCGCGGAGGTGGTGGAATGGCTCGCAGCCGTCAGCGGCGCCGTACCCGAGGATGGCCCGCGGTGGGCGACGGGAGACGGCATGGTGGTGGTCGGGTGCGCGCCGCGGCAGTGGCTTGTCCTCTCGCAGGGCGCGCGCAGCACCACGGCCGTTGCGCGTCTGACGGATGCCCTCGCCGGCATCGGCTCCGTCATCGATCATTCCTCGGGGAAGGTCGTCTTTCGCGTGACGGGGCCGCGGGCGCGCGATGTGCTCGCCAAGGGCTGCCCCATTGACCTCGATCCGCGCGGGTTCGGGCCCGGCAGCGCTGCTGTCACCGAGATCGCCCATATCGGCTGCCAGCTCTGGCAGGTGGACGACGGCCCGACCTTCGATCTCATGGTCAACCGCAGCGTGGCCAAGAGCTTCTGGTCTTGGTTGACGGCGTCAGCCGCCGAGTACGGCTACGAGGTCGCCTAAAGACCTCGACCCCTATGCTCAAACCGGGTTCAAGTCGTACGTGGCGGCGATCCGAGAATTGCCTGGAATCCCTCGCGTTTTCGTCACTTTGTGGGCCTACCGAAACGGCGGCACTACAACTCATGTTCCGTTCGGGGGAGTTTAGAGCGGACGATGCAGGGAACCGCCGCGTCAAAACCGGCCGCGCTGATCCGCTATCGCGACCCCAAGGGCGCGATCGAGTGGCTGCGCGCGGCCTTCCAGTTCGAGCCGCGCTTCGTCGCGACGCGGACGGATGGAAGCTTTGCCTACGCGCACATGGGTTTGGGCGCGCAGCAGATCACACTGACGGCCCGCGATGAGCGCTCGCTGGGGCCCGCCGAGCGGCCCGACAAGGCCATGAGCCTCAAGGACAGCGAGCGCACGCTCGCCGTGGAGGACATCGCGGCGCATTTCGCCACGGCCAAAGCTGCCGGGGCCAAGATCGTGCGCGGCCTTGAGGTCGATGAGGATAGCACGTCCGGCTATGCCTGCCGCGATATTGAAGGGAACGTGTGGACCTTCCGCGCCGCCAGGGCGAACGGATGGACGCCGTTGCTGGCTGGCATGGGTGCGCATTTGCCGCGCATGGAGAGGCTCGCTCGGCGGCGTGCCGGGCTGTTGGCCGCAGGCCTGCTGACGCTCCTCGCGCTGGCTCTTCCCGCCTGGCACTTGCAGACGACGAGAGAGGCACCGGCGGCTCCGGCGCAGACCGCCAAAGTCACAGCCAGGCCGTCGCCGAAGCTTGCCGACGGTCAAGCCCTGGAGCACGCACGTTTTGCGCTGGCCGAGGAGCAGGCTGCGCGCACCGTGGCGGAGGCCTCGCGGCGGGCGGCGCTCGAGCAATTGGCAAAGGAGCGCACCGCGCGCCGGGAGGCGGAGCGCGATGCCCACCAGTACGAGGCCGAGCTTGCGGCCGTGCGTGCGACGCGCGCTGCGGCAGAGCACCTCGTGCAGTATTTGGGCGACGATAAAGGCTGGGACACGCAGATCGCCCGCGCTGCCGAGGGCCATGAGGCGCCCCAACCAGCCGCCGCTGCAGTCGTTCCCGTCGTCGCGACGCCTAGAGCTGCGCAGCCTTTCCAGCCGTCAACGAACCCGGTGCTGGCCGCAGGTCAGGCGGCGCTGGCAAAGGGCGACGTCGAGGAGGCGCGGCGCATCTTTCGCCGCCTTGCCGAGGAAGGCGTGGCCGCGGCGGCGCTTGCCTTGGGCAGCACCTATGACCCGGTGAATGTCGCTCAGAGGGGCCTGGCGCCCGCGCAAGTGGACCGGGCGCAAGCCAAGCAATGGTACCGCCGCGCCATCGAGCTCGCTCAGGGCGCCTCCGAAAGGCAGCACACGCCGTGATCGCGCCAAGCCAAGTCCCGATCGACCGACCCCGCGCGCTGCTCACCGGCGCGGCCGTGGCAATCTCGCTGTTGGTCGGAGCCTGCTCGTGCGACGACTCCGATCCCTGGCGCGCCACCTACATCAGTACCGCCGAGGCGGCGTATGCTTCGCCGGCATGCGACGTCGACGCAGGGGCTGCGGCGAAAGTGGAAACCCCCGGCACGCACGTCAATCCGGATCTGGTGGAGATCGCGCGGCTCGAGGTCGAGCGCGACTGCTACAAGGGGGCGGAGGAAAACCTGCGCCAGCGGCTGGAACAGGAGGCCGCTTGGGGGCCGGCGCTGAAGTAGGGCTGGCGCTCAGGAGGCCGCCGCAAGACGCGCAAAGCCCGCCTCTAGGTCCGCCTTCAAGTCCTCGACATCCTCAAGCCCGATGTGGAAGCGCAGCGCCGGTCCTTCGGCCTTCCAGCGCGTGGCCGTGCGGTAGCTGGTCGGGTCGAAGGGAATGACGAGGCTTTCATAGCCGCCCCACGAGAAGCCCATGCCGAAGAGCTTGAGCCCGTCGAGCATGGCGGCAAGCGCCTTCTTCTCCGTCGGCTTCAGGATGATCGAGAACAATCCGCTCGCACCCAGAAAATCGCGCTTCCAGATCTTGTGCTGCGGGTGGCTCGGCAGCGCCGGGTGCAGGACGCGGGCCACCTCGGAGCGCGCTTGCAGCCACTCGGCCATCTCGATCCCTGAGCGCTGGTGCTGGGCGAGGCGGATCGCCAGCGTGCGCAGGCCCCGCAGGCCAAGGTAGGTCTCCTCGGAGCCCGGGTTGACGCCGAGCAGGTCTTTGGCGCGCGCGATGTGCGGCGCGGCGCGCTCTGTCGAGGTGATGGCGCCGAGCATGGCGTCGGCATGGCCGACCACATATTTGGTCAAGGCCTGGATCGAGACGTCGACGCCGTGATCGAAGGGGCGGAAATAGAGCGGGCTCGCCCAGGTATTGTCGAGCAAGAGCCACAGCTTGCGGTGGGCCGCCACCTTGGCGATGGCCGGAATGTCCTGCACCTCGAAGGTCTGCGAGCCGGGGCTCTCGGTGAACACGAGCCGGGTGTTGGGGCGCACCAGCTTGTCGATGTCGGCGCCGATGACGGGATCGTAGTACGTCGTCTCCACGCCGAGCTTGGCCAGCATGAGATCACAGAATTTACGCGTAGGCTGATAGACGCTGTCGGTCATCAGGATGTGGTCGCCCGCCTCGACGAAGGCGAAAATCGCCGTGCTGACGGCCTGGTAGCCCGATGCCGTCAGCGCCGAGGCGGCCCCGCCTTCGATGCGCGCCATGGCCTCTTCCAGCGCCGCCACCGTCGGCGTGCTGGTACGGCCGTAGACGTAGGGCTGGTCGCGCTTCCAGAGCTTCTCCACGGTGGGGAACAGAACCGTGGAGCCCCGGTAGACGGGCGGGTTGACGAAGCCAAAGCAGGCGTGCGGATCGCGCCCTAAGTGCACGACCTCGGTCGCGGGGCGGAGCGGCTTTGCGGGCTTCTTGTGGGCGGATGACATCGGGCGGATCCTCGTCGCCACGGCTGGCGGCCCGTGTGACGCAACTTTGACCCCGGGTCAAGCTCTTGACCGCTTGCCCATTACAGGGGATTGGTGCGCCGGGCGCGGCCACGTGCCCCAGGGGTTTACCTTCCCATCCGCTGCGCAGTCGTGTCACTTGCACCTTCGCGGCTGTCGTCCCACACTGATGCCCGACGTGATGAAAAAGACCTTGCAGTCCCGCTGTCTAAAGATCGCACTCGTCAGTATGAGTGCATTGCTCGCGGTGGCCGGCGCGGCTGCCGCTGCCGGCAGCACGACGCTCGAGATGATCCGTGCGCGTGGTCACGTGCTTTGCGGCGTCGGCGAGCCCCAACCGGGATTCTCCGAGGCGACCCAGAGCGGGGAGCGGTCCGGGCTCGACGTGGAGTTCTGCACCGCCCTTGCCGCCGCCGTCTTCGGCAAGAAGGATGCCGTGAAGTTCTGGCCGCTGAGCGCCAACGACCGCTTCAAGGCGCTGCAGTCGGGCGACGTCGACGTGGTGGCGCGCGGCGCCGCCTGGACCCTGAGCCGCGACACCGAGTTCGGCGCGCATTTCACCGGCGTGCTCTTCTACGACGGCCAGGGGTTCCTCACGCGGCGCGGCAATGCCGTGGCGAGCGTGTTCGAATTGTCGGGCGCCTCGATCTGCGCCCTTCCCGGCGTGATGGGCGAGCAGGGCGTCGCCGAGTACTTCGGCGGCCAGCGCATGCGCTATCAGATCGTGACGCAGGAGAGCTGGGACGATCTGGTCAAGGCCTATGCTGCCGGCAACTGCACCGTCCTGACGGGCGACATCTCCTTGCTCGCCATGGCGCGCAGCAAGCTCAAGTCCCCGGAGGATCACATCATCCTGCCCGAAATCATCACCAAGGAGCCGCTCGGACCCGCCGTGCGCCAGGACGATCCGCAATGGTTCGCCGTCGTGCGCTGGACGCTGATGGCGCTCATCGAGGCGGAGGAGCTGGGCTTGAGCAGCGCCAACGTCGACGCTCAGCGCGCCTCGACCGAGCCGGAGATCCGCCGCTTCCTCGGTTTGGAGGCCAATCTCGGCCAGGCGCTCGGCCTGCCGCGCGATTGGGGCTATCAGGTGGTGAAGAACGTCGGCAACTACGGCGAGATCTTCGAGCGCACGGTCGGCGCCAAATCCAGTCTGAAGCTCTCGCGCGGGCTCAACAATCTGTGGAACAAAGGCGGGCTGATGTACTCGATGCCCTTTCGGTAGGTTGAACCACGACGCGGGTCCTTGAGAAGCCCGCGCGAACGAAGGAACGAGCGATGAGGGAGACACTCACGCAGCATAGTGGTCTTGCCTGGGCTCTCCTCGTCGCGTTCTTTTTGCTTGTGGTGGTTCTTCTTTTGGTGCTGCGCCGACGCCGCAAGAGTGCAAGTCTCTCCCCAGCCGCCGTCACGGGGCCGGCCCGGCCTCGCGGTGCCGAGCGCGCGGTCAAGCTGGACGGCGCCGCACTGGCGCTCGCCGTCACCGATGCCGAGACGCGGGGAGAGAAGGGGAGGCTGCCGGGCCTCTACCTGTCGCTGGCGCAGTGTCGGCTGGAGGCCGGCGACACGACGGACGCCGGGGAGTTGCTGCGCAAGTGCATTCGCGGAGCGGCGAGCGCTGAGCTCAAGGACACGCATGCAAGAGCACGCCTGGCGCTGGGCGATCTTGCGCACCGCAGCGGCGATCTCACCACGGCCTGCGAGCACTGGCAGATCGCGCGGGCGCTGTTTCACGAGCTGAAGCAGGGGCGCGAGCACGAGGCGGTGGAGAGCCGCATGCTGCGCAACGGCTGCCCGACGGACTGGGTGCTCACCGATTTCTGAGGGGACGAGCGTCGAGCGCGCTCAGCGCATCAAGACCTCGACCTGCGCCGTCTCGCCGCCCGCCAGCGTGAAGTCGCGCTTGAAGGCGCGCGTGCCCGACTTTGCGATGATCGTATAGGTTCCCGGCGCGAGGATGTGGGTCGGCAGAGCGCCGACGCTGCGCTTGACCACCGTGCCTTCGGGCGTCTGCACGGTCCATTGCGTGTCGGGCAAGGCCTCGCCGCCCAGACGGGTGACGAGCTTGAAGGTGACGCGGGCCGCCGAATGGGAGACGGAGGCCTCGGTCAGCTTGCCCGCCTCCACCGTGACGTCGGCCTCGACCTTTGCATTGGCATCGCCGTACGTCGACACGATGCGATAGATGCCGGCATTGAGGCGCACGATGACGTTGGGCTTGGCGCGGCTCATCACCTTGGTGCGGTTGTCGAGCTGATCGCGCTCGCCGGAGTAGATGTCGTAGCTGACAGTATTGGGGGCCGGAGCGACTTCGTCGACGAGGACCTTGACCCTGAGGCCTCCCGCATTGAGCACGAACTTCTCATCGGTCGGCGGCCCGGGCGCCACCGTAATGGCCCGCGTCAGGTCGGCGCGCCCGAAGGCGGCGTTGACGATGTAGTTGCCCGGCTTGAGGCTCACCGTCGGGCTCGGCTCGCGCTTCGTCGTCAACAGCTTGCTCTCGCCCTTGGGTCCCGCCGTGGCCTCGTAGATGCGCCACACGAGCCCCTGGTCGATGCGTTGGCCGTCGGCCGTCAGCAGCGCGATGAGATTGACCTTCGTTACCCCGCTGGACGCGTCCTGCGCCCCGCCGCCCGTGCGCGGAACGACTGTGACGTTTGCTCCAGGTGCTGTCTCCTGGGCCGGCGCCGTTTGCGGAGACGCTTCATGCGTGAGAGCGGGGGCGGGGAAGGTGCCGGGGGGGGTGACGCCGGTGTCCCACGGGTTTGCCTCTTGCGCGGCAGCGGGCAGCGCCAAAGCGAGCGCGGCCACAAGCGCTGCGACGGCTTTGCGCCGCGGGATCATCGAGGAGGAGGCCTGCTGTCTCGACATCACTGCCCTACCGGAAGCCCTGCCTCGCCAGTGAGATGCCATCGCAAGGACGCGGCACGAGAATGGTCGAAATATGGCCGCTAAACCTGCCATTGTGGGTCGTCAACCGCCGAGCTCGACTGTGCGGTTTTCCCCCGCCTTTACCTCGATGGCGCTCTGCAGCGGGCGGTCGCGCGTCTCGGACGTGACGATGTAGCGCCCCGGCGCCAGGAGCGCCGTCGGCTGCGGCTGGCTCGTGCGCAGGACCGTGCGCCGATTGGCGTCCTTAACCTCCCAGAAGACGTCGCCCGCCGCTGCGGCCGGCTCGTCGGCGCGCGTCAGCGTGATGTGTCCGGCCTCGAGCTTCAAAGCGAGCTTCAGGGATTGTCCGGCCGCGAGCGTCAAATCGGTAGCCGCCGTGACGTTGGTGGCGCCCACGGTTGCCACGATGCGATAGCGTCCGGCGGAGAGATCGAGCTCGGGCGCCTTGGCCGCCGTGCGCACCACCTCGCGCGGCTCTGCGTCGAGCTGCACCACGCTGAACGCCAAGGGCAGGCTCTCAGGCGCGGGGGCGCCGTCAAGCGTGGCGGAGAGGCTCAAGTGCGCCAGCGCCAAAGGCAGCGTGCGCTTCACGACGTCACCCGCGCCGATGGCGATCTGCTCGCGCGCCTCTGCACCCGAGCTGCGCGCGGTGACGTAGTAGGTTCGCGCCGGCAGGGTGAAGCTGGGTGCCGGCGCGCCCGAGCGGGTCACCTCGCGTCGTCCAAGCGGGGCGTCGGGGTCGTCCTCGGAGATGATGTAGGTTACGCCGTCGTTCATCGGCTCGCCTTGGCCGGCCGCGTTGCCGCGCGTTGCCGACAGCTCGAGCCGGCCTGTTGCCAGCGTGGCGTCGAATGTGGTCCCGGTGGCGGGCTCGACCTTGACGGTCTGCTGCTGACGTCCAAGTCCGTTCTCGGCCGCGACCTTGTACTCTCCCGCCGGCAGCACGACCTCGGGCTCGGCCTCGCGACCGATCCAAAGCGGCGTGGCAGAGGCTTGCTTGCCGCTCGACGGCGTCACGGTGAAGGTGGGCGACTGCAGGAGCGGCGCCCCCTTGGCGGGCCGCGCCCGCAGCTTGAGCACCCCGGCATTGAGGTTGACGCGCACCGGCGTCGGACCTTCGGCGTTCACGTCGACGGACTGATGCGCGGAGGCGAGGCCCAGCTTTGCATCGACCTCGTAGGTCCCCGGCGGCAGCTTCTCCACGAGCGTGGCCGCGCGCGCCTCCTTGATCAGCTCGCCCTCCGGCCCAGGCTTGGTCACGCGCCAGCGCACCGGGCTTTCGAGCGTGGCGCTGTCGGGACCGAGACCGGCGGAGAGATAGAGGCCGGGGGCGGCGTCCGCCGCCGGCATGTTTTTCTCCGCGGGGGCAGCCTCTGCTTCCGCTGCCGGAGCTTCGGTGTCGAGATGCGCAAGCTTGACGACGTGGTCGAGCGCAGTTGTGAGCCCCGCCGCGTCCTGCACGTCATACTGCTTGCCGCCCGTCAGTCGCGGAAGACAGCTCATCGCTTGCAGCTTGGCCTTGTCGAGGCCGAGGCCGATCGTGTGCACGACGAGGCCGGGATTGGCCTGGGCGATCTCGGCGGCGGCGGCGCACACGTCCTGGCCGCAGTTGTCGACGTCATCGTGGATCAGAATGATGCTCGCGGGCGTGGCGCTGCCGATGGCCGCGGCTGCCGCGCGCAGGCCCAGGACCAACGGGCCCTTGCCGGTGGCGCTCAGCTTCGCGAGCGGGGTCATGATCTGCTGCGCGTTGTCGGTCTGCGGCGGCACGATGACCTCGGCGTCGGAGCAATAGCCTCTGCGGCGATGTCCGAAGGAGGCAAGCCCCACGCGAACGTCGGGCCTGATGCGCGCCAAGGCCTCGCGCAGCGCATCGCGGGAAAAATCGAACTTGGCGCGCTTGTCGCTGCCGAGCTTGCCCCACATGGAGCCCGAGCCGTCGAGCACGAACATCACCGTCGGGGTCTCCTCGGCGGCTCGCGTGCCCCAGGCCCCCCCGATGAGGGCGAGGAGCAACAGGCTCGAGGCAAGTGCGATCAGGCGGTGGGACATGCGGCTCCCTGGCGGTCAGCTCTGCTTTGGTCAACTCGGGCGCGGGGCTGGCGCCGAATGTCAGACTCGCGTGAGAATAGCCCATCCGGCGACACAAGCGCAGCTTAGCACAGGCGCCGGGGGGCACGGGCACCCCTGCGACGAAATTGGATTGGCAAGCGCCGGGCCCTCCCGCTACGAGTTCTCGGTCATGGATAATCCCGTTATTGCCCTGCTTTCCACCCGCCGCTCGGTGAAGCCTGAGCAGCTCGGTCTGCCGGGTCCGAGCCCGCACGAGATCGAGACGATCCTGACGATCGCCGCGCGCGTGCCCGACCACAAGAAGCTGGCGCCGTGGCGCTTCATCGTGCTCGAAGGCGACGAGCGAGCCCGCCTGGGCGAGATCGTCGCTGAGGCCTGCGTCGCGGCCGAGAAAGAGCCGCCCTCGCAGGTGCGCCTCGATCTCGAACGCAAGCGCTTGCTGCGCGCGCCCGTCGTCATCGCCGTGGTCTCGCGCACAAAGGCGCATCCGGGCGCGCCGGAGTGGGAGCAGATGCTGTCGGCGGGCGCCGCCTGCTTCAACCTGTGCCTTGCTGCCAACGCGCTCGGCTACGCAACCTCGTGGCTCACCGAGTGGATCGCCTACAATGCGCGCGTGGGCGCCGCGTTGGGGCTCGCCGACAACGAGCGCATTGCCGGCTTCATCTACATCGGCACCGCGGCCGCCCGGCCGGAGGAGCGCGAGCGCCCGGCCCTGTCCGACATCGTGACGCGCTGGCACGGCTGAGGCGGCGATCGTGAACGCGGTTAACGCGCGGTTTACCTTTGTAAACTAATCTTAACCACGGGGCTCCCAGGTGCGGGGCCCTGATCGCGTTGCCGCCTTTCGTTGCTGCGGGGTGCAGCCCTTGAGCTCGCTTCTTGACGTTCCTGCGCAACTTGCGCTGGCGCTGTCGCTCGCCGCGGCGACGGCTGCCAACGAGCCCCCGCGCGCGCCTTCCGCCGCGCCGACCCCGCCCGCCTCGGTCGCCATGCTGGTCGCCGAGCCGCCCCAGGGGCCCTACCGTTTCAGCGAAGGCAACTGGCTGCGGGCGCTCAAGGAGGACCTGCCGAAGGACGGTCGCGGCTACGCGCAGAGCATTTTCCGCACGAGCGGTGGCCGCTACTACGTGCCGAGGGGAGTAGAGCGGATGCAGATTCTCGCCGGCCGCGAGGACGAGGAGCTGGCGGGCCGCGCCGCGCGCGCCTTCGCGCGCAGCAATGCGCGTGTCTTGCGCGCGAGCCTGCGGCGGGTGCCGACGGCAGGCGAGCTCTACATCGCGCATCTCTTCGGCCCCGAAACCGCCGCCAGCCTGATCGCGCACGTCCGCGCGCACCCAAACGACGTCGCGGCAAAACAAGGTCCCGAGCTTGCTGCAGCCGCTCGGGACATCGCTGGTCGCGGCACCGGCGCCACGCTCACGCTGGGGCAGCTCTACGCCCGCCTGACCGCGCCGTTCGCGCAGGGGCCTGGCGCGGCGCGCGTCGCCGCGCCCGCGTCGCCGCCGGGGCTCGCCGACATGCTCCAGCACGGTGCGGCCTGGGGCGCGCTGCGCACGCGCGCGGTCGTGTGGCAGACCGAGATCAGTGCCGCCGACCCGGTAGCGCGGCCTCAATAGCGAAACTGCTCAGCCAGCACCCGCTCATCGAGGCTGTGGTCGGCGTCGAACATCATATTGAGCGCGACGTTGCGCGCCTTCTCCACCTCGACGCGGGTGACGCCGCGCGTCTCGAAGTGGTCGGCCACCGCACTCACCGGGCGCTTCTCGGGCTCGAGCACGTGAATGGAGATGTGCACCTTGTTGGGCAGCAGCGCCCCGCGCCAGCGGCGCGGCCGGAAGGGGCTGATCGGCGTCAGCGTCAGCAGCGGAGCGTTGATCGGCAGGATCGGCCCGTGCGCTGAGAGGTTGTAGGCGGTGGAGCCGGCGGGCGTGGCCACCAGCACGCCGTCGCAGACGAGCTCCTCCATGCGCACCTTGCCGTCGACCAGAATCTTGAGCTTGGCGGCCTGGTGGCGCTCGCGGAACAACGACACCTCGTTGATGGCGAGCGCCTTGTGCGCCTTGCCGGCGCTATCGTAGGCCAGCATGGAAAGCGGATGGATGCGGCTGACCTCGGCTGCCGCCAGCCGCCCCGGCAGGTCGTCCTCGCTGTAGTCGTTCATCAGAAAGCCGACCGAGCCCCGGTTCATGCCGTAGATCGGGGTGCCGTCGTTCATGAAGCGGTGCAGGGTCTGCAGCATGTGCCCGTCGCCGCCGAGCGCCACGATGGCGTCCGCGTCGGCGGCGTCGACCTCCCCATAGCGCGCAACTAGGCGCTTGCGGGCCTCGAGGGCCTCCGGCATCTCGCTCGCCACGAAGGCAATCTTGTCGAATTTTCGTTTCGGCTTTGGCATGCTGACTGCCGGGGACGGGACGCAAGCGTGGAGGCTCGCTCAAGTGCAGGAAAACGACAAGCCCGTTCTCATCTACGCGACCTTTCCTTCCATTCCGGTTGCTCAATCGATCGGGGAGCGGCTCGTCGAGGGAAAGCTCGCCGCCTGCGTTAACATTCTCCCGGGCATGACCTCGATCTATCGCTGGGAAGGCAGAGTTGTGCACGACAGCGAGGTGGTGATGATCATTAAGACGCGCCGGAGCCTGGCCGAGGCCGTGACAAGCGCCGTCACGACCGCGCACCCCTATACCAATCCGGCGTTGCTCGTGATCCCGATCGAGAGCGGCGCGGCGCGTTATCTTGCATGGCTCTTGGAGGAGACGGCGGCACCTGAGCCGTCCGCGGCGAACGCACCGTCATCGGATCGAGAGGGATAGCAAGGCTGCAGCACCAACTCGAGTGCGCGTCAATAGACGCCGCCGAGGCTCAGCATCAGATTGTAGCGCGGCGTGCCGGGGCCGTCCGCGCGGCGCGATCTCTTGTAGCTTTGTGCAGGCTTGGGGGCCGACACCACGGCTGGGCGGTCCTGCGGCGTCACAGCGGCGGTCGCCACAGCCGTCGCACCGGTGCCGGTGGCTGTCGTTGTCGGCGGAGCATAGACCGAATTGACCGGCGGCAGCGCGCTGGGACCGCCGATGGCCATGCGTCCGGGCAGCGGCTCGGTGGAGACGACGCTCGTCGGCAGCGGCGTGAACAGCGGCTTTTGAGGCTTTGAGCCAGTGCCGCCGGCCTGCCAGGGCAGAACCTCCCTGGGTGCCGTCGCTGTCGCCGTGGTTGCGCCTTGCTGGCCGTAGGCGATGACGGCTTGCGGCACGCAGCGGCCGCCCGGCGAGAGCGCCTGATCGGCCGGGCATTCGCCGCAGACCTTTCCGCGCTGCGACTGCAGCAGCGTCAGCAGCACGTAGTCGGGCTTGTCAGACGGCAGGGTCGCGTTGACGCGCTGCATGAACGACAGCATCGAGTTTTTCGATGCCGCGCCCCAGGATCCGTCGATGCGGCCCCAATAGCAGCCGACGCGCTTGAGCTGCTGCTGGATATCGGTGATCAGCTTGTAGCGGCTATCGGGGTTCGTCGGCTCGAGCGTTCGGTATTCCGATGCGCTCATGACGCCGGACGACGTCGTCTGCCAGCCGCCGGAGGGATCGGGGCGCGTCACCGACGGTGTGTTGCCTGGGGCAAGGGCCGCCAGCGAAATTCCCGGTGAGAAGGTGCGCGGCCCATGCTCCGCAACGGGACGCGCGACCGCCGCGCTTTGAGCGGCGTGCGTCGCGGCAAGGCGCTGAGCGTTGTCGAGGGAGGTATTGCGATCGACCGGCGCCGGCAGATACACGAAGAGCCCGACACCAATGCCGGCCAGCAACACCAGACCGCCGAGGCTACGCATCAACTTAACTCCTTCGCCTCCGCGTCGCGGTGCGCGGTCGGACCGTTACTCATCAAGTAACAGCGCCCGGGCAGGCTTAGCGCGATGCTATGTGGAAGCGATGACAATGAGCTTAAGGGAACCTGGCAAAAAACGCCATTCTTCGGGGCTTCCAACCCGTTAACGAAAGGTAGGTCCGCGCTCGCCTGGATGCAACGGGAACGGAAAGTTTTTTTTCTTTGCGCAGGGGATTTACCCGACGGGGCCCCCCCGCATGAAGGGCCGCTCGCGTGCCGGCAGCGTGGCCTGCATTGCGTTGCGAAAGTCAGGCGCCAAGTGGGGACAACCTGTGCGGCGCATTGGGGGTGTTGGGAGGCGCTGTGGTGGCGCCGCCATGGCAGCTCTTTCCGTGGCGCCTGATGGTCCGATGCTACCGGACTGATTCTCTTAACAAAAGATTTCTTAACCATTCGAATTGCTGTAGCAAATGCAGCCGAGGGGGCTGTATCGCGTCAGTAATCCTGTCGCCTTCGCTCGTGTGGGAAGCTTTTGCACAGCGGTATCGAGCGGCGATCACCGCCTCGTGCCCGAGCCGACCACCAGCTAGGCTCCAGCTCTCGGCGCAACACTTGAGGCGCGTGGTTCTCGATTTGCCGGATGCCATTGGGGATGGCCCGGAGCTCAACGGATCGAGCGAACCGCGCTGCAATCTGAGTGAAGCGCCCGGTTCCGCGTAAGAGCGGGTAAAAGTCGTCCGATCTCCGACCCTCTTATCGGACATGAACCGCCGGCTGTACGGCGTCAAACCGGCTGGAAAAGAGGGCTTGAACAATGAGACATGCTCTAGGCGTGTTAGGCGTTCTTGCGGCCGGCGTTCTGCTCGCGGTATCGGCTGCGATGAACTATCGATTTGGCTTCAGCCTCGGCCGAACCGAGTTTGATGGCGAAATCTACGGCGCGGCCAGCGCGGCCGCGGACTGCATGAAGGCACTCGTGCCGTTCTTTTTCTTCGCCGCTATTCGCAACAAGATGTGGTCGCAGGCAGCCGCTTCGGCCCTGGTCTGGGTCGTGGTCACGTCCTACTCGATGACCTCGGCGCTCGGCCATGCGGCGTTGAATAGGTTCGATTCGACCGGCCAACGGGCGAGTGCTGCCCAGACCTACAAGGACCATCGGGCCGATCTCGCGCGGGCCAAGGAGCAGCTCTCCTGGGTTCCGCAACACCGCCCTGCTCAGGCGGTGCAAGCTGACATCGAGACGGTGAAGGTCGAGCGGCCGTGGGGCTGGACCGACGGGTGCACCAAGGTAACCGGCAGCAAGGGGCGCGGCTTCTGTGAGAAGTACCACGCGCTCCAGGCAGAGCTTGCGTCTGCCGAGCAGTCGATCGCCTTGGAAGCGCGTATCGCCGACGTTCAAGCCAAGCTGGCCACGGCCAACGGGCAGACGGTGATGTCGGAGGCGGACCCGCAGGCTGCGGTTCTGACCAAGCTCGCCGGCGTTCTAGCGCCGTCCGTCAAGATCGAGGATGTGCAGACCGCGCTCACGGTCTTCATCGCGTTGCTCCTCGAGGTTGGCTCGGCGTTCGGTATGTACATCGCTTTCAGCCAGTGGCGTCTCTACGATCGCCACACGCCGGCCGCGCCTCGCATGGCGCCGGTCAGCACCGCTGCGGCAGCGGTGGCGGCTCCAAAGGCCGTTGCGATAGCAAAGCCGCGTTCCGGCGCCAACGACAACAGGACGGCGCCAGCAGCAAGACTGATCGCTCCCGAAACGGACGTGGAGCGCTTCTATAAGGAAAGGATCGAGAGCCGCGATGGATCTACAGTTGGTGCAACTGAGATGTTCGAGGACTACTGCACTTGGTGTGAGAAACTAGGCAAAGAACCGTTGGCACATCCGAATTTTGGACGCGAGTTCCAAGAGCTCGGCGTCCAGAAGGCAAAAGTTGCAGGAAGGGTGCGCTACATCGGCATCGCACTGAGGACAGCGCGCGAGCTCGAGGAGGATAAGAAGCTGCCGGCCTTGGGCTCCAAAGCCGCCTAGTGTCCCGATCGCGTAGCTCGTCGACCTCGCGGTTAGCACTGAACGAGCTTCGCGATCGAAAGGACACTAGGAAAGTCTTGTTGGCTAGTGTGATTCAGATCGAGAAATTCGCACAAACGTGTGCCGCGAGGATCCGCGAATTTCTCGATCATCACACTAGCAATAGGCTCGACGAAAGGCCGCGAGAGCGGCCTTTCTCATTTCTGGGATTTCGATTGAGGGCCGCTGTGAAGCGGCCCTTTTTCCATTCCCCCTCCCTGCTTGCGGCCTGGGTCGGCGCGAACGCCTTGGCGCGTAGGGTTTGCGACATTCGGCACCCCATACAGGTGCTACCGGAGGACTTTTTTGCTGGTCCAGAATTTGCGTGTCGCCGGTTCCGACGTGCAATTGCAGAAGGCGACCCCGATGGCGTTCACCCCGATCTGTCCCACGAGTGCCGTGAGCGAAGGCGGAATGGGCCTCTTCAAAGCGGGAAAAAAGAGCGTGCTGCTGGTTTGGCCGACGGGCGGTGAGCTCAAGGCCTATCGCGGCCGCTGCCCGCATGCGGACGTGCCGTTGGATGAGGCCACCTTCAACGGGAAGGTCGTCACCTGCGCGCATCATCAGTGGGGCTTCGATGCCGCAAACGGCAAGTGTGTGACGCACATTGTCCGCAACGTGCTCCACCCCTACGAGCTGCGCGTGGAGGGTGACGAGATCCAGGTCGACGTCGGACCGGTGAAGGCGCCGCGTCAGCCTGCGTGACTGTCTCCTCGCCATGCATGAAAGCGCGCCGGCATGACGATCAAAGAGGAATGGGTCATCTGGAACGGCTCTATGGGCATCCTCGATATGGCGACCATCGGCCATGTCGAGGAGGACGAGGGCGGCGGAAGCGCCTTTCTGGCGCCGCCCTATGACGTTGTGGGGCCGTTCAGTCTCGATGAGCTTGAAACGCGGGGCCGGATCGCCTTTGGCGCATGCCTCGTGATGTCGCGCCAGCGGTGGCAGGAGGATCAGGTCGATCTGCGCCGCGAGGCGCAGGAAAAGCGCCGGGCCTTCCTGCTTCGGCTTGAGCTGGGCTTCGACGACAAAGAGCACCGGGAGGTTCTGGACCTGCCGATGGAGGGTGTGCTCGAGCCTTCTGAGATCACGGCCGCCTTCCGGCGGCTGGCCAAGACCGCGCATCCCGACGCAGGCGGGAGCAACGAGCGTTACCGGGCCATCGCGGAGGCGCGCGACGCGCTGCTCGAGCAATTCGGGAGCGCCTCGTAGCCGGCTGGTTGCGCTAAAAGAAGCCGCTGAGGAACGCCGCCGCTTGGTCGGAGATGCCGACGATCTTGTTCGTTGCCTGACGATAGAACTTGAAATTGAGCTCAGTCCCGGGCTGGCCGTCCTTCCAGTCGGTGAGATGTTTGAGTTCGCGCCGCCCCAGCGGCCGCTTCGCGAGCGCGGTGCGTCTGATGGAGAGGCTCACACGCGGTGTTTGCCGGGCGATGCCGCGCTTCTTCGCGATCGCCCGGGCGGAAGTGACGACGCCGCGTGCGATGAGGCCTTGCCCGCCCTCGTTCTCGCTCGCGAACACGAAAACCGTGTCGCCTTCGGCGATATGCTTGCCGCCATACATCGTCTTTTGCGCGGTGAACGCGAAGGTCTTCGCCCGCGGATCGCAAACCTCGGCTTTGATCGCGAAGGCCATGCGAATTCAGTCCGAACGAGCGAGCCCGTGAATTGGCTCAGGCCGCCTCTTCACCTTTCTTCAAGGCGTCGGCGCCGGCCTTGCCGGCGATCTTCAGCGAGAAGGCGTAGTCAGCCGCGATCTCCTTCAACTGCTCGTAGCGACCCGATGCGCCGCCGTGGCCCGCCGCCATGTTGATTTTGAGCAGAATGAGGTTGTCGCCCGTGCTCCGCTCGCGCAGCCGCGCGATCCATTTGGCGGGCTCCCAGTAGGTGACGCGCGGATCGGTGAGCCCACCGTAGGCGAAGATGTGCGGGTAGGCCTTGGCCTCCACGTTCTCGTAGGGGCTGTAGGCGCGGATGGTGTCGAAATCGACCTTGCTCTCGATCGGATTGCCCCACTCGGGCCATTCCGGCGGCGTCAGCGGCAGGTCCTTGTCGAGCATGGTGTTCAACACGTCGACGAAGGGCACGTCGGCGATGATGCCGAGAAAGAGCTCGGGCGCCATGTTGGCGACGACGCCCATCAGCATGCCCCCGGCCGAGCCGCCGTTGGCCACGATGCGCCCGCGCCGCGTCAAACCTTGCGCCACGAGATACTCACCCGCCGCGATGAAATCGGTAAAGGTGTTGACCTTCTTGGCGAGCTTGCCCTCCGTGTACCAGTGGTAGCCCTTGTCCTTGCCGCCGCGGATGTGGGCGATGGCGTAGATGAACCCGCGGTCGACCAGCGACAGGCGCGTGGTGGAGAAGGAGGCAGGGATGGAGATGCCGTAGGCGCCGTAGCCGTAGAGGAAGACCGGCGCCGAGCCGTCGAGGGCTGTGTCCTTGCGATAAAGGATCGAGACCGGCACGGTCTCGCCGTCGGGCGCCGGCGCGTAGAGACGCCGCGTCACGTAGTCGGCCGGGTTGTGGCCGCTCGGCACCTCCTGGCGCTTGCGCAGGATGCGCGTCTTCGCCTCCATGTCGTAGTCGTACGTCTCCGCCGGCGTGGTCATGGAGGAGTAGATGAAGCGCAACGTCGTGGTGTCGAACTCGTAGCCGGACGAGACGCCGAGCGCGTAGGCCTCCTCGGGAAACGCGATCGAGTGCTCGGCGCCGTCGGCGAGGCGGCGCACGACGATGCGCGGCAGACCGTTCTCGCGTTCGAGCCGCACCATGTGGTCGCGATAGAGAATGGCGTCGAGGATGAGACGGCCCCGGCGGTGCGGGATCAGCTCGCGCCAGTTCTCGCGCCCCGGCGCCGCCACCGGCGCCGTGCAGATGCGGAAGTCCTCAGCCCCGTCGCAGTTCGTGGTGATGTAGAGCGTCTCGCCGTGGTGCTCGACGCTGTACTCGCGGCCGTGCTGGCGCGCCTCCACGAGGCGCAGGGACGCGAGCGGGGCGTCGGCGTCGACGAGGTAGACCTCGCTCGACTGGTGATCGTGGGCATCGATGAGGATGTACTTGGACGACTGTGTCGCCGACAGCGCCACGTAGTAGCCGACGTCCTTCTCCGCGTAGACGAGGACGTCGTCCTCCAACGGCGTGCCGATCACGTGCCGATAGACGAACAGTGGGCGATGATGCTCGTCGAGGCGGACGTAGAACAGCGTCTTAGAGTTGTTGGCCCAGACGAAGCCCCCGCGCGTGTCGGGAATGGTGTCGGCAAGGTCCTTGCCCGTGGCGAGATCGCGGATGCGGATGGTGTAGAGTTCCGAGCCGCGGTCGTCGCAGGCATAGGCGAGCAGCTTGTGGTCGGGGCTGTGCTGCGTGCTGCCGAGGTCCCAATACTGCTTGCCTGCGGCCTCAGCGTTGCCGTCGAGCAGCACGCTTTCGGCGCCGCCGGCGCGGGGGCGCCGGCACATGAGCGGATACTGGCCGCCGGCGACGTAGCTCGAGGAGTAGGCGAAGGGCCCGTCGGGGGCGGGCACCGTGCTGTCGTCCTCCTTGAGCCGCGCCTTCATCTCGGTAAAGAGCGTCTCCTGCAGCGCGCGGGTGTCGGAGAGCTGCGCCTCGCAGTAGGCGTTCTCGGCCTCGAGGTAGGCCCGGATCTCAGGATCGAGCACGCCAGGGTCGCGCATCACGTCCTGCCAGTTGTCGGCCTTGAGCCAGGCATAGTCGTCGGCGAGGTCGCCGCCGTGCCATTTGCTGACGCGCGACCGCCGCGCTGCGACCGGCGCCATGGCAAGGGTATGTCGATGAGCTGGGCCGTGCATTGAACGCTCCACGCGGAAAGAGGGACGGCGGCGACGCTTGTGGCGTGCCCGGGGGTCGTAGTGGGTCTCGGGGGCACCCGCTCGGGCGCACACAATCGGCACGAGCGGGAGCATTATGAGATTGCGAGCTTGCAGCCTTGTCAACCTTCCGGATCTGCAACCCGTCATTGCCGAGATTGCGCAAGGAAGCCGACAATGTTGGGGCTTTGGATGCCGCTACATCGTGGGTCTTGCGCCGCAGGAAGGAAGGAACGCCGGTCAAGATCGGCCCCTCAAACCAAAATGTTGCGCCGACCGCCACAGTTGAACGTTTGTGAATAGTGATCAGGGATTTCGGGCCAGCCGTTCGTCTTATGAACCAAGGTGATGCCGGTCTGTTATGAAATTGCCAAATGACTAGCTCTGGTCTTTAGATTAGGCATACTGGAGGTACATTTCGGCGTTGTTGTTGACTTTACTGTTTATCGATGCGAGAGAAGGCCCCACGGCGGTATTAGCCGCCTCGTCGCTAGATGAGAGACGCGGCCATCCAAGTCGAATGGGGCCGATGTCTCGCGGGTTTTGGCAATTGAAGTAGCACTGCGGTGCGGGGCCTCGCTGTTGAAGCGCTCGCACCTGTTGTGGAGGGACACCGGAGTGGAAGACGCATCACCGCCGGAGCTTGTCGAGCTGACCGCGAGGATTGTCTCGGCTTACGTCAGCAACAACGCCATCGTTGCCAGTGATCTGCCACATCTGATCGGTGAAACGCACGCGGCCTTGAGCCGCGCAACTGGAAATACGCTGACCGTTGAGCGCGAAGAGCAGAAGCCCAAGGTTCCGGTCAAGAAATCCGTCATGCCCGACTACATCATTTGTTTGGAGGACGGAAAGAAGTTCAAGTCGTTGAAGCGGCACCTGCGCACGCACTACAATCTGTCGCCGGAAGAGTACCGCGAAAAGTGGGCCCTTCCGCACGACTATCCTATGGTCGCGCCCAATTATGCGCGCGCACGTTCCGATCTCGCAAAGAAGATGGGGCTCGGCACCCGCCGCGAGAGATAAGCCTGGGCCCGCAGTTGCTACCGGTGGTTACAGAAGGTGCGGCTGCTGCGCGCAGACCGTGCCTTTGTTGTTAACGGCACGCAAAGGCGCCATGCACGCCCATCACTCCGCTCTGCACCCTCGCGCTGTCGTCATGCCTGGCAACGCCTGCAGGTAGGCGGCCGTCTCGGCCCGGTAGGCGCGCAACAGCTGCGCATGGCGCGCGAGGTCATAGCTCCAGTGCCCGCCAAGACCGCGCTGGCGTTCGAGTCTGAGGGCGCGGCGCAGCTTGGCGAGAAGACGTGCGTGGTCGGCGCGGCTCATGGTTCGCAGCTCGCTGGGCCAGAGCGGCACGAGCTTGGGAAGGTCGCGCGCCCGCACGTAGCTCGCGGCGACGGCAGGAGCAGTTGGGGTTTGCTCTTTCGGCAGCGGCCGCTCTGATCGGCGCGCGCTGCGATCCTTCGCTTTGGGGTCGGACATGGCAGGCCGCTCGAGCTGGTTTGCAGCCGCGACTGTCGCATCGTCCGAGCCCTGCGGGGATAAGGCGAGCCGTCAGCATCGTGCGGCGTGATCCCTCGCGGCGACAGACTTATCCCCCTTGTTCACTCAGCCGCTAGTTTGGCGCTCGGGCGTCGGCGGGCCTTGCGTATGATGGGTCGGGGGACAAAGCCGAAGCCACAGAGCTTGCACCGGAACCCTCGGCCATGCTGCAGACCTTCGAACGCTCTCCCCGCACCCCAAGCCCTCATCACCGACGAGCCCCGTCCCCGCTGCGGAGCGGTTGCTGGCACACCACGACCTCGCCTGAGGCCATCGAGCAGGCGGTGGTGCAGGTGTTCGGCGTGGGGCGCGAGGATCTGCGGCGCCTGTCGCGGGGGCGGGCAAGAGTGGCGCTGGCGCGGCAGGTCGCCATGTATCTGGCGCACGTGGCGTGCGGACTGACGCTCACCGACACGGGCAAGCTCTTCGGCCGCGACCGCACGACCGTCGCGCACGCCTGCGGGGTGATCGAGGATCGGCGCGACGATCCCTTGTTCGACCGCGCGCTCGACCTGCTCGAGTGGGCGGTGCCGGCGCTCGCCGCCCGGCCGTCCGCCCGCCGCATCCTTTCGCTCTGAGGCGCGTCTCATGTCTGCAGCGGCGCGCAAGCGGGAGGCCCCCGCATCTTCCTCAGCGGCTGGGCCCAACCCGGCCGAAAGTCCGCTCGCCTGGCTGCGCCGGCGCAAGGATCGGGACGGCGCGGCGATGATCTCCCAAGCCCAGTTCGATGCCGGCGAGCGGCTGCGTGCCGATTTCTGGTTTGGTCAGATGACGCCGCGCGTGACCATGAGCTGGTCTACGAATGCGCCGGCGCAGCGTCGCCGCCGCTCGGGGATGGCGTTCCGCTCCGACGCTGACATGGCCGACAACGTGGCGGCGGCGCGCGAGCGCGTGCGGCGCGCCCTGTCGGCGGTGGGCCCGGAGCTCTCCGGCATCCTGATCGACGTGTGCTGCCACCTGAAGGGATTGGAGGAGGCGGAGCGGACGGCGGGGTGGCCGCAGCGCTCGGGCAAGGTCGTGCTCCAACTGGCGCTCACGCGGCTCGCCCGCCACTACGGCATCGGCCCATCTATCGGCGCGTGCATGGGCGCGCGCGAGGCCTGCGCCGGACCCGTGCGCCACTGGGGCAGCGAGGACTATCGACCACTGTTCGAATTGCCGGCGGAGTGAGGCTGCGTCAGTGGGCCGATGCCCGCTGCGCCTTTGCGGCAAGCGCGTCGGCGCGGATGCGGGCGACCATGGAGGCAAGCCCGTTGGAGCGCTGCGGGGTCAGGTGCTCCTTGAGGCCGAGCTCGGCGAAGACCGCATCGGCATCGGTGGCAAGAATCTCGTCCACCGAGCGGTGGTCATAGATGGCGAACAGGATCGCGATGAGCCCGCGCACGATGTGGGCGTCGCTGTCGGCTTGAAACGTCAGCTGCGAGGCGCCGTTCTCGCGCTCGAGGCGCGTTGCGAGCCAGACCTGGCTGGCGCAGCCGCGCACCTTGTTGGCGTCTGTCCGCAGCGCTTCGGGCAGGGGCGCGAGCGTGCGTCCGAGCTCGATGACGTAGCGATACCGGTCCTCCCAGTCATCGAGCACGGCGAAGTCGGAGCGGATGTCGGCAAGCGTTGCCAATTGGGGTCCAATCGTCTCGAGGCTATGGATGTCTCCTAACATATGGGGGGTCCACGGGGCCATGCGCAACATCGCCTCGGCAGGCGTTGCAAATGCCCGCGCAGAGGCAACACAGACGCGAATTTGCAGACGGTTGCGCGCCTGGGGTCAGATGCCCGTCGGGCTTCCGCGCCAAGCAGGCTGCAGATCGTGGGGCATGAGCGTGCCCTGAGCCGGCTCGATCGAGGCGGGTGCGAGCGTGCCGGTGTCGCCCTTCGAATACTTGAGCGCCAGCTCGTAGGCCATCTGCGCGCCGAATTGCGCCTTCTGCAAGAAGGCCGACCACACGTCGCCCGCCTGCTCGCACGTGGGGCCGTTGCGGTCGCAGAACGTTGCCGTCCAGTGCACGGCGCCCGCCGCCCGATCATAAAGACGGGCCTGCTGCTCCTTGTCCGCTGGCAACACGGCGATGACGACGGCCACGAGGATGCCGATCTTGACGATGGACATGGGGACGCGCTCCAACCGGGTCCGATTTCCTTCTTTCGTTGTCATAGCAGGCCGATCTCAACAAAGCGCCTCATGCAAGCGCAAAACTATCGCAGAATTTCATGCAAACTTTATTGATCGGGCCGCGTCCTCGCGCGTGCAAACCCCGACGCAGCGTCAACCGCGCGTCAACCAGAGTTAAGCATTCGTTTACGCGCTGGCGCACATACTGGCGATCGGTTGTAAGCGCCGCGTAGGGGGTGAGCCATGTCGTCGGGCCGAGTGAAGCTGCAACTCATTGCGTTTCTGTTGCTGAGCGGCGGCGTGGCGGCAAATCTCTTCTTCCTGCAGCCGCGCGCGCGCGGATCCGACGGCGAGGCCATGGACGCGCGCCGCATGGCGAGCGCTGATCCGATCGGCGTCGGGGACACCGGCTCGATTGGCCGCCCGGGCGCGCGTTCCGACAGCGGCCTCAACGCTTCCTCCCTGTTGCCCGTCTCGATCCCGCATGATGGCGCCGACCTCACGCGCGCAGTGCAGCGCGAGCTGCAGGTTCGCGGCTACGAGACAGGCGGTGTGGACGGTGTGGCGGGTCTTATGACGCGCGCTGCGGTCATGGGTTTCGAGTACGACCACGGCCTGGCGCTCACCGGCCACCCGAGCCAGGAGCTGTTGAAGCGCATCCTGCTCGGGGGCGACACGCGCTCCGAGCCGATCGGCTCCAGGGGGCAGAGCGCGGAAGCGCGCGACGTGATCCGGCAGGTCCAGTCCTCGCTCGCCAAGCTCGGCTACCGGCCAGGGCGCATCGATGGGGAGCTTACGCCCGAGACGGCGCGTGCGATCCGTGAGTTCGAGGTCGACCAGGCGCTGGGCGAGTCGGGCCGCGTCTCGGGGCCGCTTGTCGCGCGTTTGGCGCGGCTCGCGAGCGAGGGGCGCGTTGCCTCCGGGCGCTGATGCGCTCTTGCGCTCCGCCGGGGCCGCCTTAGAGTGCCGGCGTGATGCGCCTCAGGGCAGAATTTTGGGTGAAGGCCTACCTACGTCGGTGCGTCATCGAGGGCGCATCCGCCGTCGTCGTGCGTCACGGCGATGACGACGCCGGCGCCATCTTCATCAAGGTCAATCGTCTCGACGGAATGTGCCTCATTTTCGGTCCGGCGCCGGCCGGACTGGCGGGCGCGGAGAGCGACCGGCGCTGGATCGCGCTGCTTTCGCGCGACGGGGTCAGCGAAGGCGACGCGGATGCTTTTCTCGCACGCGAGGCGAGCTTCGATTCCGATCTGTGGCTGGTCGAGGTCGAGGATCGCCAGGGTCGCCACTTCCTCGACGATCAGCTCGAGTCCTCGAGTGTGTGATCGACGCCTCAGGTGGTCGGGGCGCCACGCGTCCCCTTAAGTTTTCTGTAACGGTTGGGACCACCAAAATGTAAGCTCCGATTCGAGCGCGGAACAGTCCTGCGGTGAGCTCAGGTGGCAACGAAGGGAGCCACGTCACGAGGGAGCGCATGGCGAAGATACTGACATTCCGTCCTGCGGGGACGCGACGCGACGAGGGCGCCCTTGCGCCCGCTGATGCGACGGCTGAGGTGATCGTATTCCCTGGCATCCGCTACGAGCACTGGGGCGAGGCAGAGGCCGCGCAAGCTGCCTCGGCCAAGAAGCGGTCCCGGGGTCCGCAGCGTGACGTCTTGGAGCTTGCCGAATAGTCGGACCTCGTGCGGCGCGAGGCGGCTTCAGAAGGGCCGGCCCGAGCAGGCCGCCTTGCGCAGATCGCGCTCGACCTCACCCCGATACGCGATACCCTTGTCGGGTCCTCGCACCACGACGATGCCGCGCGTCGCCGCGATGACGGCGGGCGGCTGCGCGTCGCGCGCGATGCCGCGTGCCTCGGGCGTCACGCCGAGAAAATGGTTCTCGGAAGGGACGAGCACGAGGGTGATCGGCGTCTCACGCCCGGGTGTCGATGCGGCGGCATAGACGTTGTCGCCTTGCGGCGAGATCACAGCGAGCATCCAGCCGGGATCAGGCGGCAGGGTGGCGGTGACGCTGACGGGTCCGCCCGAGGAGTCGAACCGGCACATGGCGTAGCGCGCGTGCGGCGAAAGGAAGGGGAGCGGCTCGGTGCCGGGCGAGATGGGGTGCAGCACCTGCATTTTGTTGACGGGCAGCGCCGGCGCCAAGCGGCTGAAGGCGGATGCAGCCGTAAGGTAAGGTGCGGCAAGCGTGGCGCAGATATGCAGGATGCCGGCCGCGATCGGTGCTGCGATGATGAGCTGCCAGTTGGCGTTCTTGAGAGGATTGTGCAGGTTCATCGGCACTGGATCCGCTTGATTTGAGGCAGCGGCCTGTGCTCCTCGCCCGGTTTCGCCAGAAGCGGCGCGCTGGGATCGAGCGTCGTGAACACGAGAGCGAGACGTCCCGCACCACCGGTCGGCAGCCAGTTGCCGGGCCGCGCGTCGCGCGCCAGCGCCACCACAAAGGTTCCGTCCGGGCGCAGGGCGATCGACTGGCTGGTGAAGGCGTAGCGTTGCGCCGGATTGGCGATCAGCTCGCCGCGGTCATCGAACACGGTGAGGCTCCACCAGCCTGCCGCCGGCTCGTGTCCCTCGACGCTGTAGTCACAGGAGGAGTGCAGGCGACGGCCCTGGCTGTCGCTGAAGGCGACATAGGTGAGCGTCATCTCGGCGGTGAGCTGCAGCGTCCCGAGCCGCGCGAAGTGGGCGCGCGTGTAAGGATCGGCGTCGGCCCGCCCCGCCGAGGTCCAGCTGACCCAAGGGCCCTCGCGCACGGTGGTGAGCGGCGTGCCGATGTCGATCATGTACCAGCTGGTTCCGAGCCCTAAGATCAGCACGACGCCGATGAAGGCAGCCCAGTCGCCGAGCAGCGCTAGGAGTATCGACACGCGCTTCTGCAGCTTGTGCAGAACCACGTGCATGGGGGTCAGCGCACTATGGGAGAGCACGGCGGGATGTCTCGTCGACGTTTGTTTGCGCCGTGCCGAACGTGCGGTTCTGCGGCAGCCCAATGCGCGGCCCACTTCCTTCCGCCCGCTTGCCCGGCGGCTTGTCTGGCGCAGCTCCCGGCGCGCCGGGCGGCCCGGTACCTGCCGGCTCTGCGGCCGGCTCGCTGACACCCGCCGCTTTGCGCATGGCCTGTGCCAAACGCTTCAAGGCCTCGCGCGTTTGGTCGGACATGAGGCTTGTGGAGGCGTGCTGCGCGTTGTCACCCGCGGCGGCGCCTGCCGCGCCTTCGGTGCGCAGGGCGGCAAGGCGCTGCTGCTCGGCGACTTGCACGGGGTGCGGCTGCAGGCCGGGGATCGTGGGGATGTTCATGTCGGTGTGGACGACGGACATGAAGGAATGCCACACCGGGCCCGCATAGTGGCCGCCGGTGGTGCCGCCCGCCATGTTGGAGTTGTCGTCGTTGCCGAGCCAGACGACGCCGACGTACTTGCCGGTGAAGCCGACGAACCAAACGTCCTTGGGCCCGGTGCTCGTTCCCGTCTTGCCGGCGACATTGGTAAAGTCGAGCTGCGCCGCCCTGCCGGTGCCCTCGGTCACCACCTTGTTGAGCATCCAGTTCATCTCCTCGGCCACCTTGCGGCTGACCACCTGCGGCGCCGGCGGCTCGTCGCGGTCCCTGGAGTAGACGAGGTCGCCCTTCGAGCTCACGAGGTCGAGGATGGCGTAGGGCTTGGCGAGCTTGCCGCCGTTGGCGAATGTGGCGACGCCACCCGCGTGCTGGATCGGGGCGATGCCGTAGTCGCCGAGCGCCATGGAGCAGGTCTTCCTGATGCCGGTGATGCCGAGGCGCCGCGTCATCTCGATCACCTTCTCGCGCCCGACCTTGAAGGAGAGCTCGGCGGCGACCGTGTTGAGCGAGCGCGCGAGCCCCTGCCAGAGCGGCATAGACGCTCCGCTGCCGCCGCCGCCGCCGTAGTTCGAGGGATGCCAGTTGCCGCACGAGCGCGAGGCGTCGCGCACGATCGTCGTCGGCTTGAACCCGTTCTCGAGCGCGGTGGCGTAGACGTAGATCTTGAACGAGGAGCCGGGCTGGCGCCTGGCGTGGGTCGCGCGGTTGAACTGGCTCTCGCCGTAGTCGGGCCCGCCGGTCAGGGCCTTAACGGCGCCGTCGGTCTCCATCAGCACGATGGCGCCGCTGGTGACGTGGTTGCCGCGGTACTGCTTGAGGCCCGAGAGGAGCGCCTCGTCCGTCGCCTTCTGCATGTTGAGGTCGATCGTCGTGCGCGCGGTGAGCACGTATGGGCCGTTGCGGCCCGCCATGATGCGCTGCACCTCCTCGAAGGCCCAGTCGAGGAACCAGTCGGGGCTGTTGGGGTTGCGGTTCTCCACGATCACCGCCGGGTGCACGCGGGCGGCGTGCACCTGGCCCGAGGTGTAGTAGCCGGCCTCCACCAGGTTGGTGAGCACCTCGTTGGTGCGCGCGCGCGAATTGGGCAGGCTGACGGTTGGGGCGTACTTGGTCGGCGCCTTGAACAGGCCGGCGAGCAGCGCCGACTCGGCTAAGTTGATCTGGCGCACCGACTTGCCGAAGTAGTACTCCGACGCCGCCTCCACGCCGAAGGCGCCGCCGCCCATGTAGGCGCGGTCGAAGTAGAGCTTCAGGATCTGGCGCTTGGAGAAGCGCGCCTCGAGCAGCATCGCCAGGAACGCCTCCTTGATCTTGCGCTTGAGCGAGCGCTCGGACGAGAGGAACAAGATCTTGGCGACCTGCTGGGTGATGGAGGAGCCGCCCTGCACCACCTCGTTGGCCTGCAGGTTGGTAACGAGCGCGCGCAGGGTGCCGATGACGTCGATGCCCCAGTGCTCGAAGAAGCGGCGGTCCTCGGTGGCGAGCGTAGCCTTGATCAGGGTATCGGGGATCTCGTCGAGCGGGACTGAATCGTTTTGCAGGATGCCGCGCTTGCCGATCTCGTTGCCGTTCTGGTCGAGGAACTTGACTGCGTACTGCCCGGTCAGGAACTTGCCCTCGTCGAACTCGTGGAAGGCTGGGATGGCGAGCGCGAACATGACGAGGAGGCCGCCCATGCCCAGCGTCAGCGCCTCCGAGCCCGCCTCGTTGGCGAGCCGGCGCCAGCCGGTAAGCTTGAAGCGGGCAAAGAAGCTCGAGCCGGCGTTCCAGTAGTCGCGGATGGCGGCCCAGCTCTCCGCCAGCGCCGAATCGATGCGCGAATCAAGGCCCATCCAGTTGATGAGCTTGGCGCGGCGGCCTTGCTTGAAGAACCAGTCCTGCACCCGTTCCTTCCCGGTATTCTAAGGGCCTATGGCGGCGGGGCGCCCGCGCGGGCGCTTAGCGACTCAAAGGCCCGGTTGCGAACTCTCCGCTCCTTATACCGTCGCTCTGATGGAGATGTTAAGGCGCAAGACGGCGCGGCCTGTCGGGTTTGAGGGGAAAGGCGGGCGGAGAGCGCGAAACGAGGGCCGGCGCGGGCGCCGGACCGTGGGGCATGCCGATCATGCTCTGGAGCGTGCCGTTGCCGATTTCGGCCGATTATGCGCTCGGCGATGCGGATGAGCTGACGCTAATTTCATCGGTCCAGACCCGGAAGCTCTCGAGCGTGTTGGGGCCGAACGTCGTTGTCATGGCGACATCCGCCGCATCGCGTCCGCGCGCGATCAAGACCCTGCCGATGCGTGGAACATTGTTCCTGGGATCGAACGTATACCAATGGCCGCCGAGGAAGGCCTCGAACCACGCGGCAAAATCGCCGGGCGGATAGGGCGGCGGGGTCCCCACGTCGCCGAGGTAGCCTGTGCAATAGCGTGCCGGGATGTTCAAGGCCCGGCAAAACGCCACGGCCAAGTGCGCGTAATCGCGGCAGACCCCGCGGCCTTCCTGATAGGCTTCGGTGGCCGTCCTTGTCACCCGCGCATGCTCGTAGCCGAACGCGATGTGCCCATGCACGAAATCGCAGATAGCCTGGACGCGCGCCCAGCCCGGCGTTGCGTGGCCGAACAATTTCCAGGCCAGATCCAACAGCCGGTCGCTATCGCAGAAACGGCTGGCGAGCAGGAAGATGAGTGTCTCCTCCGGAAGCTCCTCGACTGCAACTTGGCCCGCACCCGAAACCACCGGATCGGGCAGGCCGGTATCGCTCACGACGGCATCGGTCGAGATGCGCACCTGTCCCGCTGGGGCGACGATCCTGCTGCACCAATTGCCAAACCCGTCGCGGTAACCGGAGATCGGCACCGACGGGCTGATCATGATGTGGTCAGGCACCGCGAGATCGGAAACGCGCGTGTAGTGGATGTTGAGCATCAGAATCGCCGGGGTCGGTTGCGGGAACGCATATTGGAGCTCGTACCCGACCCGAAGCTTCATCTTGCGATCTCTGCTGGCGACATGAACAATCGTGGCACGGCCGCATGCTCACCGCCTGCTATGGTGCGACGAACGCGTCGACTCATAGCCGCCTGAGAGCATCGAGATTCAACATTCATTGTGCAGAGATTAGGTCGTCTTTTTTTGGACGGCTTCCGCCATCAGGCGACCGAGCTCCTGCGCTTGAAGCGCATAAGTATGCATCTGGCTCTGCGCGTAGTGGGTCTGCAGAGCCAGCACGTCCTGGATGTCCTTGGCGTTCGCGAGCGAGTTGGCCAGAGCGAACCCAGCATCGGCATTCTGCTTGGCGAAGCGGACGGCACGATCCTGAACGGCCTTAAATCCGGATGTCATCTCGTTCGGAGGCAACGCGTTCCACCACATCCCCATTGCCTGGGTCATGGCGTTCATGAACTGCCCGTACGCGGCACTCGCTTGCTCGACATTCTGCTCGGCAAGCTCTCGGAACTGTTGGGGGACATCGAAGAGGTTTTTGGTCATGGGCTCCGCTCGGTTTTCAGCCAGTTGCCTCGATCTAGAACGAGCTTGGTATCAATATGCTCGCTATCCAAGCATCGAACGCCATCGTGCTCGATCTGATAGCACGGAAGACCTTCCTAGGTGCGGCCGGATTCAAGGCTCCGCCGTGCCGTATGCGAGAGCCTCCCAGACAAGTGGGTGCGCGGCGGATGACGCACGTGACCTAGGCAGCATTCTGCCTGTAGTACACGGCGCGGGGCCGAGCGGCTTGGAAAGCCCGCTGCATGTGGAACTCACAATAAGGTTTGCCGTCCGCCTTGTGCTTGCCGCAGAAGTGGAAGTCCTGCGTCAAGGGGTCACCAAAGGGCCAGCGGCAGTCGTCGGCCAGAAGAGTGGCCATCGTCTTTCGCTCGCCGAGGGGGATTTTCAGGTCGTCGGTCCGGAGAGGCACCGGTGCGCTCTTCATTTCACTCATAAGACAGCATAGCACGAAACCTTGTCGTAAAGTGGCGGCATTTTGGTGGATTCCCGCTCTTGGGACGGCGATCCTCCAGATAGCCCTTGCGGCCGCCCTCGGGGAGGTCGGGCGCGATGCGGATCTGCGCCAAGTGCTCTCGCGAACTTGCTCAGCATACACACATTGAGGCTTAATTTGTTCGTCGGATAATGACTTAGTGTAGATGCAGCGAGAATAGGGTCGCTAGTGGGCGCCTCCGTGTAAGCGGCATAGGCTTGCTGAGCGTGTGCGCTCGGCGGGCGCCCCGCTGCGATCGTGGCGATTATCCGTCTCCAGGCCCGTCCATGCCTTCGACCAAAGGCATGGACGTATTGGTCGCTGCCGGCAGCGCAGTCGCTGGACTGGTCATGCATTTTCAAGGCGGCCAAATGCCTATCGTGATCCCAACTGTCATCTGCGGCCCCAGTGTGCGCAGGCCGTCGGTCGACGGCCCAGAGAAAATGCAATGCACCGAAGCCGGACCGGGCCTGCAATGAGAATCAAGCGACTGCCAGATTGGCAAGTGAAGATCGCGTTCGGGTCTGCCATAGTGGCTTTACTTGTGGTGGCAGCATTCTCGTATCGCGGCATCGTAGCGTCGAACGAAGGTGCGCGATGGCTGGCCCACACCCACGAGGTCCGTGAGAACCTTCAAAGACTGCAAACAACAATCGAGCAGGTCCAATCCAGCAGCCGCGCATTCATATTGACCGGCGCGAAGGTCTATCGCGAAACGTTCGCTGCTGGGGTTCTGCGCGCGAAGCAGCTCGAGGCAGCCATCCGCAGATTGACAGCGGATAACCCCGAACAACAACGTCAACTTCCTGCACTAGAATTGCTGATCATGCAGAAGATTGGATTCGCAGAGCAGGTCATTGGTCTGCGCCGAACCAGCGGACTCGAAGCGGCCGCGGTTGCCATCCGAGGCGGCCGCGGGCAGCGAATGATGAACGAGCTGGGGGCGGCGATTGACGAGTTGCAGGCCACAGAGCAACAGTTGCTGACGCTCCGCACCTCCAAGGCGGAGGAGCGCGTGGCCCAAAGCAAGACTGTTCTCATCCTCGGCACCGTTCTGGGTCTGTTGATCACCGCTGCCGCAGGATGGAACGTCCAGCGTGGCATCTCCAGACGCCGACGCGCGGAAGAGGCACTTAAGCGCAGCGAAGAAGACTATCGGATGCTGCTCGACGGTGTTGAGGACTACGCAATTTTCATGCTGGGCCCGCAAGGTGAAATTGTCACTTGGAATTCCGGGGCCGAACGACTCAAGGGCTACGGAGCCCGTGAGATCATCGGAAAGAATTTCTCCTGTTTCTTTTGTCCCGAGGAGATCAGGCGAGGCACGCCGGAGCGGTTGCTACGGATAGCCGCTACAGAGGGGCGGTACGAAGACGAAGGTATGCGCGTTCGCAAAGACGGCTCACAATTCTTGACAAGCAGTATCCTTACGGCGTTGCGCGATCCGGCCGGGGAGTTGCAGGGCTTTTCGGAGATATGCCGCGACGTCAGCGAGACCAAAGAGGCGGAGGCGAAGTACCGCGGACTTTTGGAGGCGGCGCCGGATGCGATGGTGGTCGTCAACCAGACTGGCGAGATCGTGCTGCTGAATGTCCAGGCCGAGAAGCAGTTCGGCTATCGCCGCGATGAGCTCATAGGCCAGAAAGTCACCAACATCATTCCGATCGGCTTCGCGGAGCGGCTGATCGCCGACGACCTTCGATCCGCCGAGGAGGCGCTGGCGCAGCAGATCGGCACCGGCATCGAGCTCACTGCCCTGCGCAAGGACGGCAGCGAGTTTCCCATCGAGATCATGCTGAGCCCCTTGACCAGCGACGACGGCATCCTGGTGACCGCGGCCATCCGCGACATCAGCGTGCGCAAGGAGGCCGAACACGCGATGCAAATGAGCGAGGAGCGATACCGCCTCCTCGTCGACGGAGTAAAGGACTACGCCATTTTGATGCTGGACCCCAAAGGATTTGTCGTGAGCTGGAATGAAGGGGCTGAGCGGATAAAAGGGTACAAGGCCTCTGATATTATAGGGAAGCACTTCTCCTGTTTCTATCCGCCCGAAGCCTTGGCGGCTGGAAAGCCCGCCGCGGAGCTGGTCCAAGCGGCCACCACCGGAAAATGCGAGGACGAGGGTTGGCGTATACGCCAGGACAAGTCTCAATTCTGGGCCGACGTCTTGATCACCCCTCTTCGAGACGAAAAAGGTGACCTCTGCGGATTTAGCAAAATCACACGCGATATCAGCGTGCGCAAGGCCGAGCAACAGCACCTGGCACAGATGGAAGGCCGCTACCGCGGGCTGTTGGAGGCGGCTCCCGACGCGATGGTGGTGGTGAACCAGACCGGCGAGATCGTGCTGCTGAATGCTCAGGCCGAGAAGCAGTTCGGCTACCGCCGCGATGAGCTCATCGGCCAGAAGGTCACCAACATCATTCCCATCGGCTTCGCGGAGCGGCTCATCGCGGATGATCTGCGCTCCGCCGAGGAGGCGCTGGCGCAGCAGATCGGCACCGGCATTGAACTAACGGCACTGCGCAAGGATGGCAGTGAGTTTCCGATCGAGATCATGCTCAGCCCCTTGACCAGCGACGACGGCATGCTGGTGACAGCGGCCATACGCGACATCAGCGTGCGCATGGCGGCCGATAAGCATTTGGCGTCAGATGGAAGGCCGCTACCGCGGACTGTTGGAGGCGGCTCCCGACGCGATGGTGGTCGTCAACCAGGCAGGCGAGATCGTGCTGCTGAATGCTCAGGCCGAAAAGCAGTTCGGCTACCGCCGCGATGAGCTGATCGGGCAGAAAGTCACGAACATCATTCCGATCGGCTTCGCGGAGCGGCTGATCGCCGACGACCTGCGCTCGACCGAGGAGGCGCTGGCGCAACAGATCGGCACAGGGATCGAGCTCATCGGCCAACGCAAGGAGGGCAGCGAGTTTCCCATCGAGATCATGCTGAGCCCCCTGAGGAGCGACGACGGCATCCTGGTGACAGCGGCCATCCGCGACATCAGCGTGCGCAAGCGGCAAACCGCGCGCGTCAAACGGCTGAAGGACGAGTTCATCGCAACGGTGAGCCACGAGCTTCGCACGCCGCTAACCTCGATCGCTGGGGCCCTTGCCCTGCTCAATACCGACAGGGCAGGGAAACTCCCGGAGACGGCCTCACGCTTTATCACCATCGCCTACAACAACAGCCAACGGCTGGTTCGGCTCATAAACGATATTCTCGACATCGAGAAGATTGAATCGGGCAAGGTCAACTTAGTGCGAGAGACTGTCGATGTCCGGTCAGTTCTCGAGCAGGCAATGGAAGACACTCGAGCCTACGCCAAGAGCTACGGCGTGCGGATAAGGCTCGATTCCTCCAGCACCCTTTGCGAATTGCAATCCGACGCCGATTGGCTGGTCCAGATCGTCACCAACCTCCTCTCCAACGCCATTAAGTTTTCTCCACGGGGTGGAGAGGTGGAGATCGCCGTAGAAAAGCGAAGCGGTGACACGCGTATCTCCGTGCGCGATCACGGCTGCGGTGTCCCCGAAGATTTCAAGCACGAGATCTTCGAGAAGTTTGCGCAAGCCGATAGCTCCGACACGCGCCAGAAAGGCGGCACCGGCCTCGGCTTGAGCATCGTAAAGCAGATGGTCAGCCGACTCGGCGGCCAAGTGGGTTTTGACGACGCCCCGGGTGGCGGCACGAACTTCTACGTCGATTTCCCGGACACGCCACCGCCTCCGCTTAGGGGCAACGTCACATCAGCGGTCGCGAGAGCGGCGCCTCCGCTTTCACCCAATTGAGCTGACGTCCTCTTGCGCATCAAGGCCCGAGCTCGCAGGAGCACCTGCAGCGGACCAGTGCTGCGGTGTCAGACCCAGAGGGTCAGACACCGTACCGTTGTCCGCTCCTCGACGAGCCGATCCCGCGCGTCAGAGCGCGAAGCCAAAATGATCGCAGCTCGAGCCTGCCCGGGGGCATTCGGGTCGGCAGGCGATTTTTACGTATCCCGCGGCCCAGTGTTCCGCATCTGATGCACTTTTGGGGCGAGGCCCCCCGGCCGCCATTGTCGGCATTGCGACGCTGGCGCACCGTTATGTCTGAATGTATACAACGGGCGGCCCGCGGGCCGGAAGCATGAAACCCCCAACTGTTCCAGCGTCATGAGGCTCCACGGCGAGTGGCACGTTGCTTGCGCCTTCTATGGGCAATGCCGCTTGAGGACCTCATGATCGACCAGAGCATTGTCCGCCGCCTGCGCCGCGCCAACCGTCCCACCGCCATCATCCTCGGACTGAATGAAATCGCCTCGGCGATCGCCGTGCGCGTGCACCGGATGGGCTACGGGGTGGTCATGTCGCATGATCCCAACCCGCCGGTCATTCGCCGCGGCATGGCGTTCTACGATGCGCTCTACGACGACCTGACCGCGCTCGGCGGGCTCACCGCCGTCAGCATCGACACCACGCTGGCGGCGCGGGCCGAGGTGCTGGCGCACGAGTACATCGCGGTGACGCGCCATACGCTGTCGGACCTGCTGGCGCTGGGGGAGATCGGCGCCTTGATCGATGCGCGCATGCAAAAGCGCGTCGTCACGCCCGATCTGCGCAACCTGGCGCGCGTGGCGATCGGGCTGGGGCCGGGCTTCACCGTGGGCGAGAACTGCGACGTCGCCATCGAGACGCGGCCCGGCCATGAAGGCGTCGTGTTGGAGCGCAAGGCGACGGAGGCGGCCGACGGCGTCTGCCGCGAGCTCGGCGGGCTCGGGCGCGAGCGCTTCGTCTACGCCGAGGAGGCCGGGCGCTGGCACACCGCCGTCGACGTCGGCACCCGCATCTTCAAGGGCTTTCCGCTCGGCCGTCTGGGCCTGCGCGTGATCAGGGCGCCGAGGGACGGGTTCCTTCGCGGGATCGCACGCGACGACATCGACGTGCCGGCCGGCGTGAAGCTCGTCGAGATCGATGCGCGCGGGCGCCAGGCGCAATGGGTGGGCGTCGACGAGCGCGGGCGTCTTCTGGCCGAGGCTGCCAGCCGGGCCTTGCTGCACTTTGCCGCCGGGGCGAGGCCGCCGCGGGGGCAGCGGCTGCGGCTCGTGCATTCGAAGTAGTGGCCCGCCGCGCTAATGCACGCGGTAGCCGGCGTGGCAGGCGGCGCACTGGGCCGTGACCTTGGCCAAAGCCGCGAGCGCGGGACGCAAATCGCCGGTGACGCCGGCATTCTGCGCCTCGATGGCAAAGCGGCTTGCGGCGCTGTGCATCTTCCAGCCGATCGCCTGCATCTCCTTTGGCATGTACTTGCCGAGCTCTGCCGCCATGTGGGCTTTGAGCGAGGACAGGCCGAGCTGCCACTCGGCGATGTGCGCGGCCTTGTCCTCCTGCTTCATCGCCAGCGCCGCGATGATCTCGTTCAAAGCGCTGACGTGGACGCGCATGTTGGCGAGCATGTGCTGGCGCAGCGGGGCGGGGAACGCGACCAGCACGCGCGTATCGTTTGCCGGCATGGCGCCGTGGTGGTGGCCCTCGTGCTCGTCCGCAGCCATCAGGCTGCCGGCTCCCAACGCCGCTGAGATGAGTAGCAGGAAAAGCAGGGTTCGCATCAAGAAGCACCAAGGGTCATCGCGCGCTATGGTCATCGGGCTCAGAGAGGCCGTATGATCGCCGGACTCGGTCCGGAGTTCGATGCCGCACTCTACCCATTTGGAGGCCCCATGAAGCTCAGCGCCCGCAACGTGCTGCCAGGACGTATCACGTCTCTCACCAAGGGGTCGACCACGGCGCACATCAAGATCGAGCTCGCGCCGGGCCTCATGGTGACCTCCTCACCAACGAATTGGTCGATGACCTCGGCCTCAAGGTCGGCGACACCGTCTCGGCCGTCATCAAGTCGTCCGACGTGATGATCGGCAAATAAGCCCTAAAGAGCGGCAAGGCTCTGGGCTGCTTGCTCACCGGGCGCGCCGAGCGCCTGCTCGAGGCGGGCGAGCGTGCGCGCGCGGCGCTCGCGGGTCGCCATCTCGCTCCACCACGCGTCGACGACGTAACGCTCGCACAGGAGGGTGGTGCCGAATCCGCCGGTGAACGCCATCCACGCATCGTAGCATTTGGTAGAGACGGCCGTAAGCACCGGCAGCCCCGCCGCCACAGCATTGCCGAGCTCCGCGCGCAAGCCCCCGCCTTCCGCCTCCTGGCGCGAGAACTTGTTGACGATGAGGAGCTCCACGTTCTCGGCGATGGCGCGGCCGGCGGCGACCGCCGCATCGGCAAGCCCGGCGGGATCGAGGCAGCAGCCCTGGGCCGAGGGTCCGAGGTCCTGGCTGATCGAAATGGCGCGGCCCGAGAGCAAGTCGATCATCTCCATGCGCGCGCGCCCGTTGCCTTCGGCCTTGCGCTGGACCACGCCGCCGAGCCGATGCCCGTCGCGGATCTGGTCGGCGGCAAATGCCGCCAACAGGGTATCGACGTCATCCTCGCCCGACCGGTAGACGATCGCGGCCAGCTTCAGGAGATGATCGTGAAAGTTGAGGGTCAGCATCGCGGCGCTCCATTGCCGAGGGTCATCGATCTTTGAGGATAGCTGCAAGCCGCGTGCCGCTCTCGCAGACGGCCCAAAATCGCCTGTCGCGGCGCCTGCGTGTCGCAAATGCGACGAAGACGGATGACGGGCGCCGTCGCTGCAGGCCGAATTCTGCTAAGGCCTTGATCGATCAAAGATGAGGGCCTCTGGCGTGGGTAACCGGCGCGGCTTGCGGGCGGCACTCCGAGTCGCTGCGATGCTGATTATTACCGGATCACGCTCGGCCGGTGCGGCAGGCCCCGGCACAGACTGCTGCGCCGATCTGGAGAGCCGTATCGCCGCGCTCGAGGACATGGCAGCGCGCCGGGGCAATCGCAGCGTCACCCTTCAGGTCTCAGGCCTCATCAACCAGGCCGTGCTCGGCTGGGACGACGGCGCCGAGAGCAACGCCTACGTCGTCACCAACGACAACGCGCGCACCAGGTTGCGCTTCGTCGGCGACGCCAACATCACGTCCGACTGGCAGGCGGGCTACCGCCTGGAGGTGGGCGTGAGGGCGGCCAACTCCAAGTTCGTCAACCAGCTCGGGCGCCCGGATCGGCGCGATCGAACGCTCGACATCCGCGAGAGCGTCTGGTTCCTCAAGAGCAAGCGCAACGGCACGCTCTATGTCGGGACGACGTTTCCCTCTTTCACCAACATTGCCGATTTCGAACGTCACGCAGACGGACTGGTTCGCGAAATATGGCGCCGTCGAGAACTCCGGGCTGAACATGTTCCTGCGCTCAGCCCGCGATGGCGAGCTCAGCCGCACGCTGACGTGGCGCCGCATCATCGGAGCCGGCGGCGATCAGCCGGGCGAAACGCAGCGCGGCTTCCAGCTCATCAAGTACGTCTCTCCGACCTGGAACGGCTTGACCGCCGCCGCAACCCTGGTTGCCGACGACTTCTGGGACGCCACGCTGCGCTACCGGGGCGAGATCGCCGGCTTCGATATCGCGGCCGGCATCGGCTATCTCGACCTGGTGCCGGGCTCGCGCTCGATCGGTGTTTGCGCGCTCAACCGCTTCCTGAATTCGGGCGATGCCAGCAAGTGTCGCCAGGCGAGCGGCTCGTTGAGCGTGCTGCACGAGGCGACGGGCCTGTTCGTCAATGTGGGCGGCGGACTGACCGTCGAAGGTCTGCTCGACGACACGCGGCGCTTCACCGGCACGGACGTCAACGACGGAGAGCTGTTCTGGTCGGGCCAAGTGGGGCTCGAGAGGAAGATCAACGCGCTCGGCAAATCGACGCTCTACGGCGAACTCTATCTCTACGACGGCGGCGCGGCGACCGGGATCCCGGTCTTGCCCGGCGACCCGCTCAATCCGACGGGGCTTGGCACGTGGTCGGTCTGGCAATCAGACATGACTGTGGTCGGCGGCGGCCTAGCGCAGGGCATCGATGCCGCCGCGATGATCCTCTATGCGTCCTACCGGCATGTCTCCGGCGACCTGACGCTGCGCCAGTTCAATGGCATCGCGGCCACGGGGCCGATCGCCACGGCGCCGATCGACGATCTCGATCTGGTGCTGACCGGAGCGATCATCAATTTCTGAGGGCCGACATCAAGGCCCGGCCAATCTGAACCGACGATCAACCTTGGTCGGGGAAGTCGGCGCCTTCGGTGACCTGCGCCCAGGCGTCGAAGTCCTTCGTCATCTCGCCGATTTTTTCGCGTGCGCCCTGCAGGGCCGCCTTCCCCAAAAGCAAGCGGAGCGGCGGATTGGAGGAATTGACGGCTTTGTCGATGGCTTGTGCGGCGCGAGCCGGGTCTCCCGGCTGCTGCCCGCTGTAGCCGCGGATCGCCTTGCGAAGAGCACCTGCCGTGTCGGCATAATCGGAGATCGGATTGCCGACCTCGCCCGCCGAGCGGCCGGCCCAATCGGTGCGGAACGGACCCGGCTCCACGATGAGCACCTTGATGCCGAGCTTTGTAGCGCCAAGAACGCGATCTGGCAGGGATCGCGCCCAAGCGTGGTCCCTGCCAAACACACCTGTCAGCTCGCTGAGGTGAGCATCGGTTCGCCGCTGTGCGTTCTGACCCACGGCACCCGACGTCAGCCCGGACCCGTCGAGGGACATGGGCGTCAGCGCCGGCGTTCGGAGCGGCTGTAATTGCTCAAATGACCTTCCCGGCCGGCTTGCGTCCGCATGGTCTTCGCATAGCTGCGGCTCTTGCCTTCCGGCGCGACGCGCGACAACAGGCGCTCGAGCTTCTTGCCGCCGCAAGAGGGACAGACCGGAACATCGGCAGAGCCAATGAGCAACTCGAATTCATTATCGCATTTGGTGCAATGGTAACTGTAGAGCGGCATGCTCGTGTCTCCAGCCGATTTGATCAGGTGATCCTACAGCTGTTTGCGATGCCATGATGGGAGCGTTTATGTCGCATCGCTCGACCAGCGCTGCGACCGGAAAGCCTGCGCGATCGCCAGGGCGCGCGCTTCTTGCACGTCCTCCGCGCTGTCGGCCGCCTCGCGCTCGCCTTCGTCGAGGTCGGCGCAGACGCTGAGCGCAGTCCCCAGCAACTGAGCCTTGGGATAGGTCGCATCAGAGCGGCTCCCATAGGCGAAGTAGTCGCAGGAGCACACGGTCATCAGCAGCTTGAAGCGGGCCGGGTCGCTGAAGGCCCCCACCCGATCCAGCAGCACGGCCACGGGTCCAGCGCGCACTTCCGACACGCGATGCACGCGCTCGCACTCGGCCAGCGCCAGAAGAGCGAGCTCACGGCAGGACGCCGGCACCGCAAAGCGGTCGCAGATCGACAAAATGCGCGGGCGCCCGCGCTCGATATGGCGATAGTGAACGGGGAGGTGCTCGCGCGGCGAATCCGCTTTGCCGACATTCATCGTCAGGAGGGCGAACCGGACCTCCAAGGGGGCCTCGCATCGGGCCGCCTCGGCAAGCGCGTTCATGAGATGCTCGCCGATATCCACCTCAGCGGGGTCGTCCGCGATCTGGGGGACGCCAAAGAGGCCGGCGACCTCCGGCAGAACAACCTCGAGCACCCCGCACTCGCGCAAGGCCCGGATCATCAGCGCCGGTGAGCGAGCCATGAGGCCACGTGCCAGCTCCGGCCACATCTGGGATGGTGCAGCGGCGTCGAGCGCGCCCCTCTCCATCTGCTCGAACATGACGTCGAGGGCGTCTTCGTCGAGCGCATCCCCTTCGGCGAGCAGGCCCGCGAAACGCAGGATCTCGAGCCCCGGATGCATTGGCACCAGGTCGGGAGGAAGGGGGGTGAGTTTGCGAGCCATGGTGAAAGGATCATCAGGTGGTCGAAAAAGGCAAGCCCCTATCGCGCGCGAGGGGAGCTGCAGCTTTGCCGTCGGGAGCGGTCAAGCATCGCGCGGGCGCTTGTCAACTTCCGGTGCTGGCGCCTGTTGCGGACAGCCGGAGCTCGGCTTTTAACCCTTCTGCCGCGCTTTGATCTCGTCGAATTTGGCCCGGGCGCGCTCGAACTTGTCGTTGAAGAGCCACATCGCATCGAGGATCTCGCGGAAGGTTGCGGACTTCTTCGCCCGGTCGGCTTTGCCGAAGGTGAAGACGCTGTTGTTGCGCAGATAGCCCATGATGCGCGCGTCGGAAATTCGATAGCGCGTCAGGTTGCCCGACTTGAGTGCCGCCCGCGTCGGGGTCGGGATGATCTGGATGAGCTCGAAAAGCTTCATCTGGTCGATCTGATCGGGGAGCGCCTTCGCGATCGCCGGAATTTGCGGGAAGAGCTCTGCGTGCGCGTTCATCAGGCCGTTGCGCACCCCGGTCCAGTGATTGAAGCGCTGGTCGCGTTTTCCCACGCGCGCCTCCTCCTTGTCGTCGCGGGCGGCCACCGCGGGATCGAGGCCCGCAATCCTCGGCTTGATCGCCCGCCACTTCCTCCGGCCCTTTCGGTCTTCCGACACACCCGTCTGCAGGCTGCCCTTGTAGGAATTGGAGCGCGCGTTGCCGATGTTCTGGATGCCGTTGGTCTCGGCATAGAACAGCCCGAGGCTGATGCGGCCCGCGGCGTCGGCGGTTGCGGCATCGAGACCCTCGGCGCGCGCGATCGCCGTGCCGAGGTCGACGACGTCCTTGAAGGGGGTGTCGGAGTCTTGCGCGGTCTTGGGCGGCGCCTGCAGGATGCGGAAGAGCGCGCCGTACTCCTCGATCAGCGGCTCGATGTCGGCATCGAAGTACGCCGGCGGAACGCCGTACTTGTTGGGCCGGCCGATGCGCGAGGGCAGCGCGTCGGTGAGGTCCTTGTAGCTGCTCATCACCTTGGTGCGGGCAAGGTAGAGCTCCTGCCCCGGCCGGCTCGGCAGCCGCTGCCCCATGGTGATCTGCGCGCGCCGCTTGGCGAGGATCGCCTTGAAGTCCTCGAGCGCGGCGTCGTAGGCGGCCAGCGCCTCCGCCTGCGCTTGGGTGAGCGCGGCGGGCTGCGCCTGTGCCGGGGTGAGGAAGCTCAGATCGCCGCTGGTGGCCGCGGCGAGCCACGGCGCCAAGAGGAGGCAGAGGCTAAGAGCTGCTGCGCGATACAACTTGCTATCCCCATGTTGCTGTTCGCATGGCGGTCGCGGCGCCCAGTGTCATGAGGCGCAACGACAATGCTACCCGCAAAGACGCCTCCATGCGGGCGCCCCCAGTCAGCTCCGAGGCTGTGTGATGCAATACTTATCCCCGGGGGAGGGCTTACTGATATGATGATTAGTTTTGCTGTAGTACAAGGCATAGTAAAATATAAATATGCAGAACTGAAATAATTATCGTTGACAGCGCGACGCTTCTTCAGTAAGGGTTCTGTATAACGCGACAGTTGCGCGAACGGGGCCGGGCCAAACCGGCCCTTAGTCTTTTAAGACCTCTCCGAAAAGACCGACCGATCAGACCGCATGGCGCTCGATGAGGCAACTCTGGCGGAGATGAAGCGTCTCCATCAGGCGTGCGAGTTGACGCTTGCCGAGATCGGCGTGCGCTTCGGTATGGCGGCGACGACGGTGTCGAAGGTCGCGCGCCTCAACGGCTGGCCGTCACGGTCCGAGCTCATCGGACGCGCACCTCCGTCGTTCCGAAGGGTGTCGGCGCGCGCAAAGGCGCGGCTGGTGCGCCGGATCTACGACACGATCGGCACCATGCTCAAGCAGATGGAGGCGGACATGGAGAGCGGCAAGCTCCAGGCAAACGACTTCGAGCGCGCCGGCAAATCGGTGGCCGCAATGCTCGCAGGCTTGCACAAGGCAACGGCAACGGAGCCGGATGGTGACGACAAGCAAAAGCCAAACGCCGCCGAGCCCGCTGCTGCCGCCGATGAAGCCGAGCGACTTCATAGAGAAATTATCGAGCGCTTTGAGCGCATCCAGCAGCGCCGGAAGGCTGAAGCAGGATCTGACTGAGCTCGACCAGCGCCACCTTGCCGAGATCCTCGGCTACTGGCCGCTGTGGGCGCGACCCGACCAGCTGCCGCCCGCTGCGACCGAGGCGGGCGCGCCCTGGCGCGTTTGGCTCTACATGGGCGGGCGCGGCGCCGGCAAGACGCGGGCTGGTGCGGAATGGGTGCGCGCCAAGGCGCTGGGCCTGAGGCCGCTGGGCCGAACGGCGGTCCGCCGCATCGCGCTCGTCGGCGAGACGATCAACGAGGTGCGGCGCGTGATGGTCGAAGGTGTCTCGGGATTGCTCTCGGTGCACACGGGGGCCGAGCGCCCGCGCTTCGAGCCCTCGAAAGGCCAGCTCGTGTGGTCCTCGGGTGCGATCGCGCAGATGTTCTCGGCCGAGGACCCCGACGGCCTGCGCGGGCCGCAGTTCGATGCCGCCTGGTGCGACGAGGTCGCCAAGTGGCGGCATCCGCAAAAAACATGGGACATGCTGCAGTTCGCGCTGCGGCTGGGTTCAGCCCCGCAGATGGTGGCGACCACGACGCCGCGGCCGATCCCGCTTCTGAAGAAGCTGCTCGTCGACGCCGGCACCGTGGTGACGCGGGCGGCGACGGCGGACAACGCGGAGAACCTGGCGCCGACCTTCATCGAGGAGATGACGCGGCGCTATTGGGGCACGGCGCTGGGGCGGCAGGAACTCTTGGGCGAGCTCGTCGACGATACCTCGGGCGCGCTGTGGCGGCGCGACTGGATCGAGGCGCACCGCGTGGCGCAGCGCGCCGGAGCTGGCAACCGTCGTGGTGGCGGTCGATCCGCCGGTGACGGCGACGGCATTGTCGGACGCGTGCGGCATCGTCGTCGCCGGGCTCGGCCCCGACGGGCGCGCCTACGTCATCGACGACCGCACTCTGCAGGGGCGTGAGCCGCAAGTGTGGGCGCGCGCGGTGGTTGCGGCCTATGGCGACTACCTGGCCGACCGCGTGGTGGCCGAGATCAACCAGGGCGGTGACCTCGTGGTCACCATCCTGCGCCAGATCGATCCCAACGTGGCCGTGCGCTGCGTACGTGCGACGCGCGGGAAATGGCTGCGCGCCGAGCCGATTGCGGCACTCTATGCGGAGGGGCGCGTCGCCCACGTCGGCGCGTTCGCGGCGCTGGAGGACCAGATGTGCGCCTTTGGCGCCGACGGGCTCGCCAAGGGACGCAGCCCCGACCGGCTCGACGCGCTGGTGTGGGCTTTGACCGACTTGATGGTGGGCGCTGCCGGCCGGCCGGGCATTCGACGGCTTTGAAGCTGAGTGCTGCGCGTATTCACCTCTCCCATGGGGAGAGGTCGGACCGGGCATGCGCAGCATGAACGGTCCGGGTGAGGGGGTAGCCGTGACATCGAGGTCGCAACCCCTCACCCGCTCGCGCAGCTCGACGCTGCGCTCGCGACCTCTCCCCATGGGAGAGGTGAAGCGGGAGCGCCCGTCGAAGAGCGAACACCAAAGCAAGGGAAACGCATGTCGCGCATCCTCGATGCGGTGAGCCGGCTGTTGCCTGGCCGCACTGCAAACGCCATCGCGAGCGCCGACGCCAAAGCGAGCGCGGCAGGCCCGCTCATCGCCTGGGAGCCACTGGGCCAGCCGGTGTGGGCGCCGCGCGACTACGCCGCCTTCGCGCGCGAAGGCTTCATGCAGAACGCGATCGTCTATCGCTCCGTGCGCATGATCGCGGAGGCCGCGGCGAGCGTGCCGCTGCTGCTCTACGAGGGCGAGGACGAGATCGCCGAGCATCCGCTCCTCGATCTCATCGCGCATCCCTCGCCCGACCAGACGACCGCCGACTTTCTCGAAAGCTGGTACGGATTTCTGCTCGTCGCCGGTAACGCCTACGTGGAGGCCGTGGCTTTGAGCGGGCGGCTGCGCGAGCTGCACGTGCTGCGCCCCGACCGTATGAAAGTCATCCCCGGCCCCGACGGCTGGCCGGAGGCGTTCGAATATTCCGCCGGCGGGCGTTCCGTTCGCTTCGAGGCCGACCCCGTCACAGGCGTGCGCCCGATCCTGCACGTGCGCCTCTTCCACCCCGTCAATGACCACTACGGCATGAGCCCGATCGAGGCGGCGGCCAAGGCGATCGACATCCACAACGCGGCGGGCTCCTGGAACAAGGCGCTGCTCGACAACGCAGCAAGGCCCTCGGGTGCGCTCGTTTACGCGGCCAAAAGCGGCAACCTGACGGGCGAGCAGTTCGCGCGCCTGCGCGCTGAGCTCGAGCAGGGCTTTCAGGGCGCGAAGAACGCCGGGCGGCCGCTGCTGTTGGAAGGCGGGCTCGACTGGAAGCCGTTGTCGCTGTCGCCCAAGGACATGGACTTCGTGGAGGCCAAGAACGCGTCCGCGCGCGAGATCGCACTGGCGCTGGGCGTACCGCCGATGCTGCTCGGCATCCCCGGCGACAACACGTTCACCGACGACCCCTACGACCCCGGCGGCCCGACCAACCGCGGCATCACGCTGCGGGTCTACGCCGCCTGGAAGGGTGTTGCCGCCGACGCGGACCTTAAAGACGAGCTAAAGCGCATTCCCGACGGCGTGGTGCGCGACATCTACGCCGCCCGCTACTGGACGCCGGCCGGTTGCGCCGATCTCGCTCCGGCGCTCGCCTTCTTTCACTTCGATGCGGCCGTCAACCACGGCGTCGTCGGTGCCATCCGCCTGTTGCAGCGCGCGGTCGCAACGGACGTCGACGGCGAGATCGGGCCGCTGACGCTCAGCGCCATCGCGCGCCTCCCGCTCGCAGACGCGCTGCGCGCCTACGCCGATGCGCGCCGCGCCCGCTATCGCGCGCTGCCGCACTTCTGGCGCTTCGGCCGCGGGTGGCTCGCCCGCGTCGACACCACGCTCGCCCGCGCGCTTGCCATCGCCGCTGCAACGCCAGCCCGCGCCCAGAACTCCCTCACCGCAGACTTCCTCACAGCAGAAAGGACCCTTGGACATGACCGACACAACCACGCCTGCGACCAAATGGTGGGGCAACTCCGTGACCATCTGGGGCGCGCTCATCACCGCGCTGTCGACCGTGCTGCCGGCGCTCGGGCCCGTCATCGGCATCGACGTCACCGGCGATCTCGTGCGCGAGGTGGGCAGCCAGCTGGTCGTGACGGCGCAAGCGGTCGGCGGCCTCATCGGCACCGTCATCACCATCTACGGGCGTGTGCGCGCGAGCCAGCCGCTGGCGCAACGCGAGATGACGATGAAGCTCTAGCGCGCTGCGCGCACCCGCATTCAGCCGCAGTTCAGGGGCGCGCTCCTAGGCTTGGCGCAATTGTTGCTGAGCGAGGCCTCGATGTTGCAAATCACCACTGTGTTACTGCTGCTCGCCATCCTGTCCCAGACGGAACGCGCGCTGGCGGCGGCGTGCTATCCGGACTGGTCGATCGCTGCCCCCATCGTGCGCGAGCAGGGTCTCGCCACCGTCGAGACGCTCGCGCGAAGGGCTCAGACGAAAATTTCCGGAGACATCGTAAGGACGACGCTGTGCGAGGAGAAAGGCGGCTTCGTCTATCGTCTGCTGATCCGCGACTCCAACGGCCGACTCTCCAAAAAGACGGTCGACGCGCGCGCGCCGTTCGGGCGCTGATCTTCCGTCTTCCCTTATCGCTCCCCTATATTGGACGTGCCCGAGTGCCGGCTTGACGCCAGCACTCCGGTCAAACGCCTGTGGAGGGTAGCGAATGCAATACGTTGAAGGATTTGTGCTGCCTGTGCCGAAGAAGAAGCTGCCCGCTTACCGCCGCTTGGCGCAGAAATCCGGCAAGATCTGGCGCGAGTATGGGGCCCTGGAGGTTTGCGAATGCGTGGCGGACGACGTCAAGGTGGGGAAGCTCACGTCCTTCCCGCGTAGCGTCAAGCTGAAGCCGGGCGAGACGGTGGTCTTCGCCTGGATCGTCTTCAAATCACGGGCCGACCGCGATCGCATCAATGCCGCGGTGATAGCGGATCCGCGTCTGGCAAAAATGATGAGGGACCCCAAGGATTGGCCGTTTGATGCCAAGCGCATGATCCATGGAGGCTTCGAGGTCCTCGTCACCGCCTAGGCGGCGCAGGCGACGGCTTTGGGGCGAATCGCGCGTTTGTTAAGCAGCGTCGGGCCGCAAGGCTAGGACGCGCTGGCAGGGGTCGCTATAGTCGGCGTCGCCTGGGGAAATACAACTTGCGAGGGGAACGTGCGTGTCCTTGTCGTAGAGGATGACAAAGACCTGAACCGCCAGCTCGTCGCCGCGCTGGCGGATGCAGGCTACGCGGTCGACTCGGCCGCCGACGGCGAGGATGGCTATTTCCTCGGCGATACGGAGCCTTACGACATCGTCATCCTCGACATCGGGCTGCCGAAGATGGACGGGATCTCCATCCTCGAGCAGTGGCGCCGCGCCGACCGCAAGATGCCCGTCATCATCCTCACCGCGCGCGACCGCTGGAGCGACAAGGTCGCCGGCATGGATGCGGGCGCCGACGACTACCTCGCCAAGCCCTTCCACATGGAGGAGCTGTTGGCGCGCGTGCGCGCGCAGGTGCGCCGCGCCTCCGGCCACGCGCGCGCCGAGATCGAGTGCGGGCCCTTGCGGCTCGACACAAAGTCAGCGCGCGTCACCTGTAACGGCCAGCAGATCAAGCTCACCTCGCACGAGTACCGCCTGCTCGCCTACCTGATGCACCACAACGGCCGCGTCGTCTCGCGCACCGAGCTCGTCGAGCATCTCTACGAGCAGGACTTCGATCGCGATTCGAACACGATCGAGGTGTTCATCGGCCGCCTCAGGAAGAAGATCCCCGTCGACCTCATCCAGACCGTGCGCGGCCTCGGCTACCGCCTGAGCGAGGTGCCCGAGCAGGGCTAGTCTGATGATCGAGACATAGCCCGCATGCGCTTCAACTCGCTCGCGTTCCGGCTTTTCACCACCGCTGCCGCGTGGACGCTGCTGGTGTTGCCCATCGCCGGCTTCATCATCTACGGCCTCTATCGCGAGGACGTGCAGGCGAGCTTCGACGGGCAGCTGCAGAAACTCGTCAACGCCATCTCCGTCGACAGCATGGGGACGGGCGAGGGGCCGCCAGCGGCGCCCGCCAACCTCTACGAGCCGCTGTTCGAGGTGACGCACTCGGGCTGGTACTGGCAGATCACGCCGCTCGACGATCCCAAGGCGACCCGGCTCGTCTCTCCCTCGCTTGCCACCGCAACGCTGCCCTCGCCCGCCGCCAAGCGCATTGCGGCTGACGCCTCCGGCGCGCGCTGGATGAAGGCGAAGGGCCCCCGGGGCGAGCCTTTGCGCCTCGTCGAGGTGATCGACACGCTCGGTCACGAGCCCGACACACCCCGCTACTCCATCATCGTCGCCGGCCCGCAGGATTGGCTCGATCATCTCGTGGCCAATTTCCGCTATCGCCTGTCTACGGCGCTGGCGCTCGCCGGCATCGGCCTCGTCGCCGTCACCCTGTTCCAGGTGCGCTTCGGACTGTTGCCGCTGCGCCAGATCGAGGGTGGCCTCGCCGCCATCCGCTCCGGCGCCGCATCGACGCTCGAGGGCGAGCTCCCCGCCGAGATCGAGCCGCTGCAATCGGAGCTCAATGCCCTGATCCGCTCCAACCAGGACATCGTCGATCGTGCGCGCACGCAGGTCGGCAACCTGGCGCATGCCTTGAAGACGCCGCTCGCCGTCATGACCAACGAAGCGCGTGGCGACAAGACCGGGCTCGGCGCCAAGGTCGCCGAGCAGACGCAGATCATGAGCGAATCGGTGAAGCACTACCTCGATCGCGCGCGCATGGCGGCGCGCGTCAACGTGATCGGGCGCGTCACGCCGGTGGCGCCGGTGGTGGAGCCCTTGGTGCGCACGCTGGAACGCATCCACCAGGAAAAGGGGGTGAAGATCGCCGTCGCCTGTCCGCCCGACGCCCGCTTCCAGGGCGAGCGCCAAGACCTGGAGGAGATGCTCGGCAACCTCTTGGACAACGCCTGCAAGTGGGCGCGCCATGCCGTCAGGCTCTCCGTCGAGGTGACGCCGCAGACGGGCCGCACCCCGCGCCGCCGACTCGCCATCACCGTTGCCGACGACGGGCCCGGGCTCACCGAGGAGCAGCGCGCGCGCATCGGCAAGCGCGGCTTGCGCCTCGATGAGACGAAGCCCGGCTCCGGCCTCGGGCTCTCCATCGTGATGGATCTCGCCCAATCCTATCGGGGCTCGTGCGAGCTGGCGCAGGGCCCTGACGGCGGTCTCGCGGTGCACCTCGAGCTGCCCGCGGTGTGACGCCGCAACAGCTCACGCCGCCGGACCGATTCGCCGCAATGAGGCCGGCATTCGGCCATGAGGCCTGCACATTGGTTGGCTAACCGGCTACAGTGTGGCTTCAGGTCGAGTCCGCACCAGAAAGCTGGGCAATAACTGGCGCGTATACGGCGCGCCTCGTACGGGTTTCGGGGAGACACCGCCATGCGCCAGGTGCGCATTCCCGCCATCGCGCTCATTCCCATCCTCTTGACCGCCTGCGGCCCGGACGGCCCGAGCAAGGCCGACACCGGCATGATCGTCGGCGGCGTCGCCGGCGGCATCATCGGTAACCAGGTCGGCAAGGGCTCGGGCAACGTGCTCGCCACGGTGGCCGGCGCCATGATCGGCGGCATTGTCGGCAGCGAGATCGGCCGCTCGATGGACGAGCAGGACCGCAGGCTGGCGCGGGAGGCGGAGTACGACGCGCTCGAGGAAGGCCAATCGGACCGGCCACGCCACTGGCGCAACCCGGACAACGGTCGATACGGCGACGTGGTTCCCGGCCGCCCCTACAAGCGCGCCGGCAGGGATTGCCGCGATTACACCCACACGGTCTATATCGACGGGCGCCCCAGCACCATGCGCGGCACCGCCTGCCGCAATCCGGACGGGACTTGGAAGAATGTCGCCTGACAGCGACGGGGCGCACTGTTTCCTAGCCTGATCAACACCCTCAGCGCGGCTTAAGCGTGGGCAGTGAAAGCCGCGGCAGAAGACCTCTGTGCGGTGCACAACGCTTGTCAGTCACGCGCGCGCGCCCTATGCCAGCCCCGCGGCGGGACTGGATGGCGCGATGGTGCTTTGGATCGGGTTTGCGGTTTTGGCGGTGGCCGTCGTCTGGGCGGTGACGCGCCCCTTGCTGGCCGCGCGCGTCAGCGCCTCCGGCGCGCCCGAGGGCGAGCTCGCCGTCTACAAGGATCAGCTCACCGAGATCGAGGCCGAGCGCGCGCAAGGCCTGATTGCCGGCGCGGAAGCCGAGGCAGCCCGCACCGAGGTGGCGCGGCGTCTCCTGCGCAGCGCCGAGGAACGTGAGCGTTCTCCTTCGGCGGAAGGCGCACAGGGATCGCGCGTCCGCAACGCCGTGTTGTGGACTGCCGCGGCGATCCCACTCGTCGCACTCCTTCTCTATCTCCCCTTCGGCTCGCCCGGACTGCCGGGGCGCCCCTATGCGGCGCGGCTCAACGAGCCGCTCGCGCAGGCGAGCGCCGCCGATCTCGTCGCCAAGGTCGAGGCGCATCTGCGTCAGCATCCGGGCGACGGCCGCGGCTGGGACGTGCTGGCCCCTGTCTACATGCGTTCGGGCGATTTCCGGCAGGCGGCGGATGCCTTCGAGCGCGCGATCGCGCTCTTGGGCGAGTCGCCGCAGCGGCTCGCGGGCTTTGCGCGCGCCTCGATCATGCTCGCCAACGGCGTGGTGGAGGAGCCCGCGCGCAAGGCCTATGTGAAATTGCGCGCGCTCAATCCCAAGGCGGTGGAGCCGCAGGTTTGGCTTGCGATCGCCAAGGAGCAGGACGGGGATCTCAAGGGCGCCGACGCCGACTACAAGGCGCTTGCAGCAGAGAAGCCCGAGGAGCCGTGGAAGAGCCTGCTCGCCGAGCGGATGAAGATCGTTGCTGACAAGCTCGGCGAGGCGCCGCCGGCCGCTGCCAACGACGCCGCGCAAACGGCGCCGGAGAAGCCCAACTTTCACACCATGACGCCCGAGCAACGTCAGGCCTTCATCGAGAAGATGGTCGATGGGCTCGCTTCCCGCCTCAAGACGAACGGCAAGGACCTCGAGGGTTGGATGCAGCTGGTGCGTTCCTACGTTGTTTTGGGCAGGTCGCAGGATGCCACGGCGGCACTGGCGGAGGCTCGCAGCAACTTTGCCGGCGACGACAAGGCCCTGGCACAATTGGCGGCGCTGGCCCAAGTATTGGGGATCGGCTCGTGACGGGCAGCCCTAGGTCAGGGCCAAGGGAGCGGCGATGACGAGGAAGCAAAGGCGAGGGGTGCTGATCGGCGTCAGCGTCAGCGTGCTGATGGTGGCCGTAGGGCTGGTGCTCTATGCGCTGCGCGATTCGATCGTCTTCTTCCATACGCCGAGCGACATCGCCGAGAAGCACGTCGCGCCGGGCGAGCGCTTCCGCCTGGGAGGTCTCGTCGAGAAGGGCTCGGTGAAGCGGGGCGAAGGCGCAAAGGTCGAGTTCGTCGTCACCGACACGTTGAAGGATATCCCGGTGACATATGAGGGCGTGCTCCCCGACCTCTTCCGCGAGGGTCAGGGCGTGGTGGCCGAAGGCAAGCTCACGCCGTCGGGGACCTTTATTGCTGATACGGTGCTCGCCAAGCACGACGAAACCTACATGCCGCCCGAGGTCGCCAAGGCCCTGCAGGCGAAGGGCGTGAAGCTCGGCAAGGGTGCCACCCACCCCGACGGAGTGATGAGCCAATGATCAAGAGAGGGAGCGCCGCGTGATCGTTGAACTGGGGCATTTCGCGCTCGTCTTGGCGCTGCTCGTCGCCATCCTGCAGATGGTGGTACCGGCGTGGGGCGCGCATGTCCGCGATCCCCGCCTGATGGCGGTGGCCGAGCCGGCCGCTTTGTGCCAATTCGGCCTCCTGCTCGTCGCCTTCCTGTCGCTGATGAACGCCTACATCACGTCGGACTTCTCCGTCGCCAACGTGGTGGCGAACTCGCACTCGACCAAGCCGCTGCTCTATCGAATTGCCGGCGTGTGGGGCAACCACGAGGGCTCGATGGTCCTATGGGTGCTGATCCTGGCGCTGTTCGGCGCCGCGGTTGCCGCCTTCGGGCGCAACCTGCCGCCAACGCTGAAAGCCAACGTGCTCAGCGTTCAGGCCTCCATCGCGGTCGCCTTCTGCCTCTTTATTCTCCTCACCTCCAATCCGTTCCTGCGCATCGACCCCCCGCCCGCCGACGGTAACGGCTTGAACCCGATCTTGCAGGACCCCGCACTCGCGTTCCATCCGCCGATGCTCTACACGGGCTACGTCGGCTTCTCGATCGCCTACTCGTTCGCCATCGCGGCGCTGATCGAGGGCCGGCTCGACGCCGCCTGGGCGCGCTGGGTGCGCCCGTGGACGCTCGCCGCCTGGATGTGCCTCACCATCGGCATCGCCATGGGCTCGTGGTGGGCATACTACGAGCTCGGCTGGGGCGGATGGTGGTTCTGGGATCCGGTCGAGAACGCCTCGTTCATGCCGTGGCTCGCCGGCACGGCGCTTCTGCACTCCGCCCTGGTGATGGAGAAGCGCGACGCGTTGAAGGTCTGGACCATCCTGCTCGCGATCCTCACCTTCTCGCTCTCCCTGATGGGCACCTTCCTGGTGCGCTCGGGCGTGCTCACCTCCGTGCACGCCTTCGCCGTCGATCCCCGGCGCGGCGTCTTTATCCTCACCATCATGACGCTGTTCACGGGCGGAGGACTCGCGCTCTTCGCATGGCGCGCGCGGGATTTGCGCCAAGGCGGCCTCTTTGCGCCCTTGAGCCGCGAGGGGAGCCTCGTCCTCAACAATATCCTGCTGACGGTCGCCTGCGGGACGGTGCTCGTCGGCACGCTGTTTCCGCTGCTGGCGAAGGCGCTGGCCGATTACACGATCTCAGTCGGCCCGCCATATTTCAATTTGACGTTCGGGCTGTTGATGGTGCCGCTGCTGCTGGCGCTGCCGTTCGGGCCGATGCTCGCCTGGAAGCGCGGCGACGTTCTGGGCGCGGCGCAGCGTCTCATGTTTGCCGCTGTGCTTGCTGTCGCGGTGCTGGCGCTCGGGCTCGCCGTGTTCCAGCGCGGACCGGTCATGGCGCCGTTCGGCTTGGCGCTGGGAATGTTCGTCATGGCGGGGGCCGTATCCGACCTCGTCTACCGCACAAAGCTCGGATCCGTGCCGCTCGGCGATGCGTGGCGCCGTCTCAAGGGCCAACCGCGGTCGGCCTTCGGCTCGACGCTGGCGCACTTCGGCGTAGGGCTCCTGGTCGTCGGCGTCGTCGCCACCAGCGCCTATCGCCAGGAACGCATCCTCGTCATGAAGCCGGGCGCGGAGGTGGAGATCGCGGGCTATCAGCTTGCCTTCCGCGGCGTGGTGCCGGCAACGGGCCCCAATTACCGCGAGGAAGTGGGCCTCTTCGACGTAACCCGCGGCGGCGCCCCCGTGGTGAAGCTCGAGCCGTCCAAGCGCCTCTACGACGCCCCGCCGCAGCCGACCACCGAGGCCGGCATCCACGCCTCCTGGCGCGGCGATCTCTACGTGGTGCTGGGCGACGCGCAGAAGGGCGGCGGCTACGCCGTGCGCCTCTATTTCAATCCGCTCGTGCGCTTCATCTGGATCGGCGCGCTGATCATGTTCTTGGGTGGCGCGATATCGTTGAGCGACCGGCGTCTGCGCGTCGGCGCGCCCCGGCGCGCCCGCGGTTTCGCCGCCGCGCCGGCCGAGTGAGGCGCGCGATGGGCAAGTGTGCACGCTTCTTGGGGCTTGCGCTGCTCACCGGTGCCTTTGCTGTGCTGACACTTGCCGCGCCGCCGGCGCTGGCCGTCGAGCCCGACGAGATCCTCGCCGATCCGGCGCTGGAATCCCGCGCGCGCCACATCTCGGCCGGCCTGCGCTGCCTCGTCTGCCAGAACCAGTCGATCGACGACAGCAACGCGCCGCTCGCGCGCGATTTGCGGCTATTGGTGCGCGAGCGGCTCAAGAAGGGCGACAGCGACAGCCAGGTGATGCAGTTCATCGAGGACCGCTACGGCGAGTTCGTGCTGCTGCGGCCGCCGTTCAATCCGAAGACGTTGCTGTTGTGGCTGGCGCCCTTGCTGATGCTCTTGGGGGCGGCCGCGATGGTGATGCGCGGCATTTGGCAGCGCAGCCCCCAGAGCGCGAGTGCCACGGCGCTCACCGGTGCGGAGGAGGACAAGCTGCGCCGGCTCCTGGCTGACAAGGGCGAAGCCCCCCAGTCAGACTAGCAGTCGGACTAGAAGTCCGACGAGCGGCGCCGGACGTGACGGCCCGCGCGCACCATCGCCGGCAGCCTTCCCGTGACGACATGGCTCTCGCCGAGAACGGCGGTGAGCAGCGGCCGCGTCGCCAGACCCGTGACCGGCATGGCCGAGGCGCGCTCGAAGGTCTTGATGGCACCTTTCAGCGCTTCGCCGTAGCGGCCGTCGCGCGGCCCCTCATAAAGCGACAGCGCCGCCAGCGCCTCCTGCAGCCGGCGGATGTCGCGCGCGCTCGCCAACAGGTCGGCATGCTTGAAGGCGGCGAGCGCGTCGGCGAAGGCCTGGGCGTTGACGCCGGTGTTGGCGACGTCGTCCGACTTGAAGCGGTGCACGACCTCGCCATTGAGCATCACCACCTTCGACTGCACGTAAGTGCCGACGTTGATGCCTACGACCTCGGGTCCGTCGGGGCCGTCGACGAGCAGCGGCGAGCCCGACGAGCCGCCACCGGTGTCGCAGGTGTGCAGCAGCAGTTGATCGGGCTCGGCGAAGTCGCGGCGGATGATCGACCAGGGCGCATCGGCAAAATTGCGTTTGACGGAGCAGGGGCGCCCGAGCATCGGCTGCCACTTGGGCAGGTCGCGGTGGTAGGCGATGTTGTAAACGCGCTTGTGGGCGGCCAGCCGCATCACGTCGTCGACCGGGTGCGGCGCGACTTTCAGGATGCCCGCCTTGCACAGGGGCCGCGCCATCCGCACGAGCGCCCAGTCACGCGTAGCATCGATCGGCGGGCGCACGTTGAGGTGGGTCGAGCCGGCGACCACGTTGGGCTCGGGCGCGCCGAGGTCGGCGCCAGCGATGTGGCTCGTGGCGCGCGACGCGTGCAGGCGCACGGTGACGTCGGTGAGCCGCAGCGGCGTCTCGTCGGCAGTGCGGTAAAGGCAGTGCGCGGCGGTCGCCACGATATTGGGGGCAACACAGAAGGCGGTGCATATCGAGCGCGAGCGCGGGTCGAAGATGACCCCGATCTTGCCCACGGCCGCGCGCAGCGATTGGGGAACGGGCGCGCGCTCATCGGCCCCGAACACGGCGGCCGCGGCGCCTAGCGGAGGCAGCGCGAGGACGAGAATGAGGGCTAAGAGCGCCGTCGGAGCGTTTTTCCCGGCCCTTCCGGCGCGCGCAGCCCCGCCTGCGGATCCGATCCGCAGCGTCCCAAGCGGCCCATTTTGGGGCGGTTTTTGGTTAGCTGGCATGGTCAAGGTGGCCTTTATTACCAACTGTTAAGGCAACCGAAAGGCTGCCGTAATCCCGGCCTCGCTACGCCATTGACGAGAAGGAATTTCTGCTTCGCAGGATGGAGGTTCATGCGCATGCAATCCGATCCCAGGTTGCCCGACGACGTAGCAAGGAGCGGGCCAGCCAGCACCGCGGGCCGCAGCTCAATGGGACGCGACTTGCGGCGTCTCGCCGCCGTTGCCGTCCTCGGCGTCGGCCTTTTGGGAATTGGCGTGGCCGAGCGGCCGACCCCTGCCATCGCGCAGCTCAAGCCCGGTGTCCCGGCATCGACGCTGTCGTTTGCCGACATCGTCGAGCGGGTGAAGCCGGCGGTCGTCAGCGTGTCGACGACGAACGAGGTGAAGGTCGCCGACCGCGGGAAATCGCAGCCGTTCCACGGCATCCCCGGGCTGCCCGACGATCATCCGCTGAACGAGCTCTTCAAGAATCTTCCCAACGGCGGTGGACCGGCGCAAGAGCGGCCGCGCCAGGCTGCCGGCTCCGGCTTCATCGTCTCCCCTGACGGCTACATCGTCACCAACAACCACGTGGTCGACGGCGCCACCAAGGTGAAGGTCAGCTTCGATGATCAGGAGGAGGTCGACGCCAAGATCGTCGGCACCGACGCGCGCACCGACATCGCGCTTCTGAAGATCGAGCCTCCCCATCCGCTTACCGTCGTCAAGTTCGCGGAGAAGACCCCGCGCGTCGGCGAGTGGGTGCTGGCAGTCGGCAACCCGTTCGGGCTCGGTGGCACCGTGACGGCCGGCATCGTGTCGGCGCTCGCGCGCAACATCGGCGGCCCCTACGACTACATGCAGATCGACGCCGCGGTGAACCACGGCAACTCCGGCGGTCCGGCCTTCAATCTTGAGGGTGACGTCGTCGGCGTGAACACGGCGATCTTCTCTCCGACGGGCGGCAACGTCGGCATCGCCTTCGCGGTGCCCGCCGACACCGTGAAGAGGGTGGTTGCGCAGCTCGAGAAGGGCGGCACGGTGAGCCGCGGCTGGCTCGGCGTGAAGATCCAGAACATCGATCGTGACCTCGCCGGCAGCCTTGGCTTGAAGGAGCCGAAGGGTGCCATCATCAGCGAGGTTATGGCGAACGGTCCTGCGGCCGATGCCGGCCTCAAGGTCGAGGACGCGATCCTCAAGGTGGACACCAAGGAGATCGAGGACAGCCGTGATCTCGCCCGTACCATCGCCGACCTGCCGGCCAAGAGCACGGTCGACGTCAAGGTGTGGCGCAACAAGGGTGAGAAGACCATCAAGGTCAAGCTCGGCACCTATCCCAACACCGAGGACGTGGCCGAGGGCAAGATGGAGCCCCAGGACCAGAACGAGGACAGCGGCAACGTCGACCTGAAGCAGCTGGGGCTGACCTTGAAGTCCGCAGGTCCCGGAGACAAGGAAGGCGTGGTCATCGCCGACGTCGATCCCAACTCCGACGCCGCCCAGAAAGGCCTGAAGGAGGGCGACGTGATCCTGAAGGCGGGCGACGAGAAGGTGTCCACGCCCCAGGACGTGGTGAAGGCCCTGAAGAAGACGCAGGACGATGGGTTGCCGGCGGTGATGTTCCACATCAAGAAGAACGGCGACCAAACGGTTCTGGTGGCGATCCCGCTCAACAAGAGCTGATGGCGGATCGACGCGTGCAGTGACAGGCGGCCCGTCCCCAACCGGGGGCGGGCCGCCTCGACGTTCGCGGCGCAAGCAGGCACAATGAGATTCGTGGGCCTCGCGCCGAGGATAGCGAAGCGGTGAAGATATGCGCGTGCTGGTGGTCGAGGACGACAGAGAGACCGCGCAGTTCCTGCAGAAGGCACTGAAGGAGAGTGGGCACGCGGCCGATCTGGCGGGCGACGGCGAGACCGGACAGATGCTGGCGGAGGAGGGCGTCTACGACGTGCTCATCGTCGACCGCATGCTGCCGCGCCTCGACGGTCTCAGCATGATCAAGCAGCTGCGCGGCAAAGGCCTGCGCACGCCCGTGCTCATCCTCTCGGCGCTGGGCGAGGTCGACGACCGCGTCAAGGGCCTGCGCGCCGGCGGCGACGATTACCTGACCAAGCCCTACGCCTATTCCGAGCTGCTCGCGCGGGTGGAGGCGCTGGCTCGCCGCGCGGTGCCCGAGGAGCAGGAGACGCGCTATGTCGTCGATGGGCTGGTGCTCGACCGGCTGTCGCACCGGGTGACGCGGGACGGCGAGCAGATCCAGCTGCAGCCGCGCGAGTATCGCCTGCTCGAGTACCTCATGAAGCATGCGGGCCAGGTGGTGACCCGCACCATGCTCTTGGAGCACGTCTGGGACTATCACTTCGACCCGCAGACCAACGTCATCGACGTGCACGTGTCGCGGCTCAGGGCCAAGATCGACAAGAACTTCGACAAGCCCCTTCTGCACACCGTGCGCGGGGCCGGCTACACGATCCGTGATGGCCCTGGCTAATCTCATCAGCCGCGCGGTCTCGACCACCGCCTTCCGCGCGGCAGCCGTCGCGGTCGCCGCCTACCTCGTTTGCGCCGGCGTCGTCGTCGGGCTGTTGTTGTGGCAAACGAACCGCATCCTCACCGACCAGGTGCTGCAGACGTTGAGCGCCGAGGCCGACCTGCTCTCCGCCGAGGCGAAGGAGGGCGATACCGCCGAGCTGGTGCGCGCGGTCGAGGCACGCAGCCAGCCTGGCGGACCCGGCCTCTACTTCCTCGCAGACAAGGACGGCAAGAAGCTCGCCGGCAACCTGAGCCGCATGCCGCCCGAGCTCGCTGCCGATGCGGCCGGTGGCGTGTTCCGCTATGCGAGCGATGATAAGTTTCCCGAAGCCGCCCGGCTCGGCGTCGCCATCCCCGTCGCGCTCGGCTCTGGCCTGCGCCTCATCGTCGGACGCGACGTCGAGGAGCAGCGCCGCTTCGCCGGCGAGATGGGCGCAGTCTACCTCATAGGGCTCGGGTTCTTGTCGCTGACGGGGCTGATCGCCGGCCTGGTGATCAGCCGCCTGGTGCTGGGGCGCATCGAGGCGATCAACGTCGCCACCCGCCAGATCATGGAGGGCGACCTGTCGCGGCGAATCGCCATCACCGGCGCCAAGGACGAGTTCGACGTCCTCGCCCGCAACCTCAACGCCATGCTCGACCGCATCGAGGCCCTGATGAACGGCCTGCGCGAGGTCTCCGACAACATCGCCCACGACTTGAAGACGCCGCTGACGCGCCTGCGCAATCAGGCGGAGGCCGCCCTTCGCGATGCCCGCGGGCCGCAGGCCTGCCGCGAGGGCCTCGAGTACACCATCGAGAAGGCCGACGAGCTGATCAAGACCTTCAACGCGCTGCTGCTGGTGGCGCGTTTGGAAGCGGGCGTGCTCGAGGAGAACGCCGAGACCTTCGACGTCGGCCGGCTGGTGCAAGACGTCGCCGAGCTCTACGAGCCGGTGGCGGAGGAGCGCGGGCTGCAGCTCAAGATCGACGTCGCCGAAGGAGCTGAGATCGCCGCCAACCGGCAGCTCGTCGGTCAAGCCGTCGCCAACCTCATCGACAATGCGATCAAGTACTCGGCCAAGACCATAAAGGCCGGCACGCACACGTCCGAGCCGGCAATCACCATCGCCTTGAAGGCGCGCGCGGATGCGGTCGTCATTGCCGTGGCCGACCGCGGGCCGGGCATCGCGGCGGAGGACCGCGAGCGCGTCTTGAAGCGCTTCGTGCGGCTGGAGAAGAGCCGCACCGAGCCCGGCACCGGCCTCGGCTTGAGCCTTGTGCAGGCGGTGGCGCGCCTGCATGGTGGAGCGGTGGAGCTTGAGGACAACAACCCGGGTCTGCGCGTCGTCCTGACGCTCCCGAGGCGCGTGCCCGGCCCATAGCAGAGGCGACCTTCACCGAGCGGCACGGGGCGCAGGATGGCGACAGAGGCGGCAAGCGCCAGACCGTTCAGCGAGCGCATCACCACGGCGCCGCTCGCCGGGGCGAACGAGACGGTCGCCGGCACGCTTGCCAATCTGCGCGCGCGCGTCGCGGCCGCCCCGGAGCTGGCGCCGCTTGTGGCGCTTCTCGAGGATCAGCGCGTCACGGCGCTGCTCGCAGGCATCTTCCGCGGCTCTCCTTATCTCTCCGGTCTCATCGAGCGGGATCTGGCGCGCCTTGAGCGCATCCTCACGCGGGCGCCGCAGACGCGGCTGGAGGAGCTGAAAGCCCGGCTGCTCCGCGACATCGATGCCGCGACGACGCGGGCCGAGGCCATGCGCGCCTTGCGCGTATTCAAAGCCGAAGTCGCGCTTCTGACCGCACTTGCCGATCTTGGCGGCGTCTGGTCCGTGCTCGAGGTGACGGCGGCCCTGACCGAGTGCGCCGACGCTGCCGTCGCGGGCGCGGTCTCGTTCCTCTTCCGCGAGGCAGCCCTGCGGGGCCAATGGCTCGGCAAGGCTGCGGACGGGACCATCGCGCCCTCGGGCTTCATCGTGCTCGCCATGGGCAAGTGCGGCGCCGGCGAGCTCAACTACTCGAGCGACATCGATCTCATCATCTTCTACGACCTCGATCGCATTGCGCTCGCCCCCGGCATCGAGCCGGCGAAGTTCTTCGTGCGGCTGACGCGCGATCTCGTGCAGTTCCTGGAGGAGCGCACCGGCGACGGCTACGTGTTCCGCACCGACCTGCGCCTGCGCCCCGACCCCGGCGCCACCCAGCTGGCGCTGTCGACGGAGGCGGCGCTGATCTACTACGAGAGCTTCGGGCAGAACTGGGAGCGTGCCGCCCTCATCAAAGCGCGCGCCGCGGCCGGCGATCTGGAGGCCGGGCGCCAGCTCCTCGCAGACTTGAGCCCCTTCATCTGGCGCAAGTACCTCGACTACGCGGCGATTGCCGACATCCACGCGATGAAGCGCCAGATCCACGCCCACCGCGGCTTCGGCACGATTGCGGTGGCGGGCCACAACATCAAGCTGGGGCGCGGCGGCATCCGCGAGATCGAGTTTTTCGTGCAGACGCAGCAGCTCATCGCCGGCGGGCGCCAGCCCGACCTGCGCACGCGGCAGACGCTGCAAGCGCTAAAGAGGCTGGCGGCGCGCGGCTGGATCAAGGGAGAGGTCGGCCGCGAGCTCGACCAAGCCTACCTGTTCCTGCGCGAGATCGAGCACCGGCTGCAGATGGTGGCCGACGAGCAGACGCAGGAGATTCCCTCCGATCCCGCGCGGCTCGAAAGCTTCGCGCTGTTCTGTGGCTATCCCGACGTTGCCGCCTTCTCGGCTGCGCTGGTGGCGCGCTTGGAGGTGGTGCAACGCCACTACGCGGCACTGTTTGAGCACAGCCCCGAGCTGACGCCATCGGGCGTCAACATGGTGTTTGCCGGCGAGCAGGACGACCCAGGGACGGTCGCCGCATTGAAGGAGATGGGATTCACGCAGCCGGGCGAGGTCTTGGCGATCGTGCGCGGCTGGCATCACGGGCGCTACGCGGCGGTGCGCACCGCGCGGGCGCGCGAGCGGCTGACCGAGGTGCAGCCGCTCTTGATCGCGGCGCTGGCCGATACCGCCGATCCGGACCGGGCGCTCGTGAGCTTTGACCGCTTCCTCTCCGAGCTGCCGGCGGGCGTGCAGCTCTTCTCGCTTCTGCGCGCCAACCCCGGACTGTTGCGGTTGCTCGCCGATATCATGGGCACGGCGCCACGGCTTGCGCGCATCCTGTCGCGGCGGCGGCGCCTGCTCGATGCCGTGCTCGATCCCGGCACGCTCGGCATGCTGCCGACGGCGGAGGAGCTCGATCGCCTGATTGCCGCCGAGATCGGCTCGGGCGAGCACGACATGCAGTACGTGCTCGATCGCGCCCGCGTCGTTGGCAGCGAGCAGCAATTCCTCATCGGCATCCGCGTGTTGTCGGGCGCCATCAAGGCCAACCAGGCGGGCGGCGCCTACGCGCTTCTGGCCGAGCGTCTGATCGACGCCTTGAGGTCGGCGAGCGAGCGCGAGCTGGAGCGCCTGCATGGGCGCGTTCCGGGCGGTGCCGCCGCCGTCATCGCCATGGGCAAGCTCGGGGGCCGCGAGATGACGGCCGCCTCCGACCTCGATTTGATCCTCGTCTACGATTTCGATCCTGCCGTGACGCAGTCCGACGGAGCGCGCCCGCTGGCGCCGACGCAGTATTACAGCCGCCTGACGCAACGGCTCATCAGCGCGCTGGCCTCGGCGACCGCCGAGGGCACGCTCTACGAGGTCGACATGCGCTTGCGGCCCTCGGGCCAGCAGGGCCCCGTCGCCACCCAGCTGTCGAGCTTCATCGCCTACCAGGCCACGGAAGCCTGGACCTGGGAGCATCTGGCGCTGACGCGGGCCCGCGTCGTGTCCGCTCCGCCGCCGCTCAAAGAGCGGGTGGAGCGGGCGATCCGCGACGCGCTGGTCCGCCCGCATGATTCCGCCAAGGTGGCGGCCGACGTGCGTGACATGCGCCAGCGCATCGCCAAGGAGAAGGGGACTGAGGACATCTGGGACCTGAAGCAGGTGCGCGGCGGCCTCGTCGACCTGGAGTTCATTTCCCAGTACCTGCAACTCGTGAGCGCGGCAACGCACCCCGAGGTCCTCGATCAGAACACGGTCGAGGCCTACCGCCGACTTCGTGACGCGGGCGTGCTGGCGTCGGCCCACGCCGACGCGCTGATCCCGGCGGCGCGGCTCGTGCACGATTTGACGCAAATCCTGCGCCTGTGCCTGGAGGGCCGCTTCGACCCTGCAACGGCGCCGAGCGGGATGAAGGAGCTCTTGGCGCGGGCCGGTGACGCGGCAAGCTTTGCCGACCTGGAGGCCTGCCTGGCCGAGACGCTCAAGACGGTGGCCGCCCTTTTCGAAGAAATCATCGTCTGAACCCCGGTTTTGGGGGCCGACGGATTTGGTCCCTCCCCCCCGTTTCCCCCCGAAAGAGCACATGCCGGGCGCCCCGAAAAAGGTAGCGGCGGGGCTCGCAGAAAAGCCAAATCCGGCGCTAGAGTGGAAAGCGAAAGTGTTCGATGGCCATGTCGAGGCTGGCGGTGGCGACAAAAAGGGTTTTGCCAGGCCCACACGGGGCGTCCGTGACAGACCATGAGGCGAGCGAGGATGCCGCACTGGTGGCGGCCGCTGCCCAAGGGGACGCGGCTGCGTTTCGCTCGCTGGTCGACCGTCACCTGTCGGGTGCCTTGGGCGTGGCGCGGCGCATGTTGCGTGACGATGCGGAGGCCGAGGATGTGGTCCAGGAGGCGCTGTTGCGCTTGTGGCGCTCGGCCGATGGGCTCGAGGTGGGCGCGCACGGTGTGCGGCCTTGGCTGCGACGGGTCGTCTCGAACCTGTGCGTTGACCGTATGCGATCAGGCCGCCGCGTGACCGTGGTCGAGGAAGTGCCCGAGCGCATCGAGCCGGCCACCCAGCAGGCCCACATGGAGGCGCAGGACGTAAGCCAGCGCGTCGATGTGGCCCTGCAGGATCTCCCCGATCGCCAGCGCATGGCGCTGACGCTGTTCCACTACGAGGGGCTGAGCCAGATCGAGGTGGGACGGATCATGGGTATCTCGGACGAGGCGGTGGAATCGCTGCTCGCCCGCGCCCGAAGGAGCTTGAAAGCAGCGTTGCGCGATGAGTGGCGTGAGCTCATCGCCAGCGACGAGAACTAGACGGCGGAAGAGACGGTCAGAAACGAGACTGAGACGATGACGATGAAGGACACAAGGGCAAAGGAAAGGCAGGCGCTGGAGCGCTTGCTCGAGGTCTGCGGGGCCGACCGGACCCGCTGGCCCGCCCGCGAGCGCCTGCGGTTTGCGAGCTTCATCGCAGAGGATGAGGCCGCGCAGCAGTTGATGGCGGAGAGTGCCGCGCTCGATGCGCTGCTCGACCGCGCGCCGAGGGTTAGCGAGGATCGCGAGAGCGCATTGAAGGAGCGCGTCATCGCTGCGGCGCTGCGCTCGACCGAGCCGAGGCTCGCCGTGGTGACGTCGCTCGAAGAGGGCAAGGCATCGCGCCTGTCCGCTTGGGTGCAGGGCACGCGGCTTGCCCCGTTGCCGGCCAGAGTGCGTGCGCGCCGTGAGTGGCCAACGGCTGCGCTGCTGGCAGCCTCGCTCGTCGTCGGCGTGATGCTCGGCTCGGGCGGAACGTTCGATTCGACCGTGCAGGACGTGGCCGAGGCGACCGGTATAACCACTGCCGCCGACACTTCCCAGCTGGCGCTGGGCGAGGATATTCTCGCCGCGGCTGACGAGGACCTCCTATGACGAGCGACAACGGTGCAGGCCCGGGCCGCCCGGCGCGCTTCAATCTGCGTCTTGCGCTGATGGCGTCGCTGGCCCTCAACGTGCTGATCATCGGCGTCGCGGCGGGATCGCTGCTCATCGGGCACCATCACGGCTGGCATGGTCATGGGTTCAGGGGCGCGGGCCTCTCCGGTTTCGCGCGCACGCTGCCGCCGGATCGCGGCGAGGTCATTCGCCAGAAGCTCGAAAGCGACCGCGCCGTCCTCGATCCCTTGCGTAAAGAGGAGCACGAGGCGCGCGAGGCCGCACGCAGCGTGCTCATGACCGAGCCCTTCGACGTGGAGAAGTTCAAGGCGGCTTTAGCGCGCGCCGTCGATGCCGACGAGAAGGAGAAGCGCGCCCGCATGAACCTCTTTGCCGAGACGGCGGCCACGCTCACGCCGGAGGAGCGGCATCAGCTGCACGAATGGTTCGAGAAGCGCCGCGCGCATTTCAAGCGGCACCACGACGATGGCATGCCGTCTCCACCCCAGGAGTAAGGCTTAAGGCGAGACGTCCCTAGACGGCGAGTGCCGCGCTCCTCTCGCGCACCTCATCTCCGCAGGGCTCGGAAGAGTCGGGGCGCTCGGAGAAAAAGTCGGGCTGTACCGCCCGGTCGAGCACGGTCACCGCGCGCCAGCCGTGGCTCGAGGAGACGACCTCCAACAGCGACGTCCCTTGCATCTCGAGCAGCGTGCGGGCGAGGCAGATCGCCAGCGACCCGTTCTTGCGCGTCGGCGCGTGGCGTTCTTTGGAGACAGAGACGGCAAGCTCGACGAGTTCGCCCTCGATGGCGCCCATCAGCGTCACGCGCTCGCCATGGGCGGCGCGCGCCACCGCTTCCGACAGCATATTGACGAGGATCTGCCGCAGCGTGCGCGGCTCTCCCAGCACCTCGAGGTCGGCCGGGATGCACGGTGAGAAGGTGATCGCCCGCGCCGCCGCTTTGCGACAGACGAAGGACCAGGCCTCGCTGGCCAAGTGCTCCAGATCGCATGCCGAGGTCCCCTCGCGGCGGCTGGGATTGGCCGTCAGCGCGGTCAGTGCCAGCGTATCCTCGGCCGATTTGAGAAGATCGGCGGCGCTGTCGCGGATGTGCTGCACGTAGTCTTGATAGCGCTCGTCGCCGAGCGGGCCGAAGAGTTCCAAGACCATCAGCTCCGAGAAGCCGATCACCGCATTCAAGGGCGTGCGCAGGTCGTGATTGACGCGGGCCATCAGCTCGGTCCAGGTCCGGTCGCGCTCCGGCGCGAAGCGCGTGCGCTTGGCGCTGGGCCGTGCGGGAACCTGCGAGCACTGCGCGACCCGCTCCAGGGCGATCTCGGACATCTTGAAGGCGGCGGGAGGGGTGCTGCGGGGCGCGCTCGCGATCGCGGGTCTGGCGCGCATGGCGCGTGTGCCGAGGAGAGCGATCATGGCTCCCGAGCAGAGGAGCAGGCCGGCGGTCAGGCTTTGCGGGAGCAGCGGCGTCAGGAGGCCGAGGGCGGCGAGGGGTGCGGCGAAGGCGAAGTGGGATCGCGCGAGCGAGCGGCGCAGGCGGGCCAGTGCAAAGCGCACCGCTTTCATCTGGGTGGCGCCCCAGCCCCCGGCAAAAGGCCGCGCGCGCAGGCAGGCGGACGTTGTCCACGCCATGCTTCTCTCCCCGAATTTTGTGTGAATGCCACTCGGACCCGAACGGGTCCGCCACCCCGAATCACTCTTTAACTTCACACCATCGCGAATTGGCTGTCGAGCGTGAACAAGCCCATCAGGACAATAAATTTTTCAGTGTTACGCTTCGAGCATCTTCGAGACGATTTCTTGTACATCGGACGATAGATTTTTGGCCTTGGCGACCCGTTGTAGAGCCTTGCGGGCCTGCCCCCGCCGCCCCGCCTCGAGCGCCCGCCAGCTGCGGAAGGTGCCGAGCATGCGGGCCGCGATCTGCGGGTTGAGGCGGTCGAGCGCCAGCACGTGCTCGGCGACGAAGGCGTAGCCCGCCCCGTCCGGACGGTTGAATTGCACCGGATTGGCGGCGGCAAAGGTACCGATGAGGGCGCGCACCTTGTTGGGGGCCGTGAGCGCGAACAGGGGATGGCGGGTGAGCGCCTTGACCCGCTTTAGCGTGCCGGCCAGCGGCGACTGCGCCTGCGCGGCAAACCACATATCGATGACGACGTGATCGCCCTTCCATTTCTCGTGGAAGTCGGCGAGCGCGTGCTCGCCCTCTTTGCCGCCGTACGTTGCCAAGAGGAACAGCGCATGCGCGCGGTCCGTCATGTTGGTGGACTTGAGGTAGTGCTTGGACAAACGCGCCAAATCGCGCTGGGCGCCGCGCGCCGTGAGCAGCGTCAGCGCCGCGTTGCGCACCGCGCGCCGGCCGGCGCTCGCCGCTCCGGGCGAGAAGGGGCCATCGTCGGTCATGGCGGCGTAGAGGTCCTCGAGCTGGGCCCCAAGCGTGCGGCCGATCAGGCCGGAGAGCCGCCGGTGCGCCCGGTGAATGAGGGCCGGGTCCACGTTCTTGCCGATGACGCGCGCGATGTCGGCCTGCGTCGGAAGCTTCAGGAGCTCGGCCCGGTAGGCGGGCTCCAGCTCGTCGCTGAGTATGGCGGCGCCAAGCGCTTTGGCATAGCGCGCGCCGCGCGCGCTACTCTTGCCCTTTGCGAGAAGGCCGACGATCTCCTGAAGCGTGCGTGTGGCGAAGCTGTTGGCCGCCTGCCAGCGGTTGAACAGGTCGGCATCGTTCGCCATCAGGAACTCGATGTCGCCGTCGGCGAGGTCGACCGTGACGTTGACCGGGGCGGAGAAGCCGCGCATGAGCGAGGGGACGGGACGCGAGGGGACGTCGACGAAGCGGAAGGTCTGCTTGCGCTTGGTGACCGAGAGGGTGCCGCCGGCCGGCTCCTCGCCGCTGTCGAGCTTCAACGTGATATCGTGGCCGTTGCCGCCCAGGAGCCCGAGCCGCACGGGGATGTGCATGGGCTTCTTGTGCGCCTGGCCCGGTGTCGCCGGCAGCACCTGCTCCACCTCGAGCGCGGCCTCTTTCTTGGCCTTGTCGTAGCGCAGCGCGCATACGAGCTCAGGCGTGCCGGCCTGTGAATACCAGAGCCGGAACTGGGTGAGGTCGGTGCCGGAGGCATCCTCGAAGCAGCGCACGAACTGCTCCACCGTCGCTGCCTCGCCGTCGTGGCGGTCGAAATAGAGGTCCATGCCCTTGCGGAACACGTCGCGCCCGAGCAGCGTCTGCAGCATGCGCACGACTTCCGCGCCCTTCTCGTAGACGGTCGGCGTGTAGAAGTTGTTGATCTCGATGTAGGTCTCGGGCCGCACCGGGTGCGCCAAGGGTCCGGCGTCCTCGGCGAACTGGTGCGTCTTGAGCTGGCGCACGTCGATGATGCGCTGCACGGTCGCCGAGCGCTCGTCGCCGGAGAATTCCTGGTCGCGAAAAACGGTCAAGCCCTCCTTGAGGCAGAGCTGGAACCAGTCGCGGCAGGTGATGCGGTTGCCGGTCCAGTTGTGGAAGTACTCGTGCGCGACCACGCTCTCGATGTGCTCGAAGATGGTGTCGGTGGCGGTCTCCGGCGAGGCGAGGATGAGCCGATCGTTGAAAACGTTGAGGCCCTTGTTCTCCATCGCGCCCATGTTGAAGTCGGAGACGGCGACGATGTTGAACACGTCGAGATCGTATTCGCGCCCAAAGCGCTCCTCGTCCCACCGCATGGCGCGCTTCAGCGAGTCCATCGCCCAGGCGGCGCGCGCTTCCTTGCCGTGCTCCACGTAGATCGCGAGATCGACGTTGCGGCCCGACATGGTGCGGAAGGAAGAGGCGATCGGAGCTAGGTCACCGCCGACCAGCGCAAAGAGGTAGGACGGCTTGGGGAAGGGATCCTTCCACACCGCGTAGTGGCGGTTGGAGCCAAGCGTGCCGCGCTCCAACAGGTTGCCGTTGGAAAGCAGGACAGGCGCCTCGCGCACGTCCGCCTCGATGCGCACCGTGTAGGTGGCGAGCACGTCCGGGCGGTCGAGGAAATAGGTGATGCGGCGGAAGCCCTGGGCCTCGCACTGGGTGCAGTAGACGCCGTTGGTGCGGTAGAGGCCCTGCAGCGCCTTGTTGGCCTCCGGATTGACGATAGTCGTGATCTCGAGCGTGAAGGGCGCAGAGGGCGTCTTGAGCAGCGTCAGCGACGTGTCAGTGAGCTTGTAGTCCTTTTTCGACAGCGGCCGGCGATCGAGCTTGATCTCGTCGAGCTCCAGGTGCTCGCCGTCGAGCTGCAGCTGCTGACGCCGTCCGGATGCGCCCGCGTTGGGGCGGACGGCGAGGCGGGCGCGCACGCGCGTGCGGGTCGGATCGAGCGAGACGTCGAGGTCGACCTTGTCGATGAGGTAGGCCGGCGGCCGGTAGTCCTTGAGGTGGACGGGGCGGGGCGTCTCAGGCTTCATGCGGCTCACCGGGGCGGGCGCGGGCGTGGTCCGACGCCCAGAAAAGACGCCGGCCGCCGAGCGGCGGTCGTTTAATCGAGGTGAGAATACTACCCCAAGGCCCCTTATCACGTCATGACCGGAGAGGGCAAAAAAGCAGGCCGTTAACGCGCGCTAAGGATTGGACCGCTCAGCGGCAGGCCGCTTTGATCGTCTCGCAGAGAAGGTCGGGGGAGATGGGCTTGGACAGGATCTTCTGGCGCGCGTCGCGCCGCACCAGCACCCGCGGGTACCCAGTGATGATGACAAAGGGGATGTGGCGTCGTTCGAGTGCGCTTTGCAGCGGGTCGCTCGTCTCATCGATGAGCGCGTAGTCGAGCACGGCGACGTCGACTTGAGACGTGTCGACGCACTTCAAAGCCTGGGAGACCAAGGGGAAGGGGCCCATGATCTCTGCGCCGGCCTGGGCCAGGCACTGGCAATAGTCGATGGCAACCAGCATCTCGTCCTCGACCACGAGGACCTTGCGGCCGGCGAGCTCTTTTGCGCGGGTCTTGGCGGTCATGGGGTGCCGTCCATCGAGACTGCGGTTTGCTGACGACAACGCCGAGGTCGCAAACGTGTTCCACTGCACAACAAGATGGGCGGCAGGCATGCCCGGTTGTTATGGAAAATAGCCGCATAGCGCCTCCGTTTTGCGCTCAGGTAGCAAGCGCGATCAGTCTTGCGGAGACCCTCGACATGTCGGGCTCAACGATTTCCGGCTGAGGCGCCAGGGGGTAGAGCTGAGCGCCCGGCCGCGACAGAAATGCCGCGCGCCATCCCGCCCACAGGGCGCCGGAGATCCCAAGGCGTTGCCTACGCTCTCGCGCATGGGGCTCAAGTCGAGCAGCGTTTCGTTGACGTCGAAGAACAGCACCTTGGGCCGGACGCGCGCGCCTGCCGCGGTGGCTGCAGCTGTGGGCCTGGTGCCGGTATCTGCCATCACCTGCTCAGCACCTGGTGACGGCGGCCGTCTGGCCGAAGAGGATGGCGCGGGAGTCCTCCGACACGACCGCGCTCTGGTTGATCGCGCGGGCGCGCTCGTAGGCGCGCTTCACGGCGGGACGCTCCGCGATCGCCGTGAACCAGCGCTTCAGGTTGGGAAAGTCCTCCAGTGTCTGCTTTTGGTTTTTGTAGGGCACGATCCAGGGATAGATCGCCATATCGGCGATCGAGTAGCCGCCCGCGACATAGTCTCGGGTCGCGAGGCGCGCATCAAGGACGCCGTAGAGCCGGTTCGTCTCGTTGACGTAGCGCTCCATCGCATAGGGGATGCGCTCGGGCGCGTACTGCACGAAGTGGTGGTTCTGGCCGGCCATCGGGCCGAGACCGGCCATCTGCCAGAACAGCCACTGCATGACTTCGGTGCGCCCGCGCACGTCGGCGGGCAGGAACTGTCCGGTCTTCTCGGCGAGATACTCAAGGATCGCGCCCGATTCAAAGATGCTGATCGGGGCGCCGCCGTCGGCGGGCGCGGTGTCGATGATCGCCGGGATGCGGTTGTTCGGCGCGATGCGCAGGAAGTCCTCAGCGAACTGGTCGCCCTTGCCGATGTTCACCGGGATGATCCGGTAAGGGACGGCCGCCTCCTCCAGGAAGATCGTGATCTTGTGGCCGTTGGGCGTAGTCCAATAGTAAAGATCGATCATTTGCGTTGCCTCGTTGGTCGATCACCCCGAATGAGGCGTCGAGCTTGGCCCAGATAGCCCTGGGCCCTAATAGGAGTTCACCGGCTCAAATCGGAACGCGAGGCGGGCCCTGCAAGGGGAGTCGTGCTTCAAGCGCGGCGTTTCAGATGGTGCCTGGAATGGGCCTTGAGAAACGGGTACTGGCTATCGGGATGACGTGCGTGTGCGCCGCCCCTGTCCGTCCGGGCGATCTTGCGGCGTGCGGGGCACCTTGGCTTTAATAGTGGGGCTGCACGGTGCCCGGTCAAAACGCAAATCAAAGCCCTAATAATGGATAGAAAAATGCCTGCACCACGAGAGCCAGCGGCCGTGAATGGGGACCGCAACTTAGCCTTGTTCTGCGATTTCGAGAACATTGCTCTGGGCGTGCGAGACAGCAAATATGCCGACTTCGACATGCGGCTCGTCGTCCAGAAGCTGTTGGTCAAGGGCAGCATCGTCGTGAAGAAAGCGTATTGCGATTGGGAGCGCTACAAGGGCTACAAGAAGGCCATGCACGAGGCGGCGTTCGAGCTCATCGAAATACCGCACGTCAGGCAATCGGGTAAGAACTCCGCAGACATACGCATGGTCGTTGACGCGCTCGACCTCTGCTACACCAAAGAGCATATCGACACGTTCGTCATCATCTCCGGCGATTCCGATTTCTCACCGTTGGTCAGCAAACTTCGCGAGAATGCGAAAACGGTGATCGGCGTCGGCGTCAAGAACTCGACGTCTGACCTGCTGATCAGCAATTGCGACGAGTTCATTTATTATGATGACCTCGTACGGGACGTACCGGTCTCACGCAAGGACAACAAGCCGGCGCGGCGTGTGCCAGCCGCCAAGGCACCCAGTCCGCAGAAGGACCGCAAGCAGGAAGCGATTGATCTGGTGTTGGAGACGACGACGGCACTGGCCTCGGAGCGGGGGGACACGGCCAAGCTCTGGGGATCGATGATCAAGCAGACGCTAAAGCGCCGTCACCCCGGATTTAATAAGTCGTTCTATGGGTTCCCATCATTTAACGAGCTGCTCGAAGAAGCGCAGACGCGCGGCTATCTCAAGCTCGAGCTGGATGAGAAGTCGGGGGGCTATATCATCCAGAGCGTGACGCCCTGACGACCTGCAGGCTGGTAGGGGCGTAGCGGTTTAGCTCGTCCTGGCATGAAACCGGTGCGGACCCAGCTTGAGTGCCGACGGCGCCTCGGTCGCTTTGTTATAGCGCGAGTACATATAACCCCGTATGAGCTGCGGAGCGCTCCTCGAATATTCAACTGGAGCGAGCGGCCCTGGTTTCGCTGCACAGTTACGGTAGTCGAGCAGATCGACGCCACGCCCCGCGTGCGTTCACTCAGGGGTGTGCATCACCACTATTGGGCTGTTCATCCGAGCAGCTTGGCCCTAGTGCCGACCGCCGTCGCGCAGCAGCGAGCTCGAGCATCGGCGAAGACTGAAAGGTGAAGGACATGGCAATGCAATCCGCACGTGGGGCCAAGCGAGTGTGCCAGAAAGAGGCGTGTGGTGCGCGTTTCTACGACCTCATGCACGACCCCATAAAGTGTCCCGTCTGCCAGACGGTTTTTGTACCGCCGCCCGTGGATGCCCCAAATTCGAAGTCCACATGGAGATCGAACCGCAATGCGCCGCGTCACACTATTGTTGCTGCGCAACCAGTTGAGGACGTGGGAGACAACGAGGCAGCGGCGCTGGAATCGAATGAACCGGCCGGAAACGACGGCACCGAGAGCACTACCGAAAAGCCGGATCTACTTCTGGAGCTGGATGACGACGACGAAGCCGGCGACAACGGTGTCGCTGCCGAGGAGAAGAAAGACTAAAGCTGCCGCGATGCCCATCTTGGCATTGGGCCGCCAAAAATCGGATACGAACGAACCCCGCCGACTGTTGAAGAAGGCGGGGCCCGAAGCCAAGAGCTGTGCCGGTACATCCGTGGTCGAGCAATTGGTCGTAAGCGGGATGGTCTAGTCGGCCTGCAGGTTCTCTGCGGACGACTTGCCGTTCTCCGGGTTGGCGACGACGTCAAAGGAGACCTGCTGGCCTTCCTTCAACTCGCCGAGACCGGCGCGCTCGACGGCGCTGATATGGACGAAGACGTCCTTGCTGCCATCCGCAGGCTGGATGAATCCAAAGCCCTTCTGTGCGTTAAACCATTTCACCGTTCCCTTGTTCACGGGAGACCTTCCTTTGCAGACGGCCTTGCAAGACGCAGGGCCCAGCCATTTCGAATTTTGGGAGGGACAGTCAGGCGCGCTGTGCGCGGCAAGGCCAAGCCGTTCGGCCGAAACTCGATGCATATTTATATGGCCATGAGGGCGACCCTCTGCAAGGGCGCCCTGCAGAATTGGCTAGCGCGGCCATGACCGCGCCGGGTGAGCGACGATCAGCGCATGCCGCCCCAATGCGACCGGATGCCGACATTGACGGACGAGATGATTGGGCAACAATCGCTCAGCCGCGGGCGTCGGCCACCGCAAGCGGGATCACAGAGCGGTTGGAGCACAAGGCAGTGGACTTTGCCCATCCCTTCGCGTCGAGCGGTGTAGGGCAAGAGACGCGCAGGCAGGCAATGGCCAATCATAGATTCTGAGTTGGCCAGATGGTCGATTTCGTTCCCCCACGCGCGCGTGCATGCCGGATCAGGACACTTTTCGGATAATCGTTAGATCCACCGATGCGGACGCGTTAACTCGAAAACGGTTCGGAAGGCTCAGGTCAGGAGCCGACCGACAGATAATTTCCGACAGGAGGCGTTTAATCTGATATTGTTGCACCGCAGCAATCTACGTTGCTGTGCAACATACGGGCGACGATGACCAGCTTACGACGCAAAACACGCCGCGGCATAAACTCCCTGGCAGGCAACAGCGCTACCGGAGATGCACACCTCGGTTCGCTAAATGAAATCAGAGGCTTCGGGAGCAATCCGGGGCGTTTGCGCATGTTCCTGCGCATCCCCACGCGACTCCCGGCTCGGCCTGCCCTGATCGTGGCGCTGCACGGCTGCAAGCAAACCGCTTCATCCTTCGACTTAGGGTCAGGCTGGTCAGTTTTGGCGGAACGCCATGGCTTTCTTGCTCTGTTTCCCGAGCAGCAAGCCAGCAACAATCCCAATCGGTGCTTCAACTGGTTTGCTCGGGAGGACACGCGACGCGACGGTGGGGAAGCCCTTTCGATCCGACAGATGATCGACCACGCCGTCGAGTCTCATGGCATCGATCCCGCCCGCATTTTCGTCACGGGACTGTCGGCCGGCGGCGCGATGGCTTCTAGCCTGCTTGCCGCGTTTCCGGAGCTATTCAATGCCGGCGCCATATTGGCAGGCTTGCCCCATGGCTCCGCCGCGAATGTCGGCGAGGCGATGGTGGCAATGTCCAGAGGTCGGAAGCGGACGTCAGAGCAGTGGGGCGAGATCGTGCGTACCTCCTCGACGCACGACGGTCCCTGGCCGCGTCTGTCGATCTGGCATGGCGGACTTGATGGCGTCGTGCATCCGGCCAACGCGGATGCCAGCGTCTTGCAGTGGACAAATTTGCACGACGTCAGACTCTATCCCACCCGCGACGAGGTCGTCGGCAATCATCGCGTGCAGGCCTGGAGCGACAGACGGGGCCGCGACATGATCGAGTCACATACGATCGAGGGCATGGGCCACGGCGTGCCTCTTGCGTCGGCCGGAGAGCATGGATGCGGGATTGCCGGGCCCTTCCATATCGATGTGGGAATCTCGTCGTCGGCACGGATCTTGGAGTTCTTCGGGCTCTCAGATGCGCCGCGGAAGCCAGGAAAGAAGCGAGCCAGCAAAAAAGCGACGAAAGCGCGTCGCTTGAGGAAGGAAGACGCACCATCGCAACAGGTCGGCAGCGGCACGCGTCGCGACCAGATTGTTGATCTTCTGCAAAAAGCCGGTGTCTTGAACAAGACCGCGACCGGGAACCGGCGTAGGCCGCCACTCAGTGCCGAAGAGCAAAGCTTCATTGCCTCGACGATTGCAGAACAAGCAAGCGAGTGAGACCACCGCGCGTTCTTGCGCCGTAGCCTGCTCGCCTGAACCGAAGTCAATCTGCGTGAGCGGATCCGCAACTATGGACGCGAGAATCCCTAGGTGGACGCCGTCCTTCAATGATCCACTCGTCAATTGGTCGGATCAGCATCGGCACCCAGGCGAACTTTCATTTTTAGCCTTCGTCCTCTAGCGATTTCTACGAGCGCGGCCTCGATTTCCGACTGCGTGATCTCGGGAAATTTCCTCTGCAACGCGGGCGGCAGGCTGAATCCTGATGCCCTTCGGTAACCAAGCGGTCTAACTCGTTCGCAAGCTCTGCATGGTCTGTCATCAGGACAATCAGCCTCAAGCATATGGACGTAGCAGCATCGTTGCCGCCTCGCGCCTAGCCGCATAAGTGGAGAGCTGGGCACTGCGCGCCGTCTATCAAACTGCGGCATTCTTCCGAAGGAGCAGAAGCGCCCCGGTGTGCACCGGGGCGCTTCTGTATTTCGCGTGCTCTTAGAAATCCATTCCGCCGCCGCCCATCGGAGGATGAGATTGTCCGGCGTCCTTAGCGGGAACATCGGCAATCATCGCTTCGGTGGTGATCAGCAGGCCGGCGACGGATGCGGCGTCCTGCAGCGCGCAGCGCACGACCTTGGCGGGGTCGATCACGCCCTGCGCGACGAGGTCGCCGTAAGCGCCGGACTGAGCGTTGAAGCCGAAGGCATACGTCGCGTTCTCGAGGATCTTGCCGACGATCACCGAGCCATCCTCACCGGCATTGGTGAAGATCTGGCGTGATGGGGCCTGCAGCGCCTTGCGGACGATGGAGATCCCGGTCTTCTGGTCGTCGTTACCGGGCTTCAGGGCCTCGAGCGCCTTGATGGCGCGCAGCAGCGCAACGCCGCCGCCGGGGACGATGCCTTCCTCGACCGCCGCGCGCGTTGCATGCAGCGCGTCGTCGACGCGGTCCTTGCGCTCCTTGACCTCGACTTCGGTGGCACCGCCGACCTTGATGACGGCAACGCCGCCGGCCAGTTTGGCCAGCCGCTCCTGCAGCTTCTCCTTGTCGTAGTCCGAGGTCGTGTCCTCGATCTGCGCCTTGATCTGCTTGATGCGCGCCTCGATGTCCGGCTTCTTGCCGGCGCCGTCGACGATCGTGGTGTCTTCCTTGTCGATGGTCACTTTCTTGGCGCGGCCGAGCATGTCGAGTGTGACATTCTCGAGCTTGATGCCGAGATCCTCAGACACCACGCTGCCACCGGTGATGGTGGCAATGTCTTCCAGCATCGCCTTGCGGCGATCACCGAAGCCAGGAGCCTTGACGGCCGCAACCTTGAGGCCGCCGCGAAGCTTGTTGACGACAAGCGTTGCCAGGGCTTCGCCCTCGACGTCCTCGGCGATGATGACCAGCGGCTTGCCGGCCTGCACGACCGCTTCAAGCAGCGGCAGCAAGGATTGCAGCCCGCCGAGCTTCTTCTCGTGGATGAGGATATAAGGGTCTTCCAGCTCAACCAGCATCCTCTCGGCATTGGTGATGAAGTACGGCGAGAGATAGCCGCGGTCGAACTGCATGCCCTCGACAACATCGAGCTCCGTTTCGAGGCTCTTGCTCTCCTCGATGGTGATGACGCCTTCGTTGCCGACGCGCTTCATCGCTTCGGCGAGCTTGGCGCCGATTTCGCTATCGCCGTTCGACGAGATGGTGCCGACTTGGGCGATCTCGGCGTTGGAGGTGACCTTCTTGGCCTTCGCCTTCAGCTCTTCGACGACGGCTGCAACCGCCTGGTCGATGCCGCGCCGCAGGTCCATCGGGTTGGCGCCAGCAGCGACGGACTTGGCGCCTTCTCTAATGATCGCCTGAGCGAGCACCGTTGCCGTTGTCGTGCCGTCACCGGCAATGTCGGAGGTCTTGGAGGCGACCTCCTTGAGCATTTGTGCGCCCATGTTCTCAAACTTGTCTTCGAGCTCGATCTCCTTGGCGACCGTGACGCCGTCTTTGGTGATGCGCGGCGCGCCATACGATTTATCGAGTACGACGTTGCGGCCCTTGGGTCCGAGCGTGACCTTTACGGCATTGGCAAGGATGTCGACGCCGCGCAGCATGCGATCGCGCGCGTCTTGACCGAATTTGACGTCTTTAGAGCTCATGTGGAGCTACTCCTGAAAGGAAGGGGGGAATTGGTGCTGTCAGAGTTAGGCGGCGGCCTTGATCTTGGCCGTGCCCTCGATGACGCCGAGGATGTCGCTCTCCTTCATGATTAGGAGATCGTCACCGTCGATCTTGACCTCGGTGCCCGACCACTTGCCGAACAGCACCGTGTCGCCGGCTTTGACATCCGGCGCGTTGATCTTGCCGTTTTCGTCGCGTGCACCCGGTCCGACTGCAACGACTTCGCCGCGCATTGGCTTTTCCTTGACGGTATCGGGAATAATGATGCCGCCCGCGCTCTTGGCGTCTTCCTCGAGCCGTTTAACGACGACGCGGTCGTGCAAGGGCCGGAATTTCATTGAAATCCTCAAATCTCTGATTTTGCAGGGTTTGGTGCACAATTCGGGGCGTTTGAGAAACAGCCCTAGTCGGCACGGACATAACTCTTAGCACTCTCTGCGTCAGAGTGCTAATGATGCTTTTGCCCCACTGGGCCTTACCGTCATCCGAGGTAAAAAGCATGACGCTCGAGACATTGGGCTGGAGCGGCCGGCGGCAGGCCGAATTCGCCGCGCGCGCCGCCGAAGGACTGACACCGGGCCGCGTCGTCAGCGAGCACCGCAGCCGCTTCAGGGTCGCTACCGATACGATCGAGCTTTCGGCCGAGATGACCGGCCACCTGCGCAACGCAGCCACGCAACGTTCCGATCTGGCCGGCGTCGGTGATTTTGTGGCGCTGCGCCTGGCGGCAGGGGACGGCCCCGCCACCATCGAGGAAGTGCTGCCGCGCACCAGCGCGCTCATCCGCAAAGCGTCGGGCGAAAATCGGCCGCAACTTTTGGCGGCGAACGTCGACGTTGCGTTCATTGTCACGGCGCCCGACGGCGATTTCAGCTTGCCGCGCATTGAACGCCTGCTCGCGCTGGTCACCGAAAGCGCGGCTGCCCCCGTCATCGTTCTCAACAAGTCAGATCTCACCGACGATGCCGCAGGAGCGATGGAGCAGATCGCAACGGTTGCGCAGGGGGTTCCCATTCATGCCGTTAGCGCCCGTGATCACAGCATCTCCGAGCTCGAGCGGCATTTCGTCGGCGCCCGCACGGTCGTGCTTATCGGCTCGTCGGGTGTCGGCAAGTCGACGTTGACGAACGCGTTGCTCGGACGCGCCGCGCAAGCGACACAGGAGGTTCGCTCTTACGACAGCCGCGGCCGCCACACGACAACGCATCGCCAGCTGTTCGTGCGCCCCTATGGCGGCTCGATCATCGACATGCCGGGTATGCGCGGTGTGGAAGTCTGGAACACTGAAAAGGACGTCGACAGCAGCTTCGAGGACGTCGAGAGGTTGGCGCTGTCGTGCAAGTTCAGCAACTGCCGGCATGAAGGCGAGCCGAAGTGCGCGGTGCGCGTCGCCGTCGCGTGCGGCGACCTCGACGCCGATCTTTTGGCACGTTACGTCAAGCGCGCACATCCGGCGCAAGTCAGAGCGCGGTAGTTCGCGCAGGCAAAGGGCCTTGCTGCGGAGGAGGGGCTGCCCACCTCGGCCATGTCCGTTATATGCAACTCGATGAGCGCAGCGAAGGAGGTCTGTCGTCGACTGAGACGGCGTCCGGGGACTTGCCGGAGTGGATGGCCCGTTCCGCCTCTGTCGCCCAGACCTCCGCCTCGGACTTCAGACGAAAGGAGCGCGAGACATACTGGCCCTTGCGATGCACCTGGGCTCGCCAGTAGCGAGGCGGTAGCCTATTGAAGGTGCGAAAGGCTGCGTAAAGGTGAGAACAGACGCGAACAAAAGGGTGCATATTCTCGCTCGTGAACACTGTCAGAGCAGGAAAGTCTGTGCAATCTCAAGATCATAGATTTTGCGTCGCCCCTATGATGGACTGGACCGACCGGCATTGCCGGGCGTTCCACCGCCTCCTGACGCGCAACGCGCTGCTCTACACCGAGATGGTGACGGCACCGGCCGTCATTCATGGCGACCGCGCGCGCCTCATCGCGTTCGAGGAGAGCGAGCACCCCGTCGCGCTGCAGCTTGGCGGCGCCGATCCCGCAGCGCTGGCCGAAGCCGCATCAATCGGCGAGGGCTTCGGCTACGACGAGATCAACTTGAACGTCGGCTGCCCCTCCGACCGCGTGCAGGAGGGCCGCTTCGGCGCCTGCCTGATGGCCGAGCCGGAGCTTGTCGCTGCGTGCGTCGCCGCCATGCAGGCGCGCGTCGCCGTGCCCGTCACCGTCAAGTGCCGCATCGGCATCGACGACCAGGACGGCGAGGCCGACCTTGCCCGCTTCGTCGCGATCGTGGCTGAGGCCGGCTGCCGCACCTTCATCGTGCACGCGCGCAAGGCGTGGCTCGAGGGGCTATCGCCCAAGGAGAACCGGCAGGTGCCGCCGCTCGATCATGAACGCGTCTACCGGCTCAAGGCGTCGCGCCCCGATCTGACGATCGTGCTCAACGGCGGCATCGAGGACCTCGATGCGGCGCAAGCACACCTTCAACACGTCGACGGCGTGATGCTGGGGCGCGCCGCCTATCAGACGCCCTACGTCCTCGCCGACGTCGACGGCCGCTTTTTCGGCGCCACCACCGAGCCGTTGACGCGCGCGCAAGCGATCGAAGCGCTGATCCCCCACATCGTGCGCCACCTTGAGGCGGGCGGGCGCCTCAACAATGTCGTCCGCCACATCCTCGGCCTCTACCACGGGCAGCCGCGCGCGCGCGCGTTCCGCCGGCATCTCAGTGAATTGGCGGTGAAGGACGGCGCCGGCGTGGCCGTGCTGCTGGATGCGCTGCGCATTGCCGAGCCGTCCTTTGCCGCCGCGGCGGAATAGGGAGCGGGGGCCATGGATCTGAGCGTTTCGGCAGGCGAGCTGGTCATGCTCGGTGCCGCGCTCATCGCCGCCGGCCTCGTCGCCGGCTTTCTGGCAGGGCTTCTCGGCATCGGCGGCGGCGGCGTGCTGGTGCCTGTGCTCTACGAGGTCTTCGACGTGCTCGGCGTGGAGCCAGGCGTGCGTATGCACGTGACGCTGGGGACCACGATTGCCATCATCCTGCCGACCGCGCTGAAGTCGTTCGCCGGGCATCGTGCCAAAGGTGCCGTTGATACCGAGCTGCTGAAACGCGTGGCGCCTTTCGTCGTCGGGGGCGTCGTCGCTGGCGTGCTGATCGCCAAGGTCGCGAGCGGCGCCGAGCTCAAATGGGTGTGGGCGATCATCGCCGGGCTGGTGGCGATCAAGATGATGCTGGGGCGCGAGGATTGGCGGCTCGGCGATCATCTTCCAGAACGCCCGTGGCCCGAGCTCGCAGCGGGGGCCGTGGGCCTCCTGTCCACGTTGATGAGCATCGGCGGCGCCATATTCAACGTGCCGCTCCTCACGCTCTACGGCTATCCCATCCTGCGCGCGGTCGCGACGGCGAGCGGCGTCGGCCCCATGATCGCGCTGCCGGGCGTGCTCGGCTACGCTTGGGCGGGCTGGGGCGTCGACCACCTGCCGCCCTTTTCGGTGGGCTATGTGAACCTGCTCGGGCTCGCGATCATCGCGCCGCTCAGCGTCTATGCCGCGCCCTTTGGGGTGCGGCTCGCCCACAACATCCCGCGGCGCAAGCTGGAATTGGCCTTCGCGGCGTTCCTTGCCTGCGTGTCGGCGCGCTTTCTCATCGATCTTCTGGGCTAGGAAGCCGCCGCAGTCGACGACCGCGTGCCGGCCCAGTGCATCAGCGTGTGCAACTGCCGGCCCGCGACCACACAGAGGAACCACAGATAGAGCGCGAGCGTGAAGGGCAGAACGATGCGCAGGAAGTAGTAGCAGGCCGCATCGATGCCGACGAGGATGGCAGTGGCGACCGAGAGATTGAGCAGCGACGCGCGCTGTCCGCGCACTCCCCAGCCGAGCACCAGACCCAGCAGCGCCACGCCGAGGAGCAAGCCCAGGCGCTCGCGGCCCTCAAGCTCGTAGAAGTACCGATTATCGAGAAGCTGCGCGAGGATTTGCGCGTGCACCAGCACGCCGAGCATCTTGTCGTCGGTCCAAACCGACAGCGCCGTGTCGTGCCGGTCGGAGTTGGGCATGTCGATGCCGGTGAGCACGATGTTGCCCTTGACGCGCTTCTCCAGCGCCTTGAGGCGCTCAGGATCGGCGCCGGGCAGAAGCTCGCGCGCCGAGACCGTGACAAACGGCTGGGTGTCGAAGCCGGGGCCAATCAGCCACGCGATGCGCATGGATTGGGACGAGGCTCCGGCCCCCTTCGGGGGCTCGTGTGCGGCGAGCGCGATCTGGCGGGCGAAGCTCTCCTGGAACGGCGAGCCCGGCAGCGGCGGCGACGTGCGCCGCACGATATGGCCCGCGTCATAGCGCAAGGCGAGATAGCCGGCGGGGCGGCCGGCCTGCGCCAGGAAATTGGTCTGATAGGCCTGCTTGGCGCGCGCTGAATTCGCTGGTGTGCGCATCGATGGCGCCGAGCACGATGGGCACGTCGATCTCGTGCAGCGCCTGGAGAATGGCAGCGTCCTTCTCAGGCCCCTGCGAGGCGACGAAGAAGAAATCGAGCCCCATAGCGGCAGGGTGCATGGCGGCGAGTGCGCGCAGCACTTGCGCGTGCGTGTCGCGGGGGATGGGTGAGATCACGCCGCCGTCGAAGGTGGCGGGATCGAACAGCACGACGGTGAGGCGCGGGTGCTTGTCGGCGATGCGGTCGGCAAGGAGAGCCGTGCGCCAGTCGGCGGTCCAGTACTCGATGCGGTCGATGTGCTCGCGCACCGGGGGGTAGAAGAGGGCGAACGCCGCCGCGACGCAGCCGAAGAGCACCAGCGCCGCCAACGTGGGGAACTTGTCTGCGCGTTTGCCGTTGGTAGAGGCGGCGGCTGTCATGGAGACGAAGAACTCCGATTAAGCCGCCGCAACCATAGTTACTGCTGACCCGAGCCGCCGCCGGTGCCGTCGTCGCCGGTCTGGCCGCTGCCGCCGCCGGTGCCGTCGCCGCCGCTCTCGCCCGAGCCACCTCCTGTGCCGTCGCCGCTATCGTCGGCGAGTGCAACCGATGGTGCCAATGCCGTTGAGGAAACAGCAAGTCCAAGGATCAGAACTGCCATAAGGGCCGTGACAGCCAATTTCAGTCTCATGGGTACCCCTCCAAAACCGAGCAACTGCCACACGCAGTATCGCACTGCTTAGTGGCGCTGAGCAATCACGGCAATCGGTTGAAATGGCGAGGAGAATTTCGCGAGTGTGCGAATTAGGCCACGATCTTCTGATTGTAGGCGCCGACTTGCGGGAACTTGCCGAGCTCGCGATCGATGTCGGCGAAGATTGCCTTCATGTTGGCTTCCGACGTCGGGCTCTCGACCACGACGACGAGCTCGGGCTTGTTGGAGGAGGCGCGCACCAGGCCCCAGGTCCCGTCCTCCAGCACGACGCGCACGCCGTTGACGGTGACGAGGTCACGGATCTTTTGTCCGGCAACCTTGCCGCCGTCGGCGGCAAGCTTCGTATAATGTGCGACGACCGCGTCGACGACGGCGTACTTTTCCTCATCGGCGCAATGCGGCGACATGGTTGGCGATTGCCATGTCTTGGGAAGCGCATCGCGCAAGGCCGCCATGCTCTTCTCCGGGTTGCGGTCGAGCATGTCGCAAACGGCAAGTGCGGCGATGAGGCCGTCGTCGTAGCCGCGCCCCAGCGGCGGGCTGAAGAAGAAGTGGCCCGACTTCTCGAAGCCGACCAACGCCTTGGTCTCGTAGCTGTAGCGCTTGATGTAGGAGTGGCCCGTCTTCCAGTAGGTGGTGGTGGCGCCGTTGGCCTTGAGCACGGGATCGGTAAGGAAGAGGCCGGTCGACTTCACGTCGACGACGAACTTGGCGTTCTTATGCAGGCTCGAGATGTCGCGCGCGAGCATGACGCCGACCGTGTCGGCGAAGATCTCGCGGCCCTCGTTGTCGACGACGCCGCAGCGGTCGCCGTCGCCGTCCAAGGCGAGGCCGACGTCGGCGCCGGTCGCCTTAACCTTGGCCGACATGTCGTGCAGCATGGCCATATCTTCGGTGTTGGGATTGTAGTTGGGGAAGGTGTAGTCGGGCTCGGTGTGCAGGGTCACGACCTCGCACCCGACTGCCTCGAGCACCTGCGGCGCGAAGACGCCGGCCGTGCCGTTGCCGGTGGCGACCACCACCTTGAGGTGGCGCTTGAGTTTGGGGCGGTCCGTGAGACTTGCCATGTAGCGCTGGGCCATGTCGGCGACGAAAATGTAGCGGCCGCCGTCGGCGGTGGCGTACTTGCCGCCGAGCACGATGTCTTTCAGTTCCGACATCTCCTCTGGCCCGAACGTCAGCGGGCGCTGAAGACCCATCTTGATGCCGGTCCAGCCGTTGTCGTTGTGGCTGGCGGTGACCATGGCAACGCCTTCCACGTCGAGATCGAACTGGGCGAAGTAGGCCATGGGCGTCACAGCAAGGCCGATGTCGTGCACCTCCATGCCGCCGCCCATGAGCCCCACCATCAGCGCCTGCTTCACGCTGCCCGAGTAGGAGCGGAAGTCATGACCGACGACGATGCGCTTCTTCACCCCGCGTCGGCCAAAGAGCGTGGCGATGCCCAAACCCACTGCATTGACCCCCATGAGATTGATCTCTTGCGGGAAGAGCCAGCGCGCGTCGTACTCGCGAAAGCCCGTCGGCTTGACGAGAGGCAGGCGCTCGAAGTCGGCGGTGTTCGGCTTGAGGTCGGCGCGCGGCGCGGGCAGCATGGCTAAGTCCTGTTGGAGGCCCCTTGGCTCGAGGGCAGGTGTAGCCGCCGAAAGGAGGAGAGTCGATTCCGCGTTCTGGAGTAGGGCGGATTAGGGGCCTAATCCTCTAACACGAGCACGCCCGAGCGCATGTCGAAGCGTGACAGCCGGCTCAGGAAGCTCATGCCCAATAGCGACGTCTTGAGGAGGCCTTCCTGGGTCACGACCGCGGGAACGTCGCGCACGGTGATGTCGCCGATCGAGACGCGGCCGAGCGTAACGGCGGCGACTCGGGCCGCGCCGTTTGCCGTCCATATGGTGCGGTTGAAATCACTGTCGTTGACGTAGAGGCCGGCGCGCTCGGCGTCCTCGTGGCTGAGGACGACCATGGTCGCACCGGTGTCGATCATGGCCCCGATGGGACGGCCGTTGATCTCGACCTCGGTGTTGAAGTGCCCGTTGCGCCCGGCCTTGATCTCGACCACCGATCCGTATTTGGCCGTGGCCTGCATCCCGTCTGCGGCGTCCTGCTGGCCGCCATCGTCCACTGACGGCGGCAGCCCGATGAGGCGCGCCGTTCCGCTTCTGAGCTCATCGTAATGCATGAAGGCGGCCACGCCGATCACCGCGACGACGCCCCAGCTCGCCGCCTCGCGCAACAGTCGTCGTGTGCCCGGTCTCAGTGCCATCCTCGAAGCTCCGCCCAAGGGGCGCGGTCGCAGCTGCCCCTGCGCTCTAACCTCTGAGCGTCAGGAAATCCTTGGAGAACTCATAGGAGCGCAGACGCCTTAAGAAACTCATACCGAGCAAGTTTTCGTTAAGGCTACCGGGCGGCGCCACCAGCGCGTTGACGTCGCGCACGACGAGGGAGCCGACCGCGAGCGAGCGCAGGCGCGCAGGTGCGGCGTAGGTCGTGCCGTTGGCCGTCTGCACCGCAACCGTATAGTTGAGGTCGCGCGTGTCGATGCCGGCGCGTTCCGCGTCGCCCGGCTTCAAGACGACGGTGGAGGCGCCCGTGTCCACCAAGAGCGTCATTGACTGGCCGTTTACGGCGGCCCGCACCACGAAATGCCCATCGAGGCGCCGGCGCACGCGCACCGCGCGCTCGCCCTCCTCGGTCGTGCTCACGGCGATCGTGTCGCCTGGCGGCGTGAGCTCGCCTGCCACCCGGTTGGCTACGGCGGAAAGCTCCTCGCGGTAGCTGTAGCCAATGACGAGGGCGAGAGCGAGCGCGGCCCAAATCAACAAATAGCGGACCGCCTGCAGCGGTCGGCTGCGCTCGCTGCCCAAAAGAACCATGACGTAGACCGCGACCAGGAGCACGCCGCCGGCGAAAATGACGATCTCCAAGGCGCTCATCTCGGACAACAGCTCGATGTTGCCGCGAAACAGCAGGAGCAGGCCTGCCAGGACCACAAACGCCAAGAGCAGCCAGGCCCTCATCGGATCATCCCTTGACGAGTGCCGCCTTGCGGTCGGCGAGCTCGCTCATGATGCGGCGGTGCTCCGCGCTCGATAGGGACGCCCAGCTGGCGATCTCGGCGATGGTGCGGCCGCAGCCCCGGCACAGGCCGGATGTGCGATCGATCTCGCAGATGTCGACGCAGGGGGTCTCCATTCCTGTCCCGTGGCAAGCTCGCAAGACGTGGCTCGTGCGCCAGTATGTAGCCCTCGCCGCGGGCGAGCACAACGCGCCCAGAGGCGCTCGTCAGCTGAGGGGAGTTGTCGCGCCCCGGGCGGCGGACGCCTTGGAGCGCATGCGCGCCTGCCGCGGTGGGCGCGGGCCCACCTCCTTGACGCGGTGCGTTTCCTCACCCAGCGGCTGCAGCGGCGCCAGGGCACGCAGCACACGGAAGCCCGGCAACAGGACTTTGGCGTCGGTGCCCTTGCGCAGCTCCGAGGTGAGCGCCAGGCTTCCCCCATGCAGCTCGATCAGGTTCTGCACGATGGCGAGGCCGAGCCCGGCGCCGCCCTCGGCGTTCTGCTGCGCGAGCGCTCCCTGGCCGAAGGCCTGCAGCACCTTGGGGATCTCGTCGGCGGGGATGCCGGGGCCGTTGTCGCACACGGCGAGGAACTGACCGCCGTCCGGCGTGGCGCCGACGCGCAGCGTGATGCGGCCGCCCTTCGGCGTAAACTTCAAGGCGTTCGACATGAGGTTGAGGCAGATCTGGCGCATGGCGCGCTGGTCGGCCCAGACGGCGGGCAGGTCCGGCTCGAAGTCGTCGATGACCTGCAGCCCTTTGCTGTCCGCCCTGAGCTTTAACAGCTTGTGGCATTCATCGGCGATGTCGATGAGCCGCAGTGGCTCCTCGTGCAGCTCGTAGCGGCCCGACTCGATGCGCGTTAGGTCGAGGATCTCGTTGATGAGATGCAGAAGGTGGCGTCCGCTGTCGAGGATGTTGCCGGCGTACTCGCGGTACCTTGGGTTCTCCATGGGGCCGAACAGCTCCGTCTTCATCACCTCCGAGAACCCGAGAATAGCGTTGAGCGGCGTTCTGAGCTCGTGGCTCATGGTGGCGAGGAAACGGGACTTGGCTTGGTTGGCCGCCTCCGCGCGCCGGCGCGCCTCGTCGGAGACGGACTTCTGCTCCTCGAGCTCGGCGATCAGCGCGTCCTTCTCACTGCGGAACTCGAGCATCGACAGCGTGGTCGCGCGCAAGCCCCGCGCCAGGAAGATGAAGTAGAGGTGCACGCCGACCGCCATGGAGGCGAGCGCCACATAAAAAGGATCGTGCAGCAACAGCAGGCGCAAGACGACGGCGGCCGTCATCGGCACCGTGCCGCAGTAGAGGATCACGGGAATGGTCGCGGCGAACATGGTGCGGATCGCCAGCACGACGATCAGCGTGGCGAAGATGAAGACATGGGAGGCGAACAGGAGATCGCCGCCGGTCACGAGGTTCTTGCCGACGCCGACGAGGGCGAAGCCGGCGAGCGCGACGCCGTTCAACAGCTCGATGATGGTGAAGCGGCGGCGCCACAGACGTACGTTCACCTGAGACGGCGGCAGCGCCAGAAATCGGCGTCCCTGGTCGAGCAGGACCACCTTGGCGCCGATGACGATCACCAGCCACAAGACGGCATTGAAGACGGGCGACCAGAACATGGAGGCGATGGCGAACAAAGCGTAAAGCGCCGGCATGGTCACGGCGGCGCCGAGCTCGCTGCGCACGTACATGGCCAGGAGCTCGTACTCGAACTCCGGCTTCATGCTGGAGCCGGCGGCGAGCCGCGCCCGGGTCGCCTTAAGATCGGCGGCCGCGCGCTGCCGCGCGTCACACCGGCTCTTAAGCCGTCCGATCTCGTCGGCTTTGGCACTGCTGTTCATATTGTCCGCCGTCCGGGGGACCAATGCTGGACCCGACCCTAATGGTCAATCTCCGCACGATTTCCTAACTAAGTGTTTATCAATACGGTTTCTCCAAAAAGAAGCCGATACAAGGCGAGCCTGCCCCGGCGCTCAGGCTTGCGGCGTGCATTGTGGCGGAGGCCAGGTGCGGCTACGGTCCCGTTAAGAATCGAACTTCAGACGCCCCAGGCCATGCGGATCATCGAGACGCGCGGTGCGCCCAATCCTCGCCGGGTGCATATCTTCCTCGCCGAGAAAGGCATCGCCGTCCCGTTCGAGGAGGTCGATCTCATGGCGGGGGTGCTGCGCACCCCGGAGTTCACCGCCCTCAACCCCATGCAGCGGGTGCCCATCCTGATCCTCGACGATGGGACGGTGATCTGCGAATCGGTGGCCATCTGCCGCTACTTCGAGGAGATCCAGCCGCGCCCGGCCTTGTTCGGAGAAGGGCCCGTGGGCCAGGCAACGGTGGAAATGTGGAACCGGCGGGTGGAGTTCGGGCTGTTTGGCACGGTCGCCGCCGTCTTCCGCCATCTGCACCCCAAGATGAGCCATCTGGAGGTGCCGCAGGTGGCCGAATGGGGCGAGGCCAACAAGGCCAAGGTCGCGGCGATGCTCACCCTGCTCGATGGCGTGCTCGCCGACCGTCCCTTCATCGCCGGCCACGATTACTCGGTCGCCGACATCACGGCACTGGTGGCTATCGATTTCATGAAGCCAGCGCGTCTCGACATGCCGGCCGGGCTCGATAATGTCGCGCGCTGGCATCGAGAGGTTTCCGCCCGCCCGAGCGCGGCGGCGTGAACGGCAATTTAGGCAGCTTGAAAGGGGCGCGTTGTCGCTCCTGCGAGGATGGCAGAGGATTTGACACCTTGAGGTTTGCGAGGCGCACATGAAGCTTACCGTCGTCGGCTCGGGCGACGCATTCGGCTCCGGCGGGCGGCTGCAGACGTGCTACCACGTCGCTCTGCCGGGCGAGGAGATTTTGATCGACTGCGGGGCGACCGCCGTCATCGGCATGCAGCGCCTGGGGCTCGAGCCCGACCGCGTCTCCACTATTCTCATCTCGCACCTTCACGGCGATCACTTCGCAGGCCTGGTGTGGTGGCTGCTCTATGCCCACTACGTTTCCAAGCGGACCGCACCGCTCACCATCACGGGCCCCGCGGGGATCGCAGCGCGCTTCACGACGGCGGCAGAGGCCCTCTTTCCCGGATCATCGAAGATCGAGCGGCGCTTTAAGATGCGCTTTCTGGAATACGCGGAGGCAACGCCGCTCGCCGTCGGCTCGGTCCAGGTGACGCCCTATGAGGTGTCGCATCCCTCCGGCGCGCCGCCGTACGCGCTGCGGCTCGAGGCCGGCGGCAAGACCTTGAGCTTTTCCGGCGACACCGAGTGGGTCGAGAGCCTGCTGCCGACCGCCAAGGGCGCCGACCTCTTCATCGCCGAGTGCTTCGGCTTTGATGTGAAGGTCGGCTACCATATGACGTGGCGCAACATCGAGACGAACCTCGACCGGCTCGGTGCCAAGCGCGTGATGCTCACGCACATGAGCTCAGAGATGCTGGCGCAGCGCGCGCACGTGCGCGATCCCCGCGTGCTGCTGGCCGAGGACGGCATGACACTCGACATCTGAGCGGAGAGCCCGGTGGCCTCGCGCCTCGATCGCCTGCTGGATGAGATCCGCGCCTGCCGGCTCTGCGTCGAGGCGCCCGACGGCGCGCCGCTCGGCCACGAGCCGCGCCCGGTTTTGCGCGTGAGCCGCTCGGCGCGGCTCGCAGTCATAGGCCAGGCGCCGGGAGCGCGCGTGCATGCCTCGGGCGTTCCTTTCAGCGATCCCTCTGGCGAGCGGTTGCGGGATTGGATGGGTGTCACGGCCGATGAGTTCTACGACGTGCGCCGCGTCGCCATCGTTCCCATGGGCTTCTGCTATCCGGGGCAGGACGCCGGCGGCGCCGACCTGCCGCCGCGGCGCGAATGTGCGCCGAGGTGGCGGGCGCGGCTCTTTGCCGAGCTGGGGCAGATCGAGCTGATGCTGCTCGTCGGCGGCTACGCCCAACGCTGGCACCTTGGAGCTGACGCAAAGGAGGGCGTCACCGCCACCGTCGCCAGCTGGCGCAGCGTGCTGGAGCGTCCCGGCATTGTGCCGCGCTGCCTGTCGCTGCCGCATCCGTCCTGGCGCAACAATGCCTGGCTCAAGCGGCATCCCTGGTTCGAGGCCGAGCTGGTGCCGCGGCTGCGCGGCGAGGTGCGCAGGTTGCTGGACGCGCAGGGTTCGTAACCAGCCGTAGAAAAAAGTTACTGCTATTCCCCTTGACGGCGCGACAAAGGAAAAGCCTAATCGCGCTACCCGCTCTAATCGAGAACAATTTTCCAAACAGGACGGGGCAATGCTCGACGAGATGGACATCAAGATCCTGCGCATCCTGCAGGAGGACTGCACGCGGCCTGTCGCCGACATCGGCAAGGAGGTCGGGCTCTCGACCACGCCCTGCTGGCGGCGCATCCAGAAGCTGGAGGAGGCGGGCGTGATCCAGCGCCGGGTGGCGATCCTCGATCCCCACAAGGTCAACGCCGGCGTCAGCGTCGTCGTCTCGATCAAGACGGACCAGCACACGGTCGCGTGGCTCGAACGCTTCCATAGCGCCGTGGCCGACTTTCCCGAGGTGGTCGAGTTCTATCGCATGTCGGGCGACATCGACTACATGCTGCGCGTCGTCGTGCCCGACATCGACGCCTACGACGCCTTCTACAAGAAGCTGATTGCGCGCATCGAGATCGCCAAGGTGTCGTCTGCTTTCGCCATGGAGCAGATCAAATACACGACCGCGCTGCCGCTGCAGTTCGCGCGTAGCTCCAATGCCGAGCGCGCGGCCAAAGTCTAAGCGACGAGAAACAGCGCCGAGAAGGTGAAGCACATCAGCGCTGCGATTGCGAGCGCGGCGAGCGTCAGCATCATGCCGCCCGCTCGATAGCGCAGGATGTGCGGCGTCTGCGACAGCCCGTAGGCGTGCACCAGCCGTCCGGCGACCAACAGGATGCCGACGAGGTGCACAAGCGGGCGCGGCGCCGTCATGCTCTCGGCGAGCGCCATCAACAGAAGCGTCAATGGCGCGTACTCGGCGAAGTTTGCGTGCACGCGCATGCGCCGCAGCAGTTGCGGGTCCTCGCCGTGACCGAGCTCGACCCGCTGTGTCCGGCGCCAGCCGATGACGCGGACGCTCAGGAAGATATAGAGCGCGGCGAGCAGTGAAGCGTAGAAGGCGGTGATCGGCATGCGCGGGCCTCCTCGAAAGTTGCGAGGCGCCGACTATAGCAGCTCATTCGCCGACGATTTTGACGAGCACGCGCTTTCGGCGGCCGCCGTCGAACTCGCCGTAGAAGATCTGCTCCCAGGGGCCGAAATCGAGCTTGCCGTCGGTGATGGCCACCACCACCTCGCGGCCCATCACCTGGCGTTTCAGGTGCGCATCCGCGTTGTCCTCGCCGGTGCGGTTGTGGCGGTAGCGGCTCGTCGGCTCGTGCGGCGCCAGCGCCTCGAGCCACACCTCGTAGTCGTGGTGCAGGCCCCGCTCGTCGTCGTTGATGAAGACGGAGGCGGTGATGTGCATGGCGTTGACGAGCACGAGCCCTTCGCGGATGCCGCTGTCGGCGAGGCAATCCTCGACCTTGGGCGTGATGTTGACGAACGCCCGCCGCCCCGGGATATCGAACCACAATTCCTTGCGGTAGGACTTCATCTCACGCCGCGCCGTCGGCCTTCAGGCGGGCGATGAGGCTCGAGGTGTCCCAGCGGGCGCCGCCCATCCTCTGCACGTCGGCATAGAACTGATCGACGAGCGCCGTGACCGGCAGGCTCGAGCCGTTGTGGCGCGCCTCGGCGAGGCAGATCGCCAGATCCTTGCGCATCCAGTCGACCGCGAAGCCGAAATCGAAGCGGTCCTCGTGCATGGTCTTCCAGCGGTTCTCGAGCTGCCAGGACTGCGCCGCGCCCTTGGAGATGGTCGCCATGACGAGGTCGAGATCGAGGTCGGCCTTCTCGGCAAAGTGGATCGCCTCTGACAGCCCCTGCAAGAGGCCCGCTATGGCGATCTGGTTGACCATCTTGGTGAGCTGGCCGGCACCGGAAGGTCCGATGCGCGTGACGGCGCGGGCGTAAGCCTTGATGAGCGGCGCCGCGCGCCGGAACGCGTCCTCCTCGCCGCCAACCATCACCGTGAGGGTGCCGTTCTGGGCGCCTGCCTCGCCGCCCGAGACGGGCGCATCGAGAAAGGAGAACCCGCGCGCGGCCGCAGCACTCGCAAGCTCGCGCGCCACCTCGGCCGACGCCGTCGTGTGATCGACGAATACGGTGCCGGCGCCCATGGCGTGGAAGGCTCCGTCCGCGCCGACCGTCACCGCGCGCAGGTCGTTGTCGTTGCCCACGCAGCAGAACACCAAATCGGCACCGGCGGCGGCTGCCGCCGGCGTGGCGGCGACCGCTCCGGCGCCGCGCTCGGCGACCCAGGCTTGCGCCTTGGCCGCAGTGCGGTTGTAGACGACGACGTCGTGACCGCCCTTCGTGAGAAGATGCCCCGCCATGGGAAAGCCCATGACGCCAAGGCCGATCCACGCCGCCTTCGCCATCCTCGGTTCCTTTGATCTTCGCTGACGGGTCTTAGAGCGAGCTGCGTCGCCCGGCGGCTCTCAGTGGGCGATCGGCCGATCGGGGAAGGCCAGCTGCTCGCGGGCGCGCCACTCGTTGGTGACGTAGTTGATGATCACCGACTTGCGCACGCCGTCGATCTTGCGCCGCTCGAAGCCGTGGTAGGTGATGTCGGAGGGAATGAAGACGAGTGCGGCGTTGCTCTCGAACGGCGAGCGCCCCACGTGGTGCTTCTCGGCGTCGTAGATGTCGGTCCCGAGGTCGGCGTGGCTCGGATCCTTGGAGGTGTAGAGCAGCATCGTGAACAGCTTGACGCCCAGGTCCGTGTGCGGCTCGAGCCAGAACCCGTCGGTATCCTGAGCGATCTCGACACGCAGGTATGATCCGTCGAGATTGGTGCCGAAGTGCTGCTCGATGCGGTCCGTGATCGCCTTGCTCTGGAAGGCGTCGTTGACCGCCTTGCAGACCGCGAAGTGGCCCATGTTCTCCTGATCGAAGTATTTGCGGGTGTTGTTGTGAAGCTCTCGCTTGCCCGAGACACCCTCGAGAGGCGGGGCCTCGAAGGGCAGGCCCAGAATGGCGTCGACGGCATCGTCGGGCAGGCACTTCGTCAAGATCCAGTGCTTGTAAGGGTTGTCAGCGCGTTTTGAGCTCTCGATGCTCTTCAGCATCGAGTTCGACGACGGATTGTGAGGTTATGGCCATGTGGCGTGGCTTCCCTGTTAGGCGGCAGGAGCGGTTCAAACCCGCCTGCGCGAGCTTGGCCTTGAAGTCTGCACGCGCGCTTGCGCCGACCGGGCGGCTGCAGAGGTCCCCTTGAGCGGCTTCCATAGGCCAGAATGCCGCTGCCGCCCTTTAGCATCGGCCAGAGCGCCAGCGCAAACAAGTCCCTGCCGCCTGTGCATGCCAGACCTCGGCCGCCACGAAAAGAAGCCCCGGATCCGGAGGATCCGAGGCTCTAGGTCTTGGGGGAGAGCATTCGGTTAGGGGAGAGTGGGTCGTGGAAAGTAGTGCGGATCGTAAGAAGGCTCGTGGTCTCTGGCTGTGTTTCCTCAGGTGCGTTCGATGTGCAGCAGGCCGGCAGCGCCTGGATAGGGCGCGTCCGAGCTGCGGGCGACGTTGAGCGAGGCAAGCAACAGGATGCCGGTCAGCACGAAGAGAATGAGTGCGCCGGTACGGGCCCAGGCCCACCGTGGCCCGTTCTGCGTCTTGGCCCCCTCGAGATCCATGAGATGATCCTTGTACGGCTAGGCGTGTACAATTGAGTTGATGCTTTTGTAACCGATAAGAACTCATTAGTCTAACCAAGGTGTGATCTATGGATAATGGGCCAATTTTAGCTTTAAGAAAGTATTTACGATTGGGATCGCACCGACGGCTTGGCCCTCGTCTTTACGGTTTTTCCGTGCCCCGGATCTGCGCCAGGGTCTGACGCGGACTGATCGCCTCCGGGTCGAGCTTGAGCTCGATGAGGGTCGGAAGCGCCGCCGACAGGGCGCGTCGCAAGGCCGAGGGGAAGTCCTCCGTGCGCGTAATGGTGACACCGGCGGCGCCGAACGAGCGGGCCAGCGCGGCGAAGTCGGGGTTAACGAGGCTCGTGCCCAGCACACGCCCCGGAAAGAGGCGCTCCTGGTGCATGCGGATGGTCCCGTACATGCCGTTGTTGGCGACGATCAGAACGAGGGGCAGGGCGTACTGCACGGCGGTCGCAAGCTCCTGGCCGGTCATCAGAAGGCATCCGTCGCCCGCCAGGGCCACGACGGGCCGCTCGGGGTGGGCGAGCTTGGCGGCGATGGCGGCGGGTAGGCCGTAGCCCATGGACCCCGACGTCGGAGCGAGCTGGGAGGGGTAGCCCTTGTACTGGAAGTAGCGGTGCAGGAAGGCTGTGTAGTTGCCGGCGCCGTTGGCGATGATGGCGTCGTCGGGGAGCTCGCGCGACAGGGTGGCGATCACCTCCTCGAGCTTGACGGCGCCGGGCGTCGGCAACGGCTTCAACGAGCGCTCGTAGCTCGCCCGCAGGTCGCGGCGCAGACGGGCCCAGCGGCGCCTGGGTGGCGGCTTCAGGCGGGCGAGCGCTTTGGCGAACGGCTCGGCCGCCGACACGATCGGCAGGTCGGTGCGGTAGAGGCGCCCGACCTCGTCGCCTGAGGGGTGCGCGTGCGCGAGGAACTGCCCCGGCGTGGGAACGGACAAGAGCGTATAGCCGCTCGTCGTCACGTCGGCCGGCGTCTCGCCGATGATGAGCAGCAGGTCGGAGCCGCGCATGGCCGCGCCGAGCTTGGGATCGATGTCGATGCCCGCGTGCCCGACGTAGGCCTGGTTCCGATTGTCGAGGTGGTCTTGCCTGCGGAAGGCCGCCGCGACGGGGACGTCGAAGGTCTCCGCAAAGGTGGCGAGGTGCTGTGCGGCCTCGGCACTCCATCCCGGTCCGCCGACGAGCACCAGCGGCCGCTCGGCGGCAACGAGCTTGTTCTTGAGACGCGTCATCTCGGCTGCGGAGGGCGCTGGGCTCGCCGGCCGCACCCGCACGCCGTCGGCGACATCGGCGGCGGCAAGGAGAACGTCCTCGGGCAGCCCCAGCACCACCGGCCCCGGACGCCCGGCAAGTGCGGCGTGGTAGGCGCGCGCCACGAGCTCCGGGATGCGCTCGGGCGTGCGTACGATGCCGACCCACTTGGCAAGTGCACCGAACAGCGCCGCGATGTCGATCTCCTGAAAGGCGCCGCGTCCCTCGCGCGCCTGCGCCGTCAGCCCGACGAGCAAGAGCATGGGCGTCGAATCGTGGTGAGCCACATAGACGCCGCTCACGGCGTTGGCGGCGCCGGCCGCGCGCGTGACGAAGGCTGCGCCGGGGGCGCCGGTGAGTTTGCCGGACGCCTCCGCCATCATCGCCGCCCCGCCTTCATGGCGGCACACGATGGTGCGGATCGGGCCCTCGTCGAAGAGCGCATCGAGCGCCGGCAGGAAGCTCTCGCCGGGGACGGTGAAAAGCGTGCGGCAGCCCTGCACGACCAGCTGGTCGATCAGGATCTTTCCCCCCGTCCGCATCAAGATACCTTCGCCGGCTCACATCCCATGGCATGTTTTAGGCAGGGCCGGCGGCGTGAGAACAGTACAAATGGGCGGTTGGGTTACGCCTGCGGCGCCAGCTGCCATGCCGCGCCCTTCGAATGCGGGCAAACGTGCGAGCGCGTCGTGGGGTCGCTGCCGGCTCGTCAACGCGTGCGCGTCGCAAAAAAGCCCTTTACAGGGGGGGGCGCGCGCCCTAAATGCACCCCTCTTTCAGTTTGGCGGTCACTGCTTGCGAAGCAGCGCCTTTAGTTCGCCTTTGATGGCGGTGGAGGTTCCATGCGATGGAGAAGCTCTCCTCTGCGGCAGCTCTGATCGACAAGTGCCGGCCCGAGCGGCCGGTGCGCGGATTGCGCCCGCACGCGGCGGGCCGCGCGGCGCGATGGTTCCTCGACAACTTTCCCGGTGACGTCGCCTACGCCTACAAGGCCAACAACTCCGTCTTCCTGATCGGGGCGCTCTACGGCGCCGGCATCCGCCACTTCGACGTCGCCTCGCTGCCCGAGATCGAGGACGCCGTGACGATCCCGGACGCCCAGCTCCACTTCATGCATCCCGTCAAGTCGCGCCACGCGATCCACCGCGCCTATGACATGGGCGTGCGCTCGTTCGCGCTCGACGGCGAGGATGAGCTCGACAAGATCCTGGAGGCGACCGGGCACGCCCGCGATCTCCTGTTGTGGGTGCGCGTGGCGGTGCCCGCCATCAACAGCCGCATTCCGCTCGAGCGCAAGTTCGGGCTCTCCGGCCAAAAAGCGGCCCGCCTCCTCATGCGGACGCGCCAGGCTGCCGCCGAGCTGGGGCTCACCTTCCATGTCGGCTCGCAGACCTCCACGCCGGACGCCTTCGTCACGGCGCTCGCCGAGGTGCACAAGCTGATCGTCAAGGCCGGCGTGGTGATCGACCGGCTCGACGTCGGCGGCGGCTTTCCCGCGCGCTATCCCGACAGCGATCCGGCCCCGCTGCAGGTCTTCCTCGACACCATCCTGGCAGGCGTCGAGACGCTGCCCGTGCGCGAGAACATCAAGCTCATGTGCGAGCCGGGCCGCGCACTGGTGGCGGAGGCCGAGAGCCTCATCGTGCGCGTGGATGCGCGGCGCGGCAACAACCTCTACATCAACGACGGCTCCTACGGCATGCTGTTCGACGCCGCGCACCTGGGCTTCATCTTCCCGACGCGGCTCGTCAGCCGCGACGTCGATGCGTCAGAGCCGCTGCAGCCCTTCGAGCTGTGGGGCCCGACCTGCGACTCCATCGACTACATGAAGGGGCCGTTCCTGCTGCCGGCATCGGTGGCGGAGGGCGACTACATCGAGATCGGCAACATGGGCGCCTACGGGCGGGCGATTGCCGGCCACTTCAATGGCTACGGCGAGTACGACGAGGTGATCCTGCTCGACGAGCCGATGCTGACCATGTACGGGGCCGAGGCCGCCGAGCCGCGCTCAGCGCAGCGCTAAAGCGTTCCCTCTCCCGCAAGCCGGGAGAGGGGGAAGACCATCCACAAACAATCCACCTCCTGTCCACAGGCGAATCGCGTTACTTGCTATGACGTTGCATCCCGAGGGGGGAACGTCATGCCAGGCAAGGAATTCTTCGCGCGGATGGGGCCGCAGTTCGCGCAGCAGGCCGGGATCGCGCGCGAGAACGCGCAGCGCCAGGCCGACGTGGAGCGGCTGATCGCCAAGGCCGAGTACGAATGCATTCAGGTGCGGCGGGAGCTGGCGGGATTGCTGGCGCTGGAGGCGCCCCCGCGCGTCGACAGCGAGGCTGCGCCGCAGTCGGCCCAGAATACCGAGACCACCGAGACTGCCAAGGCTGCGTGAGGCCGCCTAGCGCAGCGTTCTACGCCGCACCACCGCGCCGCCCGCGCGGGAGTGTGGCTTTCCCATTTTGTCCACAGCAATCTTTATGCCGGCGCGGGCCGGCCTATGGACAGCCGAATCAGGCTCGGTCACCATCCTCGGCACAATCTCTGTTGTCCCCCAACGGAGAGAGCCTTACTCCCTCAGGGCTCATCGGAGCGCCGGTTAGGTTCGCTTTGCGTAGCCGACCCGGCGCTCCCTTTTTTTGCCCGCGCGGCTGCATGAGGCGAGAGCCCGGACGACGTGAGGCGTTGCGCCGCCCGAGCCCCCGGGGCCCTGATCATCCATGCAGGGAAGATGAGGCACCCACCGTCCACGATCACGGCGCTTGTTGGCCGATTTTCGTCCCTGGGGCGGCGTTTGCGTGTTGTTATTGCGCAGAGCAGAAGCCGGGCGGGCGCCGGTCGGGTCCGGGGGATCGCCCTTACCGCTTTTTTGGTAATGGACTGCCGCAGCGGTCGGCGAGAAACTCAGTGTGCCCCGTGCGTGCATTAGATTGGGGCGCCTTTAGTTCAGAGCGTATTGCTCCAATTTTTGCTGAGGCGCGCACGAGGGCCCAAATTTCTTCCCGCCGCACCCCTGGCGGAGCGAGCCCTCCCTCGGCTCGACGTTGAGCGCCGATCAGCCCCCTCTGGTACGGCGCTCTTTTTTGTTTCGGGAGAAGTGAGTTCGCCGCCGGAGCGCCGACCCGCTTCCCGCCTTTGCTCGGTTTGCGAGCAATACCTAAGGGAAACAATTCTTTACCATGACGTGCACAGCGCATTCTTAGCGAATGACGCTTATCCTCTCATGATGCGAAGCGATGATCAGCGGATGCGCGCGGTTCAGGGTCTGCGCTGGCTCGAGGGCGAGGTCAGAGAGCTGGTCGACATGGCCAAGTTTCGGTCGAAGGCCGACCAGAAACTGTTCAAGATCCAATTCGAGCGTGTCCGAGAGCGGATCAGCGAGTTCGAAAAGGACCTCATCGATCTGATGATCTGCTATCCCGAGGCGCGGGACACGGCTCCCCTGAGCCGTTTGCTGGAGGAGCGAACCACGCTGCCAGAGCGCGCGGGCCTGCGGCGCGCACGCTTGCGTGCGCAGCTGGCCGAGCTCACCAGCGTATTGAAGACGGCACCGCCGGATCAGCTGCCCGCGCTTCGAAAGCGGATCGCCGACAAAGAGCGCGAGATCCGCGCGGCCGGAGGGTAGGAATCGGGGGCTCGATGGTGGGCGGTATAGGGATTGAACCTATGACCCCACGCGTGTGAAGCGTGTGCTCTACCGCTGAGCTAACCGCCCGCCCGAGTGCTTCCGGAAAATTTGAGAACCGGTTTTCCGATAAGAGAAGCACGGCAAGTCCCTAAGGGCCGTTCATATGCGAGGGGGCACCCACCCCTGTCAAGCCGCAGCCCGCCCCCTCAGGGCAGCAGCGCGAAGCTGCGGGCGATCTTGGGGAATTCCGCCTCCAGCCGCGGTGCGTCTGCAGCTGTCGCGATGCCGATGAGGCGGAAATAGCCGCCGTCCTTGCCCATGAGCATCGCCTGGTAGAGGCGCACCGGGGTGCCGTCGTCCTCGTCGACGGCGTGCGCCGACACCTCCACCCCGTCGAGATCGCCGACCTTGATGTCGTGCGGCTCTTCGGGCTTCACCTCCTTGTAGCCTGGCAGGCTGGCGAGCAGCGCCACGGCGAGCTTGTCAGGATTGGCGATGGGCCGCTTGTCGAGCGAGGGCGCCACCATGAAGGCCGAGCGCGTGTCGCCGCGCTGCTCCGGCGCGATGCGCCCGTCGAGCGTGTAGACCTTGCTGGTGCCGACGAGGGTGCCGGCCTCCTTGAAGGGCCCGAGATAGGAGAGCGAGAAGAGATCGCGCACCGCCGGCTTCTCGGTGGTCTTGGCCGAGGCGAGGATTTGCTCGATCTCCTCCGGCTTGACGCTGCCATCCTCGATGGACTTCTCCGGCACGTTGACCGAGACGAGGATGGTCTGGTCGTGTGTGCGGAACAGCACGAAGAACTTGTCGTAGGTGCCGGCTTCCGACACCTGGCGCGCGCGCATGTAGACGTGCGGGTCATTGCGCCCGAGCGAGGCCGTGCGCACGTCGGTGATGCCGCGCTTGGCGAGCTCCTGCGGCGTGAACCCCTGCACCATCTTGTCGTACTCGTCGACGGGGGCCTCGAGGATGATGAACGACACGCCTTCCGCCTCGTTCTGGAAGCCGGAGAACAGGGGCGAGGGCGTGTAGCCCGGGGGCAGGTCGAGCACGACGCGGCTGTTGGGGGCCTGCTGCGGGGTCGCCGCGGCAAGCTGCGGCACGCACGCGGCAACGAGCACGGCAAGGCTGAGGCTCAGGGCCGCTCTGCGGGCCGCCCTGGCAAGCCGGGAGGAGACGCGCCGGGCGCGTGGGGATACCGAGGTGGTGGCTACGAGCCGCATCGCCGATCTACGAAAAAGCTGCAGGGTCGGCCGCCGGGACGGGGGAAAGCGGGCGGACGGAGGGGGAAAAGGACCCGGCCCGTGCGGCCATATTGCGGCGCCGCAACGTCCCGAGGCGATCCCCTTGCACATGTAACGCAGCCAATGCAACGATCCGTCTCGTTAAGCCGATTCCGTATGGAGCGGGATAGGTTTACATGCGACAAATATAGATCGGCCGGCCTGCCAAGCAGAGCCCAAAGAATGCCGACGGGGGAGCAATGGGCAGCAGCGCTGAGGAGCCGCGCCGGACATTCGTGTTCTCGTTCGGACTGGAGCGCCTGGGGCTTATCGCCCTGCGCGCGCCCTACGTCGTGGCCGTCATCGCCGCGATCGTGACGGTGCTGGCCGGAATCGGTGTCTCCAAGCTGCAGGTCGATGATTCCCTGTCGGAGCTGTTTCGGACCAACACGGAGGAATTCCGCCGTTACGAGGCGATCGACCGGCGGTTTCCCTCCAGCGAGTACGACGTGCTGGTGGTGGTGGAGGGGCCCAACCTCCTGAAGCCGCGCCAGCTGAAGGCTTTCACCGAGCTTACGACGGAGCTGCAACTCATCGACGGGGTGTCGGGGCTCGTGTCGATGGTATCGGCGCGCGGGGCGCCCGACCCCTCCGGCTATGCCGCTCCCATCGTGCCCGACGATCTGCCCGAAGGCGCCGCCTACGATCAGATGATCAAGACGCTGCGCGATAACGACATCGTCAAGGGCAAGTTCCTGTCGGACGACGGACAGCTGGCGCTCATCATCATCGCGCTCGACCGCGAGATCGTGCACGACCGGACCGCACGCACCGTCATCGGGGAGATCAACGCCACCGTTCACGATCTGCTCGCCGGCACGGGGCTCACGGCCAAGCTCACCGGCGCGCCGGTGATGCAGCTCGAGATCCGCAATGCGGTGGAGCGCGACCAGCTCGTCTACAACGGCTTAGGGCTCCTCTTCGGCGGGCTGATCGCTGCCGTGTTCTTCCGGCGCCTCTCCCTGATGCTGGTCGCGACATTGCCGCCCGTGCTCGCGGTGACGTGGTCGCTGGGGCTCCTGGGTTGGACGGGCTTCAAGCTCAACTTGTTCCTCAATGTCATGACGCCCTTGATCATGGTGATGGGCTTTGCCGACAGCATGCAGATGGTGTCGGCGATCCGTATCCGGCTGCGCGAGGGCGATGATCGCCACCAGGCGGTGCGCTTCGCCGTGCGCATCGTCGGGCCGGCTTGCGTGCTCGCCCACGGCACGGCGCTCTTGGCCTTCTGCGCGCTTTTGTTGTCGCAGTCGGGCCTCATTCGCACGTTCGGGCTTGCCGGTGCGCTCTCCACCTTCATCTCGTTCATCGCCGTCATTCTGGTGCTGCCGATCCTCGGGGTCGTGTTCATCCGCAACGAGGCGGCCTTAGCGCGCGACCGCGTGCCGGCCGACGCGCTAATGGACGGGCTCGGCACCATCGTCGGCTGGATCGTCGACCGCGTGGTCTACCGGCCTTATGTCTTTTCCCTGATCGGCGTCACGCTCTTTGCGCTGTTCACGGCGGCGTTCATCGAGCTGCCGTCGCGCTACCGGCTCGCCGACCAGGTGCCCGACCGCGAGCAGGCACTCGATGCGACGAGCCGCATCGACAAGAAGCTCACCGGCGCCAACCCGGTGCACGTCATGATCGAGTGGACCGACGGCACGCCGCTGTTCTCGGAAGTGCCACTCGAAGTCATCAGCAAGGTGCACGATGCAGTAGAGCACGAGGCAGGCCTCGGCAACGTGTGGTCGGTGGACAGTCTGCGCCGCTGGCTGCGCGCGGCGGGCGACGACCGCATCGAGACGGTGAAGAAGTACGTCGGCATCCTGCCCCAGCATCTGGTGCGCCGCTTCATTGCCAAGGAAGAGAACGCGGTGCTGGTGACCGGGCGGCTCCCCGATATCGATTCGAGCAAGATCTTGCCCGTGGTGGAGAAGATCGACCATTCGCTCGACCCCATTCGCAAGGAATACCCGCAGTTCCGCATCTCGGTGACGGGCCTGCCGGCGATCGCGGCGCGCAACTCAAAGCGCATGATCGATCAGCTCAAGGAAAGCATTCCCATCTGCGTGGCCTTCGCCGGCGTGCTGCTCGGCATGGCGTTCCGCTCGCCTTTCGTCGCCGTGATCAGCCTGTTGCCGGGCCTCTTTCCCGTGGTGGCGTCGGCGACGCTGTTGTGGTGGCGGGGCGATGGGCTGGAGTTCGCGTCCGTGGTGGCCTTGCTCGTCGTGTTCGGGCTCGGCATCGACGCGCTCATCCACTTCCTCAACCGGTTGCGGCTGGAGGAGCAGACGGGCGATCCGCCCGAGCTCTCCATCCGGCGCGCCCGCGTCCTCGTCGGCCCGGCAATAATTCTCACCACCATCGTGCTCGCCTTCGGCCTCGGCGTCACCGTCTTCTCCGACCTGCCCTCGCTCAGAACATTCGGGCTCGTCTGCGGCTTCACGCTGCTCGCCTCGCTCATCGCCGATCTGGTGTTCCTGCCGGCGACGATCATGGTGGGGCGGCGGCTGTGGCCGAAGCAGGCGCGCAAGGAGACGGCCAAGCCTAGCGTCAGCCAAGAAGCGCAGTGATTGCCGGCGCCAGCTCGCGGTAGTGGTCGATGACCGCGTCGGGGTCGAAGTCCCGGATCGGCGTGTCGGTGTAGCCGAAGCTCACGGCAATCACGGGGACGCCGGCCGCCTTCGCCGTCGCAATGTCGACCTTGCTGTCGCCGACCATGACGGCGCGCGCAGCGTTGCCGCCGGCCAATGCGATGGTGCCGAGCAGGGCATCCGGGTGTGGCTTGCAGGTGGAAAGCGTGTCGCGCCCGGCGATCGCCGCAAAGAGGCGGCTCAAGTCGAGGGTGTCGAGCAGCTGCCGCGACATTCCCTCCTTCTTGTTCGTGCACACTGCGAGCTTGGCCCCTTTCGCCCGAAACGCTTCGAGCGCATCGACGGCGCCTTCGAACGGCCGGCTGGCGACCGCGATGTGGGCGCTGTAGTAGTCGAGGAAGCGCTCGAGCAACCGCTCGTGCTCCGCTTCGCTCAGCTTGGCGGCCGCGGTGGCCCTCTCGATCATGACGCGGGCGCCGTTGCCGATGTAGGGACGCAAGGATTGCGCATCGACGCGCGGCAGCCCCACGTGATCCAGAACGTGATTGGCGGCCGCGACGAGGTCGGGCGCGGTGTCGACGAGCGTGCCGTCGAGGTCGAAGACGAGGGTAAGGTCTTGCATGGGGCCATTAGGCTTTCGGAGCCGGCCGCACGCTAGCGGTTGGCGGCCCCGGTGTCATCTCTGGGGCAATGCGGCTTGAATCTGCAGGCCCCGCACCTTATGCACTACGCGCAGGCGCGCAGCATGCCCTACGTCGAGGCGCGCAGCATTTTGCCGCGGTCACTCGTGGGTCGTCGCCGTCATGGACAAGAAAGTCATCACACTTCTGAAAACGCAAGCCTACATCGACGGCGCCTGGGTCGGCGCGCCGGCGATGCCGGTCGTCGACAAGGCGACGGGCGAGGAGCTTGCACGCGTTCCAGCGCTCGGCGCCGCCGAGACGAGAGCGGCCATCGAGGCGGCGCATCGCGCCTTTAAGCCCTGGTCGCATCGGCTCGCCAAGGAGCGTTCGAAGATCCTGCGCCGCTGGTATGAGCTGATCATCGAGCATGCCGACGAGTTGGCGCTGCTCTTGACCAAGGAGCAGGGCAAGCCGCTTGCCGAGGCCAAAGGCGAGATCCTCTACGGTGCCGGCTTTGTGGAGCTCTTCGCCGAGGAGGCCAAGCGCATCTACGGCGAGACCATCCCCACCCACAAGGCGGATGCGCGCATTATCGTCATGAAGCAGCCGGTCGGCGTCGTGGCCGCGATCACGCCCTGGAACTTCCCCAACGCTATGATCACGCGCAAGGTGGCGCCCGCGCTCGCCGCCGGGTGCACCGTCGTCGTCAAGCCGGCGGAGGATACCCCGCTTTCGGCGCTGGCGCTCGCCGAGCTCGCCGAGCGCGCGGGCTTTCCCAAGGGCGTGCTCAACGTCGTGACGGCTAAGGACCCGGTGCCGGTCGGCAACGAGATGACGTCGAACCCGCTCGTGCGCATGATCACCTTCACCGGCTCGACCGAGGTCGGCAAGATCCTGATGGCGCAGGCGGCCGGCACGGTGAAGCGCGTCGGCATGGAGCTCGGGGGCAATGCGCCCTTCATTGTCTTCGACGACGCCGACCTCGACCGGGCGGTCGCCGGGGCGCTCGCCTCCAAGTTCCGCAACGCCGGCCAGACCTGCGTTTGCGCCAACCGCATTCTGGTGCAGGAGGGCGTCTACGACGCGTTCGCGCAGAAGCTCGAGGCGGCGGTCGCCAAGCTGAAGGTCGGGCCCGGCACCGAGACCGGCGTCACCGTAGGCCCGCTCATCAACGAAGCCGCGGTGGAGAAGGTAGAGGCGCACGTCGCCGACGCGGTGGGCAAGGGCGCTCACGTCGTCATGGGCGGCAAGCGCGATGCGCGCGGCGGAACCTTCTATGAGCCGACGATCCTGACCGGCGTCACGCCCAAGATGCGCGTTGCGCGCGAGGAGACGTTCGGGCCGGTGGCGCCTCTGTTCAGGTTCGCGACCGAGGCGGAGGCGATCCACATGGCCAACGATACGCAATTCGGCCTCGCCGCCTATTTCTTCACGCGCGACATGGGCCGCTGCTGGCGGGTTGCGGAGGCTTTGGAGTACGGTATCGTCGGTGTCAACGAGGGGCTGACCTCGACCGAGATCGCACCGTTCGGAGGCTTCAAGGAAAGCGGTATCGGCCGCGAGGGGTCGCATCACGGCATCGAGGAGTTCGTCGAGATCAAGTACACGCTGATGGGGGGCCTCTGATCCGTTGGCCCGACCGGGATGGCCGGGCGCGGCGGCGCGCGCGGCCAAGCGGCGTGAGCCGAGTGTCCCGATTGCGAAGTTCGCCGGTGTTTGAGGCTGGTCTCGGGAGCGAACTTCGGAATCTTTAGGGACACTCGAATCATCGAGTTGCTAGTGTGATTCAGATCGAGAAATTCGCTAAAAGGGGTGCGGCAAACACTGGCGAATTTCTCGATCATCACACTAGAGGCCAATGGGCTCGCGTTGGCGGCCCCCTCCCTGACCATGCGGAGCCTGGCTTCGCCATGATGGGGAGGGGGTTTGCGTTGAAAAACTGAAACGTGCTCCCCGACGAGCGGAGCGCATCTCGCGGGGAGGTTCACCATGAGCAACGACGCCTGGAAGCTCGCGGCCGCCGAGCGCGCGCTGCAGTACGTGGAGCCCGGCATGAAACTCGGGCTCGGCACGGGAACGACGGCGGCAAAGTTCGTCGACGTCTTGGGCCCCAAGGTGAAGGCCGGTCTCGACGTCACCTGCGTTGCCACTTCGAAGGCCACGCAGGCGCGGGCCGAGGCGCTGGGCATCCGCATGACGACGCTCGATGAGATGCCGTTTCTCGATTTGACGGTCGACGGCGCCGATCAGCTCGACGAGGAGCTGCGCCTGATCAAGGGCGGCGGCGGTGCGCTTTTGCGCGAGAAGATCGTCGCCACTGCCTCGGGCCGCATGATCGTCATCGCGGACGCCACTAAGCGCGTTGCCGTGCTCGGATCGCACCCGCTCCCTCTCGAGGTCGTCCAGTTCGGCCTGACGGCAACGCGTAACATGGTGATCGCGCTCGCCGCCGACGCCGGCTGCGAGGGCGAGATCACGCTGCGCGTCGGTGCCGACGGCAAGCCTTTCGTAACCGACAGCGGCAATTTCATATTGGATTGCGCCTTCGGCTCAATCGCGGACCCCGAGGATCTCGACGAGGCCCTGAAGCTGATCCCAGGCGTGGTGGAGAACGGCATGTTCCTCGGGATCGCCGATCTGGCGATCGTCGCCGGTGCCGATGGAATAAGCCTCGTCGGCTCGGAGAACGGCGACTGACATCTTTGCGGACGAGGAGGCCGGGGAGGCCCAGGATGCCATGAGCGCGGGCGACTTCGACCTCATCGTGATCGGCGCCGGATCGGGCGGCGTGCGCGCGGCCCGCATCGCCGCCGGCCACGGCGCCAAGGTCGCCATCGCCGAGGAGTACCGCGTCGGCGGCACCTGCGTCATCCGCGGTTGCGTCCCCAAGAAGCTTCTCGTCTATGCGAGCCGCTTTGCCGACGCTTTCGAGGACGCGCGTGGCTTCGGTTGGGACGTGGGCGATCCGGAGTTCGACTGGCCGGCGCTCGTCGCCGCCAAGGACAAAGAGATCGCGCGCCTGGAGGCGATCTACCGCGCGAGCCTGGAGCGCTCGGGCGTCACCATCTTCCGCGAGCGGGCGGAGGTGGCCGGCCCTAAGGCCGTTCGCCTCACGCAATCGGGGCGCGAGATCGGCGCCGGCAAAATCCTGATCGCGACCGGCGGCAAGCCGGCGCTGGGCGAGCAGATCCCCGGGCTCGAGCACGTCATCACCTCCAACGAGGCCTTTCATCTGAAGACCCTGCCCGAGCGCATCGCCATCTACGGCGGCGGCTACATCGCGGTGGAGTTTGCCGGCATCTTTGCCGGGCTGGGGGCCGAGACGACGCTCGTCTATCGCGGCGACAAGATCCTGCGCGGCTTCGACGAGGACCTGCGCGATGGGCTGAGTGAGGCCTATGCCAAGCGCGGCATCCGCATCGTGACGGGGCGCACGTTCACCGCCATCGAGAGGACGGCCGCGGACCTCGTCGGCCATCTCGACGACGGCACGAAGATCGCGGTGGACGAGATCATGTTCGCCATCGGCCGCGCGCCCAACACGGCCGGGCTCGGCCTGGAGGCGGTCAGCGTGAAGCGGGGCTGGAACGGCCACGTCGTCGTCGATGAGTACTCGCGCTCCTCCGTCGAGACGATCTTTGCCGTGGGCGACGTGACCGACCGCATGGCGCTGACGCCGGTCGCCATCCGCGAGGGCCACGCCTTCGCCGACACCGAGTTCGGCGGCAATGCGTGGATGGTCGAGCACGCCACGGTGCCGACGGCGGTGTTCTCCACGCCCGAGATCGGCACCGTCGGTCTCCCCGAGCATCTGGCAGCCGAGCGCTACCCAAAGCTCCACGTCTATAAGGCGTCGTTCCGCCCGCTCAAGGCCACGCTGTCGGGCCGCGACGAGAAGATGCTCATGAAGCTCCTCGTCGACGAGGAGAGCGACAAGGTGGTGGGCTGCCACGTGCTGGGCGAGGACGCCGCCGAGATCGTGCAGATGGCGACGATCGCCATGCGGCTCGGCGCCACCAAGGCCGACTTCGACCAGACCATGGGGCTGCACCCGACGGCGGCCGAGGAGCTCGTGACCATGCGCGAGAAGTGGGTCGCGCCCACCGAGGCGGCGGGGTGAGTACTACGACGGGCACTTCGGCGAGGCCACGGAGATCCACTCCGTCGGTCTCAAGGCCAGCGCCGCGTTCTGAAGCAATTTATCCCCGAGCTTACTTGCTCCTTTTCAAACCCTCGGAATTTCGACTCGCGAGCCGCCGGTGCGTAGCGAGTTGAAACCGGCGTGGCCGAGTGCTAGGTCGCGGCGGTCTCAAGGAGGCGGCACATGCAGCGGCTCAAGGACAAAATCGCCCTCGTCACAGGCTCGGGCGCCGGCATAGGACGCGCGGTGGCGAAGCTCTTTGCCGAGGAGGGCGCCCACGTCTACATCACCGACGTCGACGGCGAGGCTGCGCTCCATGCCGCCGCCGAGCACTCAGCCAAGGGCCATTCGGTGACGGGCATGGCCGTCGATGTGTCCCGCGGCCAGGACGTCACCGCACTGATGCGGCTGATCGAGCAGCAGCACCGCCGCCTCGACGTCGTCGTCAACAACGCCGGGATCAACGTGCGCTCGGACTTCCGCAACATGTCGGACGCCGACTGGGTGCGCCTGCGCGAGGTGAACCTCGACGGCATCGTCCGCATCGCGCGCGACGCCTTCCCGCTGATGAAGGCGTCGGGGCGCGCCTCCCTTATCAACATGGCCTCCATCATGGGCCACCGCGGCATGCGCACGCTCGCCGCCTATGGTGCCACCAAAGGCGCCATCTCGGCGCTGACGCGCGGCCTCGCGGTCGAGTACGGGCCCTACAACATCCGCGTCAACGCGCTGGCGCCGGGCTTCATCGAGACGGCGCTGACCGAGCGCGTGTTGCGCGTCAAGGCGTTCTCGGATGCGCTCTTGGAGCAGACGCCGTTGAAGCGTTTCGGCACACCTGAGGATGTGGCTCTGGCCGCGCTGTTCTTTGCGTCCGACGAGTCCGCGTTCATTACCGGAGCCGAGCTCGCTGTCGACGGCGGCATGGCCGCGGGGCTGTGAGCGCGCAAGCTGCGGCCCAACAAGCCTCCGGATTGAAAAAATGCCGGCCGCACTCGCGGCCGGCCACTACTTGCAGGCTGGCAAACTGTCTTACTTGTTCAGCGCCTTGTCGACGGTCTTGGCGCCTTCCTTGGCCGCGTCCTTCACCTTGCCGACGCCGACCTGCACGTTACCCTTGACCTGCTGGACGTCGCCCTCGGCCTCGAGGTTCTCGTTGCCGGTCGCGCGGCCGATGCCTTCCTTGACCTTGCCGACGGCCTCGTTCACGTGGCCCTTGGCCTTGTCGGTTGTGCTGCTCATGTCATGCTCCATGAAAGAAAATGCCCCGGGGGTGGGGCTTCGCCCAGATAACGCTCAGGAGGTGGCAAAGTTCCGGCTCGGCGGCAAAATCACGTCCCCGCGATGGTCTCGGCGATGAGCTGGTCGACGACGCCGGTCAGGGCCGCGTCCGGCGTCGCGCCCTTGCCCAGCAGCTCCTCGTAGCGGAGCACTTGCCGGTCGGCGCTGGTCCCACCCGTCGCAATATTGAGCGCGTGCTTTGCTTCCTTCTCGCAGCCCAGCACGGCGGCGTCCTCCGCGATGAGATCGAGCAGCTCGTCGATGAGCGACGCGAACGGCACGAGCTCTCCCTTGCCGAAGTCGAACAGCCGGTCCTGCACGCCGTAGCGCTGGGCGCGCCAGCGGTTCTCCTCGATGAGGAAGGAGGGGTAGGAGCGCCATTTCTGATTGGAGCGGCGCAGGCGGTAGAGCATGCGCAGGATGCAGACGTAGAGCGCCGCGATCGACAGAGCGTCGTCGATGCGCGTGCACACGTCGGTCACCCGCATTTCGAGCGTGGGAAAGCGCCCCGACGGGCGCAAGTCCCACCAGACTTTGGTGGCGTCCTCGATGATGCCGTTGCGCACCAGCACATCGACCGTGCGCTGGAACTCGCCGTAGCTCTCGAAGCGCTGGGGCAGGCCGGTGCGCGGCAGCTCGTGGAAGACGGCGAGGCGGTAGCTCTTGAGGCCGGTGTCGTCGCCTTGCCAGAAGGGGGAGGAGGTCGACAGCATCAGCAAGTGGGGGAGGAAGTAGCGCGCCTGGTTCATGAGGTCGATGCGCAGCTCCTCGTCCTCGATGCCCACGTGCACGTGCATCCCGCAGATGGCGAGGCGGCGGCCGATGCCGCCGAAGTCGCGGGCGAGCGCCTGGTAGCGCGCCTTGGGGGTGGTCTCGAGCGTCGACTTGTCGGCGAAGGGGTGGGTGGAGGCGGCGATGGGGGCAAGCCCGTAGGCGCGTGCGGCCTCCGCGATGGTGCGCCGCAGGTGTGCGAGCTCTTTGCGTGCGCTTGCGAAATCGCGGCACACGCTGGTGCCGACCTCGATCTGGGAGCGGAAGAACTCGGGCGCGACCTGCTTGCCGAGCGCCGCCTCGCAGGTCTCCATGAGGGCGGCGGGCGCGGCGGCGAAGCCGCGCGTCGCAAGGTCGACGAGATGGTATTCCTCTTCGATCCCGAAGGTGAAGGATGGCTGCTGCGGGCCCATTATGTCCGCTCCTTGGCATGCCGGGATGCCGAATTCCAACAGGGGCCGGCGCGCCGGACCGGTGCCAGCCCTTCATTCGCGCATGCAACTCCTGCAGGCGGCGCCCTGGCCTCAGGCACGAGGGTAGCCTATAAGCCCTGACAAATGGCATAATGCCTTGAATATGCAGCGGCAGGTCGCGCACGGCTGATCGCGTTTCGGCAACCGTGGCCCAGCCGTCCGTTGGATGGAGAGCTCGCGTATGGCGGCACCCTGGTCCCCCGACAGCTGGCGGTCGAAGCCGATCGTCCAGGTGCCCGACTATCCCGACGCGGCGGCGCTGGCCGAGGTCGAGGCCAGGATCGCCTCGTTCCCGCCGCTCGTGTTTGCGGGCGAGGCCGACAAGCTCACAAAATCGCTGGCCGAGGTGGCGGCCGGCAAGGGCTTTGTGCTCCAGGGCGGCGATTGCGCGGAGAGCTTCTCCGAGCACGGCGCCAACCACATCCGCGAGCTCTATCGCGTGTTTTTGCAAATGGCGGTGGTGCTCACCTTCTCCGGCGGCTCGCCCGTGGTGAAGGTCGCACGCATTGCCGGGCAGTTCGCCAAGCCGCGCTCCTCGCCGACGGAGAAGAAGGGGGACGTGGAGCTGCCGAGCTACCGCGGCGACATTATCAACGGTGATGGATTCACGGCGGCCGAGCGTATCCCCGATCCGAACCGGCAGCTCGAGGCCTACCGGCAGTCGGCGGCCACGCTCAATCTCCTGCGCGCGTTCTCCGAGGGCGGCTACGCGAGCCTCGACAACGTCCTGCGATGGATGCTCGATTTCGAGCAGAAGAGCCCGTTCGGCAAGCGCTACAAGGCGATGGGCGAGGAGATCCAGACCGCCCTCAACTTCATGCGCTCTTGCGGCGTCACTCCGGAGACGGTGCCGTCGCTGGGGCGCGCCACGGTCTATACGAGCCACGAGAGCCTGCTCTTGAGCTATGAGCAAGCGATGGTGCGTCGCGACGAGGCCGGCGGATCGCAGAAGTGGTACGACACCTCCGGCCACATGCTGTGGATCGGTGATCGCACGCGCCAGCCCGATCATGCGCATGTGGAGTTCTTGCGCGGGATCAGCAACCCGATCGGCATGAAATGCGGGCCCACGCTGGATCCGGACGGGCTTTTGCGACTAACCGAGATCCTCAATCCGAGGAACGAGCCGGGCCGGCTCACCCTCATCTGCCGCTTCGGCGCCGACAAGGTGGACAAGCATTTGCCCCAGCTCATCCGCGCCGTGGAGAAGGAAGGCCGCAAGGTCGTCTGGTCGTGCGACCCCATGCACGGCAACACCGTCTCGGCAGCCGGCGGCTACAAGACACGCCCCTTCGAGCGCATCCTCAAGGAGGCGGAGACCTTCTTCGACGTGCATCGCGCCGAGGGGACGTACGCTGGCGGCATCCACGTGGAGATGACGGGTCAGCCCGTCACCGAGTGCACGGGCGGTGCGTCGGCGAATATCTCGGAAGCGCAGCTCAAGGAACGCTATGATACGCGCTGCGATCCGCGCCTCAATGCGGATCAGGCGCTGGAGCTCGCTTTCCTGATCGCGGAGCGGCTAAAGCAGGAGCGCGACGGCACGCTTGCCGCACCCCAGCCCATCCCCGCGTTCGGGTGATCGGCCTCCCGTTGGAGTGGTCGAATCCGGTAGATGTACGAGGCGGCCGTCTGAGAACCGCCTCCCTCGCCTCTAGGCTCGGCCCATCATGTCCCAGGCAGGCTCCCAGTCCGGCTCCCAGTCACCGACGCGCCTCAGAATAGCGCTCGCCCAGGCGAACCCGACCGTTGGCGACATCGACGCCAACCTGGCAAAGCTCGTCGCCATGCGCGCGCGCGCCGCAGAGCTCGGTGCCGACCTCGTCGTCTTTCCCGAGCTGTTCGTCACCGGCTATCCGCCCGAGGACCTCGTGCTGAAGCCGGCCTTTCAGGAGACCGCGCGCCGCCGCATCGAGGCGCTCGCCGCCGAGCTGGGGCCCGGCCCCGCCGTGCTCACCGGCACCGTCTGGCCCGAGGGCGGCAAGGTCTACAACGCGGCAGTCCTGCTCGATGGCGGCAAGGTCGAAGCCGTGCGCTTCAAGGTCGATCTGCCCAACTACGGCGTGTTCGACGAGAAGCGCATCTTTGCGCAAGGGCCGATGCCGGGACCGATCAACTTCCGCGGTGTGCGCTTGGGCGTGCCCATCTGCGAGGACATCTGGGGGCCCGATGTCACCGAATGCCTCGCCGAGTGCGGCGCCGAGATCCTGATCACGCCCAACGGCTCGCCCTTCGACTGGACCAAGCCTGAGCTGCGCATCAACAAGGCAGTGGCGCGCATCACCGAGACCGGCCTGCCCCTCCTTTATCTCAACCAGGTCGGCGGCCAGGACGAGCTCGTCTTCGACGGCGCCTCCTTCGTGCTCAACGCCGACTGCAGCCTCGCTCTGCAGCTTCCGGCCTGGGAGGAGACGGTCGCTTTGAGCGAGTGGGAACGGATGCCGAGCGGCTGGGTGTGCCGGAAGGGAGACTTTGCGTCCGTCGAGGAGGGCGATCAGTCGGCCTATCAGGCGTGCGTCCTGGGTCTGCGCGACTATGTCGAGAAGAATGGGTTTCCGCGCGTCATTCTCGGGCTGTCCGGCGGCATCGACAGCGCACTGGTGGCGGCGATCGCGGTCGACGCGCTGGGGCCGGAGCGCGTGCGCGCGGTCATGATGCCCTACCGCTATACCTCAGCTGAGAGCGTGCGTGATGCCGCCGCCTGCGCTCATGCGCTTGGGGTGCACTACGATACCCTGCCGATCGAGGCGGGCGTCGCCGGCGTCGCCGAGACGCTCAAGCCGGTGCTCGCCGGCACCAAGCCCGACACGACGGAGGAGAACCTACAGGCGCGCGTGCGCGGCATCGTCCTGATGGCCATCTCCAACAAGTTCGGCGGCATGGTTGTCACGACCGGCAACAAGTCGGAGATGTCGGTGGGCTACGCCACGCTTTATGGCGACATGAACGGCGGCTTCAATCCCATCAAGGACCTCTACAAGATGGAGGTCTACCGGCTGGCGGGCTGGCGCAACGCACATGTGCCCAAAGGCGGCCTGGGGCCCAAGGGCGTCGTCATCCCCGAGGCGATCCTGACCAAGGTGCCCTCAGCCGAGCTGCGCGCCGACCAGACCGACCAGGACTCGCTGCCGCCTTATCCGGTGCTCGACGACATTCTTGCTTGCCTGGTGGAGAAGGAGATGCCGCTCGCTGAGATCGTGGCGCGCGGGCACCCGGCCGAGACCGTCAAGAAGGTGGAGCAGATGCTCTACCTCGCCGAGTACAAGCGGCGCCAGGCCCCGCCCGGCGTGAAGATCTCGTCCAAGAGCTTCGGCCGCGACCGCCGCTACCCGATCGTCAACAAGTTCCGCGAGCCCATGGGGCTTCCGGCGTCGCGGTCCGAGGCGTCCCCGCGCGAGGCCGCACCGGCGCCGAAGGGCCCGCGAACCCGAGGCTCGGCGCTGCCTAGGCGCTAGCGCGCAGACGCGCGTGCCCCATGTACATGATCTGGACGGAGGGAAATCGGCCGAAGGTGAAGTCGAGGCGCCGGTTGATGCCGGTCGGCGCGAGCCCGACGATTGGACCCACCTCGAAGCCGCGCTGCATGAGCTTTGCCTGCAGCTCCGCCGGCCGAATGAACTTCTTGGGGTCGTGCGTGCCGCGCGGAAGCAGCCGCAAAACCCTCTCCCCCACATGCACGATGACGAGCGTTGCAAGCGGCGTGCGATTGATCGTGTCGAACAGGAAGAGGCCGCCCGGCTTCAGCACGCGGCGGATCTCGTCGAGCACCCTATCGACCCTCTCGACGTGCTCGAGCACGTCGACGCAGACCACGCAGTCGACGCTTGCCGCCTCGATGGGAATGCGCTCGCCCGAGCCGACCCGATAATCGATCTTCAAACCCGCCTTGCGTGCGTGGTCTTGGGCGGCTTCAACGGCGGGCGCAGAGGGATCGACGCCGACGACGCGCGCGCCTTCCCGCGCCAGCGCTTCCGCCATGAAGCCGCCGCCGCAGCCCAGATCGAGAACGGTCGCCCCGCCCCAATCCTCGATAAGCGTCGAGAAGTGTCGCATTCGGGCGGGCACGATGTTGTGCAACAGGCGCAGGAAGCGTTGCGAGCCGTCCCACCAGTTGGGGGCGTAGGTGCGGTAAATGGTGAGATCATTCGCCATCATTCGTCTCCAGCGCCGAGCGCCCGGCGGCGGGGCCAGGGCAGCCAATAGGGGACGCGCCGGCGGTAGCGGTCGAATTGCGGGCCGTAGGCGCGCTGAAAGCGGGCCTCCTTGAAGAGCGGCCCGGCGACGCAATAGAGCGTCAGCGCAATCGCCACGACGAGCTGGTCGGGTGTCCAGGTGGGGACCGTCCACACCGCCAGGGTGAACGCAACGTAGATCGGCTGACGCGAGGCGCGAAACAGCCCTGTCTCCGGCATGGGCGGGAAGACGGGCTTACGGTCCCTCAGGACGGCCCACCAGCCGAGGTAGCCCATTTGCAATCCGAGACCCGCGTCCGCCATTGCCTTGGCAAGCAGCAGCCACGCAGCGGCGTAAAGCCCGGTCATGAACACCAGCACAGCGCCTTGCGCCCGCCACCAGACGATCCCTGTCGGCGACCACAGGGCGAAGAGCGCGAAAACCGCGATCGACGCGAGGATGACATAGGTGGTGGTCGCGAGGCCCGCGCCAAGGCCTGCGGGTGCGAGCCGGGCCAAGAGCGCTCTGCCCCGATGGGTCAGCAACAGCGAATGGGTCAGTGGAAATTGGACGAGGAGCGCGCCGTTGGCGATCCAGCGCCAGGGCGGCTCGAGCCGCCCCAACGACAGACTCATCCCATAGTACATCATGACGATCATGGTGCCGACACCCAACACGAATGAGGCGTGGCACGCGATGCCGTAGCAAATCGCGGTTGCCTGCCGGGACGCTGGTGACATTTCGGCGGCTTTCTCGATGCTGGCGCGGAACGTGCGCGATTGTAGTTGCGCGGGGCGACGGCGGCAACGCACGGGGAATTTTGCGCAACGTCGCTTCCTTTGGGGCGAATCAGCCGGCCGCCACGGCTTCCCAAGCTCTTTCGGCCACAGCGTCCGATGTCACGAATCGGATGTAATGCTGCGCCAACAGGACGAGCCGGCGGCGGATAATGCTCCGAGACATAAATGACATCGGCCTGGCGGCGATCCTGGCTGTGGCGGTGCTGCTCGCCGGCTCGGCGGGTGCGGCCCGTGCCGGCGCGGCCGACGATTGCTGCGCCGACCTCGAGGCCCGCGTCGCCGAGCTCGAGGCAACGACTGCGCGCAAGGGCAACCGCACCGTCAGCGTGACGGTCTCAGGCTGGGCCAACGAGGCGCTATTTGCATGGGACGATGGCACCGAGTTTGACGCTTATTTGGGAACCAACGTGGTCGAGCAGTCGCGCGTCAAGTTCGTCGGCGCGGCGAAGATCACCGAGGAATGGTCGGTCGGCTTTCTGTTGGAAATAGGCATTCAGGGCCACGTTGGAAACCAATGGGACCAGACCACCTTGCACTCTCTCAGTGCCAACCCGGCCAACGGAGATGACCGCCCGTTCGTGCGCAAGAACTATTGGTTCTTGAAGAGCAGCCGGCTCGGCGAGTTCAGCTTCGGGCTGAACGGAATGGCCACCTATCACCTTCTCGACGACGCCGATCCGACGTTCGCACGCGATGTCGACGATGCCGAAGGCGCGCCCATTTTCATGGCCGGTTTCCTCATTCGGAGCGACGGCAACTTCGTGAACAATCTGAGGTGGCGGGAGGTCTTGCGCGGCTTCAACAACTCGACGCCCGGCGACGCCTCGCGGCGCAATGTCTTCCGCTACCAGTCACCGGAGTGGAACGGTCTCGTGGTCACCACGTCCTTGGGCGACGATGACGTGTGGGACGCGGCCGTGACGTACAAGCAGACCTTTTTGGACTTCAGCGTGCTCGCCAGAGCGGGGTACGGCGCGAGTAACAACCCGGGGTCGCTGAGGTCGACACCGCAGGGCAACTACGCCGTCGGCGGCACGCCCTGCATTTCAGGTGGCAACATCGCAACTTCGCTCCCGAATTTTTCATGCACGTGGGAGGGCGCCGCGGCGACCATCACGCACGACCCGACCGGCTTGTTCGTGTTCGGCGGCTGGGGGCGGCAAAGCGTCCGCACCGACCACGTCTTTCCTCCCGGCACCGTGTTCGAGCCCGACAGCACGACGTGGTTCGTTCGCCCGGGGGTGCAAAAGCAGTGGTTTAGGCTCGGAGCGACGGAGATCTTCGTCTCCTATCGTCATGATGATCCGGGCTCGAACCCGGACAAGACGGTCAGCGGTAACATCAATTTCTGGCAGGGAGGCCTCATCCAACGCTTGGATGAAGCCGATATGAACCTCTACGTCGTCTACCAATACGCTGACGGCAGCTTCATCGGCAACTCCGCCACCGCCACCAGTGGTGCCCCCATTGGCGAAACATCGATCGACGGATTTCAACAGGTCATCACCGGCGCCAAGATCGACTTCTGAGCTGCGCCGAATTTTCGCGGCCACGGCGCCCTTGAGTTCCCGCGTCTGGGACCCTAAGGGTGACGCCTTGCCGTCAGACGTCCCGGATGAGCCTCAGATGTCCGTCACCGTCCGCTTCGCGCCGAGCCCCACCGGGCGCCTTCACGTCGGCAACGTGCGCACCGCCATTCTCAACTGGCTGTTTGCCAGGACGCAGGGCGGCACCTTCTGGCTGCGCCTCGACGACACGGACCTGGCGCGCTCCACCGAGGCCTTCGCGGAAGGGATCCGTGAGGATCTCAAGTGGCTCGGGCTCGCGTGGGCGCGCGAGGAGCGTCAGTCGGCGCGTGTGGCGCGCTACGAGGCGGCGGCTTTTCTCCTCAAAGAAGAGGGACGCCTTTATCCCTGCTACGAGACCGAGGACGAGCTGGAGCGCAAGCGCAAGCGCCAGCTCGCGCGCGGGCGCCCGCCCATCTACGACCGCGCAAGCCTGTCGCTCGACGCTGCCGAGCGGGCGCGACTCGAGGCTGAGGGGCGCAAGCCGCACTGGCGCTTCCGGCTCGACAACTCCGAGGGGGGTTTGACGCCGCTCCCCACAATCGTGTCGTGGAACGACCTGATCCGTGGCGACCAGACGGTCGACATAGGCTCGCTCTCCGATCCGGTCGTCATCCGCGCCGACGGCACCTTCCTCTACACCTTCACCAGCGTCATCGACGATGCTGACTTCCATGTCAGCCACGTCATCCGCGGCGACGACCACACCACCAACACCGGGGTGCAGATGGAGCTGTTCGAGGCTCTGGGTCACGAGCCGCCGCACTTCGGGCATCACAGTCTGCTTATCGGCGCCGACGGGCATGCCTTGTCGAAGCGGCTGGGGGCGCTGTCGATCGAGAGCTTGCGGGCCGAAGGATTGGAGCCGATGGCGGTTGCGAGCTACACGGCGTTGATCGGCACGTCAGACCCGATCGAGGTGCACGAGCACCTCGACGAGCTGGCTGGGCTCTTTGCCTTCGAGAAGATCTCCGCCGCGCCGGCGCGCTTCGACCTCGACGAGCTCAAAGCTCTCAATGCGCGTCTCTTGCACAAGCTGTCTTACGAGGCGGTCGCCGAGCGGCTCAAGGCGCTGGGCGTTGCGGGCGGGCCCGAGTTCTGGCGGGTCGTGCACGGCAACCTTTCGGTGATCGAGGATGCGAGCCTGTGGTGGCGCATCGTCGCCGGCGAGGTGCATCCGCTGAGCGAGGATAAGGAGCTGACGGCGCAAGCTGCCGCGCTGTTGCCGGCGGAGCCTTGGGACGACACGACCTGGGACGTCTGGATCGCTGCGCTCAAGACGGCAAGCGGGCGCAAGGGGCGCGCGCTGTTCCACCCGTTGCGGCTGGCGCTGACGGGGCTCGAGGACGGCCCGGAGCTCAAGTCGTTGCTTCCGCTCATCGGGCGCGCCAAGGCCGAAGGGCGGCTGCTCGGCCGCGCGTGCTGATGAGCGCCTTGTGTCGCGGGTCAATCGCCGCGCTGTCACGGCAGCGCTTGCAGACCGATGAATTCAGCCTTGCGCATGAAGACGACGGCGATCTCGTGTCCGAGCGGCAGCGCCCAGCCGCCGTTGCGCACCACGCGGAAGCCCAGGCTCTCGAAGAAGCCGACAGAGTTCAGCGTGGCGCTCACCTCCAGCGCCTGGTAGCCCGCCTCGTGCGCTTCTGCCTCCACATGATCGACGAGCAGCCGGCCGATGCCCTCTCCGGTAAAGAGGGGACGCACCGCCACCACGATGATGCGGGCGGTGGGGCTGCGCCCTTCGCCCGGGCTCCAGGCCGCCGTGCCGACCATCTCGGATTCGATCCAGGCGGCAATGGCATTGTTGCCGAGCAGGAGGTCGGCGTAGCGCGGGCTGCGCACGAAGGCGTTGAAGGCGTCGATATCGGCGGGTGAATAGTGCTCCTGCGCGCTTCCCGAAAAGGAGGCCGTATGGATGTAGCGGGCCGTCGACAGGTCGTCGACCGACAGCGGACGTAGCGTGGTCATGGGCACAAGAGTATCGGACGTCCCGGGCGCGGCTGTTGCGGACTGCCCCTGAATGGTAGCCGCTGGGGTGCCGGCAGGGCAAACCCGCGCTTTGGCACCTCTTTCGGGTGGGACAGGGGCGCCGGTCAGCGCGACCTCGCTTCCTGCTCGGAACGGGCTTCCCAACCCGACGCATCGCCCTGGACCTGGCTGCCGCCTGGAGCCGCGCTTGGGGGGACAGCCCCCTGCTGGGTGCTCTGGGGCGCGCCCTTGGGGACGTACTCGGCCTGCTTGCACGAGCAGCCCTGCACCAGCTCCTTGCGGTAGCGGAAGGCGGTCTTGAGGGTCGTGTAGGGCTCCTGCGTGCGCAGCGCCACGGACTGGTCAACAGTGGCGCCGGGGTTCTGGTAGTAATAGAGCTCGACGGGCGCTGCGCATTTCGACTGGCACACGTTCTCGTCCTGCTCGAAGTGGCTCGGCAGCGTGGAGAAGCTCACCGGAAAATAGTAGCCGTCGCACAGGCGCACGCACACCGTGCGGTACGTGGCGGAGGAGAGCGGTGCGCCCGACGGCGCCCAGTTGTTGCCGTAGCTTCCCCCTTCCTCGTCCTGCCAGATGGAGGAGAAGATGCCTCGGTTCTGGCGACGCGCCTCCTGCGTATAGTTGGCCCCGCAGTTGTTGCGCGCGAGCTCGCGCACGATGTCGTCGCGATGCGACTGCTCCGAGGAACCGATGATCTGCTGGCGCCGCGTCTCCAAGTCGGACAGGCGCTGGCGTGCCTGCTCCGCCTGCTGGGATAGATCCACGCACGCGCGCGTGCGCCGCAGCGTTTTGGAAAACAGGAAATACTCATAGCAGTGGCGCCGCTCGAGCTCGCGCTGGGCCGCCTGCAAGCTCTGATCGACCTGGCGGGCCTCCGCCTCCAGCTGCGGTAGCGCATCGCGGGTCTGAGAGCTGCGCTGGCTCTCCTGCACCAGGCGCTGCTCCAGCTGCAGACAGATGGGGTTCTTCGTCGACCAGTTGGCGGTTGGCGGGGCCGCAGGCGGCGGGGGCTGCTGGTCGGGATCCTTGTAGACGGGCTCCTCCGGCACCGGCGGTCGGTCGGGCTCGGAGTTGTTCCACGGCCACCAGCCTTGCGCGAGCACCGGGCCGGCGGCGAGCATGACCGCAACGACAACGGCTGCGCCAACGCCATAGCGGCGACGGCGCGCGTTGTGTCTGCTCGTGTGGTCGGCGTGAGGGTTCATATCGCCCGCGAAGGCCGTTTGGGATGCAACTATGATCACCAGCGCCTAGTGGGTCAATGCGGAGCAAATGGGGCGGGCAATGAGCCTGTCCCGCACCGGATCGGGGCGGCCGAGCCGCCTCGCCGCGGCGTTGGCGCGCTTGACGAAAGCGCTCCATCTGCCCATAAGGGCCCCATGAAGCGGACTTCGCCGACACGCGCCGTCAACATTCGTTGCGGCATTATTATTCCGAGCTAGCACTCTCCGCTGGCGCGGCCCGCTTCTTTGCCCAAAGCCTGAGACAGAGAAACGCCTCCCGCCAGCGGCCCAAGGTCCGTTCTGCGACCACTTAGGGACCGTCAAGGGACTGTCATGGCCGAAGCGCATCCGTTGATGCTCTACAACACGCTGACGCGCCGGAAGGATCGGTTCGAGCCGCTCGATCCGAACAATGTGCGCATGTATGTGTGCGGGCCGACGGTCTACGACTACGCGCACGTCGGCAACGCACGCCCCATCATCGTGTTCGACGTGCTGTTCCGGCTGCTGCGCCACATCTATGGGGCGGACCACGTCACCTACGTGCGCAACATCACCGACGTCGACGACAAGATCAACGCGCGCGCGGCCGAGGAGGGCGTGCCCATCCGCGAGCTGACCGAGCGCACGGCCAAGCAATTCCACGACGACATCCGAGCGCTGGGCGTGCTGCCGCCGACCGTCGAGCCGCGCGCGACCGAGCACATCAAGGAGATGAAGGCGCTGATCAAGGCTCTCGTAGCCAATGGCCATGCCTACGTAGCGCAAGACCACGTCCTCTTCGACGTTCCCTCGATGCCCGACTACGGAAAATTGTCGAACCGCTCGCTCGAGGAGATGGAGGCGGGCGCCCGCGTCGAGGTCGCGCCTTACAAGAAGGATCCGATGGACTTCGTCCTGTGGAAGCCGTCGAAGGAGGGCGAGCCGTCGTGGCCATCGCCCTGCGGCATCAAGAAGCGCGGGCGGCCGGGCTGGCATATCGAGTGCTCGGCCATGGCCGAGAAGCACTTAGGGCAGGTGTTCGACATCCACGGCGGCGGCATCGACCTCGTATTCCCGCACCACGAGAATGAGATCGCGCAGTCTCGCTGCGCGCACGATACGCCGCTCATGGCGCGTTTCTGGCTGCACAACGGCTTTCTGCAGGTCGAGGGCGAGAAGATGTCGAAGTCGCTCGGCAACTTCATCACCATCCATGATCTGTTGAAGGAGTGGTCGGGCGAGGTCATTCGCTTCAACATGCTGCGCACCCACTACCGCCAGCCGATCGACTGGACCAGGAAAGGCCTCGAAGAGTCGCGTGCAACGCTCGATCGCTGGGCGGAGATCAACGACAGCCTCGGCGTGGAGGTCTCCAAGGGACTGTTGCCGAGCGGCGAGGTCGTCGATGCGCTCTGCGACGATCTCAACACGCCCCTGGCGATCGCCAAGCTGCACGAGCTCGCCAAGGAGGCGAAGGGCGGCGCCCACGCGATTGCGCAGCAGTGGCTCGCCTCGGCGGAGTTCATGGGCTTCGATGTCAGCCGCTGGACCGCGCCCTCGCGCAGCGCCGGCCTCATGGAGGTCACCGATCCGGATCTGGCGGTGCGCGTGAAGCGTCTGGTCGAGGCGCGCAGCGAAGCGCGCAAGGCCAGGGACTTCAAAGAAGGCGACCGCATTCGCGACGAGCTCGCTGCCATGGGCATCGCCTTGAAAGATACCAAGGACCCCGAGACGGGGGAGGTGAAGACAACCTGGGAAGTTCGGGCCTCCGGCCCGACGGAGGTCGCGCGATGAGAGATTGGCGCAAAGACGTGCCGTTTCCACGCCACTGGATGTTCTACGTGCTGGTGAAGATCGCCATCGTCGTATTCGCGGTGTGGGTGGCGGCGCGCAGCTTTGGGTATGTGTGAGGCGATGAGCAAAGAACGACTGTATCTCTTCGATACCACCCTGCGCGACGGCGCGCAGACGACGGGCGTGGATTTCTCCGTGGAGGAGAAGCGGCGCATCGCCGCCGTGCTCGACGAGCTCGGTATCGACTACGTCGAGGGCGGCTATCCCGGCGCCAATGCCACCGATACGCAGTTTCTAGGCGAGGCGCCGACGCTCAAGACAGCGACGCTCACTGCCTTCGGCATGTCCAAGCGCTCGGGCCGCTCCGTCTCCAACGATCCCGGCCTGCAGGCGGTTCTCGCCTCGCGCGCCAAGGCCATCTGCCTCGTCTCCAAGGCGTGGGACTATCACGTGCGCGTGGCGCTCGGCATCACCAACGAGGAGAACCTGAAGGCGCTGGAGCAGTCCGTTAAGGCCGTGACGGAAACGGGCCGCGAGGCGCTGATCGACTGCGAGCACTTCTTCGACGGCTACAAGGGCAACCGCGACTATGCGCTCAGCATAGCGCGCACGGCCTACGAGGCTGGCGCGCGCTGGGTGGTGCTGTGCGACACCAACGGCGGGACGCTGCCGCACGAGATCGAGCGCATCGTCGCCGACGTCATCAAGTTGGTGCCGGGCTCCCATCTCGGCATCCATACCCACAATGACACCGACAACGCGGTGGCGAACTCGCTCATGGCCGTGCGCGCCGGCTGCCGCCAGATCCAGGGCACGCTCAACGGCATCGGCGAGCGCTGCGGCAACGCCAACCTGACCTCGATCATCCCGACGCTGCTTCTGAAGAGCGAGTTCGCCGAGCACTTCCAGACCGGGGTGACGCCCGAGCGCTTGCGCACGCTCACGCACGCGAGCCGTGTGCTCGACGAGGTGCTGAACCGGGCGCCAGACCGTCACGCGCCCTACGTGGGCGAGAGCGCCTTCGCCACCAAGGCCGGCATCCACGCCTCGGCCATCGTCAAGGAGCCGGCGACCTACGAGCACGTGCCGCCCGACACCGTCGGCAACAACCGCCACCTACTGGTGTCGAAGCAGGCGGGCAAGTCGAGCCTCCTCGCCACCATCGATCGCCTCGGCATCCCTATCGAGAAGGACGACAGCCGCATTTCAGCGCTGCTCGACGAGGTGAAAGCGCGCGAATCCGCGGGCTACTCCTACGAGGCGGCGGAGGCCTCCTTCGAGCTGCTGGCTCGGCGCATGCTGGCCACGGTGCCGCGCTACTTCACGGTCGACAGCTTCCGCGTGATGGTCGAGCGCCGCCACAACGCGCGCGGCAAGCTCGTCACCGTGTCGGAGGCGACGGTCAAGGTCTACATCAACGGCGACAACGAGCCGTTGTGGTCGGTCGGTGAGGGCAACGGCCCGGTCAACGCGCTCGATACCGCGCTGCGCAAGGACCTCGGCCGCTATCAAAAGCACATCGATGGCGTTGAGCTCGTCGACTACAAGGTGCGTATCCTCACCGGCGGCACCAAGGCGGTGACGCGGGTGCTGGTGGAAAGCCACGACACCCTGACGGGCGCGCGCTGGTTCACGGTCGGCGTCTCGCCCAACATCATCGATGCGAGCTTCGAGGCGCTCGTCGACTCGATCAACTACAAGTTGATGAAGGACCACGCCGAGGCCGCGTAAGGTCCGCTCTTTGCCGGGGCCCCACCACGACGGACGCGATGCACAACATCGAATCTGAGCGGAGTGGTCTGCGCGCGGTCCCGCGCGGCGTCTGGGTTCTGGGCTTCGTCAGCCTGTTCATGGACGTCTCCTCCGAGATGATCCATGCCCTGTTGCCGCTCTACCTAGTCGGCGTGCTCGGCGCATCCGCTCTTGCGGTCGGCTTCATCGAAGGATTAGCCGAGGCCACGGCGATGATCACTAAGATCGTCTCTGGAATCCTGTCGGACCGCTTCGGCCGGCGCAAACTGCTGGCGGCGATCGGCTACGGCCTTTCCGCCTTCACCAAGCCCATCTTTCCGCTGGCGGGTAGCCTTGGCTGGCTCGTTGGCGCGAGGTTCATCGACCGCGTGGGCAAGGGCATTCGTGGCGCGCCGCGCGACGCGCTCGTTGCCGACCTCAGCCCGCAGGCCGTGCGGGGCGCCAGCTTCGGCCTGCGCCAGTCGCTCGATACGGTCGGCGCTTTTCTTGGGCCCCTGGCAGCGATCGCACTCATGGCGCTGACGGGCGACAATTTCACGTTCGTATTCTGGATCGCGGTCCTGCCGGCATTCGCCTCCTTCGGACTGATCACCTTCGCCGTTGAGGAGCCTGTCCGAGGCCCAGCTGAGAGTAATGGCCGCCGGCTGCATTGGCGGGATGTGGGACGTTTGCCCGGCGCGTTCTGGATCGTGGTGGCAGCGACCGCCCTGTTGGCGCTGGCGCAATTCAGCGAGGCGTTCCTTCTGCTCAAGGCGCGCGATGTCGGGCTCGCTGTCGCCTTCGTGCCGGCGGTCTATGTCGTCATGAACATCGCCTATGCCCTCTCGGCCTACCCTGCCGGTGCACTGTCCGACCGGGTGGGGCGGGGCGGTCTCCTTCTGATCGGCGTCGTGCTGCTCGCGCTCGCGGATCTGATCTTAGCTTTTGCCCGTGCTTTGCCCGGCGTAGCCCTGGGCACCGTGATTTGGGGTCTCCACATGGGGCTTACGCAAGGGCTGCTCGCGACGCTCGTCGCCGACACCGCGCCGGAAGACTTGCGCGGCACGGCTTTCGGCATATTCAACCTCGCGGGCGGCGTTGCATTGCTCCTGGCGAGCGTCGGTGCTGGCGCGCTGTGGGACGTCTATGGGCCGATGATGACCTTCCTTGCCGGCGCCGCGATCTCCTCGCTGGCGCTCATTTGGCTCGCACTCATGCAATGGCAACGCCGCGGTCAAAAGGGCAAGCGGTAGCAGAAGCTTGAGAGGCGGCGCACGCTCAGTGCACGCCGCCCATCAAGCGCTTGACCCAGGGCACGAAGGCGAGCAGCAGGACGGTGGCGACGCCGACGAGGGCTGCCTGCTGCAGGAAGAAGACGGCAAGCCCCGATGGGTCGGTCGCGGTGAAGCCGCTCCCCAAGATGCCCGCGAGCTTGTTGCCCCACGCTGCGGCGAGGAACCAGACGCCCAGCATCAGCCCCACGAGCCGCATGGGCGCGAGCTTGGTCATGGTCGAGAGGCCCACCGGGCTCAAGAACAGCTCGCCCACCGTCTGCAGGAAGAAGAGCCCGACGATCCATAGCGGGCTCACGCGCCCCTCGGCCGTGAGCAAGGCCGCCGGCACCATCAGCAGGAACGACAGGCCGAGGAACGCGAGCCCCAGCACGAACTTCAAAGGGCTTGAGGGCTGGTGCGGGCCCAAGCGTACCCAGGCCCAGGCGAAGAGCGGGGCCAGCAGGATGACGAACAGACTATTGAGCGACAGCAGCCAAGCGGACGGGAACGGCTGGCCGAAAAACTCGGTGTGCGTCAGCTTATAGGCGAACAGCGCGATGGTGATGCCGGCTTGCTCGAAGATGGCCCAGAAGATCATGGCGGCGATGAAGAAGACGAACACGGCGGCAATGCGCTTGGAATCGAGGTCGCTGCGCGCCGCGAACCAGATGATGGCGGCAATCGGCACCGCCAGGAACAGCGCGCGCAGCCAATGGAACTGCGGCGCGTCGGAGAGCATGGTGAGCGCCATGACCGCGCCCGTGCCGGCAACGACGAGCAGGCTCGCACCCCAGGTTGTGGCCGACACGGCGGGCGCGCGGCCCACCTCGGCGAGGCGGCTGCCACAGACGAGATAGACGATGAGCCCGAGCGTCATGCCGACGCCGGCTGCCCCGAAGCCCCAGTGCCAGCTCAAGGCGGGATCGAAGCCCCACGCGGCCAGCCAAGCCTTGAAGAGCAGGCTCTGCGCCAGGAAGCCCGTTACCAGCGGCGCCATGAGCCCGCCGATGTTGATGCCCATGTAGAAGATGGAAAACCCGGCGTCGCGGCGCTCGTCGCCTTCGCCGTAGAGGCCACCGACCATGGCGCTGATGTTGGGCTTGAAGAGGCCGGTGCCGAGCGCCACCAGCGCGAGCCCGGCGTAGAAGGCGGCGAGGGAGTTGACGGCGAGCGTGAAATGACCGCAGGCGATGATAGCCCCACCGATCAGGACGGAGCGGTGCGCGCCGAGATAGCGGTCGGCGATGAAGCCGCCGGGGATCGACAGCATGTATACGGCCATCGTGTAGTTGCCGTAGATGCGCGCCGCGTCGATCGTGGTGAGGCCTAGTCCGCCGCCCGCCGCAGGGGCGACGACGAACAGCGCCAGCAGCGCGCGCATGCCGTAATAGGAAAAGCGCTCCCACAGCTCGGTGAAGAACAGGGTCGCTAGGCCGGACGGCTGCCCGGCAAACCCCCTATGGGCTGCCCCGCTTGCGGTCTGGCCTGCGCCCCGGGCGGGCGATGCCCCGTCGTCGCTTCCAGCCTCGTGCATTCCCGTTCCGGCAATTGTTCAATAATGCCGTCAATAGCATGCAGGGAATTTTACGGAGCACAAACCATTTGGAGCGGGGGCGGTTGGCGGGCCCCAGGCATGACGCCAGATTGGCGGCCGCCCGGTTGCAGGTACGCCGGGCGAAGGGGCTCTGTAGAGCCGCCCATCCTTTGAGGCGGAAATCCAGGAAAGGAATTCATCCATGAAGACGAAGGCGATCGCTGCCGTGGCAGCCTTGCTCGCGCTCGGCCTGACGACAAGCACGGGCTTTGCGCAAGAGGGCATGCCCGATGATCCCATGTCCAACCAGAATACGATCCCATCGCCCAATTCCGCCGTGCCGGACGATCCCGCGGCCAACGACAATGCAGGGGCGCGCGTTCCCACGTCGCCCCCCGGCACCGGCCAGTACGAGCTCAAGCAGGAGGGATACGAGAAGGGCACCTCCGGAAAGGGCTCCGATCAGCAGAACCAAGACAATCAATGAGGCGAAGCGGGAGCGCGGTAGATGCTCTCGTGGAAAGGCCGCCGGCGCACCGGCGGCCTTTTTTGCTGCCCGGTGCTCTAGCGTCCGCAATCAACCCGCGGAGCGGGTGCGGCGCGGCCGTTTGGGGCGGTCATCGTTCACGGGGCGCTGGGCCGGCAAGACGCACTTCAACTGGCACAGCGCCAGCACCTCGGCCACTTGGTTGGCGGGAACGGGGTGGCTGAAGTAGTAGCCTTGCGCCTCGTCGCATCCCGCGCCCGAGACGGATGCGAAGTGCTCCCGCGTCTCGATGCCTTCCGCCACCGTGTCCATGTTGAGGTTGCGGGCGAGATCGGTCACGGCCCGGACGATGGCGAGGCACTCCACCCTCTCGGGGATCTCGCGCACGAAGGAGCGGTCGATCTTGAGCTTGTCGAAAGGAAAGTTCTGCAGGTAGCTGAGCGAGGCGAACGCGGTGCCGAAATCGTCGAGCGCGATCTGCACGCCGAGCTCATGCAGCTTGCCCAGGATCTCCTGCGTCTTGGGAGCATCGCACAAAAGCACGCTCTCGGTGACCTCGAGCTCGAGCCGCGACGCCGGCAGGCCCGATTGCTGGAGTGCGCTCATCGTCGCCTCCACCAGGTCTCCGTGCTCGAACTGGACGGAGGAGAGATTGACGGTGACGCTCACCGGCTCTGGCCAGTTCATGGCGTCCTTGCAGGCCTGCCGCAGCGCCCACTCGCCCATGGGCACGATAACGCCGGTCTGCTCCGCGATGGGGATGAAGTCTATGGGCGACACCAGCCCCCTCTGCGGATGATACCAACGCATCAACGCTTCGAAGCTCGTGACCTCGTTGGTCTTCACGTTGATGATGGGCTGATAGTGCAGCGCCAGCTCGTGCCGCGCGAGGGCGTTCTTGAGATCGGCCTCGAGCTGGTGGCGTTCTCTAAACTTCTCGTCCTCACCCGGCTCGAAGAAGGCAAAGCATCCGCCTCCGCGCGACTTGGCCTTGTAAAGGGCGATGTCGACGTTCTTCAAAAGGGCTTCGACGGTGAACCCGTCCTCGGGTGCATGCACGATGCCGATGCTGGCATCGATCTGCAGCGTGTGCCCTTCCACATGGTGGGGCTCGCCGATCGAACGCAACAGGCGAATTGCCAGTCCTTCCGCGTCGCCCTTGCGCTTGGCGTTGCGCTGCAGGATGGCAAATTCGTCGCCGCCGAGGCGTCCGACCAAGTCGGGTCCGCGGATGGTCTCGCGCAAGCGACGGGCGACGCTCCTCAAGAGCATGTCGCCCACGGGGTGCCCGAACGTGTCGTTCACATCCTTGAACTTGTCGAGATCGAGCCAGAGGAGCGCAAAGCCGGCGTCAGGCTGCAGGTCGGTGAGAGCGTGCTCGAGCCGCTCGTGGAAATCAAAACGGTTCGCGATCTCGGTGAGGGCATCGTGGCGGGCGAGCCAGCAAATCTTCTGCTCCGCCCGCCGCTTCTCCGTGATGTCCTCCTGCAAGTCCACCCAGCCGCCATCGGCGAGCGGTTGATTGGTCACGAGAATGGTGCGCCCGTCCTTCAATTCCTGGACGTAGGAGAAGGTGAGGCCGCGTGCCAGCTCTTTGACGTGATGCTGGATCCAACGGCGCTGCTTGTCGATGTCCTCGATACGCTCCGAGCCCGTCTCGCGTTTGACGTGGAAGCGCACGATGTCGGCAAGTGGCGTCCCCGGTTGGGTTAGCGCGTCGGGAAGATGGTACATCTCCCGGTACATCTTGTTGCTCACGATGAGACGCTGCTCGGCATCGAACATCGACAGCCCGCGCGCCATGTTGTCGAGCGCGATCTCGAACCAGCCATTGAGCTGCTCGAGCTGCTGCTTGTGCTTGAGGATCTCTTCGGTGTTGAGGCGCAAGGCGGCAAGCGCGTGGGCGAGCTCGGTCGGCGTCTCGTCGGACGCGGCTAGGCTGCTCGCTGCCTCGCCTAGATGGGTGGGTCTCGACGGGGATTTCACGGGTTTTTTCCCTCTTACGCCCGGCGGTTCTGATCGCTGTACGCCATACTGGTAAGAGGGGTATTAATCAGAAGCCTGACTTTCGTCGGCGAGATTGGGTCCTCGCGCCCTGTCGACGGGGCACGTGCGGCTGCCGCGCAAAGCTTTCTTCAGGATAATTTCGACTTTGACAGCAGCTGCCTGGCTGCGTCCTCAGGCGCGAGGTCTCCGGCCAGGACCTTGTCGGCGAGCCTGTCGAGCGCCTCCGGGCCGCCTTCCTTGATGCGGGCGGCGACAAGGTCGGCCGCGGCCCGGGCGATCAGGTAGCGCGCTCTCCGGCGCCGCCGCGCGATGGGGCCGTCGGCCTCGACCTTGCGGCCCGCCTCGAGGATCGCCGCAAGCAGCTGCGGCACGCCCTTGCCCGTGGTCGCCGTCGTCTTGAGCACGGGGACGCGCCCTGCCATGCCGGCGCGGATCGAGAGCGCGCCCAAGAGCTGCTGCAAGGTGAGCTCGGCACCGGGCCGATCGCCCTTGTTGACGACGAGGACGTCGGCAATCTCCAGGAGGCCGGACTTCATCGCCTGAATGTCGTCGCCGAGACCCGGCGCCGAGATGACGACGCGCACGTCCGCCACCTCGGCGACGTCGATCTCGCTCTGGCCGGTGCCGACGGTTTCCAACAGCACGAGATCGCGCCCGGCGGCGTCGAGCGCATCGATGATGCGGACGGCGGCCGGCGACAGACCGCCGAGATAGCCGCGGCTCGCGAGCGAGCGCACGAACACGCCGTCGTCGTCGAGCGCGGCCGTCATGCGAATGCGGTCGCCGAGGATGGCGCCGCCAGAGACGGGGCTCGAGGGGTCGACCGCAATAACGCCCACGGTCTCACCGCTTGCACGCACCTGGGCAATGACCGAATTGACGAGCGTCGACTTGCCGGCGCCGGGGGGGCCCGTGAACCCCACGACGAGCGCGTGGCCCAGATGCGGCTGCATCGCCTTTAGCAGCGCCGGGGCGGCGGGCGACAGGCGCTCGAGCTCGGTGATGGCTGCCGCAATGGCGCGCCGCTCCCCGCCGCGCATGCGTTGGACGAGGGCCTTGGCGTCGGCATCGGTGAAGCCGCGGCTCGCGGGCTTGCTGGTTTTCGGGTCGGCCATTGGCGGCTGATACGCGCAAACGGGGTTTGCGCGCAAGCGGGGGCGCCGCAGCCATCCCCAATGAGCGGTCTAAAACCAAACACCGGGCCAGCGATAGCGCGGGCGCATGGCGATGGGGCCGACGCCGATGAGAGAGATGCGCGGCGCCTCCTCGATATCGAGCGGCGGCATCGGAGGCGCCTCGAGCGCGCGCAAGCGGGCGATGCGTTTCTCAGCTGGCGGGGGGCAGCGCAGCAGGGAGGGCAGCGGCACCTTGCGCGCCGGCACCGGCGGAATGAGATCGTCCCAGGGCGTGCCGTTCGACAGCTCGAGCCGGGAGATGGCCGAGGCAAGCCCCATCGGGTCGCCGGTTATCAAGGCGGCGGCGCGGTCAGCGGCGAACTCGCGTTTGTGCGACAGGCTCAGCTGCAAGAGATTGAGCAGGATCGGCGCCAGCACCAGAAGCGCGACGGTCACCCAGGAGACGAGATCATCTCCGGTTATCAGGCGCCACAGATTGAGCGCCGCCAGCGCCAGGCCGAGATAGTAGAGCGCCTGAGCCAGCCGCGTTACGATATCGGCTATGCGGAAGACCAAGAGATCGCCTAGGCATGCGTGGCTGATCTCGTGGGCGAGCACGGCGGCGATCTCGCGCATCGTCAATCGCCGCAGCAGCGTCTCGGTGACCGCGATGGCGCAACGCTGCGCCGAGCCGACGGTGAAGGCGCTGAGCATCGTGCTGGGAACGACGTAGAGAGCCGGTGTGCGGGTGAGTGCCGCCCGTTGCGCCAGGTCGGCGAGGAGGCCGTCGATCTGCTCGAGGCTCTCGCGCTTGTGCGGGCGGGCTCCATAGAGCCACATCGCCGCTTGCGGTGGCGCGCGCAGCGCCAGAGCGACGATAGCCAACACCGCGATGAGGGCGACGAGGGCGCCCGCCATGCCGAAGACGGGCCACGCCGCCAGCGCCAACAGAAAGCCGAACCCCGTCAGCAGCAAACCGGCCTGAAGGATGTTGGTGCTGGCGTGAGGCCCCTGGAAGGCCAGGCGCAGGTTACGAAGCGTTTCGAAAGGCATGATAACGTTCCAAGGCCCAGCCGAGCGAGCCTACGCATGGAATTCTTCGTCGTCTTTGTCGTCCTTGCCGCAAGCCTGTGGGTCGCCTGGAGCGGCCCGGCGCGCGCCTCCGTTCTGCTGTTTGCGGGCGCCTTGGCGCTCACCGTCGCATTGTACCTTCACCATGCGACGGAGACGCTGCCCTTGTCACTCTAGCGCGTGTCGGTGCCCGCCATGAGTACCCGTTTCGCCACAAGGCTTAATGCGCTGGCGCTTTATGCCATTTCCGCGGTGCTGCTGGCGGCCTTTTATTTCCAGGTGGCCCTCAATGAGCTCCCCTGTCCCCTCTGCCTTCTGCAAAGGGTGGGCTTCATTGCCCTGGCGGTCGGCCCGGTGCTGACGCTGCGTCATGGGCCGCGGCCGGGCCACTACGGTCTGGTCATCCTAGCAGCGCTCGTCGGCGCGGGGATCGCCGCGCGCCAGATCCTCCTCCACATCGCGCCGGGCGATCCCGGATATGGCTCGGTCCTCCTCGGCTATCATTTCTACACCTGGGCCTTTGTCTGCTTTGCCGTGGCCATCGCGGCAGCGGCGGCGATGCTGTTGGGGGAGGGCCAGTTCGAGCGCGAAAGCGCGGCGCTGACGCCGGATCTGTTCGCGATCGCGGCTGTCCGGCTCATCATCGCCGTCACGCTGCTCAATGCGGCAGCCGTGTTTCTGCAATGTGGTTTTGGCGCGTGCCCGGCCGATCCGGTCCGCTACGAGCTCATCCAAGGGATGGCCACGCCTTAGAACTTGGCGAGGATCGCCTCGTCCTCAGGCCGCGCCGGCGCGGTCAACGACGCGAGCACGGCCGGCACGATCTTTTCTGCATCGTCGACGACCGTGAAGCTCAAGTCCAATCCGGGCCTGATGAAGGTGTCGGCCTTCATGTGGGCCAGCAGGCTCAGGAAGGGATCCCAGAACCGTTCGACGTTGGCGACGACGACGGGCTTGGTATGGCGCCCGAGCTGCACCCAGGTGAGCTGCTCGACCAGCTCCTCCAGCGTGCCTATGCCGCCGGGAAGCGCCACGAACGCGTCCGAGCGCTCAAACATCAGCCGTTTGCGCTCGTGCATGTCCTTGGTGACGATGAGCTCGTCCACGTCGCGCATCATCCGCTCCTTCTCGGTAAGGAAGCCCGGAATGATGCCGACGACGCGGCCGCCGCCGTCGAGCGTGGCGCGTGCCACCTCTCCCATGAGCCCGAGGCTGCCGCCCCCGTAGATGAGACCGATGCCGGCTTGCGCGAGTGATTGCCCGAGCGTGCGGGCGGCCGTCGCGTAGGCGGGGTTGAGGCCGAGGCCCGAGCCGCAGTAGACGCAGATGTTGCGCTCGCTCTTTGAGTGGTGCTTGCCGTTTGCTCGTTTCTTGCTCATTCGATCTTGCTCATCAAAACTCATTGCGTGCCTTGGGCACTGTCCTCGCAGAAATTGCGCCACGTGCCATGTCTGGGGCCATGTATATGGTGCCGATATCAAAAACGCGGTACCGCGTGTTCCCTCATGCTAGAGCCAGCTAAGGCTGAATTGGGGCGCCCGTCTTGGTCGTCGCTCCCCAGCCCAGTGCGCCGCGAAGCAAAGTTGGACCATTGCAGCGGCTTTTGCGTTATCGGCCATCTGTATGTCACGTTGGCGTACCACTGGAGTTGTGCTTAATGTGACCGCCAGGCTCGCTCGCCGTCTCAGAAACGTCGCATAGCCGGCGGAAATCACCGGCACATCGGGGGTCGACATGGGGGCTGAAACGTAATGACGGGCACTCGTTCCTCGTTCGTGCTGCTTGTGATCCTGGCTTCGTATGCGGTTTTGCCATCGCACGCCGAGGCTCAGTCGACTGGCGCACAAGGACAATCGGGCGGCGAGGTATCGCTGCGCCAGCGTGCCGAGGACCTGGCGCGGGCGGCCTCGGAGCGCTTCTCGGAGATCCTGTCGGGAGGCAAGGGGCAAGAGGTCGCTCCGGAAAATAAGCCGGGCGGTGCTGAGGGTGCCGGCTCGAAAGCCGATCCGTTTGCGCCGGTGTGGGATTGGCTCGGGCAAGCCTCCAGGGCCTATCGCGGCGTGGTCATCGCCAAGCTGAAAAATCCATCGGGCGAGGTCGCGATCCTCGTTCCTCCGGGCGCCACGCCGCCGCGACTGCCGGCCGTCCCTGCCGCCGGCGCAGCCGCTCGTGAGCCTGAGCCGCGTCTGGGCTGGACCTACCTCGTCGAGAGGATGCGCGATTGGCTGGCGCAGGCCAACCGGTCGTACCGCACCGAGATCGTTCCGAAGCTGTTGCAGACGCCGCCACCGGGGGCGACGGAGATGGCAAGGCAAGCGCCCGCGGCGGCTGCGCCGCCAGAGCCCGCCCCGCAGCAGGTCGCGACCGCCCCTGAGTCTGCGGTGACGGAGAAGCCAGCGCCGAAGGCTGCCGAGCCCACGCCCGCTGCCAAGACCGTAGCCAAGGACGAGGCTAGGTCCAAGGCGGACGCCAAGCGCAAGGCCGAAGCGGAGGCAAAACGCCAAGCAGAGGCGGAGGCCGAGGCGAAGCGCAAGGCCGAGGCGGTGGCGAAGCGCAAGGCAGAGGCCGCGGCTGAGGCAAAGCGCAAGGAAGAAGCAGAAGCCAAGCGTAAGGCAGAGGCCGCGGCTGAGGCAAAGCGCAAGGAAGAAGCAGAAGCCAAGCGTAAGGCAGAGGCAGAGGCCGAGGCCGAGGCGAAGCGCAAGGAAGAAGCAGAAGCCAAGCGTAAGGCAGAGGCCGAGGCGAAACGCAAGGCCGAAGCGGAGGCCAAACGCAAAGCAGAGGCCGCGGCTGAGGCGAAACGCAAGGAAGAAGCAGAAGCCAAGCGTAAGGCAGAGGCCGAGGCAGAGGCGAAACGCAAGGCCGAAGCGGAGGCAAAACGCAAAGCAGAGGCCGCGGCTGAGGCAAAGCGCAAGGAAGAAGCAGAAGCCAAGCGCAAGGCAGAGGCCGAGGCAGAAGCGAAGCGCAAGGCCGAGGCAGCGCAGACCAAGCGGCTCGCGGAAGAGGTCGATGCCGAGCAAAAGGCCGTGGCCGAGGCAAATCGCCTGGCTGCAGCCGTGCCGGCGACACCCATCCAGAAAGCACCCGCTATCGTCGAGGAGCCGAAAGCGCGCGAGGAGACGGTCGTTGCCGAGCCGCCCCCGCGCAAGGCAGAGAGCGCCAAGCAGCGCGTTTCCAAGGCGCGGTTCGCAAGACCACGTGTCCACCATCGTGGCAAGCACAGGCGCCACGTTCACGCCCGGCGCCGACATCACGGTAAGGGCAAGCGGCACTGGTGCCACAGGAGCCATGGCCACCATCGCCACAGCGAGGTGCGCGCCTGGTCGGGCCGCGTCTACGTGGTGCGGCGCGGCGACACGCTGACGAAGATCGCGCGCCGCTATTACGGGACCGCCGCGGGCTCTCGCTTGATCTACCATGCCAACCGGCACAGGATCGCCAGCCCCAACCTTATCTATGTGCGCCAGCGTCTCTATATTCCTTCTCGCTGGCGCTGAGCCGCGGCCGGCGCTGGCCAGGGCTGTCGACGGGCGCTAGCCTGCACAGCCGGTGCAAGCCGGCCGGAGGACGTCCGCGACCACCCGGCGAGCGTCCAAGTGTTCCGCATGAAGCAGGTCTCATGTCCTTTCCCCCAGCGATGCCGGCCGCCCCCATTGACGACCGCGAGGAGGACTACCTCTCGGCGCGCACCAGCCACTGGGCCGTCTTCAGCGGATTGTTGCCGTTTGTGTGGCCGAAGGACCGTCCCGATTTGCGCACGCGCGTCGTGCTCGCGTTCGCGGTGCTGGTGCTCGCCAAGCTCGTCACCGTGGCGGTGCCGATCTTCTACAAGGATGCGACCGACCGGCTGACCACGATGGCCGGCGGCGGCGCCCCCGATGTCGCCACCGGGCTCGCGCTCGGCGCCGGCATGCTGATCCTCGCCTACGGAACCGGGCGCGTCCTGATGATGGTGCTGACGCAGATCCGCGACGTCATCTTCACCGAGGTCGGCCAGAACGCGGTGCGCCAGCTCAACAACCGCACCTTTGCGCATTTGCACCGGCTGTCGCTGCGCTTCCATCTGGAGCGGCGCACGGGCGGGCTGTCGCGCGTCATCGAGCGGGCGACGCGCGGCATCGAGCTCATCATCCGCATGGGCATCTTGAACATCGTGCCGACGGCGATCGAGCTCCTCCTCGTCACCGGCATGCTGTTTTACTATTTCGATTGGCGCTACGTGCTGATCATGCTCGCCACCGTTGCGGTCTACATGTGGTTCACGTTCGTGGCGAGCGAGCGGCGCATCGCCATCCGCCGCGAGATGAACGACAGCGACACCGATGCCAACACCAAGGCGATCGACAGCCTGTTGAACTTCGAAACCGTCAAGTACTTCGGCAACGAGGCGGCCGAGGCCAGGCGTTTCGACAGCTCCATGGCGCGCTATGAGAAGGCCGCAATCAAGACCTTCCGCTCGCTGGGAATGCTCAACTCCGGCCAGGCGCTCATTTTCACCATCGGCATGACGGCGTGCATGCTGCTGGCCGCGCGCGGCGTCATGGTCGGAACGCACACCATCGGCGAGTTCGTGATGATCAACGCGCTGATGATCCAGCTCTACATGCCCTTGAACTTCATGGGCATGGTCTACCGCGAGATCAAACAGGGCCTCGTCGATCTGGAAGCCATGTTCGCGCTGCTCGAGGAGGGGCCCGAGGTCAGGGACAAGCCCGGTGCCGAGCCGCTCGTCGTGACCAGAGGCGAGATCCGCTTCGAGAACGTCCGCTTCAACTACGAGCGCGACCGCAAGATCCTGAAAGACCTCTCCTTCACGGTGCCGGCGGGGAAGATGGTCGCCATCGTCGGGCCGTCGGGCGCCGGCAAGTCGACCATCAGCCGCATTCTGTTCCGCTTCTACGACATCCAGTCGGGCCGGGTGACGATCGACGGGCAGGACATCCGCGACGTCACGCAAAAGAGCCTGCGCGCAGCGATCGGCGTGGTGCCGCAGGACACCGTGCTGTTCAACGACACCATCCTCTACAACATCCGCTACGGCCGCTTTGACGCCCCCGACGAGGAGGTCTTTGCCGCGGCCAAGCTGGCTCAGATCGACGCTTTCATCCGCACGCTGCCGCAGGGCTACAAGACGATGGTGGGCGAGCGGGGCCTGAAGCTGTCGGGCGGCGAAAAGCAGCGCGTCGCCATCGCGCGCACGATCCTCAAAAGCCCGCCGATCCTCATTCTCGACGAGGCGACGAGCGCGCTCGACAGCCACACCGAGAAGGAAATCCAGGACGCGCTCGACCGGGTGGCCAGGAACCGCACCTCGCTCGTCATCGCGCACCGGCTCTCGACCATCGTGCATGCCGACAACATTCTCGTCTTGGAGAAGGGGCGGCTCGTCGAGCAGGGCACGCACGCCGAGCTGATCGCCAAGGGCGGTCTTTACGCCAGCCTGTGGGCGCGCCAGCGCCAGGCCGAGAAGGCGCGCGAGGAGCTCGCGCATGCGCTGGAGGAAGCCGAGCGCGCCGGCGCGCTGAGGCCCGAGGAGGCACGGCTCGTTGCTGCGAAGTAGCTTGCCCGGCCGCCAGGCTCCCGGATGAGTTCTAAGCTTAACGCCGGCGACAGGGGGCGGGGATTAGGCTCGCCCCTAGCGCCGCACGCTGGTGCCGGGCGCCGTGCGGAGACCTAGTGTGATGTGGGCGCAACTTACGCCCTTATTGAAAGAGCAAGCGCGCAGGCTCGTAGGCTGGCTCGGGCTTGCGGCCATGCACTTGGCGCGCGCCATTGTCGTCGCGTGGCGGCTGGCGCGTCCGTCGCTCGTCTTTGCGCTCAACGTTCTCGTGGCGCTGCTCCTGCTCTTCGAGGAGTGGGGCTGGCGTCCGCTCTCCAATCTTCTGGCCCAGCTCGCCCGCTTTCGCATCTGGGCGATGGCCGAGCTGTGGATCGCGGGCCTGCCGCCCTACGGCGCGCTGGTGACGCTGGCCGTGCCCAGCATGATCATCATTCCGGCAAAGCTCATTGGCGTCTACCTGCTGGCAACGGGCCACATCATGACCGCCGCGGTGCTCATCCTCTGCGCCAAGCTGGCGGGCACGGCGCTCGTCGCCCGCATTTTCCTCCTCACCAAGCCGGCACTCATGCAGATCGCCTGGTTCCAGCGCGCCTACGACTTCTTCGTGCCGTGGCAGGAGGCGCTGTTCGGCTGGATCCGGGGATCGTGGGTGTGGCGCTACGGGCGCATCGTGAAGTGGCGCGTCGGCGGCTATCTGCGGCGTACGTTGAAAGGCACGCGCCCGCGCGTCGATGATGCGTGGTCGCGTTTGCTGCCGCGTGCCATCGCACTCAGGCGGCGGTTGGGCGTGGGCGTGCGCGATGTTTGGCGGCGCACATCGCTTGCCGGCGAACGGCTGTTGCGGCGGCTGCAGCGGCCGTAATTTCACACGACGTTGAGCGCCACTTTCTCAAGCGTCTTGCCGCCGGAATCATCGAGCCAGGTGAGCTCGAGCGTGCCGGGGCCGGGAACCTTCAGATAGAAGGCGATGTAGGGGTTGGCGGCGATCCCGGGGCCGAGCTCGGCGGAGAACACTGGCGCGCCTTGGAAGGTGGCGGTGAAGGTGTGGATGATGTCGCGCGCGATGACGTTGCCGCTGGCGTCCTTGCGGTTGCCCGTTTCCATGATGTGCGTGGCGAGCGTCTTGATCTCGACGATCTCGCCCGCGCTCATGCTCTCGGGGACCTTGATGCGCGGCGGCTTCTTCATGGTCATGGCCGATGCCCCTCAGATCCCGCAGCCGCCGACCTTGACGTCGACGAAGCGCGTCGACATCAGGAACGTGCCGTCGTTGAGCTCGGCGATGGCCACGACCTCTTGCGTCTTGGCGAGCCGCATGCGGCTGGTGACGCGGGCGCGCCCCGACAGCAGCGTGAAGCGGAACGTCGCCACGTGCGCGCGCGGGTTCTGGGTTGAGAGCAGGTGGATCGCCGTCACGTGGTTCTCCGGCGTCATCGGGCTTTCGACGCTGAGAGCCACGGGCACGTAGTTGCCATTCTCGACGTTCTCGGGCAGGTCCATGTCGATGCCGCCCTCTTTGGGCGTTGAGCCGTTGAGGAGCCCCAAGAGCGTGGCTTCGAACGCGGCGCTGTGCGGGGCGGCATTTGCCGCCGGTGCGGCGCCGATGCCAGCGCCGATGAGGGCGGCAGCGCCCGCGCCGAGCACGAAATTGCGGCGATCAACGAGCCTGACACGCGTGATTTTGTGCATCTGCGGGATTGTCCAATGCCGTCGCTCCGGATAACGATATCGGGAATGGCACGCCGGGGACAAGGCATCATGACCATGATTAATCGCAGGGAGTTTACGCGGCTCGTCGGGGGAGCAGCGCTTGTCGGGCTCGCGCCGGGCCTCATTCGCAGCGCGGCACTGGCCAAGGGCAACGCCAGGGTCGTCATCGTCGGCGGCGGCGCGGGCGGCGCCACGGTCGCGCGTATCCTCAAGAGCGAGGCGCCCGCGCTCGATGTGACGGTCATCGAATCGCAGCCGATCTACACCACCTGTTTCAACTCCAACCACTACTTCGGCGGCTTTAGGACGTTCGCCTCGCTGCAGCACTCCTACGACGGGCTGCGCAAGCTCGGCATCACGGTTGCGACCGACACCGCCAATGCGATCGATGCCGCCAAGAAGACCGTGACGCTCGCCGGCGGGTCGACGCTTGCCTACGACCGGCTGGTGCTGTCGCCCGGCATCGACTTCAAATGGGAGGCGATCGAGGGCTATTCGCCGCAGGCGGCCGAGATCATGCCGCACGCCTGGAAGGCCGGGCCGCAGACGCTGTTGCTGATGCGCCAGCTCGAGGCGATGGACGACGGCGGCGTCGTGGTGATGGCGGTGCCGGGCAATCCCTACCGCTGCCCGCCGGGGCCGTACGAGCGCGCGTGCATGATCGCGCACTTCCTCAAGACCAAGAAGCCCAAGTCCAAGCTCGTCATCTTCGACGCCAAGAAAACGTTCTCCAAGCAGCCGGCCTTCGAGGAGGCGTTCGCCAAGTACTACGACGGCATCATCGATCTCAATCTGACGAACGAGATCGACGACTTCCAAGTCGTGCGCGTCGACCCCAAGACGATGGAGGTCGTCACCAAGTCGGGGACGCGCCTGAAGGCGGCGGTGGCCAACATCATCCCGCCGCAGAAGGCAGGCCAGATCGCCTTTGCCGCAGGCTGCGCCGACGGCGACTGGTGTCCGATCGATCCGGACAATTTCGCCTCCGGGAAAGTCAAGGACGTCTACGTGCTGGGCGACTCCTCGATCGCCGTCGAGATGCCCAAGTCGGCGTTCTCCGCCAACAGCCAGGGCAAGTCGGTCGCAGCCGACATCCTCGCCGACCTCGCCGGTGCCGAGCGCTATCCGGCGCGCTACCGCAACACCTGCTGGTCGCTGCTCGCCGCCGACGACAGCATCAAGGTGGGCGCCAGCTACCAGCCGGGCGACAAGGACGGCAAGCCTGATCTGCAGGCGAGCGGCGGCTTCGTGTCGAAGCCGGGCGAGAGCGCGGAGGTGCGCAAGCAGAACTATCTCGAAGGCCTCGCCTGGTATCACGCGATCATTGCCGACGCCTTCAACGACGACACCGCCGTGGGACCCAAGGGCTGAGGCAGCCTTTGCCCGGGCGACCGCTCCCCCGTGGCGGCCAACGGGGTCTGACCCTCCGGGTCTGACCCCGCCATCGAGCGATGTGCCACGGTGTCAGACCCAGAGGGTCAGACACCTTCTCCCCGCGCTCTCCCCTTTGTCATCCTTTGCAGGCCTCGACCGTCTCGCGGCTCGATGAGCCCGGGATGACATTGAGGGGAGGCGGGCGCGCGCCGACTGACCGTCCGTCATCCCGCTGTAGAGCGGGACCCACGCAAGTCCCCGCGAACGCAACGTCGGCGCGTCTCGCTCCCGTGAGCGCAACAAGTGTCGCTCGCCGCAATCATCTGCGCCACAAGCACCCGCTGAAGCTGGCGTGGGTCCCGGCCTGCGCCGGGATGACGTTGAGAGGAGGCGAGCACGTGCACGCGATCATGAGTGGAGGGGACAACCACCCGTCGTCTCGGAAGCAGACGGCGTCATGGCGGAGCCATGCTTCGTGTCCGTGCGAAGCACGGCTTCGCCGTGACGACGGCCGGGACCCACGCCAATTTCAGCAGTGACCGCTCCCCCACCCAATCCGTCATCGCGGACGGCGCGGGGCAAGGCCAAGCGCCGATGCGGGCGCTCAAGCGCCGAGGGGAGCGAGGATCTCGGCTCCGGACCGTACCTCGTGGCTGGAGCCGCCAAAGTCGTCCCCGATCGGCTCGCAACGCCCGCCGAGGTGGCGCGCCAGGAACGCCTCGGTGATGGCATTGAAAGCGCAGCCTGTTCTCGGGCCGTGCGAACCCGTGGCCCTCGTCGGGGAACACCACGTAGGTGACGGGGATGCTCTTCTCCCGCATGGCGGCGACGATCTGGTCGCTCTCAGCGACCTTGCAGCGCGGGTCGTTCGCCCCGTGGCCGATGAGCATGGGCCTGGTGATATTGCCGGCCTTGTGCAGCGGCGAGCGCGCGCGCAAGAGCGCGCGGCCCTCCTCGGTGCGCGGGTCGCCGACGCGGATGGCGAAATGCTCGAAATAGGCCTGCCAATAGGGTGGGATCGTCTCCAGCATCGTCTCCAGATTGGTGATGCCGACGACCGGCACGCTGCAGGCGAACACGTCCGGCGTGAAGGTCGCGCCGACGAAGGCGGCATAGCCGCCGTAGGAGCCGCCGTAGATGGCGATGCGACTGCGGTCGGCGATGCCCTCAGCGATGGCCCACTCGACCGCATCGATCAGGTCGTCGTGCATCTTGCCGCCCCACTCCCGGATGCCGGCATTGACGTGCGCCTTGCCGAAGCCGTTGGAGCCGCGATAGTTCACGGCAAGCACCGCATAGCCGCGGTTGGCAAGCCACTGGGCGTCGCTGCGATAGCCCCAGTAGTCGCGGGCCTGCGGGCCGCCATGCACGTTGAGCACCATGGGTAATGGCTTTTTGGGCCGCGCACCCGTCTCCTCCACCGGCAGCGTGAGATAGGAGACCATGTCGAGCCCGTCGCGCGCCTTGATGATGAGGCCCTGCATGGGGGCAAGCTTCACGCCTTCGAGCTCGGGGCGCGCGGCAAACAGCTTGGTGATGGTGCGGCCCTGCCGGTCGACGAGGAAATAGACCGCCGGCTGGTCCGGTGCGGCGCTCACCACGAGCCACAGCCGGCCGTCATCGCTCTGGCTGGCGACACCGATGTTGGTGCCGAGCTCGCGCTCGATCCAGGCGAGGTCGGCGCCGGTCAAAGCGTCGATGACGAGCCATTCCGGCATAATGTAACCCGCACGCACCGCGAGCACCTCCCACGTCTGCGGGTCGACGACGGCGTCGGAGAAGATGTCGGCCTGGGGATGCTCGGCGAGGAGTGTGCGGGTGCCGCTCGCCCAATCGACACGGAACAGCGCGGCGGTATTGCGTCCCTGGGAGGTGACGAGGTGAAAGGCGTCGCCCGCCCGATTGAAGAACGACAGATCGGTGTTGAGATCGTCCTCGAGGTCGATCGTGAACATGTCCTCGAAGTGATCGCCGGTCCAGCGCAAGACCGTGCGCCCGCCGCCGTCCTTGCGCGGGCGCGTCGCCATGCGCAGGTTGAGCTCGTGATCGAGGACGTACTCGGCGATCTCGCTGGTGTTCTCGTAGACTAAGCGGCGGGTGCCGGTCTCAATGTCGATCTCATAGAGGTCGTGCCAGCGCGCGTCGCGATCGTTGATACCGAGGGCAATCAGATTGGGATTGGACTTGTGCGAGCCGAGCCAGCGGAAGGTCACGGCGCCATAGGGCGTCAGATCGCGCGGCTCGGAGCCGTCGATGCCGACGCACCACAGGTGGAAGTTCTCATCGCCGCCGGCGTCGCGGCCAAAGAGCACATGGCGGCTGGTGCGCGCAAACCAGTGAAAGAAGATCGGCCGCTCGGTCTGGCGCGTCAGCGCCCGCGCCTCATCGGGAGCATCGACCGGCGCCACCCATACGTTCATGACGCCGTCGACCGCCGCGAGCCAGGTGAGCCAGCGGCCATCGGGCGAGAGCACCGGCTCCAGCCGGCTCGGGTTGCCGAACAGGGTCTTGCGCGCAATGAGTGGAATGTCGGCGGCAACGGTCATCATCATGAATATAAATCCTTGCATGGCGGGAAGACAGCCTTGCCGTGCGCGTCGCTCGCCGGCTGTGCCGCATGTTATTGACCTGGGGCTCGCGCTGTGCCGATCGGCTCGAGCAGGGCATAGCCTGCGAACTTGCGAAAGTTTTGCCGCCGCTCGCGCGACATGAACAAGCTGCGCAGGCCCCACATGACTTTCATAAGCGGCGGCAGGGGGAACGGCCGCTTGAGCCGCTCGGCCTCCTCGGGCAGGTAGCGCATCTCCTTGCTGTGCCAGCCGTGCGCCGCGAAGAAGGCGTGCCAGTCGTCCGGCATGAATTTGAAGGGCGCATTGACCAACTTGCCTCGCATCAGGCGCAGGCGGTACTTGGCCACCTCGGGCGAGAAATAGTCGACGATCCAGTAGGTGACGTGGTCGAGCGCGCCGAGGTCGTCGGCGAGCGCGCCGACGTCCTCGGGGTTCAAATAGGGCACCACGCCCTCGGTCAGAACCAGGATCTTTTTGGCGCCGGCATTGATCCGCGCCAGGAGCTGCTCGCGTTCCGGGACATTGCCGAGGTCGAGTTTTACGCGCTCGAGCTTGACGCGCGGTGTCTCGCCGGCGAGCGCGGATTCCTTGAAGGCGATGACGTCGGGATAGTCGACCTCGATCCAGGCGAGCGAGGCGGGAAGCTCCATGCGGTAGGGGCGGGTGTCGAGGCCGGCCCCGAGGTTGAGGACTGTGTCGACGCCTTCGGCCACGGCGCGGCGGATGTAGTCGTCGATCATGGAGGTGCGGATGGCGACGGTCCAAGCCGTGAAGAACGTCCGCGGCATCCCCTGGGCGATCTGCCGTCCGCGATCGCCGGCGAGACGGGCGGCGAGCGGGTCACGGAAGAGGGCGTCCGGGCGTGTTGTCTCGATGCCGCGGTAATGCGCGACCCAGAACGCGGTGTCCGAGACGTTTTCGATCAAAATGTCCGTCATGCTCTCCCCCTTGGTCACCTATTTGGCCTCAATGCGCCGGAAGGGGCGATCGTCTGAGGGACCCCCATCCATCCCGTGACACGGCGCACCCTTGCTGCCCTTATATGGTGCTACGATGCTGGTTTGGAGCGGCGACATTTGGCGCCATACGTGGCCGATAGGCGGTTCCTGGGCACGGCGATGAGACGTCACTCTGGCGAGCGAGAGGGGAAGCGGCCGTGGGGGCTGCCGCCGTTGTTGCATTTCCTCGGAGTGCATCTGGTGCTCGGGGCGGCGATCGGCATTGCTTTCGTGTCCGTGATGGTGCTGCTGAACGTGGCCGGCCTGCACGACCTGCTGACCGAGGCCGATGACCCCGTCCTGCCGCTGCTGCTCCTCTATGTCTTCAATGTGCTCACCTTCTCCAGCGTGTCGATGGGCATTGCCATCATGACCCTGCCCGCGGACTGGCCCTGAGGGCCAGAGCGGAGATGGGACGGCCATCTGCCGCGCTCGCGGATCGGGCTAGCCAAGCGCGGCGTCCGACGCGCTGTGTCTTGCGCACACTATCCACTTTGAAAGCTAGCGGGACCGACGGGCTCCTTGCTCTGGAGCCTTGTGAGACGCCACCCTTTCCAGGTTCGAGTCGCTTTGTCGGCGGCGTATCGGGGCAAATGCCTTGTTCCGGACATGGGAGATCATTCAAGATGACCAGGTTCATTCCTCACGTGGTCATACTATTGAGCCTCGCAGCTCTTCCGCTGGCATCGCAGGCCGAAGCGTCGACCGTTGTGACGTGGGACTCGCCGGCTCCCGATGCTTTCGACAGCTGTAGGTTCACTTTCGTGGGATTACCGCGAATGCTTTGACGGCGATCACCGGGCCTGGATTTTACCAGGACGGCGGCGCCGAACGGATCTTTTCGCTGGAGCTCCAATTGGATGGCGTGTGGACTGTCATCGGCTCCTCGGATCCAGGCGGCGGGCCGTTTAGCCATGAATTGTTGTCCGACATTGACGCGCCGCTCTTGTTTGCCAGCGCGCTGGTCACTGGCATCGGGTTCTTCGTCGATGCGCCAGTAGGCTCTGCGTTCAATGACCTGATTGGCACAGAATTCACGTTCGATACCGTCGCCGAAACCCCGCTTCCCGCCGCCCTCCCGCTCTTTGGCACTGGCCTCGGCGTGATGGGTCTATTCGGCTGGTGGAAGCGGAGCAGGGCAGCGCGGGCGAACGGTTAGCGGCTCGGCTCGCCGTCGCCCGGCGGCTTCGGCAGCGAGGCGAAATAAGCCGCGAGCGCCGCCGTCTGCTTCTCGTCGAGCGACTTGGCGACCGAGACCATCACCGGGTTCGATTTGCGCCCCGAGCGGAAATCTTGGAGCAACGCTGCGATCTCGGCCTCGGGCCTGCCGGCGAGCGAAGGGATGGCGCTCCCGCCGGCGTCGGGCCGGTGACAGGCGGTGCATTCATCGGCCAGATGCCGGCCATAGGCCATGAGCGCCGCGGCATCCTCCGCCAGGCTGGAATCGGGCCCAAGCAAGGGGTCGAGCACCCCGAGCTCGAGGGCGGCCAGCATTGCAGCCAGAATTGCAGCAGGCGCGCTCCCGGTCATCTCTTGCGGTCCTTTCCCCGAAGCCGGCCCCCAAAGCCGGCGTGCCGCGCCGCACAAACCAGCGGAGCCCCCCTTCCGGCCTCTCCCCTCGCGGCGAAACCCGCTATAGTGGCCTCTCGCACTAGGGCCGGTGGGCGGGCCTTCCGTTTGCAGCCGGCGGGACCCATTTCAAGCTCGCGTTGACCTTAACGCCAACGAAACGTGCCACAATTTAGGTTCCCTCGAAATCCCGAGCGCGCCCATGGCACGACCTGCGGAGGCATTTGAAGGATGGTCGAGCTTCTTTTCTGCTTGGCTGTGTTGGCGGGCGTCATTGCGCTCGGCATGTACAAGTCGCCGCTGTGGCTGTGGGCCGCCGGGCTCGCGCTCGCAGCCCTCGTGTGGCAGTCAGCGATCCACGGATCGATGGGGCTCTTCGGGGTCCTCCTGTGGCTATTCGCAATCGCCTTCGCGGCACTCTCCATCCCGCAGCTGCGGCGCGCGGTGCTGATCGCGCCGGCCTTCAAGTTGGTGCGCGGCACGCTGCCCAAGGTGTCCGACACCGAGGCGCAGGCGCTGGAGGCCGGCACCGTCGGCTTCGACGCGGAGCTGTTCTCCGGCGAGCCCGACTGGGACAAGCTGAGATCCATCGCCCCTATCGTGCTGACGGGCGAGGAGCAGGCCTTCCTCGACGGGCCGACCGACGAGCTCTGCGGCATGATCAACGACTGGCAGGTGCGCCACACTGAGCGCGAGGTGCCGGACGAGATCTGGGACTTCGTCAAAAAGCACGGCTTCCTTGGCATGCTCATCTCGAAAGAGCATGGGGGCTTGGGCTTCTCGGCGCAGGCGCAGTCGCTCATCATCGGCAAGATTGCCTCGCGCTCGCCCGACGTCGTGACCATCGTCATGGTGCCGAACTCGCTGGGCCCCGGCGAGCTCATCGAGAAGTACGGCACCGAGCGCCAGAAGAGCTACTACCTGCCGCGGCTGGCGCGCGGCGAGGAGATCCCCTGCTTCTCGCTCACCGGGCCGACCTCGGGCTCGGACGCGGCGACCATGCGCGACATCGGCATTGTCACGCGCGGAGACGGGGGCGTCGTCGGCTTCCGCCTGTCGTGGGACAAGCGCTACATCACGCTGGGGCCGAAGGCGACGCTGGTCGGGCTTGCGTTCCGCGCCTTCGATCCTGAGAACATTCTCGGCAAGGGCGAGACGCTGGGCATCACGGTGGCGATGATCCCGGCGAACCACCCGGGCGTCGAGATCGGCCGCCGGCATCTGCCCTCCGGCAACGCTTTCCCCAACGGTCCCAACTGGGGCAAGGACGTCTTCATTCCGATCGACTGGGTGATCGGCGGCGAGAAGATGGTGGGCCAGGGCTGGCGCATGCTGATGGAGTGCCTGGCGGCCGGCCGCGCCATCTCGCTGCCGTCCTCGGCGACCGCCGGCACCAAGGCGATGCTGCGCTTCACCTCCGCCTACGGGCGCATCCGCAAGCAGTTCGGGCTGCCGGTTGCGCGCATGGAGGGCGTGGAGGAGCCCTTGGCGCGCATGGTCGAGGCGGCGTACGCCAACGAGGCGGCACGCGCTGTCACCGCGGCGATGGTGTCGCGCGGCGAGCGCCCCTCGGTGATCTCGGCCTTGATGAAGTACCAGACGACCGAGCGCATGCGCGGCTCCGTCAACGACGCCTTCGACATCCACGGCGGCCGCGCCATCTGCGACGGGCCGTCGAACTACCTGCAGTCGGCCTATCAGATGGTCCCCGTCGGCATCACGGTGGAAGGCGCCAACATCCTGACGCGCACGCTGATCACGTTTGCGCAAGGCGCGCTGCGCTCGCATCCCTATCTCTACAAGGAGATCCAGGCGGCGCAGGACGCGGACGCCGAGCGCGGGCTCGACGCCTTCGAGGCGGCGTTCTCCGATCACGCGGCCTACGCCGTCGCCAACGCCACCGGCGCCTTCTTCCACAACGTCACCGGCGGGCGCTTCGCCCCGTCACCCGATGAGGCCTACGAGATGGCCGACTGGTATCGCCAGCTCGGGCGCGCGTCTCGCAACTTCGCCTTCGTCGCCGATCTGACGGTGGCGGCGCTGGGCGGGGCGCTCAAGACCAAGCAGAAGATCTCCGGCCGTCTCGCCGACGCTCTGTCCGAGCTTTATTTCCTCGCCTGCGTGCTGAAGCGCTACGAGGACGATGGCAGGCTGTCGAGCGACCGCGACCTCGTGGCGCTCTGCGCCGCCAACGGCCTCTACCGCTTTCAGGAAGCGTTGCGCGGCGTCATCGACAACTTCCCGGTGACGCCGGCGCGTTTGCTGATGCGCGCCATCGTGTTCCCGCTCGGCAGTCCCTATCGGCCGGCGCGCGACAGAGTTGGGCACCGGGCGGTGAAGCTGGTGCTCGAGGCGCCGGAGGTTCGCGACCGGCTGACGCGTCATATCTATGTGTCGCAGGACCCTGACGATCCGACCGGGCTTCTGGAGTTCACCTTGAAGAAGGTCGTTGCGGCCGAGGAGGCGGAGAAGCGGCTGGAGCGCGCCATCCGCTCGGGCGCCATCCGCCGCTATCACGGCATCGACTGGATCGGCGAGGCGATGGCGAAGGGGATCGTGACGGAGAGCGAGGGCCAGCAGCTGCGCGAGGTGGAGGCGCTCGTTGCCCGCGTGATCGCGGTCGATCATTTCGATCCCGAGGAGCTCAAGCCCCACTACGGCGGCTTGGGGCACAATTCGCGCGGCGTGGAGAGCGCCGCGGCGGAGTAGACTGGCAGCGAGCCGCTCTCGACGTCGGCGCCCGCGCCGGGCGGAGGAGCGGAGCTCGTGTGGAAAGGATTTTGCATGTTCAAATCCGTGTCGAAGCCGCTTCCCGACCTCAAGGACTGGCGCTTCATCGTCGACCAGTGGGGGATCGCTTGGGCCGAGTTCGACCGCGAGGATGAGAGCCAGAACTCGCTCGGGCGCCGTCCGCTGGAGGAGCTGGCCCAGATCGTCGAGGCGGTGGAGGAGGGCGCGAAAAAGCGCGAGATCCGCGGCCTCGTGATCTCGTCGGGCAAGGAGCGCGGCTTCATCGTCGGCGCCGACATCCGCGAGTTCGCCGAGCTTACGAGCGAGATGGACGTGATCGACAAGCTGCGCCCGGTGACGGCGATGTTCGACCGCATCGAGCGCCTGCCTGTCCCCGTCGTGTGCGCCATCAACGGATTTTGCTTGGGCGGCGGGCTGGAGCTGGCGCTCGCCTGCCACTACCGCATCGCCACGCGCGATCCCGGCACGCGGCTCGGCTTTCCAGAGATCAAGCTCGGCATCTTCCCCGGCTTCAACGGGACGGCGCGCTCGATCCGCCAGGCCGGCGCGCCCGCCGCCATGAAAACGATGCTGACCGCGAAGATGCTCAGTGCCTCCGCTGCGCGCGGTATTGGCATTGTCGACGAGCTGGTGCAGAGCCGCGGCTCGCTGCTATGGGCCGCGCGCAAGGCGGTGCTGCGCAAGAGGAAGTCGAAGCCGGCCGGGCTTGCCAAGGCCGTGCTCTCGATGTGGCCGGCGCGCGGGCTGTTAGCGAGCCGCATCCGCCAAGAGACCAAGAAGAAGGTGCGCGAGGACCATTACCCGGCTCCCTTCCGCCTGATCGACCTCTTCGAGCGCTACGGCGGCAACGAGGAGGCGATGAAGGCGGCCGAGACGCGCGCCTTCGCGCCGCTCATGGTGTCGGATCAGTCGAAGAACCTGCGGCGCGTGTTCTGGCTGTCGGAGCTCTTGAAAGGCCAGGCGCCCAAGAAATTCGGCTGGCGCCCGCAGCGCGTGCACGTGATCGGCGCCGGCACCATGGGCGCCGACATTGCCGGCTGGTGCGTCGCCAGCGGCATGGAGGTGACGCTGCAGGACATCTCGGCCGAGCAGATCGCGAAGGGGATCGCCGCGCAAGGCAAGCTCTTTGCCCGCAAGTTCAAGGCCAAGCCCCAGCGCGATGCGGCCAAAGCGCGCCTCATGGCCGATCCGGCGGGCGCAGGCCTGGCGCGCGCCGACGTCGTCATCGAGGCGATCGTGGAGAACCTCGAGATCAAGCAGAAGGTGTTGAAGGAGGTGGAGGGCAAGCTCAAGGAGGGGGCGCTGCTCGCGACCAACACCTCCTCGCTGATGATCGAGGACATCGCGGCGGGGCTGCCTGATCCCGGCCGCCTCATCGGCCTGCACTTCTTCAATCCGGTCGCCTTGATGCCGCTGGTCGAGGTGGTGCGCGGGGTGTCGAGCCGCGAGGACGAGGTCAAGCGCGGTGCCGCCTTCGTGGCGGCGATCGACAAGTTCCCGCTCATCACCAAGAGCGTGCCGGGCTTCCTCGTCAACCGCGTGCTCACCCCCTACATGTTCGGCGCCATGAAGCGGCTGGAGCAGGGCGAGGACAAGGAGCGCATCGACGAGGCCGCGCGCACGTTCGGCATGCCGATGGGACCGATCGAGCTCGCCGACGCCGTCGGGCTCGACGTGTGCGCGCACGTGGCGGAGATCCTCAAATACGCCTCGAAGGATTCAGGCCTGCACGCGCTGGTCGCGGCCGGCAAGCTCGGCAAGAAGACGGGCGAGGGCTTCTACGTGTGGAAGGACGGCAAGCCGGAGAAGTCGGACCGCACCTTCGACAAGCGCGAGATGGAGCGGCTCGGGCGCGAGCTGGTGGAGCCGATGATCGCCGAGGCGCAGTCCTGCGTTGACGAGCACATCGTGGAGAACGCCGACCTCGTCGATGCCGGCGTGATCTTCGGCACCGGCTTTGCGCCGTTCCGCGGCGGCCCGCTGCACTATCACGCGGCGCAGGCGCATGCGGCGCCCGAGCGCGCCGCAGCGGAGTAGGTCGAACGGTGCCTGACCCTCCGGGTCTGACACCGAGTGGAACAGTTTGCAGATTGCGTCTCAGACCCAGAGGGTCAGACACGCCTTTGACGGGATCGGAAGCATGCAGAGATTCTTGCGACGCGTGGCGGTGATCGGCGGAGTGCGCATTCCCTTCTGCCGCTCCAACACGTTCTACGCCGACCTCTCCAACCTCGACATGATGACGGGCGCGCTCAACGCCCTCGTCGACCGCTACAACCTCAAGGGCGAGCACATAGACGAGGTGCTGGGCGGCGCCGTCGTCACCCATTCGAAGGACTTTAATCTCACGCGCGAAGCCGTGCTCGGCACCAGGCTCGCCGCCTCCACGCCCGGCATTACCATCATGCAGGCCTGCGGCACGAGTTTGCAGGGCGCGCTCGGCAGCGCCGCCAAGATCGCCGCCGGCGACATCGACTGCGCCATCGCGGTCGGCTCCGACACGACATCGGACGCCCCCATCGTGGTGTCGAAGAAGCTGGCGCAGCGCCTCACCAAGATGTCGCTGCAGAAGACGACAATGGACAAGCTGAAGGCCTTCAAGGGTTTCTCGCCGGCCGAGCTCATCCCCAAGCCGCCGTCCGTCTCCGAGCCGCGCACCGGTCTGTCGATGGGCGAGCATGCCGAGCTGATGGCGCAGGTGTGGGACATCTCGCGCGCCGACCAGGACGCCTTCGCGCTCGAGAGCCACAAGAAGGCGGCGGACGCCTATCGCTCGGGCTACATGGACGATCTCGTGGTGCCGTACGCGGGCGTGTTCCGCGACAACAACATCCGCGAGGACGCAACAATCGAGAAGCTTGCGACCTTGAAGACGGCCTTCGACAAGACCGAGCGCGGCACCTTGACGGCGGCCAACTCCACGCCCCTGACCGACGGCGCTGCCGCCGTGCTGCTCGCCTCGGAGGAGTGGGCGGCCAAGCGCGGGCTCCCCGTTCTCGCCTACCTCACCTATTCGCAGACCGCGGCCAACGATTTCGTCGGCGGCGACGGCCTGTTGATGGCGCCGACGATCGCGGTGTCCAAGATGCTCGACCGCGCCGGGCTGAAGCTGCAGGACTTCGATCTCTACGAGATCCACGAGGCCTTCGCCGCCCAGGTGCTGTCGACGCTGAAAGCGTGGGAGGACCCGGCCTACTGCAAGGAGCGGCTGGGCAAGCCGGAGCCGCTGGGGGCAATCGACCCGGGCCAAGCTCAACATCAAGGGCTCCTCCATCGCCTTCGGGCACCCCTTCGCCGCGACCGGAGCGCGCATCGTCGCCAACCTCGCCAAGCTCTTGTCGCAGCAAGGCGGTCGCGGCCTCATCTCCATCTGCACCGCCGGCGGCATGGGCGTTGCGGCGATCATGGAGACGCGCGACGCCGCCGAGATGCACCAGGCTGCTTGACATCCCTCGTCAACCGAGCCGGGGCCTCGACAGCCGCGCTGCGGTATGCCACGCAGCCGCAAACGACGGACAATGGCGGGTGCGAGCATGGGCAGCGACAAGGCGGAGCGGCAGCTCGCAGGCGGCGCGGGGGCTGGCGGCCGAGCTCGGCGCCAAGCTCGACCTCGACGCCTCGCTCAGGCTCTGGGACGGCTCGCGTACGCCGCTGGGCTCCAACGTCACCGGGCCCTTCGAGATCCGCATCGCCGGGCCGCGGCGTCATCGGCTCGCTGCTGCGCCGGCCGACGCTCGACAATTTCATCCGCCACTACGTGACCAAGGGCATCGATTTCGCCGGCGGCACGCTGATCGATCTGGGCTCCCAGCTCAATCGCGGCGGCCGCTCGGTCAAGCTCAAAGGCCGCGACGCGCTCGACGCTCGCCGCCAGGCTGTCGCCGTTTCTCTTCGCGCGCGGGAAGGCCGCCCACGACGATCAGGGCTTTGAAGGCGACGTCACCGGCAAGACGCGCAAGACGGCCGACAACAAGGACTACATCCAGTTCCACTACGACCTCTCCGACGAGTTCTATGCGCTCTTTCTCGATCCCGAGATGGTCTACTGTTGCGCTTACTTCACCGATTGGGGCAACTCAATCGCGCAAGCGCAGACCGACAAACTGGAGATGATCTGCCGCAAGCTGCGCTTGAAAGCCGGCGAGCGCTTCCTCGACATCGGCTGCGGGTGGGGCGGTCTCGTCTGCCACGCGGCGAAGACCTATGGCGTCACCGCGCACGGCATCACGCTGTCGGAGAACCAGCTCGCATTTGCGCGCGAGAAGGTGAAGCGGCTGGGGCTTCAGGACCGCGTGACCATCGAGCTCAAGGACTATTCCGCCATGAGCGGCGAGTTCGACAAGATCGCCTCGATCGGCATGTACGAGCACATCGGCTTGAAGAACATTCCCGCCTACATGCACAAGATGCAGAGCCTGCTCGCCCGCGACGGGCTCTTCCTCAACCACGCGATCGCCAAACGCGCGCCCAAGCAGAGCTGGCTCAAGCGGCGGATGCGGCCCGAGCAGAAGGCGATCGCCAAGTACATCTTTCCCGGCGGCGAGCTCGACGACATCGGGCACTCGCTCGTCGCCATGGAGCGTGCCGGTTTCGAGGTGCAGGACGTGGAGGCCTGGCGGCTGCATTATGCGCGCACGTGCAAATTATGGTGCGAGCGGCTGACGGCAGAGCACGCGCGGGCTGTCGAATACGTGGGCGAGGAGAAGTATCGCATCTGGGTGGCGTATCTCGCCGGCGTGTCGCTCGCCTTCTCGCGCGGGACGCTCAGGATCTTCCAGACGCTGGTCTCCAAGTCGGCCAAGCGCGCGCCCGCCACGCCGCCGACCCGCGCCGACCTTTATCGGTAGCGACGACGAGCGCCCGCCTCCCCTCAAACGTCATTCCCGCGCAGGCGGGAACCCAGTCACGCTTCGGCACGTGCCACGCCGATGGGAATCGCCAGCAATGATGTGAATGGGAAAGCGGCGCACGCTCTCAATCGGAGAAGTTTTGGCTGGGTGTCCTGGATCCCCGCCTCCGCGGGGATGACGGAGTGGGTGTGCCGGCGGTTAGACCCCAATCAGGCGTCGCGCTTGCTGCGCTGGGCCTCCTCGGCTACGAGCTCCTTCTTGGAGAGCTTGCCGATCATGGTCTTGGGCAATTCATCGCGGAACTCGATCTCAGCCGGCATCTCGATCTTGGAGATGCGAGGTTTGAGGTGCTCGAAGATCTCCTGCGCCGTTGCCGTCGCCCTGGGCTTCAGTTTGACGAAGGCCTTGGGCGCCTCTCCGCGCTTCTTGTCCTTGATGCCGATGACGGTGACCTCGGCCACGGCCGGGTGCTCGTAGATCGCCTCCTCGATGCGGCGCGGATAGACGTTGAAGCCCGACGAGATGATGAGGTCCTTGATGCGGTCCTCGATGAAGAAGAAGCCTTCCGCGTCCATGCGCGCCACGTCGCCCGTGCGCAGGAACTCGCCCACCATCTGATCGGCGGTCTCCTGCGGACGTTTGTAATAGCCGAGCATCACCTGCGGGCCCTTGATGCAGATCTCGCCCTTCTCGCCTTGCGGCACCTCGCGCGTGGGATCGCCGAGATCGCGCAGGGAGATGACGGTCTGGGGCAGCGGCAGCCCGATGGAGCCGGGCTTCACGGGACCTTCGATCGGATTGACGGTGGCGACGGGCGAGGTCTCCGACAGGCCGTAGCCCTCCAGCACCATGCAGCCGGTGATCGCCTCGAACTGCTGCTTGACCTCGAGGGGGAGCGCGGCGCCGCCCGAGAGGCAGTACTTCAACGACGACAGGTTGTGGCTTTTGATCTTGGAGTGGTTCAACAGGGCGTTGAACAAGGTGGGGACCCCCGGCATCACGGTGGGGCGCGTCTTGTCGATGAGATGCAGCGCCTCGTCGAGGGCGAAGCGGGGCATGATGATGATCTCGGCACCCTTGGCGATGGCGAAGTTCATGACCACGGTCAGCGCGAAGACGTGGAAGAACGGCAGGATGCCGAGGACACGCTCCTCGCCGTCGGCGAGCTCCGGCTGCCAGGAGGTGACCTGCTGCACGTTCACGTAGATGTTGGCGTGGGAGAGCATGGCCCCCTTGGGCGTGCCGGTGGTGCCGCCGGTATACTGCAGCACGGCGACGTCGGTCAGGGGATCGACCGGCACGCGCTGAGGCGTGCCCGCGTCGGCCACCAGGTCGGCCTCGGCAATGATGCGCGCCGCCGCCGGCGACTGCTGGGGACGCGCCAGGTCCTTGGCCTTGAACATGCGGAAGAGAGCGGCCTTGGCGCCGGGCAGGAGCGCCGTGAACGAGCACACGACGGCGCGGGGAAGAACGTCTGATTGCAGTAGCGCGTCGACCTTGTCGAACAGCACCTTGAGGTCGAGCGTGATCATCAGCTCGGTGTCGCTGTCCTTGATCTGACCGGCGAGCTCGCTGACGGTGTAGAGCGGGTTGAAGTTGACGACGGTGCCGCCGGCCTTCAGCACGGCGAAGAAGTAAACGATGAATGTCGGCGTGTTCGGAAGCAGGAGCCCGACCTTGGTGCCCTTCTTGACGCCGGCCCGCTGCAGTCCGGCGGCGGCCTGGTCGACCAGGCGGCCGATCTGCGCATAGGTGAGCGTCTTGCCGAGAAAGACCGAGCAGGGCAGGGGGCCGTGCCGCGCGACGGCGTCGTCGAGCAGGCTATAGAGGGGCGCGACGTTGAGCGCCATGTTCCAATCGACCGCGCGCGGATAGCGAGCGAGCCACGGCATGGGTGGCGCGGCCGCAGCGTCGGGGCCGTTTCGCAGGCCTCTGGTTGCCATTCTCGGGTGCCTCCCAGACCAGGCTCGTGCCCGCGGCTGACGCCGTTGGCGGAGTTTGGGGCCCATGTCGGGTTTGGGGTAACAGGACCTTGAAATCCGCCTTGTTATTGAACACGTTTTTAGGGGCCGTGGCCATAGCGGGGCACTCCAAGGTATAGCATCGCAACGGTTGTGAAGAGGTTTTGCTGTATCGTCGGAGACTGCGCACGGAGAGGGACCGAACTAAACGTTGCGCCGGCGGCTCCTCCGGGACCCGCTGCAGGCGCCGTAGCTGGACTTGATTGACGTTTAAGGATATGTGACGCGTCAGCTTGTTGTGCTACTGGCCTGGCACTAGGTAGGAACGAAGCAGCACGGGCCCCCGGCTCGGTATGAGTAGGGGTGGGAGAGTGAAATGGACGAAGTCGGAACCAAGATCATCGAGATCCTGAAGAAGCACATGAAGGAGCCGCGGGACGACATTTCTTTGTCCACTCCGCTCACGGATCTGAAGATAGAGTCGCTCGACCTTGCGATGATCGTTTTTGACATCGAGGATACTTTCGGCATCGAGATTCCCTACAACGCCAATGAGGAAGTCGAGGACTTCAAGACGGTCGGATCGGTCGTCGATCGCGTTAAGGACCTGATGGCTAAGGGCCCGGCCGCGGCAGGCGCGAAGGCTTAAGGCTTAGCGTCTAGAGTAGAGAGCGGCCGGAGCAGGTCTTCGGCGCGCGAGCCTCAATCTCCCCACGTGTGGGCTCGCACTTGAGCTCATCTTCCGGCGTCATCCGCGACGCCCACAACCGGCAGGTACACAAGCACTATGGCAAAGGCTGACGGCGCACGCCGCGTCGTGGTGACGGGGATGGGCGTGGTCACGCCGATCGGCCTCACCGTCGATACGTTCTGGGAGTCGATGAAGGCGGCGAAGTGCGGCGTCACCGCACTCGGAGGCTTTCCGCTCGAGGATCTGAAGATCCTGATCGCAGCGCAGATCAAGGACTTCGACCCCAAGGTTCGACTGAAGCATTTCCAGCGCGACAAGCTCGTCATGCACGCGGACCGCTACTCGTGGTTCGCCGCCGCGGCGGCCGACGAGGCCGTCAAGCAGTCAGGTCTTGCCGTTCCCCTCGCCGATCCCTACCGCTCGGCCTGCATCATCGGCTCGGGCGCGGGCGGCCTCGTCACCTTCGAGCAGTCCTACCGGGCGCTGTTTCTGGAAGGCAAGCGTGCTACCCATCCGCTGACGCTGTTGCGCATCATCGGCTCCTCGGCAAGCGCCCACGTCGGCATTGAGTTCGGCGTCAAAGGGCCGACGTTCGCCACCTGCTCGGCCTGCTCGACCGCCACGCATGCCATCGGCATCGCGCGCGACTACATCAAGAACGGCGTCGTCGACGTGGCGCTCGCCGGGGCGTCCGAGGCGGTCATCACCTATGGCACGATGAAAGCCTGGCAGGCCCTGCACGTGCTGTCTCCGGAAGGCTGCTACCCGTTCGCCAAGAAGCGCAACGGGACGGTGCTCGCCGAGGGCGCCGGCGTCCTGGTTCTGGAATCGCTGGAGCACGCCCAGGAACGCGGCGCCAACATCTTAGCGGAGATCGTCGGATACGGCATGTCGTCGGACGCCAGGGACATGGTCAACCCCGACATCGAGGGGCCGATGGTGGCGATGCGCGACGCGCTCGAGGACGCCGGCCTCGCTCCCTCCGACATCGAGTATCTCAACGCCCACGGCACCGCGACGACCATCAACGATGCCAACGAGACCCGTGCCATCAAGGGTGTGTTCGGCAACCACGCCAAGAACCTGGCGATCTCCTCCACCAAGTCGATGCACGGTCACCCGCTGGGTGCGGGCGGCGGCATCGAGGCGGCGGCCTGCATTCGCGCCATGCAGGACAACTGGGTGCCGCCGACGATCGGCCTCGACGACCCCGACCCCGAGTGCGACCTCGACTACATCCCCAATGTCGGGCGGGATCTGGAGGTCAACTATGCGATGTCGAACTCCTTCGCCTTCGGCGGCCTCAATGCGGTCTTGGTGTTCGGGCCGCCGCCGGCCTGAGGCGACGCCGCGGCGCCGCTCGCCGGCGTCCGGCCGCCGCGGGACATGATGCCGACCAATATCCTCAGAGAGCACAACCGCGCGGTCCGGCCCGACGAGGCCCAGAAGCGCCGCCGTGCGATGCGCCCCGAGGAGCGGCGCATCCTCATCACGGCGGGCCGCGCCCAGGTCAGGGCCCAACTCCTCGACACCCCCACCGCCGAGCGGATCTGGCAGGCGCTGCCGCTCCATTCCACCGCCGAGACCTGGGGCCAAGCGATACATTTCGAGACGCCGGTCGAATCCGGGCGCGAGCGCGGCGCCCGCCTCATTGCCGCACCCGGCGACATCTGCTTCTGGGTGGAGGACGACCGGGTGATCATCGCCTTCGGCCCCACCCCCATCTCGCGGCCGGGCGAGCTCCGATTGCCGCGCCCCTGCAACTTATGGGCCCGTGCGCTGGACGACGTCGGGGTCTTGAAGGCGGTGCGTCCCGGTGAGAAGGTGTCGGTAACGTTGGCGACAGACTGACGGGGCTCGTGTGATGATCGAGAAATTCGCCAGCGCGTGCGGCATGGCTCGGAGCGAATTTCTCGATCTGAATCACACGAGCAACTCAATGATTTTGGTGTCCCTTTTGATTCCGAAGCTCGCTCCCAGACCTTGCTGCGAACTCGGGCGAGCTTCGGAATCGGGACACTAGGGGAGGCATCAGATGCGGGAGATCTTGATCCGGGTGGGGAAGGTTGTGATCCGTGCCCGGCTCCTGGAGACGCCGACGGCGGAACGCATCTGGGCGGCGCTGCCGATCTACGCGCAGGCACAGCTTTGGGGGCACGAGTTCTATTTCCGCGCGCCGGTCTCGTCGGACTGCGAGCCGGAGGCGCGCGAGGTCGTGAGCGCCGGTGAGATCGCCTTCTGGCCGGACGGCAACGCCATCGCCATCGGCTTCGGGCCGACGCCCGTATCGAAGAAGGGCGAGATCCGCATGGCGAGCCCGTGCAACATCTGGGCGCTGGCGCTCGATGACGTGAGCCGTTTGAAGTCGGTGCACGCGGGCGAGGACGTGACCGTCATCGAGGCCAACGGGCACGGGGGCAAGGACTGACGCAGAGAAAGTGTACGCAGGGTCGGTATGGCGGCTGCGCGCAAGGAAAAATGGTGGAGGTGAGAACGGCTAAGTTCGAACCGGAACCACCGCGCGCAGGGTTGGTGTGGCGGCTGCGCGCAAGGAAAAATGGTGTGCCCCCCAGGATTCGAGCCTGGAACCAGAAGGTTTCTGGGCACTGATCGTCCCGCAGGTGGTCCCTCCGGTCACGACACCTCGCAATCCTCTTGGCAGGCTCTGGCGCTCGGGGCAGAATTCGATAGCCTCAAGGCGCCCCCGTGCGAGCCGATTGCGGCTTTGTCGAAGGGCCCCGCGGCGGATTTGAGGGGCAAAGCGTGGCTGCAGACGATCAAAAACAGACGCGCACCAATCCCGCGAGCGAGCCCAGGCCGAAGCCACAGGGGGCGTTCCGGCAGGGTGGAAACGGCCGCGCGCAAAACGGGCAGAGCCCAGGCTCGGGCTTCGGACTCAATCTCAGCGGAAATTCGGCCCTCCTCTGGTTGGGCGCCGGCGGGCTGTTGGCGGCGGCGCTCGTCAGTGTCGGCCTGTTCGGGCCCGCGGATGGGGGCCGACAGCATCAGGCGGCCGCGACGAACGCGTCCTCGCTCATCCGGCCGATTGCCGCGGGGGAGACCGATCAGGCAATCGGCAAGCTCATGATGAGCGGGCCGGAGAAGGAGAAGGTGCGGGCCGAGGTCGCCGACGGCAAGCTGCGGCTCGGCTGGATCACGGTGTCGGACAATTTCGATGAGGACGGCGACTGGGTTCGCGTCTCGGCGGCGGGCTTTCGCCAAGACGTTCCCCTGAAGCACGCGCCTTATACGATGGCAATTCCCTATCTGCCCGGCACGCCCGTCGCCGTCGCCGGCCTCGTCGATGGCGGCGGCGGCGACATCACGGTGTCGGTTTATGTCGGCACTGCGGTGCTTTCACTGAAGCCGCTCAAGACGGGAGAGGTGGTCCAAATCTCCTCGCCTTAACCCTCCTCGCGCAGCTGCGAGCGGTCTCTGGCTGCCCTGGCGGTCACTGTGCCGGTGAAAAGTGGGTCGAGGGCGGCAATTCTCGACTTTACCCGCTGGTAAGGTGGTGACAATCTTCAGTTATTCTCGGCTCGACGTACGGCAACAATGCGTCCTCGCCCGACTGCAGCAGTGATAGGCGCGCGCTTCGCGGCCCCGGCGAGCGGGCGGCCGCGGAGGTCCTACCCATGAGCGGTATGGCGTGGGCCGGCCGGCTCGGTATCATCATCGCCATCATTATCATCGACCGGGCCTCGCCGGCTCTAGCCTGGTTCCTGGTGGTGATCGCGGCCGGAGGTGCCGTGGTCGAGTTCACGTACACCGGGCGCTATCTTCCCGCGCCGGTTCTGCAGCTCGTCGACCGTGCCATGGGCAAGCATGGGCGCAAGGTCGAGCCCAAGACACCGACGGTCATCGACGAGACGGAGCTGTCGAGCTACCTCAAGGCGCGCCTGATCGGACAGGACGAGGTCATCGACGCGCTGTCGCGGCGCCTGCGCCAGCGTTTGGCGGCGCGCAGGGAGGGCAAGCCGGTCGCCGTCATGTGCTTTGCGGGCGCGCCCGGCGTCGGCAAGACCTACCTCGCCAAAGTGCTGTCGGAGAAGCTCTACGGCAGCGATTCGCACCTGCACGTCTTCGAGATGGCCAAGTTCCAGCAGGGCTTCTCGGCCACGAGCCTGTTCGGAGTGCCGGCGGGGTTGCAGGGCTCCGGGGAGCCTGGGCTCATTTCGCGGGCGCTACGCGACACGCCCAACGCCATCGTGCTGCTCGACGAGTTCGAGAAGGCGAGCCGCGATATCCACCTGCAGTTCCTGTCGGCCTGGAACGACGGCTTCGTCACCGATCTCGGCACCGCGACGAAATATCCCACGACCGAGACGATCTTCATTCTGACCACCAACGCCGGCACCGCCCGCATCGCCGAGCTGACGCGCGATCCCGGCATCACCCAGGACGAGCTCAACCGGCTGATCAAGAGCGCCTTGCTGGATGCGGACTTCGCGCCCGAGGTTCTGTCGCGCATCGACGACGTCTTCGCCTTCCGCGATCTGGCCGGTCTCGACATCGCCCGCGTCGTGGCACTCGAGATCGAGCGCCGGGCGCACGAGTACCAGCTCCAGATCGCCTATCAAGGCATCGATCCGGCGATCCTCATCGAGGCGATCGAGACGTTCACGGAGAAGAAGCCCAAGGGCGGCGTGCGCGACATCGCAAGACAAATCGAGGATCGCATCGCGGACGGCTTGATCGAGGCCAAGGCCGGCGATGCGCGCCAGGTCCGCTTCGAGGCCGACGGCAACAAGGTGCGCGTCATTCCCGTCGCAACCGCCGAGACCGCGGAGCAAGCCGGGGCTGCCGAGGAACAGGCCATGGCCGGCTAGAGGGCCGGCAATCAGGAGAACCGCCATGTCTGGGGATAAGAAACCGCCCACGACGAGCAAGGATCCGCTGGAGCGATTGTCCAACCTCGGCGCGCTCGCCGACAAATGGGGGGAAAAAGAGCGCTCGCTGACGCTCATCGATCCCGTGGAGCTGGCGAGCTACCTGAAGTCGAAGGTGATCGGCCAGAATGCCGTCATCGATTCCGTCGTCACCCGGCTGCATCGGCGCATGGCAGCCAAGCGGCCGAACAAGCCCATAGCCGTGTTCTGTTTTGCCGGTGCGCCGGGCATCGGCAAGACCTATCTGGCCCAGGTCCTTGCCGAGAAGCTGTTCGGCAGCCCCAAGCACCTGCACTACATCGACATGACCAAGTTCGGCAGCGAGGCCTCGTCGTGGACGCTGTTCGGAGCGGCGGCCGGCCATGTCGGCTCGGGCAAGCCGGGTCTTCTGACGCGCAACCTGCGCGATGTGCCCAACGCGATCGTGCTGCTCGACGAGATCGAGAAGGCGCATCGCTCGATCCTGACGCAGTTCCTGTCGGCCTGGAACGACGGGTTCATCACCGAGCTCACCGACGGATCCAAGCATTCGACCCGCGAGGTGATCTTCATCATGACCACCAACGCCGCCAAGAGCCGCATCGAGGAGTACGCGCGCGAACCCAAGATCACGCAGGAGGAGCTCAACAAGCTCGCCAAGTCGGCCCTGCAGGACGCTCAGTTCGCGCCCGAGGTGCTCTCGCGCGTCGACGAAGTGTTCGCCTTCCGCGATCTGGCCGGGCTCGACATTGCCCGTGTCGTCGCGCTCGAGATCGAGAAGGCGACCAAGACCTACAATCTCGAGATTGCCGGTCAGGGTATCGACCCTGAGATCCTCATGAGCGCGATTGAGGAGTTCACGCAGAACAAGCCGAGCGGTGGCGTGCGCGAGATCGCGCGCCACATCGAGGACAAGATCGCCGACGGCTTGATCGAGGCCAGAGGCGGCGGCGCGACGCACGTGATGTTCGAGGCGGACGGCGGCGACGTGCGGGTGATCCCCGTCACACCCGACGAAGCGGAAGCGTCGGCCGCCGAGGAGAGCGAGCGCGGCGCAACGCACTAGCGAGCGAGCGCCGCTCCGGGCAGCCGCAATTCTGGGAGCCGCCACATGTCGACCACGAGCTCAGGCGCAAAGGGCATGCTGTCCAAGGAGGCAGCGCGCAAGTCGGTCTTTGCCAACATGGTCGACCTCTACAAGAGCGACCTGGCTTTCCGCGGCATGATGGACTTCGCCATCATCGGCGCGCTCGCCATGATGTTCCTCGATCCCCCCAACAAGGTCGCGTGGCCCTGGAGCGGCGGCAGCTCGGGTCTGCAGTCCTCGACGGACGGCGGCTTGCTGGGCGGCGGCTCGTCCTCCGGCTCCGCGGCGCAAGGTCCGGTTGCGGCGGGTCCGGTCGTCCCCATCCCCTACTACAACTCGCTCAAGAACCCGCGGCTTGGCCTGGGCTTCCTGTTCGACATCGACGACAAGCCGTTCCAGTCCTCAAGCGCCGCCGATCGTCCGCGGCTGCAGGCCGCCCGGACGGCCGTCGCGTTGAGGCAGCCCGACGAGGTCATCGAGCAGCTGCGCCAGGCCAACGGGGATGACCCCAACGTCGCCCTGTTGCGCGGCGCCGCCTTCGCCATACGCAACACCGAGGACGGCAACCGCACGGCGGAGGCGCTGTGGCGGCAGGCGGTCAACGGCGGCAGCACGCAGGCAAAGGCGCTGCTCGGCCGCATGCTGGTTGCTGGTCCCCCCGGCGTGAAGGCCAATCCGACGGAGGGGCGGGAGCTGATCGAGGCCGGTGCCGCCGCCGGCGATCCTGAGGCGCTGCGCTTTGCCGGCATCGGATACTTGAGCGGTGATCTGGGTGTTCTCGATGCCGCCAAGGCCGCGGAGCTATTGAAGCAAGGAGCTGATGCCGGCGACGCCATGGCGATGGCCGTTTATTCACGCCTGCTGGCCGATGGCATCGGCGTTGGGAGCGCCGACGGCAAGCAAGCGGAGCAGTATCTGCGCAAGGCTGCCAAGGCTGGGCTGACGATGGCCCAGCTGACGCTCGGAGATTGGCTCGTTAACCAATACGCCGAGGGGCTGCTTCCCGATCCCAAAGAGGCGATCGATTGGTACAAGACAGCCTACAACAAGGGGCATGCCCTCGACGGGCTCAACAGCCTCGCCTACCTGCAGGAAGCGGTTGCCAAGGCCCCGCCGTGGAAGAACGCGGGGCTTGCCATGAGCTACGTGCGTCTGTGCTCGGGTTTTGCCGACGGTCTTTGTCAGTTCAATACCGGCATCGGCTGGAACTCAGGCTATTTCGGAGAGGCAGATCCTGTGCGGGCGCGCGCTCACGTCGAGATAGCGCGCACGCTCGGCTATCAGCGCGCCGTGGATGAGTTGAAGACGCTGGACGCTGCACTGACGCCGTCGCAGATGTCGGCTGCCGAGACGGAGGAGCAGCGCATCCGCGCCGCGCTGAAGCCGCCGCCGCCGCAGATTCCGCTGCAGTACGAAGGGCTCGTGGAGCCGCCGCCGCCCAAGGCGGTGATCGCGAGCCTGGAGGGGTTCACTCCGCAGCCGCAGGGTTCCAGCGGACCAAGTTCTGGTGGTGGCTCTGCCAACACGGTGCCAGCGAGCCCCGAGATCGAGGCTCTGCGCAAGCGTGCGGAGGGTCATATGGCGGAAAAGGACTACGACAGCGCCATAGCGGATCTCACCGACATCATCCGCAAAGGCAATGCGACCTGGGTGGACTACAACCAGCGCGGAATGGCGCACCATTCCAAGAATCAATTGGATGCGGCGCTCGAGGACTACACGCGCGCGATCGCGCACGATGCACATGCTGGTCCTGCCTACTTCAATCGCGCGCTCGTCCATAACGAACAGGGAGATACCGACAAGGCGTTGGCCGATATCAACGTTGCGATCAAAGAGAACGACAGCTGGCCCGCTTACTATCTCGACCGCGGCGAGCTGTATTTCAGGAAGGGCAACTACGATGCCGCCTTCAAGGACTACGACAAATACGTCGCTATGGTGCAAAAGGATGCGTCCGCGACCGCTGACGTCAAAGCGAACGCCTACCTCATGCGCGGGAAGGCACGCGTGCAAAAGGGGATCGCGGAGGGCGACACATGCAAGAGAATGATCCCGCCTGATCCAGCCTGCAACGACAAGATGAAATACATGTCGGCAGCGTTGGACTTCGAGCAGGCGCTGCTGGCCAAGCCTGATCTTGCGGAGGCACATTTCCAGCTGGCCTGGATCGCCGACACGATGGGCAACAAGAGGAAAGCCATCGAGTCCTATACCTATGCCCTGAAAGCCGATCCCAACTATTCCATGGCCTACAACAACCGCGGCGTGATCTACGGCGACATGGGCCAGCGCGACTTGGCGCTTGCCGACTACAACGACGCCATCCGCACCGCTCCGCAGAACCAGTACGCGTGGGCCAATCGAGGGGCCTTGTTCTCGGGCAGCCGGCGCGGTCGCAAGCAAGCAATCGCGGACTTTCGTCAGGCGCTGGCGATCGACCCGACCTACGACTATGCCATCAACGGTCTCAGAAAATTGGGTGCGAGACCTTGATGCGGCGGCTACGCGCAAGGAAAAATGGTGGGCCCGCCAGGATTCGAACCTGGAACCAGACGGTTATGAGCCGCCAGCTCTAACCATTGAGCTACGGGCCCCCAGAAAAATGCGCTGGGGCGGGCCTCTATAGCAGACTCGGGCGCCGCCCCGAAACGTCCGCGCCGCCTCGATTAATCCGCGAACGCGCCCTAACCTGCGCCCGGTAGCAACCCGGAGCCCAAGATGCGCATCCCCCCTTCCTACGCTTGCTCTGCCCTTGTGGCGTTCGCCTTGATGATGGCGGCGCCGCCCACGCGCGCCGAGGACACGAGCGAGCCGCGCTCCATCACCGTGACGGCGAGCGGGCAGGTGGCGGCCGAGCCCGATCAAGCCCGCATAACGAGCGGCGTCGCCACCGAGGCGGCGACAGCAAGCCAGGCGCTCGCGCGCAACTCGGAGGAGATGAAGAAGGTGATCGACGGCCTCAAGTCTGAGGGCATCGAGGCCAAGGACATCCAGACGACGTCGTTCCGCGTGGAGCCGCGTTACACGCGGCCGCGCGAAGGCGAGGCCGCGGCGATCGATGGCTACCGCGTGGTGAACCAGGTGGAGATCATCGCGCGCAACCTCGACCGGCTGGGGGAGATCCTCGATCGGCTGGTGAGCCTCGGCGCCAACGAGATGGCAGGGCTTTCCTTCGAGGTGAGCCAGGCCGAGACCCTGCGCGATGAGGCGCGCAAGGAGGCCGTCGCCAACGCCAAGCGCCGCGCCGAGCTCTACGCCGCGGCGGCTGGCGCCGAGGTGGGCGAGGTGCTCACCATCCAGGAAGGCGGCGAGATGGGCCCGCGGCCCATGCCCATGGCGCGCGCCATGCGCGGCGCCGCGGTGCCGATCGAGCGCGGCACCGAGATGCTTCAAGCCACTGTCACCGTGACCTGGGCCTTGAAGAAGTAGCGATCACGCAGATTGCATCCTCCAACTGTTCCCTCCCCCGTCTTGGCGAAGCCAAGCTCCGCTTGGACGCGGGGGAGGGCTAGGGGGGGGTGTCCATCACATTAAAGGTAGCGCACCACCCCCACCCCGACCCTCCCCCATCAAGGGGGAGGGAGCACGGAGTTTGAGCCATTCCCCTGGGCGCTACTTAAGGCAGCCGGACTAGCTCCACCTTGTCTTTGAGAGTGACGGCGCCCGGCTGGTTCGACCAGTCGATGAAGTTGCGCATCTCGCCTTCGGAGCGCAGATGGCGCAGCCGCCTCAGATCGATGGCGGCGCTGACCCATTGCGGCGCGTTGAGCGGGCCCTCGGCGAGGATGCCGTCGTCGGACACCGACTGCTCCGAGGGCACGTAGATGCCCGCGGCCCCGCTGTTGTGGTCGACGGCGGGCGACCACAGGGCGTCGCCGACGGTCGGGCTCACCACGGTCGCGATCTGGTTCTCGAGCGCCCGCGCGCGGGCGCCGGTGCGCACCCGGTGGTAGCCAGAGATGCGCTCGGTGCAGGAGGGGATGAGAACGAGCTCGGCTCCGGCCTCGGCCATGGCGCGCACGATGAGCGGGAACTCGCTGTCGTAGCAGATGGCAATGCCGATGACGCCGAGCGTGGTGTCGAACACGCGCACGGGGTTGCCGGGCGAGATGCCCCAGTCCCACTCGAACGGCGTCATGATGCGCTTTTCCTGCACCCCGACGCTGCCGGCGGGGGTGACGAGCTGCGCCGCATTGACGTAGGAGCCTTCGCCTTTGCGGGCGGGGCCGCTGCCGACGAGGATATGCACCTTGTGCTGGGCGGCGAGCTCGGCGTGGAAGGCGACGCGCTCGCGCTCCAGGTCCGCGACGCCTTTGAGCGTCGCCTCGAGATTGCCTGACACGGCAGCTCCGAGCGCGCCCGCCTGCTCGATGGCCGCGTATTCGGGAAAGACGAGGAGCTCGGCGCCGGAGGCCGCCCCGTCGGCGACCCAGCGGGCGATCTTCTCCCGCCACGCGCCCTGCGAGACGGGCTCGTCGATGGGGTATTGCGCGGCGGCAACCTTGAGACTTTCGCGGTGGGCCAATCCGGATATTCCCTTTGCGCAAAAGCAGATCCTGGTGTCTGACCCTCCGGGTCTGACACCAGCATGGTGGCTTTGGGTTGCTAGAAGGTGTCAGCCCCAATGGGCCCGACACCCTATTCACAATGCTCGCATCCAGAACTGCATCTCATGGTCGGTCTCGCCCGGCTGGTCGATGTCCTTCCACGCATAGGCGGCGACCAGACCCTCGACGGGGGCGTAGCCGCGCTTGCTCCAGAAGCCGTCGAGCGGGCGGTAGTCCTTGGGCTTCAGCGGGTGATCGTCGGGGCGCACGACGCGGCAGAAGCACGAATGGGTGAAGCCGCCGAGGCGGCGCGCGTGCGCCTCGCGCTGATCGAAGAAGGCGTTGCCGAGCCCGTGGCCGCGATGCGATTTCAAAAGCACGGATTCGCCACAGTAGAAGATCTTGGCGATGTCGTAGCCGGCCTTCTCGAAGGGTGCTGCGAACTCATCGGCGTGCTCGATCATGGGGGCTGCCGTCGAGGCGCCGACGATCTCTGGCCCGTCGCGGGCGACGACACAGACCGCACCCTTGGCGGCCGCGAGCCTGGCCAGGTACCTCTCCTCGTATTCGATCGTGCCGTCGTAGAGGTAGGGCCAATCGCGGAACACGATGATGCGCAGCCGCGCAAGGTCGGGCAACACCGACCCGATCTCCTCGCCGAAGAGCGATGTCACCTCCAGTGCCATGCGAGATCCCTTGGGTGTGGGCTATGAGTTCGGGCTATGGGCGGCGGCTATTTGGACCCGGGCGTCGAGGTGATGCGCTCGACCTTGTTGCCGGGCCCGAGCACCACGACGCGGGGCTTGTGCGCCTTGGCTTCCTCCACGCTCATCTGCGCATAGGTGCAGATGATGATCTTGTCGCCGACGCAGGCCATGCGGGCCGCGGCGCCGTTGAGGCCGATGACGCCCGATCCGGCCTTGCCCTCGATCACGTAGGTGGTGAAGCGGGCGCCATTATCGATGTTGTAGATCTCGATGTGCTCGTTGACGAGCAGACCCGCCTCACGGATCAGGTCAGCGTCGATCGCCAGCGAGCCCTGATAGTGCAGGTCGCATTCGGTGACGGTGGCGCGGTGCAGCTTGCATCTCAGGATCTTTACGAGCATTCCGTTCAGTCCGAATCCGTGGCGCCGCCTAGTGTCCCCATTTCGAAGCTCGCCCGTGTTCGATGCTGGTCGTGGCGGCGAACTGCGAAAATCATAAGCCCGAGACCTGCGCGATCCAGTCGGTCAGGTTGTAATATGTGGTGACGCGCGCGATTTTCCCGTCCCGGATCGCAAAAAACGTGCCCGCGGGCAAGATATAAGTCTGCCCATTGGCCTCTGGAAGGCCGCTGTCGGTGGCGAGATAGCGGCCATGCACGTTGAACTCGGCCGCGGCGCGGGTGCCGTCCTTGCTTACCATGACGGCGATATTCTCCAGCCGCTCGCGATAGTGGTGCGTCATGCGGGCGTTGAAGGCGCGGAACTTGTCCTTGCCGATGCGCCGCTCGCCTTGATTGACGTCGTGAATGACGTCATCGGTGAGATGGGCCAACATCGCTTCGCTGTCGCCGGCGTTGAAGGCCTCGTAGTAGGTGCGGATGAGGGCGGCCGTCTCGATTCGCGTCTTGCTTTCGGCGTCGCTCATGGTGGCTCCAAGGTGGCGGCAAATCGCTGGTTCGGGGCGCTCCTTAGCAGCTTGGGGCCAAAGGTTCCATGGGGCCCCCCCGCGCCTGAGGGCGCCCTTTGTCGCGCTCCGGCCCGATCCGTCAGCCGCGGCGAGAGGCGGCAAAGCCGATCCAGGCGAGAACCGCCGTCACCGCGCAGGCGACCCAGCTTGCCCAGATGGGGACCGATGCCGCATCGATCGAGACCGGCCAGCCGGCGATGGCGCGGACGAGATGCAGCACTGCGACAATGGCAAAGATCACAGCGGCGAGCCGAGAAAAGCTCTTGGCGTCCATGGTGCTCTCCTTTGCATCGACGGCGCGCCCTGGTGCGCGCCTGGCGCGAAATTGTGCCGCCGCCATGCCGGCCGCTTTGACGCAGCTGAAAGGAATGATGCGCGACGACGCCTGGCCCCGCAAGCATGCCGCCAAAAAGAAAGGCCGCGCGCACGCGTGCGGCGGCCTTAGGTGTCCTCAGGTGACGTCTCGGCTGGTCGTCAGCGCTGGCTGGCGGAGCGGCGCGCGACCTCGGCTCGCGAAACCTCGCCGGCGGCGACCAGCGCATTGAGGCAGCTCTGCGACAGCCGGTATCCGACCTGACGCATGCAGCGGCGGGTCTCGGCGCTCTCGGGGGAGAAGGAGCTGCAGTTGGCGAGATAGTCGCCGGCGCAGGCGAAGCGGACGCCGGCGCTGACGGCGCTTGCTTGCGTCGCGGGAAGAATGGCGGCGCCCAGGACAATCGCCGTAGCTAGCACGCTACGGGAGATCGGGGACTTCAGGGTCATTGACGCTACAATCATGGTCGTTCCTCTTCGAGAAGTCGTCACGCTCAGGACTGCCCTGGATTTATCGCAGGCACGCGCACTCGGCTGTTCCCAGAGGAACGGAACAGCACGTGAACTCGAACGACACGAAGCGTTGGAGATTGGTCCCAACTCACCGGGGCTCATTACATCGTGGCCCCAGCATGACGCGGGTATGGTAACCGACTGGTAAAGATCGGCGCCCGACCGTAGAGAATGGCCGCTGGCGTGCTAGCGCCGGCAGGGGCGGGCGTCGACGGCGGCGCTCCAACCGCTGGCGGCCTTGGTGTAGCGCGTGGACTGGCTTGCCGCCGTGGAGAAGTGCGCCCACACGGTGCCGTACTCGAAGTTGGTGAAGTCGACCCAGGAGCGGATCGCGGCGGCGCGCGCGGCGGCCTTGGTACGGCCCTCGCCCGAGCCCGAATGCCAGTGGTCCGCCATGCACAGCCGGCCGCGCTCCTTGCGCAGGTCGTGCATCGAGGCAAGGCCCGTGTCGTCGGCCAGGACGGCCGTGAAGCTGGCCAGCACGATGGTGCCCGCCAGAGCGAGAGTGACGCTGCGCAGCATGGTGATTTCCCCAGTCCCCGTCCGAAGCCTTGAGTCTAGCGGGCGTGCCGGCTCTTCGCAATGGCCGGCGCGCTACCACACGAGCCGGCTCAGCACCGCGAGCGCCGGCGGCGCCGGGGGCGCGAAGAGAAGGGCGAGCTTTTCCGGCGACAGCTCTCCCGTCCCCATCGTCTCGTCGCGGTGGATGCCGGAGGCAACGAAGATGGCGTCGATGCCGGCCGCCTCCGCGCCCTTGAGATCGGTGCGCAGGGAATCCCCGATCGCCAGGATGCGCGCGCGTGCCACCGCGGCCCCGCGTACGGCTTCGGCGGCTGTGAGCGCGGCGGCGTAGGCGTTGGCGTGCGGCTTGCCGGCCCAGAACACCTCCCCGTCCATGCGCTCGTAGAGGTCGGCGACGGCGCCGGCGCAGATGAACTGCCGGCCGCCGACGTCAACGACGAGGTCGGGGTTGGCGCACACGAGCGGCAGCTTGAGCGCACGGGCGCGCTCCAGCACCTCCAGGTAGTCGTCGGCCGTCTCGGTGCGGTCGTCGTTGAGCCCGGTGCACAGGATCGCCTGCGCCTCATCGAGCGCGACAGGGCGGGCGGGGAGTTTGGCGAAGGTTGCGGCGTCGCGGTCGGTCGGCCCGATGCCGAAAATGCGCGTGTAGCCCTTCTCGGCGATGTGGGCGAGCGCGATCTCGCCCGAGGCGACGATGTCGTCCCACGCCTGGCGCGGAACTGCGCGCAGCTCCAGCATGGCGGCGACCCGCTCCTTCGGCACCGGCGCATTGGAGACGAGGATCACCGTGCCGCCGCCGGCGCGGAAGCGCAAAAGCGCGTCGCAGGCCTCGGCGAAGGCCCGATGCCCGTCGTGCAGCACGCCCCACACGTCGCAGTAGAGCACGTCGTAGCCGGCGAGCAGCTCGCCGGCGCGTTGCAGGATCGGAGGCGGTGTGGTGGCGCGGGCGCTCATCGTGTGGAAAAGCCTTGCGACGTGAACGGGCGAACTTGAAGGCGCCTCATACGGTCTCTCCCCGGGAAAGCCAAGGAGAGCTTGCCATGAGCGATAAGAAGTGGCCGGCGGAGCGCGGCATGCGGTTTTGCAGGTGGCCGGGGATGACGCATACTCGCGGCCTGCCGCGCACACGCGCGTAAATTGATTCGCCTTGTCCCGGGGACCCCATGCTGGAGCAAAGCTTCGGAGCGGCGCAGATCGCGGCTCTTCTCATTCTCCTTCAGCGCGGCCTGGAGGAGGTCTACTCGGCGCGCAACACGGCCCGGCTCATCGCGGAGGGCGGACGCGAGGCGGGCCGCGACTACTATCCCGTCGTCGCCATCACGCATCTCGCCTGGATCGCTGCGATCTTCCTGCTCATCCCCGCCACCGCGGCGGTGATCTGGCCGCTCGCCGCGCTCTATCTGCTGTTGCAGGTGGTGCGCTATTGGGTCATCGCCACGCTGGGGCGCTACTGGACGCACCGCATCATTACGCTCAACGAGGCTCCGGTCGTGCGCCGCGGTCCCTACCGCTACCTGCGTCACCCCAACTACGTGATCACCATCGCGGAGACGTTCCTGCTGCCGCTCGTCTTTGGCGAAGCGGCGATTGGGGTGATCTTCGGCTGCGTGTGGAGCGCGGTGCTCTACTACAAAATCCTGCTGGAGGACGCAGCGCTTGCCGAGCGGCGCGGCGACTGATGCCGGCCTCGATCAGGAACCTTTACCGCACGATCGCCGGCGCCATCGGCCTCTTCGCCGTCGGCATCCAGTATTGGCTGGTCGTGCTCGATGGAGGAACCCTGCTGACCGGGACCGTGCACTTCTTCAGCTACTTCACCATCCTGACCAACATGCTGGCCGCGTGCGCGCTGCTAGCGCCGGTGGCGGCGCCAGCCTCTCGCATCGGCCGCTTTCTCGAGCGCCCTTCGGTGCGCACGGCGATCGCCGGCTACATCATCGTGGTCGGCACCGTGTACTACCTGCTCCTGCGCAATACCGGACACGCCCAAGGGTGGACGCTCTTCTTCGAGCACGTGCTGCACTACGTGATGCCGCCGCTGTTCGTGCTCGACTGGCTCTTGTTCGTGCCGAAGGGGGATGTCGCCTGGAGGAACGGGCTCGCCTGCCTGGCATTTCCCGCCCTCTACACCTTGTGGACGCTCGCCCACGGCGCGGTCAGCGGCTGGTATCCCTATCCCTTTATCGACGTGCCCGAACTCGGATACCCGCAAACTCTTCTCAACATTGCCGGCCTCGTCGCAGCGTTCCTTATGCTCGAGCTGGCGCTCGTCGGCGTCGGCCGGTGGCTCGCCCGGATGAGAGGGCGCTAACGTCAGCAAGCCAAATTCTCTTAAAGCTGTGGCCTCCCGTTCATTGTGCCTTGGGACTCCCCATGCCGTAATCGCACCATGCCGGACTTCGATGCCATAGCGGTCGGTGGCGGGCTGGCGGGTGCTGCCTTCGCGCTCGAGCAGGCGCGCGCTGGCGCGCGTGTTGCCGTCATCGAGCGCACGGCGAAGCCGACGCTCAAGGTCTGCGGCGATTTCCTCAGCACGGAGGCGCAGGAGCTGCTCAGCCATCTCGGCCTCGATGTCGGCGGCATGGGAGCCGCGCGCATCACCAATCTGCGGCTCGTGACGGGAGAGCGGACGGCGTCGGTCGAGCTTCCCTTTGCGGCGGCGGGGCTGTCGCGGCTCGCTCTCGACGAGGCGCTTCTCGCCAAGGCCGCCGCGGCGGGGGCCGAGGTGATCCGCGGGGAGGCCATCACGGCGCTGGAGCCTCACGGCCGAGCCGTGCGCATCAGGACCGGCACGCGGATGCTCACCGCCCGCTGCGCCGCGCTGGCGACGGGCAAGCACAACATGCGGGGCTGGTCGCGCCGCCAGGGCGCGATAACCGCCTACAAGATCAGCCTCGCGCCTTCGGAGCCGGCGGCGCGCGCACTCGCCGGCATCGTGCAGCTCGTCAGCTACCGCGGCGGCTACATCGGCGCCTGCATAATCGAGGACAGCAAGGCGAGCATCTGCTGGATGATGGATCCGGCTGCGATGCGCACGGTGGGCGCCGACTGGACGGCGCAGCTCGACCATCTCGCGCGGCAGTCCTCCGCGGTCGGCGATATGCTGTCGGGCGCGCAGTTCCTATCCGCCCGTCCAGCCGCCGTTTCTGCCATCCCCTACGGCTATACGCGTAAGGAGGCGATCGCGCCCAACGTCTATGCCATCGGCGACCAGCTCTGCGTCATTCCCTCGTTCACCGGCGATGGCACCTCGCTGGCGCTGTCGTCGGGCCTCGCCGCCGCGCACGCAGTCTTGCAGGGAGCGCCCGCGCACGAGTTCCAGAGCGCTTTCCTGGCGCGCACGCAAACCCAGATGCTGTGGGCGCGCGCCGTCGATGCGAGCTTGAAGTGGGCGCCGACGCGGCGCTTGGGCGTTGCCGCAACCGCGGCGATACCGTCCCTGGCGCGGCTCGCTGCGAGCCTGACGCGCATAAGAGGCATCGACGCGATGCGAGTGCCCAGGCGCGTGAGTGCCTGGGCCCGGGTTTCACTTGCCCTGCGATTGCAGGGCCTTCACATCGGCGGTTGTCAGCCCTTTCCCGCCGATGCCCCAGTTGCCGCTCGCAACCTCGTGCACGCGCACCCAAGTTACGCCGCGCATGGATTCGCCCTCGATCTCGACCATGGCATCCGTGACCTTGCGGATCATGGATTCCTTTTGGCTCTTGTCGAAGACGCCTTCGATTAGCTGGATGTCGACGAGTGGCATGGCTCTTCCTTTCATCTGCGGACGCTGCGGATCGGTTTCCGCCGCCGAGGCCGGCTCATCCCATATCCAGTCGCCGGATGCCTAGTTCAGGAAGTGAATCCGCCCGATACAGAAACTGAACTAGTCTTGGCTCCCGGTGAGCCGTACCCTTCAAATGATTGAAGCCGTGCGCGGTCGAAGGAATGTCCCATGAGTGAGGGCAGCTACAATCAGTTCTGTCCCGTTGCGATGGCAGCGGAGATCCTTTGTGCGCGATGGACGCTCGTGCTCCTGCGCGAGCTCGTCTGCGGTTCGACCCGGTTCAATGATCTGCGGCGGGGGTTGCCGCGGATGTCGCCCGCTTTGCTATCGAAGCGCCTGAAGGATCTCGAACGCGCAGGCATCGTGGTGCGCTCCAAAGTTCCCGACGAAAAAGACGTGTTCGAGTACCGTTTGACGGAAGCGGGCCGTGAGTTGGCGCCAGTTATCGAGTCCGTCGGAATTTGGGGCCAGAGGTGGATTGAATCGGAGGCGTCCCTGAAGAATCTCGATCCCAACCTTCTGATGTGGGACATCCGGCGCAACATCGACGTGACGCCGATGCCCAATCGCAGAAGCGTCATTCAATTCATCTTCGGCGATCTCGCGGCAGCACAGCGGAACTGGTGGCTGGTAATCGAGCCCGGCAACGGTGCCGACCTGTGCTCGGTCGATCCGGGCTTCGACGTCGATCTTTACCTAGCGACAGACCTCAGGACCATGACCGAAATTTGGATGGGCTACGCGGAAATTGCGCACGCAAAGGATAAGGGCCGCTTGACGATCACGGGAAACCGCGCACTCGAAGGGAGCTTGAAGGCCTGGCTGAGCCTGAGCCAGTTTGCCAAGATCGAGAAGCTCGTTGCTTAGAGGCCGCGAGGTGCGGGCTAGAGCTCGAGCACGATGAAGTAGGCGGAGAAGCCGGGTCCGAAGGCGGCGAGCAGATAGCGCCCGTGCGCATTGTCGGCGAGCGCGGCCTTCAGGACGAAGAGTGCGGTTGCCGACGACATGTTCCCGTACTCTTTCAACACCTGCCAGGAGTAGCGAATCTGGTCACGGGAGAGCCCGAGCGAGTCCTCCGCCGTCTCCAAAACCTTGCTGCCGCCGGGGTGCAGGAGCAGGCCGTCGAAGTCGGCGAGCGACAGGCCCTCGCGCGCCAGAAAAGGAAACAGCGCCTCGCCGAGCCGCTCCCGCATCAAGGTGGGCAATTCGGGGCTCAGGACCACGCCGAAGCCGTCGTTCTTGATGTCCCAGCCCATGATGTGCTCGGTGTTCGACCAGAAGTAGTCGCCCTGGGCGCCGACGCGGGCGCGCGCGGCAGCCTTTCCGCGCCGCTCGCCGGAGTGGCTCGACAAGACGACGCCGGCGGCGCCATCGCCGAAGAGTGCGGCGGAGACGAACATGGCCAGACTGGAGTCGTTGACGCGCAGGCAGAGCGAGCACAGGTCGACGGTGAGGAACAGCACGTTGGCGCCCGGGCGCGCCTGCGCCATGCGGGTGGCGCGCGCGAGCCCGCCGACGCCGCCACCGCAGCCGAGCCCGAAGATGGGCAGCCGCTCCACGTCGGGACGGAAGCCCAGCCGGTTCATCAGGCGCGCTTCGAGGCTCGGGATCGAGAGGCCGGTGATGGTGTTGGTCACGATGATGTCGATGTCGCGCAGGGCGAGCCCCGCCTCGGCGACCGACTGGGTGGCGACCCGCTCCAGAAGCTCCAGCGCGTTGGGCTGGTAGGAGGCCATGCGCTCCTCCCAGGTGTGCGTGGTGAGGTGCCACGGCACGGGCTCTACCGAGTAGCGCGTGTCGATGCCGGTGTTGGTGTAGAGCGCCTCCAGGCGCGCATATTGCGGGTAGACCTTCTGGGCGCGAAATTTCGCGTCCTCCTGCGTGACCACGTGCCGGGGCACGGCGGTGGCGACCGAGGCAATCTCCACGCTCACCGCCGGGATCGCCGTACGATCGGCAGCCAGAAGATCAGCCGGTGTGGGCATGAATCGGATCCGCTACTCTATGCGCCGGCGTCTGGCGTGGCGCCAATGCTAGTGCAGCGGCCAGTCAGGCGCCATGACATAAGTGGCACAGCGCGCGCGGATTGGCCGCGTCCGCAGGGGCGGGTCAGATGGCGGCGGAGCTCAAGGTTTCCGCTTTACTACTTGGCCTCGATTTTGACGCCCGGCAGGTCCACCCGCACGCTGGTCTGCTGGCTCTCGTAGTAGAGATAGCCGAGGACGGCGACGGCCACGACCAGTGCGACGATGAGTACGGTCTTGAGGTCCATGATGGGCTCCTGGCGGGACGAGGATCGGGCGCCCGTCGAGTGCCACATCGGCGCGCTGCGGGCAAGGGGCGAAGTGCGCGCGTGTGTGTGTGTCGGCGCGACATTGGCCAGCGGTGCGCCCGACCCGGTGGAGAATGGCGTTCGTACCCAAGAAAGACTGATTTTGGCCAACAACACGACCTATGGCAAACTCATGTCACGCCCGCCGCCGTAAAGCTTGCCACCACGGCGGTAGGTGTGATCGGAAGTCCTTGGAGCCCGGCTCGGCGGCCGGGCTCTCTTATTTTCTGGACGTCGATTTTTCTGGACGCCGGTCGCCGGTGCCACGCACGCCGCCCCCCGAGCAAAATGTCAGGCAGAGGTCGCCGCGGGTGATGCGATGGGGGCCAGACCTTCGAGCAAACCGGGGCTTGACCGGTGTGCGCCCCCCTGATGGCGATCGGGGGCCTTACTCGCTCGGCGCCAGCCGGCAGCTCATGGCGGTCCGGTATCTTTGGCGAAGACGGGGCCGCCATTGAGGGTCCAGCCCTTCTCCCGCGTCGAGCCGGTGCTTGCTGCGGTAGGCTTCGGTTGCTCCGCTGCCTTGGCCTTCCTCCTGGCCACAGCCTTTTTCAGCTGCGATTGTTCACTGCTGACCTGAACCCCGGCGGCCGCCAGCCGTCTTTTCAATTGCTCTACGGTGCGCCATGCGGCCTGTTTCAGGTCCCGCTCGCGCGCGAGGTCGTCACGCGCACTCTCGGCCTCGTGCTCGGCCGCCTCGCGTGCGGCCTTCTCACCCGACAGCTCTTTGCGGATCTGAGCGATGGCTTTCTCGGAGTTTTCCTTCGCGTTGAGGCGGACGAAGGTAAGCCGCGCGCGCGTCGCCTTGGCCTCTTGCTCGGCGGCTTGCGTTGCGCCCTGAGCGCGGGCGAGCTCGGCGCGCGCACCTGCAGCGGCCCGTCGGGCCTCCTCGACCTCACGCGTAAGGCGGTTGCGCTCTTGCGGCGTGGCGGCCTGCTCCTTGGCAAGATTGTCTTGCGCGGTTTTGGCAGCGCTCTGTGCCTGCGCGGCTGCCTGCTGGGCCAGCGCCAGCTGTTGGGCGAGCTTCTCGGCTGACTGTTCCGCCGCGATCCGCTGGCTTCGCTCCTCGGCGGCCTCCGCTTGCGCCGCCTTGGAGGCACGCTGGGCCGCCCGTCTTGAGCGCCGCTCGACGGCCAGACGCAACCGCACGGTCTTGATCGCACTCTGGAACGCCTCCTTGCCGAGCTCGATGCTGACCACGCGCTCCGGGCCGATCGAGGCTGTCGGCGCCGCGGTTGCCTCGCGCGAGGTCTGCTCGGCCTCGCCATAGATCCAGGCCGCTACCACGCCCGACACCACCACTGCCATCGACAGGCCTGCGGCGAGGCGGACAGGAAACTTGGGCGCCGGACGCTGCGCCGCGGCGGTCCTGTCGCCGGCAAGCACCTTTGTCTTAGGGGCAGGATCGGGCCGATCGGGCGCAATCGATAAGCTCTGCCACGGATCGTAGGTCCCGAAGCACCACAGATGCCCTTCGGGATCGCGGCAGGTGAAGGCGCGTGCCCCATTGGAGCGGGTCTGCATATCGATGACGATCTCGCAGCCGGCGCGGCGCGCTCTGGCATATTGCGCGTCAAGGTTGTCGACGACGTAATAGCAGCACTGCGTCTCGGCGCCGCCGATGTCGCTGGGCTGGGTCATGAACCGGTCGATATCGAAGCCGCTGACGCCGCCGACCATTATGATGGTGCTGCCAAAAGACAGCTCCGCGTAGGTTACGCGGCCGCTAGCGTCTCTCTCGGCGGAACGCAGCACGAACCCGAAGGCGCTGCACAGCCACTTGATGGCTGCGTCGACGTTCTTGTAGCGCAAGCCCGGAGAGGAACGCCCCGTGGCGACGTGAGCTACATCGTTCATACTGTCCACCTCTTCTCGCGCCGCCGGCGCGCCGCGCGAAGCGGCACTAAGACGACCGAAATGCGCCCAAAGTTGAGCATATGACGAGTTGGAGCATTGCCGGAAGCCGGAGCGTCAAATCGATCGCTGCGATTGGTCGCTGGGTGTGCTTGCCGCGCGCTGCAGCATACCTCGACCGCGAGGGTGTCCGGCACGAGCTAAGTCTTTGAGATTGAAGTGGTGCCGGCTGAGCTGAGATCGTCAGAAGCCTCTCAGAGAGATTGGGGGATACCGGAATATGACACCCCGCCTTTCGTGCAACAGGCCGCGTGCAAAGGAGGCGGCGCGGGTGTTGCGCCCCCGTCGCCAAGCGTTGGCTCGGGGTTCACGATGCCACGCATCTTCTGTCATGATGGGATCTGAGCGGGCCCGAGGGGGAGCGGCCGAGGTGCCGGACTGCGCCAAATGCCAGGATGTCGGCTGGGTGTGCGAGGAGCACCCGGATCGCCCGTGGTCGGAGAAGATCGAAGGCGGCTGTCAATGCAGCGCCCGCATGCCGTGCCCGGACTGCAATCCTGCAGCCGACGCCGCGCATCCGCCGCAGCGCGTGGTCGAGAAGATCGGAGCTCTTTCGCAAAAGACCGTTGCCCGCGGCTGCACCCCTGGTGAAGCCAGGTCTGCACTTGCAAAGGTGATAGAGCTGAGAGACCGCTATGGCATTTCTGCTGCGGACCTCGAGTATGGGCATCTGTTCGCCACGCTCGACCGGCTCGACCCGAGCCCCTATTTGCCCGCTCCCGATGATGTTCCCCAAGCGGCATGGGAAGCCTGGTGCAGCCGCAAGCGGCGCCAGCGCGCCAAGCAGCTGCGCAAAGAAAAAAAGCGGGAGGCGCTGCAGCAGGCAGAGCAGATCCTGTCGCAGGAGATGATGCGCGAGGGCGGCAAGGACTTTCAGGTCACGTTGACCGTGACGCCGGGGTGCTGGACCATCACCATGACGTCGAAGCAGGTCGTTGCGTCCAGCGAGGGCGGAACGTTCTCCGAGGCCTGGAACAATCTTAAAGCCGTGATCGGCCATGTCCGCATCAACGATGACAAGTGATCCCGGGGTTCAGCGCAGGAGGCGTGGCGGGGGCTGAGGATCCGCCGTGTAGGAGAGCGGTAGCACCAACTCCTGTCCGAAAAGCGTCTTGAACTGGGTGAGGGCCCCCTCATAGGCCGTCATGAAAGCCGGGTCCGCGTAGGCGTTCTCATCCTTGGTCTTGTAGTCCGGCCAGACGAGGATCCCGTCGCATTCAAAGCACACGTCCACACTCGCAATCGGCTCATCACGCGCATCGAAGTAGACGATGGCATGGCGCGGGAAGATGCATTTCGAGTTTTCAAAGGTGCCGTTTATCGATTGGACGAGCTTCGCAGCGCTGCGAGCCTGAGCCTCGGATACGAGCTGCTCGGAGCGAATATACGGGCTCCAGACCTTGTCCGCCGTCACCACCTGCAGCTGCGTATTGGAATCGGCAAAGAAGTTGAAGGTGTAGGCCTTGGCGTAGGACCACGCAGCAAACGGCCAGGCACCATTTTCCGGCGTGATGGGTGCGGGCCGCGGCGTCGGCGGCGCGACACGCTCGTAAGCGGCCGGCGCTGCATCTTGCGAGCGCGTCGGTTGGGCACGCGTTTCTGTCGCGCACAGGAAAGAGGCGAGAGCAATGAATATCAGAGCGGCAATCTGCATGGTATTCCCCATCCAAAACGGACTTGGGACGGTGCAGCACGACCGCGGCGAGAGCACGGCAATGGAGGGAGCACAAGCGCGCGCGGCTCGGCGCGCAGGCGCGCATTCTGCCGCTAAGTCGCTGGTGCCGGCTGAGGGACTTGAACCCCCGACCCCCTGATTACAAATCAGGTGCTCTACCAACTGAGCTAAGCCGGCCTTCAGGGAATGGCGCGCGCCACCTGCATGGCTACCGGGCGCCCCTTATATAGCGCCTGGCGCGCCGCGGCCAGGGCGCGCCCTAAACCTGCGGCGAACGTGAAGAGGGCCCGCGTCCGGGAGGAAAGACGCGAGCCCCGGCGTGCGTCGGTGTCGGCGCCGCAGCGCGTGCACGTTATGCCCAGTCTGCCTCGGTGGCGGTGACGCCGTCGGCCCAGCCCTTGGGCCTATCGTCGAGCAGCTGCCAGACGGTGTCGGGGATCTGATAGTGCTGCATGGCGGCGCGCTTATCGAGGCTGTCGTTGTCCAACAGACCTTCGCGCACCATCTCCTGCAGGCCCGGCACGTCGGAGCGCGCCTTGAAGCGCTGCTGGTCCCGGCCCTTGTAGAAAAGAAGAACGCCCTTTTGGAACTTGTCGGCGGCGTGGAAGTTGCGGGCGGCATAGATGCGCCGGTTGTGCTCCTCGGCGCGCGCTTCCATCCAGTGCTGGACGTGCGGGATCGCCATTGAGACGAGGCCGGCCGCGATGATGCCCCAGCTCAAGGCCGCGACCAGGGGAAGGACCCAATACCAGTCGGCGGGAATGCTCGTCGTCTGGCGAAAGTGGTCGAGGAACAGGATCGCCAGAGTGGCGACCGCAAATCCCCAGAGCAGGCTGCTCTTGGTCGTGACTTCACGCAGGTCTTTGGTAACGAGGGCCATGTCCATCCTCAAGCGTCCTTACCGAGAATTAAAGCGGGCCCGCGCTGGCGCGCGGGAGGCATGTCGCGGCGCCGAGGATAAGTCCGCCGCAAATCCGCGGGCCCCATCCCGGCACACCAAAAGGCTCGGGCGCGATGGTGCCGCCATCGGGCTAATATCTGCTTAAGCATGCGAGGGTTAGGCGCGCAGGCTGCCATGCCATCGGCAGCGCGGGGAGAGTTGGCGCAACGCCATCACAATCGACCCGGCGCTTAGAGGTTCGTTATCCATTTTCGCTATGGTGAATGAAAGTTGCGTTGGGTCGATCAAGTTCGAGGTAGTACGAGCATGCGAGTGAAGAGTGCGCTTGCCCTGATCAGCGTCATCGTTGCGTTCGCCATTGCAGGTCACGGCTCCGCCGAGGCGGGCTGGTGTCGGCGCGGGGCACCTGCGGGATGGTGCGGGCCGCAGACGGTCAGGCACTTCGTCTATTATCCGCAGTACCGCAACGTCTACTACATGGCGACGTTCGCGCCCGACCCTTACCCTTACGTCTACATGCCGCGCGGTTACTGGCCGCGCTACGAGCGTCCCTATTGGCGCTATGGGCGGCGCTACTGGGCCCGCCGCCGGGCGCGCTACTACGCCGTGCCGGCGCCAATTCCCGTGCCGGTCGGCGGATGCTGCCGCGAGTACCTCAAGTAGCGCCGACACGGCGCGAAGCGGCCGCAATTCGATCCGCGTTCAGGCCACATTCATGTGGCGAGGCTTTGCATCATGAGGGGAACGGGGGAAAGCCCCCGCGCGTTCTCTCGCTCGATGCATTTGCCGCTTTGATGTGCGGCTCTCAATTTCGGAGACTTCGCATGATCAGGAAGATCCTGCATCCCGTGCTGGCGTTGACGCTCGCCGCTGGGCTGGCGACGGCATCCGTGCAGCAAGCCGAGGCCGGCCATGGTCGCGGCGTCGGGCTCGGCATCGCCGCCGGCATCATCGGCCTCGGCATTCTCGGTGCGGCCGCCAGCGCGCGCGGTGACCGCTACTACGGCGATGACGACGAGGGCCGCTGCTATCGCGGCCGCCCGCGTTGCCACTGGGAGGGCCGGCGCTGCTTCGATAACGACTACGGCGAGACCGTGTGCCGTGGCGGCGAGCGCGTCTGCCATCGTCCGCTGATCTGCGACTGACGGGCGTCAAAGTTTCAGCGGCTCGCCTCAGCGCCGGCGCCAAGCCGCCAGGTGCAGCGCGATCGCTGCCGCGTTCGACACGTTGAGGCTGGCGATGGGCCCAAGCGTGGCGATGCGCACGAGCTGGTCGCAGCTTTCGCGCGTCAGCTGGCGCAGGCCCTTGCCTTCGGCGCCGAGCACGAGCGCGATGCGCCCCTCGAAGGTCTCGTCCTCGATCAGCCGCTCGGCTCCGTCGTCGAGGCCGAGCGTCGTGAAGTCGAGCTCCTTCAGCTCGGCCAGCGCGCGGGCGAGGTTCTGCACCAGCGCGATGGGCACGTGCTCGAGCGCACCTGAAGCCGATTTGGCGAGCGTGCCGTCGAGCGGCGGGCTGTGACGCCGCGTCATGACGAGGCCGCTCGCGCCGAACACCGAAGCCGAGCGCAGGATGGCACCGACGTTGTGCGGGTCGGTGACGTGGTCGAGGAGGACGAGCGGGCCGGCGGCACCGGCCCTGGCGGCGAGGTCGGCGAGCGTCGGCTCCTCGAGCAGCTCGGCCTCGGCGAGGACGCCCTGATGCACGGTGTCGGGCCCCAGCCGGCGGTCGAGGTCGCGCGGGGCCACGCGCTCGGGCGCCAGCTGGCGCGCGCTCACGGCCTCCTTCAAGCGGTTCTCCGCGTTCTCCGTCATCAGGAGCCGATTAATCTTCCGCTCCGGATTGAGCAGCGCCGCCTCGACGGCGTGCACGCCATAGAGGAGCAGGGGCCCGTCGCCGCCGTCGACGCGCGGAGGACGATGGCCCGCATGGCTTTTGCGTGGTTTTGAGCCGCGCGGCGCATCGGGCCGGCGGCGAGCGATGGGTTTCATGCGATGGGGTTCGGGTGTGTTGCGGCAGGGCGCATCCTGGCGCTTTTCCATTTGACATCCAAGGGCCCGCTCACCATAAACCGCATGCCCCGCCGCCGAAACGCGCGGGGCGATTTCATTTGCGGGCCCCGCTGCCCTAGAGTGAAAGAGTGGTGCTCGAGGAGGGGTGCCCGAGTGGCTAAAGGGGACGGACTGTAAATCCGTTGGCTTCGCCTACGCTGGTTCGAATCCAGCCCCCTCCACCATCGCGCTGCAAACAGCTCTTGGTTTTGCCTGGGCAGCGCCTCGGATTTCTCAATCAGGAATTCTCCGGGGGCGCCCTCCGTCAGCCGGACCACCACGTCCACGTCGGATGAGGCGCGTGCTTCCTCGCGCGCCGTCGATCCGACGATCGACAGGCTCTCGACGCCAAGCTCGACCAGCTCGGCGCGGTGACGTTGCAACAAGGAGAGCCCGGTCTGGCGTTTCATCGGTTCGCATCCTCGTTGCCAAATATATATATGTTCTTGCATCGATGGGTATTGCCGCACATGCGGGCCTAGCCCGCCCCGCCGCGTAATGGACCGCGTCAATTGAGGCTTTCCAAGCCCATCGGAACCGACTATTTCAACTGCCCCGAGGGCGTCTCGGCGGCTTTTACTTTGCGATTGCGGGTGTAGCTCAATGGTAGAGCAACAGCCTTCCAAGCTGATGACGAGGGTTCGATTCCCTTCACCCGCTCCAACCCGGTTGCCGGCAGCTATGAAGGGGTAGGCGCCATGCTGGTCGTCACGACTAACGATCTGTCCGGATTCCGCGTGGTCCAGCACCTGGGGGTGGCGCGCGGCCTGACGGTGCGCTCGCGCTCCATCGTCGGCAACATCGGGGCGGCGATCCAGATCTTCTTTGGCGGTAATATCACTCTATATACCAAGCTCGCCGAGCAAGCCCGCCGCGAGGCCTACGAGGCGCTCATCGCCAACGCCGAGAGCCTTGGGGCCAACGCCGTGCTCGCAATGCGCTACGACGCCAACGAGATCGCCGCTGCGGTAACGGAGGTGCTGGCCTACGGCACCGCCGTCGTCGTCGAGGAGGCCCGTGGCAGCCGCCTTGAGGCATAAGCGCCACTAGCAAGTGACAAAGGCAAAAAGTTCCGCTAAGTATGCCGCCCCCGCGTGGGAGCGGCGCACGTCCACGCGAAAAAGGGGTGTAGCTCAATTGGCAGAGCGTCGGTCTCCAAAACCGAAGGTTGGGGGTTCGAGACCCTCCGCCCCTGCCAGATCGTGTTGGTCGCTAGCCGGAAGAGGGCGCCGGAGCGGCTGGTTTTTGGCGCTTTCGATGCGTCAGATTGTCGCACTTCGCCCGGGGACGTCACTTTAATGGCCAAATACAACCCCGTGGAGTTTATTCAGGAAGTTCGCCAGGAGGTGGCCAAGGTTACTTGGCCGACCTGGAAAGAGGTGTGGATCACCACCCTCATGGTCTTGCTGATGGTTGCGTTGGCCTCGGTGTTTTTCCTTATCACGGATCAGGCGATCGGGTGGCTCGTCCGGCTGGTGCTGGGCGGGAGCCGCTAGACGGTCAGGGCGGAAGCTGAACGTGTCCACCAATCTCGCGCAAATGCGCCCCGAGAAAGAGGCAATGGCGAAGCGCTGGTATATTGTGCATGCCTACACCAACTTCGAGCGCAAGGTTGCGGACGCCATCCGCGAGCGCGCCAAGGCGGCGGGACTAGATCACCTCTTCGAGGAGGTGCTGGTGCCGACCGAGGAGGTGATCGAGGTTAAGCGCGGGCGCAAGGTGCAGGCGGAGCGCAAGTTCCTGCCGGGCTACGTGCTGGTCAAGATGGAGATGACGGACCCCGCGTTCCTCCTGATCAAGAACACGCCGAAGGTGACGGGCTTCCTTGGCGCCGAGAATAAGCCGATGCCCATCTCGGAGGATGAGGCGATGCGCATCCTCCACCAGGTCAAGGAGGGCGTGGAGCGGCCCAAGCCCTCGATCACGTTCGAGGTCGGCGAGCAGGTGAAGGTGGCCGACGGACCCTTCGCCTCGTTCCAGGGACACGTGGAAGAGGTCGACGAGGAGCGCTCGCGGCTCAAGGTGGCGGTGTCGATCTTCGGTCGCCCGACCCCGGTCGAGCTGGAGTTTGGGCAGGTGGAGAAGGTGCCGGCCTAGGCGAGGGCAGGAGGAGACGAGATGGTTGGCGCGCTAGTTGAGATTGAGCGCGCACATTCGTGTCGAGCCGCAGAGACAACCTCTCACGAGGCCTCCCTGCGGACTGTGCGGGAGGGCCTTCAAAGCCCGTTAGACCGCTAACCCTGGGAAGGAAGCCCCTTCCCGTCAAGTGCTAAGGGGAGACTATGGCGAAGAAAATTGACGGCTACATCAATCTTCAGGTGCCGGCGGGGGCGGCCAATCCCTCGCCGCCGATCGGACCGGCGCTGGGACAGCGCGGCGTCAACATCATGGAGTTCTGCAAGGCGTTCAACGCCAAGACCAAGGACATGGAGCAAGGCACGCCCATTCCGGTGAAGATCACGGTTTTCACCGACCGCTCCTTCACCTTCGAGATGCACACGCCGCCGGCCTCCTTCTTCCTCAAGAAGGCGGCGAGCATCAAGTCGGGCAGCAAGGACCCGGGCCGCGGCGTCGCCGGCCAAGTCACCATGGCGCAGGTTCGCGACATCGCGAAGCTGAAGCTCAAGGATCTGAACACCGACGACGTCGAGGCGGCCGCCAAGACGATCGCCGGCTCCGCCCGCTCTATGGGCCTCGAGGTCAAGGAGTAGAGCGATGGCGCAGAAGATGAGCAAAGAGGCGATCAAGGCGACGCGCGTAGCTGGCGGCAAGCGGCTCGCGGCGGCGCAAGGCGGTTTCAGCCGCGACAAGTTCTACTCGGTCGATGAGGCGGTGAAGCTCGTCAAGGAGCGCGCCAAGGCCAAGTTCGACGAGACGATCGAGGTGGCGATGAATTTGGGCGTCGATCCCAAGCATGCCGACCAGGTGGTGCGCGGCGTGTGCAATCTGCCGAACGGCTCCGGCCGCAAGCTGCGCGTCGCCGTGTTTGCGCGCGGGCCCAAGGCCGACGAGGCCAAGGCTGCGGGTGCCGACGTGATTGGAGCCGAGGATCTGGTCGAGCAGATCAACAAGGGCCAGATCAACTTCGACCGCTGCATCGCCACGCCCGACATGATGGGTCTCGTCGGTCGACTCGGTAAGGTTTTGGGCCCGCGCGGCCTGATGCCGAACCCACGCGTCGGCACTGTCACCATGGACGTCACCAGCGCGGTCCAAGGCGCCAAGGGCGGCTCGGTGGAGTTCCGCGTGGAGAAGGCCGGCATCGTGCATGCGGGCGTCGGCAAGGCGAGCTTCACCGAGAAGGCGCTCGCCGAGAACGTGAAGGCTTTCGTGGACGCCGTGATCAAGGCCAAGCCGCCCGGCTCCAAGGGGACCTACGTGAAGAAGGTTTCGATCAGCTCCACCATGGGGCCTGGCATCAAGATCGATGCCGCGGCGCTCGGCGGTGGACAGGGCCTCGGGTAGCCGGGAGCCGACAAGAATTCAGGCCCGCGTCCCACAAAGGGCGCGTGCCTGGATGCTCCGGCGGGAAGGGCGTGTCCCTTTTCCTCCGGAACTGTCCGAGATTGTGGGTGCCGGCCGGTCTTTCGGGATCGTCCGGTCTAAGCCTCAAGCAGGGCCCGCATGAGACAGGCAAGAACCCGGTTCGATCGCCCGCGTGCGCGGGCAGGACAGCCGGTTTGAACCTGGGTCAGCACCGTGCCGCCCGTTGGGCGCGCGGACAAGGACAGCAAGAAGCGTCGCCTTGAAGCGGGTCTCCCGCCGACGGCGGCAAGGTGCAACCCGCGGGAACGCCGCAAGGCCGACCCGCAAATTGGAGTGAGCAGGTGGACAGAGCCGCGAAACGTGAGCTCGTGACGTCTCTCAACACCGTGTTCAAGGACACGGGGTTGGTGGTCGTCGCCCACTATGCCGGCATGACGGTCGCCCAGATGACCGACTACCGCCAGCGCGTCAAAGAGGCTGGCGGCAAGGTCAAGGTGGCCAAGAATCGGCTGGCGAAGCTCGCGCTGAAGGACACTTCGTACGAAGCGATTACCGATCTCTTCACGGGGCCGACGTGCCTCGCCTACTCGAAGGATCCGATCGCGGCGGCGAAGGTCTCGGTCACGTATGCCAAAGGGAATGACAAGCTCGTCATTCTCGGCGGCGCGATGGGCGCGACGGTCCTCGACGCGAACGGCGTCAAAGCGCTCGCCGAGCTGCCATCGTTGGATGAGCTCAGAGCCCAGCTCATCGGTCTTCTCAACGCGCCGGCGACCAAGATCGCCCGCACGCTGATGGAGCCGGGAGCCCAGCTCGCACGCGTCATCCAGGCGAAGGCATCGCAGGGCGAGGCCGCATGACGGTAAGGGCGGCGCCAAACGCGCCACGACGTTCAAGCGCAGTTGTTCGAACTGCAGTGTCAGACACAAAGGTTCAGACCGGAAGGAAGTAAGCCATGACCGATCTCGCAAAGATCGTCGACGATCTCTCGAGCCTCACCGTCCTGCAGGCGGCGGAGCTTGCCAAGATGCTGGAGGAGAAGTGGGGCGTGTCGGCGGCGGCGGCCGTCGCCGTTGCCGCGGCTCCGGGACCGGCCGCACCGGCCGCCGAGGAGCAGACGGAGTTCACCGTCATCCTCAAGGCGGGTGGCGAGAAGAAGATCAACGTCATCAAAGAGGTCCGTGCCATCACCGGCCTTGGCCTGAAAGAGGCCAAGGATCTCGTCGAGGCCGGCGGCAAGGCCGTCAAGGAGGGTGTCTCCAAGGACGAGGCCGCCAAGCTCAGGAAGCAGCTCGAGGATCAGGGTGCGACCGTAGAAGTGAAATGAGGCAACAGGCCGTAGGCAGTCGGCAGTAGCGATCATCTACTGGCGACTGCCCTACTGCCCACTGCCTATCGAACGTTTCTCCGGAGGGTCTTTTGAGGGCGATGCAACCCTCAAACGGGCCCTCCGGTGAGCCGTTTTAAAATGGCAAGCGAAGGTTGGCGGCCTTCGCAGCACAGGCAGCAAAGCGCGGGACCGTCCCTCGCGCGAATGACAAGGAGCGGACATGGCTGACACGTTCAACGGCCGCAAGCGCATCCGGAAGCAATTCGGATCCATCGAGGAAGTCGCGGAGATGCCGAACCTCATCGAGGTTCAGAAGAGCTCCTATGACGACTTCCTGATGGTGAAGGAGCCTCCCGGCGGCCGTTCCGACGACCATGGCCTGCAGGCCGTGTTCAAGTCAGTGTTCCCGATCTCGGACTTCTCAGGCCGCGCGACGCTCGAGTTCGTGCGCTACGAGTTCGAGCCGCCCAAGTACGACGTCGACGAGTGCATGCAGCGTGACATGACCTACTCGGCGCCGTTGAAGGTCAAATTGCGCCTGATCGTGTTCGATGTGAACGAGGAGACGGGCTCCAAGTCGATCAAGGACGTGAAGGAGCAGGACGTCTACATGGGCGACATGCCGCTCATGACGATGAACGGCACCTTCGTCATCAACGGCACCGAGCGTGTCATCGTCTCCCAGATGCACCGCTCGCCGGGCGTGTTCTTCGATCACGACCGCGGGCGCACGCACGCCTCGGGCAAGCTTCTGTTCGCCGCGCGCATCATCCCCTACCGCGGCTCCTGGCTCGACTTCGAGTTCGACGCCAAGGACATCGTCTACGTCCGCATCGACCGGCGCCGCAAGCTGCCGGTGACGACGCTGCTCTACGCGCTGGGCCTCAACGACGAGGAGATCCTCAGCGTCTTCTACAAGCACATCACCATCAAGGAATCGAAGCGCGGCTGGAAGATGCCGTTCGTGGCCGAGAAGATGCGCGGCATGATCCCGAATGCCGACCTTGCCGACGCCAAGTCGGGCGAGGTGGTGATCAAGGCGGGTGAGAAGATCACCGCGCGCAAAGCGCGTGAGCTGGCCGAGGGCGGCTTGAAGGAGGTGCTGGTCGCCTCCGACGACCTGGCCGGACGCTACATCGCCGAGGACATCGTCGACCTCGCGACCGGCACCATCCACGCCGAGGCCGGCGACGAGCTCGATGCGGAGCTTTTGGCCGAGCTCAAGGACCAGAAGGTGAAGGAGTTCCCGATCCTCGACATTGACCACGTCAATATCGGGCCCTTCATCCGCAACACCTTGAACATCGACAAGAACGCCAATCAGCAAGAGGCGCTGATGGACATCTACCGGGTCATGCGGCCCGGTGAGCCGCCGACGATCGAGGCGGCGACCAACCTGTTCAACGCGCTGTTCTTCGATTCAGAGCGCTACGATCTCTCCGCCGTCGGCCGCGTGAAGATGAACATGCGCCTCGAGCTCGATGCGCCCGACACCATGCGCGTATTGCGGCGGGAGGACATCCTCGCCGTCATCAAGACGCTCGTCGATCTGCGCGACGGCAAGGGCGACATCGACGACATCGACCACCTCGGCAACCGACGCGTGCGCTCGGTCGGCGAGCTGATGGAGAACCAGTACCGCGTCGGTCTGCTGCGCATGGAACGCGCCATCAAGGAGCGCATGAGCTCAGTCGACATCGACACGGTGATGCCGCAGGACCTGATCAACGCCAAGCCGGCGGCCGCCGCCGTGCGCGAGTTCTTCGGCTCCTCGCAGCTGTCGCAGTTCATGGACCAGACCAACCCCTTGTCCGAGATCACCCACAAGCGGCGCCTGTCGGCGCTGGGTCCGGGCGGTCTGACCCGTGAACGGGCGGGCTTTGAGGTGCGCGACGTGCACCCCACGCACTACGGCCGCATCTGCCCGATCGAGACGCCGGAAGGGCCCAATATCGGCCTCATCAACTCGCTGGCGACCTTCGCGCGCGTCAACAAGTACGGCTTCATCGAGAGCCCGTACCGCAAGGTCGTGCACTCCAAGCTGACCGACCAGGTCGTCTACCTGTCGGCCATGGAGGAGATGCGCCACCACGTCGCCCAGGCCAATGCCGAGATCGACGCCAAGGGCAGGCTGACGGGCGACCTCATCACCTGTCGCTTCTCAGGTGACGTCGTGCTCGTGGCGCCCGACAAGGTCGACTACATCGACGTGTCGCCCAAGCAGCTCGTGTCGGTCGCGGCCGCGTTGATCCCGTTCCTCGAGAACGACGACGCCAACCGAGCGCTGATGGGCTCCAACATGCAGCGTCAGGCGGTGCCGCTGATCAAGGCGGAGGCGCCGCTCGTCGGCACCGGCATGGAGGAGGTGGTCGCCCGCGATTCCGGCGCCGCCATCGCCGCCCGCCGCACCGGCATCGTCGATCAGGTGGACGCCACCCGTATCGTCATCCGCGCCACCGAGGAGACCGATCCGTCCAAGCCCGGCGTCGACATTTACCGGCTGCGCAAGTTCCAGCGCTCCAACCAGAACACCTGCATCAACCAGCGTCCGCTGGTGCACGTGGGCGACGTGGTGAAGGGCGGCGAGATCATCGCCGACGGGCCGTCCACCGATCTGGGCGACCTGGCACTGGGCAAGAACGTGCTCGTCGCCTTCATGCCGTGGATGGGCTACAACTTTGAGGACAGCATCCTCCTCTCCGAGCGCGTCGTGTTCGACGACGTGTTCACCTCGATCCACATCGAGGAGTTCGAGGTGATGGCCCGCGACACCAAGCTCGGGCCGGAGGAGATCACGCGCGACATCCCCAACGTTTCCGAAGAGGCGCTGAAGAACCTCGATGAGGCGGGCATCGTCTACATCGGCGCCGAGGTGAACCCCGGCGACATCCTCGTGGGCAAGATCACGCCCAAGGGCGAGAGCCCGATGACGCCGGAGGAGAAGCTCCTGCGCGCCATCTTCGGCGAGAAGGCCTCCGACGTGCGCGACACCTCCTTGCGGCTGCCGCCCGGCGTCTCGGGCACGGTGGTCGAGGTGCGCGTCTTCAATCGTCATGGCGTCGAGAAGGACGAGCGCGCCATGTCGATCGAGCGCGAGGAGATCGAGCGTCTCGCCAAGGACCGCGACGACGAGATGCAGATCCTCGACCGCAACGTCTACGCGCGGCTGCGGGAGGCGCTTCTCGGCAAGGAGATTGCCAAGGGGCCGAAGGCGGCACCCAAGGGCGCGACCGTCACCGAGGCGACGCTGGAGGAGATTCCGCGCAGCCAGTGGTGGGAGTTCGGCCTCAAGGACGAGAAGGCGCAGGCCGAGATCGAGGCGATCAACAAGCAGTACGAGGACGCCAAGAAGAGCCTGGAGCGCCGCTTCGTCGACAAGGTCGACAAGCTGCAGCGCGGCGACGAGCTGCCGCCCGGCGTGATGAAGATGGTCAAGGTCTTCGTCGCGGTGAAGCGCAAGATCCAGCCCGGCGACAAGATGGCCGGCCGTCACGGCAACAAGGGCGTCGTGTCGATGATCGTTCCTTGCGAGGACATGCCCTTCCTCGAGGACGGGACGCACGTCGACGTGGTGCTCAATCCGCTGGGTGTGCCGAGCCGCATGAACGTCGGCCAGATCCTGGAGACGCACTTGGGCTGGGCCTGCCGCGGTCTGGGGCGCATCATCGACAATGCGCTCGAGCAGTTCCACGAGAGCGGCCAGGCCAAAGAGCTGCGCGAGGTGATGCAGAAGATCTACACCAACGACGAGATCAAGGGTCACACCAAGGACGACGATCTCGTAGAGATCGCCGACAAGCTCAGGAACGGCGTGCCGGTGGCGACGCCGGTGTTCGACGGCGCCAAGGAGCCCGATATCGTCGAGATGCTGATCGCGGCCGGATTCGACACCTCCGGTCAGGTCACGCTGTTCGATGGGCGCACGGGCGTGCCGTTCGATCGCAAGGTCACGGTCGGCTACAAGTACCTGTTGAAGCTGCACCATCTCGTCGACGACAAGATCCACGCGCGCTCCATCGGCCCCTACAGCCTCGTCACCCAGCAGCCTCTGGGCGGCAAAGCGCAGTTCGGCGGCCAGCGCTTCGGCGAGATGGAGGTGTGGGCACTCGAGGCCTACGGCGCCGCCTACACGCTGCAGGAGATGCTGACCGTCAAATCGGACGACGTTGCCGGACGCACCAAGGTCTACGAGGCCATCGTGCGCGGCGACGACACGTTCGAGGCCGGCGTGCCCGAGAGCTTCAACGTGTTGGTCAAGGAGATGCGGGCGCTGGGACTCAACGTGGAGCTGGAAAGCGCCACGGTTCCCTCGTTGCCGAGCCCTGAGGAAGAAGGCCAGCCGACGCAGCAGCCGCAGCTTCCACCGGCTGCCGAATGAGAGCTTGAAGCGAGCCCGGGGCGCTTTGCCGGCCCCGGGTCAGCGGCGCGCCAAATCGATTGCGCGCCAGACGATCAAGGGCCCACCGGCGAGGGGTCCGATTTGGCGAGGGTCGTGCGGATCCTCGCGACATGACACGGGGTGCCGCCTGCCCACCCCGAATGGAGAGACTGGATGAACGAGATCACCAACCTGTTCAAGACGCAAGCGCCGCTCCCGACGTTCGACCAGATCAAGATCTCGATCGCGAGCCCTGACGACATCATGTCGTGGTCGTTCGGCGAGATCAAGAAGCCCGAGACCATCAACTACCGCACCTTCAAGCCGGAGCGCGACGGCCTGTTCTGCGCCCGCATCTTCGGGCCGATCAAGGACTACGAGTGCTTGTGCGGCAAGTACAAGCGCATGAAGTACAAGGGACTGATCTGCGAGAAGTGCGGCGTCGAGGTGACGCTCGCCAAGGTGCGGCGCGAGCGCATGGGCCACATCGAGCTCGCAGCCCCTGTCGCCCACATCTGGTTCTTGAAGTCGCTGCCCTCGCGCATCGGGCTCCTGCTCGACATGCCGCTGAAGGATCTGGAGCGCGTCCTCTACTTCGAGAACTACATCGTCGTCGAGCCCGGCATCACCGCCTTCAAGGAGAAGCAGCTCCTGTCGGAGGAGGACTACAACCGCGCGCTCGATGAGCACGGGCCCGACAGCTTCACCGCCGGCATCGGCGCGGAGGCGATCCGCGAGATGCTCTCGGCCATGGATCTGCCCAAGATCCGCGACGAGCTGCGCCAGGAGATCGCCGAGGCGACGACCGAGCTGAAGCCGAAGAAGCTCGGCAAGCGCCTGAAGGTCATCGAGGCATTCCTGGAGTTGGGCAACCGGCCGGAGTGGATGATCCTCACCGTCGTTCCGGTGATCCCGCCGGAGCTGCGCCCGCTGGTGCCGCTCGACGGCGGCCGCTTTGCGACCTCCGACTTGAACGATCTCTACCGGCGCGTGATCAACCGCAACAACCGCCTGAAGCGGCTGATGGAGCTGAGGGCGCCCGACATCATCATCCGCAACGAGAAGCGGATGCTGCAGGAGGCGGTCGACGCGCTGTTCGACAACGGCCGGCGCGGGCGCGTGATCACGGGCGCCAACAAGCGCCCCTTGAAGTCCTTGGCCGACATGCTGAAGGGCAAGCAGGGCCGCTTCCGCCAGAACTTGCTCGGCAAGCGCGTCGACTACTCGGGCCGCTCCGTCATCGTGGTCGGCCCCGAGCTCAAGCTGCATCAGTGCGGGCTGCCCAAGAAGATGGCGCTGGAGCTGTTCAAGCCGTTCATCTATGCGCGGCTACAGGCGCAAGGGCAGGCCGCCACCGTGAAGCAGGCCAAGAAGCTCGTGGAGAAGGAGAAGCCCGAGGTCTGGGACATCCTCGATGAGGTGATCCGCGAGCACCCGGTGATGCTGAACCGCGCCCCCACCCTGCACCGTCTCGGCATCCAGGCCTTCGAGCCGACGCTGATCGAGGGCAAGGCGATCCAGCTGCATCCGCTCGTCTGCGCCGCCTTCAACGCCGACTTCGACGGCGACCAGATGGCGGTGCACGTGCCGCTGTCGCTGGAAGCTCAGCTCGAGGCCCGCGTGCTGATGATGTCGACCAACAACATCCTGCACCCGGCCAACGGCTCGCCCATCATCGTGCCGAGCCAGGACATCGTTCTGGGTCTCTATTACCTCTCGATCGTGCGCGACAAGGAGCCGGGCGAGGGCATGATCTTCGGCTCGGTGGCCGAGGCGCGCCACGCGCTCGATGCGGGCGTCGTCAGCCTGCACGCCAAGGTGAAGGGGCGCTTCAAGACGGTCGACGACGAGGGCAACGATACCGTGGAGATCCTCGAGACGTCTCCCGGCCGCATGATCCTCGCCGAGCTGCTGCCGCGTCGTGCCGGCATCACGCCGGCGCTGGTCAACCAGCTGCTTACCAAGAAGGCGATCTCCGGCATGATCGACGCCGTCTACCGCAACTGCGGTCAGAAGGAGACGGTGATCTTCTGCGACCAGATCATGTCGCTCGGGTTCATGCACGCCTTCAAGGCGGGCATCTCGTTCGGCAAGGACGACATGCAGATCCCCGCTAACAAGGCGAAGATTGTGGCGGCAACCACCGAGATGGTGCTCGAGTTCGAGCAGCAGTACAACGACGGCCTCATCACCCAGTTGGAAAAGTACAACAAGGTGGTGGACGCTTGGTCGAAGTGCACCGACCAGATCGCCAAGGAGATGATGGAGCGCATTTCGGCGGTGGAGAAGGACGAGGACGGCCGCGAGAAGCAGGTGAACTCCATCTACATGATGAGCCACTCCGGCGCGCGCGGCTCGCCTGCCCAGATGAAGCAGCTCGCCGGCATGCGCGGCCTGATGACCAAGCCCTCGGGCGAGATCATCGAGACGCCGATCATCTCCAACTTCAAGGAGGGACTGTCGGTGCTGGAGTACTTCAACTCCACGCACGGCGCCCGCAAGGGTCTCGCCGACACCGCCTTGAAGACCGCCAACTCCGGCTACCTGACGCGGCGTCTCGTCGACGTGGCGCAGGATAGTATCATCACCGAGGAGGACTGCGGCACCGAGGGCGGCATCAGCGTGCAGGCCGTGGTCGATGCCGGCCAGGTCATCGTCTCGCTCGCCAACCGCGTGTTGGGGCGTACGGCGGCCGAGGACATCGTCGATCCCGCCAACCGCAAGTCGGTTCTGGTCGAGACCGGCGAGTTGATCGAGGAGCGGCACGCCGAGCTGATCGAGAAGGCGCAGGTGCAGGAGGTGCGCATCCGCTCGGTGTTGACCTGCAACACCGTCACCGGCGTGTGCGGCAAGTGCTACGGGCGCGATCTTGCCCGCGGCACGCCCGTCAACATCGGCGAGGCGGTGGGCGTCATTGCCGCCCAGTCGATCGGCGAGCCGGGCACCCAGCTCACCATGCGCACGTTCCACATCGGCGGCACGGCCAACGTCGTCGACCAGTCGTTCATCGAGTCGAACTTCAACGGCAAGGTGAAGATCAAGAACAAGGCGGTGGTGAAGGACGGCCAGGGCCGCGTCGTTGCCATGACGCGCACCATGGCGATCGTTATCGTCGACCAGAGCGGCAAGGAGCTCGCCACCCAAAAGGTGCCCTACGGCGCGCGCGTCCACGTGGACGAGGGCGCCGAGGTCAAGCGCGGCACCAAGCTCGCCCAGTGGGACCCCTACACCCGGCCGATCCTCACCGAGGTCAGCGGCAAGGTGGACTTCGAGGACCTGATCGAGGGCGCCTCGGTGCGCGAGCAGACCGACGAGATGAAGGGCACGACCAACCGCGTCATCGTCGACTGGCGCGCCTCACCGCGCTCAGCCGACCTGAAGCCGGCGATCATCGTCAAGGACGGCAAGGGCAAGCCCATCAAGGTCGCGCGCGGCGGCGATGCCCGCTACCTGTTGCCGGTCGACGCAATTCTGTCGGTGGAGCCGGGCTCGGAGGTGAAGGCGGGCGACGTGCTGGCGCGTATCCCGATGTCCTCGGCGCGCTCCGGCGACATCACCGGCGGCCTGCCGCGCGTCGCCGAGCTGTTCGAGGCGCGCCGGCCCAAGGACCACGCCATCATCGCGGAGATCTCCGGCACGGTGGAGTTCGGCAAGGACTACAAGAACAAGCAGCGCATCACCATCAAGCCGGACGACGAGAAGGAAGAGTCGGTCGAGTACCTGATCCCGCGCGGCAAGAGCCTCGCGGTTCAGCACGGCGACCGGGTGGAGCGGGGCGACTTCGTCTACGACGGCCACCCCGCGCCGCACGACATCCTCGCCATCAAGGGCGTGGAGGAGCTCGCCAACTACCTGATCAACGAGATTCAGGACGTCTACCGGCTGCAGGGCGTGACCATCAACGACAAGCACATCGAGGTGATTGTCCGTCAGATGCTGCAGAAGGTGGAGGTGACGGATACGGGCGACACCGACCTCATCAAGGGCGAGCAGATCGACCGGGTCGAGTTCGACGAGAGGAACGCGGAGATGGAGAAGGCGGGCAAGAAGCCCGCCGTGGCGAGCCCGGTTCTGCTCGGCATCACCAAGGCGTCGCTGCAGACGCGCTCGTTCATCTCGGCGGCCTCCTTCCAGGAGACGACGCGCGTGCTGACCGATGCCGCCGTCAACGGCAAGGTCGACACGCTGGAGGGCCTGAAGGAGAACGTGATCGTGGGCCGTCTGATCCCGGCCGGAACCGGCGGCGCGCTGCGGCGTCTGCGCAAAATCGCCGCCAAGCGCGACGAGCTCATTGCGCGCGAGCAGGCCAAGGTCGACGCCGAGAAGACGCTGGCGGGCCCGGGCGCAACCCCGGTCCGTCGCCGCCGCCGCACCACCGAGGAGGCGGTCGAGTAAGGACGCCTCGAGGCGTTTGGCGCTCTGCTTGCGGCCGCCCTCCCACCCGGAAGGCGGCCGCAGGCGCAATAAATGCCGCTTTTGGGGCCGATTGGGCCGGCCTTTTGCGGCCGCCGGCGTTATGCTTGATAGCTGCGGGGAAGCGCCCGGAAGGCTCTTGCAAAAAATAATCTAAGGGCGCCCTGCCGGGTGTTGACCGGATTCGGCGCTCTGTATATAGGTCACGCACTCTCACGGTAGGTGGTAGACCAATTTCGCATCCGTTTTGATGCACCCTTGGCCTAAACGCTGCCGTCGCTAAGCAGAGGACAAATTCGGACCACGATCTGTGGCTCTCAGGCGAGCCGCAAGATCCTCTGGTTTTTTCGTGCTGGGCCCGCTTGTGCAAGCGGCGCTTGGCAGGTTCGGTTTGACGCACGCGCGTTTGACCGGCAAGCGGGAATGAGACGAGGCGCATGCCGACGATACAACAGTTGATCCGGAAACCCCGGGGCCACAAGACGTACCGCGAGAAGTCGCGGCACATGGAAGGCTGCCCTCAGAAGCGCGGCGTGTGCACGCGCGTCTATACAACGACGCCAAAGAAGCCCAACTCCGCCCTGCGCAAGGTCGCCAAGATCCGGCTGACCAACGGCTTCGAGGTGATCGGCTACATCCCCGGCGAGGGCCACAACCTGCAGGAGCACTCCGTCGTGCTCATCCGCGGCGGCCGCGTGAAGGACCTCCCCGGCGTCCGCTACCACATCGTGCGCGGCGTGCTCGACACCCAAGGCGTCGCCGACCGCAAGCAACGCCGCTCCAAGTACGGAGCAAAACGTCCGAAGTGACCGCCGCGAGGCGGTCATCCTCGCGTAAGCGGGGATCCAGGGGCCGGGATTGCGGCCCATTGTTTTTGCAAGAACGAAGCGAAGGCTGAATAGAGATGTCCCGTCGCCATAAAGCCGACAAGCGCGAGGTCAATCCCGACCCCAAGTTCGGCGAGATCGTCATCACCAAATTCATGAACGCGGTGATGCGGGAAGGTAAGAAGTCGGCCGCCGAGACCATCGTCTACGGCGCGTTCGAGCGCATGGAGGCCAAGGCCAAGTCCAACCCGGTTCAGCTCTTCCACGCTGCGCTCGACAACGTGATGCCGGCTGTCGAGGTGCGCTCACGTCGCGTCGGCGGCGCCACCTATCAGGTGCCGGTCGAGGTGCGGCCCGAGCGGCGGCAGGCGCTGGCCATTCGTTGGCTCATCACGGCGGCGCGTGCGCGCAACGAGAACACCATGGTCGACCGGCTGTCGGGCGAGTTGCTGGATGCTGCCAACAACCGGGGAACGGCGGTGAAGAAGCGGGAAGACACCCACAAGATGGCAGAGGCGAACCGCGCCTTCTCCCATTACCGCTGGTGATCGGAGGAGCTTCAACACATGGCCCGCGACTACGAGATCAAGGACTACCGCAACTTCGGCATCATGGCCCACATCGATGCCGGGAAGACGACGACGACTGAGCGGATCCTTTATTACACCGGCAAGTCCTACAAGATCGGCGAGGTGCACGACGGCGCCGCCACCATGGATTTCATGGAGCAGGAAGCCGAGCGCGGCATCACCATCACGTCGGCGGCGACCACCTGCTTCTGGCCGGGCCGCGACGGCAGGATGCGCCGCCTCAACATCATCGACACCCCAGGCCACGTCGACTTCACCATCGAGGTGGAGCGTTCCTTGCGCGTGCTCGACGGCGCGGTGTGTGTGCTCGATTCCAACCAGGGCGTGGAGCCGCAGACCGAGACCGTCTGGCGCCAAGGCGACAAGTACGGCGTGCCGCGCATCATCTTCGCCAACAAGATGGATAAGACCGGCGCCGACTTCTACATGTGCGTCAAGGATATCAAGGACAAGCTCGGCGCCCGTACCGTTCCCATCCAGCTGCCAATCGGCGCCGAGAGCGATTTCACCGGCATGGTCGACCTCATCAGGATGAAGGCCTACGTCTGGGAAGGCGACGGCAAGGACGCAAAGATGAACGTGGAGGAGATCCCTGCCGATCTCAAGGACCGCGCCACCGAATACCGCGCCGCGATGATCGAGGCCGCCGTCGAGATGGACGACTCCGCCATGGAGGCCTACCTCGATGGCAAGGAGCCCGACGAGGAGACGCTGCGCCGCCTCATCCGCAAGGCCACCATCACCACCGCTTTCTATCCGATGATGTGCGGCTCGGCCTTCAAGAACAAAGGCGTGCAGCCGCTGCTCGACGCCGTCGTCGACTTCCTGCCCTCGCCGGCCGATCGCGAGGCCTTCAAGGGAATCGACCCCAAGACCGAGGAGCCCTTGCTGCGCCGGCCGACCGATGAGGATCCGCTTTCGCTGCTCGCCTTCAAGATCATGGGCTTCGAGCACGTGGGCTCGATCACCTTCTGCCGCATCTACTCGGGCAAGCTGCAGAGCGGCATGGCGCTCGCCAACACCACGCGCAACAAGAAGGAGCGCGTGGGCCGCATGTATCTGATGCACGCCGCCGACCGCGAGGAGATCAAGGAGGCCTACGCCGGCGACATCGTCGCGCTTTCGGGCCTCAAGGACACGCGCACGGGCGAGACGCTGTGCGATCCCAACAAGCCGGTTCTGCTCGAGAAGATGGACTTCCCCAACCCCGTCATCGAGATGAAGGTCGAGCCCAAAACCAAGGCCGACCAGGAGAAGATGTCGCTCGCGCTCTCGACCATGGCGCTCGAGGATCCCTCCTTCCGCGTTTCGGTGGACCCTGAGTCGGGCGAGACGATCCTCAAGGGCATGGGCGAGTTGCACCTCGACATCAAGGTCGACATCCTGAAGCGCCAGTACAACGTCGAGGCCAACGTCGGCGCGCCGCAGGTCGCCTACCGCGAGACGCTCGTCAAGCCGACCGAGGTCGACTACACGCACAAGAAGCAGACGGGCGGCACCGGCCAGTTCGCGCGCGTCAAGCTGCGCATCGAGCCCAACGAGACCGGCAAGGGCAACGAGTTCGAATCCTCGATCGTGGGCGGCACGGTGCCGAAGGAGTATATCCCCGGCGTCGAGAAGGGCATCCAGTCGGTCTGGGACAATGGCGTACTCATCGGCTTCCCCATGGTCGACACCAAGGTGACGCTGTACGACGGCGCCTTCCACGAGGTGGACTCCTCGGCGATCGCCTTCGAGATCGCGGGACGCTCCGCCATGAAGGAAGGCTGCGACAGGGCCGGCGTGAAGCTGCTCGAGCCGATCATGGACGTGGAGGTGGTGACGCCCGGCGATTTCGTCGGCAGCGTCATCGGCGACATCAACAGCCGCCGCGGCCATATCCGCAATCAGGAGATGCGCGGCAACGCCACGGTGATCCGCGCCTACGTGCCGCTCGCCAACATGTTCGGCTACGTGAGCCAGCTGCGCTCCATGAGCCAGGGGCGCGCGTCCTACACGATGCAGTTCGCGCACTACGCCGACGTGCCGCGCAACGTGGCCGACGAGGTGAGAGCCAAATACGCCTGATCGAGGCAGGCGGGCGAGCCGCAAGGCCGCCACAGCAACGTAAGATCGATGGGTTCCGCAAGGGACCAAAACTAAGAGTGGAGAGCCGAAGATGGCCAAGGCAAAATTCGAGCGGAACAAGCCGCACTGCAACATCGGGACGATCGGTCACGTCGACCACGGCAAGACATCGCTGACGGCCGCCATCACCAAGACGCTCGCCTTGACCGGCGGAGCGACCTACACCGCCTACGATCAGATCGACAAGGCACCCGAGGAGCGCGAGCGCGGCATCACCATCTCGACCGCGCACGTCGAGTATGAGACCGAGAAGCGCCACTACGCGCACGTCGACTGCCCAGGCCACGCCGACTACGTCAAGAACATGATCACGGGCGCGGCGCAGATGGACGGCGCCATCCTCGTCGTCTCCGCTGCCGACGGCCCCATGCCGCAGACGCGCGAGCACATCCTGCTCGCCCGCCAGGTCGGCGTGCCGGCGCTCGTCGTGTTCCTCAACAAGGTCGACATGGTCGACGACCCGGAGCTGATCGAGCTGGTGGAGATGGAGGTGCGCGAGCTGCTCTCCTCCTACCAGTTCCCCGGTGACGATATCCCCATCGTCAGGGGCTCGGCCCTTTGCGCGCTCGAGGACAAGAACCCCGAGCTCGGCAAGAATGCCATCCTCGAGCTCATGAAAGCGGTCGATGACTACATCCCGCAGCCCGAGCGTCCGAAGGACCAACCGTTCCTGATGCCGATCGAGGACGTGTTCTCGATCTCCGGCCGCGGTACGGTGGTGACGGGGCGCATCGAGCGCGGCATCGTCAAGGTCGGCGAGGAGGTGGAGATCGTCGGCATCAAGGACACGCAGAAGTCGACGGTCACGGGCGTCGAGATGTTCCGCAAGCTGTTGGACCAGGGCGAGGCGGGCGACAACGTCGGCTGTCTGCTGCGCGGCATCGACAAAGAGGCGGTGGAGCGCGGCCAAGTGCTGTGCAAGCCGGGCTCGGTGAAGCCGCACAAGAAGTTCAAGGCGGAGGCCTACATCCTGACCAAGGAGGAAGGCGGACGCCACACGCCGTTCTTCACCAACTACCGGCCGCAGTTCTACTTCCGCACGACCGACGTGACGGGCGTGGTCACGTTGCCGGAGGGCACCGAGATGGTGATGCCGGGGGACAACGTGACGATGGACGTCGAGCTGCTCGTGCCGATCGCCATGGAGGAGAAGCTTCGCTTCGCCATCCGTGAGGGCGGACGTACGGTGGGCGCCGGCGTCGTCGCCAAGATTACGGAATAAAGGGCAAGAAACGGAAGGGCGCCCGGGATCGGGCGCTTCTTTCTTTTGAAAGAGTGCGGGACATGAACGGCCAGAACATACGCATCAGGCTCAAGGCCTTCGATCATCGGATCCTCGATGCCTCGACGCGGGAGATCGTCAACACGGCAAAGCGCACCGGGGCGGAGGTGCGCGGGCCGATCCCGTTGCCGACCCGGTTCGAGAAGTTCACGGTCAACCGTTCGCCGCACATCGACAAGAAGAGCCGCGATCAGTTCGAGATGCGCACCCACAAGCGCCTCTTGGACATCGTCGATCCCACGCCGCAGACGGTCGATGCCCTCATGAAGCTCGACCTTGCGGCCGGTGTCGACGTCGAGATCAAGCTCTAGAAGCAATTTTGGGCCGCGGCTTGTCGCCAACGCCCGGAGCGAGAAGGAAGGAATGCTCTCCATGCGTTCCGGAGTGATTGCACAGAAAGTGGGTATGACCCGCATCTTCACGGACGCCGGCGAGCACATCCCGGTGACCGTGCTGAAGCTCGACAATTGTCAGGTCGTCGCCCACCGCACCAACGAGAAGAACGGCTACACCGCGCTGCAGCTCGGTGCCGGCACGCGCAAGCCGTCGCGGCTGACCAAGGCCGACCGGCAGAACTTTGCCGTCGCCAAGGTCGAGCCCAAGCGCAAGCTGGTCGAGTTCCGCGTTACGCCGGAGAACGTGATCGAGGTGGGGGCCGAGATCACCGCCGACCACTTCATCCCCGGCCAGTTCGTCGACGTGACGGGCTCCAGCCAGGGCAAGGGCTTCCAGGGCGCTATGAAGCGCTGGAACTTCGGTGGCCTGCGCGCCACCCACGGCGTCTCCGTCAGCCACCGCAGCCTCGGCTCGACCGGCCAGCGCCAGGACCCCGGCAAGGTCTTCAAGGGCAAGAAAATGGCCGGCCACATGGGGTCTGAGCGGGTGACGACGCAGAACCTCGTCGTCGTCAAGACCGACCCCGAGCGCGGGCTTCTCATGGTGCGCGGCGCGGTGCCGGGCTCCAAGGGCGGCTGGGTGCTGGTGCGCGACGCGGTTCTGAAGAAGCCGCCGAAGGATCTCCCGCGTCCGGGTGCGTTCAAGGCGCGCTCAGGCGGGACGCCCGAAGCAACCGAGCCGAAGGAGCCCGCGTGATGAAAGCCAACGTCACGACGCTCGAGGCCGCCAAGGCCGGCACGGTGGAGCTCGCGGATGCGATCTTCGGCTTGAAGCCGCGTCCCGATCTCATCCATCGCATGGTGCGCTATCAGCTCTTGAAGCGCATGGCAGGCACGCATCACGCCCAGGACCGTTCCGAGGTGAACGTCACGGGCAAGAAGATGTTCAAGCAGAAGGGCACCGGCAGCGCCCGTCACGGCGACAAGTCGGTGCCGCAGTGGCGCGGCGGCGGCAAGGCGTTCGGCCCCAAGCCGAGAAGCCATGCCGTCGAGCTGCCCAAGAAGGTGCGCGCGCTCGCTCTGCGTCACGCGCTCTCCGCCAAGGCGCAGGCCGGCGAGATCGTGGTGCTCGACAAGGCCGTGTCCAAGGACGGCAAGACGTCCGGCCTCAAGGATCAGCTCGCGAAGCTCGAGTGGACCAACGTGCTCATCATCGACGGGGCGGAAATCGAGGTGGGTTTCGTGCGCGCGGTGCGCAACCTGCCCAATATCGACGTGCTCCCCGTGCAGGGCATCAACGTCTACGACATTCTGCGCCGCAAGAAGCTGGTGCTGACCAAGGCGGCGGTCGCCGCGCTCGAGGAGCGCTTCGCCGGCGCCACCAACGGGGCGCAGAAGACCGCCAAGGACGGCGCCAAGGCCGACGGGGAGGGCAAGCGATGATCAAGCGCAGCGCTTATGACGTCATCGTCGCTCCGGTGATCACCGAGAAGTCGACGCTCGTGTCGGAAGCGAACCAGGTGATCTTCAACGTGGCGCCCAGGGCGACCAAGCTCGAGATCAAGGCCGCGGTGGAGACCTTGTTCAAGGTCAAGGTCAAGGCGGTCAACACGCTCGTGCGCAAGGGCAAGCTCAAGGTCTTCCGCGGGCGCCGGGCGCTGCAGCGCGACACCAAGAAGGCGATCGTGACCCTCGAGGAGGGACACTCCATCGACTTGACGACGGGCCTGTAAGGGAAACGGGATCATGGCACTGAAGACATTCCGTCCGACCTCTCCCGGCCTGCGCCACCTCGTGCTCGTGGACCGCAGCCAGCTGTGGAAGGGCGCGCCTATCAAGACGCTGGTCGAGGGCAAGTCCAAGACGGGCGGGCGCAACAACGACGGGCGCATCACCACGCGCCACATCGGCGGCGGACACAAACAGCGCTACCGGCTCGTCGATTTCCGCCGGCGCAAGTACGACGTGGCCGGCAAGATCGAGCGGCTCGAGTACGATCCCAACCGCACCGCCTTCCTGGCGCTGGTCAAGTACCAGGACGGCGAGTTCGCCTACATCCTGGCGCCGCAGCGGCTCGCCGTCGGCGACGAGGTGGTGGCGGGCGAGAAGGTCGACGTGAAGCCCGGCAACGCCATGCCGCTGTCGGGCATGCCGATCGGCACCATCGTGCACAACGTCGAGTTAAAGCCCGGACGCGGCGGCCAGATCGCGCGTTCGGCCGGCGCCTTCGTGCAGCTCGTGGGCCGCGACGCCGGCTGGGCGATTCTGAAGCTCAACTCGGGCGAGACGCGGCGCGTGCGCGCCGAGTGCATGGCGACCATCGGTGCGGTGTCGAACCCCGACCATTCCAACACGGTGACCGGCAAGGCCGGGCGCACGCGCTGGAGGGGTAAGCGACCGACCGTGCGCTCAATCGCCATGAACCCCATCGATCATCCCAACGGCGGCCGCACCAAGGGCGGCAAGCATTGGGCGACGCCGTGGGGCAAGCCGACCAAGGGCGCCAAGACCCGCAAGAACAAGGCGACCGACAAGTACATCGTCCGCAGCCGTCAGGCGAAGAAGAAGAAGAAGTAGCAGCCGGGCTTCGAGGAGAGACTTATGACACGCGCAGTTTGGAAAGGCCCATTCGTCGACGGCTACCTTCTCAAGAAGGCGGAGAAGGTGCGCTCGTCGGGCCGCAACGAGATCATCAAGATGTGGAGCCGGCGCTCGACGATCCTGCCGCAGTTCGTCGGGCTCACCTTCGGCGTCTACAACGGCCACAAGCATGTTCCGGTGTCGGTGACCGAGGACATGATCGGGCACAAGTTCGGCGAGTTCGCGCCGACGCGGACCTTCCACGGCCATAGCGGCGACAAGAAAGCGGCGAGGTCGAGGTAAGATGGGCAAGCCCAAACACGCGCGCAGTCTGGCCGATACCGAGGCGCGGGCCGTGACACGCAACCTGCGCGTCTCTCCGCGCAAGCTCAATCTGGTGGCGGGTCTGATCCGCGGCAAGAAGGTCGATACCGCGCTGGCCGACCTCGAGTTCTCGCGCAAGCGGATCGCGCAGGACGTGAGGAAGTGCGTGATGTCGGCCGTCGCCAACGCCGAGAACAATCACCAGCTCGACGTCAACGATCTCGTGGTGTCGGAAGCCTACGTCGGCAAGAACCTCGTCATGAAGCGCTTTGCCGCCCGCGGCCGCGGCCGGGCAAGCTCGATCATGAAGCCCTTCTCGCAGATCACGGTCATCGTGCGCCAGACCGAGGCGGACGGCGAGGAGAAGGGCAGCGCCAAGAAGAAGGCCAAAGGCGAGAAGAAGCCTGCGCCGAAGTCGACGAAGGGCGGCAAGGACAGCAAGACCGCCAAGCCCGCGAAATCCAAGGAGGCCAAGGCCGAGAAGCCGGCCGCCTCCAAAGCGAAGAAAAGTTCCAAGGCCGGCAAGGCCGGCAAGGAGACCGAATAATGGGTCACAAGGTAAACCCCATCGGCCTGCGCCTCGGCGTCAACCGCACTTGGGACAGCCGCTGGTTCGCCGGTCGCGGCGAGTACGGCCGCCTGCTGCACGAGGACATGCGCATGCGCGATCATATCCTGCAGCAGCGCCGCCAGGCCGGCATCGCCAAGGTCGTGATCGAGCGTCCGCACAAGAAATGCCGCGTCACCGTGCACACGGCGCGGCCCGGCGTGCTCATCGGCAAGAAGGGCGCCGACATCGAGAAGCTCAGGAGCCAGCTGGCGCGCTTCACCGATTCGGAGGTGCACCTCAACATCGTCGAGATCCGCAAGCCGGAGATCGATGCCACCCTCGTCGCCGAGACGATCGCGCAGCAGCTGGAGCGCCGCGTCGCCTTCCGCCGCGCCATGAAGCGCGCCGTGCAGTCGGCATTGCGCTTGGGCGCGCTCGGCATCCGCATCAACGTGGCGGGCCGTCTGGGCGGCGCCGAGATCGCCCGCACCGAGTGGTACCGCGAGGGCCGGGTGCCGCTGCACACGCTGCGCGCCGACATCGACTTCGGCTACGGCGTGGCGCGCACCGCCTACGGCATCATCGGCATCAAGGTGTGGATCTTCAAGGGCGAGATCATGGACCACGATCCGATGGCCGCCGAGCGGCGCGCCGCCGATCTGCAGGAGGCCGGCGGCGGCGGACGTCCGCGCCGCGAGCGTCAGCCCGAGCGTGAGGCCGAGAAACCGGCCGAGCAAAAGAGCTGAGCGCCGACTAGGGAATAAAGACGATGCTGCAACCTAAGAAGACAAAATACCGTAAGGCCTTCAAGGGCCGCATTCACGGTGCGGCCAAGGGCGGTACGGACCTGAACTTCGGCTCGCACGGCCTGAAGGCGGTCGAGCCCGAGCGCATCACCGCGCGCCAGATCGAGGCGGCGCGGCGGGCGATCACGCGCCACATGAAGCGCGCCGGACGCGTGTGGATCCGCATCTTCCCAGATCTGCCGGTGACGAAGAAGCCGGCCGAGGTGCGCATGGGCTCCGGCAAGGGCTCCATTGAGCTGTGGTGTGCGCGGGTGAAGCCGGGACGCATCATGTTCGAGCTCGATGGCGTGCCCGACCAGGTGGCGCGTGAGGCTTTGGTGCTCGGTGCGGCCAAGCTGCCGATTAAGACGCGTATCGTGACGCGGCTCGGCTGACGATGACTTGTGAGGACGGACGATGAAGGCGGAAGCGTTTCGGGACATGTCGCTCGACCAGCTCGACGATCAGCTGGAGAAGCTCAAGAAGGAGCAGTTCAACCTGCGCTTTCAGGCGGCCTCGGGGCAGCTCGAGAACACTTCGCGGGTGCGCACTGTGCGCCGTGACATCGCGCGCGTGATGACGATCGCCCGCTCCAAGCGGGCCGGCGGCGCGCAACGCGCTTCGAAGGAGTAAGAAGAGATGCCCAAGCGCGTGCTTTCCGGGGTGGTCGTCTCCGACAAGAACGACAAGACCATCGTGGTTGAGGTGGAGCGGCGCTACACCCATCCGCTGTTCAAGAAGACGGTGCGGCGCACGAAGAAGTACCACGCGCACGACGAGAAAAACGCTTTCAAGATCGGCGACCGCGTCGAGATCGTGGAGAGCGCGCCGATCTCCAAGAACAAGCGCTGGGTGGTGGTCACCGAAGGCGGCTGAGGCGCTGGGCGCCGACGATGAAATTCGGGCCCGGCGGGCTCATCGAAGGACGAAGAACCGCCCTAGAGGCGGGAGTTGGAAAGGACTGGCGCGATGATCCAGATGGAGACGAATCTCGACGTCGCCGACAATTCGGGCGCGCGCCGCGTTCAGTGCATCAAGGTGCTGGGCGGGTCCAAGCGCAGGTACGCGACCGTGGGCGACATCATCGTCGTCTCCGTCAAGGAGGCGATCCCCAAGGGCCGCGTGAAGAAGGGCCAGGTGATGAAGGCCGTGGTGGTGCGCACCGCGAAGGGCGTGCGCCGCCCCGATGGGTCCTTGATCCGCTTCGACCGCAACGCGGCGGTGCTGATCAACCCGCAGGGCGAGCCGATCGGCACCCGCATCTTCGGCCCCGTCACGCGCGAATTGAGGGCCAAGAACCACATGAAGATCGTCTCGCTGGCGCCGGAGGTGCTGTAGATGGCCTCGCTCAAGATCAAGAAAGGCGACCACGTGATCGTCATCACGGGCCGCGACAAGGGCAAGCACGGCGAGGTCATCGAGATGCGGCCCAAGGAGGCGCGCGCACTCGTGCGTGGCGTCAACGTGGTGCGCCGCCACCAGCGCCAGTCGGCCTCGCAAGAGGGCGGCATCATCTCCAAGGAGGCGCCGATCCACATCTCGAATCTGGCGCTCGAGGACCCCAAGGACGGCAAGCCGACGCGCATCGGCTTCAAGATCCTGGAGGACGGCAAGAAGGTGCGCTTCGCCAAGCGCTCGGGCGAGGTCATTCCGGAGAAGTAATGAGCCATGGCTGACAAGCAAAAACCGGCGAAGGGCGCTGCGGGCGGGGCCCAGGCGCAGAAGGGTGCCAAGGGCGGCGCCAAGCCGGACAAGCAGGCGAAGGGCAAGAAGGGTGCTGCGGCGAAGGCCGCCGCGAGCCCGGCTGCGCCGCGCCCCAAGGACTACAAGCCGCGCATGAAGACGCACTACGAGACCGTGGTGCGCGAGGCGCTGACGCAGAAGTTCGCCTACAAGAACCCCATGCAGGTGCCCAGGCTCGAGAAGATCGTCTTGAACATGGGTGTCGGCGAGGCGGTCAACGACCGCAAGAAGGTGGACAGCGCCGCCGGTGATCTTTCGCTCATTGCCGGCCAGCGCCCGGTGCAGACGCGCTCGCGCAAGGCGATCGCCACCTACAAGCTGCGCGAGGGCATGCCGATCGGCGCCAAGGTCACGCTGCGCGGCGACCGCATGTACGAGTTCTTGGACCGCTTCGTGACCATCGCGCTGCCGCGGGTCAAGGACTTCCGCGGGCTCAACCCCAAGAGCTTCGACGGGCGCGGCAACTACGCGTGCGGTCTCAAGGAGCACATCGTGTTCCCCGAGATCGACTACGACAAGGTCGATGAGATCTGGGGCCTCGACGTGATCGTGTGCACGTCGGCGCATACGGACGATGAGGCGCGCGAGTTGCTGCGCGGCTTCAACTTTCCATTTCGCAGCTAGAGGACCTCGGGAGCACCCCGAAAGGCCTTTGGAGGATATAGATGGCTAAGACGAGCTCGGTTGAGAAGAACAACAGGCGCCGCCGGTTGGTTGCCCAGTACGCTGAGAAGCGTAAGCGTTTGAAGGCGATCGCCGACGACCTGAAGCGTCCGGCGGAGGAGCGCTTTGCGGCGCGCATCAAACTTGCCGAGATGCCGCGCAACTCCTCGCCGACGCGGGTGCGCAACCGTTGCGAGATCACGGGCCGCGCGCGCGGCTACTACCGCAAGCTCAGAATGTGTCGCAACCAGCTCAGGGACCTGGCGAGCCAAGGTCTCATTCCGGGCATGACCAAGTCGAGCTGGTGAGGGAACAGAACCGATGATGAACGATCCCTTGGGTGACATGCTGACCCGGATCCGCAACGCACAGATGCGGCGGCGTCCAAAGGTCGTGACGCCCGCGTCAAACATCCGCGGCCGCGTGCTCGACGTGCTGGCCGAGGAGGGCTACATTCGCGGCTATACCCGCGTTGAGCAGAAGGGCGCGCTGCCGACCTTCGAGATCGAGCTCAAGTACCACAATGGCCAGCCGGCCATTCGCGAGATCAAGCGGGTATCGACGCCGGGGCGGCGGGTCTATTCGCCGGTTCGGGACCTGCCCACCGTGGCCAACGGCCTCGGCGTGGCGATCCTGTCCACGCCCAAGGGCGTGATGTCGGATTCCAAGGCGCGCGAGGAGAACGTCGGCGGCGAGGTTCTCTGCAGCATCTTCTAGTTGACGAGCCCGGCTGCGCCGGGAGCAAACGAGGTTTTGGAGCGGCCATGTCGCGCATCGGTAAGAGACCAGTCCCGGTTCCGTCCAACGTGACGGCGACGGTATCGGGCCAAGAGGTCAAGATGAAGGGACCGAAGGGAGAGCTCTCCTTCACGGTGCCTGAGGAGATCAAGGTGGAGAAGACCGCCGCGGGCATCGAGACCAGCCCCGTGGAGGACACCAAGCTCGCGCGCGGCATGTGGGGCATGTCGCGCACCATGGTTGCCAACCTGGTGCGCGGCGTCACCGAGGGCTATTCGACCACGCTCGAGATCCAGGGCGTCGGCTTCCGCGCCGCCATGAAGGGCAAGGACCATCTGCAACTCAACATCGGGTTCAGCCACGACGTGGTGCACACGATCCCGCAGGGCGTCGAGGTGAAGGTGGCCGGCGCCAAGCAGGAGATCATCACCGTTTCCGGCATCGACAAGCAGCTCGTCGGGCAGGTGGCGGCCAACATCCGCGCCTCGCGGCCGCCCGAGCCCTACCAGGGCAAGGGCATCCGCTATAAGGGCGAGTACATCTTCCGCAAGGAAGGCAAGAAGAAGTAAGGAAATGAGGCGATGAGCACGCTCGTTCAGCTGTTTGACCGCCGCAAGGCCCGCATTCGCCGTGCGCTGCACGCGCGCTCGGAGGGCCGTCCGCGGCTATCGGTGTATCGCTCCTCCAAGCACATCTACGCGCAAGTCATCGACGACGCGCAAGGCAAGACGCTGGCTGCGGCTTCGACGCTGGAGAAGGACGTCAAGGGCTCGCTCAAGACCGGAGCCGACAAGGCGGCGGCTGCGGCCGTGGGCAAGCTCCTGGCCGAGCGCGCCGTCAAGGCCGGGGTCAACGAGGTCGTGTTCGACCGCGGCGGCTATCTCTACCACGGGCGCGTCAAGGCGCTCGCCGATGCCGCGCGCGAAGGCGGCTTGAGCTTTTAAGGGAAGAGGAATTCATCGTGGCACGTTCCCCAGGAAGAGACCGCGGTCGGGATCGCGAGGACCGCGACAGCGAGTTCACCGAGAAGCTCGTTCACATCAACCGCGTCGCCAAGGTCGTGAAGGGCGGTAAGCGCTTCGGCTTCGCCGCCCTCGTCATCGTCGGCGATTTGAAGGGCCGGGTCGGCTTCGGCCACGGCAAGGCGCGCGAGGTGCCGGAAGCCATCCGCAAGGCGACCGAAGCGGCCAAGCGCGGCCTCGTGCGCGTGCCGCTCAGGGACGCGCGCACGCTGCACCACGATAGCCAGGGCCGCCACGGGGCGGGCAAGGTGGTGCTGCGCTCCGCGCCTGCGGGCACCGGCATCATCGCCGGCGGCGCCATGCGCGCGGTGTTCGAGATGCTGGGCGTGCACGACGTGGTTGCCAAATCGATGGGGAGTACCAACCCCTACAACGTGGTGCGGGCCACCTTCGATGCCCTGACGCACCAGGAGAACCCGCGCGGCGTCGCAGCGCGTCGCAACAAGAAGGTGAGCGAGATCGTCTCGCGCCGCCGCGACGGGGCGGTGACGGGCGAGGCGGGCGCCGAGGCGTAATCCGCACGCTTCGCCAAAGGATGCAGGGAACGAACTGACATGGCAGCCAAGAAGACGATAACGGTTGAGCAGATCGCCAGCCCCTGCCGCCGCGAGGGCACGCAAGCGGCGACGCTGCGGGGCTTGGGTCTGGGCAAGATACGCCGTATGCGCACGCTGGAGGACACACCCGCTGTGCGCGGCATGATCAACAAAATCGGCCATCTCGTTCGCGTCGTCGACGCGGCAGCGGCCAAGAAGGGCTAAGGGAGCGCTGGCGCCATGCGGCTCAACGAGATCAAGGACAAGGTCGGTTCGCGCAAGGAGCGCGTGCGCATCGGGCGCGGCATCGGCTCGGGCGTCGGCAAGACCGGTGGGCGTGGCGGCAAGGGCCAGACGGCGCGTACCGGCGTCGCCATCGGCGGCTTCGAAGGCGGCCAGATGCCGCTGCATCGGCGCCTGCCCAAGCGCGGCTTCAACAAGTGGCGGCCCAAGGACTTCAACGTGATCAACGTCGGCGCGCTGCAGCAGGCGGTCGACGACAAACGGCTTGATGCTGCGAAGCCGGTGAACCTCGAGGCCCTGGTCGCGGCCGGCGTGCTGCGCCGTCCGAAGGATGGTCTGCGCCTCCTGGGCAACGGTGAGATCAAGGCGAAGCTGGCGCTCACTGTCGATCACGCGTCGGCCTCGGCCAAGACGGCGATCGAGAAGGCGGGCGGATCGATCACTCTGATCGAGAAGAAGGTCCTGGCGGCGGACGAGGCCAAGCGCAAGAAGACGGAGGCCAAGAAGGGCAAGGCGGGAAAGAAGCCCGCCGAGAGCAAGGACGAGGAATAGACTTTCGCCGAAGACACAGGGGCGCAGCCATCAGAGCTCGCCCGGCGTTGCCGGATCCGGCATGGGCTCCCATCTTAGGCCGGGGGACGTGACGGGGTGAGGCGCGCCGCCAAAAGCGCGAAGGTCGGGAGAGACGAACCATGGTTTCCGCTGCCGAGCAGCTTGCCGCCAACCTGAACTTCGGCGCCTTCGCCAAGGCCGAGGACCTGAAGAAGCGCATCTACTTCACGCTGGGTGCGCTCGTCGTCTATCGGTTCGGAACCTACATCCCGCTGCCCGGGATCAACCCCACGGCGTTCGCCCAGACGTTCCACGCCAATTCCTCGGGCATCCTCGGCATGTTCAACATGTTCGCCGGCGGCGCCGTGCAGCGCATGGCCATCTTCGCCTTGAACATCATGCCCTACATCTCGGCATCGATCATCATGCAGCTGATGAGCTCGATGTCGCCCAAGCTCGAGGCCCTCAAGAAGGAGGGAGAGCAGGGACGCAAGCAGATCAACCAGTACACGCGCTACCTGACGGTCGTGCTCGCCGCCTTCCAGGCCTACGGCATCTCCATCGGGCTCGAGGGCTCGCACAGCTCCGCCGGTGCGGTGGTCATAGATCCAGGCTGGTTCTTCCGCATCACGACGGTCATCACGCTGGTCGGTGGCACCTTGTTCCTGATGTGGCTCGGCGAGCAGATCACGCAGCGCGGCGTCGGCAACGGCATCTCGCTCATCATCTTCGCCGGCATCGTCGCCGGCCTGCCGTCGGCGCTCGTCGGCCTCTTCGAACTCGCCCGCACGGGATCGTTGTCAGGGGGGCTGCTGCTGGGGCTGCTGGCCCTGATGCTGTTCGTCGTCGGCGCCATCGTCTTCATGGAGCGCGCGCAGCGGCGCCTGCTGATCCAGTACCCCAAGCGCCAGGTCGGCACCCGCATGTTCCAGGGCGATTCCTCGCATCTGCCCTTGAAGCTCAACTCCGCCGGCGTGATCCCGCCGATCTTCGCCTCCTCGCTTTTGCTGTTGCCGATCACGGCAGCCCAGTTCACCGCGGGCCAGGGGCCCGAGTGGCTCAATACGATCGTCGCCTCGCTCGGGCGCGGGCAGCCGCTGCACATCGCGCTCTACGTGGCACTGATCATCTTCTTCGCGTTCTTCTACACGGCGGTCGTGTTCAACCCGAAGGAGACGGCCGATAACCTGCGCAAGTATGGCGGGTTCGTGCCCGGCATCCGTCCGGGCGACAAGACGGCCGAGTACATCGATTACGTGCTGACCCGCATCACCGTCGTCGGCGCCCTCTACCTCGCCGCCGTTTGCGTGCTGCCCGAATTGCTGATTTCATACGCGGCCGTGCCGTTCTACTTCGGCGGCACCTCGCTTCTGATCGCGGTGAGCGTCACGATGGACACGGTTTCGCAAGTGCAAAGCCATCTGCTCGCCCATCAGTACGAAGGCCTGATCAAGAAGGCGAAACTCAAAGGCGCATCGAGGGGCCGCAGATGAACCTGATCCTGCTAGGGCCCCCCGGAGCAGGCAAAGGAACGCAAGCAGAGGCGATCACCGAGAGACGTGGGCTCATTCAGCTCTCCACGGGCGACATGCTGCGCCAGGCCGTCAAGGCCGGCACGGAGGTGGGCATGGAGGCGAGCGCCATCATGGAGGCCGGAGGCCTCGTCCCCGACGACATAGTGATCAAGATCATCGCCGAGCGCATCGCCGCGCCCGACTGCGCCAAGGGCTTCATCCTCGACGGCTTTCCGCGCACCTTGAAGCAGGCCGCGGCGCTGGACGTGCTGATGGCCTCCACCGGCAAGCAGATCGATGCCGTGATCGAGCTCAAGGTGGACGATGCGGCCCTCATCGACCGTATCTCGGGCCGCTACATGTGCGCCAACTGCGGGGCGAGCTACCACGACACCAACTGCAAGCCCAAGGTGCCGGGGGTGTGCGACCGCTGCGGATCGCGCGACTTCGTGCGCCGCTCCGACGACAATGCCGAGACGGTCAAGAACCGGCTGATGGCCTACTACCGGGAGACGGCGCCGCTCATCGGCTACTACTTCGCCAAGGGTAAGCTTAAGACGGTTGACGGGATGGCCCCGATTTCCGAGGTTTCGGGCCAGATCGAGGCCATTCTGGCCAGAGACACAGTGCCATAAAAAAACCGTTATGTGCCGATTGACGAGCGCCTATGGCTCGGTTACAACACCGCGTTCTTAACGCACCTCTCGTGGAGATCCGGCCTGATGGCAGGCAGGCTGGAGAGGTGCGTTTTTGGCGCAGGATCAAGGCCAGAGGTTCCCGCTAGGCAGGGGCTCCTCGGCAGCGGCATTCGAGAATTCAGGAGAGATGTGTGGCCCGAATCGCAGGCGTCAACATTCCGACGCAGAAGCGCGTCGTCATCGCGCTGCAATACATTCACGGGATCGGCCCGAAGTTTGCCAAAGACATTTGCGGCAAGGTCGGCATCCCGGCGGAGCGGCGCGTTAACCAGCTCACCGACGCCGAGGTCCTGCAAATCCGCGAGACGATCGACCGCGACTTCATGGTCGAGGGCGATCTGCGTCGCGAGGTGATCACCAACATCAAGCGTCTGATGGATCTGGGTTGCTACCGCGGCCTGCGCCACCGCAAGGGGCTCCCCGTCCACGGGCAACGCACGCACACCAATGCGCGCACGCGAAAGGGTCCGTCAAAACCCATCGCGGGCAAGAAGAAAGCTTGATCGTAGAGTTATCGGGGAGGGCAGTTGCCGCTCCCCGTTCGCACATGACACGAGCCGCGCGGGCCGCGGTCTTGGGAGAGCTGACGAATGGCCAAAGAGCAGGCAGCGGGGCGCGCCAAAGTGCGCAAGCGCGAAAAGAAGAACATCACGTCGGGCGTTGCGCACGTCAGCGCCTCGTTCAACAACACGATGATCACCATCACCGACGCGCAAGGCAACACGATCGCCTGGTCCTCGTCTGGCACCAAGGGCTTCAAGGGCTCGCGCAAGTCGACGCCGTATGCCGCGCAGGTCGCCGCCGAGGACGCCGGCAAGAAGGCGATGGAGCACGGCATGAAGGTGCTCGAGGTCGAGGTGTGCGGTCCGGGCTCGGGCCGCGAATCCGCGCTGCGGGCGCTGCAGGCCGTCGGCTTTCAGATCACCTCCATCCGCGACGTGACGCCCATTCCGCACAATGGTTGCCGGCCGCGCAAGCGCCGGCGCGTTTGAGGTAAGCCGGGCGCCGGACTGGCCGGCACTGGCATCGTTGCCGTTTGGCAACTTTGTTTTGAACTGCATCCGATGCGTCTGCGCCGTTTGAAGCGCAGGCAACACGTTAAGCGAGGCTCCCCGTGGTGAACGTGCTGCAAAAGAACTGGCAAGACCTGATCAAGCCCAACAAGCTTGAGGTGGCGTCGGGCCGCGACCGCAACAAGGTGGCGACCGTGGTCGCCGAGCCCCTGGAGCGCGGCTTCGGCATGACGCTCGGCAATGCGTTGAGGCGCGTGCTGCTGTCCTCGCTGCAAGGGGCTGCGATCAAGACCGTGCAGATCGACGGCGTGCTGCACGAGTTCTCCTCGATCCCCAGCGTGCGCGAGGATGTGACCAACATCATCCTCAACATCAAGGAGATCGCGCTGCGCATTCACTCCGAGGGCGTGAAGCGCATGGTGCTCAAGAAGGAAGGCGGCGGCCCCGCCCGCGCCAAGGACATCGAGGCGGGCTCGGACGTGGAGATCCTGAACCCCGAGCACGTGATCTGCACCCTCGACCAGGGCGCCTCCATCCGCATGGAGTTCACCGCCGACATCGGCAAGGGCTACGTGCCGGCCGAGCGCAACCGCCCCGAGGACGCGCCCATCGGCTTGATCCCGGTCGACAGCCTCTACAGCCCCGTCAAGAAGGTCTCCTACAAGGTCGAGAATACCCGCGAGGGCCAGATCCTCGACTACGACAAGCTCACCATGATGGTGGAGACGGATGGCTCGGTGAGGCCCGAGGACGCCGTGGCGCTGGCTGCCCGCATCCTGCAGGACCAGCTCACCGTCTTCATCAACTTCGAGGAGCCGACCAAGGCGGTCGAGGAGACGCGCCATCCCGAGCTCGCCTTCAATGCCGCGCTTCTGAAGAAGGTGGACGAGCTGGAGCTGTCGGTGCGCTCCGCCAACTGCCTGAAGAACGACAACATCGTCTACATCGGCGACCTCATCCAGAAGACCGAGGCCGAGATGCTGAGGACGCCGAACTTCGGGCGCAAGTCGTTGAACGAGATCAAGGAGGTGCTGGCCTCCATGGGTCTGCATCTGGGCATGGAAGTTCCCAACTGGCCGCCCGACAATATCGAGGAGCTGGCCAAGCGCTTCGAGGATCAGTATTAGGCAATAGGCAGTAGGCAGTCGTAAATGCGATCCCGACTGCCGACTGCCGAGCCGACTGCCGACTGCCGACTGCCCAACTAACGAGGTGAGGCCGAAGAACCTCCCCGTAACAACCTCAGAGAAAGTGAAACGACGATGCGACATAAGAAATTGGGTCGGCGCTTCAGCCGCGACTCGTCCCACCGCCAAGCGATGTTCTCCAACATGGCGGCCGATCTCATCCGACACGAGCAGATCGTGACGACGCTTCCCAAGGCCAAGGACCTGAAGCGCGTGATGGACAAGTACATCACGCTGGCCAAGCGCGGGGATCTGAACTCGCGCCGTCTCGCGGCGAGCCGCCTGCGTGACGAGGACATGGCCAAGAAGCTCTTCGATACGCTGGCGCCGCGCTACAAGGACCGCGCCGGCGGCTATACGCGCGTCTTGAAGGCCGGCTTCCGCTACGGCGACAGCGCCCCGCGCGCGGTGATCGAGCTGGTCGACCGCGACGAAAGCGTCAAGGGCCGCGAGGACAAGGAGCGCCACGCGGCAAAAATGGCCGAGCAGGGGGCCGAATCCTAAGCCCGAGCCCGCCTGAGCCGGCCATCCCCGGGGCGCGATCCTCCGCTCCTGGTTGGCGGCGTTAAGCTTTCTTCCCTTCGGCCCGCCGAGCCGGGGCGCATGCGTCGCGCGCCGGTTGCCCGTGCGCGCGCTTGCGCGCATAACATCGCTGCGCAGGGTGCACGCCAGCGGAGGGATCGGCCATGACCGCGACGAAGGTTCTGGTCACGGGAGCGTCGGGCTTCATTGCCAAGCACTGCATCGCCGAGCTGTTGCGCCGCGACTACGCCGTCAAGGCGACGCTGCGCAACCTCGCGCGCGCCGACGAGGTGCGCCGCAGCGTCGCTCACGCCGGGGCCGACGCCAGCGCGGTCGAGTTTGTGGCCGCCGACCTGTTGCGCGAGGAGGGGTGGGCCGAGGCCATGCAGGGCTGCACCTATGTGCTGCACGTCGCCTCGCCCTTTCCCTTGGACGAGCCGCGCCACCCCGACGACGTGATCCGCCCGGCTCGCGAAGGCGCGCTGCGCGTGCTCGCTGCCGCCAAGCGCGCCGGCGTCAAGCGCGTCGTCATGACCTCGTCGATCGTTGCCGTGGACCTGCCCTGGCCGGAGGCCGCGCCCGGACACGTCTTCACCGAGGCCGACTGGACCAATCCGGAGCGGCCCGACATCTCGACCTACGTCAAGTCCAAGGTGCTGGCCGAGCGCGCGGCCTGGGACTTCGTCAAGGCCGAGCCCGGGGCGCCGGAGCTTGCCGTCGTCAACCCGGCCTTCGTGCTCGGCCCCGCACCCGATCCGGACCTGTCGACCTCGCACGAGGTGCTGCGGCTCATGGGCATCGGTGCCTACCCGGCCGCGCCCAAGGTCGGCTTTCCCGTCTCGGACGTGCGCGACGTTGCGATCACGCACGCCCTGGCGATGACCAACCCAAAGGCTGCGGGAGAGCGCTTCCTCTCCGCCAACGGCTTCCTGCGCCTCTACGAGGTCGGCCAGCTGTTGGCCGCCACGCTCCCCGACCTCAAGCGCAAGGTGCCAAAGTTCGAGCTGCACGACTTTGCGGTGCGCCTGATCGCGCTGTTCGACCGCCGGCTGAGGGCGGTGCTGCCCGACCTCGGGTTCCCCCGCCACATCTCCAATGCCAAGGCGCATGAGATCCTGGAGCAGTCGTTCCGCTCGCCGCAGGAGGCGGTCAAGGCCGCGGCCTCGAGCCTGCGGGCGCTGCACGTCATCTAGGCGGTGTGACCGAGCGTCATGGGGGAGCTGGCGCCCACTTCTGGCCCTTTCAGTTGGGCACGGTCGGCAAAAAACGGGGCCAGGCGTCCGGGTCAAGTGTTGGGGCCGGGCGGACTTTCTCGGGGAGGCCCCCTGGCCTATATGAGGACCGCGACGGCGCGGCTTAAGGGATTGGAACCGGTGAGGAGACGATGAGGCAAGGGAGCGTTCTGTGCGCTGTGCGCGCATGTGTGGTGGCGGGCGTCTGCCTGCTGGGGCCCATCGCAACCGGCGGCCCCGCCCAAGCCCAGCTGCGCGAGCCACCCCCCTCGCACGCGACGCTGCTGTATTCCTATGCGCCGATCGTGAAGAAAGCGGCGCCGGCCGTGGTCAACGTCTACGTGCGCTCGCGCGTGCGCACCTTCGCCTCGCCCTTCGCCAACGATCCCTTCTTCCAGCACTTCTTCGGCGGCAACTTCGGTCTGCCGCGCGAGCGCATCCAGAGCTCGCTTGGCTCGGGTGTGATCATCAGCCCCGACGGCGTCATCGTCACCAACACGCACGTGGTCAAGGGCGGGGCGCAGACCGAGATCCGCGTGGCGCTCGCCGACAAGCGCGAGTTTGACGCCAAGGTCGTCGCCCAGGACGACAAGACCGACCTCGCCGTGCTCAAGATCGAAGGCGGCAGCGGCAATTTCCCCTTCCTCCAGTTCGCCAATTCCGACCAGCTCGAGGTCGGCGACATCGTGCTCGCCATCGGCAATCCGTTCGGCGTGGGCCAGACCGTGACGAGCGGCATCATCTCGGCATTGACGCGCACCGAGATGGCGCAGTCGGACACGCAGGTGTTTATCCAGACCGACGCCGCCATCAACCCCGGCAACTCGGGCGGCGCTCTCGTCGACATGTCGGGCAAGCTCGTCGGCATCAACACCATGATCTTCTCGCAGTCGGGCGGCTCCGTCGGCATCGGCTTTGCGATCCCCTCGAACCTGGTTCGGCTGTACGCCGACGGCGCCATGAGCGGGCACAAGATCGAGCGGCCGTGGATCGGGGCGCAGCTCGAGACCGTGACGCGCGAGATGGCGCAGAGCTTGGGCCTTGAGCGCGTCTCCGGCGCCGTCGTCAAGAGCCTGACCCGCGGCGGGCCCGCGCACAAGGCGGGGCTTGAGCTCGGCGACGTGATCACCAAGGTCGACGGCTTCGAGGTCGGCGATGCGCACTCCGCGCACTACCGGCTGACGACGCGCGGCATCGGCAATACGAGCCGGCTGGTGGTGATCCGCGAGCGCAAGACCGTCGAGGTCACGCTGCCGCTCGTCGCCGCGCCGAAACCGGGCCGCGACGACGTGCGCAACCTGTCCGGCAACCATCCCTTCGACGGGGCGCGCGTGTCGAACATCCTGCCGAGCGTCGCCGATGAGCTGAACCTCACCGAGACGGAGGGCGTCGTCATCGTGGCGGTGCGCTCGGGCGGCATCGCCGCCAGGCTCGGCTTCCAGCCGGGCGACGTCATTCTGCAAGTCGGCAACACCAAGATCACCGACGTCATGACCCTCGATAAGCTTACGCGCGAGCCGCAGCGCATCTGGCGCATCTCCATCAGCCGCGGCGGCCACGTGATGCAGCTCCAGCTCTCGGGTTGAACCCACTTGGCCACGCTGTTCGAAGCCGCAGGTCTGGAGAAAGGTGCCCCGCGGCCTCTCGCCGACCGGCTGCGGCCCAAGACGCTGGCCGAGGTCGTCGGCCAGGAGCAGCTCGTCGGGCCGCAAGGCACGCTGACGCGCATGCTGAAAGCTGCGCGCCTGCCGAGCCTCGTTTTGTGGGGGCCGCCGGGCTCGGGCAAGACGACGGTCGCCCGCCTGCTCGCGCACGAGACCAAGCTCGAATTCGAGCAGCTCTCCGCCATCTTCTCCGGCGTGCAGGATTTGCGCAAAGCCTTCGACCGCGCCAAGGCGCGGCGCGAGCAGGGCCGCGGCACGCTTCTGTTCATCGACGAGATCCACCGCTTCAACCGGGCGCAGCAGGACAGCTTTCTGCCGCACATGGAGGACGGCACCATCACGCTCGTCGGCGCGACCACCGAGAACCCGTCGTTCGAGCTCAACGGCGCTCTTCTCAGCCGGGCGAGCGTGCTCGTGTTCAACCGGCTGGAGGAGGGCGCGCTCGAGGAGCTCTTAGCGCGTGCCGAGCGGGAGGAAGGCCGCCCGCTGCCGCTCGATAAGGATGCGCGCGAGGCGCTTGTTGGCATGGCCGACGGCGACGGGCGCACGGTGATCAACCTTGCCGACGAGGTCTTCGCCGCGGTGGCGCCGGGGCAGGCCCCGCTCGACCGCACGGCGCTCACAGGGCTGGTGCAGCGGCGCGCGCCCCTCTACGACAAGTCGCGCGAGGGCCACTACAACCTGATCAGCGCGCTGCACAAGGCGGTGCGCGGCTCCGACCCCGACGCCGCGCTCTATTGGCTGGCGCGCATGCTGGACGGGGGCGAGGACCGGTTGTTTCTGGCGCGCCGCCTGGTGCGCATGGCGATCGAGGATATCGGGCTCGCCGATCCCCAGGCGGTGGTGCAGGCGCTCGCTGCCAAGGACACCTTCGACTTTCTCGGCAGTCCCGAGGGTGACCTGGCGCTGGCGCAGGCGACCATCTATCTGGCGACGGCGCCGAAATCGAATGCGGGCTATCGCGCCTACAACGCGGCGATGCGCGCGGCCAAGGAGCACGGCAGCCTGATGCCGCCCAAGATCATCCTCAACGCCCCGACCAAGCTCATGGAGGCGGAGGGCTACGGCGCCGGCTACGAGTACGACCACAACGCGCCGGAAGGTTTTTCAGGGCAGAACTATTTTCCCGATGAGATGGCCGAGCGCCCGCAGTTCTACGACCCGCTCGACCGCGGCTTCGAGCGCGAGATCAACAAGCGGCTCGCGCACTGGGCCAAGCTGCGAGCCGAGCGCGATAAGAAGTGATCATCGGGGGCGCCTGTCAAGGCGACAGCAGACGCCGAAAAAGCTGGAGCTGCTCGCTGGCAAGCCGAACGCGCTCTCTTTCGTCGAAATCGTCCCAATGCTTCATGAACCAGCGGTCGACGGCTTCGCCGAGGCCCAGCGTTGCCTCGACCAGGAGTGTCGAGGGCAGGTCGGTCCGCACCACGCCCAGCTCCTGTCCTCGTTCGATGAGGCTTTGAATCCAGCCTCGGGCCGCGCGGAACGTGCGATCGGTGGCGGCGCCTTCGCGTCGATTGCCGCGCAATTGATAAAAGAGACGCCCCAATCGCACATACCAGGCATTGCGGGCGCTGAGTTCGGTGACGGCACGGCACAGACGCTCGAGCTCGTCCCAATAATTTTCCGACGTTAGGCTGCCGGGGTCGAAACCGCCGATCTCCTTGATGAGCATTGCCACGGCACGCTCGACTATGGTCGTGAACAGGTCGGCCTTGTCGTCGAAGTAGTAATAAAGGGAGCTCTTCCCGATTCCGGCTTTCTCGATGATCCGATTGAGAGAGGCGGCGTCGTAGCCGTGCTCGGCGAACTCCTCCGCAGCGCTCTGAAAGAGCCGGTCGCGGCGCTCGCTATCGAGCTTTTCCAATCGGCGGGGGCTCATCGGGGCTTGACCTTGAGGCTATGGAATTGCAGTGTGTACCGTCTGGTACACAACAATGGTTCGCTCATTCTATAGGGGTTTCTTGCCTGCGCTGCGAGCGACAAGGGCGGAGGTGCGCATATGCAATCTATCCTTATATCCGGGGCCGGCATCGCCGGTCCGACACTTGCCTATTGGCTGCTCGAGCGGGGCATCACGCCGACGCTGGTCGAGCGTGCGCCGCATCTGCGCACGGGCGGCTATGTCATCGACTTCTGGGGGCTCGGCTACGAGGTGGCCGACAAGATGGGGCTGCTGCCGGCACTCGACCGCGAGGGCTACGACGTGCAGGAGTTGCGCCTCGTCGACGGAGAGGGACGCCGCGTCGGCGGCTTCGATGCGGATGTCTTCCGCAACCTCACGGGCGGGCGCTACCTGAGCATCGCCCGCAGCGAGCTGGCGAAGCTCCTCTATGAGAGGATCGCCGGCCGCTGCGAGGTTTTATTCGGCGATACGGTTACAGCGATCGACGACGAGGGTGACAGCGTGCGCGTCGCCTTCCGCCACGCGCCCGAGCGGCGTTTCGACGCCGTGATCGGCGCTGACGGCCTGCATTCGGAGGTGCGCCGGCTGGTGTTCGGTCCCCAGGATCAGTTCGAGAGCTACCTCGGTTACATGGTCGCCGCCTTCCAAACCGAGGGCTACCGCCCGCGCGACGAGCTCGTCTATGTCAGCTACGCCGGTCCGGGAAAGCAGGTGGCGCGCTTCGCCATGCGCGGCGACCGCACCATGGTCCTGTTCGTATTGGCGGCCGATCGGCCGCCCGCCGTCGATGCCCACGACATCGCCGCGCAGAAGGCGCTGCTCAACGAGACCTTCCGCGATGCCGGCTGGGAATGCCCGCAAATCCTGGCGGCGCTCGACAGAAGCGATGATCTCTATTTCGATCGCGTCAGCCAGATCCACATGGACGCCTGGTCGAAAGGACGAGTGGCGCTCGTGGGCGACGCCGCGTTCTGCGCCTCGCTGCTGGCGGGCCAGGGATCGGCGCTCGCCATGGGGGCCGCGTATGTGCTGGCGGGCGAGCTCGGGCGCCGCGGTGCTACGCCCGAGACGGCGTTCCAGCGCTACGAGGCGGTGCTGCGGCCATTGATCGCGACCAAGCAGAAGGCGGCAAAGCAGTTTGCCTCAGGCTTTGCGCCTAAGACCCGCTTTGGCGTTTTCCTGCGCAACCAGGTGACGAAGGCCTTCGCCATCCCCTTTGTGGCCAAGCTCGCCATGGGATCGAGCCTGATCGATCGCATCGACCTGCCCGACTACGACTGGGGCAAGAAAGCCGCCTAGAGCCGCTCTTTCCGCCGGCGGCTGGCCCCTCGGCCCACCTCCCCCTATAATGCTGCAAGGGAGCGAGCGTGCCGGGCCGGAGGCTCGGCGGTCGAAGGGGACAGTCAGATGGTTCAGTTCGTCGATCTGTGGCGGGGGCATCCCATCAACGAGTCGGTGTCGACGCCGTGCATCGCCCCCCATGCCCTCACCAACATGGAGGGTGATCACATCCCCATGGGCTTTCCCGTGTTCCACAACCAGTGCGCGATCCGCATGGGCGTCGCCCTGCGGCGTGCCGGCGTGCACGACAGCCAGCTCTCGGGATGCACCTCCTGCGGCGTGCATCCGCGCTCGGACATGCATTTCGTCAACGCGAGCCAGCTCGCGAACGGGATCGCGCACGCCAGCATTGCGGGCCTCGGGCCGCTGGAGAAGATCACCGGTGCCGAGACGGCGCACTACTACCCGAAGCTGTTCGGCCGCACCGGCATCATCTTCTTTCAGGACTATTGGAACCGGTCGACCGACAGCGGGCACCCGACCGGCGATCATATCGACGTGTGGAACGGCTACCGCTCGTCGGCCAAGTGGCTGCTCGAATGGTTCTCCTGGCTCGGCTACTACTCCAACTACGCCAACGCCTCGGAGATCTGGTTTTGGGAAGTGAAGTGAAGGGCGCTGCGGCGCCGGGGGAGGTCTGATGCGCTACGTGATAGCCATGGTCTTCGCCGTGATCGGCGCCGGCCTCGCGGCCGTGTTCCTGAGTTCTCAAGTCGCCGACTGGGTCGTCTCCCACCAGTGCGTTCGAGCAGCCCCGACGACGCCGACAGCATGCACATGGCCGTTTACATGGCGAGCAACGTTGGCGGCCTCATCGTCGGCTGGCTCATCGGCTGGATCATCGCTGGCGCGGGAAGCACCGGCAAGCAGCCCACCTGAGCCGTTTTCAGGCGCCTATGTGCCCATGCAACCCGGCGCCCGGCGCCGCGCTGTGCCGGCGCGGTTGAGGTCGCGCCCGCGGCCCTCTATGTGGGAGGGGCCAGAGAGAGGCTGGGCCATCCCCCTATGAACGACCGGGTCGCGACCATCGAGGTGAAGGGCAGCGAGGCGGGCGTGCGGCTCGACCGCTGGTTCCGCCTGCATTTCCCCGACGTCGGCTACGCCTATCTGCAGAAGCTGTTGCGCACCGGCCAGATCCGGGTCGACAGCCGCCGGGTCGAGGCCAACGCACGGCTCGAGGCCGGCGCCCAGGTGCGCGTCCCTAAGATCGTGCAGGCGGGCAAGAAGCAAGTGGCGCCGTCGCTTGTTCCCCCCCTCGGCCTCTCCAAGGCCGATCGCGACCGCATCGAGGCCATGATCCTCTTCGAGGACGAGCACATTCTCGTCCTCAACAAGCCGTTCGGGCTGGCGGTGCAGGGCGGCAGCGGCACCAAGCGGCACCTCGACGGCATGCTGGCCGGCATGGCCGACCGCTTCGGCGACCGCCCACGCCTCGTGCACCGGCTCGACCGCGACACGACGGGCGTGCTGCTCGTCGCCAAGCACCGTGACGCAGCGGCCAAGCTCGGGCGCATCTTCCAGACGCGGTCCGCCGCCAAGACCTACTGGGCGCTGGTGAAGGGCGTGCCGCACCCGCACCAGGGCAAGATCGAGGCGGCGCTGGTGAAGGCGGCCGGCCCCGAGGGCGACCGCGTGAGGAAGGCGCTGCCGGGCGAGCAGGAGGTGGCCATGCACGCCACCACCCACTATTCGGTGATCGACCGGGTGGCGCACAAGGCGGCCTGGGTGTCCTTGAAGCCGGTGACGGGGCGCCAGCACCAACTCAGGGCCCACATGGCGCTCATCGGCCATCCGATCATCGGCGACAACAAGTATGGCGGCGACAAGAGCCAACTGGAAGAGCAGATCGAGCCCAAGCTGCACCTGCACGCCCGCCGGCTCGTGCTGCCGCACCCCTTTACCGGCGGCAAGATCGACGTGACGGCGCCGCTGCCAGAGCACATGCAGACGACGTGGGACCTGCTGGGCCTCGATGCGAAGCGCTACGAGAGCGAGGAGGCATGAAGCTCGTCATCCTCGATTGCGACGGCACCCTCGTCGACAGCCAGAACGGCATCTGCGCGGCGATGGACCATGCCTTCCAAGCTTTGGGGCTCACGGCGCCGTCGCGGGCGGCGACGCTCGCCATCGTCGGCCTGTCTTTGCCCGAGGCGTTCGCCGCACTGGCGCCCGAGCATGACGATGATGCGCGCGCCGCGCTGGCCCAGCGCTACCGCACGGCCTTTCTGGAGCTCAAACGCGATCCCGCCCTGCACGAGCCGCTGTTTCCCGGGGTGGCGGCTGCGATCGAGGCCTTGCGGCAGCGCGAGGACGTCGCGCTCGGCATCGCCACCGGCAAGTCGCGGCGCGGCATCGTGCGGCTGTTCGAGCGCGAGGGCTGGGCCCCGCACTTCCTCACCGTGCAGACCGCCGACGACCATCCCTCAAAGCCGCACCCCGCCATGATCCGCGCTGCGATGGCTGAGGCGGACGTGGGGCCCGAGCGCACCCTCATGGTCGGCGACACCACGTTCGACGTGGAGATGGCGCTGGCGGCCGGCGTGGGGGCGCTGGGGGTCGCCTGGGGCTACCACGCGCCCGAGGAGCTGCGCGAGGCCGGAGCCCACGGCGTCATCGAGAGCAGCGATCGCCTGGTGGACGAGATCGATGATTTCTTCGTGCGCCAGGAGCGGGCCGCGTGACGGGCAACGACGACAAGCCGGCAGAGCCGACCAAGAGCCCCGGCAAGGAGGCGCTCGCGCCCCCTTTGCCGAAACGGTTCTACAAGGACGTGACGGTCGCGGCTGTGGACGGCGGCTTTGCGGTGCTGCTCGATGGTAAGCCGGTGCGCACGCCCAAGAAGGCGCTGCTCGTGCTCCCGACGCGGGCGCTTGCCGATGCCATGGCGGCGGAATGGGCGGCTCAGGGCACGCATGTCGATCCCGCCACCATGCCCTTGTCGAAGCTCGCCATCACGGCGCTCGACGGGGTCGTTCACCACCAGGGCGAGGTAGCGGCCGACATCGTCAAGTTCGCCGGCAGCGACCTCCTCTGCTACCGCGCCGGGGCCCCGGAGGCGCTGGCACGCCTGCAGGCCGAGGTCTGGGACCCGGTGCTGCGCTGGATGGAGGCGGAGGTCGGCGCCCGCTTCGTCCTCGCCGAGGGCGTGATGCCGGTCAAGCAGAGCCAGGCTGTGCTCGACGGCGTCGCTGCCGCGGTAGCCCCGTACGACGCCATGGCGCTCGCGTGCCTGCACGTGATGACGACGCTGATGGGCTCCGCCATCCTGGCGCTGGCGCATGTGAGAGGGAAGCTCTCGGCGGCAGACGCCTGGGCGGCCGCGCACCTCGACGAGGACTGGCAGATCTCCAAATGGGGCATCGACGTGGAGGCGGCGGCGCGGCGCGAGAAACGCGGGGTGGACATGGAGGCTGCGAGCCGGTTCCTGAAGTTGCTCGCTGAGCCCTGACGCCTTGTCACCCCCAGGTGTTCCAGAGGGAATAGTGCCGGGCTCGGCTTAGTGCGCAGCATCGGCCGCCCACCTCCCGGGCGTCTGACCACATGGAGCCGCCGATGCAACCGCTCGACACGTCCGATCTCGCCGTCAGTCTCGTCGTCGTCGTGATGATGCCCATCGTCATCTGGGCCAACTTGCGCGACAGCGGGGTGAAGAGCCCGCTCCACGCTTACCTGTGGCGGGAGCATACCAATCTCATGCGCGTCTCGCTGCTGATCATTGGCCTGATCACGCTCAATTCCGCGATCCTGCTGCTCGGCCATTTCGGCTTGATCCCGGCCAAGGTGGTGGATATTGCGGTTCCCGTCGTCGGCATACCGTTCCTATTGGCCTCGGTCGTCATGATCTGGCTTGCGGTGAAGGCCGTCCTCAAGGTGATCCGCGACCGGCTCGCCAGCCGCAAGCAGACCTGAGGGGGCATCCGCTTCCTAGGGGCCCTCTCCTGCAGGCTCCGCGTTCCAACGGGCCGAGACGCATGCTATGAGCGCCTTTGATCTGGGGCGCCCTGGCGGGCGCTCGGCGCAAGGGACGGCCCATGAAGGACATCATCGAAGAGCTGGAGAAACGCCGGGCGGACGCCCGCCTCGGCGGCGGTCAGGCGCGCATCGATGCGCAGCACAAGCGCGGCAAGCTCACCGCGCGCGAGCGCATCGAGCTTCTGATGGACGAGAACTCCTTTGAGGAGTTCGACATGTACATCGAGCACCGCTGCACCGACTTCGGCATGGACAAGCAAAAGATTCCCGGCGACGGCGTGGTCACCGGCTGGGGCACCATCAACGGCCGCGTCGTCTACGTGTTCGCCAAGGACTTCACCGTGTTCGGCGGCTCCCTCAGCGAGACGCACGCCACCAAGATGACCAAGATCCAGGACATGGCCTTGAAGAACCGCGCGCCCATCATCGGTCTGTTCGATGCGGGCGGCGCGCGCATCCAGGAGGGCGTGGCGGCGCTGGGCGGCTACGGCGAGGTGTTCTTGCGCAACGTGCTCGCCTCCGGCGTCATCCCGCAGATCTCGGTCATCATGGGCCCGTGCGCGGGCGGTGACGTCTACTCGCCGGCGATGACCGACTTCATCTTCATGGTGAAGGACACGAGCTACATGTTCGTGACCGGTCCCGACGTGGTGAAGACGGTGACGAACGAGACGGTGACGGCGGAGGAGCTGGGCGGCGCCCGGGTGCACACGACGAAGTCCTCGATCGCCGACCACGCCTACGAGAACGATGTCGAGGCGATCCTGCAGATGCGCCGCCTCATGGACTTCCTGCCGTCGAACAACGAGTTGGGCGTGCCGGTGCTGCCGACCAAGGACAGCCCCGACCGCGAGGAGGGCTCACTCGACACCCTCATCCCCGACAACCCCAACAAGCCCTACGACATGAAGGAGCTGATCCACAAGGTCGTGGACGAGGGCGACTTCTTCGAGATCCAGGAGGCGTTCGCCAAGAACATCGTCACGGGCTTTGCGCGCATGGAGGGCTCGACCATCGGCATCGTCGCCAACCAGCCGATGGTGCTCGCCGGCGTGCTCGACTCGGACGCCTCGCGCAAGGCGGCGCGCTTTGTGCGCTTTTGTGATTGCTACGACATTCCGATCCTCACCTTCGTCGACGTGCCGGGCTTCCTGCCGGGCACGGCGCAAGAGTACGGCGGGCTCATCAAGCACGGCGCCAAGCTTCTGTTCGCCTTCACCGAGGCGACCGTGCCGAAGGTGACGGTGATCACCCGCAAGGCCTACGGCGGCGCCTACGACGTGATGAGCTCCAAGCACATCCGCGGCGACGTGAACTACGCCTGGCCCACCGCCGAGATCGCGGTGATGGGGCCCAAGGGTGCGGTCGAGATCCTCTATCGTTCCGAGCTGGGCGACCCCGAGAAGATCAAGCAGCGGGTCGACGACTACCAGAAGCGCTTCGCGAGCCCCTTTGCGGCCGCCGAGCGCGGCTACATCGACGAGGTGATCTTGCCGCGCACGACGCGGAGGCGCATCTGCCGGGCGCTCAACATGCTGCGCAACAAGCACATCGAGAACCCCTGGAAGAAGCACGACAATATTCCTCTATAGGGCCCCTTCCGGCATTGATGCACTTACATCACTGCATCTGATGCAGTAGCATCAAATGCATGCGCACGACCCTCGACATCGACGACGACGTCCTGCAGGCGGCCAAGGAGCTGGCGGGGCGGGAGAGCAAGACGGCCGGCCAAGTCCTCTCCGATTTAGCCCGGAGGGGAATCCTTTGTAGGAATATCCACGACGAGGAGAGGGGCGAGGATCCCTTCATCATCAAAAATGGCTTGCCGGTTCTGCGTTCTCGCGGCGGCATCGTGACGAACGAAATGGGCAAGCGCATCCAACAGGAAATCGACGAGCAAGATGCGCGCGCTGCTGGATGTGAATTGCCTCCTCGCTCTGCTGGATGAAGATCACATCTCCCATTCCCAGGCGTTCCTTTGGTGGCAGTCGAACCGGGAAGCGGGGTGGGCTACTTGCCCGCGCACACAGAACGGCTTTGCGCGCATCTCATCTCAAGGAAGCTATCCGGGCCGAAAACCACTGGCGGTCGCCATCGAGCAACTGAAGCGTCTTGCGACGCTGCCCGGCCATGAGTTCTGGGCCGACGACATCTCGCTCACGGACCCCGATCTTTTCGATCACAACCGCATCCTCGGCCCCAATCAGATCACCGACGTCTACCTCTTGGGCCTTGCCGTCAAGAACGCCGGCCGCCTGGTCACGTTCGATGCCGGCGTTCCCATCGCAGCGGTAAGAGGCGCGACGAAAGCCCACCTCGTGTCCCTCTAGCGGGTCTGGTTGACAGCAGCGGCTCCGCTCCCGATCTGAGGGCTACCTTTTCCTCCAATCGGAGCCTCCCCATGAACATCGATCTTACGGGCAAGACCGCGCTTGTCACCGGCTCCACCGCCGGCATCGGCCGCGCCATCGCCGAAGGCCTCGCCAAGGCCGGCGCCAACGTCGTCGTCAACGGCCGCAAGCCCGAGACCGTCGACCGGGCCGTTGCCGCCGTCTCCATGGTTGCCGAGCGTGCCAAGGTTTGTGGCGTGGCGGCCGACGTCTCGTCGCCCGCGGGCTGCGAGGCCATCGTGGCTGCGGTCCCCAACATCGACATCCTCGTCAACAACGCCGGCATCTTCGAGCCCAAGCCCTTCTTCGAGATCCCGGACGCCGACTGGACGCGCTTCTTCGAGACCAACGTGATGTCGGGCGTGCGCCTGTCACGCGCCTACATGCCCGGCATGATCGAGCGCAACTGGGGCCGCATCATCTTCATCTCGTCGGAATCGGGGCTGCAGATACCCAAAGAGATGATCCACTACGGTCTGACCAAGACGGCGCAGCTTGCATTGTCGCGCGGGCTCGCCGAGGTATCGGCCGGCTCGGGCGTTACGGTCAACGCGGTGCTGCCCGGCCCGACGCGTTCCGACGGCGTGGAAGGGTTCCTGGAGGCGATGGCCAAGGACGCCGGCAAAGCCCCCGACGACATGGCGCGCGACTTCGTCAAGACGCACCGGCCGACGTCGCTGCTCGAGCGCTTTGCCACGGTTGAGGAGGTCGCCAACATGGTGGTCTACGCCGCCTCGAAGGAGGCCTCGGCCACCAACGGGGCCGCCTTGCGCGTTGACGGCGGCGTCGTGCGTTCAATCGCATAGGGGCGCATCACGCGCCGGGGAGGAATGACCCATGAAGCGAGTGCTCTTTGTGGTGGCCGCGTTGCTGATCGCAGCGCCTGCCGCCGCCGGCGACGCGGAGGATCACAGCCTCTGCTACGAGACGATCGGCTGCGTGCACGACCGCAGAATAGACGAGCACGAGGCCAGGAAGCTCGGTTGCGAGCAGCTCTGGACCGTGCGCAACGGCATCTATCATGCGCGCGGATATTGCTTCAAAACCGACCGCGGCAAAGAGGCGTTCGGCAACGAGCACTGCCGCTACGACGACGAGGCCGCAGTTCCCCTCAACGACTACGAGCGCGCCAACGTGCGCCTCATCCGCTCAATCGAGAAACGCCGCGGCTGTTGAGGGCAATGGTGTCTGACCCTCTGGGTCAGACACCGCTGTCAAGATGAACGGCGCCTGTAATGCGCGTTCAGAACGAGTTCAAAGCCGATCCTCCATCCTGGCCTCATCAATTCGAGACACGCCCCTGCGCGAGGGTCGGTCTCCCAACAGAGGACAGGTGGATCATGAAGAAGGCTCTTCTCATCGCTACGACCGTGATGATCGCGACGGCCGGCGCTGCGTCGGCTGCCAGCATCAATCGCACGCAGGAGCGTCAGGCCGATCGCATCGAGGACGGGCGCGAGACCGGCAAGATCACGTGGACCGAAGGTCTGAAGCTGCGCGCCGAGCAGAACAAGATCAAGCGCAAGGAGGCCGAGTTCCGTTCCGACGGATACTTGAGCAAGTCGGAGTACCGCACCTTGAAGAAGATGCAGAACGACGCCTCCAAGGACATTAGGCATGAGGCGCACGACGGCTGGAAGCGCGCCTGGTGGATGCCGCGCATCGGCCTCTAAGACCTCCGAGGTTCTTCCATTGCACGCCCCTCCCTGGGCCGCCTTCGGGCGGCCCTCTTTTTTCGCCGTCGGCGTTTGGTGCGCGCTTGCAACACTCGAGGCCTTCGCGCCGCGCCGCCCCGCTCCGGGGCATGCGTTAGGCAAATGGTAAGGCCATCGCCCTACCTTGAGGGCCAGATGTTCTGTTGAGATGCGGGGTTTTGAGATGGGCGCGTTGCGGTCGCTTCCGGTCGACGAAATTGTGCGTAGAGGCAGTATCAAGGATGTGGATGTTCTGAGGCTGAGGAGCGTCTTTCACTACGACGGCCTCATTTCAGCGGCGGAAGCCGAGGCGCTCTTGGAGCTCAACGAGGCCTGCCCGGTGCAGGATCCGGCCTGGCCCGCCTTCTTCATAGAAACGCTCACCGACTACGTGGTGAACCAGGCCGCGCCTGAGGGCTACCTCACGGCCGAGAGCGCCAAGTGGCTGATGGAACGCGTCGCCAAGGACGGCATGGTCGCGCGCAAGACCGAGCTCGATCTCATCGTCAACATTCTCGACAATTCGCGCTGGTCGCCGGTGAGCCTCTCCCGCTTCGCGCTGCGCCAGGTGAAGCGTGCCGTCGTCGACGGCGACGGTCCGCTGCGCGCCGGCCAGGTGGTGGAGAAGGGCAAGATCAGCGAGCCGGAGGTCGAGCTGGTGCGCCGCATCCTCTATGCCTTCGGCGGGGACGGCAACGTCGCCGTCACGCGGGCCGAGGCGGAGGTGCTGTTCGAGATCAACGACGCCATCGCCGATCCCGAGGCCAACCCGGCCTGGACCGATCTCTTCGTCAAGGCGGTCACCAACGTGGTCATGGCGGCGTCGGGACAGGCGGTGCCCACGCGCGAGGAGGCGATGCGCCGTGATGCCTGGCTGATCGACCGCAATGAGCTCTCGCCGAAGGCGCTGATCGCGGCCATGGTGACCTCGAGCATCGATGCCGTGCGCGACGCCTACCAGGAGCAGTCCAGCGAGGAGCGAGCGCTGGCGCGGCTGGAGCACCAGCGCATCGAGATCATCACCAACGAGGTCATCACCCACGCCGAGGCGGCCTGGCTATGCGAGCGCATCGGACGCGACGGGCGGCTGACCCCGAACGAGGCCGCGCTCATCGCCTACCTCAAGAAGGAAAGCCCCAACATCCATCCCGACCTGCAGGCCCGCGTGGATCGCCTCGCCGAGGCCGCCTGAGGCGCTTATCGGGCGTGTGTACCTTCTAAAGACGATTTTGCACGAGCTCCTGGCCTGGCCGCGCCGCCCTTGGGTTGCGGCCGGGCGCCGTTGCAGCACCATAGCCCAGTTTACGCGGCGTTGCCGGCCGTTTAGAACGGCAGAGCACCAACCTCGACCGGCGCCTCTCCCTGGGGACGCCCGGCCAACTGGGCCACAACGGGCAATGTTCAAAAAGATCCTGATCGCAAACCGCGGCGAGATTGCTTGCCGCGTCATCAAGACCGCGCGGAAAATGGGCATCAAGACGGTGGCGGTCTATTCCGACGCCGACCGCGATGCGCTGCATGTCGACATGGCGGACGAGGCCGTGCACATCGGACCGCCGCCAGCCGCCCAGTCCTACCTGTTGATGGACAAGATCGTGGAGGCCTGCCGCGCCACGGGGGCGGAGGCCGTGCATCCCGGCTACGGCTTCCTCTCCGAGCGTGAGGCCTTTCCCGTCGCGCTCGCCAAGGCGGGCGTCGTCTTCATCGGGCCCAACTCGGGCGCGATCGCCGCCATGGGCGACAAGATCGAGAGCAAGAAGGCGGCCGCCAAGGCCAAGGTCTCGACCGTGCCGGGCTCGATCGAGGAGATCGCCGACGCCAAGCGGGCCGTGAAAATCGCCGAGGAGATCGGCTATCCGGTGATGATCAAGGCCTCGGCCGGCGGCGGCGGCAAGGGCATGCGCATCGCCTTCAACCGCAAGGAGTGCGAGGAGGGGTTCGTGTCGGCCCGCTCCGAGGCCAAGTCGAGCTTCGGCGACGACCGCGTGTTCATCGAGAAGTTCATCGTCAACCCGCGCCACATCGAGATCCAGGTGCTGGGCGACAAGCACGGCAACGTCATCTACCTCGGCGAGCGCGAATGCTCGATCCAGCGGCGCAACCAGAAGGTGATCGAGGAGGCGCCCTCGCCGTTGCTCGACGAGAAGACGCGCCGCGCCATGGGCGAGCAGGCGGTGGCGCTGGCAAAGGCTGTTGGCTACGATTCGGCGGGCACGGTGGAGTTCGTCGCCGGCCAGGACAGAAGCTTCTTCTTCCTGGAGATGAACACCCGCCTGCAGGTCGAGCACCCCGTGACGGAGCTCGTCACCGGCATCGATCTCGTCGAGCAGATGATCCGGGTGGCGGCCGGCGAGAAGCTCTCCCTCAAGCAGGCGGACGTGAAGCTCAAGGGCTGGGCGGTCGAGAGCCGCGTCTACGCCGAGGACCCCTACCGCAACTTCCTGCCCTCGATCGGCCGCCTCGTGCGCTACCAGCCGCCGCCAGAAGGGCAGAAGGACGGCGTGACCGTGCGCAACGACACGGGCGTGTTCGAGGGCGGCGAGATCTCCATGTTCTACGACCCGATGATCGCCAAGCTCGTCACCCATGCACCCACCCGCGAGGCGGCAATCGCGGCCCAGGCCGATGCCCTCGATGCCTTCTACATCGACGGCATCCAGCACAACATCCCCTTCCTCTCCGCCCTGATGCAGCATCCGCGCTGGCAGAAGGGGGAGCTGTCGACCGGCTTCATCGCCGAGGAGTACCCCGACGGCTTCAAACCCCGGGAGCCAGAGGGAGAGGATCTGGAGGTCGTTGCCGCGGTGGCGGCTGTCATCGATCATGAGAACAACCTGCGCCGGCGCGAGATCACGCACCAGATGTCGGGGGAGCGGGTGCGGTTCGCTACGTGCCGGATCGTGCGGGTCAAGGACACGGAGCTGAAACTCGAGGTTTCGGGCGGCGATGGGCGGCCGTTTTGCGTGTCGATTGACGAAGCAACGGGGCGGCCGGTGCGAACGCTGGAGATCGCTCCAGGCCTGGCGTCCCGGCGAGCCGGTGTGGATCGGGACCGTCGGCGATAAGGCCGCGGCCGTTCAGGTCCGGCCCATCCTCAACGGCGTCAGCCTCGCCTATCGCGGCATTCAGGTGCCGGTCTACGTCTACACCGAGCGCGAGGCGGCGCTTGCCGCTCTGATGCCGGAGAAAGTCCCCGCCGATACCTCCAAGTTCCTGCTCTGCCCCATGCCGGGCCTGGTCAAGGCCATCCACGTCGCCGAGGGCCAGGAGGTGCAAGCGGGCGATGCGCTGGCCGTGGTCGAGGCCATGAAGATGGAGAATATCCTGCGGGCGGAGCGCGACGGCGCGGTCAAGAAGATCAACGCCAAGCCGGGCGACAGCCTGGCGGTCGACGCCGTGATCCTGGAATTCGCCTGAGCGGCTAAGCTCTCGGCGGCCCAACCCGCCCAGGGGCCCGCGCCCGCGCGCGTCTCTTCCGCTTTTTAGCCTTTTGCTTAGGGGGGCGTTTGCCCCGCCTCCCGATGATGGCGCCACGGGCCGCGTTGCCCGCATCGGTGCTGCGCAGGAGGATGCGTCATGTCGATCAGCTCATTGCTTTGGTCCTGGGATGGACGGATTGGCCGGGCCCGCTTCTGGCTCGGGGTCTTGCTCGTCATCCTGATGAGCATCGCGTTCGGGATCGTGGCCGGACTATTCGGCATTCCCATGGACAATGGGACAGGGCCCGTGGCGGAGGAGATCAGCGCCGCCGGCGCCCTCTATCTGCTCGCCGCCTTCATCGTCGTGGCGTACGCGCAACTTGCCGTCTACGCCAAGCGCTTCCATGATCGCGGCAAGAGCGCGTGGTGGGTGCTGATCGCCTTCGTGCCGGTCGTGGGCTTCTTCTGGATTCTTATCGAGCTCGGCATGCTGCCAGGTGATCCGGGCGCCAACGCCTACGGGGCGCCCGAGTTGGGCTCGCCCGTCCCGGCTTGAGGCGCGATCCAGCCGTTCGGGGGCGGCACGGCAGTGGCAGTACGGACGCTTCGGATCAGGGTCGAGGGCCGCGTGCAGGGCGTCGGCTATCGCGCCTTCGTGGAGTTGCGCGCCATCGAGCTCGGGCTCGAGGGCTGGGTGCGCAACTGCCGCGATGGGTCGGTCGAGGCGGTGCTGCAAGGCCCCGAGGAGGCCGTCGAGGCGATGCTCGATCTGTGCCGGGAGGGGCCGCCAGCCGCGCGCGTGACAAAGGTCGTGGTGATCGGCGAGCGGGTCGGCGCCTTTGCCGGCTTCGAGGTGCGCCCGACCGAGTGAGCCGACGCGGGCGGCGCGCTCACGCGTACTTGGCTGCCTGGCGGCGCAGGCTGTTGAGGATCGGCTCGTAAGCCTCCTCGTTGCGCGCCTCCGGATAGACCATGTAGACTGGATAGACGAACTTGCGCGCCCGCTTGGGCTGGCGCAGGCGCCCGCGCGTGACGTGCGTGCGCACGAGGCGCTGGGGGAAATACCCCGAGCATTCGTTGGCGAGCAGATACTCGATGCCGGCGGACCCCAGATCGAGATTGAGCCCCGGACTGGAGTACTCGGGGTAGGCGGCGGCGTGGTCCTGCTGGAAGTCGGGCCCCCAATCGATGAAGACGTAGTCGGCGAACGAGCGCCGCTGCGTGGCTGGAACGCTGGTGACCAGCACGAACGCCTCGTCGAACAGGTGCTCGATCATGAGGCCCGGAGGCTGCGTCGGGCGGTACATGACGGCAAGATCGAGCGTGCCTTCGATCAGCCGCTGAGTGAGCACCACCGACAGCCCGGCGCTGGCCGAGACGGCGATATCGGGGATGTTTTGCCGGAGCCAGGACACCCATTTGAGCAAAAAGCCGTCCCACAGGGCGATGGGCGCACCGACGGCGAGGTGGTCGCGATGCTGGTCGGAGAGGCCGACCTCAAGCTGGGCGTGCTGCCACACGCGCACCAGCGCTAAGGCATGCTTTTGGAACTGCTCGCCTGCCGCCGTGAGCTCGGCGCCCGACTTGGAGCGCGCAAAGAGCGGGCGTCCGAGCAGGTCTTCGAGGCCTTTGATGCGGGCAGAAACCGTCGACTGCGTGATGTTCATCTTGCGCGCGGCGTCGATGAAACTCCCGGTCTCCGCTACCATCAGGAAGGTGCGCGCGAGGTTGACGTCCATCGTGCGAGACTGACCACTGATATGCGCTGAAATCTATCTATCGAAATTTCCGATAGCGGTCACCGGAAAAATCCGTTTGATGCCGACCTTGATTTCTAACCAAATTGTCCGATGTCCCGACAGAGTTCGAATCCGATTCGGCTCTATTGGTTCGGGTTCACAATGGAAGGACACTCATCATGAAGGCCAAAAAGAAAGCAGCCAAGAAGCCTGCGAAGAAAGCCGCTAAGAAGAAGAAGCGGTAGTCGGTCTCCGCTGGGACCACAAGACCGAGCCGCAATGTACCTCATGGTCGTTGCGGCGACATTGACCGCAGCTCTCTATTGGGTCCCAAGCGCGTGTGCGTCGTCGATCACAAACCGCGATGACAAGGATCGCAAGATCACGGTCATCGAGGGCAAGACGACAAAGGACCATGTCTTGGCTCCTTCCGCGGCGCTTGAAGGGATCTGTCTGCAGGGCTGTGTGGTCCGCCTCAACGACAGCCAAAACGACGAGTACGAGCTGAAAGGCTCCGAAATAGTGTCGATTGAGGATGGCTACCTCTACTACGACGGGCCACCCGCTTCGGCGGTGCCGAAGGCCGACGATGCGGATCGGCCTTCTGAGCCCGGCGCCAAGTAGAGGCAGGCGAGAAAACCGCTATGGTTTGGGTGCCCGGCCCGCGACAGGGGGCCGGGCACCTCTTTTGTGGCTTTGGGTGTTTCAGGGCCGAGGCGCGGCGGCAATCGCCTCCAAGACGGGCGCGCCGGCAATGCAGGTCGGCCCGAAGCGGCGCTCGAACTCGGCACGCAAGGCATTATCCACAACTTCCATCGACACAGGCGCCCCGAGGCGAACCAGGCTCGTCACGCCGTGCTCGCTGATGCCGCAGGGGACGATGCCGTCGTAGTGGGAGAGGTCGGGGTCCACGTTGAGGCTCATCCCGTGCAGGCTCACCCACCTCTTGAGGCGCAGGCCTACGGCGGCGATCTTGTCCTCCGCCTGACCGTCCGCGTGCGGCCGCTGCACCCAGATGCCGACCCGGCCTGAGCGCGTCTCGCCGCGTACGCCGAGCTCGGCCAAGGCGCCAATGATCCACGCCTCGAGTGCGCAGACGAAGCCGCGCACGTCGCCGCAGCGGCGTTTGACGTCGAGCATCACGTAGATCACCCGCTGGCCGGGGCCGTGATAGGTGAACTTGCCGCCGCGCCCGGTCGCCAGCACCGGGAAGCGATCGGGGGCGATGAGATCAGAGGCGCGCGCGCTGGTGCCGGCCGTGTAGATGGGAGGATGGGCGAGCAGCCACACGAGCTCCGGCGCTTCCGCGGCGGCGATCCGCTCAGCCCGCGCCTCCATGGCACGCACGGCTTCAAGGTAGTCGACGGGCTCTCTACTGAGCGCCCATTCGACAACGCCTTCGGCAGGATGGAACGCGCCCGGACGCTGCTGCATGGCCTCAAACTTAGGGGGCGCTGGAGCCGCAGGCTAGGGGCGTTTCACCGAACCCGCAGGCGGGCCGCCGGGGGGCGGGTTTCTGCCGCGGGAAGGGGCCGCATCGGCTCGGCTTGTTCGGGGGGAGCGAGTTGGCTATATGAGCGGTCGTTCTCCCGGCATGCGGTCGTGGCGGAATTGGTAGACGCACTACCTTGAGGTGGTAGCGGGGCGACCCGTGGAGGTTCGAGTCCTCTCGACCGCACCAGGCGAATGCATAGGCGTTGGCGCGCCTTGGGCTTCGACCCTACAGGCGTGCTGCCCGCGTTGCAGGGAAATTGATATTGCTTGCCTAGGCGCCCAAACTCGGGGAGGGCACATTGGAGCTCCATCTACGTCCGCCGACGGCGTTTGAGATTGCTCTCGGGCTCCCGTCTTGAGACGCGCGGCGCCAATTGCCTTTGATTGTGCGACCGGCCTTTTCGTCGGGGCCATTCTGGCCGCGGCCCTGGTCGCAGCTCCCGTCGCAATCTATGTGGGGGGCATCTCGCCCACGGGGATCTTTGAAGAAGCGGTTGGATACCCGTACTTCTATTCCCTGCGCGTTGCGTTCGGCGGCGAGCATCCTTGGATACCTCAAGCCCAGATCACAACGCTCATCGATGCGGTTATTCAGCGGGGCCTATCCGCTGTTGGGTATCCGCAAGATAGTCTATTGCCCCGCATCGACCTGTTCTCGCTGGTCGCTGCGCTGACCGCTGGTGCGTGCACGTTGTTTGCGGTGACCTGGGCCAGCGTCAACCTGCGGTGCAGGGGCTGCATTCAGGCGACAGTTGCTTGCGCGCTCATTCTGTTTTCCTCTCCCCCGCAAATCCTTGCCGGCGGTCCATTGTGGACGCTCCAACCTGCGTATTACGTCTGGGTGGTGCCGCTATCGTTCTTGTGTCTTGGCATGGTCGCGCGGCCGAGGGCCAATGGCGAACGTCACGAAAACAGATTGATCCTCTGGGCGGCGGTGCTTGCCGGGGTGGCAGCCGGGATCAAGATAAACTTCTTAGTCTTTCCGCTCTCGGTGATCCTGGCGAAGATATCTCGCGGCACCGCAGTCGCCGTAATCGCTGCGCCGTTCATTGCTTTGTCGACGTTTCTTTTTATTTTGGAGAGCTACTACCATTTCAGTTGGGGGCTGGTGAGGCAACATCTCGACACCCTTGAGGCCTTCATACTCATACAGCGCCAGACCATGGCCGGCGTTACATCCGTATGGACAGGCGGACCCTCGGACTTCGTATTGGCGACTGTTTTCCTTCTCCCCATCGTGACGATTGGCGTCGCCGCCATCACGCGGCGGTGGGAGCCAGCTGCCGTTGGATTGGGTGGTCTTGCTTCGGTGGGCGTCGCTACGCAGCGGCTGTACACGCATACCCTAGTAGAGACGTTTGCCTTCGCGGTTCTCGAGATTGGCGTTGTGACTTGGGCCATCGGTCAGCGATGGAACTTGCGGGGCTCGCGGATCTTTTCCGGCGCGGCGCTCGTCGCTTTGCTGGGGAGTGCTGTCCTTTTTTGGACGCGGACGGAGCTGCAATTCAGTGGGTTGCGCCATTTCGCGATGATAAATGCAGCTTCGGCTAGGTGGCGCCTCGCTTTAGAGCAGAGCGGCAAGCCAATATTGATTTTGACGACCGGCAACGAATTTCACCCGAACTCAGTGGAGAGCGCTCTGTGTAAGGGCGGAACCGACATCACCAATGCCGTATGGGGCTCGAGCCCCTATGTTGCAGGTCTGTTTCCACGCTTCCATTGCGCCACCTTGAAAACCACTGTTCCATCCCCTGACGATATGGCCGTGGGATTTGTGCGCCACTTTGAAGAAACACCGGCAGGGGCTCAGCGGCGGGTAGAGGACTTCTTCCTCATCTCGCTGGCAGGCCATGCCTGCCACGAGATTCCATCGCCAGAACTTGTCTTAGTGTATTGCATTCCGCGCGCAGCCACCTAGGCGCGCGCCCACCAAGGACTACATTCAATCAGGCGAATGCAGCGGTGTCTTCGGCGCACTTGCCTAGCGCCAGGCGAATGCCGAGAAAAGAGCCGCCATTGGGCGGCGTTCTGCGTAAAAAGACGCGATCTAGCCCCGGAGAGCCATGGCCAGCTGGAACGCCAGCTGATATGCCAGCTTGCGATCGGTTTGAACGGTCTGGGCGATGTCGCCGACCGGCACGAGCCTCACCACCGTCTCGATCAGGGCCCGCGCCGCGTTTGCGTGCGTCGCGCCAGGCTCAAAGCCGATAATGTCGCCGGGTTGCGCAAAACCGAGGATCTCATGGGAATCCTCATGCCAGCAGACGAACTGGCACAGCGCGCCGCTCTCGACGCGATAGACGTGGGTTTGTGCATCGCCGGCCTGAAAGAGGATCTCACCGGGTGCCAGCCGCCGAACCGGCACAGGCTGGGAGGTGGCGCGTTCGCCGTGCGACTGGGCGCGCCGCTCGGCGCCTGAAGATTTGACGATTTCAGAGGGGGAAGCTGCCAGCATGTTCGATCTCGCTCTTGAGGGTGTCTACCGCCATCGGTTCGGATTGGCCTCTTGCTCCGCCCCAGAACCTGCATGGACCCTAGCCACGCCGATTGGTGAGCGCTGTTCTGCGAGGAACAGTGCGTTGACGCCTGCAAGAGCCAGGCGCGCTGCTTTGTCGGTGCTCAGGCTTTAGGCAGTTGGGATGGGCGCGACTGAAGCGCGCTGCACGGGGAGCGTGGCCGCGCGCGACGCCAAATCAATCGTTCGCCGGAAGGCGTGGCGCGCCCTCGCGTTGGGTCTCTTGCGTCAGCCGCGTCGTCTCCCACGGCCAGTGGCCGTTGATCTCGACCTCGAGCGAGATCGACAGGAAGGTGCGGATGACCACGATGCCGCCCAGCACCAGCATGCTGTCGAGCGTGGGGTCGATCACCACCGACCTCAGGATGTCGGCTGCGATCAAGAGCTCGAGCCCGGTCAGAATGCCGCGCCCCAAGTTGGCGCGATACTCGCGATAGTTGGCGACGAGCCCGCTGCGCCAGGCGTTGGCGAGGAACGCGACCGTCGAGATGGCGACCGCGAGCAGGATGACGGCGTAGCTCGCCGCGTCCAGGATGAGGCTTGCCAGGCGTGCGACCTCTTGCATGGGTCTTCACTATCATTGCAGGCTGGCCTGAAGCCGCATCCGCTTTGGCGCTATCCACACCTTGTTGGCTGCGCCCCTGGTCGAGGTCCGGCCTCGATGGGGCGGCGCGGATCGGGTAGAACGCCCTGTCATGGTGTTGGGCGAGAGTGCTGCGCCAGCGTGGGTCGACGTCGGGGTTGAGGCAAAATGTTCTTCCATATGTCGAAGGTCGTGTGGTTCTGCCTGCAGCCATCGAGCCTCCTGCTGATCCTGCTCGTCACGGGCGCGGTTCTCCTCTACACGCGCCATCAGAAGGCCGGCCGCCGCTTCGTCGTCGCCGCCGCGGTGCTTTTGGTGGTCGGCGGGCTGTCGCCGCTCAGCACCTGGCTCATCATGCCGCTTGAGGATCGCTTTCCGCGAACCGATCTCGCCGGCCGCGATGTCTACGGGATTGTCGTGCTCGGCGGGGCTGAGGACGCGCGCGTCGCCAACGGGCGCCACGCGCATGCGCTCAACGAGGCGGCAGAGCGCTTCACCGAGACCGCCGCACTCGCCCGGCGCTTCCCGCACGCCAAGATCGTGTTCACCAGCGGCTCCACCGAGATCTTGACCACGCCGGCCATCGGCGCCGACGCCGGCGCGGTCGTTCTGGAGGACCTCGGCATCAGCGGGGACCGCCTGATCCTGGAGCGCCGCTCGCGCAACACCTGGCAGAACGCCGTCTTCACCAAGGCGCTCGTCGATCCCAAGCCCGGAGAGCTCTGGCTGCTCGTCACCTCCGCCGACCACATGCCGCGCGCCATGGGGGCTTTCCGCCAGGCCGGCTTTGCGGTCGAGCCGTGGACGGTGGATTACCGAACTGCCGGGCCCGGGGACCTCGTCAGCCTTTTTGATTCTACTAGGGAGGGACTGAAGCGTCTCGATCAGGCGACGCACGAGTGGATCGGCCTTGCGGTCTACTGGCTGACGGGGCGCAGCGATGCGCTGTTCCCCGGACCGCAGTGAGCCGGGCCGGCCGGCCGATCAGGCGATGGCGAGCGTGACGATGTGGCGATTGACGTCGGACTGCAGCAGGAAGTGGCGGATCGCCTCGATGGTGGGATTGTCCTTGAGCAGCGGCGCGTGCCCCTGGCCCGCGACCGAAAGCGTGGCGAGCGCGGGATGGCGCCGGCGCATCTCGTCGACGGTCTCGGGCGTGAGGACGTCGGAGTTCTCGCCGCGTATGACCAGGACCGGCACGTGCTTTAGGGCCTCGAACTGCGGCCACAGCTCCGGCACCGGCTCGTACAGCACGGACAGCGCCTTGCCGAGCTTGGCATCGTAGCCCGGCGCCGGACGCCCGTTGCGCTCGTTGTACCACTGGCGCGCCACCTCCTCCCATTGCTGGTCGGGAACGTCGGGGAAGTGGCGGCGATTGAGATCGCGCACCATCCGCGCCGCATCGGCCCACGAGATCGGCAGCGGCACCCGGCCGACGTAGCCGCTGATGCGGATGAGGCCGTCATGCTCGATCACCGGCCCGATGTCGTTCATAACGACGGCGCCGACGGCGGTGGGCTGCGCGGCCGCTATCAGCATGGCGATGAGGCCGCCGCGGGAGGTGCCGACGACCGCCGCCTGCTCCAGCCCGGCGAGCGTCATGAAGTCGAGGACGTCGAGCATCTCCACCGGCACCGTGTAGTTCTTCCAATCGGGATCGAACTCGGACAGGCCGCGGCCGCGATAGTCGATGGTGTAGACGGTGCGCGAGGAGGCCGGATTGCGCGACAGCGCCACGGCGAGATCGTGGAAGTCGCGGCCGTTGCGCGTGAGGCCCGGCAGGCACAGCACCGGGCGCCCTTGCGCATTCCCGGCACCGGGGTAGCGGCGCGCGTGCAGCCTCAGGCCGTCGCGGGCGGTGAAGTAAATGTCCTCAAACGCGCTGTCTTCCGACGTCATCGGGGCTTTCCGCTGGCGCGGCCGGAAGCGGCCGCCGGCAGCAATAGACTACGAACGGCTTGGCTAGTCACCGGACTTTGCCGTGTCCGTCCCCGGATTGGATGTGCGCTTGTCGGGCGAGAGCGAGGCCTCACGCGCGCGCGAAAGGTCCTGCAAGAGCCGCAGCGCGGTCGCCTCCTGCCCGAGGCGCGCACGGTAGATCTGGATGTTGGAGAGAACCTTCACGACGTAGCGGCGCGTCTCCTCGATGGGGATGCGCTCGATCCAGTCGATGGGGTCGACGTCGGCCTTGCGCGGATCGCCGAACTCGCGGATCCACTGGTGGGTGCGACCGGGGCCGGCGTTGTAGCTCGACAGCCCCAGCAGATAGGAGCCCGAGAACTCCGCCATGCGGTCGGCGGCGTAAGCCGAGGCGATCATGGTGTTGTAGGAGGCGTCCGACACCAGCCGCTGGTGATTGCACTTGATCTTGTACTCGCGGCAGACGTGGTTGGCTGTGCCCTTCATCACCTGCAGCATGCCGCGCGCACCCGCCCCCGACACGATGTCGGTGTTGAACTCCGTCTCCTGGCGGGCCAGCCCCAGAAGAAAGGCGGTCTCCGGCGGGGGACGCAGCGGCTTGTAGTGGGGCAGCGCATGCACCGGATAGGCGTAATAGATGAGGTTGTGACCGCTCGCGATCGCTGCCTTGCCGATGCGCACCGCCGTCTGCGTGTCGTCCATGGCGCGCGCCAGGTGCGCCACCAACGCCGCCCAGCCCTCGCTGTCCTTCAAGGTCGCGAGGTGGCGCAGAAAGATGCGCGTCACCGGCCGGTTGAGACCTGCCGCATACGCGAGGCCCACGGCCTTGGCGGCATCCATGCCGTTGAGCTCGGCGATCTCGGCGCTGGAGGGGACTTCCGGCGGCTCGATGGTGATGCGCTGGCGCCCCGGCTCGAGCTTCTGCATGGCGAGTAGGCCATGGAAGGTGTCGCTCTCGCGGGCGGCCGCGCGATAGGCCTCTTTGGCTTTCTCCTGATCACCCTTGGCCTCGTAAGCGCGGCCCAGCCAATAGTTCGCCTTGGCGCGGCTCAAGGGGCCGTCAGCGGTCTTGGTGTAGGCGGTGAAGTAGCGTACGGCGGCGTCCACATCCTTCAGGTAGCGCAGCGCGATCCAGCCGGCCATGAAGGTCTGCTCGTTGAGCGGGTTGACGCTGAGGGGACCTGGGTCTTGCACGAGCTTATAGGCGAGCTTGGGCTTATCGGCCTTGAGGGCCAGGTAGGCGAGGCCCTGGCGCTCGCTCCACCAGTCGTCGAGATTGACGACCACGTCAGGGTCGGTGGGGGCGCTGAGGATGAGCTTGGCCGCCTCATCGAGCTTCTCGGCGCGCCGCAGCTGCTGGATCTTGTGAAAGACGAGGCCCCAGTCGGTGGACTTGGCGCCGGGAACCGCTTTGAGGCGGGACTTGGCGACGTGAGAGTGCAGGAACACCTGAAGCCGTGCCCTGGCCTTCCTCTGCTCCGGCTTCGACAGGAATGGGATGACGCGCCGGGCGAGGGCCGCCTGCTCCTTGCGCCCACTCTTCCAACGCACGTCGTCGACCAGCAAGCGGTCGAGCCGCCACTTGTGATCCTCTTGCGTCAGCAGCGAGCCGAAGCGGGCGAGAAATCCGTGCTCGAGCTCCCGCGGCAGATCGTACTCGCGCCACACCTTGGAGGCGAGCGCTCTCGCCTTGTCGGTCTCTCCGTGCGCCAGATGCACCGAGGCCAGCACGGCGAAGCCGGCCGCGCTCTGGGGCTCTGCGCCCTTCAAGTATTGCTGGATGACGGCGGAGTCGCCGCCCTCGGCAAAGAGCACCTCCTCCAAGCGCCGGCGCAGGATCTGCTCGCTTGGCCAGCCTGGGTTCTCCGCCAGGAAGGCTGCGAACTCGGCGGCTTTCCCGTGGCCCCGGCGCAGGCGATACCAGTCGATGAGCTTGCGCCCGAGCGGGTCGGTGATGCCGGCCCTGAGCTCGGCTGCTTTGTCGACCTTGTCGGCGGCGAGAGCCTGGATGGCGTCGCGGATCTTGGCGGCGTCGGCCTTCGAGACCGAGTAGCTGCGTAAAGGCGCGATCGCTGCGTCGAGACGGTGCGCGTAGGCTGCCTCGCGGGCGCGCGGGGATAGCGTCTCGCCACCGGGCTCCGTCGACGCCTGCGCCTCAGGCTGGGTGCCTGCTGCCGTAGCGGTCTGCGCGGCGGCCGGGCTCTGTGCTGCCGCATCGGCCATCGGGCCGGGTCCCGCGAGTAAGAAGGCGAGCGCGCCGGCCACCAGCGCCGCACCCCTCCGCCGCGCAGCGCCCGGCGATTGCGGGGCCGCGGCGCCGTGGCAAAGACCGCTGGTCCGTTGCTTCTGCTGGCGCAGGGGCAATGGTTATCCTTCCACACGCGACGATTGCCGGCTGGCTTGCGGGCTCAAGATCAAGGTCTTAATGTCCCGCTCGACAGGGCGCTGCGATTCCGAAAGATCACCGACGCGCCGCGAAAATATCAATCAGGGAGGCGAGGGACAAGGCACCCTCTCGCCATACGCCGCAAGAAGCCGCCGGATGCGGCGAGAGCATGGCGCTTTTGCCGCCGATCGCGCCGAATCGGGCAACAAGACACAAAATAGAGCCGCAAGCTCGAGGATAAGGGACAAATGTTCAAGGGGTCCTTCACGGCACTGATCACGCCCTTCCGCAACGGCCAGCTCGATGAGCCGGCGTTCCGGCGTCTGGTCGAATGGCAGATCAGTGAAGGCACGCACGGGCTCGTCCCGGTGGGGACGACGGGAGAGAGCCCCACGCTGTCGCATGCCGAGCACAAGCGCATCGTGGAGCTGACGGTGGAGGTCGCCAAGAAGCGCGTGCCCGTGATCGCCGGGGCCGGCTCCAATGCGACGAGCGAGGCGATCGATTTTGCCCGCCATGCCGCCAAGGTCGGTGCGGATGCGGTCCTGGTCGTCACGCCCTACTACAACAAGCCCACGCAGGAGGGGCTCTATCAGCACTTCAAGGCCATCAACGACGCGGCCGACATCGCAATCGTGATCTACAACATTCCCGGCCGCTCGGTGGTCGACATGTCGGTGGAGACGATGACCCGCTGCTTCGGGTTGAAGAACGTCGTCGGCGTCAAGGACGCGACCGCCAATCTCGCACGCGCCTCGCAGCAGCGGGCGGCGATGGGCCCGAACTTCAACATGCTCTCGGGGGAGGACGCGACCGCGCTCGGCTTCATGGCGCATGGCGGTCAGGGTTGCATCTCGGTCAGCTCCAACGTGGCCCCGCGCCTGTGTGCCGATTTCCAGAGCGCCTGCCTCAAGGGCGACTACAAGGCGGCACTGGCGCTGCAGGACCGGCTGATGCCGCTGCATGACGCGCTCTTCTGCGAGGCCAACCCCGGGCCGGTGAAATACGCTGCCTCGCGCCTCGGCCTGTGCGAGCCGGAGGCGCGGCTGCCTATGGCGCCGATCGCGGAGCAGTCCAAGAAGATCGTCGATGCCGCATTGGCGAGCGTCGGTCTCATTGCAGCCAAGGCGGCCGAATAGCCCACGCCCGCAGACGGTCGATAAGGAGCTTCAGGCCATGGCGGCCAAGAAGGACGATGGCCGCCGTCTCGTTGCCGAGAACCGGAAGGCCCGCTACGAGTTTTTCATCACCGACAGCGTCGAGGCCGGCCTGCAGTTGACGGGCACGGAGGTGAAGTCGCTGCGCCGGGGCCAGGCCAACATCGCCGAGAGCTACGCCAGCGCCGAGGGCGGGGGCTTGTATCTGATCAATGCCTATATCCCCGAGTATCAGGGGGCAGGCCGCTTCTTCCAGCACGAGCCGCGCCGCAAGCGCCGGCTGCTCCTACACAAGAAGGAGCTCCACAAGCTCGCGATCGCGGTGGAGCGGCAGGGGATGACGCTCATTCCGCTCGAGCTCTATTTCAACGAGCGCGGGATCGCCAAGCTGAAGCTTGCAGTCGCCGAGGGCAAAAAGCTGCACGACAAGCGCGAGACGGCCAAGAAGCGCGACTGGAACCGCGAAAAGGCCCGCGTTATGCGGGACAAGGGCTAATGCCTGGCGCGGGTGCGGCGCTCGTCGACGATGGCGGCGCCGCGCACCTCAAACCCGGCACGCTGCTGCCTGATCTCGCGCTTGCCGCCAGCGCGGGCGATGCCGTCAACTTGCGCACACGGCACGGCAGCAGCATCGTCTATGTCTATCCGTGGACGGGGCGTCCGGGTCTTTCTGATCCCCCGGGCTGGGACGACATCCCCGGAGCGCACGGCTCCACGCCTGAGACGGAGGGGTTTCGCGACCGCTATGCGCACTTTGGCGCACTGGGCTTTGAGGTGTTCGGTCTCAGCACCCAATCGGGCGAGCACCAGCGCGAGCTTGGCCAGCGTCTTGGTATTGCCTTCGTACTGCTGAGCGACGCGGATTTCGCCTTCCAGACGGCGCTCGCGCTTCCCACTTTCGAGGCGGGCGGCGTCCTCTTTCTGAAGCGGCTGACGCTGATGGTGGAGGACGGCAGGCTGCGCCACGTCTTCTACCCCGTCGATCCGCCGGGTGCGCACGCCGAGGAGGTGCTGGCCTGGCTTAGGGACCGGGAAAATCGCACCTAGTGCACGTCACATTGGATCTCAGCGACCGAGCACGTCGTTTTCGCTGTCCTCGACCGAGTAGCCCATCTTGTCGAGGCCCTCCTCGAGATAGTCGGCGAGCAGCGGCATCCCCATGAGGTAGCCCGCAGTGGCGTTGATCTTCTCGCTGCGTGCGGTGTCGACCGCCTCGGCGAACTCCTCCTTCTCGTAGGTGCCACGCCCCACCCAAGCCAGCGCCACGAGATTGGCCTGCTCGTCGAAGTTGAGGCCGCCGATGAAGCCGGCGAGCTCGGCGCGCGTGGGATCGTTGGTGAAGTCCTCGAGGATTGAATTGGGATCCTCCTCGGCGTCGCCTTCCTCGGGTGTATCGTTCCAGGCTCCGACTTTGACGTCGTACTCGCGCGCCTTGATGATAACGTAAGCCACCTTCTCAGGGGCGATATCGATCGACATGGCGATCATCTCTCCGCGTTCGGGGACGGCCAAACTAGCCTGGCCTCCTCACCGAGACTTTAAGGTGTACGTCCCATAGCACCGGGGTTGACGGGGCGGAAGGGGAGCGCGCTGGCGCCCGTCAGGCCTTGGCTCGACGCGGGCCGCGGCCGCGCTGGGCCGACGCCACAAGGGCCGGCTCGTGAGCCGATAGCAGCTCTCGGATGGCGGCAAACACGCCTCGGAACATCTCGGGCGTGAGCTTGCGCGTGTTGGTGTTGTAGCGCGAGCAGTGAAAGCTATCGAAGAGGGCCACCCCGCCGGGAAGCGCATGGCGTGCGCAGTGCGCGAAAGGGAACTGCGATTTGCGGCAGTCGAGCGCGGTGAGCGTGCTCTCATGCGCGATGCGCCCCAGCGCGAGGATCACAGCGAGACGGGGCAGTGTGGCGATGCGCGCCTTCAGAAAGGGGCGGCAGGCCGCGATCTCCGCCGGCGTCGGCTTATTCTCTGGCGGCACGCAGCGCACCGCGTTGGTGATCATGCAGTCGACGAGGAGGAGGCCATCGTCTGCCCGCGCCTCATAGGCCCCCTTGGCAAAGCCGAACTCCACAAGCGTGCCGTAGAGCAGCTCGCCGGCATAGTCCCCGGTAAAGGGGCGCCCCGTGCAGTTTGCTCCCTTGAGTCCCGGCGCCAGCCCGACGATGAGCAGGCGCGCGCTCTCGCCCCCGAACGAGGGAACGGCTCCGTTGAACCAGTCCGGCGTCTTTCGCCGGTTGGCGTCGCGGAATGAGACGAGGCGCGGGCACAGCCCGCACAGCTTGGGCGGCTCCGGTTGGGCAGCTGCCGCGGCTTGCAGGCTCATGGCGAAAGCCCGTGGGGCAGCTGTCAGACCTCTTCGGGGAGATCGTGATCGTCCGTATCGGAGTAGGAGCTGCTCTCGCGCGACACGTAGTTCTGACCGCGGGCCGGGAACGAGCGTGCATCACGCGCGGGCCGCGTCGCCGGGTCGCGACAGATGAGCTGCTCCAGATCGGCGAGGTCGATGAACTGATCGCCCTGGCGGCGCAGCTCGTCGGCCACCATCGGAGGCTGTGTCTGCAACGTTGACACGACGCTGACGCGCTTGCCCATCTGCTGCAGCGCCGCAACGAGGCTGCGGAAGTCGCCGTCGCCGGAGAACAGAACGATGTGGTCCAGAGACTCCGCCAGCCGCATGGCATCGACGCTGAGCTCGATGTCCATGTTGCCCTTCACCTTGCGACGCCCCGAAGCATCGGTGAACTCCTTGGTCGGCTTGGTCACCATCGTGAAGCCGTTGTAGTCGAGCCAATCGATCAACGGGCGAATGGATGAATATTCTTGGTCTTCGGCAAGTGCGGTGTAGTAGAGCGCGCGCACGAGCAACCCCTTCTGGCGGAACAGTGCCAGAAGCCGCTTGTAGTCGATGTCGAACCCGAGAGACTTCGCGGTCGCGTAGAGGTTGGCCCCGTCAATGAAGAGAGCGACTCGTTCGTTTTGATAGAAATGCATTCCGTTACCTTTCGTGTCGCGAGGAACCGGCGAGCAGCGGCCCAGTAGTATTCTTCGGTTCAACGGGTTCGGAGGGGATGTCCCGTCGCTCGCACATGGGGTTCCATGTCACAATTTCACATAGCAAGACATTCTACTCATTGGCAATTTTGCGACAATTAGAAGCACCGATCTCCTGTGCAAATGTAAGCTATACTGACAAAATTGGCCAACAAACAGCATCCCTGGAAGGATGCAGGTCTTCTGTGGCTACGGTTTATATATGGTTTCGGCGTACACCTCTGGAGGTGGTACACGGCATAAACTGCTACTAGTCTTGATTCGCCGGCAGTTTCATGCGACGAGGGACGACAAGGCCACGCCTGACCTATATGGGGATTCCGGCGCCGGTCTTCATCTCCCAAGTCAACCCGCCCACGGCGAGAGGGGTGCTCGATTATGGCACGCGTGACAGTTGAAGATTGCGTGGACAAGGTCCCGAACCGCTTCGAGCTGGTGCTCTTGGCGGCCCACCGCGCCCGCGCCATCGCCGACGGCGGTGCGATCACGATCCCCGTAAACGACGACAAGAACCCCGTCATTGCTTTGCGCGAGATCGCCGACCAGACCATCCCGCCCGAGGACATGCGCGAGGCGCTGATCCACTCCATCCAGAAGAACGTCGAGGTCGACGAGCCGGAGGCTGCCGCAGCCCCTCTGATGCCGCCGGAGCGCCGCGCGCCCGTGCTCGGCCGCGACGACGCCTCGAGCGATACGGTCGTCGACGTGATGACCGAGGAGCAGCTGTTGCGCGGGCTGGAAAGCATGACGCCGACCGAGCCCTCGGCCAACGGCGGCCCCAACGGTTTGCGCGAGCGTGATCGCGATCGCGATCGCGATCGCAGCGACCGGGATCGCGGGCGGTAGGCAAAGCTCCGCGCTCCGAATAGCGCGGGCGGTCGATGCTGAGGGGGCCGCGGAGCCCGTCGGCTCCCCGCGGCGTCCGCCCCAGGAGCGCGGCGGACCATGATGCGGCAATACGAGCTCGTCGAGCGAGTTCTCAACTACGATCCCAAGGCGGATGAGGCCCTCCTCAACCGGGCCTACGTCTATGCCATGAAGGCGCATGGCAACCAGCGGCGCGCCTCCGGCGACCCCTACTTCTCCCATCCCCTCGAGGTCGCCGCCATCCTCACCGACCTGAAGCTCGACGACGCCACCATCGTGACGGCGCTCCTGCACGACGTCATCGAGGACACGCCCATCACCCGGGCCGAGATCGATCAGCTGTTCGGGCCCGAGATCGGCAAGCTCGTCGATGGCCTCACCAAGATCCGCCGCCTCGACCTCGTCTCCAAGAAGGCGGAGCAGGCGGAGAACTTCCGCAAGCTTCTCGTCGCCATCTCCAGCGACATCCGCGTGCTGCTCGTCAAGCTCGCCGACCGGCTGCACAACATGCGCACGCTCGAGCACATGAAGCCCGAGACCCGCAAGCGCATCTCCGAGGAGACGCTCGACATCTACGCGCCGCTCGCCGGCCGCATGGGCATGGAGGCGATGCGCGAGGAGCTGGAGGACCACGCCTTCCGCTGGCTCCACCCGGAAGCCTACGCGGCGGTGACGGCGAAGCTCGCCGAGCTCAGGAAGTCGAACGAGGGCCTGGTCGAGGAGATTCGCGCTGCCCTTGCCGCCAAGGTGGACGAGGTCGACATCGAGGCCGAGGTCAACGGGCGCGAGAAGAAGCCCTATGCGATCTGGCGCAAGATGGCGAACAAGCAGATCAGCCTGGAGCAGCTCTCCGACATCTACGCTTTCCGCGTCATCGTCGCCTCGATCGACGACTGCTACCGCGTGCTGGGCGTGGCGCACACGACGTGGCGAACGGTGCCCGGGCGCTTCAAGGACTACATCTCGACGCCCAAGCAGAACAACTACCAGTCGATCCATACAACCGTCGTCGGCCCGCGCCACCAGCGCGTCGAGCTGCAGATCCGCACCCGCGCCATGCACGACATCGCCGAGTACGGCGTCGCGGCGCACGCGCTCTACAAGGATGCCGTGCAGATGAACGGCCATGCCGCCGCCAAGACGGCGGGCGCGCTGCAGAAGGACAGCGGGCCTTACGTGTGGCTGCGCCGGCTGGTCGAGACCCTGTTGGAGGGTTCTAATCCTGAGGAGTTCCTCGAGCACACCAAGCTCGAGCTGTTCCAGGACCAGGTCTTCTGCTTCACGCCCAAGGGCCGGCTGATTGCGCTGCCGCACGGCGCCACGCCTTTGGATTTCGCCTATGCCGTGCACACCGACATCGGCAACGCCGCCGTCGGTGCCTTCGTCAACGGACGCCACGTGCCGATCGACACCAAGTTGCGCAACGGCGACGAGGTCGAGATCGAGACCGCCAAGAACCACACGCCGCCTCCTGCCTGGGAGAACCTGGTGGTGACCGGCCGCGCCCGCTCGGCCATCCGCCGGGCCGCGCGCGATGCGGTGCGCAAGCAGTACCGCGAGCTCGGACGCCGGCTGCTGGCCGCGCGCTTCGAGCAGGTGGGCGAGGAGCTCGACGTCGAGGCGCTCAAAAAGGCACTGCCGCGGCTCGGGCAGAAGTCGCTCGAGGACGCGCTGTCGGCGGTGGGGCGCAACGAGCTGGCGATCGATGACGTGTTGCGCGCCGCCATTCCCGGTGCGGTCGAGCGCGAGCCCGTGATCAAGCCCTCCTATAAGCGCACGCGCCGCTTCGGCCGCGCGCGGGGCCAGGAGGGCTGGTTCAACATCGACCGCGTGATGAGCCTCAAGTTCCGCGCCGACCATATCCGTGCCGACCACGGGCCCAAGGGCGGCGGCCTCGCCATCCGCGGGGTGAACGACGACCTGCCGGTGAGTTTCGAGCCGGGCGGCGCGGTGCCGGGCGACCGCATCGTCGGGGTGATGATCCCCGGGGAGGGCATCCGCATCTTCCAGATCCACTCGCCCCGGCTCAAAGAGTTCGAGCACGAGGGCTGGATCGACGTCACCTGGGACATCGACCCGGACACGCCCCAGCGCTTTCCCGCCCGCATCAGCGTCACGGCCCTCAATGAGCCCGGCACCCTGGCCCAGATCGCCAAGGTTATTGGCGAGTTGGGCGGGAACATCGATAATGTGCGCATGGTGCGCCGTGCCTCGGATTTTACCGAAATGCGCATAGAGTTGGAGGTCCTGGACCTGGTGCATCTGAACCACATCATCGCCGGACTTCGCGAGAAAGCGGTTGTGAACAAAGTTGAGCGCGTATTCGATTGATAAAAGAATCGGCGATAGGCCGGGCGGGAGCCTATCTGCAAGGTTGCGATCGGAGTTGTTGAGGATGTTGCCTGGTAATTTGTCTCGTCGGCCGCAGCCCCGCCCGGGGCGGCCCGCACCGGGTCCGTGGCGCAAGAGCATGCAGTCGCTGCGCCTCGCCATGCGACGCCTCGGCGGCCTGCGAGCCACCCCGCACGAGATCGCGCTCGGTTGCGCGGTAGGCGCCTTTGCCTCGATCACGCCGCTGCTCGGCATGCAGACCTTGATCGCCGTTCTTTTGGCAATGCTGCTGCGCGCCAGCGTGCCAGCGGCCATTCTCGGCACCTTCGTCGGCAATCCCTTGAGCTGGCCCTTCATCTGGGCGTCGACCTACGCCATGGGGCTGCAGATCGTCGGGCTTGAAGGCGTGTTCGACCCGACGGCCTTCCAGCACAACGTCCTGGCGCTGTGGGCGGCGGTTCTGGAGCGCTCGCCGCATATCCTCGATGCGACCACGGCCCTCCTGCGGCCGCTCCTGTGGCCGATGCTGGCGGGAAGCGTGCCGATCGGTTTGCTCACCGGCGCGGTCGTCTACTATATTTCCAGGAACCTCGTTCGCGCCTGGCGGCTTCGTCGTAAGACGCAAGCCCCCGCCGCCGCCGAGTGATCCTCAGGTCTTAGACTGTTCCTGGCATGCCGCAATCGTTCAAGACTGCCCCTCTGCGCCTCGGCGTCAACATCGATCACGTCGCCACCATCCGCAACGCGCGTGGCGGGCGGCATCCCGATCCCGTGCGCGCCGCGCACCTCGCGGTCGAGGCTGGCGCCGACGGCATCACGGCCCACCTGCGCGAGGATCGCCGCCACATCTCCGACGAGGACATCGCCCGCTTGAAGAGCGAGCTGACGCAGCCCTTGAACCTGGAGATGGCCGCGACCGAGGAGATGCTCGACATTGCGCTGCGCCATGGGCCCAACGCCTGCTGTCTCGTGCCGGAGCGGCGCGAGGAGCGCACCACCGAGGGCGGCCTCGACGTCACCGCGGGCGGCCCTCGTCTGGCGCGCGTCGTCGGCGACCTCAAGGCGGCAGGCATTCGCGTCTCGCTCTTCATCGAGCCCGATGCGGCCGTCATCGAGGCGGCGCGCCGCGTCGACGCCGATATCGTCGAGCTGCACACGGGCGCCTACTGCGAGCGCGCGCTCGAAGGAAATACGCAGGGCGTCGCGCACGAGCTCGATCGCCTGACGCGTGCAGCCGAGCTCGCCGCCGCAGCCGGCCTCGAGGTGCACGCGGGCCACGGGCTCACCTTCGACACGGTCGCGGGCGTGGCCCGTCTGCCCCAGATCGTCGAGCTCAACATCGGGCACTTTCTCGTCGGCGAGGCGATCTTCGACGGCCTTGCGAGCGCGGTGCGACGCATGCGCGCGCTGATGGACGAGGCGCGCGGTTCTGCCGCCCCCCTGCGCGAGCGCGTGAGGCCGGCGTGATCCTCGGCATTGGCAACGACATCATCGACATCCGCCGCATCGAAAGGACGCTCGAGCGCTATGGCGACCGCTTCCTTGAGCGCGTCTTCACCGAGCTGGAGCGGCAGAAATCGGACGGGAGAACGGCGCGGGCGGCCTCCTATGCCAAGCGCTTCGCCGCCAAGGAGGCGTGTGCGAAGGCGCTGGGGACGGGCCTGCGCCGCGGCGTCTACTGGCGCGACATGGGCGTGATCAACATGCCGTCCGGGCGCCCGACGCTGCAGCTGACGGGCGGCGCCGCGCGCACGCTCGTCGAGCTGACGCCGGACGGCTTCGAGGCGCGCATCGACCTGACTTTGACCGACGATTTTCCGCTCGCTGCCGCCATCGTCATAATCTCGGGGCTGGCTGACAAGGCCGATCGGCGATGAGCCGCGCAGCAACATTCGCGCTGCCACATTCGTGCTGCGACAACGTGGCAGATGAATTGCGCGCTGGCGTCAAAATGGTTATAGCGGCCCGGCGCGGGACCACTGCGCCCGCATCGGGAGTATCGATCGTATGGCGGTTTCAGCAAAAATGAGAAAAGGCGGCTGGCTCGAGACGGTCACCATCGTCATCGAGGCGCTCGCCATCGCCATGTTGGTGCGCACCTTCCTCTATCAGCCCTTCAACATTCCCTCGGGCTCGATGAAGGAGACGCTGCTCATTGGCGATTACCTGTTCGTCTCCAAGCTCTCCTACGGCTACAGCCGCTACTCGTTCTACAATCTGGTCCCGTTCTCCGGCCGCATCTTCGGCGCCGCGCCCAACCGCGGCGACGTCGCCGTCTTCAAGCTGCCGCGCGACAACTCCACCGACTACATCAAGCGCGTGATTGGACTGCCGGGCGACGAGATCAGCGTGCGCGGCGGTGTGCTCTATATCAACGGCAAGGAAGTGCCGCGCCGGCGCATCGCCGACTTCGTCACCCAGGAGGGCGACGGACCGCCGCGCCCGATCCCCGCCTACGAGGAGACGCTGCCCAACGGCGTGAAGTACACCGTGCTCGATTCGGAGCAGAACGGCCCCTTCGACGATGTCGGACCCTACAAGGTTCCGCCAGGGCACTATTTCATGATGGGTGACAACCGCGACAACTCCACCGACAGCCGTGCGTCGTGGGGCGTGGGCTATGTGCCCTTCGAGAATTTTATTGGCCGCGCCGAGATCATTTTCTTCTCCGCCGCCGTCGACGAGCCAGGCGCCTTCCGCTGGTACACCCCGTGGATGTGGCCGTTCGACATCCGGTGGGACCGGTTCTTCAAGCTCGTGCGTTAGCGATCATTTACGCTGGGGGATGCCGCCTTCGCGGCGGCATTCCCCTCTTGCACTCTTAGCTTTTCCGGCGCGTCTCTTTTTCCCACGCGCGGCCCATATTCATCTTCGTGGTCTGCGGAGATGCGCTACTGTCGTGACCCCATGCTGCGTGCCAGAAAGTACAAGGACTTGGAAAAGTCGCTCGGGCATCGCTTCAAGAACCAGAAGGTCTTGGAGGTCGCACTGACGCACGCGAGCATGCGCGGCGGCAAGAGCAAGCACAGCGACAACGAGCGGCTGGAGTTCATCGGCGACCGGGTGCTGGGGCTCGCCATCGCCGAGCTGTTGAACGAGCACTTCCCCGCCGCCAACGAGGGAGAGCTGGCGCGCCGCTACAACCGTCTGGTCCGCGGCGAGACCTGCGCCAAGGTCGCGCGCACGCTAGGCCTCGGCGCCCATCTGATCCTGTCGGACAGCGAGGCTGGCAGCGGCGGCCGCGCCAAGAACACCATCCTCGCCGACGGGATGGAGGCCCTGCTCGGCGCCATCTTCCTCGACGGCGGCTTCGACGCCGCGCGCGCAGCTGTGCGGCGCCTCTGGGAGAGCCAGTCGGTGGAGCTCAACACCACGGCGCGCCCCGACGCCAAGTCCGCCCTGCAGGAGTGGGCGCAGGGGCAGGGGCTGGCACTGCCGGAATACACCGAGATCGCGCGCAAAGGGCCCGATCATGCGCCCCGTTTTACCTCCGAGGTGCGTATCACCGGCAAGGCGCCGGCGCGCGGGGAGGGCGCCTCCAAGCGGTCGGCCGAGCAGGCGGCAGCGCGCGCCCTCTTGGAGCGTGAAGGCGTGCGCGGAGCGGTCCATCATGAGTGAGACACCCGAGACCGGCGCCGAGGGGCGTCGCTGCGGCTTCATCGCCGTCATCGGCGCGCCCAACGCCGGCAAGTCCACGCTCGTCAACGCGCTCGTCGGCGCCAAGGTGTCGATCGTCTCCCACAAGGTGCAGACGACGCGCGTGCCGGTGCGCGGCCTCGCCGTCGAGGGCGCGAGTCCAGCTGGTCTTCATCGACACGCCGGGGCTGTTTGAGCCGCGTCGCCGCCTCGATGAGGCGATGGTGGAGGCCGCCTGGGGCGGCGCCAAGGACGCCGACCTCGTCGTGCTCGTCGTCGACGCCGTCAAGGGCATCGACGAGGACGTCGAGCGCATCCTTGCGCGCTTGAAGGGGGCGAGGACGCCGCTGCTCGCCGTCTTGAACAAGGTCGACCGCGTCGCCGCCAAGGAGAAGCTCTTGGGGCTCACCGTTGCGCTGCGGGAGAAGGCGCCCTTCGAGACCGTCTACATGATCTCGGCCTTGAGCGGGGACGGCGTCGCCGACCTGAAGCGCGACCTTGCCGCGCGCATGCCCGCGGGTCCCTGGCACTATCCGGCCGACGACCTCTCGGACGCGCCGTTGCGGATCTTGGCAGCCGAGATCACGCGCGAGAAGATCTTCCATAGGCTGCACGACGAGTTGCCCTACGCCACGATGGTGGAGACGACCGCGTGGCAGGAGCGCAAGGACGGCTCGGTGCGCATCGAGCAGACGATCTACGTGACGCGGCCCGGGCAGAAGGCCATCGTGCTCGGCAAGGGCGGCCAGACCATCAAGCAGATCTCGACCGAGGCCCGCGTCGAGCTCGCCCAGATCCTGGAGCGCAAGGTGCATCTCTTCCTCTTCGTGAAGGTGCGCGAGAATTGGCAGGACGATCCCGAGCGCTACCGCGAGATGGGCCTGGAGCTTCCGAAGAAATGACGCTGCGGTTCATCGATGCAGTGGTCGGATGAAGGCGTGATCCTGTCTGTCAAGCCGCACGGCGAGACGGCGGCCGTCGCCGAGATCTTCACGCGTGCGCACGGGCGCCATCTGGGGCTCGTGCATGGCGGGCGCTCGCGCCGCCTGCGCCCGGTGCTGCAGACCGGCAACCACGTCGACGCCGTGTGGAAGGCGCGGCTTGCCGAGCACCTCGGCAACGTCAGCGTGGAGCTGCGCAAGGGCTACGCCGCCCAGGCGATGGACGATCCCCTGGCGCTCGCCGGGCTCTCCTCGTTGTGTGCGCTCGCGCACCTCTTGCCCGAGCGCGATCCCCATCCCAACCTGTTCGAGGTCACGCTGTTCGTCTTGGGCTTCATCGACGAGCCCGACGTGTTGCCGGCGCTCGTGGTGCGCTGGGAGCTGGCGCTGCTCGACGAGCTCGGCTTCGGGATCGATCTCTCCTCGTGCGCGGCCACCGGCACATGCGAGAACCTCGTCTACGTGTCGCCCAAGTCGGGGCGCGCGGTTTCGGCCGCGGCGGGCGCGCCCTACAAGGACCGCATGCTGGCGCTGCCGGCCTTCCTCGCCAAGGGCCGCGAGGGGCACGCCACCGACGCCGACGTCGTCGCAGGTCTGGAGCTCACCGGCCACTTCCTCACGACGCGCGTCCTCGCTCTGCGCGAGGAGACGATGCCGCAGGCGCGCCAGCGCTTCGCCGAGCTGGTCGGGCGCCGCGCCGCCGCGGGCGCCACGTAGCGACGTGCGGCTTGGGTGTCTGACCCTCTGGGTCTGATACCCGCGGCCGGCCCTTCGGAATGGGGGCAGACCCGGAGGGTCAGACGCCATTGCTCGCTGACCCTTCAAAGTCTCCACGCGGGCCTAACGCCTCCTTAGGCTTGGCCGGCAAGGATGCTGCCCGGGCCTCAGTCCGGCCCGATCATCACGCGAGCGCAGAGGAGACCCCCATGGGCAGCAGCACAGAGATGGCCGTGCGTGAGGCGGCGGATCAGTTCTACGGCGCTTTGAACGCCCTGTTCAAAGGCGATGTCGCGCCGATGAAGGCGGTCTGGTCGCACGCCGACGACGTCGTCTACATGGGGCCGGGCGGCTCAATCAAGGTGGGCTGGGACAAGGTCTCGAAGGACTGGGAGAGCCAGGCCGCGCGCAAGCTCGGCGGCAAGGTGAACCCCAAGGACGTGCACTTCACGGTCGGCGAGCAGATCGCGGTGATGTTTGCACTGGAGGCGGGCGACAACACCAACATCGGCGGCAAGCGCGAGAAGGTCGCCATCCGCGTCACCAACCTCTTCCGCAAGGAGAAAGGCGCCTGGAAGATGATCGGCCACCACACCGACCTGCTGGCGGGCATCAAGGGGTGAGGCGGCCGCGGCCGACGTCGACCGTGACGCCGCCGCCAGGGCGCGGCTTCAGCGTGTAAATGCTCCCGTCGCGCGCCTCGTAGCGGCCGACGCCGCTGCGCGCATCGAACTTGAAGGCGATGGTGCCCTGGGCGCAGCTCGTGTGCGTGATGACCTGGCGCGGCAGCACGTCGTGCTGCTGGCCGCCGAAGGCGTAGTGCACGGCGGCGGGCAACCTGTTGACGATCTGGAAGGAGTACTTGAGCGCCCGCGGTCGGCCGAAGAGCTGCACGGCGACGTAGCTCGGATCATTGGTGCCGGCCTTGGCCACGGCGACTCCGATCTCGGTGACCTCGGGCATCAGCAGGTTGCGGCGGTGGCCGGGGGAGTGCTTCCAGCCGGCAAGCGTGCGCTCGGCGTAGTCGAGGGCCGTGAACCCGCGGCTGTCGTAGATCATGGCTAGGTTCTCGGCGATCTGGCAGTAGGCGTAGCCGGCCGTTGTGGCGCGCGTCGCCGGCGTCGTGCCGCTGTAGGTGTGCGACAGCGCGCCTTTGTGCGCCGCCAGCACCTTCGCGTAGGCGTGCGCCGCGGCGGCGAGCAGCGGGTTCGGCTTCACCGCAGCAAGCTTCTGCTCGGCGCGGAACGCGTTCGTCATCTGCAGGATGGCCACCTCGGCGGCGGGGATGTCGGGCGCGATGGGCATGGGCGCAAGCCTAGCCGGGGATGTGGGGCGGCAGCGTGGCCGTCAATTGTCGCCACTCGTCTCCACGTGGAACTTGTGCAAGACGCGGTGGAAGATCGGCGCCAGCACGAAGCCCATCGCGATGATGATGATGAGGCCGGAGAGGATCGCGTAGGTGCCGGCGAACAGCTTGCCGCCTGTGGTCTTGAGCTCGACCGCCGGACCCATGCCGGACAGGATCATGGCCGCGTTGAGATAGGCGTCGGTGAGCGACAGCCCCTCGAAGCCGGCGTAGCCGGCGATGCCCACGGCGAGCCCGCAGCCGATGAGTGCGAACCACAAGCCGATGGCGCGGGCCATGCGGCGGGCGAAGACGCGAGTTGAAGCCACCTTGTCGCGACGCCGCTCGAAGCCTGTGAAGTTGAAATTGATGGCGGCCTCCCCTCGTTGAGACGCCCACAGTCTACGGCTGTCGCCGAGCCCCGATCAACGTGCCGCAGCGCAGCACGCGCAAAGCTTCGGGATTCGCCCCCCGGCGTCTATACTCGCTTTGAATTCCCGCGCCCCTACAACTCGTGAGAGACCAGGATGCCACGATGAGCCGGGCCTTCGTCAAGGAGCAGGAAGATGCGAGCGCCGAGGAGCTGCCCGACCGGCTGATCTCCGAGCACGCCAATCTCGTGACCAAGGAAGGCCTGAAGCTGATCGAGGCCGAGGTGGCGCGGTTGACGGGCGAGCACAGCCAGGCGCAGGCCGATGAGGACCGCGCGCGCAGCGCCGCGACGGCGCGCGATCTGCGCTACTGGGCGGCGCGGCTGCAAAGCGCGGAGGTGGTGACGCCGCCGGCCGACGGGGCGCACGTGCACTTCGGCTCCACCGTCACCATCGCGCGCGGCGACGGGCGCCGCCAGACGTTCCGCATCGTCGGCGAGGACGAGGCGGAGCCGGCCAAGGGCACCATTCCCTACGTGGCGCCCTTAGCGCGCGCGCTGGTGGGCAGGGCCGTGGGCGACGTGGTGCGCCTGGGCGACGGTGAGGTGGAGGTTTTGGGCGTCAAGTGAGCGCGCCCTTGCGCGGACGCTTCCGCGGTCATGCGCATTTCTGGCGCATCTTGCGCGCCGGGGCATATGGCGCCACATAGAAGCCATCACGAGTTGGGCCAGGTGAGGAGAGCTACCCATGTCGCGTCGCGGTCTCGGCATTGTTGCAGTTGTGGCGGCGGCCGCCGTTCTGGCAGGCCCGGCAAGCGCCGCAGGCTATGGAGTGGAGAGGTCACGCCACTCTGTGCGTGAGGCTCCGGTCAAGGACTGCACCCGCGTCAACGGCCGCTCAGGCTACTACGGCAATCCCTGGTGCACGGCCGCCGAGCAGGCGCGCTTCGACCGCTGGGAAGCGAGCCGGTTCGGCGTGCGCTGAGTTTGGATGACGCAGGAAGGCTAGAAGCTTCTAGCTCCCCTGCCCGATGGGGAAGCTCTTCTCCCACTCGGCGCCATCGCTGTCGCGCACCATGACCTGCATCGTCTCCGCGCCGTTCACCCGATAATCGAAATCGATGACCGGGTTCTGCGACAGCGTGATCGAGCCCTTCATGGCGAACACGCGTTCGTCGCCCTGGCGCACCTCCAGATCGGTGATGATGCGCAAGGGGGTGTAGAGCAGCGTGATCTGGTCGAGCACCATGCCGGTGTGGTTGGGGTGGCTGATGGTGAGGCGCGCGGTGGGCGCGATCTCGGTCTGGGCGCCGGCAGAGCGCTCAGGCGTCAGCGTCATCTTGCCCATGTTGGCCGCGATCTCCTCGGGGCTGCCCATGGCGGGCGCCGCGCAGGCGCCCTGGCCGCCGGCGAACTTCACAAAGCGTTGCGCCATGTAGAGCTCGCCGTCGCTCGCCTCGACGATGGCGCGCACGTCGGTCGCCGCGTTGAGGCGCAGGTTGGTGGCGATCTTGAAGGAGTCGCGCTTTCCGCCCACGTCGAACACGGCGGCGACGGGCGAGGGGTTCTCGTCGACGATGAGCGTGAGGCTCTTCACCGTGCGCCCGTCGGCGAACGCGGCCTCGACCCCGATCGGCACCACGCGCTGGTCGGTGGGCCGCGTCGGCGCCGTCAGGAGCACGGCATCGCCGGCCTCGTGGATGGTGCGCGCACCGAAGACGCCTGTGCGGATCGCGTCCCAGGCGGGACCGGCGTTGGCGACGGCGGGAAGGGCCAGGCTTGCCAGCGCGGCGACAGCGAAGATCGAAAATGAGCGGCGCATGGCCTAACCCCCAAGTTCTCGAGTATCGTTACAAAGTATCGGCCCACGCTCGGTGGGCGGGGCAGTATGCCTTAATTCGGGGCTGCCCCACAACAGGGCGCTTCACTGCAACTGTGTTGCGCCGCCCAAAAGAAAACGGCGGGCCGGGGCCCGCCGCTTAAGTTCAGCTGAGATGAGACGTCTTAGTTATCCAGGAACGAGCGCAGCTTGCGTGAGCGGCTCGGGTGCTTGAGCTTGCGCAAGGCCTTGGCCTCGATCTGGCGAATGCGCTCGCGCGTCACCGAGAACTGCTGGCCGACCTCTTCCAGCGTGTGGTCGGTGTTCATGCCGATGCCGAAGCGCATGCGCAGCACGCGCTCCTCGCGCGGGGTCAATGAGGCGAGCACCCGCGTGGTCGTCTCGCGCAGGTTCGACTGGATCGCGGCATCGATGGGGAGCACCGCGTTGCGGTCCTCGATGAAGTCGCCCAGATGCGAATCCTCCTCGTCGCCGATCGGCGTCTCGAGCGAAATGGGCTCCTTGGCGATCTTGAGGACCTTGCGCACCTTCTCTAAGGGCATCGCCAGCTTCTCGGCCAGCTCCTCAGGCGTGGGCTCGCGCCCGATCTCGTGCAGCATCTGGCGGGACGTGCGCACGATCTTGTTGATCGTCTCGATCATGTGCACGGGGATGCGGATGGTGCGCGCCTGATCGGCGATCGAGCGGGTGATGGCCTGCCGGATCCACCAGGTCGCATAGGTGGAGAACTTGTAGCCGCGGCGGTACTCGAACTTGTCGACCGCCTTCATCAGGCCGATGTTGCCTTCCTGAATGAGGTCGAGGAACTGCAGGCCGCGGTTGGTGTACTTCTTGGCGATGGAGATGACGAGGCGAAGGTTGGCTTCCACCATCTCCTTCTTGGCCTGGCGCGCCTCGCGCTCGCCCTTCTGCACCGCCTTGACGATGCGGCGGAACTCCAAGATTTCCAGGCCCGTCTCGGAGGCGAGCGTGTGGATCTCGGAGCGCAGCCTCTCGATCTGCCCCTTCTCGTTCTTGATGAAGGTGCCCCACTTGCGCGTAAGCGCCCCGACGCGGTCGAGCCAGGTCTGATCGAGCTCGTTGCCGAAGTACTCGTCGATGAAGGCCTGACGCGGCACGCCGTAGGACTCGGCCAGCCGCATCAGCCGGCCCTCGAGCCCGACCAGCTTCTTGTTGATGCCGTAGAGCTGCTCGACCAGGCTCTCGATGCGGTTGTTGTTGAGCGACAGGCTCTTGACCGCGGCGATGATCTCGTCGCGCAGCTTGTCGTAGGCCTTCTGCTGCTGGCGCGAGCCGGTCTCGCCGGCGACCTGCTGCTCGAGCTTCTTGTCCTGCTGCCGGCGCAGCTTCTTGTAGGTGCCGGCGATGTTGTCGAAGGTCTCGAGCACCTTGGGCTTGAGCTCGGCCTCCATGGCGGCGAGCGACAGCGCGTTCTCGTAGTCGTCGTCGTCGTCCATCTCGCCTTCGGACGGCTGCTCGCCCCCGTTGGACGCCTCGGCCGGCTGCGGCGCCTCGCCGGGAAGTGCCGGCGGCGGGACCTTGGCCTCGGGCCCCTCGTAGGTGGCTTCGAGATCGATGATGTCGCGCAGCAGAATCTTGCCTTCGTTGAGCTCGTCGCGCCAGATGATGATGGCCTGGAAGGTCAGCGGGCTCTCGCACAGCCCGGCGATCATCGCCTCGCGGCCGGCCTCGATGCGCTTGGCGATGGCGATCTCGCCCTCGCGCGACAGAAGCTCGACCGAGCCCATCTCGCGCAGGTACATGCGCACGGGATCGTCGGTGCGCTCGGTGGGCTCTGAGCGCGTGGTCGTCGTGGCGGGCACCGCCTGGGTGGTGAGCGCGCGGCCCTCCTCCTCCTCCGGCTCCTCGGCGGCCTCCTGGGCCTCCTCGCCTTCCTCGGTCTCGATGACGTTGATGCCCATGTCGGACAGCATCGCCATCGTGTCCTCGATCTGCTCGGAGGAAACCTCTTCCGAGGGCAGCACGGAGTTCAACTGGTCATAGGTGACGTAGCCGCGCGCCTTGGCGGTCTTCAGAAGCTTCTTGACCGACTGGTCGGAGAGATCGAGGAGGGGGCTGTCGCGCTCCTGGGTTTCCGCCTGGGCGCTCCCGGCTTCCTCGGCCTTCGGTGGCGGGGCACTCTTGCGCGATCCCTGACGTGATGCCGGGCGCGATGCCGGACGTGACGCTGGCTTGGCAGTTTTCGATTTTACGGCCATGGGTCTCAAGGGCTCTTATCCCGTGATATAAGCGTCCAAACCATGTGCGGCAACCCGACGCAGGACCCGTCCGTCCCTGCGAAACACCGGCAGCGCACGCTCCATTCCGGTCGTGTGGCGTCCCACCTCAATCAAACCCATCCGACCTGCCTCCCCGCTCCTTGGAGCGGGTTACCCCGTTGCGCTCGACCCCTGGGCCTGGCACGCCCGATCCTTGCCCCCTCCAGGGAGCAAGGGGCGCGCCAAGTTCACTCACGTGGCTCTGCGAAAGGGGGTGACTGGCTTGATAAACCAAGCAGGCCCTGGATCTCGCAGATGCGCGCAAGCGCGTCCTCGGAGCCGTCCCGGTGGTAAGCCTGGACGGCAGCGTCGAGCGACTTCTGCAAGCCGACCTGCCTCTCATGCAGCGCGAGGGCGTGGCGCCAGCCAACTTCCACCTCGGCCCGCGGGGCTTCGGGCTCTGCGAAACGATCGCTTCTATGCGTAACGGAACGCTCCACAAGGTCGATAACCTTGCCGAGGCCCAATACGCTCAATTGGGTGCGTAGGCTTGTGCTGTCAAGAGCATTTTCTTGGGCCTGGGCCGCCAAAACCGCATCACGCAGGCGGGCGACGGGGGCGGAGACGAGCATCATCGCCGCGATCTCCTCTGAATGCTCGTCGATGAGCCAGGGGTGGTTCAAAATGGTCTTGATGAGGAGGGCCTCGCGCGCGGGGGCCAATTCGGCACGCTGAGCCAGCTCCTGGCTCGCCGCGGCCGGCCGGCGAGGGGGCTCGTAGACCCTGGGTCCGAGCCGGGCGCGCTCGCGGATGCGCCAGTCGGGAGTAACGTTATTACGCCGCGTCCCGCTTTGGCCCCGGCGCCGCTGCCCCTCGCCGCGGGCGATCTCGCGCACGATAGAGCGGTTCAAAGTCCACAAGGTCTCGCGCAGCTCGCGCTCGTAGTGGGCCTTGACCGAAGCATCGCCGATGCGGGCGACGAGCGCGCCCAGCCGCTGCTCGAAGGCGGCGCGCTGCTCCGGCGTCGACAGGTCCTGGCCCTCCTCCTCGCGCGCCCACAGCACGTCGAAGAGGGCCGACGTCTTCTCCAACTCCGCGGCGAAGGCCTCAGGACCCTTCTGGCGCACGAGGTCGTCGGGATCGAGCCCGCCGGGAAGGAACGCGAAGCGCATGGAAAATCCCGGCTTCAAGTGCGGCAGCACGGTCTCCACCGCGCGGAAGGCGGCCTTGCGGCCGGCGGCGTCGCCGTCAAAGCAGAGGATCGGCTCGGGCGCGAGCCGCCACAGCAGCGCCACCTGCTCCTCGGTGAGCGCGGTGCCGAGCGGGGCGACCGTCTCGGCGAAGCCGGCCTCCGACAGGGCGATGACGTCCATGTAGCCTTCGACCGCGATGATGCGCGCGGTGTCGTGCGCGGGCGCGCGGGCTTTGGCGGCGTTGAAGAGCACGTGCCCTTTGTGGAAGAGCGGCGTGTCGGGTGAGTTCAAATACTTCGCCGGCTGGTCTGGATCGAGCGCGCGCCCGCCGAAGGCGATGATGCGGTCCCTCAAATCGGTGATCGGAAAGATGACGCGGTGGCGGAAGCGGTCGTAGGCGACGGGAATGTCGGCGCCGCCGATCAGCATGCCGGACTCGATCATCTCCTCAGGTGTGAACCCGGCCTTGGCGAGGTGCTGCTTCAAGGCCGACCGGTCGTTGGGTCCGTAGCCGATGCGGAACGCGCGGACCGTCTCGTAGGCGAGCCCGCGCTTCTCCAGATAGCGGCGCGCCTCGGCGCCGGGCCCGCTCGACAGGGCCGCCTCGAAGAACTGAGCGGAGGCCTCCATCAGCCGGTAGAGGCGCTGGCGCTCGTCCTCGCGCTCTTCCTCGCGGGGCGACAGCTTCGGCATCGGCACGCCGGCCTCGCCCGCGAGCCGTTCCACCGCCTCGGGGAACGACAGACCCTCGGTCTTCATCAGGAACGTGAAGATGTCGCCGTGCTCGCCCGAAGCGAAGCAATGATAGAAGCCCTTCTGGTCGTTGACCGTGAAGGACGGCGTCCTCTCGTCCTTGAACGGCGACAGCCCCTTGAACTCGCGGCCGGCGCGTTTGAGCGGCACCTTGCGCCCCACGACCTGGCTCACCGACAGCCGGGCGCGGATCTCTTCGAGGAAGTGCGGGGGGTAGCGCATGGGTTCTCGGGGGCCGAATCAGCAATACAACATGTATTGTGATTTGCTGCCCGGCGTGCGCGGCACAATCCCGCTCTCCCGCCTTTGAACAGGCGGGGAAACCGCGATTCGGCGGCCTTAAGCTCTTTTCCAGGCCCGCGACTCCAGAGTGTCGGGATGGCTCTGCCGATCGACCCATCGCTCGTGATCTATCTGTCCCGCCACGGGCAGACCGAGTTCAACCGCGAGAACCGGTTCTGCGGAGAGAGCGATTCTCCGCTTACGCCCCTCGGAATCGAGGAGGCCCGCCGCAACGGCCGCGCGCTGCGCGAGCACGTCGCCAAACATGCGAACCTCCAGCTCATTTCGAGCCCGTTGAAGCGGGCGATTGTCACCGCGGCCATCATCCGCACCGAGCTGAAGCGCGCCCGGCTCGCCATCGAAACCGACGCGCGCCTGCGCGAGATCTCGTTCGGGGCCTGGGAGGGACTGACGGTGGAGGAGATCAAAGCGCGCGATCTGGCTGCGTGGGAGCGCCGCTGCGCCGACCGGTGGCACACGTCGGCGCCCGGCGGGGAAAGCTATGAGGCGGTGGCAGCCCGCGTCGGCGCGTGGCTCGGTGCGCAGCGGGGCGCACTCCTCGTCGTCACCCACGGCGCCGTCGACCGCATCCTGCGCGGGCTCTATGCGGGGATGTCGCCAGCTCAGATCTGCGCGCTGCCCGAGCCACAGAACGAGTTGTTCCGATTGGACGGCGGCCGCATCACCACGCTGTGACGCGCTACTTCAAAAGCTCTTTGACCACGCCGCTCGCCTTGCCAAAGTCCATGCTTCCCGCGTACTTGGCTTTCAGCGCGCTCATCACGCGCCCCATGTCCTTCGGCCCCGCAGCGCCGGTCTCCTTGATCGCGGCGGCGATCGCGGACTTCGCCTCGGCCTCGTCCATCTGCTTGGGCAGATACGCCTCGATGACCTTGATCTCGGCCGTCTCCTTGTCGACGAGGTCCTGACGGCCGCCCGCCGTGAACTGCTCGACGGAGTTGCGCCGCTGCTTGATCATCTTCGCCAGCACGCCGAGGACGTCGGCGTCGCTGATCTCCTTGCCGGACGGGCGCGCCTCGATGTCGGCCTGCTTGAGGGCGGCATTGATCAGGCGCAGCGTGCCGACGCGGTCCTTCTCGCCGGCCTTCATCGCCGTCTTGAGATCGGCGTTGATCTTATCGCGCATGGTGCCTCCTCCGTGTATCGCGCGCCTGTTTAGGCCCGGGTGTACGCCAAGCGCAAGTCTTGGGGCGAAAGGCGGCCAACCAATAGAATTGCGCCGAAACCGTCGGCCGCTTGCCACAAAGGGCGCTTAAGGAGGGTCTTTTGATGTGCCATCGCGATCCCTCTTCACGCCAATCATCGGAGTTTGCAAATGGGCGCAATTCTCAGGTCTCTACTGGCGCTGGTGGCGGTGATCGCTGCGCTCGCCGTCTACGTGATCGTAGAGGTCGTCGTGGCCATGGTCGCCTACATGTACTTGGCGCTCAATCACGTGGAGACGTTCGGGCATCTCATCGCCTTCTCGCACGATGTGCTCAACCTCTTCGCCAACCAGCTCGAGCAATGGTCGCCGGAGCTGGCGACGCAGGCCTACACGACGCTCTTGGGTGAGCTGGGCCCCAAGTCGATCCTGTTGCTTCTGATCGGCCTCGCGGTCAGCGCCATCGGCCGGCTCGCCACCTGGAGCGCGCGGCGGTGGTTCTATCGCGGGCGCCCACACTCCACCTGACCTAGCCAGCGACCGCCCGCGGGCTCGGCGACGTGCTCCACGCTCTCCTGCTCATTGGGATCGGTGCGGGCGACGATCGGCTAGCTATGCGTGTCACCACCCGGATGGCACAATTGCGTTGGATCATGGCCCTTGAAGCCCCGTTGGGGCCCAAAGGCATGCAGCCATTGCCGCGAGATCGATTGCCGAAAGCCTTCGCATGCAGCGTCCCGTGAAAGAGATCGAGATGAAGGGCCCGTCCGCGCTCCAGCGCGCACGCGATGCCATCCTGCAACGCCGGCCGTTGGCCGCTGTCCTCGTCGTCTTGGTGCTCGCCGCTGGCGCATGGTCTTGGCACGCGCTGCGGGCGCCCGAGGTCGCCGTGGCGACGCCTACCATCGGCACGGCCGTCGAGATCGTCTATGCGACCGGCGCTGTGGAGCCTGTGCGCTGGGCCAAGGTCACGAGCGTCATCCGCGACCGTATCACCGAGATCTGCGATTGCGAGGGCAAGTCGGTGACGAAGGACGACGTGCTCGCGCATCTCGACGACAAGGAGCAGAAGGCGGCGCTGGCTGAACTGCGGGCGCGCGAAGAATTCGCCAAGCGCGAGCTCGAGCGCAACGCCGCCCTCGTCGAGAAGGGCGTGGTGTCGTCGCAAGTGCACGAGCGCGTCTCCATGGACCTGCGCTCAATCCAAGCGCTGATCCTGGTGCAGATGGAGAAGATCGCCGACCGCACCATTACCGCGCCGATCGATGGCGTTGTCCTGCGCCGCGACGGCGAGGTGGGCGAGATCGCGGAGGCCGGTCAGATTCTGTTCCGCGTCGGCGCGCTGAAGCCCTTACAGGTGGTGGCCGAGGTCAACGAGGAGGACATCCCGCGCGTCGCCGTCGGCCAGACCGTGCTGTTTCGCACCGACGCCTTCCCCGGCCGCGACCTCGAAGGCAAGGTGCGCGAGATCACGCTCATTGGCGATCCGATCGCTAAGACCTACCGTATCAAGGTGGCGCTCCCCGACGATACGCCGCTGTTGCCCGGCATGAGCGTCGAGGCGAACGTGGTGACGCGCAAGCAGACCGGCGCGCTCTTGGTGCCGGCGGAAGCCGTGTCGGGCTCGACCGTGCTCGTTGTTGCCGATGGGCACGTGCACAAGCGCACCATCGAGATCGGGATTCGCGGCGCGCGCGCCGTCGAGGTCATCTCCGGACTGAAGCAGGACGAGCGCGTCGTCTCTCCGGTGGCAGGCGGTCTCGCCGACGGCGACCGCGTGCGCGCCGTCGTTAAGCCCACGCCGTCTCCATGAACCTCGGTCTCGTCCTCGACGTCGCCCTAACCCACGTGCGCAGCCGCGGGCGTCAGACGCTGGTGGCGGTAGCCGGCGTCGCCACGGGCGTCGGTTTTTCCATCATGATGGCGTCGCTGATGCAGGGCTCGCAGGATGACTTCATCCGCCAGCTCGTCAACGCGCTGCCGCACATCACCGTTTCCGACGACCGTCGCCATGCGCCTGAGCAGCCGGCCGAGACCGCGTTCGACGCCGTGCGCATCTATGGCCTCACGCCCGAGGTTCGCCGGCGCGGGATCAAGAATCCCCTCGCCACCATGGCCTCGCTCGAGGCCTGGGTGCCCGGCGCCATCGCCCCCTCGGTCAACGTGCAGGCCATCATCCGTTATGCCTCGCGTGACGTCGGCACCACGATATTTGGCATCGATCCCCACCGCGAGCCGAGGGTGTCGGAGCTCGTCGATCAGATGCGCGAGGGAACGCTCAAGGATCTTTACGGTGCGACCAATGCCATCATTCTCGGCGACCGGCTGGCGGAAAAGATCGGCGCCCGCGTCGGCGCCAACATCACCGTGCAGACGAGCGACGGGGCACGCGTCAACGCACAGGTCGTCGGTATCTTTCACGCGGGCATACGCTCCATCGACGAGGGCACCGCCTATGTGTTGGTGCGCACCGCGCAGATCCTCGCGCGGCAGACGGGCCTCGTGAACGCGCTGCGCCTCCGCGTCGACGATCCGATGGCCGCCCGCACCGTCGCTTCGCGCGTAGAGCGGGAGACGGGCTACAAGTCGGTGTCGTGGCAGGAGGCGAACGAGGACCTGCTGTCGACCCTCGTGATCCGCAACGTGATCATGTACACGATCGTGGGGGCCATTCTTCTGGTGGCCAGCTTCGGCACCTACAACATCATCTCCACCATCACCTTCGAGAAGGCGCGCGACATCGCCATCATGAAGTCGCTGGGCTTCTCCGAGCGCACGGTGCGCACCATGTTCGTCATCGAGGCGCTGCTGATCGGCTTTGCCGGCGGCTTGCTCGGATTTGGGCTGGGCTACGGGCTCTGCCTGGCGTTGGGCTCGCTCGAGTTCAAGAGCCCCTTCATGGACACCACGCACCTGCCGCTCGCCTATTCGCCCGTGCACTACGCTATTGCCATGCTCGCCGCGCTCGTCTCCTCGTTCGCAGCGGGATTCCTGCCGGCGCGCAAGGCCGCGCGCATGCACCCGGTCGAGATCATCCGCGGGGCCACATGACGAAGGGGGAAACCGCGCTGGCGGAGCGGCCCGCAAGACCCGCAGACGTCCCGCTGATCGAGGCGCGCAACGTGACGCGCATCCTAGCCGGCATCGTGCCGACGACACTGGTGCACGACATTAATCTTTCGATCGGGGACAACGAGTTCGTTGCCGTCACTGGTCCGTCGGGGTCCGGCAAGTCGTCGCTGCTCTATCTGCTCGGCCTCCTCGATTTGCCCACGACCGGCGAGGTGCGCATCCGCGGCAAGGCGACGGTCCACATGAGCGAGGAGGAGCGGGCCGCAACCCGTCTCTCGGACTTGGGCTTCGTGTTCCAGTTCCACTTCCTGCTCCCGGAGTTCTCGGCCCTCGACAACATCACGCTGCCGATGCGGGCGCTCGGCCGGCTGACGCGCCCCGAAATGCGCGAGCGCGCCACCGGGCTGCTCGATTCGCTGGGTCTTGCCGATCATCGCCACAAGCGCCCCGACCAGCTGTCGGGCGGTCAGCGCCAGCGCGTGGCGGTGGCGCGCGCGCTCGCCAACGACGCCCCTGTCATCCTCGCCGACGAGCCGACGGGCTCGCTCGATTCCAAGTCGAGCGAGCAGGTGTTCCAGATCCTGCGCGATTTGGTGGATGAGCGCGGCAAGACGGTCGTCGCCGTCACCCACGACCTTGACCTTGCCGCCCGCATGGACCGGCAGGTGCAGCTGATGGACGGCGGCATCGTCGCGGATACGAGGCCAAAGCCCTTGTCGCCCGCGAAAAATTCCCGCCCCGGTTGACCGCAGCTGGTGCTTCTCATAGGGTCCGCGCCGCATCCGCGCCCGAGCCACCAACATGTGCGCCGAGAGCCCCGCGCGGGTGCCCGGAGCCGCCGCTTTGAGCACGACGACACCGACCTCCGCCGCACCGCCCGCTCCGTGGGCCGATGCGCCGTTGACGGCGCGGCTCGTGTTGGCGGACGGCACCGTCATCGCCGGCACCGGGCTGGGGGCCACCGGCACAGCCGTGGGCGAGGTCTGCTTCAACACTGCGATGACCGGCTACCAGGAGATCCTCACCGATCCCTCCTATGCCGGCCAGATCATCACCTTCACCTTCCCCCACATCGGCAACGTCGGCGCCAATATCGAGGACACCGAGACCTCCAACCTCGCCGCCCGCTCGGGCGTGCGCGGCTGCATCCTGCGCGCGCCCATCACGCCGGCCTCGAATTATCGCGCGCGCGAGCAGCTCGACCGCTGGCTGAAGGCGCGCGGCATCATCGGCCTCGCCGGCGTCGACACGCGCGCGCTCACCGCTCGCATCCGCGAGCAGGGCATGCCGAACGGCGTCATCGCACATGAGCCCTCCGCCACCTTCGACCTTCCCAAGCTCAAGGCCGAGGCCGCCGCCTGGCCCGGCCTCGACGGCATGGATCTGGTGCCCGAGGTGACGAGCGGGCAGAGCTACACCTGGGACGAGACGCGCTGGGTGTGGGGCCAGGGCTACGGCCGCCAGGAGCACGCCGACCTGCATGTCGTCGCCGTCGACTACGGGCTGAAGCGCAACATCCTGCGCTGCCTGGCGAGCGCAGGCTGCAAGGTGACGGTGGTGCCGGCGACGGCACAGGCCGCCGAGATCCTGGAGCGCAAGCCCGACGGCGTGTTCCTCTCCAATGGCCCCGGCGATCCGGCCGCCACAGGCCGCTATGCCGTGCCTGAGATCAAGAAGCTGGTCGAGTTGGGCCTGCCCGTGTTCGGCATCTGCCTCGGCCACCAGATGCTGGCGCTGGCGCTCGGCGCCAAGACGAAAAAGATGCACCAGGGCCACCACGGCGCCAATCATCCGGTCAAGGACTTCACCACCGCGAAGGTGGAGATCACCTCCATGAACCATGGCTTCACGGTCGACCGGGCCACGCTGCCGGCCGGGGTGGAGGAGACGCACGTGTCGCTGTTCGACGGCTCCAATTGCGGCATCCAGGTAAAGGGCCGTCCGGTGTTCTCCGTGCAGTATCACCCCGAGGCCTCGCCCGGCCCCCAGGACAGCCATTATCTCTTCGACCGCTTCGTCGCCTTGATGCGCAAGAGGAAGGGCGGCTGAGCAGCGGGCCAGGCGGCTTTACCCTACGAAACATTAACCCGCTCGGGGCTGCCGTCCGCCGCCTCGGTCGATATAGTGGGAAGAAACCGCAAGACGGGCCGCGGCCTGGGAGGAATTGATGCATCGCTTGCTCGCTGTTGGCCTGATCGCCGTCGCCCTGTCGGGGGGACCCGCATGGAGCGCCGGCGCCTCCTGCAAGGAGGAGGTCGCCGCGGCGTTCTTGAAGCAGCGGTCCTCGCACGCGTTCAGCATGGTGGCCGAGGTCAGGGGCGACAGTGGGCCGGTGGAGATCACGGCGGAGTACCAGCCGCCCGACCGCATGCGCCAGAAGATCGTGGCGCCAAGCCAGACGCCGCTCGAGACCGTGCTCGTCGGCACGCGCGCCTGGAGCCGTCAGGGCGGCCCCTGGGAGGAGCTGATGCCGGCAATTGCCCAGACCATCATCGCCCAGGTGCACGAGGCCGTGGTCGAGCCGCCAAAGGACGTCGGCGAGTTCGAGTGCCTCGACAAGGCGACGATTGACGGCAAGGAGTACCTTGCCTATCGCAGCGTCGAGAAGGGGGGCGCGGACGCCAAGGGCTCTACGGTGTCGCGGCCCGTCCACCGCACGATCTACGTCGACCCCAAGACGGGCTTGCCCGCCATAAACATCGTCATGGAGGACAAGCCGGGTGCGGTCCCTCTGTTCAAGGGCACCTACACCTATCCAGCCGATCTCGTGATCGAAGGCCACCCGGAAGCAGCGCTGACGAAGGCGCGGTGAGGCCGCTTGTAAGACTGTGAGTTCTGTCCGCGCGCCCGAAGCGTGCGGCGCAAAGAGAAGGAGGAGTACGAGATGCGCCGATTGCTGATGGCCACGGCCCTGTTGATGGCGGCTGGTGCTGCCGCCCATGCTGCGTCGTCCTGCAAGGACGAGGTCGCCTCCGCGCTGGAGCGCCAGCGCAAGTCGAGCGGCTTTCGCATGCAGACGATGATGATCAGCGAGGATGGCAAGGTGGATATGACGGTCGACTACGTGCTGCCCGACCGCATGCGCCAGGTCGTCAAATCGACCAAGGACCCGGAGCCCATCGAGACGGTGCTGGTCGGAACTCGGGCCTGGACCCACCGGAAAGGCGAGCCGTGGGCGCCGCTCAATCCGCAGCTGACGAGCCAGCTCGTCACTCAGATGCAGGAGAACCTCGGCGACGACCCCGCCGCGCTGGGCGATTTCGAGTGCTTGGGTAAGAAGCCTGTGGATGGCAAGGACATGCTCGCCTATCAGGGCGAGAACGAGAATGAAGACTCCAAGGACCCGAAGGCGGCCGCCAAAGATAAGCCCAAGCTCCCGAACCGGCCGGTGCGCGTCATCTACGTCGACAGCACCACGGGCCTGCCCATGCGCTCCATTTTCGCCCGCGCCAACAAGCTCGATCAACCCATTTTCGAGTCGACCTACAGCTATCCGATCGACCTCAAGATCGAGGCGCCGAAGCCGGCCTCCCAGTAAGGGGCGCGGGCACTTTTTCGCATTTTCTGACGCAGAACGGCGAGCCGGCCCCGGCCGCTCGCGGCAAAGACGGCGCGCGCTGTGGCCTCACCCGGCAGCGCCGCTATAGCCAAAGGCCGGGATCGGCAATAAAAGGCCGCCTCATGCCCAAGCGCACGGATATCAAGTCCATCCTCATCATCGGGGCCGGACCCATCGTCATCGGCCAGGCCTGCGAGTTCGACTACTCGGGGACGCAGGCCTGCAAGGCCCTCAAGGCGGAGGGCTACCGCATCATTCTGATCAACTCCAATCCGGCGACGATCATGACGGATCCGGAGCTGGCCGACGCCACCTACATCGAGCCGATCACGCCCGACATCGTCGCCAAGATCATAGAAGCCGAGCGCCCCGATGCGCTGCTGCCCACCATGGGCGGGCAGACGGCCCTCAACACCGCGCTCGATCTGCACAAACGGGGTGTGCTCGAGAAGTACGGCGTGGAGATGATCGGCGCCCGCGCCGAGGCCATCGACATGGCCGAGGACCGCCAGCTCTTTCGCGAGGCGATGCAGAGGATCGGGCTGGAGACGCCGCGCTCCATGCTGGCGCACAACCGCGAGGAGGCCGAGCGCGCGCTGGAGCTCGTCGCGTTGCCGGCCATCATCCGCCCCTCCTTCACGCTGGGCGGCACCGGCGGCGGCATCGCGTACAACCGCGAGGAGTTCTTCACCATCATCGAGCGCGGGCTCGATGCCTCGCCCACGCACCAGGTCCTGGTCGAGGAAAGCGTGCTCGGCTGGAAGGAATACGAGATGGAGGTGGTCCGCGATAAGGCGGACAACTGCATCATCATCTGCTCCATCGAGAACGTCGATCCGATGGGCGTGCACACCGGCGACTCGATCACGGTCGCGCCGGCGCTCACGCTCACCGACAAGGAGTACCAGATGATGCGCAACGCCGCGATCGCGGTCTTGCGCGAGATCGGGGTGGAGACCGGTGGCTCCAACGTGCAGTTCGCCGTCAACCCGGCCGACGGCCGCCTCGTCGTCATCGAGATGAACCCGCGCGTGTCGCGCTCCTCTGCGCTCGCCTCCAAGGCGACCGGCTTTCCCATCGCCAAGGTCGCGGCCAGGCTGGCGGTCGGCTACACGCTCGACGAGCTTGCCAACGACATTACCGGCGGCGCCACGCCTGCTTCCTTCGAGCCGACGATCGACTACGTCGTCACCAAGATTCCGCGTTTTGCCTTCGAGAAGTTCCCCGGCGCCGACTCCACGCTCACCACCTCCATGAAGTCGGTGGGCGAGGTCATGGCCATCGGCCGCACCTTTGCAGAGAGCCTGCAGAAGGCGCTGCGCTCCATGGAGACGGGGCTCACCGGCCTCGACGACCTGGCGCTGGAGGGGCTCGGCACAGGTGACGACAAGAACGTGATCCGCGCTGCCGTCTCGCGGCCTGCGCCCGATCGCATCCTCAAGGTGGCGCAGGCTTTGCGGCTCGGTTTCGACATCGAGCAGGTGCACGAGTTCGTGCAGGATCGACCCCTGGTTCCTCGCCCAGATCGAGGAGATCATCGGGGCGGAGAAGCGCGTGCGCGCACACGGGCTGCCGGCCAGCTCCGAGCAGCTCAGGGCGCTGAAGGCCATGGGCTTTTCGGATGCGCGCCTTGCCAAGCTCGCCAAGCTCAGCGAGGCGCAGGTAAAGGCCAAGCGCAAGGCGCTCGGCGTGCACCCCGTGTTCAAGCGCATCGACACGTGCGCTGCCGAGTTCGCCGCGCCGACTGCCTACATGTACTCGACCTACGAGCATGCCCTGGTGCTGTCGGAGACGGGAAAGCGCGACAGCGCGCCCGCGTGTGAAGCCAACCCCAGCGCGCGCAAGAAAGTGGTGATCCTCGGCGGGGGCCCCAACCGCATCGGCCAGGGCATCGAGTTCGACTACTGCTGCTGCCACGCCTGCTTCTCGCTGACGGCGGCGGGATTTGAAACCATCATGATCAACTGCAATCCGGAGACGGTCTCGACCGACTACGACACCTCCGACCGGCTCTACTTCGAGCCGCTCACGGCCGAGGACGTGCTGGAGATCATCGCCACCGAGCAGACGAAGGGCACGCTGCACGGCGTCATCGTGCAGTTCGGCGGCCAGACGCCCTTGAAGCTCGCCGAGCCACTGGCGGCCGCCGGCGTGCCGATCCTCGGCACCTCGCCCGACGCGATCGACCTGGCCGAGGACCGCGACCGCTTCAAGGCGCTGATCGAGCGTTTGAAGCTGCAGCAGCCCGAGAGCGGCATCGCCAAGACGCCGGGCGAGGCGCGTAGCGTTGCCGACCGGCTTGGCTATCCCGTGGTGATCCGCCCGTCCTATGTGCTCGGCGGGCGCGCCATGGAGATCGTGCACGACGGGCTCGAGATCGACCGCTACGTCGCGCAGCTCTCCGCCACGCTCGACAGCCCGTCGGAGCTCGTCGTCTCCGACAAGCGCCCGCTTTTGATCGACCGCTATCTCTCGGACGCGGTCGAGGTCGACGTCGACTGTATCGCCGACGGCACCGACACGTTCATCGCCGGCATCATGGAGCACATCGAGGAGGCCGGCATCCATTCCGGCGACAGCGCCTGCTCGCTGCCGCCGCACTCGCTCACGCCTGCGACGCTGGCCGAGATCGGGCGCCAGACGCGCGAGCTGGCGCTGGCCTTGAAGGTCGTGGGGCTCATGAATGTCCAATACGCGATCAAGGATGGAAAAGTTTTCATCTTGGAGGTGAACCCGCGCGCATCCCGCACGGTGCCCTTCGTCGCCAAGGTGATCGGCAAGCCGGTCGCCGCGATCGCGGCCGAGGTGATGGCGGGAAAGCGCCTGGCCGACTTCCACCTCAAGGCCGCCAAGCTCGGCCACGTCGCCGTCAAGGAGGCGGTGTTTCCCTTCGCGCGCTTTCCCGGCGTCGATCCGATCCTGGGGCCGGAGATGCGTTCCACCGGCGAGGTCATGGGCATCGACCGCGACTTCGCCATGGCCTTCGGCAAGAGCCAGCTCGGCTCCGGCCAGAGCCTGCCCACCAGCGGCACCGTGTTCGTCTCCGTCAAGGACGCCGACAAGGACCGCATGGTGGCGCCCGTGCGCCAGCTCGAGGCCATGGGTTTCAAGATCATAGCGACGCGTGGCACCAAGCGGCACCTGCAGGCCAACGGCATCACGTGTGAGGTCATAAACAAGGTGCTGGAAGGGCGCCCGCACATCGTCGACGCCATGAAAAACGGCGACGTGGGCCTTGTTTTCAACACCACGGAAGGGGCCAAGGCCCTTGCCGACAGCAAGGACATAAGGCGGACCGCCTTGCTTCGCCACATCCCATATTATACAACTTTAGCCGGTGCGGTGGCAGTCACCAGGGCCATAAAGGCCCTCAAAGCGGGCACGTTGAGAGTGGCGCCTTTGCAAAGCTTCGTGACACAGCCATCCTGATCCACAAGGCCCATCCGCCGACGCGGGGCAGGCCGTTCCACACGAGTTAAGGCAGTGTGTCGAGGTGGTCCTGGCGACCGCGCCGGGCCTATGGGAGACGTTAGGAAATGACTATGGAACGGGTGCCGATGACCATTGAGGGGTTTAAGACCCTCGAGAGCGAGCTGCACCGCCTCAAATCGGAGGAGCGTCCCCGTATCATTCAGCAGATTGCGGAGGCGCGCGCCCACGGCGATCTTTCCGAGAACGCCGAGTACCATGCCGCCAAGGAGGCGCAGGGCTTCAACGAGGCGCGCGTCGCCGACCTCGAGGACCGCATCGGGCGCGCCGACGTGATCGACACCTCGAAGCTGTCGGGCAACACGGTGAAGTTCGGAGCCACGGTCACGCTCGTCGACGAGGACACCGACGAGAAGGTCAAATACAAGATCGTCGGCGACTTCGAGGCGAGCGTGCGCGACGGCAAGATCTCGATCTCCTCGCCGATCGCGCGCGCGCTCATCGGCAAGTCGAAGAACGACACCGCCGAGGTGACGACGCCCAAAGGGGCGCGCTCCTACCAGATCCTCAAGATCGAGTGGAAGTGATGGCGCGTCTGCGCGCCATCATCCTCGAACCTGGTCTGAGGATGACACGCTCTACGTGTCACTTCTCCGCAATGGCGATCGGCACGCCCGGTTCGCGCTTGGCGCGGCGGATGGTGAGGAACGTCTTCACGCTGGCGACGTTGGGCGCGGCCGTGAGCACGCTCAGCACGAAGTCCTGAAAGGCGGTGAGCTCGGGCGCGACGCATTTCAGCATGTAGTCGCTCTCGCCCGACAGCATGTGGGCCTCGCGCACCAAGGGCCACCCCAGCACCAGGTTCTCGAAATCGCGCAGCTCGGCCTCCGCCTGGTTGTGCAGCCGCACCATGGCAAAGGCCGTGAGCTTGAAGCCCAGCGCCGGCTCGTCCAAGAGCACGGTGAAGCCGGTGATGAGGCCCGCCTCCTCCAGCGCGCGCACGCGGCGCAGGCAGGGGGGCGCCGACAGCCCCACGCGCGCGGCCAGCGCCACGTTGGTCATGCGGCCGTCGCTCTGCAACTCCTTGAGAATGCGCCAGTCTAGGGGATCGAGGCGGACGGCCATCGCGTGATCTCTTTCTGACGCAGTGCCGCCGAGCACCCGCCTTGAATCGTGTTCCGCATGCGGACGTTGCACGAACTGGCCCCGTTTGGCTAGTTCGCGGCATAAGTCCATTTTCCCTCCCTCCTGCGGCCGGAAGGGGACTCGACTTGGCCTCCTCGAGCGGACAGAAAGGCGCCGATGACGACCAAAGCCCGAGCAAACGCAGAATTGGTGCGCCCGATGGCGGGCCTCAAGGCCTGGGTCATCACCACCGGCATGGCCGGAATGGATGTGCAGGCTCAAGGCGTTGCCGAGGCGCTGGGCCTTGCCTACGAAATGAAGCGGGTAACACCGAAAGGTCTGTGGAAATTCGCAGCCCCCTGGGGGCCCGTCGCTCCCGCCGAGCGCTTCGGTGAGCCGGGCGCCCAGTTCGCACCGCCCTGGCCAAAGGTGGCGATCTCGCTCGGACGCGGCAGCGTGCCCTACATGCGGGCTCTGCGCCGCAAGGCGGGGCCTGACCTTTTCACGGTCGTCATGCAGGATCCCAAGACCGGGCTTGCCACCGCCGACATGATCTGGGTTCCAGAGCACGACCGCCTGCGCGGGGCCAACGTGTTCACGACGCTCACCGCCCCCCACAGCTTCACCTCAAAGCGCCTGGCCGAGTTGCGCGGCTCGGTCGCCCCCGCGATCGCCGCCTTGCCGCACCCCCGCGTTGCCGTGGTGCTCGGCGGCAAGAACGCCGTCTACAAGTTTCGCGACGAGGACGATGCGCGCTTTGCCGACGCGCTCGCCTCGCTCGGACGCCTGGGCGCGAGCTTCTTGATCACGCCATCGCGGCGCACGCACCAGCGCCTGCTCGAGGTCACCGACCGGGCGACGCGCGATTTTCCCCGCATCCTCTGGGACCGCTCTGGCCCCAACCCCTACGGCGAGTTCCTGGCGCACGCCGACCTCCTGGTGGTGACGGCCGACAGCGTCAACATGACGGGCGAGGCCTGCGCCACGGGCAAGCCCGTCTTCGTGTTCACGCCGTCGGGGGGCTCGGCCAAGTTCCGTCGCTTTCATGCAGCCCTTGAGACGCGCGGGGCGACGCGGCCTCTCCCTGAGCGTTTCGACGCGCTCCCGGCGTGGAGCTACGAGCCGCTGCACTCGGTCGACGACATCGCGCGCGAAGTCGAGCGCCGCTGGCTGGCGCGTGCGGCTGCGCAATCGGGCGTGCGGGCCTGAGCCCATCGGGCTAGGCTCGCCGCTGGGCGGGAGAGGGTGGAGGACGCGTGGAGCCGAGCAGCACAACGGACGGCGTTTTGTGCGCCGGCGGCACGCTCTCCATTCGTGACCTTTCGCCCGTCTTCCGCCTCTTGCTCGTCGCGGAGATGGCGGTCATCTACGTGGGTGCGCCGCTCGCGGTATCCATGGCCGTGCACGATCTCAGGATGCCGGTGTTCATCGCGCTGATGCCGGTCTTGGGCATCGTGCTCATCTGCCTCTTGGTCGACCCGACCTTCTCCATCCGCCGCGAGCTGACGCGCGGCTTCAGTTTCGCAACGTTTGTGTCGATCCTCGCGGTGTTCGCCGTGGGCGGCGGCGCGGTTGCCTACTACGTAGCGCATGTCCATCCCACTTGGTTTCTGGAGTTTCCGCGCGACCGGCCCGAGACCTACAAGAAGATCATGCTGCTCTATCCGGCGATGTCGGTGGTGGTGCAGGAGCTCGTCTACCGCACGTTCTTCTTCCATCGCTATGGCGCGCTGTTCGGGCGCGCCTGGTGGCTGGCGATCGGGCTCAACGGCGCCCTCTTCGGACTGGGCCACATCGTCATCGGCACCGAGCTCGCCATCTACGGCACCATGGCGACGGGGGCGCTGTTCGCCTACCGCTACGCCATGACGCGCTCGTTCTGGGCGGTCTTCATCGAGCACACGCTGTGGGGCGCGCTGGTGTTCACGGTGGGCTTGGGGCGCTTCTTCTTCGCCGGGGTCGGCATCTTGAGCTGGCGCTAGTGCACGCCAAATGTGCAGTAGCGCGGCCTTCGGTGACCTGCATTGAAGCAGGCGGTGCAATCCGCTAGAAGGCCGCTAGCTCCCAGCTTGGATCGCATTTCTCAAGGAGACGCTTTCGTGGCGAACCCGCAGTACGTCTATCACATGTCGAAGCTCTCCAAGACCTACCCGGGGGGCAAGACGGTCCTGAAGGACATCTCGCTGTCGTTCCTGCCCGGCGCCAAGATCGGCGTCGTGGGATTGAACGGCGCCGGCAAGTCGACGCTGCTCAAGATCCTCGCCGGCCAGATCACAGACTTCATCGGCGAGGCCTGGGCGGCGCCGGGCATCAAGGTCGGCTACCTGCCGCAGGAGCCCGAGCTCGATCCTGAGAAGGACGTGCTCGGCAATGCCATGGAAGGGGTGGCGGAGAAGAAGGAGCTGGTCGACCGCTACAACGAGCTTGCCGCCAACTACTCCGAGGAGACGGCGGAGGACATGGCCAAGCTGCAGGACGTGATCGACGCGCAGAACCTATGGGACCTCGACACCCAGGTCGAGCAGGCGCTCGACGCGCTACGTTGCCCGGCCGGAGACAGTCCTGTCTCCACGCTGTCTGGCGGCGAGAAGCGGCGCGTGGCGCTGACCAAGCTGTTGCTGGCCAAGCCCGACATCCTCTTGCTCGACGAGCCCACCAACCACCTCGACGCCGAGAGCGTCGCCTGGCTCGAGCGCTACCTCAAGGAATACGCGGGCTGCGTCATCCTGGTGACGCATGATCGCTACTTCCTCGACAACATCACCGAGTGGACGCTCGAGCTCGATCGCGGCCAGGGCGTGCCTTACAAGGGCAACTACTCGAGCTGGCTGGAGCAGAAGGCCAAGCGCCTCGAGGTCGAGAAGGGCCAGGATGAATCGCGCCAGCGCACGCTCAAACGCGAGCTTGAATGGATCCGCTCCTCGCCCAAGGCGCGTCAGGCGAAATCCAAGGCGCGCTACCAGGCCTACGACAAGCTCGCCGCCGAAGCCGCGCGCGAGGAGGTCGGCAAGGCCTCGCTGCAGATCGCTGCGGGGCCGCGCCTCGGCGACCTCGTCGTCGACGTGGAAGGCCTGTCCAAGGGCTTCGCCGACCGCCTGCTGATCGACGATCTCTCCTTCAAGCTGCCGCCCGGCGGCATCGTCGGCGTCATCGGCCCCAACGGCGCCGGCAAGACGACGTTGTTCAAGATGCTTACCGGAGCGGAGAAGCCCGACGGCGGCTCAATTCGCCTCGGCGATACGGTGAAGATTTCCTACGTCGACCAGTCCAGAGCCCACCTCGACGACAAGAAAACCGTGTGGGAGGAGATCTCCGGCGGCCTCGACCAGATGCTGCTCGGCGGCAAGAAGGAAATCCCGAGCCGCGCCTATTGCGGCTGGTTCAACTTCAAGGGCGCCGACCAGCAGAAGAAGGTGGGCCTGCTCTCGGGCGGCGAGAGGAACCGCGTGCACCTCGCAAAGCTCCTGAAGGAGGGCGGCAATTTGCTGCTGCTCGACGAGCCGACCAACGATCTCGACACCGAGACCTTGGGCGCGCTCGAGGCGGCGCTGGAAGACTTCGCCGGCTGCGCCGTCGTCATCAGCCACGATCGCTTCTTCCTCGACCGCATGGCGACCCACATCCTCGCCTTCGAGGGCGACAGCCATGTGGAATGGTTCGAGGGCAACTTCGCCGACTACGAGGAGGACAAGAAGCGCCGCCTCGGCGATGCCGCGGTCGAGCCCCACCGCATCAAGTTCAAGCGCTTCGAGCGGGCGTGAGGGTCTGCACTAGGGAAGGGAAGCCCTAAAATCACGCGTGAGCCCTGTCCGCTCCTAAGGGCAAAGCCGACGGCTCGGACGGCAGAGACTACGTCCGAAAAGGGCCATTTGCGGAAGTCTAGGCATTGGCCTTTAGTTAGTCGAATTTCATGCTCAGTCCCGTCCGCGCTACGGCGATCGCCGAATCTTCGGGAGCAAGCCTGGCACCCGCCGACAGCGTAAGGACCATACTTTGGGTGGCCGCGAGCCGGAGACCTGCCGTCGCTTCTGCCCAGTCTTGCGCGACGGGGCTGCCCGGAACCGTAAGGGGAAAGAGATCGATGAGCTCGCCGCCGATGGCCGCGGTCGCGCCCTCGATGCGATGGACCCAGGCGCCCGAGCTCCATAGATAACTTGCCTCTCCTAATGCGTAGCGCCCCTCAATCCCGAGCCGAGTTCGCTGCTGCGTGTCGCTGACGGCGGAGAAGGTCGCGGGGAAGGGGCCCGTCGACTCAGTATAAGGATCGCGGTCCACGTGGGTGATCTCGTAATCGGCAAATGGCATGAGCCGCGCCGCGGCAAGGGTCCGGACAGCAAAGCCAAGGCGTAGAATCGCGCCTTGACCGGCGCCATTTGCATCTCCGTTCGAGACCACCAGCGTGTTGCCGTTGTGATAGCCGCGATCGATCGACGTATCGAACCAGGAGGCTTGGCCTGCAGCTATTATCTGCGCACCCTGATCGGGTACGTAGGCGGTGTAGACGCCGCCACTGAGGTCGCGGCTGCTGTCGTTGCTGCCGTTGGGGAGGTTGTTGTGATACGCGCCCGCGCCGCCGACGATGCCGGCGGAGAGGTCCGGTGCAAGCCACTTCGTCAAGCCAAAGGTGCCGACATAGCCCGGATCGTCGAAGGAGGCCTCGCGCTCGACGCTGGCCAGGCCATAGAGGTTGAAGCAAAGCCCCCGGCAATTGTGGAACTCGGCGATTTCCAAGAGTGTACCAAGGCCGGCGTTTATCGCGCCATGGTCGCTTTCAACGACACCCTGCAGTGATGCAAACGACCGGACCGCGTCGGAAACCGTAATGAAGCCTGGCGCAATGACGCGAAAAATCCACGCTTCGGTATCTCCCGATGGGTTGGTCCCGTAGCCAACAATGAACTTGCCATTCGCGGATACGCCGGTCGCGTCCTCTAGCGTCCAGCCGCTCAAGTTGATGCCAGCCGTCTGGGCAACATCTTTGACGCTTTGAATGCCGGTGGCGGCTGTCCAGCGGAATGCTTGGTCTCCTGCCGTGCTATCACTTTGTCCGACGATGACCGAACCATCGGAATTGACGGCCTTGGCAAGACTTCGCAACTCCACCCGGCAATATGCCGAGACCGACCATGCCGCCCGCTTGCGTCCAGCGAAAAGCCTCGGTATCGCCTGACGCGTTGTCGCTTTGACCCACAACGATCGAGCCGTCGGGGTTCACTGCGCTTGCTGTGCTGAATGCTGCCCCGGGCAGGAACCCCAGTCCGACCATGCCGCCCGCTTGCGTCCAGCGGAAGGCCTGGGTCCCGCTGCCGCTGGAGCTGAAACCGACAACAACTGTGCCGTCGGCATTGACGCCGACCCCCGAACTGACGGTGAAAAACCCTCCGGGCAGGAACCCGAGCCCAACCATGCCGCTGGCTTGGGTCCAGCGAAACGCTTCGCCGAATCCCGATGCATTTTGGCTCTGTCCGACGACGACGGATCCGTCTGCGTTCGTCGCGTTTGCGTTGCTAAAAGTGCCCCCGAGGAATCCGAGCCCAACCATGCCGCCGCCATCAGTCCAGCGGAATGCTTCGTTATGTGCAAGATTGTTCTGTGCGACGCCGACGATCACCGAGCCATCAGCATTCGCTCCGGCAGCATTGCTATATGTCCCGCTTGGCAGGAATCCGAGACCGACCATGCCGCCCGCTTGCGTCCAGCGAAAAGCCTCGGAGTGCGCACCATTGTTCGCGGCACCGACGACCGTCGTTCCGTCCGAGCTTATGCCGTAAGCGTAGCTGGGAAGTGAACCACCGGACAAGGTTCCAAGAGGAATGAACTCATCGGCCGCGCAGGGAGCGAGCCCGCCCATCGCGAGCGAGAAGCACAGCGAAGCCACAAATGGCGACCGGTTGCGTCGCTTCAGGCGCACAGACACCGAATACGCCATCAAGCCCCAACCCTCCCGCGGATCACGAATTATCCGGCTGCGGATGAAGGCTGTGCCGAGTCGGCCAATAGGTTAAAGTGCGGAATGGGTCTGAGCGGCCGGCAGCATTGCGCTGTCCTCCATCAATCGTCGTTTAGAATGTCCGGCGCGGGCACATAGGCGACATGAGGGCTGCACAATCGCCTTGCCCAGGTGCTTCATCCCACAACCTGACCTCGGCATTCACTATCAAATCGCGCTGAGGCGACACCCGAGCAAGGTATCGGCCACCAGTGCCTAGCCTTCGCGCGTGCGTTTAGTCGAGTGAGCAGCGCTCGTCCGGGCTACGCAGCGCGGGTCTAGCCCGGGCACTTGTTGGAGAGTTCGTCGAGCGCGGCGTCGAGCTTCTTGCCGTCGGGCGAGTTCTCGTCGACGTTGTCGCCAGCATCCCAGGCAGTTTTGAAGTCGGGCCCGAGCTGCTTCACGTAGTCGTTGATTTTCGCTTCGGTGGCGTCGTCGGGGTCGTCTCCCGCCTTGTCCATGATGGCGCTCATCTCGCAGTAGAGCTTCATCTTGCCGGGGTCTTTCGCGACCGACTGGAAGGTGGCGATTGCGGAATTGGTAGGGTTGTCGGCGGCGATCGCAGCAGCCGCGGTGAGGCACAAGGCGGCGGGAATAAGAAGGACGCGTTTCATGTAAGGTCTCCGGATGCGTGTCTCAATTCGCGATGCGCTCTCGGTGGTATCAATTCGTCGCCGTCGATCGATTGGCATGGTCTTTCGTGCCCACCTGCGTCAGGTACTCATCCCAGGTCATGAAATCGAGCCCCAGCCGGTCGTAGTCGACCATCAGATAGCCGTCGCTATCGCGCGAGACGGCGCTCGGATCGATCTTTGCCACCTCCTGCGCCATGACGCCCACATAGACGGTGGGATCGCTGCCTTTGTAGCGGAAGCGATAGAGCTCGAGGCCGTTGGCGAGCCGCTCCAGTGGGACGATGTCCTGCTTGAGGCGAATGTCCGAGCGGTGATGGCCGCCATGGTGACCGTGGTGGCCATGATGGTGGTGGTGATGATGGTGATGGTGGAAGTGGTGGTGTGTGCCGCGATGATGACCATGACGGCCGTGATGCCAGAAGTGGTGATGCCAGCCGCGATGATGCCAACCACCATGGCCATACCAGCCGCGGCCATAGCCGTACCAACCGTTGCCGTACCGATATCCGCCAGCGCCGCAGGCAACGCAGCTGCAGCCATCCGCAGTGCAGATCCGGTGCAGCCCCGGGCCGCAGTATCTGCCCCATGTGCCGTTGCAGGCCACCTTTTCGATCGGTGAGTAGTTTTGCGCCGGAGGGCGAACATCTTCAGCTCCTGTGAGGGGCAACGCTTCGGCGCCCCAAGCCAGAAATCCCGCAGACATCATCGGCGCCATGGCAATGACGCCAAACTTCACCAGCGTACGCATTACTGCCTCCTTGGTTGAAGCAGGATTACCCCAAGTTTGTTGAGGCGGAGTTCTTCTCTCGAAGAGAATTGTAGCGGTGAATCGAAACTGGAACGGTGAGAAAGTTTTCGCACAATTGAAGATGATGGCGTAGAGCTTTTCTTGACCTGCGCGATCCAAGCCCTCTCATTCAGCATCAGTTAAGAGGACCAGCGGCCTGCCTTCGACCCAGCGGGGTCAAACTCTTCCGTTCGGCAGACGTCCGCGGCTGGTCTGCTTATTCCTCAGCTGCAGTCGATCTCTGGCGGCGAACCAAACCACCGAGAACGGCAAGCTTCGGACATTGTCTTGCGCAACTGATCCGCTCGACGAGTTCCGTCCGCTGCCTTCAAAACCGCCAGTCGAGCTGTCCATGCACACCGTTGTCCATGAGGTCGCCGGCGAGCTGACCCTGGTATGCGACGGTCAGAACGGCGTCGGCATCTGTGGTCAGATCCAGCCCGATGTCGATGAGCGCGCTGTTGCAGGCGAGTGGCACGCCCGAAACGGCGAACGGGATGCCCGTGGAGGCAAACGCAAGCCCAATGCCTGGGGTAACGTCGCCGAACGCGCTCTGCCAAGCGAAGGAGGCGTGCGGTGTGATCAGCATGTCTTCGACATTCATCGTCGTTGCAGCCCGCACCCCGAGGATCGAGTAGCCGACATCCTCCCTGCTGCCGCTCGCGGTCAACGCAGCTACCCCGCCGCTCTCGGTGAAGCCGTCGGTACCGAGGTGCAGATAAGCCAGGCCTGCGAACGGCTCCATGGCGCCATAGCGCATGATCATCGGATAGGCCGTCTCGGCGAACAGCTCGCCGGTGTCCCCACCGTATCCCGCGCTTTCGTGCTCGAAGAAGCCGGGGAAGATGACCGCGCGCGAGGTATCGATCTGGTGCCAAGTCCAAGCCGCGCCGGCGCGCAGCGCCAACGGACCTGTGCCGCCGCCGACATAGGCGGCAACGAGATAGCTGTTCACGTCGGCGGAGCTCACCACATCGGGAGCGGTGACGCTCGATTGGATGTAGCTCGTGGCAAGACCCGCCCGCCAGCCATTGCCGACCGCGGCATCCATGCCGGAGACAAAGCCGCCGAGGGTGCGATCGATCGTTCCCGCGTTGGCGTTGCCGTCGAACTGGCCCCACGACCCAAAGCCGCGCGTCCAGAAGGTCACCCCCGGGGCCCGGGGCGGCTGGTCCACCTCCGGCCCTCTAGCCGCGCCGAGCGCCATTCGTCGAGGATCGACATCTGCAACGGACGTGGGGCCCGCCGAAGCGAGCGCGACGCCTTGTTTCGAAGTCTTGGCATAGTAGGCTTGTGTCAGTCGGCTCCAGATCGCCTCGCGCACATAGCGGCTCTGATCGACGAGCACGCTCTGAAGGCTCGCATGCATCTCTCCCGAAAGCGCATCGAACGCCTGTCTTGCGCTGGCCGAGGTCTGACCGAGGAGAGAAAGGTAGAGCGCGCTGTCGGTTGGAAAAGCGTCGAGCGCCGAAGCTACCGCGCGCTGATTGGGGGTCTGCGCCACGTCGGAGAACAACGTGGCGTTCCGGGCAAGTGTCAAGAACACGTCCATCGGATCATAGGAAAGGGTCGGTGTGAGGAATGCGAAATCGCTCGTTACTTCGTCAAACGTTCCCGACACGCCGCTGGCCGCGGTAAGGATGGTGTAGGTCGTGGCCGGCGCGTAGGCGCCCGGCTGTGGCAGCACCCGAACAATGCCGCCGTTCAGCGTCGCGGCGCCCGTCGCGGCAATCCGGTCGGATTGGCCGGCAGCATTCGCCTCGACCAGATAGAAGGAGCCCTGGTCGAAAGTCACGCCGCCGGCGACGTTCAGCATGCCGATGGAGTTGCCGGGCGCGATAGCGCCCCCGCTTGACGCCACCAGGCCGCCCACCGTGCCGTTGCCCATCAGCATGCCGTCGGAGGTCACAAACACCGCGGAGGCGAGCGCACCGTTCACGTCGAGCGTGCCGCCGGTGGCGTAGGTCGGGCCCGTATAGCTGCTAATGCCGGTCAGCACCTCCTTGCCGCCGGCGATCACCACGCTGCCGCCGGTCCCTCCGCCCATGCCGCCGTCGGCAATCGTCCCCGAAAAGGCGCCGTTTCCCCCGGTTATGGTCAGCGTTTGACTACCGATTGACACGTGGCCCGTTCCCGAAAGAGAACTGATCGAAGCCCCTGGCGTCCCCGAAACGTCGAACGTGCCGTTCGCAGTCACGCCGAATGAGGTGGCGATACTGCCGTTCGACCCTAGCGCCAACATCGCCCCGGGGTTGATCGTGGTCGCGCCGGCATAGGTGTTGGCGGCGTTGAAGATGAACGATCCCTGATTGATGACAAGTCCTGTGCTGCAATTAGCGAGCGTGCAGCCGGCGATTGTATCCGACGCGATCGGCGTCGAGATGGTGACCTGCCCGCCGGGGGACCCAGCGGAAAGTGCGACATCGACTGGCACATAGGCCGGCGTTGTCTGATTGCCGATTGCCGTGAAGAGATAGAGCGGCACGCTGACGTCAGTCCCGTCGGGAATCGTCTGCGCGCCCTGCAGCGCCATAGTCGGTTGAATCGACAGCAGGCTTGCCGGCACTCCCGACGGGGTTCCGTTCGGCAGATAGCCGATAAAGCCGCTAACGGGGTCATAGACGACATCGAAGTAATTCAGGAAGTTCACGCCCGCGTTCAGGAACGGCTCCGGCGTAGTGGTATCGGCGAAGCCGGTGTTGGTGCTCTGGTACCCGTTTGTGAAGCTATCGGTGGCGCTGATCGGATAGATCGGCACCATCTGCGACGACTGGCCGCCGTCGTAGGGTGTGAGAGAGGGGCCGCAGCCGACGTTGTCCGTTTGTGCGCTCTGACAGGTCCCCTGGAACACATAGGTGTACTGGCTTTGCTGCGTGCCGTTCGACGCGCTGATGCCGGGAAGTCCGATGGTGATATTGGTGACGGTTGGCGACGTGAGCATCGCCGGATTGATGCGCGTGCCGCCGGTAGTGAATATGGCATCGCTGATGCCGGTATCGACCAGCATCGTCCCATAATATTGACCGTTCACGGCGGTGGCTGAGGTATTCCCAAAGACACGCACGACGATAGGCGGCGTCTGCCATTGATTTTTGGTGGCCGCCACTGCGTAGGTGGAGACGGTTGAACCCGGTGTCTGCAGCGTGGGCACCAGGGCGACGAGCGGTCCGTTGATCGTCCCGACCGCGGCCGACGATAGCCCGAGATAGACGCCGGTCTTGGTCACCACGTAACCCGGCGCGACGGAGGAAATGTCGCTCACGCCGGTCAAGTTGGTCAGGTTCATGAACGCGTTGAAATTTTTATTGTAAAGGGTGACGCCGTTCGGGATGCCGTTGGCATCGGTGAGCTGTACACCGTTCGCGCTGCCGCGACCGAAGCCGATGCCGAACTGTGCAACGCCGACGGGTGCAGGCGCGGAGCTTTGCGGCTGGCCGTTAATGTTGACAGCCACGAACACCGGTATCTGGGCGGTTGCCTCCGGCGCGTTGTTTGCATCGGAGATCGTCACCTTGGTGTTGGTGTAGAAGCCCGCATAGCTTAGTCCATCTGACGTGTAAGTTATGGTGCTGTAGCCGATGACAGCGCTCGGTGCCGGTGCGTAAGTCTCCGGGCTGTTACCAGTGCATGTGATGACCCCTTCGGTACATGCCTTTGTCAAAGAAATCACGAGCCCGGTGGAACCGGTATCCATGATCGCCGGCGTGGTGTAGCCGGTGCCCACGCCTCCGGGATTGTTCACGTCGATGTTAAGCTTTGGGGAGCCTGGGAACGTGTCGTTGCCAAGAACGCTGTCGTAGCCCGAATAACTGACGAATACCGAGCTCGAACCGGCGTAGTCGTTCCAGATGTTGCCTTGCGCATTACTGGTCGTGGCCGAACTCAGCAATGCACCAAGGAGAAACGAGGCGAAGATCGTGCATTGCAGGTGTACGCAGCCGAAGCGGCCCTGCCTCCGCCGCGCTCCATCCACGCTCCACGCTGACCAAGTTGGCCACCAGGCCGCGCTCCAGCCGCGCGCCATGACGCCCTCTCCCTGCAGGGCATCACCCCGGATGCCATGCCACCCCTTCAGCTCTGTCATGATTCGCCTGGTACGGACAGGTGACCGCACGGAGACGCGTTCGCTTTGGTCTCGATACCAGAGGCTAACATCCGGGAAGGACCAATTTCGGAAGTCAACGGCAGCAGCCCGTAAAGAGCGAGATTGTAACTATCGATCGAGCCCGACGAGGCCCGTGCGTTCACATCGAGCGACGATCGCGTGTAGCCGCGGGCTAACCCTGCTCTCCACGTGCGGTCGTAAGTTGCATCGATACCGGTGATGAAATCCTCCTAAAGATCGCTGAAGCGTGGCGGCATTTCCGCGGGGGCCGATGACGACATCACGACCAAAGAGCAGGTCTTCAATGCCGAAAAGTATCTCGGCACGCCCTCCAGCCGCCTGGTAAAGACACTCGTGCCCGGCGCGAACAAGGTTCGAATGAGTGCAGCGCGGGCTTCATGTTGCGCGGCTATGACTTCGACAGCGTCTATACCAGTATGCGCTCGGCAGCGCGTTGTACGGGGGGCGACCAATGGGATGACCGGATAAATATGCTTGCTTTGCGCGTCGCCGTTACGCTCGACGACAAGGCTTGGGACCGGGTTGCTTCTGCCGGAAAGACACAGGCCGGCGGTGTCTCCGATATGGCTGGGCGCAGTGCCTGGCGGCCAAAAATGGACGGCCGCCAGTACCACCGCGCATGCGATTACAGGCGACGTCGAGAATTTCCCTGATCACATCCGCTTTGCCAACGGCGCGCGCATCGGCGTTGAGCCGATCGGCGGCCGGCCAGGCGTCTTCGCTGTTCATCCGCAGACAAACCCGGTCCTCCTGCACGGCAGTTTACTCTGCGGCCCTGACCAGCCGACTTATATTGTCCTTGGCCAAAGCAACGGCATCAAGTCGCTCAAGGTGTTTAGGGGACAGCGGTTCCTCAGCCGTCCAATGGACCGTATCCGCAACCGGGGGTGTGCGCGGTCTATAACTTTGAGTGATCCGCTTTCCCCCCACAAGCAGTCGCAACAG
>CAVSIY010000001.1:0-224595 GCA_963728165.1 uncultured Alphaproteobacteria bacterium | reverse complement strand
ATTGGTGAGCCCGGATGGGATCGAACCATCGACACCCTGATTAAAAGTCAGGTGCTCTACCACTGAGCTACGGGCCCCAATGACGCCGTGCTTGTAGGCGGCACGGCCAGGGTGGTCAACAAGGGTGGTCAAGGCAACGGCGGCCGCCGAGGTGCGCGCCCGGCATGCACTCTATGCACGCAGTCATTGCGAAATGATCCCTCGGCGGCAAGCGCTTGTTGCTTTATTGAGGGCGCATCATGGACGACAGAGTTGCCAATCCAGTGCCGCCGCGAGGTAGCGTGCCGGCCCACCCCACGCCTGCGGCCAAGCCGGACCACCGCCTCAAGGCTGTCGGCCTGTTGCTACTCGCGGTGACGCTCTTTTCCGGGCTCGACAGCTCGGCGAAGTACCTCGCCACGCGCACCGACCTGCCCATGGTCGAGATCGTGTGGGCGCGCTTTTTCGGCCAGTTCGTGCTCATGCTGACGGTCCTGAGCGCGCTGCCTGTATCCGCTCTTCTCGGCACGCGCAAGCTCGGCTGGGAGCTCGCGCGCTCCGTCCTCATGGCCGCAACCACGGCCTTCAACTTTCTGGCGCTGCAGTATTTGCGGCTCGATCAGACCGTGACGGTGACGTTCCTCGGGCCGCTGATCGTCGCCCTCCTCGCCGGCCCCTTGCTGGGCGAGTGGGTCGGCTGGCGCCGGCTGGGGGCGATCCTGGTCGGGTTTGCCGGCATCGTGATCGCGGTGCACCCGGGCATGAACCTGCACCCGGCGTTCGGCTACGCCTTCGGTGCCGTCACCGCGTTCTCGCTGTTCATGCTGCTGACCCGCTACCTCGCGGCCTACGATCGCCCGCTCACCATGCTGTTCTATTCGATCCTCGTCGGCACGTTCGGGCTCGCCCCGCTGGCGCTGTGGCAGTGGGTGTGGCCGCAGTCGCTCGGGCAGTGGCTCTTGCTCGCCGGATTGGGAACGCTCGGCGGCCTGGGGCACTACCTCTTCATTCACGCCTACCGGCTGGCGCCCGCGCCTGTCATCGCGCCATTCCACTATATGCAGCTGTTGACCATGCTGAGCTTCGGCTACGTCGTTTTCGGGCAGGAGCCCGACCTGTGGACGCTGGCCGGCTCGGTGGTGATCATTGCCTCGGGCATCTATCTCATCCACCGCGAGCGCGTGACGCGCACGCCGGTGCAGCCCGTCGAACCGATCTAGCTTTCGGGGGAGGCGGCGAGGCGGCGCTCGGTCTCCTCGGCCCACGCCGCGAAGCGTCCCTCGGCGATGGCTGCGCGCATCGCCGCCATCAACTCCTGGTAGAAGGCCGTGTTGGCCCACGACAGCAGCATGGAGCCCAGGTACTCGCCCGATTTCACCAGGTGATGCAGGTAGGCGCGCGAGTAGTCGCGCGCGGCGGGACAGCTGCTCGTCGGATCGAGCGGCGCAGGGTCGTCGGCGTGGCAGGCGTTGCGCAGGTTGACGCGGCCCCCCCACGTGAACGCAAGGCCGTGGCGCCCGTTGCGCGTCGGCAGCACGCAGTCGAACATGTCGATGCCGCGCTTCACCGACTCGATGAGGTCCTCCGGCGTGCCCACCCCCATCAGGTAGCGCGGCTTTTCACGCGGCAGAAACGGCACCACGCCCTCCAACGTGCGCAGCATGAGGTCGTGGCCCTCGCCGACCGCGAGGCCGCCGACCGCGTAGCCGGGGAACGCCATGCCGACGAGCGCCTCGGCCGAGCGCCGGCGCAGCTGAGGATCGGTGCCGCCCTGTACGATTGCGAACAGCGCCTGCCCGGGCGCGGCGCGTGCCGCGAAGGCTAAGCGCGCCCGCTCGGCCCAGCGCAGCGATAGCTCCATCGCGCGCTCGGCCTCAGCATGCTCGGCCGGCAGCTCGATGCACTCGTCGAGCTGCATCTGGATGTCGGCGCCGAGCAGGCACTGGATCTCGACGGCACGCTCCGGCGTCAGCATGTGGCGCGAGCCGTCGATGTGCGACTGGAAGCGCACGCCCTCTTCGCTGATCTGCCGGATCTTGCCGAGCGACATCACCTGAAAGCCGCCCGAGTCGGTGAGGATCGGCCCGTCCCAGCGCATGAAGGTGTGCAGGCCGCCCAGCTTTGCGATGCGTTCGGCGCCGGGTCGCAGCATCAGGTGGTAGGTGTTGGCGAGCACGATGTCGGCACCGGCCGCCTTGACCTGCTCCGGGTAGAGCGCCTTGACGGTCGCAGCCGTCCCCACCGGCATGAAGGCCGGCGTGCGCACGCGCCCGTGCGGCGTCGCGATCTCGCCCGTCCGCGCCGCGCCGTCCTCGGCCAGCAGCCGGAATCCGAACCTGGGCAACGCGTCCTGCATCGATTCCTTTGATCATATCGCGGCAGCCGCAGCAAAAACCGCTCTCCCTCCCCCTTGATGGGGGAGGGTCGGGGTGGGGGTGGTGCACCTCCTCTGGAGGTCGTGGACACCCCCCTCCCTAGCCCTCCCCCGCGTCCATGCGGAGCATGGCTACGCCATGAGGGGGGAGGGAATGGAGGGAATAAGGTCTTCCGCCCTCGATGGAAACAGCAGGCAGGCGTCGCCGTACGAATAGAAGCGATAGCCCGAGGCAACGCCGTGCGCATAGGCCTCCTTCATCGCATCGAGCCCCGAGAAGGCCGCGACCAGCATGAACAGGGTGGAGCGCGGCAGATGGAAGTTGGTCAGCAAAAGGTCGACGGCGCGGAACTGATAGCCCGGCGTGATGAAGATGTCGGTCGCCCCGCGAAAGGGTTGTAGCTCGCCCGCAAGCGCCGCCGTCTCGAGCAGGCGCAGCGAGGTCGTGCCAACGGCGACGATGCGCCCGCCACGCGCGCGCACGGCATTGAGCGCGGCCGCAGTCGCGGCCGACACCTCGCCCCACTCGGCGTGCATTTTGTGCGCCTCGGTGTCCTCCGCCTTCACCGGCAGGAAAGTGCCGGCGCCGACGTGCAGCGTCACGAAGTGGCGCGAAATTCCGCGCGCTTCGAGCGCCGCCATCAGCTCGGGCGTAAAGTGCAGCCCGGCGGTCGGCGCGGCGACCGCGCCGTCGTGGGCAGCAAACACCGTCTGATAGTCGCGCCTGTCGGCGTCCTCGGCCGGCCGGCGCGCGGCGATGTAGGGCGGCAGCGGCATCTCTCCGACGCTTGCGATCGCCGCATCGAGATCGGGACCCGCAAGATCGAAGGCAAGCTCGACCTCCCCCTCCTCGCCTCTGGCAGCGACGGTGGCATCGAGGGCGCCGGCGAGGCATGCGGTCCCGGTGTGCCCGAAGTGCAGGCGGTCGCCGTCCTTCAGGCGCTTGGCCGGCCGCGCCAGCGCCCGCCAGCGGCTCGCATCGCGCCGCTCGATCAGCGTGACAGAGACCTGCGCTTCGAGCTCGCCGCGACGGCGCACGCCGTGGAGGGCGGCGGGGATGACGCGCGTGTCGTTGAACACCAGCGCATCGCCCGGACGCAGCAGCTCCGGCAGCTCGCGCACGATGCGATCCTCGAACAGTCCCCTCTCCCCATGCCTCTTTCGGCATGGGGAGAGGGTTAGGGTGAGGGGCAGAAGCTGGCGCTACAGTGTGTTGCTGCCCCTCACCCCAACCCTCTCCCCGCTTGCGGGGAGAGGGGGAGGTCGGCCGCACCACGAGCAGGCGCGCTGCATCACGCGGGTGGGCGGGATGCAGCGCGATGCGGTCCTCGGGCAGCTCGAAATCGAAGAGGTCCGTGCGCATCAGGAGATGCGGATCAGGAGCGCCCCGCCAATGAGCAGGATCGCTCCCGATATGCGTCCGAGCGAGAGCTCGCGCGCCACGAAGCCGAAGGCTCCCGCCCGGTCGATGATCAGCCCCGCCAGCAATTGGCCGGTGACGATGAAGGCCATGGTGGCCGCCGTGCCCAGCCTCGGTGTGAGCATGATGACGCTCGTGACGTAAGCGGCCCCGAGAAAGCCGCCCGCGACGAACATCCAGGGCGGCACATCGCGCCAGCCAAGCGAGAGGCCTTGCACCTGGTAGACCGCGAGCGCGATGGCGACGAGCACCACGCCTCCCGCGAGGAACGACGCTGCCGCGGCCGCAACTGGCGCCCCCAGTCCACGCGCCAGCGCGGCGTTGATCGGTGCCTGCAGCGCTATGAACGCGCCCGACAGGATGCCGAGCAGCGACCAGACGAGCCCCATCATCGCGACAGTCTCCTTTACGCGTTCACCTCAACCGCGATGGGCGAGGACGTCCCAGACACCGGCGGCCGCCACGACGAGCCAGCCGAGGATCATGCTCGAGCCGCCGATGGGGGCCGCCATGGGAAACAGGCGGTGCCCCCAGACCGTGCGCACGGTGATGTCACCACTGAAGAGCGACACGCCCGCCAACAGGATCAGCGCGGCGAGCAGGAAGGCGCCCGGATGCGCGGCGCGCATGGCGATGGCGACGATCGCGAGTGCGGCTGCGGCATGCATGATCAGGAAGTAAGCGGGCGGCGTCAGCGCCGAGAGCGCGGGACCGTGGGCGCCGGCCGCCGCCAGCGCCACGCCGGCGGCGCCTGCGAGCCCGGCATAGACGGCGAGCGCCGCCGCGGCCTGCATGACACCCATCGCCTCGCCCTCCCTCGCTCGACGGCCTACGCCGCGTCGGCCGCCACCTTCACCGAGATCATCTTGTCGGGGTCCTGCACCGGCTCCCCGCGCTTGATCTTGTCGACGTTCTCCATGCCCTCGATCACCTTGCCCCACACCGTGTACTTCTTGTCGAGGAACGACGCGTCGTCGAAAACGATGAAGAACTGGCTATTGGCGCTGTCGGGGCTCTGGGCCCGCGCCATGGAGCAGACGCCGCGCACGTGCGGCTCGGCGTTGAACTCGGCCTTGAGGTTGGGGTAGCTCGAGCCGCCGGTGCCGGTGCCGTTGGGGCAGCCCGTCTGCGCCATGAAGCCCTCGATGACACGGTGGAAGGGGATGCCGTCGTAGAAGCCATCGCGCGCCAGCGTCTTGATGCGCTCCACGTGGCCGGGCGCCAGATCGGGGCGCAGCGCGATGACGACGCGGCCCTTGGTCGTCTCGATGATGAGCGTGTTCTCGGGATCGTTGGCTGCGGTCATGACATGCTCCTTGTGGGGGGTTGAGCCTCGGGCTGCGGCCGGCGTGCAATGGCGCGTCGGCGCCCGTCTGTCAAATCATGCCGGCCGGGCTTGTCTGACGTGCCAGCACACGCCGCCGGGATCGATGATGTGGATCTCGCGGCCCCAGGCGAATTCCGTGGGCGGCCGCAGAGTGACGCCGACGAACCTGGCGCCGATGTCCTTTGCCTCGAGCTCGGACCAGTAGGCCTCCAGATCATCAACCTCGAAAGTGATCATCTGGTTCTTCTGCCAGTCGGGGACGTCGATGTCCTGCAGCATGAAGTAGGCCGCGCCAAATCTCAAGCCGGCCAAGCCATCGCTCATCCATATGGTGTCGAAGCCGATCTCGGCGAAGAAAGCGAGCGATGCCTTGAAGTCGGCACCCGACGGCACGAAGGGATAGAGGGCGGTCGCCTGCGACTTCATGATCGGCTGATCGCACCGCGTCCTTAAGACTTGGCGTCGGACTGCAGGTAGACCTTCTGCATGATGTCGGGGATCGGCGGCGGCTCGCCGGGCGCGATCTGGTCGACGTTCTCCATGCCTTTGATCACCTCGCCCCACACCGTGTACTGGCCGGTGAGCGAGCTGCAGCCGGTATCGTCGAAGCAGATGAAGAACTGGCTGTTGGCGCTGTTGGGGTCGGCGGTGCGTGCAGCTCCCATCGTCCCGCGCTTAAAGGGCTCTTGCGAGAACTCGGCGGGAAGGTCGGGATAGTTGGAGCCGCCGGTGCCGGTGCCGGTGGGATCGCCGGTCTGGGCCATGAAGCCCTTGATCACGCGGTGGAACTTGACGCCGTCGTAGAAGCCCTCCTTGGCGAGCAGCTTGACGCGCTCGACATGCTTGGGCGCAAGGTCCGGGCGCAACTTGACCAGCACCTTGCCGGTCTTCAGCTCGATGACCAGCACGTCGCCGGAGCCGCCCACCTTCGAATGGTCCGAGCAGGCTGCGCCCGCGACCACGCAAATCGCCAGGGCGAGGCATGTGATCAAGCGCATGTGCATCTTTCCCCGTTGCTCGTTGATCGTCTCTTGTTGTCGTGTGCCCGTGGCCATGGCAGCAGGCCTGACGGCACGCCTTCGGCCGCCACTCTTATCACGCCTCGGCGGGTAGGCGGCAACCCTTGCGCTTTGCACTGCAACGAAAGCTAGTGTGATGATCGAGAAATTCGCCTGTGCCAGCAGAAGGATCCGGAGCGAATTTCTCGATCTGAATCACACTGGCAACCCAATAATTCTAGTGTCCCTTTTGATTTCGAAGTTCGCTCCCGAACCCAGCGTCGAGCACCGGCGAACTTCGAAATCGGGACACTAGCTGCGGGCCTTGGCTTTGGCCTTCAGGCGCCGCGCCACGGCGGCGGAGACGAAGGGCGAGACGTCGCCGCCCATCAGCGCGATCTGGCGCACGAGATTCGCCGCAATGTGGCGCACCCGGGGCGAGGCGGCGACGAACACGGTCTCGATCTCGGGCACCATGGCGCCGTTCATGCCGGCCATCTGCATCTCGTAGTCGAAGTCGGCGCCGTCGCGCAGCCCGCGGAAGATGACGCGTGCCTGATGCGCCTTGGCGGTCTCGACCGCCAGGTCATCGAAGGTGATGATCTCGATTGCCGTCCCCGCCGACTTGGCGATCCCCTTGGTTTCGGCCGCGAGCATGTCGATGCGCTCTTGCGCGGAAAAGAGCGGCGTCTTGTCGGGATGCACGCCGATGCCGATGACGAGCTTGTCGACGAGGCGGCAGGCCCGCTCGATGACATCGGTGTGGCCGAAGGTGACCGGATCGAAGGAGCCGGAATAAAAACCGATGCGTTTCATGGCCGCCGAACCCTGCTGCGCCCGCCCGTCTTAGCGTGCGGGCGGCAACTCGGCACAACGGACTATCGCATCGGCGTAAACGAAACGGGCCCGGCAATGGCCGGGCCCGTGCAATGTTGCTGATACTCCGGTCTTACTTCAGAGGCACCGGCTCGCGGCGCCCGAGGAGATCGGACAGATTGAACCGGTAGCCGAGGTTCGCCGTCACGAACCACGGGTCGAGGTCATGCTTGGCGACGACCGTCCGTTGGGAAGGACGCCGGCCGGCTCCAAGTAATCTTGGTATCCTCCCAGACCTTCTTCACGTCGAGGCCGAGCGACCAGCCCTGGCCCAGATCGATATCCGTGCCCGCCTGCAGCGCAAAGCCGTAGCTGTCGTCGAAGTTGGCGCCGCCGCCGATATTCGACAACTCCTTGAAGTAGTGGATCCACTCGGCGCCGGCACCGACGTAGGGCTTGAACGCGCCCATGCCATCGAAGTGGTACTGCAGGGTCAGGATCGGCGGGAAGGCCCAGGTCGAGGCGAGCTTGCCCAAGGTGCCGAGGGCGCCCGACTTACCCGTAACATTGACCTGATCGAAGCAGCAGAAGAGCTCAACCGCCCAGTGCTTGTCGAGGAAGTAGGTGAGCATGAGCGTGGGGATGACGTTGTCGTTGGTCGCCGCCGAGGCGCCACCGTCCCGCCGAGGCCGGCGGCGGTCACCGATTTCGTATGGTCATCGAACAAGACCCCGGTGACCCCGAGCTTTACCTGGAAGTTGCCGTTGCTGTCGCCGGCCTGTGCCGGCAGGGCCGCCACCGCGCCGGCAAAAAGGGCCAGCGCACCGATCCACAGTCTCGCTTGTCGCATCGTCATTGTGTCATTCCCCCTGCGGCCGCGCAGGACCGTGCCCGGCAACTCGATCGCTTCAGGGCCTACTCTTCCCGCAAAAGCCCTAAAGGCCGAGCGATTGCTTGCGCTTAGCGCTGATGCAGATCAGCGAGGAGCGCATCGTCGGCCCCGTGTGGCGCGCCCGACACGCTGAAGCTTGATGCAGATCAAACTCGGCTGCGACGACCTCGCGTCGAGGCCCGCTGAAGCCCCTTCGTCGCACCCGTGCGCTTCTTGACATGGATCAAGGCAAAAAAACCGAAACGCCGCAGGGTCCCAAGGCCTGCTTTCTCAACGCCAGAGCTGAGATTCGCGCCAACGTGATCACCCACCGGGCCCCCCGACGATCGCCGCCCCGACTGGTCAAGCTTGCGCCGCCGAGCCCCGAGCCGGAGCCCCTCGTCGCGCTGCGCCAGCGCGCGACCACGGTGCGCGCGCGCCGACGCCAGGAGCTTGCCCTGACGTCGGGAAAATCGGAGGCGGTCTACATCGTGCGCGCGGGCCTGCTCGTATTGCAGGCGACGGCGCCCGGCAAGCATCGCCAATTGCTGACGCTGCACTACCCCGGCGACATCTTCCGTGCCGCCTTCGCCCCGCCGCTGCCGGCCGTCTCCTTGAGTGCGGCCGCGGCCTCGGAGGTGTGGCGCCTGCCCGCCAGCACGTTCGAGGTTCTGCTCGGCAGCGACGCGGCCCTCGGGTTGCATCTCAACCGCCAGCTCGCCGACCAGCACGCGCGCGCCATTCTGCACATCGCCACCATCGGCGGCTTGAGCGGCGAGGAGCGGGTGGCCTCGTTCCTGATCGAGCTGGGCTTGCGCATCGGCGCGCCCTGCGCCAACGGCCTCATCTTCGATATCCCGCTATCGCGCACCGACATCGCCGACTATCTGGCGCTCAACGCCGACACGCTGAGCCGCATCATGTCGCGGCTCAAGACGCGTGGGCTCGTGACGCAATCGGGGCGCGGGCGCGCGCTGCTGCCGGACTGGGATGCCTTGTGCGCGCTGAGCCCGGTGTCGAGTGCGGTCATCGCGCTGCACGGCAAGGCGCCGCTCGAAACATAGAAGTTCTAGGCTCCGAACGGGCTCACCGCTGATGCTGCGAGAGCCAGAGCGGGCGGCCGTGGCCGTCAGACACCGTCGCCGAACGAGCCCATAGCCCCAAGCCGCACTGTGAGCAGCTCGACTTGAGTGATGGCGACGTGTGGCCCTTGGCGCGTGCCGGCCGGCGTCGTCCAGAATGTCCCGGCTTCACAGCGCCGGCCACCCGTTTCGACAGTACCCGATAGCACGAGCACGAATTCGTCGGCTGGGTGGGTGTGAGCCGGAATGGTCGTGCCCGCGACGAGGCGTGCGCGGTGAATGGACCCCTCGGGCACCGGCTGGGCGAGCGGCATGAGCTCCACACCCGGCAAAGAGTCGATCCTCAGCCAAGTGCCGGCGCCCGGATCGATGAACGTCTGATGGCTGGTCATCCCGGTCACTCGGAGGCGGAGTGCTCCTCTCCGTTCTCGTCGTCCTCGCCGTTCTCACCCTCATCGGGGATGTGCTCGACCGAGACAACGCGCTCGTCGGCGTCCGTCTTGAACACGCGCACGCCTTGCGTGTTGCGCCCGGCGATGCGCACGTCGTCGACGGGGCAGCGGATGAGCTGGCCGCCGTCCGTCACCAGCATGATCTGATCGCTTTGCGCCACCGGCAGCGAGGCGACGAGCGGCCCGTTGCGCTCGTTGACGACCATGGCGACGATGCCTTTGCCGCCGCGGCCCGAGGTCCGGTACTCATACGACGAGGACCGCTTGCCGAAGCCGTTCTGCGACACGGTGAGCACGAACTGCTCCTTGGCGCCGAGCTCGGCGTAGCGCTCCGACGTCAGCTCGGCGACGCCCTCGCCCTCCCCTTCGCCCTCGATCTCGGGCGCGCCTTCGGCGATGTCCTCGCCTTGGGCGCGGCGCAGCATGTTTGCCTGCTTCAAATAGGCGGCGCGCTCCGGCGCCTCGGCGTCGACGTGGGTGAGGATGGCCATGGAGATCACTGAATCGCCGTCCTCGAGCTTGATGCCGCGCACGCCGTCCGACTCACGGCCCTTGAAGAGACGCACCTCGTCCTTCAAGAGGAAGCGGATGCACTGGCCCTGCGCCGTCGTCAAAAGCACGTCGTCGTCGGGCATGCAGATCTCGACCGCGACGATTGAATCGCCCTCGTCGAGCTTCATGGCGATCTTGCCGTTGCGGTTGATGTTCTCGAAATCGGCGAGCGCGTTGCGCCGGACCTTGCCCGAGCGCGTGGCGAAGGCGAGCTGCAGCGTGCCCCACGTCTCGGGGTCCTCGGGCAGCGGCAGGATCGAGGTGATCGCCTCGCCTTGCGCCAGCGGCAGCAGATTGACGAGCGCCTTGCCGATGGCCTGCGGCGTCGCCGCCGGCAGCCGCCACACCTTCATGCGGTAGCACATGCCGCGCGAGGAGAAGAACAAGACGGGCGTGTGCGTGGAGGCGACGAACAGCTTGGTGACGATGTCCTCCTCGCGCGTCGTCACGCCGGAGCGGCCCTTGCCGCCGCGCCGCTGCGCGCGATAGGTGGCGAGCGGCACGCGCTTGATGTAGCCCTTCAAGGAGACGGTGACGACGCAGTCCTCGCGCTGAATGAGATCCTCGTCCTCGACCTCGCCCTCGATGTCGACGATCTCGGTCTTGCGCGGGGTCGCGAACTCGTCCTTCAGGGCGTTGAGCTCGGTCTTGACGATGTCGACGATGCGCAGGCGCGAGGCCAGGATCGCCAGGTACTCCTTGATCTCCTCGCCGAGCTTCTTGAGCTCGTCGCCGATCTCGTCACGCCCCAGCGCGGTCAGGCGGGCAAGGCGCAATTCGAGGATCGCCTTGGCCTGCTCCTCCGACAGCCGGTAGGTGCCTTCGCTCGACACCTTGTGGCGCGGGTCGGCGATGAGCACGACCAGCGGGGCGACGTCGCGCGCCGGCCAGTCGCGCGCCATGAGTTGCTCGCGCGCCTCCATCGGGCTCGGCGCGTGGCGGATGAGCTTGATCACGTCGTCGATGTTGGCGACCGCGATGGCGAGGCCGACCAGCACGTGGGCGCGATCGCGTGCCTTCGACAACAGGTGCTTGGTGCGCCGGCTCACGACCTCCTCGCGGAAGACCGTGAACGCCTCGATCATGTCCTTCAGGTTGAGCATCTCGGGGCGGCCGCCGTTGATCGCCAGCATGTTGGCGCCGAAGGTCGTCTGCAGGTCCGAGTAGCGCCACAGCTGGTTCAAGACGACGTCGGCGACGGCATCGCGCTTCAGCTCGATGACGATGCGCATGCCCTCGCGGTTCGACTCGTCCCAGATGTCGGCGATGCCCTCGATGCGCTTGTCACGCACCGCATCGGCGATCTTCTCGATCAGCGTCTTCTTGTTGACCTGATAGGGAATGGCCGTGACGATGAGGGCTTCGCGGTCCTTGCGGACCTCCTCCACCTCCACCCTGGCACGCATGATGATGGAGCCGCGCCCCTTGTGGTAGGCGGAGAGGATGCCGCCGCGCCCGAGGATGAGGCCGCCCGTCGGGAAATCGGGGCCGGGGATGATCTGGCACAGCTCGTCGATGGAGATCTCGGGATTGTCGAGGTGGGCCAGGCACGCGTCGATCACCTCGCCGAGGTTGTGCGGCGGGATGTTGGTGGCCATGCCGACGGCGATGCCGCCGGCGCCGTTGACCAGCAGGTTGGGGAACTTGGCCGGCAGCACGCTCGGCTCTTGCAGCGTGCCGTCGTAGTTCTCGCGGAAATCGACCGTGTCCTTGTCGAGATCATCGAGCAGCGCCATCGCCACCTTGGCGAGGCGACACTCGGTATAGCGCTCGGCCGCGGGCGGATCGCCGTCGACCGAGCCGAAGTTGCCCTGCCCGTCGATCAGCGGCAGGCGCACGGAGAAGTCCTGCGCCAAGCGCACCAGCGCGTCGTAGATGGCGAGGTTGCCGTGCGGGTGGAACTTGCCCATCACCTCGCCGACGACGCGCGCCGATTTGACGTGCTTCTTGTTGGGCTCGAGCCCCAGCTCGCTCATGGCGTAGAGGATGCGCCGGTGCACCGGCTTCAAGCCGTCGCGTATGTCGGGCAGCGCGCGCGAGATGATCACGCTCATCGCGTACTCGAGATAGGAGCGCTTCATCTCGTCGGAGATGGACACCGGGCGGATGTCGCTGGGCTCCTTGCCGCCGGGTCTTTGGTCGTCGGTGCTGTCGGCCACTTTGATGTCCGCTGGAGCTTGGGAAACGGGAGCTTGGGAAAGATGTCCGCAGGAACGCCGACGCACGCCATCGGGGCGTGCGTCGCAGAAAGGCGAATTTGAGGCTTAGATTACCCCAAAGCGCCGGGCCGACGCAACGCAGACAGGGGTCCCGCGGCGCCTCCATTTGTGCAGAATTCCTCCTGCAAAGACAATGACTTGTTCCATGTTGTCGGGGCTCCCTTGAGCACAGCGGCGTCTTGTCCGCGACACAAGGAGCCGCTAGAGGAACGCCGTGCCGGAACGTAGTTAACGCTAGCGGCGTCTAGTCTGATAAGGGCGAGCGCAAAGCGCCCGCCATGCAAAGGGAGAGTTCGATGAAGAAAGGCGTGCTGATCTTGGCGGCCGTCGCCGCGCTGTGGACGTTGCCAGCGCTCGCCGACCCGGTGGAGATTCCCGCAGACGTGTTTCTCGCGACCCAGGACGAGGGCCAGTACCTCGCCCGCGACCTCGTGCTGTTCGCCAACGTGCAAAACGCCGACGGCCAGATCGTCGGCGACGTCGAGGACCTGATCCTCAACGGCGACAATCAGGTCGTGGGCATCGTCATGGGGACCGGCGGCTTCGCCGGCTTCGGCGAGAAGCGCGTCGCCGTGCGCCTCTCCGCCCTGCAGATCAAGAACGAGGACGGCAAGATCACGGTCACGCTGCCGCAGGCGACCAAGGAGGTGCTCGACGCGCTTCCCGCCTTCAAGCGCAAGCAGCCGGCCAAGTCGCTGCTCGATCGCGCCATCAAGCGGGCCAAGGAGCTGACCGCCAAGAGCTCAGTCACCGCCGAGGACGCCTACGAGAAGGCCAAGAAGGAGGCAGGCCCCGCGCTCGAGAAGGCGAAGGAGCAGGCCAAGGCGGCCTACGAGAAGGCCAAGCAAGAGGCGGCCCCAGCGATCGAGAAGGCGGGCGAGGTGGCAAAGGGCGCCTACGAGGGCGCGCGCAACGCGCTCGACGAAAAGCCCGAGAGCGGGGGCACGGGCGGCGCAGCGGGCTCGGCAGCTCCTGCAACGCCGACGCCCCCTCCGGCCGAGCAGCCGGCAACGCAGCCCTGAGGCAGAGTGCGGGTCAGACCTTCTGGGTCTGACCCTGTCTGTTCTTGTCAGCTCACGGGGTCAGACCCAGAGGGTCTGACCCCTTTGCGGAGCCTATTGGCGGGCGTCGACGCACAGGCGCGCTGCGCCCTTGAGGCTCGGGATCGTGCTGTAGACCAGCTCGACCTGCTTGATGGCGCGCCGCTCGCCGCGCAAATCGAGCGGCCGCGTCTCGCTGCCGGCGCGAAGGTGGTTCTTCACGTCGAAATCATCGGGCGGCCCGTGCTCGTAGATGACGCGCAAGCTCAGCAGCAGCACGTCGGAGCGCTCGACGCGCAGGCGAATGGCGCTGAAACGGCCCTCGCGGCGCCCGACCTTGATGACGTCCTTATCGGCGCCGAAGCCGACCTTCTGACAGCCGAGCTCCTCCCATTGCGCGCGCGGGGGCCCACGCCCTTCCAGGCCGTAGACCGCGACGGTCGCGCGCTCGCCGCGCCCGCGCGTGCGGTACACGAGCTCGATGCGATCAATGACGCGGTCGCCGCCGACGAGATCGATGGGCCGCGTGCGCCCGCCCTCGCGAATGCGCTCGCGCACCTGCACGTCCTGCGGCGGCCCGTGCAGGAAGAAGACCTTGAGGTCGAGGATCTCCACGTCGTTGTCCTTGACCTCCAGCGCAATCTTCTCAAAGCGGCCTTCCTTGCGGCCCACCGTGATGACGTCGCGGTCGGTACGGCGCCCAACTTTTTTCTCGCCGAGCAACTGCCAATCCTCACCCTTCCCTGGCGGCCCCTGGCGGTCGGCGCCGGCAGGCCCCCGGTCGTGGTCGTGATCGCGCGGATGCTGGGCCGCGGCCTCGACCGCGAGCAAAGGAACCGAAACGAGTAGAGCCAGCAAAGTCGCCAGCATCGATCGCCACACCATTAAATTCTCCCAAGATTGCCGAGGGTCCAGCGCCTCGGTCGCGCCCGCCAATCTGCCCACCGCCGACGACCAAATTGTGATACTGCAGCGCACGCTGATTTGAGGCGGGGAATTGGCCCGAGAGGGCCCAGAGGAGACGAGGATTAACCGTGGCAGCGGGCGGCTCGAGAGGCGTGGTGCTGGTGGCGCTGGCGGCCAATCTGGGGATCGCGATCGCCAAGTTCGTGGCCGCCGCCTGGACCCAATCGTCGGCCATGCTGTCGGAGGCGATCCATTCGCTCGTCGACACCTCCAACCAGGCGCTGCTGCTCTACGGGCTCCACCGCGCCGGCCACCCCGCGGATGCGCGCCATCCCTTCGGCTATTCCAAGGAGCTCTACTTCTGGAGCTTCGTCGTCGCCGTGCTGCTGTTCTCGTTGGGCGCCGGGGTGTCGCTCTACGAGGGGCTGGAGAAGCTGCGCAACCCGCATCCCATCAGCGACTTCTGGGTGAACTACCTGGTGCTCGCCATCGCGCTCGCGCTCGAAGGCGTCTCCGCCTTCAAGGCGATGACCGCGTTCAACTCCCACCGGGGCCCGCGCGGCTGGCTCGCGGCCTTGCGCGCCTCCAAGGACGCAGCCCTGTTCACCGTCCTGCTCGAGGACATGGCCGCCGTCTCCGGTCTCCTGATCGCGCTCGTCGCGCTTCTCTGCGTGCAGTTTCTGGGCTGGGGGCAGGCCGACGCCGTCGCCTCGCTCCTCATCGGCATGCTGCTCGCCAGCGTCGCCGCCTTCATGAGCGTGGAGGTCAAGAGCCTGCTCGTGGGCGAGGCGGCGAACCCGAAGGTGCTGGCCGGGATCGAGCGCATCCTCAAGAGCGAGGTGGGCCCGCGCGGACCGCTCGTTGCCATCAACGAGATCCGCACCATGCATCTGGGGCCAGAAGACGTGCTGGTGGCGGCGAGCGTCGACGCCATCGACGGCATCCCGGCCGAGGAGGTGGAGCGGGTGACGTCGGAGCTCGAGCGCGCGATCAAGGCCAAGTATCCGGAGGTGCGCCGGCTCTACATCGAGACGCAGTCGGGCGCCGGTCATGCGGCTGCCGTCAGCGCGGAGACCGCAGCCAAGGCGAAACCGCGGGCGAAACGCAAGACGGCGCCGCCGGTGCGCGCGGCGACGCCCGCGCCCCACGCCGAAGCGCCCGCGCCCAGCCGCAAGGCCAAGAAGCGCGCCAAGAAGCAGAAGGCTCAGCCGGGACCCGAAGCCTGAAGTTTAGCGCCGGCGCCGCCGGCGCCGCCGGCACCATCGGCCCAATTCAACTTCATCTGAATTTTTCGCGGAGAGTTGCGTGGGTCCCGCCCTGCGGCGGGATGACGGATATGGCGTGGCACGTGCTCGCGTCCCCGCAAACGTCATTCCCGCGGAGGCGGGAACCTAGATCACGCCGCCCAGCGACGAACGATAGCGGTGCAGTGCCACGCAACCGCCTCGAGCCCAGCGACACCTCCTTGACCGTCGCGGTCGCAGAGACATGACTGGGTCCCCGCCTACGCGGGGATGACGGTGGTAAGGAGGCACGCGCTCACCTCCTCTTTGAGGTCATCCCGGCGTCATGGCGGAGCCATGCTTTGCACGGACGGCCGGGATTGAGGACACCTCGAGAAATGGGCGACGAAACTTGCGTGGGTGCTGGCCTGCGCCGGCACGATATTTAGAACGGGATCTCGTCGTCGAGCTGCTTGTCGAAGCCGCCCTTCGTGGCTGCGCTCTTGCCGCCGCGCGGGGCATCGCCAACGCCGTTGTCGGAGCCGCCATAGTCGGCCTGGCCGTTCTCGGCCATCCCGGCCCCGGCGCCAGCCCCGCCCGAGCGCCCGTCGAGCATGGTGAGATTGCCGTTGAAGCCCTGCAGCACCACCTCGGTGGAGTAGCGGTCCTGGCCGTCCTGGCCCTGCCACTTGCGCGTCTGCAGCGAGCCTTCGATGAACACCTTGGAGCCCTTCTTCAGGTACTGCTCGGCGATCTTGCACAGGTTCTCGTTGAAGATGACGACGGAGTGCCACTCCGTCTTCTCGCGCCGCTCGCCCGTCGCCTTGTCGCGCCAGGTGTCGCTGGTGGCGATGCGCAAATTCGCGATCGGACGCCCGTCCTGGGTGCGGCGGATCTCGGGATCCTTGCCGAGGTTGCCAATGAGGATCACCTTGTTGACGGAACCAGCCATGTTGCACTCCTCGATTTTATCGGCGCCGCCCGCGCTTCAAGCAGGGGGCGCATCACGAATTCCTTGGCCGGGCGCGCCACATCGCGGGAGATTGAGGCGGCGCGCCCCTTCCGAGTTGCCGATCCAACCCTAGTCTGCCGGCGCCGTTCCGCCCCGCTCGGGCCGCCACTTGTCCACGTCTTTCAGACATGCGCGGGCGAACGGCTAAGCGGCACGGCCGGAACCAATGTTCCGCTTATGTTCTATAGTTAGGACAGCGCCGAGGCGTTGGCAAGGGGTTGCCGAACATTCCGGGCAGGCCTTAGCGATCGGGGCCTACTGGTTGCGGGCAATTTCGGCCGTGGCCGACAGGTCCCGCATCACCTTTGCCGGCGTGTTCTCGCGCGCCGGGCAGGAGCTGCTGCGCAAGCCGTCGTAGACGGCCACCACGTCGCCGCGGAAATCCTGCGCGACGGCACGCCGGGCAATGCCGGTGGCAATCGAGCCGTTGCTCCAGCGGGCCGAGCACATGAACTTCGTCAGGTAGGCCGTGAGGCTGTACTTGTAGGAATCGGCAGGCGGCGGCGGCGAGGCCCCGAGCCAGCTCTGCCAGCGCAGCTGGTCGACGCTGCCGGTCCACTTGTCGCCTTTGACGATGAGCGGCGCGATCTTCTCCTTGGCGCGGGCGCGCGCGTCCGCGTCCCGGAGACGCCCGGCCGCGTCCTTGATCGCGGCCTGCTCAGCCTCGTCCAGCGGGCGCATGGCGAACTCCGACAGATCGGTGAGCCCGCTCGAATCCCACTCGGGCGGCTGCGTCATCCAGATGGTCGCCCCGCGTAGATCGGTCCCCACCATCTTCATGCCCGTCAGGTCGGCGCCCTGCAGCTTGGCGCTCTGCAGGCTGCCGGCTTCGAGACTGGCGTCGCGCAGCACCGCGCCTTGCAGCTGCGCGAAGTTGAGCTGCGCGCCCTGCATGGCGGCGCTTGAGAAGTCGGAGAACTGCAGCTGCGCGCCCTTCAGGTCGGCGCCCTGCAGCGACGCGTTGAGGAAGTTGGCGCCCTGCGCCTGCACGCCGGTCAGGTCGGCCTTGTCCAGGTGGGCGCTCGAGAAGTTGGCTCCGACCAGCGTCGCATTGGCGAGCTCGGCGCCATCGAGCTGCGCCTCGCTCAAGTTTGCGCCGCTCAGATCGATGCCCGACAGGTGCGCTCCTGAGAGATCGGCCCCCGACAGATCGACGCCGCGCGCCGACGGGCACTTGGCGCCCTCGCGGTCGTTGCTCAACAAAAGCGCGTTCAGATCAGCGCAGTTGAGCGAGGCTTTCTGCAGCTTGGCGCCGACGAGGCTGGCGCCGTCGAGGCGCGCATCCGTCAGGTCCACGCCCTGCAGATCGGTGCGGTCGAGCTTGGCGTAGCGCAGATCGCGCCCGCGCAGGTTGAGCGTCTTCTCGCCCCCTCGCCGCCGCCGGCCTTCGATGAGATCGGAATCGGTGACCTCGAAGATTCTTGCGGAAGAGACCGAACAGCGTCCCGTCGCTACGTTGCGGCAGGAACGGCAGGAGGAAGCCGCTGCGTTGCACGGCCGGCGCACCCGCCGGGCCGGCGAGCGACAGCATCCTGCGGTTGAGAAGATCGAGCGGCTCGTCGGGCACGGTCGCCGCGAAGAACGAGACGTAGGCGACGAGGGCGAGCACGGCACCGGTTGCCGCCGTGCTCAGCGGATGGGCCGTGGTCGAGCGCCAGAAGGCCTGGAAGAACGACGGCTCGGCCCGCATCAGGAACACGCCGATCAGCAGCAGCAGGGTGGTGTCGAACACGAGCGCGATGCGGTTGATCCACGTCGTGGTCTCGTCGTGATAGGGCAGAAACGACAGCTGCATGTAGAGCAGCAGCACCACCGGCAGGATCACGATGGTGAGCCAAGACATGATGTGCAGGAAGCCGCTCATGACGATCGAGCGCTGCGGCCCGGCGATCGCCTGCACGAAGAAGAAGTTGTGCAATTCGAGCCGCAGGGGATGGGAACGCTTGTCGCTCGTCTCCAGCAGGCGGATGGCGTGGTCGAACTCCAGCGTCTTGCGCGCCAGCAGCACCAGCTGGGCCAGGATGCCGAGGTGGAACAGCACCAGCACGACGGGCGCGAACTGGAAGAACTGCTTGAGCTGGATGTTGACCTGCAGGATCGGCAGCTGCACTGGGGTCTGCAGCAACAGGGCCTCGTGGGTGACGCCCGCCACGGCGATCATGAGGTAGGTCATGATCGAGAGGAAGATGAGCCAGCCCGTGTTGGCGTTGTCGCTCGAGTTGTTGACCGCCTCGAGCAAGCTATATGGGTTAACCGGCGTCTCGGACTCCGGAGCAACTCGACCCATATCCGTCATGCTGTACGCCCCTGCCGTCCCACGCTGCGGAGATAGCGCCAGACCTTAACGGAGAAAGTGTGACAATGCCTACGCCGAAGTGCCCGGCGGCGACCCCCCTTGCTCTTTCCCCTTGGAGCATTGCATGAGTCAAGCGCTAGTCCATAATCCCCGGCCGCTCGGGCTGAACGAGCTGCCCCCATGCCGTCCCGGAGAGTGCCCCGCGTGAGCCACCCGCAGTACAAGTGCGAGAAATGCCCCGGCTATTGCTGTTCCTATCCGCTGATCCCGCTTGATAAGCGCGACGTCGAGCGGCTCGCCAAGCATCATGGACTGTCGTTTAAGGCGGCGAAGACCGCGTTTACCAAAGAGGAGCATGGGCGCAAATACGCGATGCGGCGCAAGAAAGACCCGATTTTCGGGCGTATCTGCCGCTTTTTCGATATCAAGAAGCGCCGCTGCACCGTCTACAAGGCGCGCCCCGCCGTGTGCCGCTCGTTTCCGGGCGGCGGGCGCTGCGGTTATTATGATTTCCTCAGCTTCGAGCGCCGGGCCCAGGAGGACGACGAGTTCATCGCGCTGACCAACCACGAGGAAGATTGAGCGCTTTCACGCGCGCCACCCCTCACCCGCCGCTCATGCTGTCGCATTTCGCGGCGACCTCTCCCCCTGGGAGAGGTGAAGTGGCTGCAGCAGTCTCAACACCACCTCTCCCGGGGGAGAGGTCGGCCGAATTCATGCGGAACGCATGAAGAGGCCGGGTGAGGGGCGTGTCCTTTGATTGAGCGTATTGCTACCCCGTCGTAACCGCCGTCTCCACGTCGGAGGTATCCACGCGGCGGCGCAGACCCGCGGCGAGCGCGGCGCGGTCGAGCTCTCCCTCCCAGGCCGACACCACGATCGTCGCCACGCCGTTGCCGATGAAATTGGTGATGGCGCGGCACTCGCTCATGAACTTGTCGATGCCGAGCACGATGGCCATGCCGGGCACCAGCTCGGGCCGCACCACGGCAAGCGTGGCCGCGAGCGTCACGAAGCCCGCCCCCGTCACCCCGCTGGCGCCCTTGGAGGTCAGCATGGCCACGCCGAGGATGGCGAGTTGCTCCGACAGCGACAGCTCCACGCCCAGCGCCTGCGCGATGAAGAGCGTGGCCAGCGTCAGGTAGATGTTGGTGCCGTCGAGATTGAACGAGTAGCCGGTCGGCACCACGAGGCCCACGACCGACTTGGAGCAGCCGAGCCGCTCCAGCTTCTCCATCAGCTGCGGCAGCGCGCTTTCCGACGAGCTCGTCGCCAGCACGATGAGGATCTCGTCGCGGATGTAGGCGAGGAAGCGCCAGATGCGGAAGCCGGCGGCCCAGGCGACGAGCCCCAGCACGCCGAACACGAACAGCGCCGCCGCCGCGTAGAAGGTTGCGATCAGCCCCGCCAGATTGCCGATGGCCTCGGGCCCGAAGCGGCCGATCGTATAGGCCATGGCCCCGAAGGCGGCGACGGGGGCCGCCTTCATGACGACGGCGATGACGCCGAAGAACGCCTGCCCCACCTCGTCGATCAGCGTGCGCACGCCGTGGCCGCGCTCGCCCAGCACCATCAGCGCGAACCCGAACAGCACCGAGAACAAGCAGCACCTGCAGGATGTCGCCGCGGGCGAAGGCGCCGACGACGCTGTCGGGGATGATGTTCAAGATGAACTCGACCGTGCTCTGATGGGCGGCGCGCGCGGCGTAGTCGGCAACCGCGCCGGCATTGGCCGTGCCGCCGAAGCCGGCACCCGGGCGTGCCAGGTTGCCGACCGCCAGCCCGATGCCGAGCGCCAGCGTCGACAGCACCTCGAAGTAGAGGAGCGCCTTCAAGCCCACGCGCCCCACCTTGCGCGCGTCGTTCATGTGGGCGATGCCGGAGACCACCGTGCAGAAGATGATCGGCGCGATCACCATCTTGATGAGCTTGATGAAGCCGTCGCCCAGCGCCTTGACCCACGGGCTCTTGGCAATATCCGGCGCGAGCCAGCCCACGAGGAAGCCCAGCACGATCGCTGCCAGCACCTGCACGTAGAGCTGCTTGTAGATGGGCTTGCGCGTCTTGCCCGTTGCGGCACCAGCCATTGTTCCCCCTGCCCGTTCGCGCAAAGCCCAAGGCGCGATCTAAGCAATTCGCGCAAGCCGCAGCAATCGCGATTGCGCGGGGCTCAGGGAGCGGCCGCAGGCGTGTGCACGTGCTCGGGGCGCACGCCCACGCCGATGAGCCTGGCGGGGAATTGTTGCAGCCAGGGACAGCGGTCGACGAGCCGCAATGGCCAAGGCACCGACAGCGGCGCCGAGCTCGCGAGCACCGGCTTGACGACATTGTTCTGCGCAAACACTTGGAGGCGCTGCGTCACTTTCATCGGGAACTCACGCCGCTTCTGCACCGCAGCGAGATCGGCCTCGGTGACGGTGCCCTCCTTCAAGGGCTTCCACAAGAGGTTGGCGGTGGCGACGGCGTCCTGGATGGCGAGATTGATGCCGACCCCGCCGATGGGCGACATGGCGTGCGCGGCGTCGCCGATGCACAAGAGCCCCGGCTCGTACCAGGTGCGCAGCCGGTCGATGGCCACGGTCAACAGCTTGACGTCGTCCCAGCTTTCAATCTCGCCGGCGCGGGGCTTGAGAAACGGAGCGGCCTTGGCGATCATGGCACGGAAAGCCGGCAAGCCCTCGGCCCGCACGCGTTCGGCGCCGCCTTTGGGGATCACGTAGGCGAGCTGCCAGTAGTCCCCGCGGTCGAGCATCACGAGAAAGCTGCCGCGATCCAGGCGCCCCCCGGTGCCGGGCTCGCTAGGTTTGCGCGAGACGCGCATCCACATCACGTCGATCGGCGCGCCGATGTCCTCCACCTCGAAGCCGGCTCGGGCACGCACGGTCGAATGGCGCCCGTCGCAGCCGACGACGAGATCGGCCTTGACCTCGAGCGGCCCGTCGGGCGTCTCGGCCTTGACGCCGGTGACGCGTCCGCCCGCCTCCAGCAGGCCCGTGACGTTCGCCTGCATGTGGAGATGGAAGCTCGGGTAGCGCCGTCCCTGCTCGGCCAGAAAGTTGAGGAAGTGCCACTGCGGCATCATGGCGATGAAGGCGCGTTTCTGCGGCAGGAAGGAGAAGTTCGCCAGGTTGATGGTTTTGTCGCCGATTTGCGCCTGCAGCTCGCGCACCGGGTTGTGCGGAAGCTGCATCAGCGCATCGAGCAGGCCGAGCTCCTGCATGACGCAAAGCGTCGAAGGGTGAATCGTGTCGCCGCGGAAATCGCGCAGGAAGTCGGCGTGCTTCTCCAGAACGGTGACGTCGATGCCCGCGCGCGCCAGCAGGAAGCCGAGCATCATGCCGGCCGGACCGCCGCCCACCACGCAGCAGGTGGTCGTGAGCCTCTGCGCCGGCTTGGCGTCGTCCCCGCTCATTTCTTCCCCAAACCGCAAGCCGACAGCAGGTCGCTGATGCGCGTCTTGGCATCGTCCTGCATGGTCTCGACCTCGCCTTGCGGAATGCCGCTGTCGATCAGCCCCTTGGTGAGGGCGACGATCTTGGTGGGGCTGCCCTCGAAGCCGGCGGTCAGCGCCAGGCGCTCGAAGCGCGAGAACTGGGTGCCGGCCTTGTCGGCAATGCACGTGCACGCGCCCTTGTCGTCGGCGGGCTTCTTCATGTTTTTCTGGCAGGCGTCGAGCAGCGCCTGGTGCTGCTCGGGCGGGTAGGCGCCGCCGACCTTGAGGTCCGCCGCGGTCAGCTTCACGCCCTCCACCGTGCTCGCCCAGTAGTAGCCGCCGATGACGACGGCGAGGACGGCGAGAAACAGCACGCCGAAGATGACCAAGAGCCACTTCAAGACCGTCATCGCCTGGATCTCCGCATTATTGGGCTAGGTGCGAACCGCGCGTGAACGGGTGACAGGCCGGGCCGATTCATTGTCGGCCACCCACTTGAGCCATAGAAACGTAAATCCGATGACGGGCAACAGAATGTCGGTGTAGAGCACGCTGCCGGCGTTGCCCGGCGCAAAGTTGGAGGCCGTGAACATCTGATAGATGTGGCCGCCGGCGGCCCCCCACAGAAACATCGCAGGCCCGAGGACCGCCGCGAAGCGCACGGCAAACGTGTTCTTGAAGGCAAAGAAGCCGACGGCCGCGAAGCCGAGGCTCGCGAATGCGACCTCGAGCTGGAAGGGGCTGTCGGCCCAGCCGATGAAGTGGGCGACCATCTCGCCGAAGAACGCGTGCATGATGAAGTTGTAGAGATAACCAATGCCGATCGAGCACAGCACGAAGTAGGCGAGCAGCTCCTCGGCGACGCGCGCCAGCGTGATGCCGCCCGGCTTCGATGCGAGCGCCGCTCCGGCCAGCAGCAGGCCGAGCCCGAGCAGCGTGACCGTCGGGTTGCGCAGAATCGTCTCGATGACCGTGTCCATGCCTGTCTGGGCCCGTCTCGCCGGCATCCGTTTCGGGCGCCAGCTTAGGCGTCGCGCCCTAAGCAATCGTGAGGCTCAGGGGCCCAAATGTAGCGAGAGGGCGCAAGGGCCCGCGAAGGGGCTGGCGCTCCAAGAATGCAATGTTATACTCTTGCAAAATAGAACGGCCTGAGGCCGCGTCGGGCGCCCGGCGCCTGCGGGCGACGACGAGATCACCACCGACGGCAAGCCGCTCGTCACCGTCACGGACGGCAAAAAGGCGGAATAGGTTTCTTACGGACGATCTCCGTCCGTAGGCCGCGGGGCATCCGTCTCCCGCGGCCTTTTTTTTGGAGGCGGTCTTCGACAGCCAACCGCCCCGGGCATCCATCACTGCGTGAGAACAAGGCGTCAGCCGACTTTGTTCCTTGATCGCGGTCCTCTGGGTCTGACCCAATTCTTACCGATTTCCTGCGGTGTCAGACCCGGAGGGTCAGACACCGCTTGCAGGCGATCCGACACGCGAGCGCGAGGCCGCATTCGAGAACGCTCGCGAAAGTCTGACTCGGCTGGTTCCCAGTCCCTGCTCTCCGCCGCCCTGATTTTCCTGTTCCTGCTGGCCGTCCGAAACCAGTTCCGCATCAAGTAGCGCCGCCGCCGCTCCCTCTCCCCGTTCTCACGGGGAGAGGGTGGGGTGAGGGGCAGATACTGGCGCTGCGGATTGCGGCCGCCCCTCACCCGCTCGCGCGGTGCGCTCGCGACCTCTCCCCGCTTGCGGGGAGAGGTGAAAGTGGGCCGGAACGGCGCGGTTTCGCCCCTCTCCCGTCATGGCGGAGCCACGCTACGCATGGACGGGAGAGGGGACAGGGTGGGGAGGTATAGGCGCCAGGGGGACGCGGCAGGGGGCGCCATTGCAGCCGGGGCCCCGCTTCGCTACGTAAGAGCCGAAAATAGGGCGGGGAGCCAATGCCCACGGTTCTCAGAGTTGGTCCTTATCGGTTCTTCTTCTACTCTGGCGACGGTGACGAGCCGCCCCATATTCATGTCGAGCATGATGACCGCGTCGCCAAGCTCTGGCTCGACCCCGTCCGCTTGGCGCGCAGCGGCGGTTTCAAGGCGCCGGAACTTCGCGAGGTTGCGGAACTGGTGAGACGGCATCAGGGTCCTTTGCTGGAGGCCTGGAATGACTATTTCGGCAGGTGAGATGCGGGTGCCGTCCGCGGTCGGGCTGACGCTCACGGACGACACGCTGAGCGTCGAGCTGAACGACGGCCGCACGCTTTCCGTGCCGCTCGCCTGGTTCCCGCGCCTTCTGCACGCGACCAGCAAAGAGCGGCTCGACTGGCGCCTGATCGGCAACGGCGAAGGGATACACTGGCCCGCCGTCGACGAGGACATCAGTGTCGAGGGCTTGATCGCCGGCAGGCCGTCGGCGGAGAGCCCCCAATCGTTGAAGGACTGGCTGAGCCGCCGCGCCAGTTGAAGCAGGACACGCATGCCCCCTAAGAACCGTGCCGCGGCACCCGCCAAGAGTTCACTCGTGGCCAAAGCCCACAACACCATCCACGTCCGCGGGGCGCGCGAGCACAACCTCAAGAACGTGGATCTGGAGATCCCGCGCGACGCGCTGGTGGTGTTCACGGGGCTGTCTGGCTCGGGCAAGTCCTCGCTCGCCTTCGACACCATCTACGCCGAAGGCCAGCGCCGCTACGTGGAGAGCCTGTCGGCGTATGCGCGCCAGTTCCTGGAGATGATGCAGAAGCCGGACGTCGATCACATCGACGGCCTGTCGCCCGCCATCTCCATCGAGCAGAAGACCACCTCGAAGAACCCGCGCTCCACCGTCGGCACCGTCACCGAGATCTACGACTACCTGCGCCTCTTGTTCGCGCGCGTCGGCGTGCCCTACTCGCCGGCGACGGGGCTGCCGATCGAGAGCCAGACCGTGTCGCAGATGGTCGACCGCGTGCTCGGCCTGCCGGAGGGCACGCGCATCTACCTGCTGGCGCCGATCGCGCGCGGGCGCAAGGGCGAGTTCAGGAAGGAGCTCGCCGACTTCCAGAAGAAGGGCTTCCAGCGCGTCAAGATCGACGGCACCTTCTATGAGATCCCCGACGCGCCCAAGCTCGACAAGAAGTTCAAGCACGACATCGACGTGGTGGTGGACCGGCTGGTGGTGCGCGGCGACATCGCCACGCGTCTCGCCGACAGTTTCGAGACGGCGCTGGCGCTCGCCGACGGCATCGCGGTGGCCGAGCTCGCCGACAAGCCGCTGACTTTCCCCTCGCCCCGCAAGCGGGGAGAGGGTCAGGGTGAGGGGCAGAAACAAACCGCAGCGCAAGCGGCTGCCCCTCACCCCAACCCTCTCCCCATGAAGGATGGGGAGAGGGGGTCCGGCGGCGTGCTCAAAAACAAGAACGAGACGCACGAGCGCGTCATCTTCTCCGCGCGCTTCGCCTGCCCCGTGTCCGGCTTCACCATCGACGAGATCGAGCCGCGCCTCTTTTCCTTCAACGCCCCCGCCGGCGCCTGCCCCACCTGCGACGGGCTCGGCACCGAGCTGCAGTTCGAGCCCGACCTCGTCATCCCCGACGCGTCGCTGTCGCTGAAAGACGGCGCCATCTATCCGTGGACGCGCTCGGGCCCGGCCTCGCCCTACTACGAGCAGACCCTGCAAGCGCTGGCCAAGCACTATCATGTGTCGATGTCGACGCCGTGGGAGAAGCTGCCCAAGCACGTGCAGCTGGCGCTGCTCTACGGCTCCGACGACGAGGAGATCACGTTCACCTACTGGGACGGCACCCGCAACTACAAGACCGTGAAGCCGTTCGAGGGCGTGATCGGCAATATCGAGCGGCGCTGGCGCGAGACCGATTCAGACTGGGTGCGCGAGGAGCTGTCGCGCTACCAGGGCTCGCATCCGTGCGAGGACTGTCACGGCTATCGCTTGAAGCCGCAGGCGCTCGCCGTGAAAGTTGGGGGCAAGCACATCGGCGAGGTCACCGATCTGTCGATCAAGGCGGCGAACGTTTGGTTCGCCGAGCTACCCAAGACGTTTACCAAGAAGCAGAACGAGATCGCGACGCGCATCTTGAAGGAGATCCGCGAGCGGCTGCAGTTCCTCAACGACGTCGGGCTCGAGTATCTCACGCTGTCGCGCGCGTCCGGAACGCTGTCGGGCGGCGAGAGCCAGCGCATCCGCCTCGCCAGCCAGATCGGCTCCGGCCTCACCGGCGTGCTCTATGTGCTCGATGAGCCCTCGATCGGGTTGCATCAGCGCGACAACGAGCGGCTTCTGGGCACGCTCCGCCACCTGCGCGACATCGGCAACACCGTCATCGTGGTCGAGCACGACGAGGACGCGATCCTGTCGGCCGACCACGTCGTCGACATCGGGCCGGGTGCGGGCATCCACGGCGGCGAGATCATCGCGCAGGGCACGCCCGACGACATCATGGCGACGCCGGAAAGCCTCACCGGCCAGTATCTCTCGGGCGCGCGCCAGATCCCGCTGCCCAAGACCCGCCGCGCCCCGCAGAAGGGCAAGATCGCTGAAAGTCATCGGCGCCACCGAGAACAACTTGAAGGACGTGACCGCCGAGATCCCGCTCGGGCTCTTGACCTGCATCACCGGCGTGTCGGGCTCGGGCAAGTCGACGCTGGTGATCGACACGCTCTATGCGGCGGCCGCGCGCAAGCTCAACAACGCGCGGCTGCACCCCGGCGCGCATGATCGCATCGAGGGCCTCGACCAGCTCGACAAGGTGATCGACATCGACCAGTCGCCGATCGGGCGCACGCCGCGCTCGAACCCGGCGACGTATACGGGCGCCTTCACGCCCATCCGCGAGTGGTTCTCAGGCCTGCCCGAGGCCAAGCAGCGCGGCTATGCGCCCGGCCGCTTCTCCTTCAACGTCAAGGGCGGGCGCTGCGAGGCGTGCCAGGGCGACGGCGTCATCAAGATCGAGATGCACTTTCTGCCCGACGTCTACGTGACCTGCGATGAATGCAAGGGCAAGCGCTACAACCGCGAGACGCTGGAGGTAAAGTTCAAGGACAAGTCGATCGCCGACGTGCTCGACATGACGGTCGAGGAAGGCGCGCAGTTCTTCAAGGCGGTGCCGGCGATCCGCGACAAGCTGGAGACCTTAGCGCGCGTGGGGCTGGGCTACATCCACATCGGCCAGCAGGCGACGACGCTCTCGGGCGGCGAGGCGCAGCGCATCAAGCTGTCGAAGGAATTGTCGCGGCGCGCCACCGGTCGCACGCTCTACATTTTCGATGAGCCGACGACGGGGCTGCATTTCCACGACGTGGCGAAGCTGCTTGGAGGTGCTGCACGAGCTGGCCGACGCCGGCAACACGGTGGTCGTGATCGAGCACAATCTGGAGGTGATCAAGACCGCCGACTGGGTGATCGATCTGGGCCCCGAGGGCGGCGACGGCGGCGGGCGCATCATCGCGGCAGGGACGCCGGAGGACGTGGCGCGCGTCAAGGAAAGCTACACCGGCGCGTATTTGCGCGACCTTCTCGGCCGCCGTGCCAAAGCCAGCAAACAGGCGGCGGAGTAACCTTTGAGCGAGACTTTGGCCAACGGGCAAGAAATATCATGCCGGAGGCGCGCAACGAAGAACGTGCCGAAGGCGCGCAAGGATCGCTTCGAGGGAACCGAGGACGTGACTCGGCAGCGCCACATAACGCAGCGCCACCCAACAAAGTGCGGAGCACGCTGAGCGCACTCCGCACCGGACGTCAGTAGCCGGGGCCGATGTAGACGTGAACCCCGGGCCCATAGCCGTAGCCGTCGGCGTAATAGCCGCCGTCGTACCCGTAACCGCCATAGCCGTAGCTCGGCCCGTAGTCGTCGTTGCCGCCGTAGCGGCGCAGATTGTCCCGGTCCTGCGGGCTCAGGTAGCTGCCCTGGCGATCCTTGGCGCGCGCGCCTTCGACCGCGGATATCGATGAATCCGCCTGCGCGACGGCCGGCGCAAACATCGTAGCCATCGCTGCGACGGCGACGGCGCATTTCCATGTCATGGCGTAGCTCCTTTGCTAGAGTGTCGACGCTTGGCGGCAACCCGCCGGCGCGCGACGTCTGGTTGGTAAACGCGGAGGTGCGAGGGGCGTTCCGTAGGCCAATCCATGGGCGGCGACGGCGGCAGGCGCGTCCTGCCGGGGGCGGGCAAGAAATATCGTGCCGAAGGCGGGCAACAGATGGGCGGCCGGCACATCGCGGCGGGGACGCCGGAGGACGTGGCGCGCGTCAAGGAGAGTTATACGGGGGCGTATTTGCGGGAGCTGCTGGGGAGAAGGGCCGCCTCGCGCAGGAAGCAGGCCGCGGAATAAGGCTCGCGGCCGGAAGCGCCTGCACAACCCTTTGCAAGACGTAAAATCGAACACTCAAAACTTCCGCGCCGGCTAGGGCCCGGAATTAAGCCGCCTCCGCTAGCCTGCGGACATGGAGCAGCTGGCCGGCATCGATCCCTGGATTGCGCTCGGCGTCGCCGCCGCGACGCTGCTCACCGACATGCGTGATGTACACGGCCTCGGTCGTCCGCCACCGCGACCTCGCCGCCGCCAACTGGGGCGCGCTGACGTACATGCTGTCCGCCTTCGCCGTCATCAGCTTCACCTCTAACTGGACCTACGTCGTGTTCGCCGCGCTCGGATCGTGGTCGGCGGCTACGCCACGATGAAGTACCTGCGCCGGCAGCGGGCGCGCGACCCGCTTGAGGCTGGTGCAGCGGCGCCCCCTGTACTCGCCCCGCAGCCTGTTGCTCCCGGCGCCGTTGCCGGCCGGTCCACGCCTCGCCGCTTGAGCTGTTGGCGTAGGGCGGTGAAAGAGGGCTTCACCGGGCAGTATTTGAAGGAGGTGTTGGGGCGGCGGGCTGCGGGTGTACAGGCGGCTAAGCCGAAGGGGAAGCGGGAGGCTGCGGACTGAAACTCTTCGCTAAATTCCTGCGTGAATTGCAGCGACGGCATCGTGACAGCACCCTTTCAGTTACCGGCTAAGCCCATGACTTATTTTTGCTTTTTCTGGCTAAACTTATATTTCTTCGCTTCTTCGTCAGAAACGGTTAGCCGAACCTCGTTCACCCCCCAATTGAATGCCTCCTTATAGTCTTTGCCATTCGCAAGCGCACGATAGAATCCTCTTGTGAATGCTATCCCCGCATCATCATCAATTGAATTATCACATCCTACGACTGCCTTCACATGCGCACCTGCAGCCCGCGCAAGGCTTTGCGAATAGCATGCATTCATAACGATGCATTCGACATGGCCCGAGGCAAGCTTAACCAGCTCCCCGAATGCCTTTGCTGTCACTGGCGCACTGGTCCCAACTGCATCTTCAAAGTAGAGTCTCCCCTCTATCCCCATGCCCACTAAAGTGCAGAATGTGCGGATGCGTATTGAAAATGCAGTCTTGGATTTGGTCCACTCGCACCGCCCAATGCTGATCAATGCTTATGTCAACCTTCGGATCTTTCACCTGACTAAGCTTTTCTCGAAGGTCGCGCGCCTCCTGATCGAGACGAAGGCTCGTCTGCCCTAAAAGGAGACGCAAATAAGAACAGCACCGTCTTACTTTGCGGTTGGGCCGCCATGATTATCCGCCCCCCAGCAATTGCTCTGCTCAGCGCATCGTCCATTGGAAAGAAATCTGGGGTCCCTTCCCGCACGCTGCTCGCACGAATTTTCGAGTAAAGTGGCTTACCCTCCGCCCCAACCAAGACCCTCGTGGTCAACGACGGCTCAGCTTCTACGAGCTTCATCGCCTCTGATCGTATGGCCCACTACGTCGCTGAACCGGCCGAAGTGTTCGGCAAGAAGCTGCTTGACGCGATCCTCAACCTCTTGGTCGAACCAAGGCAAGGTAATGTCTTCAATTCCGTCATAGTAATTATGGAGCAGACCTTTCGCTAGGCCTTCTTTAGCCTCCACACTGGGAAGCCACGTTCCACGTTCGATTGTCTCTTGCTTTATGGACGACGACGTTTCCTTTTCCGCGACTAACTGCAGAAGCTTGGACTGAACGTTCGGTGGGTGATCTCTAACGAACTAAACGGGATGCCCAGGTCGGCAATGGTGAGCCGCTTATTTTCCAATACGGCCCAGACGCTGTATTGGACGACAATCGAGTCCCGATCATACTGACCGAGCGCCTTAACAATTTGCCCATTGCTGTGTCTCGGGTGAAAGAGAATTCTCAATATCCTTGTTGAGGCCGACGGGAATTAGCGCCAGCTTTAAAACCGCTGGGTCGGCTGTATCAATGTTGATCCTCGGAAGGTTTTTCAAATCCAACTTGTCCGGCGCCGTATTTTGAAGCGCGGCCAGTATCCGCACTTCAGGGTCAACGCTTCCAAGTATCGGGATTTCGCTCGTATCGCCTCCAAACATGTGGGACAGGGCTGCAACCCGAGCCGCTACTATCTCAGGAATTTCCTCGTAGAGTTTGATGGCTGCTCGACGTACTGGGCACATTCGGTCCGCCGTCCGAACTGGGCAAGAGCGTTTAGACACCATCGGACGACCTTAGGATCTTGATCCGGCCGAGGACCAATCCATTGATTGTCTTCTCAAAATCATTCCTTGCTTCCGAGTTTAACTGCTGTCCGCTGCGATAAAGGCGGCACAACTCCTGGAGCGCCGACTTTTTCCGACGCGCGTCCCCATGCAATAACTCAAACTTAGAAACGCCGCCTTCTCATGACCAATCAAAGCGTAAGGCACTAAGCACCAGAATTATTTGAGCATCGTCCGAATGGCTGCGACGCTCCACGGCTCAAAGTCTTCTAGGTTGTTCGGCCGGACAGCTAAATCTAGCCAGCGCGGGTCGTTAATTGACAGCCTACGTGTGACCGGCTCGAACCAGTCGGGACAAACCCATTCCATGAGCAAGAGTAGCACCATAGAGTGAGCCTTGCCCTCGACCAAGAGGCCACACAGCAGGACTGGCTTTTCAATGCTGTCATAGTCATCTTTGAATGCATTCACTGAGAGATCAAGGTCGGCCAAAATGACACTGAACGAGTTATCTCTTATTCCAAAATCTTCTTGAGAGAACAGGGTCCTATCGGAACTTGTTACCACTCCCCGGGGCACCCCACGCTGCATTTGTTTGCAAATGCGTCTCGATCATTCTTCGGTAGCGACCTACTCTATAGCTTAGGACTTCCTTGTCGCGCCGCACCAGGGTGAAGGTCCACACTTCAGCCTGATCAGGAGGAGCCGGGGGTCATGGGGCATGATGAAATGAAGCGTGTCCTGGGCGATTGCTTCTGCCACCAGTTCTCTCCCAAGCATCATTGGGAAACTGGGCACGCGATTCCAGGAAGGAAAGATTGAATGCCAACGTCAAGGCGCGACGCAAGTCGCGCGTTCGTCTGCCCGCGCAGGGAAGGGGTCCTTGAAGCGTTCAGGAACGGAAGGATCGGAAATAAACTCAGAGAGGAAAAAATGTCCTGGCTCTGTTCGAAAAAAAGCTGAACTACTGCGGTGATGTAGGATGTCTTCACTGAGCCTAGCCTGTAGGGTCTTATGTTGGGTCTGCCCGTAAAGATGTTGCGGTACGATACCGGCTTTATACGCGGCGTCGAGAATGGCCTTCGCTGTCATAGGCCGCTTCGACGCTCGAAGGACTTGCTCTGCTATACTTAGATAAGTATCCAACCGCTCACCCCCTGCACTCCGACCTTAGATTTGGGAATGCACTGTCGCAACGGAGATGAGGTAGGCCATCCACGCTCTTCACCTTGAATTTGGTACTGGCACACCCGCCGAGCGATTCGGAGTTGCGAAGAACTATACCACGGCAGTCGTGGGGCTCGGTGGCAATTCTCTACGCGCCGTCCTTTAGATGCGCGGCCTTGCGGGGTTCCCCCTACCTTTACTTCGCCCCACCCACGCCACGCGGCGGCGCGACCCTCGTGCATGCTCGATGAGCCCACTTACAGCCAGAACCGCCCGCGGCCAACTAGCGGCTGCCCCTCACCCGGACGCGCGCAGTCGCACGCGTCCGACCTCTCCCCGTGTATGACGGGGAGAGGGAGCGCGCTTCCTCGGCCGTCATCCCGGGCGAGCGACGGCCACGCCGGAGCGAGACCCGGGACCCAGCGTCAGGGTCGTCGCAGACACCGTAGTCCTTATGAGCCTGCGGCACCCCTTGCGCTGGATCCCGGATCGCCTCCGCGTCTCATGACGCTCCGGCGTCCGGGATGACGGATGGAGTAGGGTCGCTTGGCCGGGATGATGGGTGGGGTGGGACGGCATCTCGTTCCCCCTCTCCCCGTCCTTACGGGGAGAGGGTTGGGGTGAGGGGCAGAAACAATTGCTGCGGCAAGCGGCTGCCCCTCACCCGGACGCTCGCTTCGCTCGCGTCCGACCTCTCCCCGCATGCGGGGAGAGGTGAAAATCTAATCCCCGCCGCCTCACGTCCCCCTACACTCCTCGCACCCCTGTCCACATGGGACGCGCAGCTGAGCGGCTTTGCGGGGCGGGGGCGGTGACCCGGTTGAGGCAGGCGTCCGCACCGTCGCGGGCGTCTGACGCGAGGCTTAGCTCGCCGCAGATTCCGGGGCCGCGGATCGAGGCTGTGCACGGCTGGCAACATCCTGCACGGACGCCCGTCGCGCAGCGGCGCTCCTGCTCTAGCGGCGCGCAGCAGCTCGAGGTCCTGGACGCGAGAGGCTTCCCGAAGCGAGTCCCGAGAGCCGGACCGACAGCCCGCTGACGATGTGATCGCACCCTCGGCACGGCAAGCAACCGGCGCGGGCGCTGAAGAGCTGCCCGTTTGTCGCGACAGGATCGCAGTGCTTTAGCGCCCGCGCTCCCTTCGCTCTTTCTCATCCCCTCGGGCGTCATCGCCGCGAGGCCAGAAGCGGTATTCACTCCCGTCCTGGCGGACCATGCTTCGCATGGACGGGAGAGGTCGGAAGCGAATGCAAATGAGCTTCCGGGTGAGGGGGTAGAACCTCCCTCACCCGCTCCCCCGCTGACGCGTGGCTCGCGACCTCTCCCCTTGGGAGAGGTGAAGGTGAAGCGCCGCGCTCGATGCCGCCGTCAGATCTTCCCTTGCTCACCCTCGACGACCAAGCGCGGGCTCGCCGCCTAGCCGGCGCTCGTCCCGCGCGGATCGCCCGCGGCACGCCAATTCGCAGCGCAGCATCCCGCCGGCGGCGTCCGGCCCCCGCACAAATGCGTAGTGCATTCCGTTTCGCCTGCCCTGGAAACGGGCGGCCGTTGCTGACAGACTGGTCGCAGCAGCATCCGGGCGTTGGGAGCACCACATGCCCGTGGCGAGCTACACAGTCCTTGGCGGAACCGGCTTTCTGGGGCGACGCGTCGTCTCTCGGCTGCTGGCGCACGGTTTTGCTGTGCGCTCGGTCTCGCGCCACCCCGAGCGGGCGCGCGATTCCCCCATGCTGGCCCAAGTCTACGGCAACATTCACGATGACGAGTCGCTCGCCGTCGTCCTGAGGGGCGCCCAAGGCGCGGTCAATGCCATCAGCCTCTACGCCGAGCATGGGAGCGAAACATTCCACGCTGCGCATGTCGTGGGAGCCGCGCGCGTGGCGCGTCTGGCGCGGCGCGTTGGTGTTACGCATCTCGTGCACATGTCCGGGATCGGCGCCGATCCCAACTCGCCCTCGCTCTATATCGCCAAGCGCGGGGAAGGCGAGGACGCGGTCAAGGCGATCCTCCCCGAGGCCGTCATTCTGCGGTCTGCCGTCCTCTTCGGGCATGACGACCTACTTCCTGAATACGATCGTGCGGCTCGTGCGCAAATTGCCGGTCTACCCCTTGTTCGGACGCGGTGACACGCGGTTGCAGCCGGCGCACGTGGAGGATGTCGGCGAGGCCGTGACGCGGTTGCTCGAACGCGGCGACGGTCGCGGCGACGACGTCTATGAGCTGGGCGGGCCGCGCACGTACACCTATCGGGAGCTGGTGCAGACGATCGCCGAGCGTCTCAACAAGCGGCCCGTTTTGCTGCCCCTGCATTTTTCCATATGGCACGCTCTTGCGCGCATTGCCGAGGGGCTGCCAAGACCGCCACTGGCGCGCAATCAAGTGGAGCTCATGCAGATCGATACCGTCGCGGCACCTGATAGGCCGGGCTTTGCGTCCCTCGGCATCATTCCTCAGGGTATCGGTCCCACACTCGACAAGATCGTGATCGGCTCCGCCGCCCATCACGTGTCAAACTGAGCTCCGCGCCTGCAGCCTCTCTTAAACTCAACCTCGGTCTTTAACGGCACCCGAGCCGGGCCGCGCGATCATTCCACGAAGCCGCGCAGGGCCCAGATCGACGCGGCTCCAAACAGGCCCAGCGCAATAGGCGGCGCGAACAGCACGATCGGCACGATCAGCCAATCCTCGCGCGTGCTCATGCCCCCGCCCATGCCATCCATCAAGAGATAGATGGTCCAGCCCATGATCCACCCGGCGGAGATCACCAGCCAGATGCGGAACATCCCGCGGCGCCAGTTGAGGACAGGCCCTTCGCGCTCCGCGTTTCCGGCTGTGCGACTGTGTAACCCGAAATTCGGCATGGCGTGCATCCTGAACGTGCGAGGCCCCACGGATTCTCGCCAACACGGGACGATTGTAAATAGCCGTTAGGCACAATGCCGGTCCGCGCGCGGCGCCACGTAATGTTGGCGTAAGCACCACACATCCCCATGAACCTCCTGAGTTGAGGGTTCCGCGTGATCTCTGCCGACGACATAAGAGCGCTGGAGCTCTATCAGCTGGCTTTGTCCCTGGTTGAGGCCAAGGGTGCGCGCGTGAGCGTCGGTCAGGCCACGCTGCAGGAGTACAGGACCGACGTCCTGATCGTGCGGCATCATCCTGCTCTCGGATGGCTCGAGGTGTGGGCGACCGGAAAGGTGCTCGCCGTGCGGCGGCACAATCAGTCTCCGCAAGTGACCCGGTACAAGCCGGGTCCCTGGGAGACGGAGATTGAGGCAGCGGGCAAAGGCGCATAGAGGAACGGAGATAAGCCCGAGTGCGTCATCGCCCCGCCGCGCCAGCTGTGCCACTGTCTTCCCGCAAAACAAAAAACGAGGAACGCCATGCGACTGATGCTGACCTTCTCCATCCCCGTCGAGCGGGGCAACGCGGCCGCCAAAGACGGAACGCTCGGCAAGGCGATCGGGGACCTGGTCCAAGCGACCAAGGCGGAAACGACCTACTGCACGCTGATCGACGGGCAGCGCGGCGGCTTCCTCATTTTCGATGCGACCGATCCGGCGATCCTGCCGCGCGCGCTGGAACCGTTTTTTGCCGCGCTCGATGCCGCCGTCGAGGTCGTGCCGGTGCTCACCCTCGACGATCTCAAACGCGGGCTGGCGGGCTAGCGGCGGCCGCGCGGCCCTCAGACGTCAGCAATGACCAGCGCGCGGCCGCGGAGTAGCGCGGGCTTTGGAGGACGAGCACCATGGACATCAAACGCGCCGGCGCACACCACATCGATCCAGGGCCGGCGGACTATTTCACCGGCACCGTGCGCATCGAGCGCCTCATTGCGGCCGAGGCGCCGGCGCGCGTCGCCGCGGCAATCGTGACGTTCGAGCCGGGCGCCCGCACGGCCTGGCACACGCATCCGCTCGGGCAGATGCTGATCGTCACCGCGGGGCTCGGCTGGGCCCAGCGCGAGGGCGGCCCGAAAGAAGAAATCCGGCCCGGCGACGTCGTCTGGTTCCCGCCGGGCGAGAAGCACTGGCACGGCGCCATCGCCACGAGCTTCATGACGCACACCGCCGTCCAGGAAGCGCTCGACGGCAAGGCGGTCGATTGGCTGGAAAAGGTCAGCGACGATCAGTACGCAAGCTGATAAGCCGCCGGCCATGAGCTGCAGGCCAACGCCACGCCCCCTCCCCGCCGCCATCCTCGCGCTGGCGCTCGTCGGCGTGGCCGGCTGCTCGGGCCCTAGCTCGCAAGCGCCAAGCGCACCTCAGCTCGGCGATGACCTCGTCACCACCGCTCAAGCCACCGCCCCCACAACGGACGCAGCCGTGCGATCGACGCCGGTCGTTCCCGGGCGCCCGGCGCGCGTCTTCATCTTCGCCGGCTTCGGCGACAAGTGCGAAGAGCTGGCGCCGCCGCAGGTCACCGTCACGGCGGCACCCGCCAAGGGCGACGTCTCGTTCAAGCCGGGGCAGGAGACGACGATCAAGACCTCGGCGAAGGGCACCTGCATCGGCCAGACGGCGAAGGGCACCGGCGTCTACTATACGGCGCGGGCGGGACAGGCCGGCACCGACCGTTTCTCGGTCACGGCCAAGCTGGCCGGCGGCGAGACGGCATCGCGCACCTTCGAGGTGCGCATCGCGGAGTAAGCCGCCCGGAAACGCACTCCACCGTCATCCCGGCGCCGGCCGGGACCCACGCAAGTCTCCGCGAATGCAACGTCAGCGCTTCTCGCTCAGATGCACGCGACAAGTTTCAGCGCCGCGATCACCCGCACCAGAAGCGTGGGTCCCGCTCTACAGCGGGATGACGGGTGTGGGTGGGGCGCCGCTCAAATAAGGGTGTCTGACCCTCCGGGTCTGACACCCTGGCGCGCCGTTCCATAACCCAACTGTCATCCCGGGCGAGTGACGGCGACAGCCGAGCGAGAGCCGGACCGAAGGCCCGCTGACGATGTGATCGCACCCTCGGCACGGCAAGCAACCGGCGCGGGCGCCGAATGGCTGCCCTTCAGTTGCAACAGGATCGCAGTGCTGCGGCGCCCGCGCTCCCTTCGCTCTCTGATAAACCCTCGGGGTTCCGCACGCGAGGCGAGAGGTGCTTGCGTGACGCCCGTCCCCTCTAGTATTGAGCCGGTCGGTTCCACAGGCTCGCAACGAGCACCCAACGGAGAAACGTCCATGCCCATGCTGTCGGATTCGCGCCGCAAGAAAATCCAGGCCAAACAGCGCAAGGGGGAGAACGCCAGGAAGCGCGCCGCCAAGATCGCTAAGCGCGAGCGCAACGCCAAGGCTGCCGCAGCCCGCTAGGGAAGCGGCAGGCGCCGGCTAAGGCCCCGATCGTGCCAGGCGTTCCGTGAGCGCGATCAACGCGCGCTGAGAGAACGGCTTGTCGACGTAGGCGTTGGCGGGGACGCCGATGGCGTCGAGCGATTGCTCGATCTCGCAAGCCGACGCGCTCAAGAAGATCACAGGCACTCGGCAGTAGCTGCGAAACGTCACGAAGAAGTCGATGCCGTGCAATCCCGGCATCCTGCCGTTGAGTATGAGCACGCGCGGCGGCACAAAGATAAGCTTGGGCAGGGCAGCGACCGGATCGTTGAACGTCTCGACCAGGTGCCCGCGCGCGGCGAAGGCCATGCGCAGCGATGCCAGAGTATTCTTCTCGTCATCGACGATCGCAACGGTCGCCATGCGCGCTGGCTAGCGGTTGATCGGCGCGCAATTAAGGCCGGCGCGGGACGATCAGCTTCGAGGTGAGCACCTGAACCGCCTCGCCGCGCTGATTGCGGGTCTCGCTCTTCAAGACCACGATGCCGCGGTCGGGCTTGGAGCGCGACGGCGTGATCTCCATCACCTCGCTCTCCACCTGCAGCTTATCGCCCGGGCGGACGGGGCGCGGCCACGCGATCTCCACGCTGGCGCCGATGACGCCGCCGGCGATCGTGCCACTGTCCACCAACAGCCGCATGGTCAGCGCGGCCGTATGCCAGCCGCTGGCCGCAAGGCCGCCGAGCAGCGTTGCCGCGGCGGCCGCCTCGTCGAGATGAAAGGGCTGCGGGTCGAACGCGGCCGCGAACGCCTTGATCTCGTCCGCCGTCACGACCAGCGTCGCGCTCATGAAACGCTGGCCGACGTACAGATCCTCGAGATACAGGCCGCCGTCCGCCACCATCGTCAGGTCGGCAACACGGAGCGCAGCTGCTCCTCGTACTGCTTCACCGCCTGCAGCGCGCGCGCCTTCATGACGGCATCGAGCGGCCGCGCCTCCTCCGGCTTGAAGCCCTCGATGGCCGCCTCCGCGTTGGTCACGATCCCGGTCGCCGCCGCCTGCGGGTTGAGCTCCCTCAGGCACATCGACTGCAGCAGCTGGGTGAGGATGACGCCGGTGGCGAGAACCAAGCCGTTCAGCTCGGCATTCTCGCGCGCGAGGCGCTCGAGGGCTTCGTGGATGTCTTGCGATTGAGGCATGGGGTGAGCTCCGGGCAGGTGGACTTGGCCAGCCCGCTATAGCAACGGAACTTAAAGGCTGCAGCCTCGATTTTGCGTCCGGCAGGCGGCGGAGTGAAGCAACCCCTTGCTCGCAGACCCGTTGCACCCCAGCTCGCAAGCAACGCATCCTGCTTGCCCACGACTCCGCTTCTCCAAACAAGGAGGCCCGTATGACGAGCGACACCCTGCAGCACACAAAGGCGCCCGACGCCGCCCTCTCCGGCACCTTCAGGATCGGCGGCGAGCTCGCCGTGCACCGGCTCGGCTTCGGCGCCATGCGCGTCACCGGCCCCGGCATCTGGGGCGAGCCCGCCGACCGCGCCGAGGCGCTGCGCACGCTCAAACGGGTGCCCGAGCTCGGCGTCAACTTCATCGACACCGCCGACAGCTACGGCCCCGACGTGTCCGAGCGGCTCCTGCGCGAGGCGCTGCATCCCTACACGGGCCTCGTCATCGCCACCAAGGCCGGCCTGACGCGGCCCGGGCCCGACCACTGGGTGTCGCGCGGCGATCCCGAGTACCTTATCGGGGAGGCCAAGAAGAGCCTCGCAAACCTCGGGGTTAAGCAGATCGACCTATGGCAGCTGCACCGCATCGACCCGAAGGTGCCGCGCGACGAGCAGTTTGCCGCGATCAGGCAGCTCATCGACGACAAGATCATCCGCTTTGCCGGTTTGAGCGAGGTGTCTGTCGCCGACATCGAGGCGGCGTCGAAAGTGTTCAAGGTCGCCACCGTGCAGAACCGCTACAATCTCGTCGATCGCGAAAGCGAGGACGTGCTCGCGCACTGCGAGCGCCACGGCATCGGCTTCATCCCCTGGTTCCCGCTCGGCGCCGGCGGGCTCGCAAAATCGACGTCGATGCTGGCGACGATCGCTGAGCGCCACAAGGCGACGCCGGGGCAGATTGCGCTCGCCTGGCTCCTGAAGCGCAGCCCCGTCATGCTGCCGATCCCCGGCACCTCCAAGGTCGCGCATCTGGAGGAGAACGTCGCCGCCGCCGCCATCACGCTCTCCGACACCGACTTCGCCGAGCTCGATCGCGCCGCCCGCGCCCGCTAGTCGCCAGCACCCCCTATGCTAGCCTCTCCGGCATATTGCCGGGTGGCCCGGGGGACATGTTCATGCGAGGCACGCGCTTCGCTGCGTCGATTGCCGTGTTGGGCAGCGCCCTTCTCGCCGCCTGCGCCGTGAACCAGGTTGCGCCTGCGATCGCCCTGCGCGACGACACCTTCCGCCCCTATCGCGAGTACACGACGGGGCAGCGGACCGTGGGCGGCTATCCCAATACCATCACCACGGAGCTCGTCGCCCGCGTCGACCGCAAGACGGGAGCGAGCGCAACGCTGCTCGGCGTCGGCTTCGTCTATAAGGCCGAACGTATGCGGCGGTATGAAAGCGCACGCAATGCGCGCGCCGAGGCGCTGACCCTCCAACGCGTCTCGCGGCATCGATCGTGCGAGAAGCGCTCATGCGTATTCGACGAGAATGTCACGATCGAGATTCCTGAGAGCGAGCTGCGCCGCGCGACGGCAAGCGGCTATCAGCTCAAGGTCTTTGCGCAGGACGGCGGCGACGCAACTCTAGCGATCGAGAAGGCAGACATCGAGCGGCTGCTCGCAGCGCTCGACGCGCCGGGCGCACAAGCCGCCGCGCCCACGAACTGAGTGCCGGCCCCGTCATCTAATTCGCCCATTGCCCCGCGCAACTGATCCCTTGGGAACAACGCGCGCCGCTGGCGCGGTGTTAAGAACCTCGCCGCATCATTTTGCGCGAGGAGCCCATGTCGGACATCACCGTCATCTTCGTTTCCGCCTGCGTCCTGGCGGTCGCCGCCTCATTCAGGTGGCACCGCAGGTTTGCAATGTCGTGGCGCGAGCCCGCAGTCTACGACGCCACGATGATGATCGCCGTCATGGGCGTCGCGGCACGCCTCCCCAAAGCCATCGGGCAAGATTGGTTCGCCGAGCGGCTGACAGCCATGGACAACGTGGTCTTGCTCGCGACTTTCCTCGTCTCGCTCGAGATCGCATGCAGCACCTACAATAAGCTGCCGCCCGAGCGGCGACCTCTGCGGGGCAGGTGGTGGTGCCAATTCTATCTCTGGCGCAACGCAACCTATATCGGTCTCGCCTACCTCTATCTGACTAAGCTTGCCGAGATGCTCCTGCGCAGCCTCGGGGTCGACCCCGCCGGGCCGGTCCTGGCCCTCAAGGCCTTGGTGCTCGTCGGGCTTCTCGGCACCGGCACCCGCATTGCCGGGGGCGTCCGCGCCGCGCCTCAGCGGCCGGTCGGCCCCTTGGGCACGCGCGGCTGATCGGATCTGAGTCTACGTTTCAGATGAGCTACTTCGCCAGCGCCTCGCGCTCCTTCAGGAGCTCGGCGAGCCGCGCCTCCTGGTCGGCGATGCGGTCGGCGGTGCGCGTTTCATCCGCCGCACCAGAGTAGGCTGCCGCCTGTTCGACGAGCTCGCGCAGGTTGTCGCGGAGCACGGCGATGCGCTGGTCGATCTCAGCGAGGGCTTCCGGGTCGGCCATTGGTTCCTCTCATCCTTGCCTTGCAATAGAGCACGTGCCTGCGATCGCCTCAGCGCCGTGCGCGGCGCTTGCCGCCACGATACCCGGGGCTGGTGTACCCGTGCGCGATGCGCCGGCAGAAGGCACTGCGCGTCCCGCTCAAGCACCCCCAGCGATCCAACAGCTCCGCATCATAAGCGCTGATCGGGCCGCCGGCACGGGCGTTAGCGCGCGCACTCGCCACGTCCCACATCGAATCGGCGCGAGCCCCTACCGGCGCCAAAGCTGCCAGCACACCAAAGCCCACGGCTGCCAATAGTCCTTTACGCATCATCCTACCTCCCTGGCGGCGCCCCATATTCGTCAAGTTGGGATACCGGAGACTTAACTCAAAGGGCCGACACCATCCCTTCACCAAGACGCTGTTGGCTTTGAGCAACGAACGCGAGCCTTCCTTAACGACTGCCGAGCCATCATCGCAGTCCCCGCGCGCGATTTCAAAGTCACAAGTTCATTGCAGAGAGGGGCGGCATGCCTGCGTTCTCCATCGGCGACTGCATCGGGTTCGGTTGGGAGACCTTCAAGAAGCGCCCCGGCATCCTCATCGGCGCCTTCCTTTTGACGATGGTCATCCCGTCGATCCCCGGCATTCTGTTTCCGGGGCCCGAGCTCGTGCCCGGAACCCCGCCGCCACCGCCCTCGGCCGCGCACTTGGTGGCCTCGCTGGTGAGCATCGTGCTCAGCATTTTTGTCTCTCTGGGAGCAACGACTTTCGCCTTGCGTGCGCACGACGACATCGCCGGCGTGACCATCGGCGATCTGTGGAATCCGCAGCCGTTCTGGCGCTTCCTCGGCACCGAGCTGCTCGCCGGGCTCATCATCGTCATCGGTTTCCTGCTGCTCGTCGTGCCGGGCATCATCGCCGCCATCGGGCTTGGCTTCGCGCCCTACTTCGTCATCGACCGGGCGAGCCGGCCGGTCGAGGCGCTGAAGGAAAGTTGGCGCATCACCAAAGGCAGCAAGGGACAGCTGTTCCTGTTCGGCCTCGCCCTGATCGGCCTCAACCTGTTGGGGCTCTTGGCGCTCGTGGTCGGCATTCTCGTGAGCGTTCCCGTCACCTGGCTCGCCGTCACGCACGCCTATCGCACGCTGCAATCCCAAACCGGATCGTAGGGCTCACGGCGGAGGCACAGGCCCCGGCCGGAGGCGGCACCGATGGCGCGGCCGGCGCCGTCACCGTGAACGCCCCGCGCAACTCGCCCGGCTTGAAGCCGGTCGCCTGGTCCTGCGGATAAAGCCGCGTGATCTCGGCTTTGAGCGACGGCTCGGGCGCGCCGTGGCAGGTGAGGCAGGGCACCGCCGCCATGGGGATGGCCTTCATGTAGCGGAACACGCTGGCGCCGCTCGCGTCCGTCACCGTCTCCGCGTGCTCGAGCTTGGCGGGATCGGTACCGGCCTTGATCTGGGCGGCGAAGTCCTCGAGCACGCTGCGCTCCCAGGCGTCCGGCGCGTTGGCGGGATTGCGCACGCGCAAGCTCGTGCGCCCGACCTTGAGGCCGCGCACGGAGCCCGCCTTCTCGGCGAGCGCCGGCGCGATGGTCTTGCACACGCCGATCGCCGAAGCCGGACCGCCGGCCGCGATCGCCGCCATGAGCTGGCGCTTCAAGTTTTCCCCGAGCTCTTTGACGGCCGCGCGGGCTTGGCCGACCTGCGCGGGGTCGGGCTCCCCGCCCCATGCCGCGCTGGTAACGATGGCGCACGCGGCGAGCGCCATGATGGCGGCTTTTGCCTGCATCTGTCCCCTCCTGATGACGCCAATCATCGTCACCGGCCCTTCTCGCGGCGGCATTGACCCACCGCAAACACTTATCATCCTAGATATGGCGTCGAAGCGCACGCGGTAAGAGGCAAAAGGAGGGCTTCATGACTGAGGCGGGAACGGTCCGCCACGCGGACCTGTCGCTGCTGGCACTGGCGCTCTTGGGAACGCGCCTCGTCCAGGGCTTCATCTTCTGGGGCGGGGCGAGCCGGCGCCTCTTTTATGATTTCCGCCCAGTCGACGGCGTCGATCTGGCCTTGAAGCTCGACTTTAACGCGCCGGGCTTCGTCGCGGCCAAGCTCACGCACGCGCTCCCGGGCGCGCTGTGGGTGCAAGGCCCCATCGAATGGACGCTGGCCCACCCCGATCTGATCCTCGCCTCGGTGTGGGCCTGGACCATCGCCGAGCTCGCCGTCGGGCTGGCGCTGATCTTCGGTCTGATGACGCGGGCGGCGGCCTTCGCCAGCCTCTGGCTCAACGTGGCACTCATGCTGATCTTCGGCTGGATGGGATCGACCTGCCTCGACGAATGGACCATGGCGGTGTCGGGCGTGGCGATGTCGAGCGCCCTGTTCCTCGCCGGCAGCGGCGCCTTCTCGCTGGACGAGCGGCTGGGCCGAACCGCCTGGGCGCAAAAGAATGCCTGGCTCAACTGGATCGCCAGCGGTCCGCTGCCCGAACAGACGCTGCGCAAGCTTGCACGCGCGCTGGCGGCGACCTGCGTCGTCTTCACACGTGCTCAGCTACCAGATCCTGTTCGGCGCCGTCGTCACGCCGCTGCACTCGCGCACCAACTTCCATCGCCACGACATTGCACTCAGCGCCGTGACGATTGCGCCCGACGGCGCGGTGCGGTTCAACGCCTACGTGGATGCGGGCCCCGACACGGGCGCGGCCTACATCATTGCGGCGCGGCTCACCGACAGCTCCGGCGCCACCGTCGCGGCATGGGACGGCGCGGCGCTCGCGGCCCTGCCCCAAAGCGACATCCGCAACGCCTATCCGTATGCCTGGGCCTCGCGCTTCAAAACCGAGACGATCGGTTTCAGCGGCCAGACGGGCGCGCGCGCCACCATCACGTTGCCCGCGCCGGCCCCCATTGCCCCAGGCGAGTATGATCTGGTGCTCGAGGCGATCAACGGCGCCAAGTGGCGGGCATCGCTTGCGACAGTCGCGCCCTAGCTCACGCGCCGGTCTGTCGGACGAAGCTCTCGGGCGTTCCGTCCGCCGGGTCGACGAAGATGATGTCCTTTGGATCGCGGCGCGGCGCATCGACGGACAGGAAGATGATTGGACCCTCCAGCATGTCGGGCAGCGCATGCACGATGCCGCGACGGAAAAAGAGAAGCTGACCGGGAGCGAACTCGGCTTTGCTCGCCGGATCCTCCATCCAGAACGTGCCGCGCCCGCAGAACACGTAGAGATATTCGTCCGAGTTGGCGTGATAGTGCGGCGGCGTCGGCTCGTAGACGCGAAACACGCGCGCGCTCGCATGCGGCGTGTCGGTCAGGTAGCGGTCGAGCAGCAGGGTCTTGGCAGTCGCGGGAAACGCCGCGGCGATCTCGGCGATGTCGAAGCGGCCCGTGGCCTGTCCGGAAGGGTGGTCCATGACAAAGCATCCTTCATGCAAGGGCGGATTGCTGGCATAAACTGGCGACTATGAAGAAAAGCGGAACGATCCGCGTGGGCATCGGCGGCTGGACCTATGCCCCCTGGCGCGGCGTGTTCTATCCCAAAGGGCTGCCGCACGCGCAGGAGCTCACCTTTGCCAGCCGGCATCTCACCTCGATCGAGGTCAACGGCACCTTCTACCGCACGCAAACGCCGGCGACCTTTGCCAAGTGGGCGCGCGAGGTGCCGGACGGGTTCGTCTTCTCGCTCAAGGGCCCGAGGTATGCCGTCAACCGCCGCGTGCTCGCAGAGGCCGGGGACTCGATTAAGCGCTTCCTCGAGTCAGGTCCCGTGGCACTTGGCGACCGGCTCGGGCCACTTCTTTGGCAATTCGCGCCGACCAAAAAGTTCGACGAGGCGGACTTCGGCGCCTTTCTCGAGCTGCTGCCGCAAACATTCGACGGGCGCAAGCTGCGCCACGTGGTCGAGGTGCGCCACCCCTCGTTCTGCACACCGGCCTTCATCACGCTGCTGCGGCGCTTCTCCATACCAGTCGTGTATGCCGAGCACGCGACCTACCCGGCGATCCCCGACCTCGTCGGCGACTTCGTCTACGCGCGGCTGCAGAAGGGCAAGGACTCGGTGAAGACGGGCTACCCGCCCAAGGCGCTCGACGCATGGGCCAAGCGCGCCGAAACCTGGGCGGCGGGGGGCGCACCGGCCGACCTTCCCTGCATCGGCGCCGCAGCGCGCGCCAAGAAAAGCCCGCGCGACGTCTTCCTCTATGTCATCCACGAAGGAAAGCTGCGCGCGCCCGCGGCGGCCGAGGCGCTGATTGGGCGGCTGGCGAGGATAGGCTGACACGCAGGCGACGACTGCTCAGAACGGGTGGCGGTCCTTCTTATCCATCCACGCCTTGTACGCCTTGAGGCCGATCTGGGGCTCGAAGTTCGCCGTCACGGCGATGCTCCGCTCCGACCACGGCTTGGTGAAATCCTCGTACTGGAAGGCATCGTCGAAGCCGATCGCACTCGTGTCCTTGAGGCTCGCGCCGAAATAGAGATGACTGATGCGCGACCAGTAGATGGCGCTCATGCACATCGGGCACGGCGCGCCGTTGACGTAGATCTCGCACCCCTTGAGCATGCGCGCGCGCTCGGGCACCAGATCGGGAGAGTTCGGCTCACGGGGGATCATTTCCAGGATGGTGCCCGGACCCGCATCGCTGCCGAGCAACGCTTTCGGATTGAGCTTGGCGGAGGCATCCATGATGGCGGTGACCTCGGCGTGGAACACCGGGCAGCCCATAAGCAGCACGCGGTTCTGACCGCGCCCGATGATCTCGCCATCCTTCACGATCACGGCGCCGAACGGTCCGCCCCAGCCTTTCTCGACCGACTCGATGGCGAGCCGCGTCGCCTCTTCCATGAACTTGCGCTTGTCGCCTCCCGGCACCTCGGGCGCCGCCATGGCAGCCTCGGGCAAAATACCGCCGGCCGCAGCGACGGCCACTGCGGCGACGGCCGCGGTGCGCGTGAGGAAGGTCCGCCGCCCCGTGTCGGGGAGCGGATGGTGGTCACAGCGCGTCATGGGCTTATCCTTCGCGGTTCGGCGTGCCGAGGATGTGCGACTTCGGCGGCAGCATCACGCTGTCGAAGTCCTGCGTGAACATGGCGGATGCAAAGAACGCCACGGCCCGCAGCGGATCCTTGCCGGTGTTGGCGAGATCGTGGCGCAGGTTGGTCGGCAGCACGAAGACGCTGCCGGGCCCGACCGGAAATGTCCCCTCCTCCGTGTGCAGCTCGCCGGCGCCGGAGATGATGTACTGCGTCTCCTCGGTAGCGTCCGTATGCCAGCCGAGATGGCCGCCGGGCTCGATCTCGTAGACGATGGTCGAGGACTGGTCGGCGCCATGGCCGCCGTAGGTCGCGAAGGCGGCATCCCACTTGATGCTGGCATCGTCCGAGCTGCGAACATGGATGCGCGGAATCTTGCCGGATGCGACCACGGCGCTGTGCTTACAGGCCGTGCTGCCGCCGTTTTTCTTGCTCTTCCCAACCTTCGCCTTAGCTGTCTGCACGTGGGTCATCTGCGCCTCCACCATCGGGATGAGTTGTCGCGGGGCAGACCCTAGGAGCGGTCGGCGCCCGGTCAACGCGGCGCCCCAATCGCGGTTATGCGCCTATTGCGGAATTGCATCGAAGTGCGAGGAATGCGTCGGATGCTTCCCGCACGGCGTGAGGCGGCATGCCGCAATGTATCGACGTAATGTCTTGACGCGGGCGCGCGAAAACCGCTTGCCTGCACCGAAGCAGGTGAGCGCGTCATGCCCAACGGAGTTCGCCAATGAAAGCCTCCCCCTTGAAGCTTCTTCTCCTCGGCTTCGTCGCCGGCGCGCTGGCGACGGCCGTCTTCCACCAGAGCGCCTGGTACGTCCTGAACCAGGTCGGCATGATCCCGCCCGACCGCCCGGCATGGCCGATGAATGCGATTGCGCCGCTCGGCGTGCCGTATCTGGTCTCCAAGATGTTCTGGGGCGGGCTGTGGGGCGCGGGGCTCGCGCTCATCCTTACGCGCATCGAGGGCGCCGCCTACTGGATCGCCTGGATCGTGGTCGGCGCCATCGCGCCGTCGCTCGTCGCCATCTATGTGGTGCCGGTGATCAAGGGCCTGCCGATCCCCGAGTTATGGCCGCGCGCCGGGGCCGCCGGAACGGTCAACGCCGCCTGGGGTCTGGGAACGGGCTTTTTCTTGTGGCTGTTCGGCGCGGCGCGCTCTTGAGGGCCACCCGGCAAACTCCGGGCTCCCGGCATTTGCGCTAAATGCGCGAGCCCCAGCTTACCCGCCGTTTCTCTGCGCCCTGCTTGCATCCGCACCCCCACAACATGAGGTGCACCGATGCCCGACAAATCCGAAAAGCTCTGGTCCAAGAACGTCACCGAGCACGATCATCCCTTCGAGCTTCCCGCCGGCGTGTTCAAGTCCGGTGATCCTGACAAGATCGCCGCCGCCCTGCAGCGCTCGGCCGAGGACCCCGCGCGCGCCAGCGACGATCCGTTCCGCTCGGCCATGTCGATGCTGGACTTCTACATGAACCGCGCCGGCCGCAACCTGTCGGCCAAGGAGCGCGAGGCGCTGGAGAAGGCAAAGACGGCGCTGCGCAAGCGCTTCGGCAAGGAGCCGAGCTAACCGCTCACTGACGGTGTCTGACCCTCCGGGTCTGACATCGTCGGCACATGTGTCGAATGGGGGGTCAGACCCGGAGGGTCAGACCCCTTCTCAGCGATGAGAGGGGCTAGCGGACGGAGACGTTCACGGTCTGCGCCGCGCCAGAGCTGGCGCCGGCGGCATCGACCACCACCACGTCGAAGCTGGCGTGCCCGCCGTTGGTGCCGTCGTGGCGGAACAGCACGCTGCCGCGCTCCAGGTCGGCTTGCGTGAAGGTCGCCACGGGGCTTGCCGGATTGTTCGACAGCGTCACGAAGCCGTTCCTGACCTTCGACACCGTGAAGGTGAGCTCGTGCGCCTCGTTGTCGGGATCGAGCGCGCTCAAGTCCTGCAAGGTGATGCGCACGGAGGCGCCCTTGTCGACGGACAAGTCGAGGTCGCCGGAGATCGTCGGCGGGACATTGCGCACTTCCGCGGTCAAGTTGGCGCCCAGCTCCATGGCGAGGCGCCCGTATTTCACGTCGCCGGAGACCGACCCGGTCCCGCGAATGGTGATGAGCTGCTTTACGAAGATATCGCCTTGCAGATCGCCCTGCACGTCGGCGTCGTCCACCTTGACCGTGCCGTAGCAGCGTCCGCCCGGCTGCACGACGAGCTGGTCGCCCGTCACCGAGCCTTCGACGTAGCCGTAGACCTCAATGCGCCCGCCGTTGCGAACGTCACCCTTGAGGTATGTGTCTTCCCTGATGACGAGTACGCGCGAACTGTCGCCCACAACGCTGCCCCTTTGCCGAACACCACTAATTATGACGATCGTCCACGATTAAGCCAGCTTCTTGACCATGGCGTGTATCGGATCGCCGGCCACGGTGTAGCGTTAAACAGCCGCAGTGCCCGCAACCCGGCGGACACACCGGCCGACCAATCCACAGCCGCGGACCCCGCACCAGCTTGTCGTCGGCCTGGAGGAGAGGCAGCCTACCCGGCACTCCAGACAAACCTCCAGGAGGATAGAGATGTCGAAGTTGGTGCGATCTTGCGTCTTTTTGGCCGCGAGCGCTGGTCTGCTCGCCCTGACGCCCGCCGCGTTCGCCGCCGAATGCAAGAGTTTTGCCGCCGTCGGCAGCGGTCTGAACGAGGCCATTGCCGGCTTCATGGCCAAGCAGGGTGCGGTCAACGTCGCGGAGAACCGCGGCTGGACCGTGCAAGGCGAGGCCAAGCTCCTCGGCTGCAAGGCCGCCGGAACATTTGGCACCGAGTGCACCGCCCGCACGCGCGCCTGCAAGTTGCCTCACTGAGCCTGCCTCGTTGCGCCGCGACGGCCCCGCCGTCGTGAGCGCCACGTGCGTTCGCCGGCCTGATGTTTCCTGCGGTGCCTCAGAGATGGGGCACAGGGTTGGGATTGTTGCAGCGGCGAGCGCGGCCCTCTCATCGACATGGCGCTATCGCCCGTCCCCGTGTTGCGTTGGCAATCGCGGCGACATTGCGTATGTCCAGCAGGAATTGGCTTCGTTAACAAAAAACTTCTTGATTGTGGTAATGAAGCAACATATTCTGTTCATATAGCATCAAGCGTCGAGTAGTCCCGTGCTCACCCCGGCCGAGTCACTCAGTCCTGTTGTCCCGCACGAGGCCGCGGAAAGCGGCGCGTCCCGCCTCGGTGGCGCGGACACCCGCACGCTCGCAGCCGGCGAGATCCTCTTTCAGGAAGGCGATGCGCGCAGCCACGTGTTTCGCGTGGAGACGGGCGCCCTCTGCCTCTTCCGCAGCCTGCCGGACGGCACCCGCGACGTGCTCGAGTTCGCCTTTCCCGGCGATCTCGTGGGTCTCGGCTATCTCGACAGCCACGTGGCGGCCGCGCAGGCCACGATGGTCACCTCACTCAGCTGCCTGTCGAGGGACGCGCTCGACCCCGCCGTCGAGAAGAACGCGCGCGCGCGCTCCCGGCTCACCGCGGCCATCGAGAGAGAGGTAGCGTATCTCAAGGAGGCCCTGGGGCGGCGGGCGCGGCCCGGGCCGCTGCGGCGTGTCGCGGCGCTGTTCGTGACCCTGTCGCGCTACAACAGCTACGAGGGGCGCGAGGCCGCCTTGATCACCGACTCGCTCAAATGCGGCGCCGCCGCCGGACATCTCGGCATGAGCGTTGACGTGCTTGCCGCAGCAACTCGCCGAGTTGGAGGCCCGCGGTCTTATCGAGCCGTGCGAGAAGGGCCTGCGCCTGCTCGACATCGACACGCTCATGCGGCTCGCCGACGGCCTCGACTAGGTCCCTTCCCTTCTTTCGCAGCGCCGGCGCCCTTGCGCGCCGCGGCCCCAAGCGGCAGGCTTCGCCGCTGCGATGGCAGAAAGCGCGGGAGCTTTCGATGACCCTGAAGCCCGGTCTTCTGGGCACGGCGACGATGGTCGTCGGCGAGGAGCATACGGCGGCGCGCTTGCGCAGCGGGCGCGCGCCCGTGCTCGCCACCCCCATCATGATCGCCCTGATGGAGGCTGCCGCCGTCGATTGCGTCGAGCGGCTTCTCCCCGAGGGGCAGGAGAGCCTCGGCGTGCGCGTGGAGGTGGACCACACGGCCGCCACGCCCATCGGGCTCGCCGTGACGGCGACGGCCGAGCTCAAAGAGGTGAGCGGACGCACGCTCGTCTTCTACGTCGAAGCGCGCGATCCGCGCGAGATCATCGGCAAAGGGCGCCATGAGCGCGTCGTCGTCGACTCCGAGCAGTTCCTCACCAAAGTGCGGGGCAAGCGGGAGTCGGACGGCTGAATTTCAACCCGCACGCGCAACAGGTTCAGCAAAATCTGCGCTGCAAGTGCCAATCTGCTTGCGCCCGGATAGCAAATCTCCGCACAATGTCGCAGAATCAAGCAATAAGCCTGCCTAGGCAGCCTCTGGGAGGTCAACCATGCGCGCGATCCAGGCGACACTTTTCGTAACCGCGGCTTTTCTGTTCTTGCCGCAAGGCGTCCAAGCAGCTCCTCCAGTCGAGGAGCCGCAGCAACAGGCCGAGCCGCCGAAGCAGGCTGCGGAGGAGACCCAGGAGCAATCCATGGGGCCCACGCCGCCGGCCGCCGCGCAGAAAGAGTGCCCGGGGAATCCGAACCCGCTGGGCGTGTCCCGGGTGGTCGAGATCGACACCACGGGCGGCCCCGGCTTCGGCTTCCAGCACTACAAGATGTACGACTTCCTCAACCCCAAGGAGGTGGTGCTGACCTTCGACGATGGCCCGCTGCCCGGCCGGACCACCGCGGTCCTCGCCGCGCTCGACGCCGAGTGCACCAAGGCCACCTTCTTCTCCGTCGGCAAGGTGGCCGCCGGCTACCCCGAGATCCTGCGCGAGGTTGCCAAGTCGGGCCACACGATCGGCGCCCACACCGTAACCCACAAGGATCTCTCCAAGATGCCTATCGATCAGGCCAAGGACGAGATCGAGAAGTCGTTCTCAATCATTCATCGCGCGGTCGGCGGCCCGACGGCGCCGTTCTTCCGCTTCCCCTACCTCAGGGCATCGCCGGAAACGCTTAAATACCTGGCCGACCGCAATATTGCCGTGTTCTCGACCGACATCGACAGCTTCGACTTCAAGCACTGGAAGCCCGATCAGCTTACGGCCCACATCATGAAGCTGTTGGACAAGCGGGGCAAAGGCATCATCCTGATGCACGACATCCAGCCGCATACGGCCAAAGCGCTGCCGGGGCTCCTGAAGGAGCTGAAGGCCAAGGGCTACAAGGTCGTGCAGCTGACCGCCAAGGAGCCGGTGAAGACGCTGCCCGAGTACGACGAGGCGATCGCCAAGGACATGGCAGGCATGCCGACCGCCCTGACCGACCGGCCGATGACCAGCGTCATCCGCACGATCAGCGGTCAATAGAGGCAAACGGTATCTGATTGGGCGTTTCCTGCGGCGAGATCGAGCGGCGGCGTGGCCTACGAGAGGTTGAGGCCGTTTGATGCGTCGTTCGATCGTGCCGTGGGTTTTGACAATCCTGCTCGGGCTCGGTTTACCGGAGACGGCGCGGAGCGCTGCGTGCACGGCGGAAGACTTCGCCGCCGCCGTTGATCGCTCAGGCGCCGCTTTGCGCGCCTTCAACGCCGAGGCGCTGCCCAAGCTCAAGGACAAGCTCAAAGAGCTCAAAGCCAAGAAAGGCTTGGACGACCCCGCCTATGAGGAAAGGGCGCTCGCCGGCATTCGCGACCAGCGCATGGCCAAGCTCGATGCCGACGCCGAGGACTTGATCGTCAAGATCGATACGCTAGGGCGCCCGCCTGCCGAGGGCCAGCTCGACTGCTCCAAGCTCACCGAGCTCGACGCCGCCGGCCTGGAGCTGCTGGCGGTGATGAAGGCCAAGTCCGCCTACACGCTCGCCCGGCTCGATGCGACGATTGCCGCCAGCAAGGCCCCCGCCGTGCCCGCGAAGCAGGCCGAGCGGACGCCGCCCAAACCCGCCCCCAAGGACAGCCGCGAAGCCTGGGACACCAAGACAAAGCCGCAGCCCCAGCCGCCGCCCGTCGTGGCCGCGCCGCTGCCGCTGCCCATCGCGCCCGCGGCGCAACAGACGGGCTACACCATCGCAGAGATCCAGGAGATCACCCGCGGCTTCTTCGGCACCATTTCAACCAGCCTTGCGAGCGTGCTCGAGTACGCGTTCGCCTCGGCCGGGCGTCCCGACGGCTACGTGCTGGGCACGGAGGGCGGCGGCGCCTTTCTCGCCGGCGTGCGCTACGGCAGCGGCACGCTCTACCTGCGCGCCGGCGGCACCGAGAAGGTCTACTGGCACGGGCCCTCGATCGGCACCGATTTCGGCGCCGCCGGCTCGCGCACCATGTTCCTCATCTATAACTTGAAGGAGCCCGGCGAGCTCATGCGCGGCTTCACCGGCGTCGACGGCTCGGCCTATTTCGTGGGCGGGGTCGGCATCACCTTCCTGAAGGGCGGCGACGTCATCATGGCGCCGATCCGCTCAGGGCTCGGCTTCCGCATCGGCGCGAACCTCGGCTACATCCGCTTCACGCCGCGGCCGACCTGGAACCCGTTCTAGTCTTTCGCGATTTCGCCCTCACCAGGCGCCGTAATAGCCGCCGCCGTATTGCTTGCGCTTGTAGCGGCGCTGGCGCGGCTGATAGCTCGGCGGCGGGCCGCCGAAGAATGCGAACGGCGAGAACGTCGGCTGACGGTAGCGACGCTCCGAGCGCTCGGCCACGGCCGGCGTGTAGGGCGGTGTGCCGTGCACCACGATCTGGGTCAGCTTCTCGCCGTGCTTCTGCACGAGGTTGTAGAAGATCTTTGCGTCCCTGGGATGCACGCGCACGCACCCGTGCGAGGCTGGGTGCCCAAGCCTACCCGTGGCGTTGGTGCCGTGCACGGCGACGCCGCGGGTGAAGAACACCGAGTAGGGCATCGGCGACCAGTGGTACTGCTTGGAATAATGCATGCGCGACGTCCAGTTCACCGTGTAGGTGCCGGTGGGCGTCCTGTAGCCGCCGCGCGCCGAGGAGATCTTCCAGGGGCCGTATTCTTTGCCGTTTTCGTCCCTCACCGTCATCCGCTGGTTGGTGAGGTCGATGTCGGCGAACAGCGTCGGCTCGGGCGGCGCCAAGGGCTCCGCCTTCTCGACCGCCTCGGGCGTCAGCTCGGCAACGGCTGCCGGCAGCGCCGCATCCGAGGACTGGTGACCCGCGGGAACGGCCGGCGTTGCAGTGTCGGCGGCGCTCGCCGGCTCGGTTGCCGCCAGGATCGTGGCTGGCTCGGCTGCGACCGACTTGGTCACGAGCACCACGGCGGCGAGGACACACACAGCACGGACGAGACGCATCGTTCTAGAACTCCACCTAGACGCTTTCTTCCTCGGGACGCAACGTACACTGCCGAGTGATGCCGAAAGCTTAACGGCGGTGCTGAATTAGCTCACAGCAGCCACGCTTTTCCCAACCTCCCGCAACCATTCCATGCGCATGGCGCAGCGGCAACTCGCAATCCTCTCCAGCTCGGCGCCACCGAGGCTCGCGGCGTGTTTCCGCGCGGTCCTGTCGCCCATTTGCAGCACGCCATCTTCTTTCCAGGTGGGCTCGTCCGCTGAGAATCAAAAGGCGCAGCGCCGCTCCGGGACGGCACCCTCGGGAGTGTCCGCTGCGGGAACGAACGGTGGGATCAGTTGCCGAACAGGAACTGGAACAACGACTTGGGCTTGCTCCGGCGCCGCTCATGGCGATCATACTGGGAGCTGTCGAGCTGACCCCACGGCGACCACACGCCGCCCGAGCTGCTGGAGTAGCGCTGGCCGGCGTCGCGCGGACGCGCGGTGCGCAGCACGAACTCGTCGGTGGCGCCGTCGACGCTCGCCACCACGACGCGGTCATTCTGCCAGGTCCACGTGGCGACCTTCTTGCCCTGGCGGTGCGGCTCGATGGCGATCACCGTGTTGGTCTCAAGGTCGAGGATCGCCACCTGCTCGACCTCCTCCGGCCCCATGCGTCCCGGCACCACGCCGCCGTTGAAGCGCAGCGTGGCGACACCCGACAACGGCGGCGGCTTGATCTCCCATTCGAGCAGCCGCGGCTGGCCTTCGCCCGCCATCTCGAGCGGCACGCGCAAGCGCCGGTACTGGTCGCTCACGGCGAAATAGCGCCCGGCGCGCTCCACCACCCGCCACTTGTCGATGCCGAGGCCGGGGATCTCGTGGTCCTCCTCGTCGCCGAGATCGGCGCCGAGCCGCTGCAGCCCGTCGACAGCCTGCTTGAGGCCCGGTTTCGCCGCCAGCGCCCGCTTGAAATCGGCCACCGCCAGGTCGGTGCGCCCCTGCGCCTCCTCGATCTCAGCCTTCGCCCACAACGCCTCGGCCCCATTGGGATCGAGCTTCAAGGCGGTCTCGGCATCCTGCGCGCCCACGTCCGTCTGCCCGCTCAGCTTGTAGACGACGGCGCGGTAGGCGAAGGCGACGCTGGAGCGCGGATCGAGCTCGATGGCGCGGTTGAGATCGGCGAGGGCCGGCTCGAACGACTGGGCAAGACCGGCCGCGAGCCCGCGCGCGGCATAGCCGCGGGCCGAGTTGGGATCGAGCTCGACCACGTGCGAGAAATCCTTGAGCGCCGCCTCCGTGTTGCCGGTCGCCAGATAGGCTTGGCCGCGCAGGAGGTAGAGCTCGACGTTGTTGACGTCGAAGGCGATGGCCCGCGACAGATCCTCGATCGCCTCCTCGTGACGCCCGATGTCGAGCTTGGCTTCCGCCCGGCTGCGGTAAGCGGCGGCAAAGCGCGGATCAGCGGTGACCGCGCGCGTGAAGTCGCGAATGGCGGCGTGCGGCCGGCCTACGGCCAGATGCACCCGCCCGCGACCGGCGAGCGGAGCGGCCGCTTGCGGCATCAGACGGATGGCGCGCGTGTAGTCGCGGATGGCCTGATCGGTGTGGCCGACCTGCGCGTAGGCGCCGGCGCGGTTGGCGAGCGCGGCGGCGTAGCCCGGCGCCAGCACGATCGCCCGGTTGAAGTCCTTGATGGACTCCTCAGGGTATCCCAGCGCCAGCAAGAGGCCGCCGCGATTGTTGTAGATCGCCGCGTACTCGGGGAAGAGCTTGGCGGCCTGATTGAAATCGTCGATGGCGAGCTTGCTCTGGCCCAGGCGCGCATAGGCGACGGCCCGGTCGTTCAGAATAGTGGCGCGCCGGTCGTTGGTGAGCGCAGTATCCTTCAACGCCTCGCTGTAGTCGGTGACGGCGCGCGCGGTGTCGCCGCGCACCAGCGCAGCCGCCCCCTCCTGCGCTTGCTCGGCGGAGTCCGCGGCCGCTGCAGCCGCAACCGCGGGCGCAGCCGCGATCAGCGCCAATAGGAGGGCGACCCTGCGCAGCATCTTGACCGTCTGCCTCCTCTTCGTGTTCGTGCGTATCTCTTGCGGCGGCAACGTGCCTGCCGCCGCGAATCCAGCATAGGCCATTAGCCCGGCTTTGTGGCTTGGAATTGATCGCGCGCTCATCGCTTGCGCTCCGTCCTCAAGGCTCGCGCTCGCCCGCCCGGGCCAGCTTGCGCAGCACCTCCGGCAGGTGCTCGGGCAAGTCCTCGGCGATGAGCCCGACGCCCACGTTTGCGGCCACGGCGCCGTGCAGCCACACGGCGGCACAGGCCGCCTCGAAAGCCGGCATCCCCTGCGCCAACAGCCCTGCGACGAAGCCGCCGAGCACGTCGCCCGCGCCGGCCGTCGCCAGCCACGGCGGTGCATTCTCATTGATCGCCGCGCTGCCGTCGGGGGCGGCGATGACCGTGTCGGCGCCCTTGAGGACGACGACGGCTCCCATCGCCGCGGCCGCCATGCGCGCCCGTTCGAGCTTGGAGCCCTGCGTCAGATCGGGGAACAGCCGGTGGAACTCGCCCTCGTGCGGGGTGAGCACGACGGACCGCGACGCGATGCCGGCGATGGCGCGCGCCAGCGCGGAAGGCTCCTCGGCGAACGAGGTGAGCGCATCGGCGTCGAGCACGGTCGCAGCCCCGGAGGCGAGCGCGGCCTCGACCAGCGCGCACGTCTCCTCGCCCACGCCCAAGGCCGGTCCGAGCAGCACCACGTTCTTGCGCCGGTCGGCCAGGATCTCGCTCAGACCCTCCGGCCCGTCGAAGGCCAACAGCATGATGGCGGTGAGGTGCGCGGCATTGACAAAGAGCCCGTCGGGCGGGCTCGCAACCGTCACCAGGCCGGCCCCGATGCGCAGGGCGCCGCGCGCGCCCATGCGCGCCGCGCCCGTATGCTCCATCGGCCCCGACACCACGAGCGCGTGGCCGCGGTCGTACTTGTGCCCTTCGGGCCGCGCATGCGGCAACTGCGGTAGCCACAAGGGCGCATCGTTGGCAAAGGTCAGCGGCGCGATGTCGGCCAGCACCGTCGTCGGAATGCCGATGTCGGCGACGGAGACGGTGCCGCACAGCATGCGCCCCGGCAGCAGCAGGTGCCCGGGCTTGCGGCGGAAGAAGGTGACGGTGCGGCTCGCGTGCACGACGGGCCCCGCCGCCGCGCCGGTGGTGCCGTCGAGTCCGCTCGGGACATCGATGGAAACGATGCGAGCGCCCGAGCGCATCATCGCCTCGACGGCCGCGGCCGCGGTCCCTTCGAGCGGGCGCGTGAGGCCGGCCCCGAACAAGGCATCGACGATCAGGTTGGGGCCGTCGAGGGAGGCGAAGGCGAGCGGCTCGACCCTACCGGTCCAGCGCCGCGCCATGGTGGCCGCATCCCCCTTCAAGGCATCGCGCGGCCCCAGCAGCGCCACGCCGACGTCGAAGCCGGCCTCTTGCAGATGGCGGGCGGCGACGAAGCCATCCCCGCCGTTGTTGCCGGGTCCGCACACCACCGAGATGCGGGCCCCGCGGCCGACCATGCGGACCGCCTCGCCTGCAACGGCGCGGCCGGCGTTCTCCATCAGGGTGAGGCTCTCCACGCCCGCCGCCACCGCCAAGCGGTCTGCTTGCCCCATCTCCTCGGTCGAGAGCAGCTCCAGTCCGGCCAATCGAGGCCCCTTCTATTGCGGCCCGGTGTCGGACCGGGCAGCTTCGCTAGGGTGCCGAACGCCCATCAGATCGGCAACCCGGCGTTTTTGCCAATTCTCATAGCAAAATGCCTTACTTTTGAGCATATTGCCTGCAAATCGAGGGGCGATGGGGCCCACATGCGGCGGTAAGGCGCTGGATTCCCGTTCGTTTATTTCGCTGCATTAGTTGGCATAGGGCATGCTAACCCTCTGGCCGTCCGGACAAACTACCCTTGCAGTAACAAGAGAAACGCGGAGGACCCAAGGGGTCATGAAGAAGATCGAGGCTATCATCAAGCCATTCAAACTCGACGAGGTGAAGGAAGCCCTGCAGGAAATTGGACTACAGGGCATCACTGTGCTTGAGGCGAAGGGCTTTGGTCGCCAGAAGGGCCATACGGAGCTCTATCGGGGCGCCGAGTACGTGGTCGACTTTCTACCAAAAGTGAAGATCGAAGTGGTGCTGCCTGACGAAATGCTTGATAAGGCGGTCGATGCCATTCTCAAAGCCGCCAAGACCGGTCGCATTGGCGACGGCAAAATCTTCATCTCGGCAGTGGACGACGCAATCCGCATTCGCACCGGTGAGACGGGCGCGAGCGCCATCTAGGGTGGCATTCCGGACGGGGAATCAAGGCGCCCTCCTCGAGCAAGGCTCGGGAGGGCATGGCTACGTAACAGGGGAGTCTCATGGCACAAGCTAGCGATGTCCTGAAGATGATCAAGGACAAGGACGTCAAGTTCGTGGACTTCAGGTTCACCGACACCAAGGGCAAGATGCAGCACGTGACGGCCGACGCGACCTGCGTCGACGAGGGAACTTTCGCCGACGGGTACGCCTTCGACGGCTCCTCGATCGCCGGCTGGAAGGGAATTGAATCCTCCGACATGCTGCTCATGCCGGACGCCAGCTCCGCCCACCTCGATCCGTTCTTCGCGCAGTCGACGATCGCCATTTTCTGCGACGTGCTCGAGCCGACCACCGGCCAGTTCTACGAGCGTGACCCGCGCGGCATCGCCAAGAAGGCGGAAGCCTACATGAAGTCGATCGGCGTCGGCGACAAGGTGTTCTTCGGCCCCGAGGCCGAGTTCTTCATCTTCGACGACGTGCGCTTCACGACCGATCCCACCAACTGCGGCTTCAAGATCGATTCTGCCGAGTTCCCCTCCAATACCGGCACTGAATACGAGATGGGCAACTTGGGCCACCGTCCGCGCACCAAGGGCGGCTACTTCCCGGTGCCCCCCATCGACAGCTGCCAGGACATCCGCTCCGAGATGCTGTCGGTCATGGCCGAGATGGGCGTCGCCGTCGAGAAGCACCACCACGAGGTCGCCGCGGCCCAGCACGAGCTCGGCATCAAGTTCGCGCCCATGGTGACCATCGCCGACCATCTGCAGGTCTACAAATACGTCGTGCACATGGTGGCGCAGGCCTACGGCAAGACCGCCTGCTTCATGCCCAAGCCCATTTTCGGCGACAACGGCTCGGGCATGCACGTGCACCAGTCGATCTGGAACGGCGACACGCCGGTCTTCGCCGGCAACAAGTACGCCGACCTGTCGGAGACCTGCCTCAGCTACATCGCCGGCATCCTGAAGCACGCCAAGGCGATCAACGCCTTCACCAACCCGACCACCAACTCTTATAAGCGCCTGGTCCCGGGCTACGAGGCGCCCGTGCTGCTCGCCTACTCGGCGCGCAACCGCTCCGCCTCCTGCCGCATTCCGCACGCGACCAACCCGAAGGCGAAACGCGTCGAGGTGCGCTTCCCCGATCCGGGCGCCAACCCCTACCTGGCGTTCACGGCCATGCTGATGGCCGGCCTCGACGGCATCACCTCCAAGCTCAATCCGGGCGATGCCGTCGACAAGAACCTCTACGATCTGCCGCCGGCGGAGCTGGAGAAGATCCCGACCGTCTCCGGCTCCTTGCGCGAGGCGCTCGACAGCCTCGACAAGGACCGCGCCTTCCTCAAGATGGGCGGCGTGATGACCGACGACATGATCGACGCCTACATCGAGCTGAAGATGGCCGAGAACATGCGCTACGAGATGGCGCCGCACCCGGTCGAGTTCGACATGTACTACTCTATCTAAGTCTTCTGCCTCAGCTGGCACGAACGGCCCGGGAGCGATCCCGGGCCGTTTGCGTTGGCGGCCTTGCTCTGGTGCCCGTCAACGTCCGCTCAGAAGTAGATCAGCACCGCCGTGAACAGCACCGCCCAGGCGATAAGGCGCAAGCGAGCGGCGTGATGCAGCACGAACTGGGCGACGCGGCGCGGCAGCTCCGACCACGAGATCTGCCCGATGACCGCGATCACCAGCCCCAGGCCGAGCCCCATCACCACCGACACGTAGTCGAGCAGGGTGCCGGAGGCGGGAAACCGCGTCGGCGTATGCATCACGCTCGTTGCTGCGATCACCAGGATCGCAGCGATCATCAGCCCGAGCGCCAGCGACGAGAAGAAGCCGAGAACAACCCGCATTGCCCACCTCGAAAATTGCCTGCCTCCATCAGGAACCGCGCGGAAGCCTAGGCGCCGCCTTTCAATATTCCGTTAACCATGAGGGAGCGCGCGGGACGCCTGCGAACGCTTCGGCAGCATTTGCCAAAAATTCACCATGTGCGTGGCACGCTTCATGGCTAGGGCCGATTTAGCCCTTGTTTCAAAGTGGTGCGCACTCGGCCTCACAAGGGGCTTTTCAGCACGCCGGCAAGGCGGCGGCAGGGCGCGTATCGCGATCGGAGAGCGTGATGCGCGTCGTTGAGTACCGTGTCCTGGCCGCAGCGGGGTCCCCCGTCGGCGGTCTCACGCCGATGGACGGCTTCGCGGCGCTCGATCGGCCGCTCAGCGCCGATGCCGCGATCGGCGGCTTTCGCATCATCCGGCCGCGTCCCGTCGAGGTCGCCGCCGCCACGGTGGGCGACACGCGGCGCAGCACCAGCGCGCGCCTGCACGCCAGCGGCACGCTGTCGGTGCTGTTTATCGGCGGCCTCGCCCTTGCCGTGCTCGCCGGCCCGGCGAGTTGCCCCTGCAATTCGGCGCGCACCGATGCCGCCTCGGTCGCGGTAGCGAGCCACGCGCGAGGCCTGTCGCGCTTCGCCTATACGCGCGCCGCGGCCATCGACATCGCCTCCGACGCGCCCGCCCCGGTCGAGCTCTGGGACGCACCGGTCGGCACTGCCGGGGCGGCGGACGGCGAGAACCGTACGTTGCCCCAGCTCGCCGCCGTGATCGAGCCCGACGCAGGCACCTCGCCGATCTCCACGTCGGCCCTGCCGCGTGCCGAGGACGACCCCATCGACAAGCTGCTCGCCGCGCCGGCGCACCTCGGCGCCCTTCCCACCGGCATCGAGACGCTCGCCGACGCGGCCCCCAAGCCGATCCGGCTCGCCGCCGCCGCCGTGGACGAGGTCGTCCCGATGCTGCCCCTGGTGGAGATCACGACACCGGATGCGCCCGAGGTCATCCCCATCGAGAGCGCGCCCAAAGCCGCGACCGAGACAGACGTCCAACCCGAGCGCGCCAAACCCGAGCCGCACGCCAGGCGCTCGCTGCGCGGGCGCAGGGCGCGAGCCCATGCCGCCCGGTCTGCCTACGCCAAGTTGGTGCGCGAGCCCCGCTGGGCGCAGCAGATGTTCGAGACGCCCTGGCAGAACTCAGCCTTCTCCTACGTGCGCTAGTGTCCCGATTCCGAAGTTCGCCTGTTCTCGATGCTGGTCTCGGGAGCGAACTTCGGAATCATAAGGGACACTAGAATCATCGGCTTGCTAGTGTGATTCAGATCGAGAAATTCGCTCGGGGGCCCCTCCGCCAGCACAGGCGAATTTCTCGATCATCACACTAGAGCGCGCGCCACGCGGCTGACACAACTGCGGGTGAGCTTTGCGCGATGAGATCATCGCGACCTTTGCGCCGCTGGCTCGCCGCGGCGCTTTTCCTCAGCGCCGCCGCGCACGCTGCCAGCGCAAGCCCGAGCTATCCCTGGCGCGCGCCGGCGGCAGCCAGCCCGCAGGCCGATACCTTGGAGGGGCGCATCGCCCCGCCGCCCGGCTTTGAGCGCGTCACCGTGCCGCCCGACAGCTGGGGCGCCTGGCTGCGCGGGCTGCCGTTAAAGCCCGCCGGCGCACCGGTCCTGCTCTACACCGGCGCGCCGAAATGGCGCCAGGACGTGCACGTCGCCGTCATCGACATCGACGTCGGCTCCAGAGACCTGCAGCAGTGCGCCGACGCCATCATGCGCCTGCGCGGCGAGTGGCTGTTCGCGGCCGGGCGCACGCGCGACATCGGCTTCAACTACGACGGCAAGCGCCACGCCTTCGCGAGCCGCGGCAAGACCGACTATGCGTCGTTTCGCAAATACATGACCCTGGTGTTCGCCTATGCCGGCACCTACTCGCTGGAGCACGAGCTGAAGCCGGTGCCGCTCGCCGACATCAAAATCGGCGACGTCTTCATCAAGGGCGGCTTTCCCGGCCACGCCGTGCTCGTCGCCGACATGGTGGAGAACAACGCAACCGGCGAGAAGCGCTTCCTGCTGATTCAGAGCTACATGCCGGCGCAGGAGATGCACGTCCTCAAGAACCCGGCTTCGCCCGACGGCTCGCCGTGGTACCCGGCCGCGTTTGCGGGACCGCTCGTCACGCCGGAGTGGACGTTTCCCGAAGGCGCGCTGCACCGCTGGCCGTAACGCTCCTCGCTCACCCTGGCTGTCGAGCGAGATGCGGCAACGTCGCACGTGCGCAGGCGGGACTCCAGGACACGCCGCCCTTCGGGGAGCGCTCAAGGGTCTCGCGGCGCTCGATGGCGCGGGCTAGCGCGCCATCACCAGCAAGAAGACGCACACCATGGCGAAGACGCCGAGGCCGGCCACCGATATGAGAGGGCCGTTGGGATTGGCGTGCGTCATCATCTGGTCGAGCGCAATGCTGAGGCCTGCGAGCCCCAGCGCGATGATGACAATACCAACGAGTATTCCGAGTGATCCGCGCATGTTTTTAGTCCCCTCCCGATTGTTGATGCCCGACTATAGCATCCCGATCAGGGCTGGGACTGCGTCGGAGTGGCCGCCGGGGCCGGCGCATTGAGGGCGCTCGGGCCACTGGGCAGAGACGGGCCGTCGGGCAGGGAATCGAAGGGGCGCACCGCGACATAGAAGGCGGTCGACGCCAGCAACAGCACGACGACCCCCACCGCGAGGATGGTGCCGCGACGTTTCGCCAGCACCCACGACGGCTTGATCAGGCCGGCGACGAGATAGAGGATGGCCAGCACGACGATGAGCTGGAAGGACCAGGACGAGTAGTCGAAAAGCGCGTTGGACATGAGACTTTGGCCTCGTTTCTGGGCTATGCGGCGCGGGTCGGCGCGCATCTTGCCGGCCCCGACTTAACGAGACGAAAATTCGTTCATCGAGCTTCTATGCATTGAGTCTGCCGTGCAGGCTCGCTGCCGCCAGGGCGCTGCCCAGCGCCGCAGCGAACACGGCGAGGTCCTCGTCGCGCCCGCAGCTCACGCGGATGCAGCGATTGAGCGGCGCCACCAGCGGCATGCGCACGAACACGTCGCGGGCAATCAGCTCGTCGAGAACGCGCTTGGCGAAGGCGCCGTCGTGGCCGCAGTCGATGGCGACGAAGTTGGCAGCCGACGCCAGCGGCACCAGCCCGTTGCCGACGGCGATCTTGGCGATCTTGTCGCGGGCAGCCGCGATCTTTTCCATCGCCTGGCCCAGATAGGCCTGGTCCTCGAGCGCCGCCAGCGCGCCCAACTGGCCCACGCGGTTGATGCCGTAGTGGTTGCGGATCTTATCGAAGGTGCGGATGAGCGCTGCCTCGCCCAGGCAATAGCCGATGCGCGCGCCGGCGAGCCCGTAGACCTTGGAGAAGGTGCGAAAGCGCAAGACTTGCGGGTTGGCGGTGTCGATGGGCAGAAGCGTGTGCGCTGGCGCCGTGTCGCAGTAGGCCTCGTCGAGGCAGAGAAGCACCCCGTCGGGCAGGCGCGCGATGAGGCGTGCAAGATCGTGCGCCGGCCAGAACGAGCCCATGGGATTGTCGGGATTGCACACATAGAGGATGCGGGCATCGGTGAGCACGGCCGCCTCGAGCAGCGCATCGAGATCCTGATGGTCCTCGCGGTAAGGCACGCGCACGAGCCGGCCGCCGCCGCCCGCCACGTGGTAGTTGAAGGTGGGGTAGGTGCCGTCCGAGGTGACGACGGTGGAGCCGGGCTCCACCGCGAGCCTGACGGCGAGCCCCAAGAGCCCGTCGATGCCTTCGCCGATCACCACGTTATCGATGCCGACCTTGTGGAAGCGCGCGAGCGCGGCGCGCAGCTCGTAGCTTTCCGGATCGGCGTACATCCAGTTGCCGGCGGCCGCGGCCTGCATGGCGGCAACGGCTGCGGGCGAGGCGCCGAACACGCTCTCGTTGGCGCCGAGGCGGGCGCGGAACGGGCGGCCGCGGGCGCGCTCCAGCGCCTCGGGGCCGACGAACGGCACGAAGGCCGGCAGATTTTCGACGAGGGCGGAGAGGCGCGGGCGCGGCATCGGGCTCCGATCAGATTTGGAACTACAGCAACCCTAAGTCGGCGAGGTCGCGGAGCATCTTAGGCGGCAGATTGGCGAACCCCTTGCCGGCCTTGCCGAGGTCGGGCGGCGCGTCGGCCGCCTCGAGGTAGCGCCAGCCCTGGAACGCGCGGCGCGGCAGCGGGCGCACCGGCACCAGGACCGCATCGAGAAGGATGAGGCAGCAGCGCGAGCCGTCGGACTTCGTCCCCTCCTCGAAGCCCACGAGCCGCTGGCGCACCTGGATCACGCCCTTGATCACCCAATAGAGCGAACCGGCGTCGACGAGCTCGGCCTGGCGCTTCGGCGTCTGGAACGTCGCGTGGAACAGCCGCGGCGTCTCACCGGCCTTGCGCTGAGCCGCAAGCCGTCCCTCCTGCCAATGCGCGAGGTCCTCAATCGATCCCGCGCCGACGCACAGCTTGACGAGGTGAAGCGTCATTGTCGGCCTCCCTGCCACGACCGCCGCGAGGATCGATCATTGTTGGCTGACGCGGCGAGTGCAATCGGCGCTCATCCACAGGGTTCTTGGCACAGGGTTCTTGGCACAGGGTTGTGGCACAGCGCTGCCGCGCGCAGCCTACTTCTCTGTGCAGAACCCGGAGTACTGGGCGAACACGGGCTGGCCCAGCACGCCCAGATGGCGCGAGTGCACGGCCGGGTGGCTGCCCGTCGCGGGATCCTTGTCGTAGATGGTCGTCAGGTTGAGGAAGCCCTCGTTGACGACCTCCAGAAAATGATTGGCGTTGATCGCGCGCACGATTCTGAGCCCGGCCGGCTTCTCGTGCCCGTCGGTGATGAGGCGCGCGGTCTGGTGCTCGAGGTCGATATCGGCGATCTCGAAAGTGAGCGGCGCCGACGCCTTGCTCTTGAATGCTCCGTTCTCGTAGCTCCAGGAGGTCCCGGCCGTGAACGAGCAGACGAAACCTTTGGGCTCGCTCTGGGCGCCGACGGGTTGGACGCAGCAAAGCGCCGCCAGCAGCACGCAAGAGCCCAACGCCGTTGCAGATCGCATATCTTTCGTCTTTCCCCGTGCTGTCCTTGCGCCCGATGCCCGGGCGCAGGCCCGCATTGAAGCTTTTGCGCACGTACGGCGCAACCGTGGCCAAATCCCGCCGCCGCGGTGAAGGGTCGCGAGCGCCTTCAATCCGCCCCGATTGAAGGCTCGTTAGCCTTGAAACAAGCGGATGAAATGGAAATGGTCCGTATCAGGACGTTCTGTCTGGTGCTGATGGCGGGCGTGCTCGTGAGCGCCTGCGCTGGCCCACCCATGGACCAGCCTCCCTCTCTCCTCACCGATCCGACGCTCGGCGGCCAAGCGTCCGCGGACACCTATCAGCTCTCTGCGCAGGAGCTGGGCTACAGCTGCAAGAAGCTCACGGGCGTGATGCAAGTACGCATCCTGCAGGCGCGCAACTACGACCCCGGCAGCGAACCCTCGGCGGCGGCGCGCGGCATGCAGAGCGTGGCGACGCCCATCTTCGGCGGGACCACGGTCGGCATCGACCCGGCAGGCCAGCATCGCCGCGACCTGGCGATGCTCGAGGCCTACAACAGCCAGCTCGCGGCCAAACATTGCAAGACGTTCGACCTCGCGGCGGAATTGCAGAAGACCGCGACCGACGTCACGCCGGCGCCCAAGGCTGGCAACAAGGCTGGCAAGAAGAGCCAGTGAGGCGCGCTTCCCCTGCGCGCGCGGTGCAATCTGGTGTAAAGCTCAGCCCGTTCACCCTGGAACGAGTCGATGGCGCACACCGACACCACCGAGCGGCCAAGCCGCATCCCCTGGCCGCCGCTTCTCCTGATCGGCACCCTCGCCGCCGCGATCGTGCTCGGGCGCGCGTGGCCGCTCCCCTGGCCGGGCCTCGATGATTGGCCAGCGCGCGCCGTCGGATTGGGGCTCGGTGCGGCCGGCGTGGTGCTGCTCGCCGTGTCGGTGCTGACCCTGCGCCGCCACGGCACCACCGTGATGCCGGACGCGGGCGCCACCCAGCTCGTCACCAGCGGTCCCTACGCCCACTTCCGCAACCCGATCTACCTCGCCGACTGCCTGATCCTCTTCGGCGTCGCCGAGCTGACGAAGAACGTCTGGTTTGTGATCGGCGCCGCCCTTTTCGCGGTCCTCGTCACGCTCCTCGCCATCCTGCCCGAGGAGCGCCACCTGGAGCGGCGCTTCGGGGAGGCCTATCTCGACTACAAGGCGAAGACGCGCCGGTGGCTCTAGTGTGATCTAAATCACGCTGGCCACTTTATGATTCTAGTGTCCCTTTTGATTCCGAAGTTCCCTCCCGGGCCCGGCCTCGAACGCCGGCGAACTTCGGAATCGAGACACTACGAGACACTAGGGGGAGCGCGATGGCGACCGACTACGGCGAGAAGGAGCGCGCCTTCATCGACGGGCTCAAGCAGGCGACCGGCCGCGATCTTTCCCAATGGATGGCGGCGATCACGGCGGCTGGCCTGCCCCACCGCAACGACATCATCGACTGGCTCAGGCAGCAGGGCTTCATGTTCTCCAAGGCGTCGTGGCTGGAGCGCATCCACCACAACGGCGGGCGCCCGATCTACGCCGACGCCGCCAAAGGCAAGCCGCGCGTGCGTCGGCCGCGGCGCGAGGCATCGCCCGCTGCCACGCCGGCGCCGAGCCTGCCGGTGGCCGCCAACGACGTGGCGCCACCGCCCCCCTGTCGATCCACCCGCTCCAGCGCCGTCATCCGACGCGCTCGCCGCCGTGCTCGCCAAAGCCAAAGCCTATCGGCCGCTGGCCCAGCACGTGATCGCGCGCATCCGAAGCCTGCGGCCGGGAGCCCGCTTCGAGCCGCACGAGACCTTCATCGCCATTGCCGACCCGGAGGCCTTTGCGCGCTTAGGCATCGGGGCAAAGGAGCTGCGCCTGCATCTGGCGCTCGCCGAGCACCCGACCGACGACGTCGTGCAGAAGGGCACAGCCGGAGGCGGCCTTGGCAAGACCGAGGCGCTCTCCCACATGATCGTGCTGACGGACGCGCGCCAGGTCGACCAGCGTTTGATGGACCTCGTTCGGCTCGCCGCCACAAAGGTGAACGGCTAAAGCCGCCGCCCCCAGCGGCCATCGTGGGACCATCGAATAGCCGGAATTCTGCGGCGTCGTGCCGGTGAAGCGGGAGTTCGTAACATGGCTGCCAACGCTCGTGGGCTCATCGCCGTCCTTCTCGCCGTTGCGGCGCTCGCCGGTACGCACGCGGGCGCCGTTGCCGCCCAGGCCGCGGGCCGCGACCGCATCGCCGACCTGATCTCGAAATCCGGTGCAGCCCTCAAGGTTGCCGAGACCACCAACGCTGCGCCCGAGCCCATGGGGCCACCGGCGCCCGGCGCCAAAGCGCAGCCCGCCGTGCCTGAGCCCAAGGACCCGCGCGAGGGCGATGAGGCCTACGAGCAGGCGCGCAGTTTGATGCGCGCCATCGACGCCATCCTGCAGGACGCCGCCGAGCAGCGCGGGCAAGCCCAGAAGCTGCCCGGACGCGACGAGTTCATCCTCACGCCCATTTGGACGGAGACGCGCGAGGACCGCGAGCAGCGCATCCGCAATCTCTTGAACTCAGCCCTCGGCATCGTCACCGACGTTCCCATCGTCGACATGCAAAAGAAGGTCGAAGGGCTCCGCCACAACATCCGCGACATCGAGGCCAGCATCGCCGCGATGAAGGAGAAGCAGCTGACGGCGCCCAAGGACGGCATGCTGCCCGGCATGCTGACCGACACCGTCGACAGCCTCGGCAGCGACATCAAGGACGCCGACAAGCGCATCGCCAAGAACAAAGATGAGATCGCCAAGACCAAAACGGAGATCTCGGCCGCGCTGGCGAAATCGGGAGTCGAGCTGGCGCCAGAGCAGGTCGACCTGTTGCTCGACAGCGTGCTCTCGGGCGACCTCGTGCGTCTCGTGGCCACCTTCAATGCGGCCAAGGTGATCGATACCCAGCTCGGCAAGCTTTTGACCGCGGCCGGCGACAACATGAACTCGGCGCGCAAGTACTTCGCCATGCACGCGGCGCTGTTCGCCATGCTGGTGCACGCGCAGGACGAGACCATCGCCAAGATCGACACCAACTACATGCCCAAGCTCGACGCGATTCTGAAGGACATCGCCAAGGCGCAGGCCAAGACCAACGCGCTTCTGAAGGCAGAGAACCGCCCCGACCAGCTGCGCGCGCTGCAGGCCAACCGCGAGGCGCAGAAGGTCGCCTCCGACGCGGCCACGGGCTATCGCCGCTATCTGCAAGAGCAGCGCGAGCAGATCGCGCGGGCGCGCACGCGGGCGACGCACGATCTCAGGATCGCCGACAACACCTATGAGACGGTGGAGGCGAGCTTCCAGCTGAAAAGCCTGATGCGCGACAGCGCGGCTTCCTTTGAAGCGATCCAGAAGCTGGAAGCACCGACCTTCGACCAGATCTTCAAGAACGAGGAGCTGCGCCAGGAGTTCGAGAACCTGACCCGCCGCCTCAACGCGCCCTCGAGCTGAGTCTAGCGAAGACCGCTCCTGACCTCGTAGCCGACGATCACGCCACGCCTCGCGTTTTCTGTGACTGACCCGAGCGGTTATGGCCAGTCCGGAATAATCAACTTCTCTACAGCCGAGATGAAGCCGCCATGAGGAGCCGGCGGCGGCTCGCCCGTGCTGATTGAGCCCGTTGTTATGGGGGCCCATTCGCGGGGTTGCTCCTTGGGAACGGGAACCCGACCGGGCGGAACTGGTACGGCGGTCCGGGAGCCATTCACGGAAGCGTCTTCAGCAATCACCGACACTGCGGGGCTGATCCCCGCTTCGCGGGTTGCGCCATCGCGATATCTCTTCGCGTCTTTTAATCGAGCCTTCGACAGCCCATTCTTCAGCGACGTGGCGCTCGTTAGGTCCAGGACGGCCTGCCCGGGCAGGCCGAGTTCCCGATATGCCAGTCCGCGGAAGTAAAGAGCGTCGGCGCGTTGCTTATTGGTGAGGCGTCCTCCCAGGGCATTGCTAAGCGCTTCAACACAGACTTCGAGAGCGCCGTCCCGATATGCGTCAATGCCGGCTGCGAGTGCGTTCTGGTTGGTCTGGGCGTCCTGGACACTCGCCGCCCATCCCGCAATGCTTTCCGAGCTGCAGGATGGCGGATCCAACAGGATTCCAACCGCGGCCATCACAATAGCCAGTGTCGTGCGCACGGCGTGCCCCATGTGCTTCGTTGATTTGATTGGTGACGCACGTCCTGCACGGTAATTCGCCACCGGCAAATATTGCCGCCAATCGCAACCCTTCACAAAGGGTCGAGGCGTTCATCGGGGCTATCTCGGCCTTTTCGTCCACAATTGCCTCACATGACCGAAGCGACACGGGACCCGCCCCAACTACATAGATGCGCTGCGCAGTGGCCATTGTTGACTCAGCGCTCGCTCAAATAGGACGGGTGTGAGTGGGCTACGGTCGCACCAAGTCCTGTTCGGATCATTGAAGGCAACGTTGGTGCCAGAGCCTCCGGAGCCGACACGGCCCTCACCGCCGGTACTGCACGAACCCGCTCGGCTTGGCGACCCGGTCATAGATCCGCCGCGCCGCCGCGTTGTCGGCCTTGGTCGCCCAGTAGGTGCGCGTCGCTCCGCGCTTGTCCGCCTCGCGGTAGCTGGCCTCGATCAGCGCCCGCCCGACGCCCTGCCTCCGCGTGTCGATGTCGACGAACAGATCCTCCAGGTAGCAATAGTAGGTCGGCGACCAGGTCGAACGGTGGAACAGGAGATGCACGAGGCCGACGAGACGGCGGCCGTCCTCCTCCGCGACCAGTCCGTAGAAGCCGTCCTCTTGGCCGAGCACGCGCTGCCACGTCAGCTCGATGACCTCGTCGGTCACCTTCTCCTTGTAGAAGCGGATGTAGGCGCGGAACAGCGCCTCCCACTGCACGCGGTCTCTTTCCTCCAGGGGGCGTATGGTGATGGGCATTGCAGTTCAGCTCCACTGAACGTTAGCGCGACGCGCCAAGCTATCTTAGCGCGTCTTCCCAACATGGGAGGTTGTGGCCGGCGCTTACCCCTCTCTGTATTCCCGGGTGGAGCTAAGTGAGCAGGCGGCGCGAAGAAAACTTATCCCCGCGCGCCGGGCCCATGCGAAACTCCGCCCATCCCGCCCCGCTGAGGGGTCGATCTCGAGGCGTCCTGCATCGAGGGCGGGTGGCAGGCCGGGTACTCGAGACCGTCACGCGCGGCAGACTATCCGGGGCTCGCCGCACCCGCCCCGGTGAAAGTCCGGGGTGCGAGAACGCTTAATTGCTGCGGGTAGGCCGAAAAATCCTGCGCGGGGCGGCAGCAGCGCCGCTTCTTTGTTACCAAAAACCTGCGGCGCTCCCCGCCCCGCAGCCCCTCACTTCTTCATCCCCTCGGGCAGAGATGCCGCGAGGCCGCACGCCTCACATCAGCCACAGCGTGGCGAGCCCCAGGAACGAGAAGAAGCCGACCACGTCGGTCACCGTCGTCACGAACACGGTCGAGGCGACGGCGGGATCGAACCCCATGCGCTCCAGCCCCAAGGGAATAAAGATGCCGGCGAGCGCCGCGGCGAGCAGGTTCACCACCATGGCGATGGCGATCACCGCGCCGAGCTGGTCGGTGCCGAACCAATAGTAGGCGAGCAGCGCCAGCAGAACCGCGAACACCAGCCCATTGATCAGCCCCACGGCGGTCTCGCGCAGGGCGACGCGCACGATGTTGGCCGGATTGAGCTCCTTCGTCGCCAGCGCGCGCACCGTGATGGTCATGGTCTGGGTGCCGGCGTTGCCGCCCATGGAGGCGACGATCGGCATCAGCACGGCGAGTGCCACCATGCTCTCGATCGACGCGTCGAACAGCTTGATGACGGACGAGGCGAGGATCGCCGTCAGCAGGTTGACGAACAGCCAGGCAAAGCGCGGCGGCATGATCTGGCGCACGCTGTCGGTCACCTGCTCGTCGCCGACGCCGGCCAAGAGCTTGGCGTCCTCGTCGGCCTCCTGCTCGATCACCTCGACCACGTCGTCGACGGTGACGACACCGACGAGGCGCTCGTTCTTGTCGACGACGGGGGCCGCCATCAGGCCGTAGCGCTCGAACTGGCGCGCCACCGCCTCCTGGTCGGCGGTGGCCAGCACCATATGGCGGTCCTTGTCCATGATGGTATCGACGGGCACCTCGCGCTTGGTGCGCAGCAAGCGGGAGATGTCGAGGCTGCCCAACAGATGAAAGCCCGGATCGACGACGAAGATCTCCGAGAAGGTATCGGGCAGATCCTCGGTCTCGCGCGCGAAGTCGATGACCTGGCCCACCGTCCAGAACGGCGGCACCGCCACGAAGTCGGCCTGCATCAGGCGGCCGGCGGTCTCCTCCGGATAGAGCAGGTTGCGCTGCAGCGCGGCCCGATCGCTTTGCGGCAGCTGATCGAGGATCTCCTTCTGGTCGCTTTCCTCCAGATCGGCCAGCAGGTAGGCGGCGTCGTCGCTGTCCAGCTCCTCGACGCCCTTGGCCAGCACGTTGTTGGGAAGCGCCTCGACCACCTGGTCGCGCACGCTCTCGTCGACCTCGGTCAGCACCTCGAAATCGAAATCGGCCCCCAGCGCCAGGATGACGGCGACCCGCTCCTGCGGGCCCAGAAGCTCGATCATGTCGGCGAGGTCGGGTCCGTGCACGTCGGCCAAGAGCGTGCGCACCCTAGCCTTGTCGTCGGCCTCCACCGCCTCGGTGACGGCGCGCACGAGCTCGGGCGTCGGGGCGGCCCCGCGCTCGTGCGCAGCGATCTCCTCGTGCACTTCGCTCATGGCCGTGCTCTCACCTGGGGACGATGCCGAAGCATGCTCCCGACCGTCATCAAAAGGGCAAAGCGATTGTGATTAGCCCGCGGCTTAGCACGTTCCGTGGACTAAGACAGTCTGATACCTGAATGCAACAGAACGGGCCCGAAGCCCAAAGCCTGGAACGTTGCACGAGCGACGTTCTACAGGAAATGTTAGTTGGTGGGGCTCTATCTAAAGAGCGGGATTATGATTGGGCCGTCGTGCGGCGTAGGGTGTGGCCTGCGGGCGGAATTTGGTCAATGCGGCGGATGAAGGCGTTAGTTGTAGCGGTTGCGTGTCTGCTTGCATGCGGCACGGAGTTGGCGCGTGCACAGTCGGCTCCGGCCGTGGATGCCTGTGCGACCCGCAGCGACGTGCTCGGGCTGTCGCGCGTCGTCGAGGTGGACACCGCCCAGGGGCCCATGTTCGGGCGATCGCCTGCGGGCGAGTACAATTTCCTCGCCGACGGCGAGGTTGTCCTCACCTTCGACGACGGCCCCTTGCGCCGCTATACCCAGGCCGTCCTCAAGGCCCTGGACGAGCATTGCACCAAGGCCACCTTCTTCATGGTGGGCCGCATGGCGGTCGCCGATCCGGCCATGGTGCGCGAGGTTGCCCGCCGCGGACACACGGTCGCCACCCACACCTGGTCGCACGCCAAGCTGCAGGGCCTCGCTCTCGACAAGGCCAAGGACGAGATCGAGTTGGGCGTCAGCGCGGTGGCGCAGGCGATGCAGGGGCCCGTCGCCCCCTTCTTCCGCTTCCCCTACCTGCGCACGAGCCCGGCCTCGATCGCCTATCTCAAGTCGCGCAACGTGGCGAGCTTCGGCATCGACGTCGACTCGCGCGACTTCAAGACGCGCGATGGCGAGGCCGTGAAGGCCAACGTGCTGGCGCAGCTCGCCAGGCGGCACAAGGGCATCGTGCTGTTCCACGACATCCAGCCCTCCACCGCGCACGCCCTCAAAGAGATCCTCGATGCCTTGAAGGAGCGCGGCTACAAAATCGTGCACCTCGTGCCGAAGGCGCCCGTCACCACCCTTGCCGACTACGACACGCTGGCCGAGCGGGAGATCGCACACCGCAAGCTCGCATCTGCGAAGGAGCCGCTCGCATCGCGCTCGATCGTCTGGCAGCAGAGCGGGACGAAGAGAGGCGCCGAGGTGTTGCCGTGGGCGCCACCAGGCGGCGCCGACCACACGCCAACGAAGGCCAAAGCTTTAGGAAAAAGCGAAGCTATGCCATGGTACCAGCAATGGCTGCAGCCATGAGCGAGACCCGTGCCGGGGCAATCTTTTATCCCCGGGGCCCAGCACTCATGCCCAACTCGGACATTCGGCTATCTGAGGTGATCCCGTGACCCGCTCATTGGCTTCGATTGCGCTAGTGCTCATGTCCGCAGCAGCCCTTCAACCCGCCCTGGCGGCGGAGACGGAGACCTGCCCCAATCCCGAGACCGCACTCGGGGTGTCGCGCATCGTGGAGATCGACCCGAAGTCTGGGCCGCTGTTCGGCGATTTCAGCAAGTACGAGAGGGAGCCGCGCTTTCTCGGTCCCAAGGAGGTCGTGCTCACCTTCGACGATGGCCCGCTGCCGCGCCATACCAAGCCCATTCTCGACACGCTCGACAAGTTCTGCACCAAGGCCACGTTCTTCTATGTCGGCGAGATGGCGATGGCCTACCCGTACATGGTCAAAGAGGTCCTGGCCCGTGGGCACACTGTGGGCTCGCACACCTGGTCGCATCCCATGAACCTGCGCCGCCAGAGCCTGGAGAAGGCCAAGGATCAGATCGAGCGCGGGTTCGCCGCGGTCGCCCTTGCCGCCGAAGGGCCGATCGCGCCCTTCTTCCGCTTCCCGGGCTTGAGCGATTCCGGGCCGATGCTCGCCTACCTGCAGGAGCGTGGCATCGCCGCCTTCACCGTGGATGTGGTGTCCAACGACAGCTACATCGGCAACCCGAGCCGGCTCGTCAAACGCACGCTCGAGCAGATCGAGAAGCGGAACGGCGGCATCGTGCTGTTCCACGACATCAAGGCCTCGACCGCCAAGGCGCTGCCGACCATCCTCGCCGAGCTCAAGCAGCGCGGCTACAAGATCGTGCAACTGCGCTCCAAGACCGCCTTCACGCCGCTTCCGGCGCTTACTGCCGAGCTCGAGGCGAAGCTTGCGAAGTCAGAGGCCAAGCGCGGCACCCCCAAGCCCACGCCGCCCATCACCGCCATCGCCGCAACCACGCTCGCCGCCGTCAGCGAGCCCGAGGTGACGGAGCTGGCGCCCGGCCCCCGCGAGCGCACGCATGAGGGGGGAACGCATGCGACGGCAAGCGCGCCCGTCGCCGCCGAAGCCACCACCACCACCGCCGCCGCCGCCCCCCCGCGGCACCAGTTGCGCCGGCACCGTGCCCACCGGCGGGGAAAGGTCGCGGCCGAGTATAGCGTCCCCAGCCTCTCCAACGCGGTGAGCGGCAATTACTAGCCGCCGCCTCTCCTCGCGCCGACCCATCCGACCAAAGTCGAAGGCAGCCCTCGATCAAGCGGCTGTGCTTCGCTGTGCCGCGCTCGGAGCCGCCGCCTGATTGTCGCACTTTGATCTGCGTCAAAGCGTACACTCGCTGCGCGAAGATAAGAGACGCAGCAAGTTTTCTGTCCACCGAGAAGGAAAAGGGGGGAAGCACGATGCCGAAAGAGGAGGTCGTGGCCTTTTCGCATGGGGTGTCCCTGTCCGTTGCCATTGCCGGAGCGTTGGGGGGGCTCGCCTTTGCCTTCGCCGCCACCGACCCGGTGATGAGGTTCCACGGCGCCTTGTTCGTCCTCTTCTGCGCAGCGGCCGCCTACTGGGTTGCCACGCATCCGCACAGGGTGAGCGCCGACGAGCAGGCGAGCTACATGGACGGCCCCATCAAGGTCGCGACCATCGCGGCCGTGGGCTGGGGCGTCGTCGGCTTCCTGATGGGCGACATCATCGCCTGGCAGCTCGCCTACCCGGCCCTCAACCTCGATCTTCCCTGGACGAACTTCGGGCGCCTGCGCCCCGTGCACACCTCGGCGGTGATCTTCGCCTTCGGCGGCAACGTGCTGCTCGCCACCTCTCTCTACGTCGTGCAGCGCACCTCAAGAGCGCGCATCGCCGGCTACTGGGCCCCCTGGTTCGTCGTGTGGGGCTACCAGCTCTTTATCGTGCTGGCCGCGTCGGGCTACGTGCTCGGCGTCACCGAAGGCCGCGAGTACGCCGAGCCCGAGTGGTACGTGGACCTCTGGCTGACGATCGTATGGGTCGTCTACCTCTTGGTCTTCCTCGGCACGCTGTGGAAGCGCAAGGAGCCGCACATCTACGTGGCGAACTGGTTCTTCCTCGCCTTCATCGTCACCATCGCCATGCTGCACATCGTCAACAACCTGTCGGTGCCCGTGTCGCTCTTAGGCACCAAGAGCTACTCGCTCTTCTCCGGCGTGCAGGATGCCATGACGCAATGGTGGTACGGCCACAACGCGGTCGGCTTCTTCCTCACCGCCGGCTTCCTCGGCATCATGTACTACTTCATCCCCAAGCGCGTGGAGCGGCCGATCTACTCCTACCGGCTCTCCATCGTGCACTTCTGGTCGCTGATCTTCCTCTACATCTGGGCCGGGCCCCACCACTTGCACTACACCGCGCTGCCCGACTGGGCGCAGACGCTCGGCATGACCTTCTCGATCATGCTGTGGATGCCGTCCTGGGGCGGCATGATCAACGGCCTGATGACGCTGTCGGGCGCCTGGGACCGGCTGCGCACCGATCCGGTCGTGCGCCTGCTCGTGGTCTCCGTCGCCTTCTACGGCATGTCGACGTTCGAGGGCCCGCTGATGTCGATCAAGTCGGTCAACTCGCTGTCGCACTACACCGACTGGACCATCGGCCACGTGCACTCGGGCGCGCTCGGCTGGGTCGGCATGGTCTCCTTCGGCGCCATCTACTGCCTGGTGCCGTGGCTGTGGAAGCGGCGCGGCCTCTATTCGATCCGCATGGTCGAGTGGCACTTCTGGATCGCGACCGTCGGCCTCGTCCTCTACGTGTCCGCCATGTGGGTCTCAGGCATCACCCAGGGCTTGATGTGGCGCGCTTACGACAAGCTCGGCTTCCTCAAGTACTCGTTCGTGGAGACCGTGGAAGCCATGCATTGGCCCTACGTGATCCGCGCCTCCGGCGGCGTGCTGTTCCTGATCGGCGGCATCATCATGGCCATCAACGTCTGGCGCACCATTCGCGGCGATGTGTCGGTCGACTTAGCCGAGCAGCCGAGCTCGGCGGCAGCGCCCGAGCTGCGGCCAGGGGCGGCCGCGGTACCGGCGGAGTAAGGGGGCGGTCATGAACCACGGATTTTTCGAAAAGAACTCGATGGTGCTGTTGATCGCCATCCTGATCGTCGTCTCCATCGGCGGCATCATCGAGATCGCACCGCTGTTCCTTCTCAATTCGACCATCGAGAAGGTGAAAGGCATGCGCCCCTACTCTCCGCTGGAGCTCGCAGGGCGCGACATCTACGTGCGCGAAGGCTGCTACAATTGCCACAGCCAGATGATCCGCTCGCTGCGTGACGAGGTCGAGCGCTACGGCCACTACAGCCTCGCCGCCGAGAGCATGTACGATCATCCGTTCCAGTGGGGGTCGAAGCGCACCGGACCCGATCTCGCCCGTGTCGGCGGCAAGTACTCCGACAACTGGCACGTGGAGCACATGCACAACCCGCGCTCGGTGGTGCCTGAGTCGGTGATGCCCGGCTATCCGTTCCTGGCCGAGCGCGCGCTCGATTATCATGACATCGCCGACCATATGCGGGCGCTACGCATCACCGGCGTTCCCTACTCCGACGAGGAGATCGCCAAGGCCAAGGCCGACGTCGTGGCGCAGATCTCGCCCGACACCAAAGAGGCCAAGGAGCTCGTTGCCCGTTATCCCAAGGCGCAGGTGCGCAAGTTCGACGGCGCCGCGGGAAGCGAGCCGACCGAGCTCGACGCTGTCATCGCCTATCTGCAGATGCTCGGAACGCTAGTAGACTTCGCGGACTTCGACGCAGCCGGACCCAACCTGCGATAGAGGGCAAGCCGCAATGACGCACCATGCAGCAACCGTACTTTCGCAAACCGTCGCTCTGATCCTGTTCGTCGCACTGTTCGTTGGCGTGGTCGTCTACGTGTTCTGGCCCGGCAACAAGAAGAAGTTCGACGAGGCCGCCCAGGTGCCGCTCGAGGACGAGAAGAACGACAAACCGGACGGAGACCGGTCATGAGCAACAAAGAGATTGATCAGGTCACCGGCGTCGAGACCACGGGGCACGTGTGGGACGGCGACCTCAAGGAGCTCAACAAGCCGCTGCCCAGGTGGTGGCTCTACACGTTCTATGTGTGCATCGTCTGGGCCATCGGCTACTGGGTCGTCTATCCCGCCTGGCCCACGCTCAACGGCTACACCAAGGGCGCGTTGGGCTACAGCCAGCGCGGCGAGGTCGCAAAGGAGGTGGCCGCGGCCAAGGCCGACCAGGCCAAGTACTTCGATCAGATCGCCGCGACGCCTCTGGACGAGATCGAGAAGAACCAGGAGCTGATGCCGTTCGTGTTGGCCGGCGGCGCGGCGGTGTTCGGCGACAACTGCAGCCCCTGCCACGGCAAGGGCGCCCAGGGCGGTCCTGGCTTTCCCAACCTCAACGACGACGACTGGCTGTGGGGCGGGACGCCCGAGGCCATCCAGCAGACGATTACGCACGGGATCCGCTCGGGCGACGCGGAGGCGCGCGAGATGGCCATGCCGCGCTTCGGGCTTGACGGCATCCTGCAGCCTGCCCAGATCAAGGACACGGCTCAATATGTCATGTCGCTGTCGGGGCACGCCACCGACGCGGCTGCCGCTGAGAGGGGCAAGGCCATCTTTGCGGAGAACTGCGTCGCCTGTCACGGCGAGGAGGGCAAGGGCAACCAGGATCTCGGCGCGCCGAACCTGACCGACGATATCTGGCTCTATGGCGGCAAGGCGGCCGACATCGAGAAGACCATCCAGACCGGACGCGGCGGCGTGATGCCGTACTGGACGGGACGTCTCGATCCCGTCACCATCAAGATGCTGACCGCCTACGTGCACTCACTGGGCGGCGGCAAGTAGCCGCTCGCGCTACGAGCGGGCACGCTCCGGCGTGCCATATGGTAGGCTGGCGAGCCGCAGAGGCGCCGGCGGGAGCCGAGCATGACCATGATCAAACGTGCCGCCGACATTGTGCCGGAGACCGCGGCCGCAGAGGCCGCGCCGGGGATCGAGCGGATCGATGTCGCAGCCGTGGCGTCGAAGCAGCTGCGCCAAGCCTATGCCACGCGCCAGAAGATCTATCCCAAGCTCGCCCACGGAACGTTCCGCAAGGTCAAGTGGGCGGTCATGGCGATCACGCTCGGCATCTACTACGCGCTGCCCTGGATCCGCTGGGACCGCGGGCCCAGCCTGCCCGATCAGGCGTTCCTCTTGGACTTCGCCAACCAGCGGCTCTTCTTCGGTCCCATCGAGATCTGGGCGCAGGAGCTCTACTACATCACCGGCCTCCTGATCCTGTCGGCGCTCGGGCTCTTCCTCGTCACCTCGCTCGCCGGGCGCATGTGGTGCGGCTATACCTGCCCGCAGACGGTGTGGACGGACCTGATGGTCGTGGTCGAGCGCTTCTGGCAGGGCGACCGCAACGCGCGCATCCGCCTCGATGCCAGCCCTTGGACGTTCGAGAAGATCTGGAAGAAGGCCGCGACCCACATCTCCTGGATTGTGGTCTCCATCGCGACCGGCGGCGCGCTCGTCTTCTACTTCCGCGACGCGCCAACGCTCGCCGTGGAGCTGGTGCAGGGCGACGCGCCGACCATCGCCTACGTGTTCCTCGGCCTCTTCGCCGGGACCACCTATCTCCTGGGCGGCATCGCGCGCGAGCAGGTCTGCATCTACATGTGCCCGTGGCCGCGCATCCAGAGCGCGATGTTCGACAAGGACTCGCTGCTCATCTCCTACCTCGGCTATCGCGGCGAGCCGCGCGGGCCCCACAAGAAGGGGCAGACCTGGGAAGGCCGCGGCGACTGCATCGACTGCAAGGCGTGCGTCGCGGCGTGCCCGATGGGCATCGACATCCGCGATGGCGTGCAGCTCGAATGCATCCAATGCGCGCTGTGCATCGACGCCTGCGACGAGATCATGGACCGCGTCGAGCGCCCCCGCGGCCTGATCGCCTACGACACCTTCCGCAACCTCGACGCCGCCTCGCATCACGACCTGGCGCCGCTGCGCTTCATCCGCCCGCGCACCATCCTCTATGCGACCCTGATGGGCATCGTCGCCGCCATCATGCTGTGGGCATGGCTCAGCCGCAGCGTGCTCGATATCAACGTGCTGCACGACCGCCAGCCGCTCTTCGTCCAGCTCTCCGACGGGGGCCTGCGCAACGGCTACACCGTCAAGATCCTCAACAAGCTGCACCAGAAGCGCACCTTTGAGCTCTCGACCGAAGGACTTGAGAAAGCCAAGCTGACGATCGTCGGCCTCGAGGGGAGCGATCCCAAGATCGACGTCGTCACCGACAACCTGCGCGCGCTCAAGGTGCTCGTCACCGTGCCGAAGGACGAGCGCGACGACCTGCATGGCGCCTCGACCCCGTTCCACTTCGTGGTGACCGACTTGGGCGACGGCAGCCGCACCTACCACGACGCCGCCTTCATGGCCCCCAACCATGACTAGCGCGCGCACACCAGGCGAGGCACGCATGTTGAAGGGCCGTCACGTCCTCCTCACTCTCATCGGCTTCTTCGCCGTCATTTTCGCCGTCAACGGCATCATGGTCTACAAGGCCGAATCGACCTTCGCCGGCCTCGACACCGACGACGCCTACCGCAAGGGGCTCGCCTACAACGAGCGCGTCGCCGCCGCCGAGGCGCAGGCCAAGCTCGGCTGGCGCGACAGCCTCACCTACGTGCCGGAGACGCGGCGCTTGCGCGTCTCGCTCACCGACAAGGCCGGCGGCGCCATTTCCGGCCTCGACGTGAGCGCCCAGATCGAGCGCCCCGCGACCAGCCGCTTCGACCGCGAGATCGTGCTCGAGCAGACCGGCCCTGGCATCTATGAAGCGGATGCGGCCGGGCTCGGGCCCGGCGGGTGGACGGTCGACCTCACCGCCCGTAACGGCGAGGAGGACGCGGCGCTTTACGAGGCGAGGCGCCGGCTATGGATCAAACCCTGAGGCCCAAGCTCAAGGTCGTGGGCGGGCGCCAGTCGGGAGCCGCCCGGTTCGAGCCTGCGCACGCGCCGCAAACGGTCACCCTGATCGTGGAGAACATGCGCTGCGGCAGCTGCATGGCCGCCGTGGAGAAGGCCCTGCTGGCGACGGCGGGCGTCGAGAGCGCGCGCGCCAATCTTACGGCCAAGCGCGTCACGGCGAGCTACGATGCGTCCGCCATCGAGCCCGAGCGCCTCGTCGCCGCGCTGGAGCGCGCCGGGTTCCATGCCGCCGAGGCCGCCTACGCCCGCGACGAGACGGCCGGCGTTCAGGCCGCCGATCTGTTGCGCCGTCTGGGGGTCGCGGGCTTTGCCGCCGCCAACGTGATGCTGCTGTCGGTGTCGGTGTGGGCCGGCCTCGCCAGCGACATGGATCCCTCGGCCGCAGCTCTCTTCCACTGGCTGTCGGCGCTCATCGCGCTGCCGGCCATCGTTTATGCGGGCCAGCCGTTCTTCCGCTCCGCCGCCGCAGCTTTGCGGGCCAGGCGCCTCAACATGGACGTGCCGATCTCGCTCGGCATCATCCTCGCCTCGGCCATGAGCCTCTATCAGACCATGCGCGGCGGCGAGCAAGTGTACTTCGACGCCGCCATCATGCTCACCTTCTTCCTGCTCATCGGCCGCTATCTCGACGAGAGCGTGCGCGTGAAGGCCAAAGGCGCCGCCGAGAACCTCTTAGGGCTGAAGGCGCTGGCGGCGACCGTGATGGGCGAGGACGGAAAGCCGCGCCGGCTGCCGGCGCGCGCGCTGATGCCGGGCATGCGCGTGCTCGTCGCCGCCGGCGAGCGCATTCCGGTCGACGGACGCGTCGTGTCGGGAACCAGCGAGATCGAGGAAAGCCTCATCACCGGCGAGACCCTCCCGCGCCTGGTGCACGCCGAGGCGATCGTGCATGCCGGCACTGTCAACATCACCACGCCGATCGAGGTCGAGGCGACCGCCACCGACGAAGGCACGCTGATCGCCGAGATCGCGCGCCTCATGCACGGAGCCGAGCAGGGCCGCGGCCGCTACGTGCGCCTCGCCGACCGCGCGGCGGGGATCTATGCCCCGGCCGTGCACATTCTCGGCGCCGTCACTTTCCTTGGCTGGATGCTCGCGGGCGCCGGCTGGGAGCAGGCGCTCACCTACGCCATCGCCGTGCTGATCATCACCTGCCCCTGCGCGTTAGCGCTCGCGGTTCCGGCCGTACAGGTTGCTGCGACCGGGCGTCTGTTCGCCAAGGGCGTCATCGTCAAGGCGCCCAACGCGCTGGAGCGCCTGGCCGAGACCGACACCGTCGTCCTCGACAAGACCGGGACGCTGACGCTGGGCGAGCCGCGCCTCATCGGCGCCGATACGGTCGATGTCAACATCCTGAGGCAGGCCGCATCGCTCGCCGTCAACAGCCGCCACCCCTATTCCAAGGCCATTGTCGCCGCAGCCGCCGCACGTGGGCTGGCGCCCGGCTGGCGCGGCACCGTGCGCGAGGTGGCGGGCTCGGGGCTCGCCGCCGCGACGCCGGGCGGCGAGGAGCGGCTCGGCTCGGCCGAATGGGTCGGCGTCGGAGACGACGGCGGCGAGGCGGCGGCGACGCTGTGGTTCCGCAGGGGCGGGAAGGCGCCGGTGCCCTTCCATTTCGAGGACGCGCTGAGGCGGGATGCGCCCGCCGTCATCGCCGCGCTCAAACGCGCGGGCTATGCGATCGAGCTGCTGTCGGGAGATCGCCCGCAGGCGGTTGCGGCGGCGGCGGCTGCCGCCGGTATCGAGACCTGGCGCGCCGGCGTCCGCCCCGACGGCAAGATCGCCCGCATCGATGCCCTGAGCGCTCAAGGCCACAAGGTCTTGATGATCGGCGATGGATTGAACGACGCCCCGGCGCTTGCGGCGGGCCACGCCTCGTTGTCGCCGGCGAGCGCCGCCGACATCAGCCAGACAGCGGCCGACGCCATCTTTCAGGGCGAGCGCCTTGCTCCTGTCCTGGAGACGATCGCGGTTGCGCGGCGCACGCGCGCCATGTCGCTGCAGAACTTCGCCATCGCGCTCGGCTACAATGCGCTCTTCGTGCCGCTTGCCATGGCGGGATTGGTCACGCCCCTGATCGCCGCGCTCGCCATGTCCGCCTCCTCCATCGTCGTCACCGGCAACGCCTTGCGCCTGCGCACCATGCGCCTTGCGCTGAAGTCGGCGCCGGCGCGCGAGCGCCGGACGTGACCGCGCTCGCCTGGCTCATCCCGGCGGCCCTGTTCCTGGGGCTCCTCGGGCTTGCAGCTTTCCTGTGGGCGCTGCGCTCAGGCCAGTTCGAGGATTTGGAGGGTGCGAGCTGGCGCGCCATCCAGGACAGCGAGCAGCCCGATGCGCCGACGGACGTGGAAGGCGAAAAAGAAGCCGACGAGCCGCGCGAGGGCTGAGAGCCCGAGGCCTCAGCAGATGGTCGGCTCGCACGCCCTGATGTCGAACTTCAGGTGATTTTTCTTCTGCGAGAAGTCGAACTCGCGCCCGTCATAGCAGCGTGCCTTGCCCGAGATCACCGTCGCGTCGCCGAGCGGCCATTCGTGCACATTGAAGGTCGTGGTCAGGATGCACTTCTGCTCCTGATCGAGCTGCTGGGAGAGCACCTGCTCCCACGGCTCCTTGGCGCTCGCGCTAAGTGCCGTGGCGGCGGCCGCCAGCCCCGCCGCGGCGAGACCGACGAGAACGCGGCGACCTAGTGGCCGCGACCTGTGCCCGCCATCCATGCGCATGCCCCTCATCTTCCAGGGAAGCGTTGGATCATGGCAGGCCACGCCGCGCGTTGATCCTGATCAACCGCAGGCGCGCCTCACGTCCCCGTCTGCCGGCGCGCTTTGTCTTTTGCGACGCCATGCAGATTGAGGCGGACGTCGCGAATTCCCGCATCGCCGGGGTCGGCCTCGATATGGAAGCCCATCTCCTCGCACATGCGCAGCATCGTCGTGTTGGTGGCCAGCACCTCACCGTAGAGCTCCTCCAGCTTCTCGTGCCGCGCATAATCGATGAGGTGCTGCATGAGGCGCCAGCCGAGCCCCTTCGACTTGAGGTCGGAGCGCACCAGCACGCCGTACTCGGCGCTCGTGTAGTCGGGATCGGCAATGAGGCGCGACACCCCGAGCAGCTCGCCCGTCTCTGCGGCAATCGCCACGAAGGCCATCTCGCGCGCGTAGTCGATCTGCGTCAGCCGCGCCAGAAACTTGAAGGAGAGGTCCGGCTTGGCGGTGAAAAAGCGCATGCGGATGTCGTCGGGCGAGAGCTTGGAGAAGAACAGCGCATAGAGCGTCTCGTCCTCGGGCCGGATGGGGCGCATGATGACGCGACCGATGCCCGGAAGGTCGTCCTCCTGCTCCCACTCGACCGGATAGGGCCTAATCGCCATGGGCTTGCGCGGGCTCACCGCCGGGTCGGCGATGCGCACGCGGGCGTCGAGCGCGACACAACCGTTCTCGTCGGCGAGCAGCGGATTGATGTCGAGCTCGCGAATCTCCTCGTGCGCCGCAACGAGGTAGCTCACGCGCACGAGCGCCATAGCGATCGCGGCGAAATCCACCCGCGGCTGATCGCGATAGCCGTCGAGCAGACGGTGGATGCGCGTCTCGTGGATGAGCGTGCGTGCGAGCTTCAAGTCGAGCGGCGGCAACGCGTGCGCCGTATCGGCGATCACCTCCACGGCCGTGCCGCCGGCGCCGAACATCATGAGCGGGCCTACGGTCTGATCCTCGCTCATGCCGATGATCAGCTCGTGCGCGTGCGGGCGCGCGACCATCGGCTGCACGGTGAAGCCGCGAATGCGCGCCTCGGGCTTGAGGTCGTGCACCTTCTTGAGCATGGCGCTCGCCACCTCGCGCGCCTCCTCGGCGGTCTTGATGGCGAGCCGCACGCCGCCGACGTCGGACTTGTGCGAGATGTCGTCGGAGAGGATCTTGACCACGCAGGCCTTGTCGCTCTTTAGAATGTCGGCCGCGATCCTGGCCACGCCGTCGGGGTCCTCCGCCGTCTCGGTCCGGACCACGGGAACGCCGTAGGCCGACAGAAGCGCCTTGGCCTCGACCTCCGACAGCATGCTGCGCTTGGCACGCAGGGCGGCCTTGATGATGCTTTCGGCACGCTCATGATCGAAGTGGAGGCCGCCCGGCAGCGAGGGCGGCGTCTGCATGAGCTCCTCCTGCGCGCGCCTGTAGTGGACGAGCTGCATGAAGCCGTTGATCGCCGCATCGGGCGTCTCGAACGTGGGGATGCCGGCGGCAGAGAACAGCGCGCGGCTGCGCGAGGCCCCGCCGTCGCCCAGCCAGTTGGTCAAGACGGGCTTGGGCGGCCGGTGCGCCATCTTGCGCTTGGCGTCGGCGGCAATCACCACGCCGGCCGCCTCCTCGCTGGAGGCGAGCGCCGTCGGGCAATTCATCACCAGCAGAGCGTCGCTCGTCTCATCGGCGAACACCGCCTCGATGGCGTTGGCATAGCGATCAGGACCCGCGTCGCCGATGATGTCTATGGGGTTGCCCTTTGACCACGTGGGCGGCAGCACGGCGTCGAGCGCCTCCTTGGTCTCGGGCGACAGCGCCGAAAGGATACCCCCCTCGTCGGCGAGGCTGTCGGCGGCGAGCACGCCCGCGCCGCCGCCGTTGGTGAGAATGGCGAGCCGCTCACCCAACAAGGGCGGCGCCGAGGAGAGAACCTCGGCCGCCTGGAACAGCTCGCCCAGCTCCTTGACGCGCAAGAGACCGGCACGGCGAAAGATGGCGTTGTAGGCCGCGTCGGAGCCCGCCAGCGCGCCCGTGTGCGAGCTCGCGGCCTTGGCCGCCGTCGCATTGCGGCCGGCCTTCAAGACGATGACCGGCTTGGCACGCGCCGCCCGGCGGGCGGCAGAGAGGAACTTGGGGGCGTCCGTCAGCTGCTCCATGTAGAGCAGGATCGCCCGGCTTCCCGCATCGCCGGCGAGATAGTCGAGCAGATCGCCGAAATCCACATCCGCCATGTCGCCCATGGAGACGACCTGCGAGAAGCCGATGTCGCGTGTGCCGGCCCAATCGATAATCGCCGTCACCAGCGCGCCCGACTGCGAGAGGAAGGCGAGGTCGCCCTTGAGCGGCATGCTTTGCCCGAAGCTGGCGTTGAGCCCGATCGGCGGCAGCAGCAGCCCGAGGCAGTTTGGCCCCTGGATGCGCAGGCAGTAGGGCTGCGCGGCCTTGAGCATGTCGCGGCGCAGCTCGCCGCCGACACCCGCCGTAATGACGACAGCGGCGCGCGTGCCCTTGGCGCCGAGCTCAGCGATCACGCGCGGGATCGTCTTCGGTGGCGTGGCGATCACGGCGAGATCGGGCACGCCGGGAAGGTCGGCGGGCGAGGCATAGCAGGGCGCGCCGCCGATGCTCTTGTGATGGGGATTGACGAGCCACAGGGGCCCGGCGAATCCGCCCGCCTGCAGGTTGGCGGTCACGATCGCGCCGACGCTCGCCGGCTCCGGGCTCGCGCCGATGAACGCGATCGACTTGGGAGCGAGCAGTTTGCCGAGATTACGGATGGTCATGCGGGGCCGCACCTCGCGCGTAGGGGGCGCTTGCCGGGGGGAGGCAGCGCTGCTTGACGACTTAAGTTTAGATAGGGTCGAGGTTGCGACAGGCTTAAGACAGAGGTGAAAAAGCCGCACCCTGCGTCAGGCGTTGCCCGCGGCGATCTCGTGCGTCAAAACGCACTCGCAGTTGCCGCGCAACAGGATGCGCGCACCGAGCAGCTGCTCGTCCGGATCTGCAACGCTCGCAATCAGCACCAGCGCGCCGCCGGCGACGTCCTGACGCAACTGTGCATAAACTTGCGACTGGCTTTCACGGTCGGGGCCGTCGGCCCCGCCTTCGCTGCGGCGCTCGACCGGGTCGACCTCCCCCATGGCCTTCAAGAGCGTGCGCAGCTCGGCGGACAGCTTGAGGGACTGAGGGGCCTTGACGGCGCCGTTCTCACCCACGCCCGTGACCGGCACCGGGCCGACGACTGACCCGTCCAAGGCCTTGCGGGCGTCCGCCGCCCGGTGATTGGCCACGACGAGCAATCGATTGCCTGAAAAATCGTTGGCGCGCAGCTCGGCGATCGTCGACACGAGATCGTGCGGCTCGCGAAACACGGCGGCGACGAACCAACAGCACTTCAGGTCAGCAGCCATCTCATCTCGTTCCTTGGAATCCGCCGAGGTCTGCGGGCAACAACGCCAAACACCTGCCATCCGTTCGGCAACGACTCGAGCTGCCACACGCACTCGCACGCATTTGCTTGCGCCGCAGCGACGAGACTCATCGGATGCCTTGCACGTCCCCTGCAGCAAGACGCTCCAGTGCGCGCTGGTCGCGAATGACGACGAGCGAGCTTTGCACCAAGTCGATGATCCCGCCCAGGCGCAGCTTGGTGAAGGTGCGGCTCACCGTCTCGATGGTCAGGCTGAGGAAGTCGGCGATGTCGGCGCGCGTCATCGGCAATGCGATCTGCGTGGGGTCGGCACCGATCCGCTCGTTGCGCCGAGACAGCGCCAGCAGCAGCGCCCCGAGGCGCTCGGTGGCGTTGCGCTGGCCGACCGTCAACAAGAGATCGCGGGCAGCGAGAAGCTGATCGGACAGCGCGCGATAAAGCTGCATGCTGACCTGAGGATCGTGCAGCGCCACCTCGTGCAGAAGGCCCGCCGGAAGACAGCGCAGTCGGGCGAGCGTGATGGCTTGCGCGCTGAACACGTGGTCGCCCGGACCGCCCAGCCCGATGAGGTCGCCCGGGTAGGCGAAGTCGACGATCTGGCGACGTCCGTCCGGCAACGTCTTGTAGAGGCAAACCGTGCCCTTCTCGACCAGGTAGACGTGGTCCTTGCGATCCCCCTCGAAGAAGACGTGCTCGCGCGCCTGCAGCACCTTTGGCGCGGCGGCTTTCAGCCTTTGGTCGATGGGCCGCCCGCTGCGGGGGGCCCCTGCGGGGACGTCGAAGATATCCGGTTGTACCGCGAGGTCCGGTGACAGCGTCATGGCCAACATGGTCGTTTCCTTCGCTAAAGCGCTAAAGCCGATCCAGTTGCAGGAAACCAGCCGGAAGCCACGCCCATGTGTTGCCCTTGTGAGAATTTGTGCACGACTGTATCGGGGAGGGAGCAAGGGCGCCCTGCACTCCCGACGGCGGCCCGAGAAAAGTGGAGCAAGACCCTTCGATGATGGGGACAAACCCCGTTCGCGTTCTGATAGTCGACGACGAGGCTGACGTGCGCGCGCTGCTGCGCGCCGGCCTGGAGCCGGAGGGATTTACGGTCTCGGAGGCAAAGGACGGCGCCGGGCTGATGGCGCAGCTCGAGGCCCAGCCCGTCGATCTCATCACGCTCGACGTCAGGCTCTCGGGCGAGGACGGGTTCACGCTGGCGCGCGAGGTGCGTGCCAAGCACAACGTGCCGATCGTGATGATCAGCGGCAAAGGCGACATGATCGACCGCGTGGTGGGGCTCGAGCTCGGCGCCGACGACTACATCGCCAAGCCGTTTCACATGCGCGAGGTGCTGGCGCGGATCCGCGCCGTCCTGCGCCGCTACGCCGGCCCCGGCCCCGAGCCGGCGCGTGCCCCGGCTGCGGCCGAGCGCAGCAACCGCTACACGTTCGACGGCTGGACGCTCGATGCGGGCCGGCGCGAGCTCAAGACGCCGGAAGGCGCCCTGTGCGAGCTGACGACGGCCGAGTTCAATCTGCTCGCAGTCCTAATCGAGCGGCCGGGGCGCGTTTTGTCTCGCGACGAGCTCATGGATCTCCTGAAGGGGCACGACTGGACGCCGCTCGATCGCTCCATCGACGGGCTCGTTGCGCGCCTGCGCAAGAAGATCGAGCGCGGCGAGTGTCCGCAGCTCGTCAAGACCGTGCGCGGGGTCGGCTACGTGTTTGCCGGCGACGTCCGCCGGCTGTGACCGGCCTTGAGCGCCGTCCGCAGCGCGACGGCGAGCGCGGAGCGATCATAGGGCTTGTGCAGGATCTCGAACTCGGTCCGGCACTCCTCGCTAACATCCGCATCCGAGGCATACCCCGTCGTGAGCAGAACCTCCACCTCGGGCTTGTTGACACGCACCCAGCGCCCCAGCTCGAAGCCGGACATCCCGCTGCCAAGCACGATATCGCTGAAGACGAGCGCAATTTCCGCCTCCCCTTGCAGGATGCGCATGGCCGCGGCTGCATCCTCGGCTTCCAGCACCACGTAGCCGAGGCCTTCGATGCGCTGCAACGTCAGCTCGCGCAGCTTGGGCTCGTCCTCGACAACGAGAACGGTCTCGCAGTGTTCCGATAGCGGCACGCTCGGCGCGGTGTCTGTGCGTCTCGACGCCGTGATGGGCGCCTCGCGCGGCAGATAGAGATTGACCGTGGTGCCTGCACCCGGCGCGCTTTTGATGGTGACATGCCCGCCCGACTGCCGGGCGAAGCCATAGATGGTGCTGAGGCCCAGGCCCGTGCCGCGCCCTTCCTTGGTGGTGAAGAACGGCTCGAAGACGCGCTTCAGCGTGTCGTTGTCCATCCCTGTTCCGGTGTCGGTCACCGAGATGCGAACGTAGTCGCCGGCACGCAGACCCGACTCGGCCTCGGCAGTGTCCGCGCCGACGCTCGCGTTGCGCGTCTCGATCACGAGGTTGCCGCCTTGCGGCATGGCATCGCGCGCGTTGATGGCGAGGTTCAGGACGGCGTTCTCCACCTCGCTGGGATCGGCGCGCGTCGGCCACAGCGCGCCGGCCAGAACCGTGGTGAGCGTGATCCGCTCGCCAAGCGACCGTTTCAGCAGCTCTGCCAGACCGAGGACGAGATCATTGAGATTGAGGACCGCCGGCGCCAGGCGCCGCCGACGCGCGAACGACAAGAGCCGCGAGGTCAGCCTTGCCCCCATCTGCGCTGCGTCGGCCGCGCGGCGCAACAGGGCGCGCTCGTCCTCGCCTGCGAGCTTGGGCTCCAAGAACTCCAGGTTGCCGAGGACGATGGTAAGCAAGTTATTGAAATCGTGAGCAATACCTCCAGTCAACTGGCCGAAGGCCTCCATGCGCTGCGCCTGGATGAGCGCGGCTTGGGCCTCCTCCCGGCGGCGGATCTCCTGCTCCAGCGCCTTCGTGCGCTCGGCCACGCGTGCCTCCAGCTCCGCGGTGCCCTGGGCCAGGATTGCTTCCGTGCGCTTGCGCTCGGTCACGTCGCGCAGCAGCACCATGTAGACAAGCTCGTCCCCCACGCTGAGCTGGGCGATCGATGCCTCCGCGGGAAACTCGCTGCCGTCCTTGCGCAACGCGAAGATCGCCTCGCGCTCGCCCATGCGGCGTGCGGCCACGCCGGAGGCGGCGAACGAATGCACGTGACCGGCGTGCGCAGTGCGAAACCGCTCCGGGATGAGCATCTCCAGAGGGCGCCCCAGCACCTCGTCTTTGGCATAGCCGAAAATGGCTGCCGCTCCGTCGTTGAACTGGGTGATGCGCAAGTCGCCGTCGAGCGCGATGATGGCGTCGGCGGCGATCGCCAGGATGGCGGCAATCTGCGATTCCGAACGCCGCAGCTCACCCTCGGCCCGCTCGACGCGCAGCTTTGGGTCTGTCCCGTCCACCATCTCGATCCCAGTACTGATGGTTCTGGTTTCGCCGGTCATGTGGCGCAAACCCTACCTCGCTCCGGCGCCTCTCGGAAGGCCCGGCGCCGGCGCCCACATTGATACACGATGCCACCAACCGACACACAGCCTTAACCGGGCGATGCTTCCTTCGCCATCGCTATCGACTACTCCCGGCTTGTTGAGAGAAAATCGGCCTCCTCGTGCACAAGCGTGGCGGAACATGGGCGATCGACTATGATCCCAAGACCGAGGAGGACGACGAGCCGGGCTTCAAGTTCGACAAGCACAAATTTACGCCCGACGAGTATGTCTCTGTGACGAAGCATGACGGCGTCATGCGCACCTTCCACATCGCCTCCGTCGTCGAAATGGATTAGAGCGTGCCCGCACGACGATTGCCCCGCGCCAAGACCCCGGCAACCCCGCGCAAGGCGGTAAAAGGGCCGCAAGCGCCCGCAACGTTGCCCAAGCACATGACCGCCATGGCGTTCGATCACGCCGGCGCGCCGCTTCGGCGCGAGGAGCGGCCCGTGCGCGCGCCCAAGCGCGGGCACGTCCTCATCCGCGTCGCCGCCTGCGGCATCTGCCGCACCGATCTGCACGTCCTCGACGGCGATCTCAGCCATCCCAAACCGCACGTCATTCCCGGCCACGAGATCATCGGCCGCATCGTCGCCATCGGTGCGGGCGTGCGCGGCTTCAAGATCGGCGATCGGGTCGGCGTGCCCTGGCTGGGGGCGACCTGCGGGCGCTGCTCCTATTGCCGCAGCGGCCGCGAGAACCTATGCGATCACCCCGGCTTCACGGGCTACACCATCGACGGCGGCTATGCCGAGTACGCAACTGCCGATGCCGACTACGTCTTTGCCATACCGCCCGAGTACGGGGACGCGGAGGCCGCGCCCTTGATGTGCGCCGGGCTCATCGGCTATCGCGCCTGGAAGCTGGTGCGCAACGCCGGGCGCCTCGGCATCTACGGCTTCGGCGCCGCCGCCCACATCGTCGCCCAGCTCGCCGTCTTTCACGGGCAGTATCTCTTCGCGTTCACGCGCAAGGGCGACAAGGGCGCCCAGAAGCTCGCGCGCGAGCTCGGCGCCGTGTGGGCCGGGTCGTCCGAGGAGATGCCGCCCAAGCCGCTCGACGGCGCCATCATCTTTGCACCCGTCGGGCCGCTCGTGCCGCTGGCGCTCAAGGCACTGGTCAAGGGCGGCACGCTGGTGCTCGGCGGCATCCACATGACCGACATCCCAGCGATGCCGTATGCGCTTTTATGGGGCGAGCGCGTGGTGCGCTCGGTCGCCAACCTCACGCGCCAGGACGCGATCGACTTCCTTGAGATTGCGCCGCGCATTCCCATCCGGCCGCACGTGACGACCTTCGACCTCACCGACGCGAACGCGGCGATCGCGCAGCTACGGGCCGGCGATCTCACGGGCGCGGCGGTGCTGGTGGCGCCTGGGGAAGGTGCGGATTGACCTCACGCTATGCGCGATGTGTGCGTAAGGCTTGCATCCACAGATGAATTCGGCTCACCTGCTGGCCGCCCGAAGGTCGACCCTGGTTAGAGGCGGCGCGCTGCCTGCGCGCCGAAGAGCTGCTTGTCCGGCGCACGCCAGATCGCTTTTCTCACACGTCATGATTGGCCGTGGTTTCGTCAAACCGATGACGGAGCGGGGCATCATGGCGGCCTCACGGTCAATCTTGCGCCCGACGCTTCCGACGATTGGATCGTCGTTTACGACGACATCAGAGCGCCGGTGGCGACGCGGGTTCCACGCCACCGGCGTATCCTCTTTGTCACGGAGCCCCCCGGTCAGAAGCGCTACCGTGCCGCGTTCGCCAACCAGTTCGGTATCCTCGTATCGCCTTATCCCATACCGGGCTTTCGCGGCCGATGGATCGCGAGCCAGCCCGGCATCAATTGGTTCTACGGCGTCGCCTTCGGATCGGGAGGCAAGATGGTCGCCCGCTCCGGGCTTGCCGATTTGCGCGCGATGCCGGTCCCGGAGAACAAGCTCAATTGCATCTCCGTCGTCTGCTCTACCAAGGCGAAGTTGCCGCGCCAGCGCGCGCGCCTGCGCCTGATCGAGCGGCTGCGGCAGGAATTTCCAGATTCGATCTCTGTGTTCGGGCGCGGATTTCAATCCATCAGCGACAAGGCCGAGGCGATCGCTCCCTATCGCTACCATCTCGCGCTCGAGAACAACGATTGTCCGCACTTCTGGACCGAGAAGCTCGCCGACGCCTACCTCGGCTACAGCCTGCCGATCTTTTCTGGCTGCCGCAACGTCACCGAGTATTTTCCCGAGCGCTCGATGGTGCCGCTGTTCGACATCGACGACCATGATCGCGCGGTCGCCCAGATCGGGGAGATCCTCAAGACCGACCCGTGGCCGGAGCGGCTCGATGCCATCCGCGCGGCGCGCACGGAGCTGATCGAGCGGCAGAACCTCTTTTCCATCATCGCGCGTCTCACCGGCGCCGAATCCGACCAGGGCCGATCCCCTTCAGAGATCCAGGAGGTGATATGGCCGGGCCGAGAGTGCGGATGGGCGAAGCGCGCGATGCGCAAGACGCTCGAACTCGTCGGCAAGCACCCGCCGACGGCACCGTGACGCGTCGCGTCAGCGTCCGCTTTCGGTTTCACGCGACGGTGCGCGTGACGCCAGGCCGATGCCGGCGGCGCGCAGCGTGTCCTCGGCCGCGGTGAGCGTTTGCGATGGCGACCCAGCAGCGTCGACCGAGGTCCAGTCGATGTCGCCCAGATCGTAGCGCAGCTGCTCCTTCACGACGCGGCGGTCGGCATCGGAGGCGTCCCCGCGCCGCCGCTCGACGCGCTCGATCAGCAGCTCGGCGGGCGCCGTCAGCCACAGCCCAACGAAGGCGCAGCCGGCTTCGCGCGCGATCGCCTCGATCGCTGCGCGCTCGTCGGATTGGGCGAATACCGCATCGACGATCACGGCCTGCCCCGCCGCCAGGGTACGCTGCGCCCTGTCCTCCAGGATGGAATAGACGCGCTGTGCCGTGCCGATGCGATAGTGCTGACGCTCCAGACGCTGCGTCTCGGGCACGCCGAAAAGGCGCTTGCGCTCCACGTCACTGCGCAGGTTCAGAGCGCCCGGCGCCGCGCCGATGAGGGGCGCGAGCCGGGCAGCGAGCGTCGACTTGCCGGTGCCGGAGAGCCCGCCCACGGCGATGAGCAGCGGCGGCGCAGGAGCGAGGTAGGCGCGAGCCAGCGCCGCATTGCGGCGAATTTCTGCGCGCAGCTCGGTCTGCTCCTCGGCGGCGAGTTGCTCGGTGCGCGCCATAGCCACGACGGCTCGCACTGCGGCACGGCAGGCGAGGAACAATGGCAAGCAGGCAAGCCCCTCAAGCTCGCCGCCGACAGGCTCGAAGGCAACGTAGGCGTTGAGAACGGTGTTTGCCGCCTGCCGGTCGCTGCGCGCGTCGAGGTCCATGAGCAGGAAGGCGAGATCGTACAAGACGTCGGTGGTGGCCAGCTCCTCGCTGAACTCGAGCGCATCGAAGGGAACGGGAACGTCGTCGATGAGGACGATGTTGCCGAGGTGGAGGTCGCCGTGGCAGCGGCGCACGCAGCCGGCATTGCCACGCTCGGTGAGCAATTGCGAGACGCGCTCGAAGGTGGAGACGAGGTTCTCCGCCACATCGGCATGGCCGTAGGAGAGCGCACTCGACAATTGCTGAATGACGGGCGCGAGGATACGCGCGCCGTCGCAAGCGTCGCGAATGGGGCTGTCCTGGTGATAGCGCGCGATCATATCGGCCAGAGACTTGGCCAGCTCCTCGGTGAGCGGGCCTTGCTCCTCCCGATGACTGAGCACGGCCTCCTGCGGAAAGCGGCGCATGTGCACCGCCCATTCGATCGGCACCCCTGTGCCGCCGAGCTGCAGGTGCCCTTCAGGCGTGCGCACGATGGGCACGAGGCCGAGATAGATGTGGGGCGCGTGCGGCCGGTTGAGCTCCATCTCGCGAACGGCGGCGGAGTGGCGCGCAAGAAGCGTCGAGAAATCGACGAAGCGCAGGTGCACGCGCTTCCTGACCTTGTAGGCTTCCTCTCCCGCGAGGAATACGCGCGCGATGTGGGTCTCGATGACGTCGACGTGCCCTACGGACGCACCGTACGTGGCAGGCGTGCGCATCAACGCAACCACCGCGCGCTCCTCGTCGTCTGCTGGCTGCGCGGCAGGGCTCGACATAGGATAGGGGCTCGCTCGCTGCGGCTCTAGAGAAGAAAACTATGCTTCCCAAGACGTTGCCCGAGCGTCAATGGCGCGGGCGGGCCGCGCGATGAGGCCCTTGCTCACCCGCCGCGGCGCGAAAACTCCGTCTGTCCCCCGGTCGCAAGGATACGAGCCTGCGTGACCCAGTTCTCGCGCTCGATGCGGCCCTGGAAGTCGAGCAGCCGGCTGATGCGCTCGATGTCGGCGCCGGTCCAGTTGGCGATTTGCTCGTAGCGGGTAATGCCCAGCGAGTTGAGCTTTTTCTCGATCAGCACGCCGATGCCGCGGATACGCTTCAGGTCCTCGACATCGCCCGCGGGGCGCCCCGACAAGCCTCGCGCCGCCTCCTCGCCGAGCAAGGCTTCCGAGCGCACGGAGCGCAAGTGCGCCATGTCGGATGCGGGCCGCGGCTCGATCGGGGCTGCGGCGGCGGGCGCCGGCGCTGGTGCGGCTGCCGCTGGCGGCGTTGGAGCGGGGACAGACACGGGCGCAGCTGCCGGTGTCGGCGCAGGGGCTGCTGGTGCCGGCTGCGCAGGCGCGGCAGCCACTGGTTCCGGGGCCGGAGCGGGTGCCGGTTGCGCGGGCGCTGCAGCCGGGGGCGTCGGTGCCGGAGCGGGTGCCGGCGCTTTCTCTGGCGCAAAAGCCGCAGCAGGATCGACCCCATCGGGGACGGTGATCCCGCGGTCGACGCGGCGCGAATAATAGGTCTCCCCTCCGGCGGCGAGGATCTGCGCCTGGGTAACCCAGCCCTCACGCTCGATACGACCCCCCAGGTGCAAGCTCTCGCCCAAGCCTTTGACGTCCGCAGATGTCAGCCCTGCGAGATCCTGCAGACGCCGGATGCCTTGCTCCCTGAGGCGCCGCTCCATGCTGGAATCGACGCCGTCGATGCGCGTTAAGTCGTCGCTGGGGCCGATCCCGCCTTCCTCGACTTTCATCGGAGCGCCCGAGCCCGTTGAGACGGAGACGCGCGGGATGCCTGCCAATTCCGGCTGGGGCGCGGCGGCCGGCGGCGGCGCGGCCGCCGGCGCAGGTGCTGCCGCTTGCGGTGCCGGCGCCGGAGCAGCAGCCGGCCGGGGCGCCGACGGCGGCGGCTCCTTGACCGGCTCGACCCTAACGGTCGTCGGCGGCACCACGAGCTGGGACGGGGCCGCGGCCGCCGGCGCGGCAGCTACTGGCGCGCTCGGCTGCCCGCTCAAGGCCCGCTCGAACCGCGCACCTTCGGGCGCGGGGCGCGAGGCCACCTCGATCTTCGGCTGCGACGCGTTCGCGGCCGGAGCCATGCCTGCGGGCGTCACCGACCCGGTGGGAGCTCCCGCGCGCACCGGCGGACCATAGTAGAAGCGGCGCTTGAGGCCGCAGGCCAGAACGGCCCCGAAAAAGAATGCCCCCGCCAGCAGCAGGATCGTCTGCCAAAGCAGCTCCGTCATGCGTCAAACTCCCCCAACGCGCGCGCCACGGCGCAACCTCAGCCTCTCAGCTCTCGACCCTGGCGCAGGCGATCCACGCCACCACGAAGCCGGCGGCGAACGCCGCGAGCGTGTACCAAGCCAGATGAGCGATCAGGTAGTCCATTGCCGGCTCCTTGTCTTGTCGGCGGGGAAGACCTACGGACTTGGGCTCACCCCCGTGATTTCCAACTCGATGCGACGGTTCTTGGCCCGGTTCTGCGCCGTGTCGTTGGGCGCTACGGGGCGCCTCTCGCCGTAGCCAACGGCCTTGAGGCGCCCGGCGTCAATGCCCTTATCGATCAAATAGGTGACGACGGCATGGGCGCGGCGCTGTGACAGGGCCAAATTTCGCCGTGCCGGCCCGCGCGCGTCGGCGTGGCCGACCACCGTGAGACCCAAGCCCGGGCAGCCGCGCGCGAGCCCGGCGAGGCGATCGAGCACAGACCGGCTGCGGGCGTCGAGCGCGAATTCGCCCAGCGCAAAGCCCACCGGCTCGCTCGTGCCGAGCGCGGCAACGGCTGACCTGCATTCGTTTGCCGCCTCGACGCCGGCCGCTGCCAGGGTCGCGGTCTCGAGCGCAGCGCGTTGTTGGACGCCTTGTGTCTTTTGCGCATCAGCGCTGGCCTCAGATTCCTTCACGACGTCCTCTTCCCAGGCACGCACGGCATCCGGGCGCGGCTCGACGAGCGCGGCCGGCCGCGCCGGCGCCGGCGCGATGGGGCGCACGTCGGCGAGGGTGGCGTCTCGGATCTCTGAGAGGGCGATGGTGGCGGCAAGCGGCGGCAGGGGCGCCCTGTCTGCCCTGTCTGTGCGCGAAGTCTCCCTGCGCGGCGGTCCGTGCTCTGCGGAAGCGCCGTTGTCCTGGTGGCTAAATCTCGCCGCCTCTGGCTGCCGCGTGCGGCCCTCGACCGAGCGCACGCCCCAGACGGCGCGCACCAGCGCCAGCGCCTTCTGCGGATCGTCGGCTCGCGGCGGCGTCCCCACCAGCACGCCATCGCGGCCGGAGAAGACGACCGAGGCCCAATCGTGCCCTGCCGCCAGCAGCGCGCGGCTGGCGCGCTGCTCGAGGTCGCGCTCGATGCGGTCCGCCTCCACGTGGACGGCGATCCAGCTCAACATCACGATCGGAATGAGCCCCCACAACCACCGTGTCGGATGGCATGTCATGCGAACCGTGCCCCCACCTCCGGCGCAGTCACGCAGCGCGACCCACGAACGTGCAGACCCACTCGCGCCGGCCAAACGGCATCCGCTCGGGCGTCAGTGATTGATTGACCCCAAGCCACCCGCCTGGGCGCATCACTATAGAGAAACGCTTGCCGCTTTCCAAGTGAGGGGCAGCGGGCGCCGTCGCGCGCGCCTTGCGCCGGCAGCGGCTATTGGCGCAGCTTTCGCCGCGGCAGCGACTCGATGGTCGCGTCGCCCTCGAGGCTTTCGGCCTCGCGCATCCTCAGATCATGCATACGCTCGAAAATGTAGTCGCGTGTCAGCGGCACCGCCTCCTGGCGGCGTGCGCACTGGACCTGGAACACGGCGACGTTCTGGAAGCGGAATGCCGCCTCGGACGCGGCGAGATAGAATTCCCACATGCGGCAGAAGCGTTCGTCATAGAGCTCCAGCGCCTCGTCCCGGTTCGCCATGAAGCGCCGGCGCCATTCGGCCAGCGTCTCGGCATAATGCAGCCGCAGGCATTCCACGTCGGTGACGACGAGGTCGGCACGCTCGACCGCCGGGATGATCTCGGACAAGGCCGGCAGCTGGCCGCCGGGGAAGATGTATTTGTCGAGCCAGGGATTGGGATACCAGGGACCGTCGAGGAGGCCGATGGTGTGCATCACCATGACACCGTCGGGCTTCAGCAGCTGCCGGCACTTGCGGAAGTAGGCGCCGTAGTAGCGCGGGCCGACGTGCTCAAACATGCCCACCGAGACGATGCGATCGAACGCGCCTTCGACGTCGCGGTAGTCCTGCAGGGCAAAGCGCACGGAGTTCTCCACCCCCTGCTCGCGCGCCCGCGCCCGCGCCACGCTCAGCTGCTCGGTCGAGAGCGTCACCCCGAGGACATCGGCGGCGCCGCCCATCTGCTTGAGGTAGAGCCCGAGGCCGCCCCAGCCCGAGCCGATGTCGAGGACGCGGGCGTCGGGCTCGACCAGGAGCTTCGCCGTGATCAGCCGTTTCTTGGCGACCTGCGCCTCTTCGAGGCTTTGGCCGGGATGCTCGAAGTAGGCACAGCTGTACTGGAAGTCCGGGTCGAGGAAGAGCCGGTAGAGGCGATGGTCGAGGTCGTAGTGGTGCGCTACGTTGCGGCGCGAGCGCCAGGGCTTGTTGTCGCTGATCGAGCGCCGCTTCAGGAAGCGGATATAGTCGAGGACACGCAGCGCCAGGGGCCGTGGCAGCGAGGACGTGCCGCGCAGAAGCACGGCGAGGAAATCGTAGATCGTGCCGCGCTCCACGATGACGCGGCCGTCCATGAACAGCTCGCCCAAGCGCAGCTCCGGGTTGACGAGAATGGAGCGCTCGGCTGCCGGGTCGGCAAAACGGACGCGCACCTCCTCGCCCGTCCCATCCCCGAACACGAACTCTTTCCCGCTCGAGGTCACGACCGCAAGCGAACCGCGGCTGACGAGCCTCGACAATAGCGCTGTAAGAACTGTTTCCATCACAACCATACCGGCTATCGGGCCAGCACTACTGCATCTGGGATCGGGGCAATCGCCCCAAGACCTCCCTGCAATATAGGTTCGATGATGTTAGAATAGGCTAAACATGCGACATTTTGAAATGGCGGAGACGGAGGGATTCGAACCCTCGATACGCCTTTAAAAGCGTATAACGGTTTAGCAAACCGCCGCCTTCAGCCTCTCGGCCACGTCTCCTCCCGCGCGGAGCCCCCTAATAGATGCGGGCCTTGGGGATTGCAAGCCGCGGGTAGCATAGCGGCGGGGTGGCCCTTGACGACGCGGACTGGTAGCCGCATCGTGCCCACCTGCCCCGAGCTGGGCCAAAAATTGCTACAAAAACTAAAGACGAACCTGCGGATGCACATTCGGATCAGCGCCGCACTATTGCTCGCCGCTTGCGGGCTCGTCCTCCCGGCGTCCGCGCAGGAATACTGCGTCACCTGCTCAGGCCCTGACGCCAAATACCGGTGCATTATCGAGGGCAATGCCAGCGCTGCGGCCCGGAGCTCGCGCGGCCAACTGCTCTGCATCACCGAGCTTGCCAAGTCCGGCAATCACGAAAGCTGCAGCGTGGGGCGCACGACGGGCGAGCCGTGCAAGGGGGAGCCCAGAACGGTGATGTTCACCAGCGCGGCAGAGGCTGCGCTGCCGCCGTTGGGCGAGACCCCGCCATCCTCGACCCCACCTGAGACTGAGAGCCCGGCGCTGGCAGCAGGCCAGCCCGCTCCCCCCGAGGCGCCAACAGCGGCGCCGACAAATGCGCCGCCGCAGACGGTCGAGGAGCTTGCCAAGCAGACGGTAGCGGCGTCGGGAAAGGGTCTCAAGAAAGCCGGCGAAGCCGTGACCGACACGGCGAAGTCGACGGGCAGCGCGGTCGGCAATGCCGTCTCGAAAACGTGGAAGTGCATGACCTCGCTGTTCAGCGACTGCTGAGGGCCGCGACTTTCGCGAGGTTGGCGCTCACTGGGTCGCGATCCATTCGCGCGCGAGCCTTTGCGCGCGCGCGATTTGCGGCCTCGTCATCTCGCGCGAGATATCGAGCCGGTAGCGCTTGGCGTCATCGTTGCCGCGCAGCGCTGCGAGGTTGAACCACTTGTGAGCCTCGACGAGGTCGGGGTCGACGTCGCGGCCGACGCAGTAGATGAGACCGAGCTGGAAGAGCGCATCTGCCGTCCCGCCGTGGGCGCCGCCCTCCTGGACGCCGTGCGATGTGAGATCAAGCCGTGCCATGACGCATTACTCGCTACTCGTGCACCCCAAATTGCGTGAGAGGCGTCTCGACAGTGGTGCCCTCTGCCGCCCCGTTCCTCCCGCTCCTGATCGAGCGGCGACGTGACGTGCAGGATGTCAGCGAAGCCGATGACATATGGTAAACCGCGGCGAGCCGCTCGGGCGCCGCAGACCGTGCGGAGATGAAGATCGGTCGGTGCAATTGCATCAAACTGGCGCAATCGACCCGCTTCAGCGCATGCGGCAAGCCGATCTTCACCCTCATGGTTACCGCCGGCTAACCATAAGAGCGAAATGCGCCGGCCGGCCCGTTCAAGGCACGAGCACGATCGAGCCCGTCGTCTTGCGCGCCTCCAGATCGCGATGCGCGGCGGCGGCCTCGCGCAGGGGATAGGTGCGGCTCGCGGCGATCCTCACGGCCCCCTTGGCGACCATGTCGAACAGCTCGGCCGCATTGGCGATGAGGTCCTCGCGGCGCGCGGTATAGGTCATCAACGTGGGACGCGTCGCAAACAGCGACCCCTTGGCGGACAGGATCGCGATGTCGAAGGGCGGCACCGGCCCGGAGGCATTGCCGAAGCTGACCCACAGGCCCTTCGGTTTGAGGCAGTCGAGCGAGGAGGGAAAGGTGTCCTTGCCGACACCATCGTAGACGACGTCGCAGCCCTGCCCGCCCGTGATCTCCTTGACGCGCGCGACGTAATCCTCGGTGCGATAGTTGATGACATGCGTGCAGCCGTTCGCTAGCGCCAGCTGCGCCTTCTCATCGCTGCCGACCGTGCCGATGATGGTGGCGCCGATCGCCTTCGCCCACTGGCAGGCGATGAGCCCGACGCCGCCCGCCGCCGCATGAAAGAGGAGGACCGTCTCCGGCGTGCAGCGGTAGGTCTCGCGCAACAGGTAGCGCACCGTCATCCCCTGCAGCATCATGGCGGCAGCGCTCACATCGTCGATGGCGTCGGGCAGCTTGACGAGGCGGTCGGCCGCAATGAGCCGCACCTCGGCATAGCCGCCCAGCACGCCGGCATAGGCCACCCGGTCGCCGATCTTGAGATCGCTCACGCCGGGGCCGACCGCCTCCACGGTTCCGGCGCCCTCCATGCCGATCACGGCCGGCAGGCTCGCCAGCTTGTAGAGGCCGCTGCGGTGGTAGGTGTCGATGTAGTTGAGCCCGATGGCGCCCTGGCGCAGGCGCACCTCGCCGGGCCCCGGATCGCCGACGGTGATCTCGTCCCAGGTCAACACCTCGGGCCCGCCGGTGGCATGGATGCGGATTGCGTGTGCCATGGTCGTTCCTTTCCTCAAGCCCCTTGCGTTGCCCCATTCGTTTCGCCTTGACGACGCCTTGCTGGCCTTCTACGGGCTCTCACCGCGCACCGACAAGGGAGCGACGATGTTTTTCGACCGATGCCAGGGCCTGCCGCCGCTCTTGCTCATGGCTGCGCTCGCGGGCTGTGGCGGACCTGATGTGGGCATCTCCTCCAGCGCCGGCCTGACCTGCGTCGACGATTCGGCCGATTGCATCGAGCGCCGCCAGCGGACGCTGCGCTACCTCATCGACGCCAATGATCGCGGTTGGATCAAGGCGCCGGCGCCGCCCGCGGCCTATGCGTCGGGGGTGCGCCTCTTCGCCTTGAAGAGCAAGAAGAAGGAGCTCTCCTGCGAGGAGCTCGCTTATGGGCGCAACGAGGCCGACAGGGCGCCCCGCGTCTTGCGCGGGCCGGCAGGCGCCGGCCTGACGCCGGCACAGGTGTCGCGCGGCGTGATCCTTGCCAGCGAGGTCTCGCGCGAGCTGGCCGTGGAGATGAAACGACGGTGCAACAAGTCGTAGTCTGGTGTCGTCGGCTCGTGCCGCCGCCGCGTTTCGAAGCTCTGGGAACGGCGGCGCGGCCTAAGCGTTTGCAATCTCCCGCCGTGTGGGGCCAATTGTCGGCGCCGGGCCCTCACCTTTTGCGCGCCAGAATGGACCTCCGATAGCCATGCTGCAGGACTACGTCGAGGCCGTGGTTGCGTTCGTGCGTGCCAACGAGGAATGGGCCGCACCGGTGGCGTTCGTCGTCGCTTTCGCAGAATCGTTCTGCTTCCTGTCGCTGGTGTGGCCCGGCACGGCGATCCTCGTCGGCATCGCAGCGCTTCTCGCCGCCAGCGGCGTCGGCACCGAGGTGCTGGCGCCCTCCATATTGGGAGCCGGCCTCGGCGGCTCGCTCGGCTATGCCGTCTCCTATTGGATCGGCCTCTACTTCAAGGACAGCGTCCACAAGATCTGGCCGTTCAGCCGCCGCCCCGATCTCATTCCTTCCGGCCAACGCTTCTTCGAACGGCACGGCGCTTTCGGCGTCTTCCTCGGCCACTTCTTCGGTCCGGTGCGCGCCGTGATCCCGGTCGTCGCCGGCATGTTCAACATGCCCCAGCTCCCCTTTCAGATCGCCAATGTCGCGAGCGCGTTCACGTGGGCGCTCGGCGTCATCGCGCCGGCCTTCCTGCTGGTCGCGTTCAACGCCCTGGTCTTCACCTACATGCGCGAGCACGAGATGCTGTTAGCCTTCGCCTTGCTGGCGCTCGCCTTCGCCAACGCCATCCCCTCCACCCTCGTGTTCTGGCCGGCGCTGGTCCTATTTGTCCTCATCGGCGGGCTCGGTCTTTATGCCGGCAACGATTTTCTGGCCTTGTGGCTCGCGGGCGCGGCCGGCGCTTTCCTCGGCGATCTTCTCTTCTTCTACGTCGGCAAGAGCCACCGCGAGCGGCTGGTAGATACCTGGTTCCTGAATGGCGAGCAGGCGACCATGGCCCGCGCAGCGGCAACGGTCGAGGCGGCGGGAGCATCGAGCGTCGTCACCAGCAAGGCGCGCGGCATCGCGCGAGCCTTTATTCCGATGGCGGCCGGCACCCAGTCGATGTCGTCTTTCCGCTTCGTTGCGGCGAGTGCGCTTGCCGCCGCCCTTTGGGCCGGCGTCCTGCTGGCACCACGCTTCGTCATTTCACTCTTCGGATGGTGAGGATCGCCTAGCTACGGCTGAGCTACGGCTTCACGAGCACCGAGCGCTGCGCGTAGTCGCGGAAGGGCCGCTGAAACTCGAGGCGCGCGCCGGTTTCGGCGGCAAGCCTCTCAAGCTCGGCCTCGAGCTCGGCGCGCGGCTCCACCGAGAACTTGGCAAGCCAAGCGCGCAAGGCCGTCCGGAACCAGCGCGGCAATCCCGACTGCTCGCCGAAGTCGACGATGTGCAGCCGCCCTCCCGGAGCAACAGCCCCATAAGCCTGACGCAGGCCAGCGCGCCACGGCGGGATCATCGACAGCGAATAGGAGACGAACACGCGGTCGAAGGCCGGCACGCCGAACAGACGCGCGCCGGTGAACTGCGTGGCGTCGCCCGCGGCGACGATGACGCGGTCGGCAAGGCCGTGGCGCACGATGGCGCCCTGGGCGGTGTCGAGCATCGCGTGCGAGATGTCGAAGCCGTAGAGGCGCGCTTGCGGGTAGCGGCGCGCCGCCTTGATCAGATTGCGCCCGGTCCCGCAGGCGACCTCGAGCACGGTGCCGCCGGGCGGCGGCGCCAACTCCTCGATCAGGCGATCGCGTCCCAGAAGATAGTACTTGCGCGAGGCATCATAGATGAACCGCTGATAGCGGTAGATGGCATCCATGTGCTCCGCGGCGGAGGCGCCGGGATGAGCCAAGGCGCTTATCCTCTCAAGCGTTCAGCACGTAGCGGTGGAACCCGCCGTAGATCGAGGAGCGGTCCTTGGCGGTCCATTGCCGGCACGTCTCGCGGTCGTAGCTGAAGCGCGCCAGGATCGCGTCCGCTACGCGCCCCGGCAGGATCGTCTCCTCTCCTGCCGTGCGGAAGATCACGCGGGCACCTGGCCGCGCCGTGCGCACGATCTCGCTCCACAACGCGTTGAGCTGCTGATCCGTCATCCAGTCCTGCGCATCGAGCAGCACATAGGCATCGAGCGATGCCGCGGGCTGGGCGCTGAGATGCTCGGTGAGCGAGGCGTGCACCACGGCGACGTCGTCGGCGCGCGCGCGCAAAGTGTCGAAATTCTCGCGCTGCAGGTAAGGCGGCAACGGCCCGCTGCCGCCGCTGGCGTAGCGCCGTCCAAAGGCCTGCCAGGCAAAGTAGTTGTCGGAAAGATCGAAGTCGCAGGCGAGCCGTTCCAGACGCGCGTGCAGCACGTCCGCCATGCTGGCCTCGCCCCCCTTCAGCGCCGCGAACTGCGAGGGCGGGATGCCGAGACCGAACAGCGCCGACGGCCGGTCGAGCAGCCAGCGGATATGCCGCTTCTTAAACAGCGGCGCCAGCTCGCGCTCGAAGATGCGGCGCTGCTCGATGCGGCCTTTGGCTGCGAGCAGGCGGCGCGGGTTGGCCCCGTGCATGCGCGCCAGCAGGTGGCCGGCGCCGATGAAGCCGCCGAGCAGTCCGTGGCGATAGACGTTGGAGCAGAAATAGCCGATGCGCCGCCGCCCCAGGCGATCGCGCGACTCCCAGTATTTCTGCGTCGCCGCGTCGAGGTGCGGGCGCAGGTAGGTGAAATAGGCGTCGATGTTGGGGCGCCCGTCGGCTTCGGCGAAGAAGCGGCAGAAGGCGGGATAGTCGGGCAGGTGCGAGAGCGCCGCGACCTTCAGCTTGTTCAGCGCGACGTGGGCCGGATTGAGGTCGATCGCGGTGATGCGTACCGGCGCCGCGGCGAGGTAGCTCAGCACATTGCAGCCGCCCGACGCGATGGCGATGAGCCGCTCGCCCTCCTTGAGGCCCAAGGCCTCCAGGTCGACGACGGGATCCTCCCAGATCTGCGAATAGACGAGCCCGCTGAAGGCGAGCGTGAAGAGCCGCTCTTGAATGCCCTGCCGGGTGACGGGCTTGTGGCGATGCACCGCTTGGCGCAAGCGTTTGTTGCGCGCGCGTCGGAGAGAGCCCTCCTCGGCGGCGATGGCATCCTGGGTTGCGGGCATTCCTCCCCCGTTCTCAGTTGTTGCGCGTCGGCCTCCCGTCGGGATAACGGGCTCGGCTAATCGACTCTTGTTACGGATTTATGTCACAGGCTCTAGCGCATCCCGTGGCGCTTGCGTTGCGCACGCGGATCACCTAGAGGAGGCCGGACCGCGCCGCAAGCGCTCATCCCGCCGCTTTGACCCCCAATCTATGGTAAACACCATGTCCAAACGCAGCCTCCGCAACGTCGAGACGCAGAAGAAAAAGGCCCGCCGCGCCATCCCGCGGGCCAAAGTGACGCGCGTTCAGGGCAACACGGCCGGCGTGCGCAAGCGGCTCAAGAAGCAGGCCGGCATCGCCCGGGCCACCAAGGCCGCTGCCAAAGGCTGATCCCTTTCGGCCCGCTGCGCCACGCTCGGGAGCGCGGGACCGAGCTCGGCGCGCGCTGGTCTGACGCCCTAGGGAGCGACTGGTATAGTCGTCGCGAACCGCGCTGCCCCGATCACTGCCCCGATCAGGCCGATGACCCGCATCGCCCCTTACGACCCCAATCGCTTCACCTCCGCCATCCCCCACTACATGGCCGGGCGACCGGTCTATTCCGAGCGCTTAATTGAGCGTCTGGCGCGCGAGACCGGGCTCGCCGCAGCCGCGCGCGTGCTCGACCTGGGCTGCGGACCGGGCTCGCTGACGCTGGCGCTCGCGCGCTTTGCCGGGACCACGATCGGCATCGACCCCGACGCCGCCATGGTCGCGGCGGGCCGGGAGGCGGCGGAGGCGGCCGGGCTCGCGATCGCGTGGCGCGTCGGCTCCTCCTTCGATCTCGGCGACGATCTCGCCCCCATCGACCTCGTCACCATCGCCCGCGCCTTCCATTGGATGGACCGCGAGGCGACGTTAAAGCGCCTCGACGCGCTGGTGCGCCCGGGTGGCGCCGTCGCCCTCGTCAACACCGAGCTGCATGCCGTGGGGACCAGCACATGGCACGCCGCGTTCGAGGAACTGCGCAAGGCGCACGGCCGCTTCGACGCGTTCTATCACTGGCGCAAGAGCCAGGCCTGGGAGGAGCACGTGAGCGTGCTGATGCGCAGCCCGTTTCGTGATGTCGCGCGCATCTCGGTGTTCGATGAGCACGCCGTCAGCCTCGATGAGATCGTGGCGCGGGCCTTCTCCTTTTCGGCCAACTCGCCATCGAGGCTGGGGGACGAGGGGCGCGCAGCCTACGAAGCCGCCGTCCGCGAGCGCATGCTGGCGCTGGAGCCTAGCGGCGTGTTTCCCGAGATCGTGGAGAGCGTCGCCATCATTGCGCGCCGTCCCTAGCTCCAAAATGCAAATGCCGCCGGGATGAACCGGCGGCATCGTCGAGCCAAAACTCGAATCGGGGGTTAGGCGAGTTCGACCTGGGCGGCCTGCTTGCCGCGGCCCTTGCGATCGTCCTCGAGCACGAAGGTGATCTTGTCGCCCTCGTTGAGACCATGAATTCCTGCCCGCTCCAGTGCGCTCGCGTGAATGAACACGTCCTTGGAGCCATCCTCCGGCTGCACGAAGCCAAAGCCTTTGGAGAAGTTGAAGAATTTCACAGTGCCAGTGATACGTTCCATAGAGTCTATTTCCAAACGGCGTGATCTTGAAGCCAATCACCGGAGGGCACGCCACCATCCGGGTTCTCAAGTCATTTTGGGTAGGGGCAAACGGCCGGTGGCGCGCTGTCTAATCCAAAAATTGAGGGCGCGGTCCACCTCGGATCGCACCGGCGAAGCGTATATGCCCCCCCTCGGCGGCAAAAGCAAGGCACCCTCGTAGGGACCACTAGGGGCGATAACTGAACAGGCGGAAGAGATCGTCGGGAGAGCGGTAAAGCTCGGAGATCCTGGAGAACCCGGCCTCGCGCCCCAGCGCCACCCAATCGTGCTCCGTCTCGGGCAAGTCGCAGGTGCGCACGTGGTGCATCGCGTCCTTGAACTCGTCTGCACTCAAGGCGGTCCAGTCCTGGCGCCCCGTCTCTTCGAAGCGGTCGAGATAGGCCGGGCGGCCCTCCCCGTCATCGCGCGTCGGCTCGTAGATCAGGAAGGCGCCGTCCGCGCGCATGCCAGCGCGGATCTCGCGCATCAGCGTGCGCTTGTCCGGCGTCTCAAGATGGTGCAGTGACAGGCTGATCCAGACGATGTCGGCCGGACGCGTGCGCTGGCGCATCGCTTCGGTGAAGTCGGCCGGCTCGAGGTCGACGGCGCAGGCGAGCGGCTTCAGATTGTCCTTTGCCAGATCGAGCGCCGGCTGGGCGAGATCGATGCCGCGATAGTGCGCGATCTTGGTGCCCGTGAGCGCCGCGACGATGCCGCTTGCATCGCCGCAGGCGAGGTCGAGGAAGTCGAAGGGGCGGGCGATGTCGGCCGTCAGAAAGCGATGCAGCTCGATGTAGGCGCCGGCGTTCGACAGGTAGTCGAATTCGAGGAACTTGCGATAGAGCTCCCACTGGTGGCGGAATATCTCCACCGCCTTCTCGTCGCGAACGGCGGGCGTTGCTTCGTGATGAGGTACGTTGACCATGACCGTCTCTGGGCGCCCGCTCAAGGGTTGAACATGAGCACGATGTAGGTAAGGAACAAGAGCAGATGCACGGCGCCATAGAGAACATTGGTGCGCGCACCGCTGAAGGTGAGCATGCTCACCAGAAGCGTTAACATCAGAAGAACGGTGTTGTCGTCGGTCAATCCCAGCCTGACCTCCTGACCGCTCGCCAACCCGATCAGCAGCACGGCCGGAACAGTCAGCGCCACCGTCGACAGCGCCGAGCCCAGGCACAGATTGATCGATCGCTGCAGCTTGTTGGCGACGGCCGCATCGAGCGCGCTGATACTCTCCGGCGCCAGGATCAAGGCGGCGATGAGGACGCCGCCCACGGCCGTCGGGACGCCAAGCGAGTGAATGCCCTGCTCGACCATGACAGCGAGGTACTCCGCCAGGCCGACGATCGGTACCATGGTCAGGAACAGCAACAGGCCGTGAACGGCGATGCTGCGCCGCCGGGCCGCCGCATCGCCGAGCGCCTCCTCCGGTAGCGTCTCCTCCTCCTCCTCCTCGCCGGGGGCAACGAAGAAGCCGCGATGGCGCATCGTCTGCAGGCCGAGGAAGATCGCATAGAGCAGGATGGTCGCGATCGAGAAGATCATCGCCTGCCAGAAGTTCATGGTTCCGGCGTTGGTCGAGACCGTGCGGCTGGGCAGAACGAGCGCGACCGCGGAGAGCGGGATCAGCACGGCGAGATAGGCGCGCGCGCCCTCCAAGTTGTACTCCTGCTGCACGTGGCGGATGCCGCCCGCAAGCAGGGCCAGCCCCACCATGCCGTTCATCATCAGCATGATGACGGCAAACATGGTGTCGCGCGCGAGCGTCGGGTCGGCCACGCCCTGCACCATGACGGCGACGATCAGCGCCACCTCGATCATGATGACGCAGATCGTGAGGATGAGCGTGCCGAGCGGCTCGCCCAAGAGATCGGCCAGGTAATCGGCATGGCGCACGACACCGAAGATGCAAACGCCGATCGCAGCCAACAGCCACACGAAGAGGACGCCGCGCAGGAAAAAGTGCTGCGGCTCGGCGAGCCACTCTCCCCCGTAGAGAGTGAACAGCAAAAGCGTGAGGGCGCCGACGCCAAGCGGCATCTCGCCACGCAGCCTCTGCTGCCAACTGGGCGGCGCAAGGCTCTTCTGCATGCGACCTCCTCTAGTCCCGCGCGCTCAAACAGGTGGGCCCGCAACCGCGGCGGCAACAAGGGGTTCGGCGCCCAGCTGGCGGGCTCGGCCGGCTTCGATCAAGTGCCAACGAAGCGCGCCATCATTTCTTAATGGCAAAAACCTACGACTTTGATGCTTGCCAACAAAAGCTGCGGTCATGAAACGATTGAGCGCTCTCCTGATGTGCCTTCCCCTCCTTGCCGCGCAAGCGGCCGCGGCGACGCACGGGAAGCTGCTGCGCCAGCAGGAGGAGTTTCCGCCGCCGACGCCGCTCGACGACCCTTACGTGCCGCCGGCAGGGGACCCGGATATTTTTGCTCCCGATGATGGCCCCGGCGAGGAGCCGTCCCCGCTCAATCCGCAGGGCAACTGAGGTCGCAGGGGCTGCCTGTGGAGGTGCCGGTCAGCCTGCACGCGCGCCGCGCGGGTCGCCCGTGGGCGTCCGGGCCTGCCGCACCAGTGGCATGACGTCGCGCAGCGGGCGCGGCTCCCCAATAAGGAAGCCCTGCACCTCGGTGCAGCCCTGCGCGCGCACGCGCTCGAGCTGCTCCTTCGTCTCCACCCCCTCCGCATTGGTTGCAATGCCAAGGCTCGTCCCCAGCGCAACGATCGAGCGCACGATGGCGAGCGAGGTGTTCGGGTGCTCGGTCAGATCCTGGATGAAGCTCTGATCGATCTTGATCTTGTCGAAGCGGAAGCGGCGAAGATAGCTCAGCGACGAATAGCCGGTGCCGAAGTCGTCAAGCGCGATCCTGACGCCGATGTCGTGCAGCTTGTTGAGCACCTCGGCCACGGCGTCGCCGTCCTGCAGCAGCATCGACTCGGTCACTTCCAGCTCGAGCCCCTGCGGCAACAGGTTCGAGGCTCCGAGCGCGCTGATGACCGCCTGGCGCACGTTGCCGAAACGGAACTGGGCCGCGGACAGGTTGACCGCCACCTTGAGGCCCTTTGGCCAGCGGGCAGCGTCGGCGCAGGCCTGGCGCAGCGTCCACTCGCCGATCGGCACGATGAGGCCGGTCTCCTCCGCGAGCGAGATGAAGTCGGTCGGCGAGACGAGGCCGCGCGTGGGATGGTTCCAGCGCAACAGCGCCTCGAACCCGGTGATCTCATCGCGCTCCAGATTGAGCTGGGGCTGGTAGTAGAGCTCGAACTCGCCGTTATGCAGCGCCGCCCGCAAGTCGCGCTCGAGCCGGTGGCGCGCCTGCATTTGCTCGTCCATGGCGCGCTCGAAGAAGCGGGAATTTCCCGGGCCGTCGTCCTTGGCGCGGGTGAGGGCGAGGTCGGCACTCTTGAGAAGCTGGTCGGGCTCGTTGCCGTCCCCGGGGCCGATCGCGATGCCGATATAGGCGCTGATCACGATCTGCTGGTCGTCGACGTCGAACGACGTGCTGAGAATGCTGTGGATCTTCTTGACGAGGGCGGCGGCGGCGGTTGCGGGCTTCTCCGCCACCTGCAGGACCACGAACTCGTCGCCGCCGATGCAGGCGACCATTTCCACGCCCTTGAGCCGGCGCCATAGACGCTGAGCAACGCCCTGCAGCAGCGAGTCACCCATAGAGGGCCCCAGCGTATCGTTGACCTCCTTGAAGCGGGAAAGGTCGATGAGGACCACGACGAGCGAGCTTTTCTCCACCGCAGCGCGTGTGAGGCAGGCCGCCATCTGCTCACGCAAGAGCACACGGTTGGGCAGATCCGTCAGCGCATCGTGGCGCGACATGTGGGCAAGCTGCGTCTCGATGCGCCGCAGCTGCGTAATGTCCTCGTGCGTCGCGACCCAGCCGCCATGCTCCATCGGCTCGTGCATGATGGCGATGATGCGCCCGTCGCTCAGCTCCTGAACCTTGGTGGTGGGCACCGGGTCGCGGGCGGCGGCAAGGCGCTCCGCCAGATACATGGAGGCATCATCGCCAACGAACAATCCGCGGGCGATGCGGCTCTCGATGATGGTGCGGAACGGCGTGCCGGGGGCGGCGAGGTCTTTCGACAAGCCGTACATCTCGATATAGCGGTCGTTGCAGACCATGAGGCGCTGATCCTCGTCGAACATGCACAGCCCTTGCGACATGTTCCCTAGCGCCGCGTTGAAGCGCCGGTTCTGCTCGACGAGGTCCGCCTTGCGGCGGTCGAGTTCGACGAGCGCGCCCTCGGCCCGCTCCTTGGCCAGCGTTGCCTCCTCCAGGTGGCGCTCGGCGGCCTGCAGCGCCTCGGCATAATCGGCGGCATCGGCGGCGCGGCCCAGAAGCTGGCGCGCGCTGTAGGTGGCGATGCCGAGAAAAAGCACGAGCGCCGTCAGCGCGCCGATCCGCTCCACCTCGGCCCCCACCAGGATGTCGAACGAGGTGAGATAGGTGCGATAGTCGTGCGTGATCGCCGACACGCCGTCCTTGAGGACGGCGCCGCACACGAAAAGGCTCCAGCCGACCACGCCGGCCAGGCCGGCGATTATGATCGGCCGGGGATGGAAGCGCAGCGCCCGCAGGGCGATGAGCACCAAAAGCAGGACGAACGACGGCGACTTCAGGCTGCCCCCGGCCGGGTGCTCGTAGGCGTACTGGTAGCTCCACAGCAGCGACAGGAAGATCGCGACGTCGACGACGTTGAGAACGTCGAGCGTACGCTCGGGCAGGTCCTTCGATTTGGCGAGCATAAAGCGCAGCGCCGAGCTGACCATGAGCAGCGTCAGCGCCACCACGACCCACGTGTGAACGACGGGCAGGCCCGCGTTGACGCGGGCCACGCTATGCAGCACCAGGATGAAGCAGGCGATCGCCCCTTGCGCGAGCGCGATTGCCCGCTCGCCCTGCAGGTCATGGTCGCGCAGCGTCTCCTCGAGACGACGCGAAGCCGGCCCGGAGCCGCTCTGGTCGGCGGCATTTAGGCGCGCGGGCGTGCTCCCTGGCGTACGCATGACTGACAACGATCGCTCCTCGGGCCCCGTGCCCGTTCCCATAGTATCGGGCCGAGCGCCAGCAGGAGCCCGGTCTCGAAGCACTGCTCGAGACCGCGCAGCGCGCCTCAGGCTGCTACCTTCCGGGTTACTTATCCCTTTTTGCTACCGCCCGGATCGTCCTCCGTTAACCCTCGCCGCGCTGGTCCAGAGGGGGTGGGCGCAACCAAACGTTGCGCAGCGCCGCTCGATCCACCGGACTGTCGCACTACTGACGAACGCCTTCCACATTGAGGGTCAACTCCACCTCCTGCGAGGCGGGTCCGAGGTCGTAATTTATGCCGAAATCCTTGAGCGGCAGTTTGGTGGTCCCGGTGAAGCCCTGGCGAAAGCCGCCCCACGGATCCGCGCCGCCGCCGACGGGCTCCGCCGCGATCTCGATCTCTTTGGTCACACCGCGCAGCGTCAGATTGCCGACGATGGTCGCCTTGTTGCCGTTCATCTTGACCGCGGTGCTCTCGAACACGGCCTTGGGGTAGCTGGCGGTATCGAGGAACTCCTTGCTGCGCAGGTGTTTGTCGCGCTCGGCGTGATTGGAATTGACGCTGTCGGTGTTGATCTCGACCTTCACTTTCGAAGCCTCCGGCTTTGCCTCGTCGTAGGTGAAGGTGCCCGAGAAGTCGTCGAAGCGGCCCGTGAGCCAGCTGAAGCCCAGATGCTTGATGCGGAAGTTGATCGAGGCGTGCGCCTTGTCGGTGTCGATGACGTACTCGGCGGCGGAGGCAGGGCACGCGAGGGCGAGCAACGCAGCCACAAGGACCGCGGAAAATGGGACAAACTTCATGCGGGGAGCTCCCTTTGCAGGTTCACGGAGAGGATGGCGGACCCGACCACATGCGCACCAGAATGCGGCTGCGGTCGACGAAATGGTGCTTCAAGGAGGCGGCAGCGTGGAGGACCACCAGGGCGATCGTCAGATAGGCGAGCCACTCGTGGACCTCGCCGGCGGTGTCCTCCATCCCCTTCTTCTGGATGAGGGAGGGCACGCTGAACCAGTCGAAGACCTCGATGGGCCGGCCGTCAGCGGTGGAGATCAGGTACCCGCTCACCATCAGGGCCGCGAGCAGCGGATAGAAGCCCCAATGGACGACGCGTGCGCCCGTGCGCTCCCACGGCGACAGCTCGCGGTCGTCGGGCTTCGCATTGACGAGCCGCCAGCAGAAGCGCAGCACCAGAAGGATCAGCAGCAGAATGCCGACGCTGCGATGCAGATCAGGCGCCGAGCGGTAATAGGGGCTGTAGTAGGTGAGCGTGACCATCCACAGCCCGAGCCCGAACATGGCGATGATGGCAACGGCCATGACCCAGTGCGTGAGACGCGTCATTAGTCCGTATCCGGCGGTCGTGTCCCTGATCAGCATGGAGCGGACGGAAACCTCTTGCTAATGACGGCAGACTTTTGTGTGATGTAGATAACGGGCTCTCGGCGTCAACCCGTCGCTGCCCAATCGGCCGCCGGCCCGTACCGGCGCTGCAACAATGCCCCAAATGCCAGTGCCCCGGCTCGGCTCAGTGCTGTTCCCCAGGGAACAGCCCGGCGAACTTTCGCGTGCCAGACTGCCCGCGCTTGTCGCGTTCTTCCGTGAACGTGGTAGTGTGCCCTCGTTGCCAACGGGCCCACGTTGCCGGCTTGAGATGACCCGCGAGCTCAAGCGCGATTGCCGTTCATTGCAGAGGCTTGATGGCCATGCGGTTGTTGAGATTGGTGCTTTGCCTGCCAGCGTTCCTATTGGGAAGCGCGCATGCGCTCGCCGCTCCCGGCGATGCGATCGGATCGGCCGTCACCGTGGTCAGTCTCGTCACGGCCAAGCTCGACCAGAACCAGCGCGAGCTCGCCAAAGGCGATGACGTGCGCCAGCAGGAGCTGATCGAGGTGGCGAGCGACGGCCGCAGCGAGCTCATTCTGCGCGACAAAACCAAGCTGGCGCTCGGCCCCGGCTCCCGCCTCCTCTTGGACAAGTTCATCTATAATCCCGACCTCAGCGGCGGCGCCATCGTGCTCGACCTCGTACGCGGCGCCTTCCGCTTCATCACCGGTATCGCTGCCAAACCGGCCTACGTGATCCGCACGCCGACCGCCTCGATCACCGTGCGCGGCACCATCTTCGACGTCTACGTGCAGGCGAGCGGCATGACCTGGCTCCTGCTCATCGAGGGCGCGATCGAGGTCTGCACCGAGGACGGAAAGTGTCAGCTGCACGACGAGCCGGGCAAGCTCATCCGCGTCACCTCCAGCAAGGTCGGCAAGCCCGTCAAGTGGGCGAGCCTCGATAAGGAGGATGTCCCCTTCGACACCGCGTTCCCCTTCATCGATAACGCTCCCGGCGTCGATCCCGATCCGATCTTCACGCGCGACCAAATCGTGCTCGGCACCTTCCCCTCGAGGCCGCATCCGTCCGATGACGACAAGGCCGACGCCGATGATGGCGACGACGGCGGCCACAATGCCGACGAAGGCAAGCCGTCGCATAAGGCCGGCACGCACAAGAGGAGGTCGCGCGAGACCAGACACCGACACCGGCACAAGAAGGACGCCGCCAACATCAACAAGGTCATCAAGGGCCTCAACATCACGATCGGCATCGGCGGCGGGAAGCATCACCACCACGGCGGCGGCCACAAGCACGGCGGCGACAACTAACGTAACCGATGACCGTCATGCGCCGCGCTCGAGGCGCGGCGCATAACTTTCAAACAAGGCCGCGAGCTCAGGCCAGCCCAGCGCTCGGCAGGCGTCGAGCCTGGCGCGTGCGGTAGCGAGGTCGCCCGAGCGCAGCGCCGCCAGAAGGTTCGCATGCGTCTGCTTGAGCGCGCGGAAACGCTCCGATGCCGCAACCGTCTCGTCCCCAAGTAGGGCAAAGAGGCGCTCGACGCGTTCCTTGCCCCGCATCATCGCCGCGTCGATCTCGAGGAACGCCAAGCCGGGTGCGGCTTCCGCCGTGCGCGCGCCGGCGATGATGGGGACACGGTACACTTTCGTGGCCTCCTCCAGACGCGAGGCGACATTCACGACGTCGCCGAGGATCGAGTAGTCGAAGCGCTGCGGCGACCCGACGTTGCCGACGCAGCAGGCGCCCGTGTTGATCCCAATGCCGATGCGCACCGGTGCGGCCGTCTCGCCGCGGCTCGCCGCCTCCGCCGCCCACAGCGCGTTGAGCTTGTCGAGCTCGCCCAGCATCTTCAGCGCCGTCGTGCAGGCGTTGCGGACATGGTTCGCATCGGGAAGCGGCGCGTTCCAGAACGCCATGACGGCATCGCCCATGAACTTGTCGATGGTGCCGCGCTCTGCGAGGATGACCTCTGACAGCGGCGTGAAAAGACGGTTGAGAAAGCGGATCACCTCCTCGGCGCTGAGCCCCTCGGAAATCCTGGTGAAGCCGCGCACATCTGCAAACAGCACCGACACCTCGCGCGTCTCGCCGCCGAGCTTGAGCTTGTCGTGGTTGCGCGCGAGCTCCTCCACCAGCGGCGCGGCGACGTAGTGGCCGAAGGCCGAGCGCACGCGGTTGCGGTCGCTCTCGGTCTCGATGTAGGCGTTGAGCGAGGTGGCGAGGTAGAGAAGCAAGATCGCCAAGGCGGCATAGACAGGGTCGAACAGCAGGCCCGCATTGACGTAGGCGAGCCAGGAGAGCGAGAACACGGCCAGGATCGCCAGCGTTCCGATGGCGGCGGCGGCCACCGCGCCGATGCGATAGATCATCCAGGCAACGATGGCGCCGATTGCGACGAGGAAGGTCAGCTCCGCGCCCCGTCGCGTAGGGCGGCCGGCTCAGATGGTCGCCCGACAGCATCTGCTCCAGCGCCTGCGCGTGGATCTCGACGCCCGGCACCGCCGCATCGAGCGGGGTGGCCCTGAGATCGAGCAGGCCCACCGCGCTGGTTCCGATGAGGATGTGGTGCCCGGCGACCGATTGCGCATCGAAGCTGCCATCGAGGATGGTTTGGGCGGAGATGTAGCGGCGGGCATCGGTCCTGGAGAAGCGCAGCCACAGCTCGCCGTTGGCGTCGGTCGGCAGCACGGTCTTGCCCACGCGCACGCTCTCCACGCCCGTGCGCTGACCGAAGGCGCCCGCTCTGCTGCCGCCGGAGGCGCGCACGAACACGGTCGTCTCCCGCAAGGCGACGCGCAGCGTCTCCAGCGGCAGCGAGGGGTAGAGCATGCCGGCGATCGAGACGAGCAGCGGCACGCGGCGGATCACCTGATCTCTGCGCGGGATCCAGTTGACGGCGCCGAGCCCGGAGGCGTGCGCGTTGAGCTGGGGCAGATCGGCGATGGCGCCGGCGAAGGGCGGCACGAAGCCTTGCGGATCGTCGCCGGAAAACGCAAAGCGCGCGAGCGGCGGCGGCGGCTTGCCGGCGCCGGCCGCGCCCGCAAGTCCCAAGACGACGGGCGCGGCAGCGATCGCCTGTGCCAACTGCGCGTCGTTGGAGGGCAGCGATGAGGCCGCGCCGATCATCGGCGCCAGCTCGGGCACGTCGGCGTAGAGCTTGGCGAAAGTCTCCGGCGAGAGCCGGTCGGGCTCGGCCAGGATCAGGTCGAGCGTGATCGTCGCCGCACCCGCCTCCTTCAAATGGTCGATGATGCGGGCAAGCTGCGTGCGCGGCCACGGCCACTGGCCGACGCGCTTCAACGAGGCCTCGTCGATGTCGACGATGCGCACGGGCAGGTCGGCCGGCAGCGGGCGCGGTGCCAGCTCCAGATAGCTGTCGAAGACGGAGAGGCGCAGCCGCGCCACCGGCTCCGGATCGGCGATGCGCACGGCCACCGCCAGAAACAGCAGAGCCGCGGCGAGGATGAAATGGAGCGACGGGGCGCGCAGGTCCATGCGGTCTCGCTGAGCGGCGTCGGGCCGATCCCGGCTTCGCCCTCATCATAGCGTCGGGGACTTAACGGTTTCCAGGCGCGTTACGCCTTCTCCAGCCAACCCGAGCAGTGGCATGCCAGCTCCTCCCATCCCGGCTCGAGCGGGAGAAAGTGGCCTCGGCCCGGCGCGACGTGGAAGAGTACGCGATCGCCGTAAAGCTCGGCGATGCGCCCGGCGGTCAGCGGCGAGATCACCTTGTCGGCGGCGCCCGCGATGATGAGAACCGGACAGGTGACGTTGCTTGCGTGGACCTCGGTGGTGCGGTGCTTGTCGAACATCCAAAAGAAGAGCTCGAACAGGGCTCTGCCCGATTCTGGCCCCAGCCGGTCGAAGACCTGGCGCTGTGCGCCAGGATCGAGGTTGGCGAGCGAATCCTTGGCGGCCACCGCCAGCACGGGATTGAGCGCCCGCGTCCAAAACGCGCCTGCCGTCATCAAGCCGGTGGCGACCGCGCGCTCCTCGTCGGAAACGGGAAGGATGCCCCAGGGTGCGCCGCTCGCCAACAGCACGAGCGCCCGGGCGAGGCCCTTGGCCGCCAGCTGCTGGGCGATGATACCGCCCATGGAGTGGCCGAGGATAACGGGCTTCTCGTCGAGGCCGGCAACGAATGCGGCTAAGTCGCTGGTATAGTCCGCGATGCTCGTTGTCGCGAGGTGCGGGTTGGGCAGGCGTGTGGGCCCCGTCTCATGAAAGCGCAAGTCGGGCGTGTGGCAGGTCCACCCCTGCCCCGCCAGAGCGCCAGCAAAGTTGTCGAAGCACCAGCCGCCGGCAAAGGCGCCGTGAATCATGACGACGGTTCTGGCCATGCTTCCCTGCTCCCCACGCATGATTGACCCTCGTCAATGTTCATGCACCATCGGCCCTTTACGAAAGCTGACTGGGGCGGTCCGCCCCCAAGGACACAACCCTGGAGGAGCGCAGAAATGCTCAAGGTCATCGAGGTGCTGTCGGAGTCCGACAAGAGCTGGGAAGACGCGGCGCAACAGGCCGTCACCAAGGCCGGCAAGTCGGTGCACAATATCAAGTCGATCTATATCAAGAACTTCGAGGCGACCGTCGAAGGGGGCAAGCTCAAAAAGTATCGCGTGAACGCCAAGATCTCATTCGTGCTCGACTGACGTGGCTCACTTTGGCGTGCGCAAGCTCATGATGTAGGCGATGACGTTGTCCATGTCGTCGGGCTTGATCATGAGGTTGGGCATGGTTGGGTGCGATGTCTGCATCCACACCGCCAGCGCGCGGGCCGACATGCCGGGCGTGTCGGCGACGGACTGAAAGCTCGGCGCGTCGGGGTTGGGCGAGATTTCGCCCTTCGGCTCCACGTCGTGACACTCGACGCACACCCGACCCGCGTACTCCTGCCCCAGCTTGGCGTTGCCGAGATCCTGTGCCGACGCTGCGGCCGGCAGCCCGATCAGCGATGCGAATGCGAGCGTATGTCTCAGGCGCATGGGTCCGGCTCTCCTGCTGCTGAACATGGCAACGCGAGGTTAGGTGCGCCGCCGACGCAAGCGAAATGATCTACGTCAATCGCAAGAGCGGGACAACAGCGGACGACGGACTTAGTTGCGCGATTCTGACCGCCGCCGGAACAACACCGAGAGATTGTTGGCCGGCATCGCCTCGATCATCGGCGGCGCGAACCCCGCTTCCGCGGCAAGTGTCGCGACCGCCTCCAGGTCGCGCACGCCCCACGCCGGGTTGCGCGCTTTGAGGAAATCGCGATCGAAGGCCTCGTTGCTGGGCGCTGTGTGGCGCCCCTCGCGCTTGAAGGGACCGTAGAGGGCGAGGAGACCGCCTGGCGGAAGGATGCGTGCAGCGCCGCGCACCAGGCCGACGGCGGCCTCCCACGGCGCGATGTGGATCATGTTGAAACACAAGACGACGTCGGCGCGGGAAAGCGGCCACGTCTCCGAGGTGGCGTCGAGCGCGAGCGCCGGGCGGATGTTGGGGGGCCCGCTGGCGGTGATCCAGGCATCGATGCTGGCGCGGGCCCGCGGGTCGGCGTCGCTCGGCTGGAACACGAGATCGGGGGGCGCGCTTTGCGCAAAGTGCACGGCGTGCTCGCCAGAGCCGCTCGCGACCTCGAGCACGAGGCCCTGTTGCGGCAAGTGGCGCTGCAGCACCTGCCAGATCGGATCGCGGTTGCGGGCGACGGAGGGGGCGTGCTGGCGGTCGTCTTCGCTCATGGACGGTTTGTCGGGCGCGCTGCCCCCGCGGTCAAGGCGTCATGGCGAAGCCATGCTTCGCATGGACGGCGACGCGGTGCGGGGGCTGATGACGTCAATGACCCGGCGTCGTCTCCACGCGCACCTTCACCGGCAGCTTGCCCTTGTCACCGAAATCCAAGGTTAGGTCGAACCAGTCCCCGTCCTTGAGCGGCTTGTGCAGACCGGAGAGCCAGAGATGCTCGCGCCAGGCCGCGAGCGCGAAGGGCTTGCCCGGGTGCAACTCGATGGCTTGGGGCCAGCTGACGGTGCCGTCCTTCTTGTCGACTTTGCGGAAACGGGTTTTGTCGGCGATCGGGGTGGACGCGCCGACGAGCCGCACCGTCGTTGTCCCGCTGTTCAGGAAGGGCGCGTAGACCGGGACACCGTCGGCGCCCGGCTCGGGCGGCTTCGCCCAGATGTGGCCGATGGCGATGTCGCCGAGCTTGTAGCTATGGGCCTCGGCCCCGCCCGCAGCGACCGCCAGCATGCTGGCGCCCAGGGCCAGGCAAAGCGCTGTGCCGGCAGCGTAGATCGAGAAAACTCTGGGCATGGGGTTTGAGCTCATCGTTTTGGTGCATCGTTGGCGAAGTGGGCCTCCTGCGTCTGCTTCAAGGTGGCATCGGTCTTCTCCGATCCGGCCTTGAGATCGCGCACGCTTTTCAGCTCCTCCGCCGAGCGGTCGGCCTGCTTGTAGAAGGTGTAGGACAGCGTCAGCTGGGTCAGCATCTGCGCGTCCGGGTCCTTCAGCATCTCCTCATCGACGTAGAAGACGAGCGGCATGCGCGCGCTCTCGCCGGGTTTGAGCTTCTCGTCGGTGAAGCAGAAGCATTCGATCTTGAAAAAGAACGGTGCGGCCGCGAACGGCGTCACGTTGAAGACCGCCCGGCCCACGAGCGTGTGGTCGGAGTTGTTCTTGGCGTAGTAGTAGACCTTGGTCGGCTCACCGAAGTGGGTCACGACCTTCTGCTGCAGGGGCTTGAATTCCCACGGCAGGTCGGGGGCGACGTTGGCGTCGAAGGAGACGGTGATGGGCTTCCCGCTCGCGATGATCGCCGCTTTGGGCAGGCTCACCCGCCGCACCGTACCGTTGTAGCCGGTCAGGCTGCAGAACATCCGGTACAAGGTCGGCGAATAGATCACTATCGTGCTCATGCCGGCCATGAGCAGGACGGCAACGGCAATAACGGGCAGATGTTTCGCGCGGGTCTTGTTCATTGCCCTTCTTATGCGTGCGCCAGGCTCCCTGCGGCCCACATAGGCCCGATGGGGCTGCCTCACAAGGCGGCCCAGCGCCGCGGTCCCTATTGACCGAGATCAGCACGCCCATGAACCGACTTCGCTCCGGCCACGTGCAGCCTCGAGCGCTCAGGACGCGGTCTCGCTCACCATCTCGGCCAGCAGGTCAGCCGCCGCATCGGAGTTCTTCTCCTCGGTCAGGTTGAAGGCGTAGGCGCCGCCGCCCTCCTTGCCGATGAGCGGGTTCTTGGCGAGCGCTGCTATCTCCTTCTTGCCGATCCCGCGCCGCGCCAGCAGCTCGCCGAAGGGCGTATCGAAGAGCTTGATCAGCTTCTTCTTGGCGTGATCGGAGAAGAAGCGGCCGAACTCGACCATGGCCTCGAGCGGGCCGGCGGAGCAGTGCACGCCGTTGGTCGCGGTGGCGACGTCGCGCAGCCCCAGCTTCGATTTCTTTTCCAGCAGCGTCTTGCGGATGGAGCCGGCGGCCGCCTTGGTCGGATCGGTGGCCCCGGTCATGTCCTCGCGCAGCACGTGCCAGTCGGTGTCGGTGGCGCACTCGAGCACGACGATGGTGCGGCCCGGGCTCGTGTAGTGCAGCACTTGCTGCGGGTGGAACGGGTTCAAGACGACGATGCGCTCGCCGGCGACGTCGATCACGCCGTAGTATTTGCCGCTGGCGATCTTTTTGGTCTTCAGCGTGTCGGCGAGAATGTTCAGCGCGAACGCCGACACCTCGGGAAATTCCTTCAGAAACTGATGGGCGCCGAGAATGCGGTCGACGTTGGCGCACTCGGCCATCAGCTTCTTGCGCGTCGGCTCCGACAGCGCGCCCTCACCCAGCCGCGAGGCGCGATTGATGACGCCGTAATGCTCCTCCATGATGTGGTAGCGGCCGAGGTAGTGCCCGTTCAAGATGCGGATAGCTCCCGTCGTCACCGCGTACGTCTTAAGCGCTGCGAGGACGAGGTCGAGGATGGCCTCCACCTCCACGCCGTCCTCAATGGCGAGAGCCTCCGGCTTCAAGAACAGGACGAAGTGGTTGCGCCCGGCGGGCGGCTCGCTCTCGAGCGGGCTGATCCAGCGCTCGGCCGCGCCCTTCGCCCTCGACAGCTCGCCGACGGCCCGAACAATCTTCGACGTCGAGATCACTTGAAGCCCCCGCTCTTTGCATCCGCCGCGTGAAATGCAAACACCGCCGTTGCGCGGCTCTCATCGATTGCCTGGCTGCTCGCCCTACTGAGCCATTTGATCGCCTCGCGCAAGAGCCGCCGCCCGCGTCGCGAGCTGAGCCCCGGCGGGCCTAAGTCCTGGCCGAAGTCGACGGCGAAAACGTCGGTGCCGTTGGTGCGCAAACCGTGGAATGGAGAGAGCGGACAGAACCCGTGCTTTTCCAGGGTGGCCGCATAGCGGATGACCTGGTCGAACAGGTGCGTTGCCTCCGCCGGCCGCCGGCGCAGGAAACTCGAAAGCCCTTCGGGTACGAACTCCTCGACCACGAGCGCGCGCCCCGCATGATAGAGGCGGGGGGTGCGGATGCCCTCGTGCTCCAGCAGCCGGCGGCGCTCGGCCCATTCCTCGGCGAGCTCGTTGAGCGACTTGACCGTCGAGAAGGCCACAACCGCCTTCAGAAGCACATCGTGCACGGCGCTCTGCTGGCTGACCCGGAACCGGTAGATGAAGGTCTCGGCCCCGCCGCGGCGCCAGCCGTGCACCTCCTCGAGCTTGGGCCTCGGCAACGGCTCCTCGACGATGCCGAGACGGCACAGCGCTTGGCCCACGGAGGTTGTATCGACCAGGCCGCAAAGCTCTTTCTCGAGGGTCCACGGGGTAGCCATCAAGTCGTCTTCGTCCACGAGGCGGAGCCGCGATTTGCCGGCCCAGCATGGCCCGCGGGCAGGAAATCCGCAACACGCAGACGGGCCCCAGTTTCCCGAATGGATCAAGAGAGCCGGCTTACCCTGTCGATCACCGACCCGGCGCGACGCCAAGGCCCCACAGGGCCGCGAAGACGAGGCCGGCGGCGGTGGCGAGTGCCGCGATCACCAGCCACACGTTCAACGCCGATTGCAGCTCGTCACGGACGTTCTTGCGGCGTGGGCCGATCTTGAGACCGATCGGGGCCAGCGCCGGAGCAAGTGCCGCACGCAACCGATCCTCGCGCTGATCCGTGGCGGCTAAGCCGGCAATGGGCCGATCGAAGGATTGGAACGAGGCGCCCCAATCCCCATCGAAATGCACAACGCCCTGGAACCCGGTCGTGTCGCCGCCGAGACGATCCGCCTTAGGCAGCGCCGGAAGCACCAGGTCGGCCTCGCGCGCCGCGATGGCGCGAAAGGCCTCGTAGGTCTTCGCCGACGCCGGCACCAGGATGAGCAGGCTTTTCGGCTCAATCAGCTCGACGCAGCGGCTGATCTCCCAACCGAGGCCAGGCGTCTCGCCGGCGGCCACCAGCACCAGCCTCGACTTGCGCATGAGGTCGAGGACGAACGCTTGCCAATCGCTTCCAGGGACATAGAACCGTGACGCCCCGAGCGGCGGAAGGCTCTCGGCAGGCCGACCGATGGCGACGAAGGGGCCAAGCGGCTGCATGACCCGCGCCAGCGCCTCCTCCTCGACGGAGATCGCGCGCTCACCGGCAAAGGAGCGCAGGTAAAGAACAGGCGGGCGCGGGTCGCGGGCGAGCGCCTGCGCACCTCCCGGGGCAAGGTGACGTTGTCCCCGTTTCCAAAGCCGGACGATGACCGCAAATCCAGCTACGGCGAGGCCGAGGAGAATGCCGCGCATCGATTGAGCGCCGGAGCTCGCTGCAAGGACGACGACGAGCCCGATGCAAGCGGCGATGGCGAGCCCTTGCCACAGCCGGCCCAAGACGCGTCTTTGTCCGGAAGCCCCCTCCCCGCGCGGTGATGCCGCCATCGTTTTGTCCCCCCAACCCCTCGACCCGCCACGTGCGCAGGGTCCCTCGGGGCCACGGTCAGGCCCCGAGGATGAGGTTAAGGGGCTGCGGGTGCATTGCAAACGCGCCGCGCCTAGATCCCCAGCTTCACTTTCAGGATCTCGTTGACGGCCCGCAGCAGCCTAATTCTTCGCAATGGCGGCGGAGGGGCGGTTGGATGCGGCCGCAACGGTGTGCAGCGTTGCAACGACCTGCGCGCCCTCGCCGACCGCGGCGGCGACTCGCTTGACCGATCCAGACCGCACGTCCCCGACGGCGAATACGCCCTGGCAACTCGTCTCCAGCGGCCGGCGTTCGCTTGCCGCGTCCGCTCCGGTCAGCACGAAGCCTTTGGCGTCGAGCATCACGCCGGATCCGGCCAGCCAATCGGTATTGGGGTCGGCGCCGATGAACAGGAACAGGTGGCTGAGGGCATGCCGCTCCTCCGCTCCGTCGGCGCCCCGGCGCCAGCGGATCGCCTCCAGCATGCCGCCACGCCCTTCGAGACCGGTAACCTGCGTGTGGGTCAGCAGCTCGACGTTGGGCAGCCCTGCGATGCGGTCGACGAGATAGCGCGACATGCTGGCGGCAAGATCGGCACCGCGCACGATGAGCCAGACCTTGGCGGCCTGGCTCGCCAGAAATACCGCGGCCTGCCCTGCCGAATTGCCGCCGCCCACCAGCGCTACCTCCTGTGCGGCGCATAGCTTCGCCTCCAAGGGCGAGGCCCAGTAGTGCACGCTCGAGCCTTCGAAGGCCTCGAGGTTCTCGACGTCGAGCCGCCGATAGCGCGCGCCGCTCGCGATGACGACGGAGCGGGCGCTGGCACGCTCCCCATTGAAGAGCGTCAGGACGAAATGTCCGTTGCCCGATTGGCTGGGGTCTTGCACACGGACGGCCTCGTCGGGAATCGCCATCTCGGCCCCGAACTTCTGTGCCTGATTGTAGGCGCGTCCCATCAGCGCCATTCCACTGATCCCCGTTGGAAAGCCGAGGTAGTTCTCGATGCGGGCGGAAGCGCCCGCCTGGCCGCCGAAAGCGCGGCAGTCGAGCACCAACACGGAGAGCCCCTCCGAGCCTGCATAGACCGCGGTTGCGAGGCCGGCCGGCCCGGCGCCCACGACCGCCACGTCGAACACGCGGTCGGGGTCGATCGGTCCAACGAGCCCGATGCAGCGGGCGAGCTCGGCCTCGCTGGGATTGCGCAGGAGCTGTCCGTCCGGACACAAGACGATCGGCAGCTGACAGGGGTCGACACTAAAGCGCTCGATCAACCCCTTCGCCGCCGGATCGGTCTCGGGGTCGAGCCGTTGGTGCGGGTGGCCGTTGCGAGACAGAAAATTTGCAAGCCGCAGCACGTCACCATTCCCCGCAGCGCCGACGATGACCGGTCCGCCGACCCCCTCCTCCAAAAGGCCCACGCGGCGCAGGATGAGGGCGCGCATGATCCGCTCGCCGAGCTCCGCCTCCGCTATCAGCAGCGCCCTCAGCTGGGTCGGTGGGATAACGATGGCCTCCACGGGGTCGTTCGCCGTGGCGTCCACCAGAGCCGGGCGCCCCCCGAGCTGCGCCAGCTCGCCGAAGAACGAGCCTGGATCGTGCGTGACGATCAACTTGCGGCGCCCTGAAGGATCCTGCTGGGAGATGTCGACATGACCGGACAAGATGATGATCAGGCCATGGCCCGACTCACCCACCCTGACGATCGCTTCGCCCGCGCCATAGGAGCGGACCTTGCCGAACCGGCGCACCCGCTCGATCTCCAACGGCTCGAGCGTTGGAAACATCTGATGGCGCCGCGCTTCGATGGTGGTTGGCGTTCGCATCACGACAGAATGGCTCAGTGCGGCTCGTCGATAAACGCGCGGATGACCGCGACCGTGGCAGTCGGTTGCTCTTCCATGAGCCAATGTCCGGAGTTGGGAATCACCGCGCCGGTGACGTTTGTTGCGACGAAGCGCATGTCATCCGCCATGGCCGTCCCGAACGATTTCTCGGCGCCGATCGCCAGCACCGGCATGGTCAGCTTGCCCTTCGCCACGAAGCCCTTGTTGTCCGTCGCATCCTGCTGGAAGGCGGCGAATTGCTCGAACGCGGAATGCATGGCGCCGGGACGCGCATAAAGTGTCGCATAGTGCTCGCGCGTGGCCTCGTCGATTCCCTTCGGATCGGCGGACAGCTCGTTCCAGAAGCGATCGAGATAAATGCGCTCCCGGCCTTTGACCAGGCGTTCGACGTCGGGTCCGCGGAAATTGAAATGCCACAGGGCAGGGCTGCGGATGATTTCCTCCCAAGCCCCAATGCCCGGCAGCGGGGCATCCATCGCAACCCAGCGGGTGACGCGATCTGGATACTGCGCGGCGAACGCGTAGCCGACCATGTTGCCGATGTCATGGGTGACAAGGTCGGCCTTCTGGATCTGCAGGCTGTCCAATACGCGCGCGACATCGCCGGCTTGCGTCTTCTTGTCGTAACCGCGTTCAGGGTGAGACGAGAGGCCCATGCCGCGAAGATCGGGAATGACGACCGTATGGTCGCGCGCAAGCGCTATCGCCAAAGGCTCCCACATGTCGCCCGTGTCGCCGAAACCATGCAGCAAGACGACCGCGGATCCTTGTCCGCCGACGCGGACGTGGATTGTGGCACCGTCGCTGGCAATTTCCTCGGTGCGGAAGCTGGACGGGTAGGGCTGCACGTCAGCCGCAGCCGGCAGCAAGGCCGCAAAAAAGAGGACGACGCCGAGAAGCAACCGCTGCATCTTTCCCGTCCCTGGTTTGGATCGAGGTACCGCGCGTCGAGCATAGGGCAAGCGGGCTGGTGCCGGTATCGAAAGGTGAGACCCCGGACGCGCCGCGGTTTGGCCGCGGTCCATAGTCCGGCCGTTAGATGCCCAGCTTCGCCTTCAGGATCTCGTTGACGGCCTGCGGGTTGGCCTTGCCGCCCGAGGCCTTCATCACCTGGCCGACGAACCAGCCGAGCATGGTGGGCTTGGCCTTCACCGCTGCGACCTTGTCGGGGTTGGCGGCGATGATGGCGTCGACCGCGGTCTCGATCGCCCCGGTGTCGGTCACCTGCTTTAGGCCGCGGGCCTCGACGATCTTTGCAGGCTCGCCGCCTTCGGACCACACGATCTCGAACAGCTCCTTGGCGATCTTGCCAGAGATGGTGGCGGACGCGATGAGGTCGACGATGGCGCCGAGTTGTTGAGCCGACACAGGCGAGGCCTCGATTTCGAGCCCCTCCTTGTTGAGGCGCCCGAACAGTTCGTTGATCACCCAGTTGGCCGCTAGCTTGCCGTCGCGCCCCTTGGCCACCGCCTCGAAATAGTCGGCGGAGGCGCGCTCGGCGATGAGCACGTCGGCGTCGTAGTCGGAGAGCCCATACTCGCGCATGAAGCGGTGCTTCTTTTCATCGGGGAGCTCGGGCAGATCGTTCTTGAGCTTCTCGACGTACTCCATGGTGAGCTCGAGCGGCAGCAGATCGGGATCGGGGAAGTAGCGGTAGTCGTGCGCCTCCTCCTTCGACCGCATGGAGCGCGTCTCGCCCTTGGCGGCATCGAACAGCCGCGTCTCCTGGTCGATTGCGCCGCCGTCCTCGATGATGTCGATCTGGCGCCTCGCCTCCGTCTCGATCGCCTGGCCGATGAAGCGGATGGAGTTGACGTTCTTGATCTCGCAGCGGGTGCCGAGCTTGGTCCCCGGCTTGCGCACGGACACGTTGACGTCGGCGCGCAGGTTGCCCTTGTCCATGTCGGCGTCCGAGGTGCCGAGGTAGCGCAGGATGGTGCGCAGCTTTCCCACATAGGCCTGCGCCTGTTTGGACGAGCGCAGGTCGGGCTTGGACACGATCTCCATCAAGGCCACGCCCGAGCGGTTGAGATCGACGTAGGTGTAATCGGGGTGCTGGTCGTGGATCGACTTGCCGGCGTCCTGCTCCAGATGCAGGCGCTCGATGCCGACGTGCAGCGTCTCGCCGTCGACGTCGATCTCGACCTCGCCCTCGCCCACGATCGGCTGCTTGTACTGACTGATCTGATAGCCCTGCGGCAGATCGGGATAGAAATAGTTCTTGCGGTCGAAGACGCTGCGCAAGTTGATCGCCGCCTTGAGCCCGAGGCCTGTGCGCACGGCCTGGGCAATGCACTCGGCGTTGATGACGGGGAGCATGCCGGGCATGGCCGCATCGACGAGGGAGACGTGGGAGTTGGGGTCGGCGCCGAACTCGGTGGAGGCGCCGGAGAAGAGCTTGGAGTTGGAGGCGACCTGCGCGTGCACCTCGAGGCCGACGATGACCTCCCAGTCCCCCGTCGCGCCGGGGATGAGGTTCTTGGCGGTGGTCTTGACCTTGTCCTGCATGGGCTCGCTCCGGAAGCGGGATCGACCGCGCTGGAGGCGCCTCGCCTCCGCCGCGAGCCTCAATCTCGCTCAAATCTCAACCTGGAGCGCCCTCGTTATCGCAGGGCGGCGCCGGGGGCAATGCATTAGCCGCCGACGGCCTCAAAAGCCTCGTGGGGCACGCCTTCGACCCCGAAATCCGCCTCGTAGGCGACGCGGTCGTCGAGCTGCTCGCTCATGGGGGCACGCCCTTGCGCCACCGGCGCCAATTGGCGCGGATTGGGGTGCCGGCGCGACTTGCCCTCGAAGTAGCAGCCCTCCTCCAGCACCAGCTTGTCGTGATAGATTTGGCCTTCGACCGCGCATCCGGTGCGCATCACCAGCACGTTGGCGTAGATGTGGCCCCGGAACTCGCCCATCACCTCCACGCGCTCGGCGACGATGAGCCCGTCGACGATGCCGCGCGTGGCGATCTCGAGGCCGGTGCACCAGACCTCGCCGTCGACCGTGCCTTCGATGAAAACCTCGCCCTCGAGCGATAAAGACCCGACGATCGTTACGCCGCGATTGATGACAACCGTTCCCTTGCTGGAACGATCGCGCCGACCCCAGATGTCCGCCATGCCGCTTCCCCCGTACGCACACAACTAATCCCCGCAAAAAACGAGATGCCCGAAAGAAGTGGCTGTTTTCAGGCACGCGTGTGGTCTTTATCCGCAAGACATGCGGTGCGCGCGCTGCGCAAGAACGCGACGGCGGCGCAACACGCATGAGGCAGCGCGCCGTCAAGAGGGCAATCTCTCAATGGATCGAAGCGCTTGGTCGATCGCAGCGGTGCGGGACGCGCTCTTGCACGGGCGCGAGCCGCCGCCCGCGGCGGCGATGGCGCGGCTCAGCTATTATCGCTGGCTGGTCGTCGGCGTGGTGTCGATCGGCGCCTTCATGGGCCAGGTCGACGCCAGCATCGCCCAGCTGCTGCTGCCCTCGCTCGAGCGCGCCTTCGGAACGACGCTGAGCTCGGTGAGCTGGGTCGCCGTCGCCTACCTTCTGACCATGGCGGCGCTGATGCCGATCTTCGGGCGGCTCGCCGACATGTTCGGCCACAAGCTGCTCTATACGGCGGGCTTCGTCGTGTTCGTCGTCGGCTCGGGCCTGTGCGGCTTCGCGCCCGACCTGGCCGTCCTCATCGCAGCGCGCGTGCTGCAGGCGATCGGGGGAGCGCTGCTGTCGGCCAACAGCGTGGCGATCGTCGTGGCGGCGGCGGGGCCGAAAGAGCGCGGGCGCGGCGTCGGCATCCAGGCGGCGGCCCAGGCCGTCGGCCTGTGCGCCGGCCCCGTGATCGGCGGCATCCTCTTGAGCACGCTCGGCTGGCAATGGGTGTTCTGGATCAACGTGCCGTTCGGCGTCCTCGGCGCCATCGCCGGCTGGCTCATCCTGCCGCAAACGGCGCACCTTGCCGCGGATGAGCGCTTCGATCTCAAGGGGGCGCTGCTGCTGGGCCCCATGCTCACCGCCTTCATGATCGTTTTGAACGAGGGCCAGGCGTGGGGCGCGTCCTCGCCGGCACTCATCGCGGCGGCGGTGATCGGCGTGGGGCTGCTCGTCGCGCTGATCCGAACCGAGACAAAGTCCGCCGCACCCCTGCTCGACCCGCGGCTGTTCAAGGCTCCCGCCTTCGCCCTGGCCAACGCCGGCAGCCTGATGTCGTACGCGCTCCTCTTCGGCGTCATGCTGCTGATGCCGTTCGTGTTCGAGCGCGCCTACCTCGACGATCCGCTTGCCGCCGGCCTCAGGTTGGCGATCATTCCCATCGCCATCAGTCTGCTGGCGCCGTTGAGCGGCATCCTCTACGACCGCTTGGGCCCGCGCGTGCCGACCCTATCGGGCATGGTCGTCTGCACCGGAGCGCTGGCGCTGCTCTACGGCGCGCTCGCAGAAACGCACGACGGCCTCCTCGCCGTCATGATCGCGCTCGGCATCTTCGGCGTCGGACAAGGTTTGTTCACGGCGGCGAACAACACCGCGATCATGGCCGCGGCGCCGGAGGACTTGAGCGGCGAGGCCGGCGGGCTGTTGAACGTAACGCGCGCCTTCGGCATCAGCCTCGGGATCGCCAGCGCCTCGACGGTGCTCGCATGGCGCTTGAGCGCGATCGGCAATGGAAGCGGCTCAACCGTCCACGTGGCGCCGGGCCTCATGCTGGCCGCGAGCCGCGAGGTGGTGCTGTTCCTTCTCGTGTTTGCCGTCGCCGCCGCGCTTGCGTCCGCGCTGCCTGCCGGGCCCCGGCGGCTCACCCCATCGACTGGGGAATGATGCCGATGGCACGGCAGCAGCCGGGCCAGGTCCCGGCGAGCTGCAACAGCATGCCGACCACGAATGCGGCGACGCCGGCAAAGAACGGCACCGCGCGGTTCTTGGCGAAGAGATCGACCTGCTGCATCTCGAAGACGTGCTCGGCCATCTCGGCCAGCGCCTTGTCGTCCTCGTAGAGGGGGCCGACCTCGGCCACGCCAACACTGCCGATGGCGTCTTTCAGCTCCTTGCGCAGACGGAACTTCTCGGCCTGCTCCTGGTTGCGCGCAACCAGGGTGACCTTCTTGCGCATCTCCATGTAGCCGCGGAACCATTCGAGCGCGATCAGCGCGAAGCCGACGCCGTCGAACACGATGCCGATCACCTGCAGCCACTGCTGGTCCATCGCGGATCCCCCAACTCGCTCGAAGTCCCCTACCGGAGAGCTTATCTTAGGTGAGCATCCCACCATAAGGGCCTTGTCAGTGGGAGGAGGCGCCCGTGACCGAGCGTGAGCGGCTGGCGTGGTTCGAGCGACAGGCCGAAGAAGCCTATAGCCAAATGTACGACGCCGGCTCACCGTCCGGCGCCGCGGTCTGCTACAGCGACGCCAAGGAGGCGCTCTACAGCGCCATCGGCATCGCCCGGCAGCTCGCGGATGAGGACAGCACCAGACGCCTCGAGGCGCGGCTCGCCCACATCAAGGCCGTGTTCCGGTCGCAGTTCACTTGAATGGCCTCACCCGCCCTTCTGACGCGTCGGGCGCAAGCGTGGCGCAATCGCATCAGCGCCGCCCCGAGCGGCCAAAACGCCAGCGCGGCGGCCGCCAAGCCGGCGCTATGTGTCTTAGCATTGTCAATGCCAGGGGCTACCAAGCCGGTGTAGGATAGGGGCAACGAGCAAGGGAGGGGGACTTGGCGACGGTCGTCACAGTGCACGGCACATATGCGCACATCGTGGGGCCTCCGAACTCGCCGGCGCCCGCCGACCTGCAGTGGTGGCAGGACGGCAGCCCTTGCGAGCAGCACGTGCGCCAGCTCGTTGCTGCCGAGGACGGCAGCCTCCACTTCCACCCCTTCACCTGGAGCGGGGAGAACAGCGAGGAGGCCCGGCGCAAGGCGGGCTCGGAGCTGCTCAAGACGCTGCGCAAGCTCGAGGGGCGCAAGGAAAGCTACTGCGTGGTCGGCCACAGCCACGGCGGCTCCGTCATCGCCGCCGCGCTCATGGAGAGCGTCGCGAAGAGGCGGCCGCTCGACGGCCTAAAGCGGTGGATCACGGTCGGCACGCCCTTCGTGGCGATGCGCAAAGAGCTCTTTCTCTTTTCGCGGCTGACGCTGCCGCGCAAGGTGCTGCTGGTCGCCTCGCTGATGCTGTTGATGATGTTCCTCGTCTACGTCGGCGGCCAGCTCTACGCGGGCACGCTGTTCGGCCGGCACGGAAACCAGCTTTGGCGCTTCGTCTTCTCGGCGACCATGATGAGCCTGCCTTTCCTCTTCTTTTATATCGTGTTCTGGGTGCTCGATGCGCGCAGCCTCTACGCCTATCGGTCGAAGCTAGCCGGCCGCGTCGAGGAGCGTTACGGCGCCAAGTGGCTGTCGCTGACGCATGAGGACGACGAGGCCGTGCAGGGTCTCAGGCTCTTGCCACGCATAAAGCTGCGCTTGTTCCAGGGCAGCTTCGCAACGCCGGCGCTCACTCTTTTCTCGATCTTCGCTCTGCCGCTCATCTATGTCCTTATCGTCACCTCGCCGACCGCGACGAAGACAATCGCAAATCTCCTCAGGGACAAGGTGTACGACGTCTCGCAGTACAAGCAGGCCGACGCCGAGGTGGACGCCGCGCGCCAGCAGATGAAGGCGTTGCGGACGAAGCTCAACCAAGCGCGACAGACGGCGGAAAGCGGCGGCCTCGATGCGACAAAAACCGAGAGCGCGCGCCAGGAAGCGGAGGCGGCGCGCAAACAGCTGAGCGACCTGCGCAAGAGCCTACTGCAGGCCCACCCGGAGCTGCCCAAGATCATGCGCGCGCAGCGCTTCAAGCGGCAGTTTCTGGAGGAGAAGGGAAAGCCGTGCGAGGGCGGCACGCTGTGCGGCGGCGGCCAGAACTATGCGCTCAACGCCGCGCTGCTGTTTCACCTCGTCACCGACGAGCTGGCGAGCGCCTTCGTCGACCAGGATGCGCGGTGGGGCCCGCTCGGCGGCTTCTTGCGGCTCCTGCTGCCCGCCGTTCTGGTGCCGGTGATCTTCGCCCTGCTCGCGATCGGCCTCTTGATCCTCATCCGCTTCATCGCCGGGTACGTCAGCGCCGGCATCAGCCGCGTCTTGAACAACATGACGCACTTCGAGATCACGCGGTCCGCGCTCGGCAACGATACGGAAGGCGAGACCGTGGTCGGCTCCGACAGCCGCCCCACGTGGATGACGTCGGCCTATCCCTTCCTGCCGCTCGAGGTCGGCAACAAGATCTCCGACTACAGCAACGAGATGTCGTTCCAGTCGCTCGCCAAGTTCCGCAACGCGATCTCTACGCTCGCCTTCTCGGTCGACGAGGAGGGCGCGGAGGGGATCCTCACCACCTACCTGACGTGGCGGGAGCTGATCCACACCTCCTATTTCGAGGTAGCTGAGTTCCGCAAGCTGCTCGCATATGCCATCAGCGAGGCCGAGGGGTTCGCCGCCGCCGACGCCTTCAAGGCTGACCCCGATTATGAGCGCACAAAGTCCTGGCGCAACGTGCTGCAGCCGCAGCCCGCGACGTGAGCGCCGATGCGGGCGCCCGCCGTAGAGATCGAGATCGCACCGCCGGACAGCGCGGATGCGCGCTGGTGTCTGGACCAGTACTACCGCGACCTGGCTGCGCGGCTTGAGTCTGGTTTCGATCCTGAGAGGACCACGCATGTCGGCGAGGCCCAGATCGCGCCCCCGGCCGGCATCTTCCTCATCGCCCGCATCGACGGGCGCGCGGTCGGCTGCGGCGCGCTGCGCGTGATCGACAAGAGCGTCGGCGAGGTGAAGGGCATGTGGGTCCATGCCGATGCGCGCCGGCGGGGCATTGCGCGGCAGGCTGTGCAAAAACGTTCAGTTGAGGGTGGCACGATCAATTAAGCTCAACGTCAGCTCCGAGGTCAGATGCCTTCCGTGGCGTCCGACCCGCAGCGGACCGGCCCTCGCGCTATGCCAAGCCAATTACCATTGCCGCGACCGACGCAAGAGAGAGCCCTGCTCGAATGAGATTGGCCCGCCGGAGCTTGCGGCGCTCCTTTTCGAGCGCCGCTGCATCCGTTGCGTCAATTTCGGGTCTCGCTTTGTACGCGGGAAACTTTCTGCCAGTAACGCGCGAATAAATTGGAAGGGTCATCTGCTTTGAAATGGATGAGGTGATAACCCAGAGAGCCAGCCCGACTGAGAACCACCGATTATTAAATCCGTAGAAATACCAGTACGGAAACATGCCCACGAAGGTGATCGTACTCGCCAAGATCGCGACTGGTGACCTTATCGCATGAGCCGTCAAGCTCGCGAGGAACCGCTTAAACTCAGCAGCCTCCATGTCGTCCATGGTATTTTGAACGACGTCCGCAACGAACAAAATAAATCCGGCGGCCAGGGCGGCGGGGAACAGCAGCAACACCTCGGCAAATTCTTGAGTCACCTCTAATCCTCCGGCCTGGATTTTGCCGTTGTCGGAGATGCGGGGCGATGCAAACCGATGATGATTGCAGGCACGAGGCAAGGAAGCATGGGTTCCCTCCGGGCTTGGCCTTTGTCGTGATAAGCTGTATATTCGGTAAATGCCGAATTTGTCAAACAAACAACTCGACGGTCCGGAGCTGCGCTTCATCGAGGGCGTGGCGGGTCTGCTGCTGCCTTGGGGCGTGCCACCTGTGGCCGCGCGCCTCTACGGATATCTGCTTCTAAGCGACCAGCCGGCGAGCCTCGACGAGATCACCGCAGGCCTCGGCGTCAGCAAGAGCACGGCGAGCGTGTCCGCCCGGCTGTTGGAACGCTACACGCTCGTCCGCCGGCATCGCGAGCCGGGAACCAAACGGGCGCTCTATGCGGTGGCGGACAACTACGAGGCCATGATCGGGCAACAGAATTGCCTACTCGACGCGTTGTCCAACCAGATGGACGCAGGCTTTGACGTCGTCGGATCGAATGAGGCCGGCATGCGACTGAAGCAGATGGCGGAATTCTATCGAGTGATGTGTAGCGCGATGGACGACGCTCTGAGCCGCTGGAAGCAGATGAAGCGACCCCCAAATGCCTGAGACAGCGCCTCGGCAGGCGAACCCAAGGTCGTCCTCCATCGGCTGATCGACCAGGGCGCGCTCGATCGGATGGAAGCAAGAATCTACGCCGATCGAAGTCTCATGGTGACGCGCCGATGCACGGTCGAGCACCCCTTCGGCACGATCAAGCGAATGTCTGGCGGAGGGCGGTTCCTCACCCGAGGCCTTAGTCGGGTGAAAGCCGAAGCCGCGCTCTCGGTCCTCGCCTACAACATGATCCACGCCGCAAACGCCTTCGGAATGGACAAACTGATCAAGGCGGCCTGATTCCGCCTGCGCGCTCACGTGTCGAGGCCATGCTTTGCAGGAGTTAGCGGACGGGTTTTTGCACAGCCTGGAGGCAGATCCTCGAAAAGCTGGAGGCGCAGGCCCGCGACTGCGGTCTCACCACCTTGCGGCTCGACAGCAACCGGGCGCTGACGCAAGCGCACGCGCTCTACCGCAGGTCCGGCTACATCGAGGTCGCACCTCCAACGAGGAGCCCTACGCCCACCACTGGTTCTCGAAGTCGCTCATCCAGTGTGTGGGCTCGTGTCCGCGACCGCGGCAGCTGTCACCCAAGTGTCATGGGAAACGACTAGCGTTCCGCCCCTGCACCTGCCTTGCAGGCTCGCGAGGGGCGCAACCGCCACACTGGCAGGGCAAGCGCGAGCTTGTGCGGTGCGACGCCGAGTTCTCCGAGGCGAGCCCTTCAAATTGCGCCGGATCACCGTGTGGCAGCGCCGTGCCGCGTAGTGGCCTTGGCAGTTTTAATGCAAGTCGCCCGGTTCACCTCGGGGTAAGGCTTCTCGCGCATCCACACGCTCAAACGTGAGCCTGAAGCGAAGCAAACACGATAGTTGGACCTAGGAGCTGGGGTTGCCCCGATGACGCTCAAACAAACTGTCGTTTCCGAGTTGGGCGATGAGGAGCTGCTGGCGCCCGATCTCATCGCGCGCGCGCTCGTCGCCAACGACGAGGCCAAGTACTATCTGGCACTTCTGCAGACCGCGCGCGACAACGCCGATCGCCCGCAAATTCCCGCCCCCGATTTGAAGGCGGAGCGCCGGGCGAGCCAGCTCAGCGACGATTGGCTCGACGACGTCGTCGGCGGCACCAGGAAGGATCGCGCCGGCGCCTATCGGGTGCCGCACGGTCCCGACATCCTGCGCCGCATCCGCGCGAGCATCGACACCATGCTCGACTGTCTGCCCGAAGCCGACCAGGCCGCGTTCTCCGCCCGCCTCGCCAAGCTCGCGTTTCCCGGCCTCGACCATGGCGCGATCCCGGGGCGCCTCATCTCCGCCATCGCCTCGGGCGACCGCAAAGCGGGCGACAGCCTCCACCTCGTCGTGATGGATGCGCACAAGGCCATCAACCAGCTTCAGGCTGCGACCGCGGTTGAGACGGTGGCGGGCGCCCGGGTCCATCACCTGTCGCAGGCGGGACGGGGGCGCGTCGAAGCGTTCATGACCGGCCTCAACCGCACGGCGCCCTTGAAGTTCGACCATCCGGGTTTGGGGACGACGGCAACCGAGTACAACGGGCGCGTGCTCATCCAGAACGACATCGGCACGACGGACGCGCACGTGCTCGTAGTGCGCGTGGACGGACTCAAGGCCTCGGTGACCTACACCGACATTCACCGCGCCAGATTGGAGTTCTTCGAAAGTCTCTTTAAGGGCTTCGACGTGACCTGGGCCGGCACCCAGCAGCGCCGGAGCGACAAGCTCGCCTCCGCCGAGTACCTGCTCGCAACCGGCAGCTTCGCCGCCGCCAACGAGGCGGAGCTCGACCGCTTCCTCACGCACCTCGGCTCGCGCATCGTGTTCCTGATCGACTGGAACCACATGCGCAAGCGGCTGCGCCTGTTCGTCGGTAAGGAGCGCGCCATCGAGGTCCTCACCTGGGCCGCGCGCAACGACTACGGGCACCGCGCCTTAATCGAAGTCGGCGGCGAGCGGACCTTGGCCGAGGCGGTGGAGTACGCGGCCGGCCAGCAGCTCAGATACGGGCAGCGCCTCGACGAGCTCATCAGCGAGGACCACGCATGCGAGTTCCTGAAAGAGGCGATGCGGCTGGCGTCCGTCGGCCTCACGCAGCGCCGCTCCCGCCGCGCCATCCAGGACGAGATCAAGTCCAAGCTGCGCCGCTATTTCGAGAACGAGCGGCTCGGCATCTTCGACACGGCGTCAGCCCACGTGGCCTTGGGCTACGACCTCGCCTTCCTCGTGCGCGAGGCGCTCGAGCGCGTGGGCACCGCGCAGGCGCAGACGTGGATTTCAAGGTCGGCGGCCCGCGCCGTGCTCTGGGAGGCGAAAGCCGACCACCTGCTGAACGGGGCGCGCGAGGACATCAAGCGCTTTCAACGTCAGCGCTCGCTCCTGCAGTTCTTCGAGCGCTCCGACGACGCGTCCGACGAGCTCGAGGAGGCGGCCGCTCTCATCGAGCTCTTCTTGCTGATCGCGCCGCCTGCAGCCCTCGTCGACAAGCTGAAGGAGCTTGCCGATCTGCCGCTCAAATCCGCCCAGGAGCTGGTTAAGTGCATCGAGTGCGCCGCCACCGTGACCCGCTCGGACGTGCGCGACGACCTCGACGAGTTCTTGGCCGCGCTCGAGACGCTGGTCTCCATCGAGCATGCCGCCGACACGCTGTTGCGAGAGATGCGGCGCTGGCTCATCTTGGAGAACATCGATCAACGCCAGACCATGCTGGTGCGCGAGCTGTCGCAGGCGCTCGAGACCGCGACCGACGCCCAGGCCCATGCCGGGCAGGCGCTGCGCACCTATCTCATGGACGAGGTGATCGCATGAGGCCTCTGGCCCACCCCCTAAGCGCGCTGGCGGCGGACGTCTATCGCATTCCCTTCGATGGGGCGGCGCGCGAGCTCCCCACCAAGGAGATCGTCGGCTCAAAGGCCCACAATCTCATGCGGCTCGCCCGGCGGGCGCTGCCGGTGCCGCCGGCGTTCGTGCTCAGCACCGCACTGTGCCGCGGCTACCTGCACAAGGGGGCCGCGGCGCTCATGGGGCTTGAGGACATGCTAGCGCGCGAGCTCGATCGGCTCGCCACCCTGACGGGGCGCCAGCTCGGCGATCCCAAGCGGCCGCTCTTGCTGTCGGTGCGCTCGGGCGCCGCCATCTCGATGCCGGGAATGATGGAGACGGTGCTCAACGTCGGGCTCAACGAGGCGACGCTGCGCGCCATGATCCGCATGACCGGCAATCCACGTCTCGCCTTCGACTGCCAGCGCCGCCTGGTGCAGCAGTACGGCGAGGTCGTGCACGCCATTGCTGCCGCGCGCTTCGCGGGCCGGCTCAAGAGCCTGCTTGCCCAACAGGGAGCCGAGGACACCGACGAGCTCGACACGGGCGGCTTGAAAGAGCTGGCGCAAGCCTTGCGCGACGAGTTTCAGGCCGCGACGGGAACGCGCTTTCCGGAAAATTCGCGCACGCAGCTCAAGGCGGCGATCGAGGCCGTGTTTCGCTCCTGGTCGAGCGCGCGCGCCCAGAGCTACCGCAACCTCAACGGCATTCCCGACGACCTCGGCACGGCCGTCATCGTGCAGGCGATGGTCTACGGTAATTTGAGCCCCGCCTCCGGCTCCGGCGTCGGCTTTACCCGCAACCCCGCCGACGGCGGTGACGCGCTCTACGTCGACTACTTGTCGAACGCGCAAGGCGAGGACGTCGTCGCCGGCCGCCGCAAGGCGATGGGACTGTCCGAGTTGGAGCGGCGTGCGCCGAGAGCGTACCAGTCGCTGATCGAGGCGCGACCGCTGCTGGAGCAGGAATTCCGCGACATGCAGGATTTCGAGTTCACGGTCGAGGAGGACCGGCTGTTTCTGCTGCAGGCGCGCACCGGCAAACGCACGCCGCTGGCGGCAGCGCGCATCGCCTGCGATCAGGTCGAGGAGGGGCTCATCGACGCCACAGAAGCGCTCGAGCGCCTCAAGACGGTCGACATCGACTCAATCGAGACCGTCAGATTGAAGCCAGCCGCCGACAAGGTGCTGCTCGCGCGCGGCACCTCGGCAAGCGCCGGCGTCGCGGTCGGCGCCGTCGTCTTCGATCCGGAACGCGTCGCCGCATTGAAAGTGCGCGGCAAGGCGGTGGTGCTCGTGCGCGAGACGGCGGAGACGAGCGACATCGGCGCATTGGCGCAAGCGGCAGCACTCGTCACCGCCGAGGGCGCGCGCACCTCGCATGCGGCCGTGGTGGCGCGCCAGCTCGGAAAGGTGTGCGTCGTCGGCTGCGAAGGGATCGCCATCGACCCCTCGGGGCGACGGGCCAGGTTCGGCACCGAGACGATCGAGGAAGGCACCGTCGTCTCGGTCGACGGCGCCAGGGCCGAGATCTACGCCGGGGCGATGGAGATCATCGCCGAGCGCCCGACCGAGCTGCTCGCCAAGATTGCCCGCTGGCGCGGGGCGCAAGCGCCGAGCACCAAGAAGCGCTCCGCACCCCGGCGTCCGGCGCGGACCTGACCGCCGCCCGCACTCTTCGCATCAATCGCCACGTGTTCTACGCGGAACAGCGCTTGCCGCTTGTCGCAAGCAATCGTCTCGCAACGCTCGAGACGATGTGAGCAAACAAGCGGAGACAGGCATGACGCAGTTTCTCATCACCATGGCCGGCGCGTTCCTCGGAACGATTGCCGCAGTGGCTTTATTGAGCATATTCGGTTCGGGCACAGGCTCCCGCACGTCGGTCGCCGCTGTATCCACGCCCCACACGAGACGGGTGACGCTCGCCGCCGCCGGCACCTTTGCCATCGTTGCCGGACTGATCTTCTATTTCGTCAGCATGGGGGAGATGCAGGCGGGTCTTGGCGCCATCGCCGCAGTGGTGACGCTTGTCATCCTCGCCTTTGTCACGCGCGCGCTGCGCTGAGGCTCACGGGCTCGCCCATCGCTCAATGCAACCCGGCGATCAGGTAGACGCTGGCACCGATGATCGCCGCGATTGGAAGCGTCAGCAGCCAGGACATGAGGATGCCGGAGACGACACCTCTGTCGGCGGAGCCGTTGACGATGCCGATGCCCGTGATGGAGCCGACGGAGACGTGCGTCGTAGAAACCGGCATCCCGAACCGACTGGCGAAGATTATGAGGAAGGCGGTCACCAAATTCGCGGTCAGGGCCTGGCCGTCATTCATCTTGGAGATCTTCTTGCTCATGGTTTCGGCCACTTTGCGGGCATTGAGCCATCCCCCGACGGCCATCGCACCGGCCACGGCGAGAGCGCTGACCCGCACGTTCAGCGCTTCGAACACGAGCAGCAAGCCCACGATCTTGGGCGTGTCATTGAGCCCGCGTGCGAAACTCACGGCGGCGCCGCTCACGTAGTGCACGCCATCGACCAGCTTTTGGGCGGTGATGCCGAGAACCGCACCGTTGTATTTCTCCATGCACTCCGGGGCCGTTCCGGTCGTCACCGAGATCGTCCGAATTTCCCCATAGCCCCTGTCAATGGCGGCCAGCGAGGCGTTGGCTTCGCTGAACGCCACAACGGGCGTGAACTTTCCTGGAGCGACGCAGATACAGCTTTGCTTGGTAATCCCCAAGCGCCCGCTCAAGGCATGCGCGAGCATGTAAAGCGGCATCGTGAGAAGCACCGCTAGCACTGGGCTCACCAGCAACGGCAAAAAGAATGAGGAGCCGAGCATCGACAGATTGAGCTCGTTGCCGGCTGCTATGAAACCCGTCCCGACCAAGGCGCCGGTCAGGCCATGCGTCGTCGAAATCGGAAACCCGAGCACGGTTGCGAGGATCACCGTGCCGCCGGCACCCGCCGCGACGGAAATGAGGAACGAGGGAGAGGCCGCCACGGCGTCCGGCACGAGCCCCTTGGCCGAGAACGCCTTGATGAGGGCCTCAGCAAGGAAGACCGATGCGATGCATCCGGCAAACGTGGCCACGGTCGCGATAATGATCGCTTTGCGGTAGCCGGCGACATTGGCCCCATAGAGCGTGGCGACGCCCTTGAAGTTGTCGTTGGCGCCGTTGGCGTAGGCGACAAAGAGAGTTGCCAGGAAAAGAAGGATGAAGACGGTCATCTCGCCCCCCTAGGCAACATCTACGTGGGCCAGGCTGGCAACGTTACGTGGCGGGGAGATCATTACCATGCGGGATGCAATCACCGGCGCAGGAAATACCCAAACGAGGCCCACACGAGGCCGAACACGAACTGCATAAGGATAATCCCGACCTCGCCGCCCAGCGCGTGGATGGGCAGAAGCCCAACCTCGGCCGCGAGCCAGTAGAGCGCAAAGCCGCAGAGCGAGGCGGCAAAAGCGGCGACGATCAGCTTCTGCCACTGGTCGGCGCTGCGCCCCATCATGAAGGCGACAACGATCACGACGGGGTTGGCGAGCGCGATCAAGAGCAGCGTCGTCGGATCGAACGGCCTGATTTCCATGACGCCCCCCTCGCGCGCTTCTTACGCGCTTTTCCCGCCGTTGCCTTCGAGCTGGCGGCGCAGCTTCTCCTCCTCGTACTGGACGAACCAGCCGATCATCTGCCGCCACAGGGCCTCGGTGAGCTCGGGCGGCAGCCCTCTCTCCTTGGCGCGCTCTTTCACCTTGTCGATCACCTGCTGGATGCGCCAGGGCACGTAGGCCTCGCCCGGATCGGCCTTGAGCTGCCAGGCGCGGTCGACGTAGGCGAAGCGCTCGGCGATGAGGTCGACGAGGGACACATCGATGCGGTCGATCTCGCCGCGCACCTGGCCCATGTCGCGGCAGTCCTTCGGCGCACGCCCGCTCATTTCCTCTTACTCCCGGTTTTCGGCTTGGGCGCCGCCTTCTTTGCCGCCGGCTTTTTGGCGGGCGCCGTCTTGCCACCTTCCCACCAGCGCTCGGGCACGGTGAAGCGGCCTGCCGCGTCCTCGATCGCTTGCGCCGCGCGGAACAGCGTCGCCTCGTCGAACGGCTTGCCGATGAGCTGCAGGCCGAGCGGCGTGCCCTCGCCCGACAACCCGGCCGGCACCGAGATGCCGGGCAGCCCCGCCATGTTGACCGTCACCGTGAAGATGTCCTCCAGGTACATGGCAATCGGATCGCCCGTCTTCTCCCCGAAGGCGAACGCCGGCGACGGCGTCGTCGGCGTCAGCACCACGTCGACCGACTTCCACGCCTCGTCGAAGTCGCGCTTGATGAGCGTGCGCACCTTCTGGGCTTTGAGATAATAGGCGTCGTAGTAGCCGGCGGAAAGCACGTAGGTGCCGATGAGGATGCGGCGGCGCACCTCCTTGCCGAAGCCGGCCCCGCGGGTGGCCTCGTAGGTGTCGATCAGGTCCTTGCCGGTGATGCGCATGCCGTAGCGCACGCCGTCGTAGCGCGCGAGGTTGGAGGAGGCCTCCGCCGGCGCCACGATGTAGTAGGCGGGCAGCGCGTACTTGGTATGCGGCAGCGAGATGTCGTGGATGGTGGCGCCGGCAGCCTTGAGCCAGGCGATCCCGTCGGCCCACAGCTTGTCGATCTCGGGCGACATGCCCTCGACGCGGTACTCCTTGGGCACGCCGACGCGCAGGCCTTTGACGCCCTCGGAGAGCACCGCCTCGTAGTCGGGCACTGGCGTGTCGACGGAGGTGGAGTCCTTGGGATCGTGGCTGGCCATGGCTTTGAGCATGATGGCGGCATCGCGCACGGTCTTGGCCAGTGGCCCCGCCTGGTCGAGCGAGGAGGCGAACGCGACGATGCCCCAGCGCGAGCAGCGCCCGTAGGTGGGCTTGATGCCGACGGTGCCGGTGAGGGCTGCGGGCTGGCGGATGGAGCCGCCGGTGTCGGTGGCGGTGGCCGCCAAGCACAGGTCGGCGGCGACGGCGGCGGACGAGCCGCCGGAAGAGCCGCCCGGCACCAGCTTGTCGTCAGCGAGGGTGCCGTCCTTGCCCTTGCGCCGCCACGGCGACACCACCGGCCCGAAGGCGCTCGTCTCGTTGGAGGAGCCCATGGCGAACTCGTCGCAGTTGAGCTTGCCGAGCATGACGGCGCCGGCGGCCCACAGGTTGGCGCCGACGGTCGACTTGTATCTGGGCCGGAAGTCGTCGAGGATCTTGGAGCAGGCGGTGGTGCGCACGTCGAACGTGCAGAACAGATCCTTGTTGCCGAGCGGCAAGCCTTCCAGCGGGCGCGCGTCGCCGGACTTGATCCGCTTGTCGCTTTCCTTGGCCTGCGCGAGCGCGTGCTCGGGCGTGGGCAGCACGTAGGCGTTGAGCGCGGCGTTGCCGGCCTCGATCGCGCGCAGAAAGGCCTGCGTCAGCTCGGTGGCGGAGAAGTCCTTTTTGCGCAAGCCGTCGCGGGCTTCGGCAATCGTCAGCTTGTTGAGATCGGTCACGCGCCGCTACTCCACCACTTTGGGAACGACGAAGTAATGGTCCTCGACCATGGGCGCGTTCTTGATGATGTCGTCGGCGATGTCGCCGTCATTGACGACGTCGGCGCGCTTCGTGAGCTCGATCGGCACCACGCGCGTCATCGGCTCGACTGCCGCGGTGTCGACCTCGTCGAGCTGCTCCACCCAGTTGAGGATGCCGGAGAGCTCGGCCACAAGCCCCTTTGCCTCCGCCTCCGTGATCTTGATGCGCGCCAAGCGCGCAATGCGCTTCACGGTCGCCTCGTCGACCTGCATGAGCCCTCGCCGGTTTGCTGGTTGAAAGTGGCGTTTGAGAATTTGCCCGCTCTCTTAGCCCCGGTGCGGGCCTTAAGCAACTTGGCCGGGAAGCGCGGGCCTCAGGACGAGCGGCGCCACTGCGACAGGAACGGCCCCAGAATGTCGGAGGCATCGTCGGTCCAGGCCTTGAGGCCGCCGGCGTGGAAATCCTGCGCGCCCCTCCAGCGCCCGGAACGGCGCAAGCGCGCGGCCGTCCTTGGCGAAGACGGCGATGATGGACGCAGTTTCGGCATAGCTGCCGTCGGCCGCCTCGTCGGAGACGATGAGGCCTTTGAGCTGCGGCACCAGCGGCAACGTCGCACCCAAGACCGAGTTGAGGTCGAGATAGCGGTTGGAGATGTGCAACACCACGACCCCGCCTGGCTTGAGCTTGCGGGCATAGAGTTGCAGCGCCTCCGCCGTCATCAGGTGGACCGGCACAGCATCGGAGGTGAAGGCGTCGATGATGAGCAGATCGAAGCTCTTATCGGGCTCCTTGGCGAGCATCAGGCGCGCATCGCCCAAGACGATGTCGGGATGGGGCTGGCAGTTGGCGAGAAACGTGAAGTAGTTCGACTTTAACGCGATGTCGACGACGAGAGGGTCGATCTCGAAGAAGCGCCAGCGCTCGCCTTTCTTCGCGTAGCAGGCGAGCGAGCCCGTTCCCAGGCCAACGACCCCGTAGCGGCCCGTCTCGCCGCGCGCAGCGAGCCGGCTCTGCACGATGCGCACGGACTCCGCCATGGGGCTGCCCGGATAGTAGTAGGTGACGGGCGTGGTGCTGATAACGAGGTGCCCGTCGCTGCCGCGGATGCGCTGTGCCCCGTGCAGCGTGGTGCCGTGCGTCAACACATTGAAGTCGCCGGCTTCCGACTGCGTCACGCGATAGACGCCGAAGTAGGAGCGCTGCGCCTGCCCGCGCCGCACCGACGATGGCAGATTGACGACGGCTGCAAACATCAAGAGTGTGACGGTGAGCTGGCGCATGCCGCGGCCCCAGAAGGCAATGACCGCAACGGCGAACGCCAGTGCCAGCGCCGGCGTGAAGCCCCATTCGCCGAACGAGAGCCCGAGCTGGACCGCCCAGATATCGCCGCGCACCACGAGCGCCAATCCAACGGCGGCAATCCCGGCGAGCCAGAGAAGCTCGTTGCGGCTGCGGTTTTTCCGCGCAAAGACGCCGGGACGGCAGGCCATGGTCAGGGCAATCAGCAGCGGATACTCGAACACCTCGGAGAAGAGCTTCGGGGCCACAAGCGCGGCGAAGAGGCCGCCGAGCACGCCGCCGACGGACATCCACAAGTAGAACTCGGTGAGGTCGCGCGCGCGCGGGCGTGTCAGATAGAGCGTGCGGTGGGCGACGAGCGCGGAGAGAAAGAAGGCGGCGACGCCTGCCGCGCTCGTCAACGTCCATTTGTCGTACTTGGTCTGCGACAGCTCCAGCAGTGCGAACACGACGGCGACGAGCTGCGCCGGCAAGAGCACTGGCATCGGGATCGGAAGGCGGTCCTGGAACGCCAGCACGAAGGTCGACAGATAGAGCGCGAGCGGCAGCACCCACAGGAGCGGCGCCGAGGCGATGTCGGTGGCGATGTGCGTGGTGAGGGCGGTCAGCAGCGCGACCGGCACCAGGGCGAGCCCGCACCAGCCGAGCCGCTCCCTCCACGTCGTCACCGACGCCGCCGGCTCGGCCTCGCTCTGCGGCACGGCGTTTGCGGCGGCCGCATTGCGCACCAGGGCGAAGCATGCCGCCAGGCCTGCGACCAGCACCACGTAGAGCAGCGTCCAGTAGCCCGAGAGCGCCGTCAGCCCGAATGCCGGCTCGAGCACGAACGGGTAGCTCAAAAGCGCAATGAGGCTGCCGAGGTTGGAGGCGGCATAAAGGAAGTAGGGATCGCGCGCGTGCGGATGACCGGTGCGCGCAAACCAGGCCTGCAGCAACGGCGCGTTGGCGGCGACCGCCACGAACGGCAGCCCCACGGCCACGGTGAAGAGGCCGAGCTGCCAGAGATACGTCTCGCCGGGCGGCGGCACGGCCCAGCCCGCGGGCAGGCCGATCGGCAAGAACAGGATCGCCGCCAGCGTCAGGCCCAAGTGCACGAAGCCGGTCGATTGCGGCGCCACGTGGCGCATGAGGAGGTCGGCGTAGCCGTAGCCGGCGAGCAACGCGGCCTGGAAGAAGAGCAGCGCCACCGCCCACACCGAGGAGGAGCCGCCGAGCAGGGGCAGCACCATCTTGGCGAACAGCGGCTGGATGGCGAAGAGGAGAAAGGCGGACACGAACGTCGTCGCGACGAATAGCGCCAGGCCCGCACGGCGCGCGGCAAACGGCGGGGCGATCCACGCTCGACCAGGCGGGGACGTCGCTCTCGGTCTTTGCTTCTGCACGCGGGGCGCTCACACAGTCCAAACACATTGGGGCACGTCCCCATGGGGCAATGTATAAGGAAGGCTTCGTTAGCAACAACGGGAGAGGGCTAACATGGCGGACCCCAAGACGGCGCGCCTTGGAGAGACGCTGGAGGATATCGAGAGCTTCGCCGCGCGCTTAAAGCCCGGGGCCCGTCTCATCGGCATCGATGCCGGCACCAAGACGCTGGGGCTGGCGCTTTCCGACGTGACGCGCACCATCGCCTCGCCCTTGACCGTGCTGAAGCGCACAAAGTTCAAGGAGGACGCCGCCCACCTCCTGCGCATCGCCGCGGAGCATCAAATCACCGGCTTCGTGCTGGGCTTGCCGGTGAACCTCGACGGCAGCTCCGGGCCGCGCGTGCAGGCAACGCGCGCGCTCGCCAGGAACATGAACGCGCTGACGGACTTGCCCATCCTCCTGTGGGACGAGCGCCTGACGACGGCCGCAGCCGAGCGCACCCTTCTGGAGGCCGATGCCAGCCGCAAACGCCGCGCCGAGGTCATCGACAAGCTCGCCGCGGCCATCATCTTGCAGGGCGCGCTGGACCGCATGCGCATGCGCTGAGCCCGCGCCAATTCGGCACCCGCATTAACTCTCATCCACTCATTTGCAAATTGCATAGTGACCGTCCAACGCATGCCGCAATAGCCTGCGAGCCTCCATGGGTGGGCGCCCCCGAGACCTCTGGGCTGATCGACAGCCCCCTCGGCGGCGAGGTGGATTGAGTTAACATGTCGCAGGTTTCGAAACTGCTCGTTCGGCGGCGCCCTGATCCGCGGCGTCCGTCGGAGCCGGCCAAGATTTCCGATGAGTGGGAAGGCTACGTTGGCCGCTTCGCCTATCCGGCGCGGCGCGAGATTCGCCGCTTGATGCGCTCCTCGCAGCGTCTCGTCGATCTCGCCATGGTGTTTCCCGGCGCAATGTATGCGCTGGCCGCAAAGCGGCGTCCTCCCAACGCAAGGCGCGAGGCCATCGCCCTGGTGGAAGACGGCGCGCCCTTGAAGGCCGTCGCCCGCGCCCTCGATTTGCCGCTGTGGCTGAGGCGTCTGCCTCCGGAAGCGTTCCAGAAGCCGTTCGATGATCTCCCCACAAGCGAGAACTTCGCCCGGCGCGTCGCCAACCGGCTGCCGGGTGCCCCGTCGCACAGCTCCTTCTGGCTGCAGTCGGTCGCCTTCGGCGCCAAGGCTTGCCATGAGGACTTCGCGCTGTGGCTCGCCGACCAAGCCATCTTCGGCGAGCAGGGCGACCCCGAGCAGCTCTTCAGCGTGCTTGCTGCCTACGCCTGGCACTCGCGCGCCTCGCAGACGCGCGCGCACACGTTGATCGTCGTGCCATGGCGCCCCGAGATCGCTTTCGACACGGCGCTGTGCGCAGCCAAGAGCTGGCTCAACCGCATGCGCCTCGTTTTGCAGCTCGGCCCCGGCGTGATCGCCGACCCGTGGCTGGCCGGCGGCCAGGTGCGGGGCTACACGTTCGTGCCGCTGCTCGACCGCATGGAGATCCTCGCCGAGGCGCGCGCCATGCAGAACTGCGCCGACCAGTACGCCGAGCGGCTCGCCGACGACCGCTGCCGCCTGTTCTCGGTACGGCGCGAGCGCGAGCACGTGGCAACCTTGGAGATCGGCCCGCATTCGCGCGAGGCGGGCATGCTGGCGATCACGCAGTTAAAGGGGCGCCACAACATGGCAGCGCCGCTCGACGTGTGGCAGGCAGCTTATGCGTGGCTCGCCTCGCAAAGCGGGCTGAGGCGCCTGCCGCCGCGCATTCCGCCCGACCGCCAGCTCGACGACGAGGCCTGGGGACAGCTGATGGGCCCCTACCGGCGCCGTACCGGCGGAGCGCCGTGGCTGGCGCAGACGGCAACGCAGGCGGTGTTCGACGCGTTCAATGCGGAGATGTCCGACCTTGCGCGCCGTGGCGGCGTGTCGTCGTGGCTCTTCACCTAACCAACACACTCCCCCCTCACCCGCCGCTCATGCTTGCGCATTTCGCGGCGACCTCTCCCCCTGGGAGAGGTGGCGTTGCGCAAGCGGTCAGTTCCTTCACCTCTCCCAGAGGGAGAGGTCGGCAGCGAGCGTCGTTGACGCGAGCTGCCGGGTGAGGGGTTGGTCGCTCTCAGACCTGGTTCGGTGAGGCGCGCGCCACGATGGCGCGGGTGTCGGAACGCTCCAGACCTTGCCCGTACGTTTGCCGCGGCGCGCCGGCGAGCCTTGTCGCAATGAAGGCGTCGGCGACGGCGGCCGGCGCGCTCGTCTTGAGGATCGAACCGGCCGCGAGCACGGCGAGGGCCTCGACCAGCGTGCGCCCGCGGGAATCGAGCAGCGCCGGCTCCTGCAGGAAGCTCTCGATGCGCTCGTGCGCGGCCAAGAGGCGTCGGTCCTCGCTCGCCACCGCGCCGAGCTCCTCCATCACGAGCCCGAGCGCGTCGGGCTCGCGCTGCAGCACGCGCATCACGTCGAGCGCCATCACGCTGCCCGAGCCCTCCCAGATCGAGTTGACCGGCACCTCGCGATAGAGGCGCGCCAGCGGCGCCTCCTCGACGTAGCCGCTTCCGCCCAGGCATTCCATGGCCTCGGCGACCATGGCAGGGGCGATCTTGCACACCCAATACTTGGTGACGGGCGTCATCAGCCGGCGCCAGGCCGAGGCGCGCGCATCATTGGCGCGGTCGAAGGAGCGCGCGAGCCGGAACGCGAGCGCGACGGCGCCCTCCACGTCGAGCGCGAGATCGGCGAGCACCTGCCCCATCAGCGGCTGGTCGACGAGCTTCTTCTGGAACACGGTGCGGTGCTCGGCAAAGTGCACGGCATTGGCGAGCGCCAGCCGCATCAGCCCGGCAGAGGCCACGGCGCAATCGAGGCGCGTGTGCGTCACCATCTCGATGATGCTCGCCACCCCGCGCCCCTCCTCGCCGATCGCCCAGGCATGGCAGCCGTGAAACTCGACCTCGGAGGAGGCATTCGAGCGGTTGCCGAGTTTGTCCTTCAGGCGCTGAAAGCGCAGCGGGTTGAGGCTGCCGTCGGGGAGGAAGCGCGGCATCAAGAAACATGTGAGCCCGGCGGGCGCCTGCGCCAGCACCAGGAACGCGTCCGACATCGGTGCCGACATGAACCACTTGTGGCCGGTGACGATGTACTCCTGGCCGGGGCCGCCGGCGCCAACCGGCTCGGCCCTGGTCGTGCCTGCGCGCACATCCGTGCCGCCCTGCTTCTCGGTCATGCCCATGCCGAACGTGACCGCGGTCTTGTCCTCTGCCGGCGCGAACGTAGGGTCGTAGCGAAAGGGCAGGACCTTCGGCAGCCACACCTCGGCCAGCTCCGGCTGCTGCAACAGCACCGGCACGGCCGCGTGCGTCATGGTGATGGGGCAGCAATGCCCTGCCTCCATCTGCGCCGCCATGTAGAAGGCTCCTGCACGGGCGACATGCGCGTCTGGCCGCGCTCTACGTCCTCCTGCACCCAGATGTGACCACACCGACGAGTGCAGGCCTTCCTCGCAGCTCGTGCGCATCAGCGCGTGATAGGCGGGATGGTAGGCGACCGTGTCGCGGCGCCGGCCTCGGGCGTCATGCGTCTCGAGCCGGGGCGTATGCTCGTTGGCAAGACGCCCCCGCTCGAACGCCTTGGCGCTGCCCGCCACATGGCCGAAAGCGTCGAGCGCCTCGCGCGCGCCCCCTGCCCCCTCGCGCTCGACCGCGTCCTTGAGGGCTGAATCGGAGGCAAAGAGGTTTACCTCCTCCAGCGGGGGCGGCTGATTGAAAACCTCGTGCGTCGAGAAAGGCTCAGGCATGCACACTTTCTAGCGTATTCTCGGCCCGGCGGCCGTTAACGGTAACAATTTCCCCAACTCCCGCCGCCGGCAGCAGCGGCGCACTTGCCGCGAGACCAGAACTCCCCGTATAGACACCGCTTTAATGACCAGCGCAGTTGCCAAAGTCGAGACGCTTCACTTTCCCCACCGCCATCTCCTCACGGTCGAGGGGCTCGGTGCACAAGAGATCAATTTTCTCCTCGACCTCGCCGATCATGCCGCCGACGCCAACCGCGAGGTCGGCAAGAAGCGCGACGTTTTGCGCGGGCGCACGCTGATCAATCTCTTCTTCGAGGCCTCGACCCGGACCCAGAGCTCGTTTGAGATGGCGGCCAAGCGCCTCGGCGCCGACGTCATGAACATGAACGTCCCCACCTCGTCGGTGCAGAAGGGGGAGACGCTCATCGACACGGCCATGACGCTCAACGCCATGCGCCCCGACATCATCGTCGTGCGCCATCACGCTGCCGGTGCGGTCGAGCTTTTGGCGCAGAAGATCGACTGCTCGGTGATCAACGCCGGCGACGGCGCGCATCAGCACCCCACACAGGCCTTGCTCGACGCGCTCACCATCCGCCGCGCCAAGGGCCGCGTCGGCGGACTGACGGTGGCCATCTGCGGCGACATCCTGCACAGCCGGGTGGCGCGCTCCAACATCATCGTGCTCAACACGCTGGGCGCGCGCGTGCGCATCGCCGCGCCCTCGACGCTCCTGCCGGCGGCGCCCGAGCGGCTCGGCGCGGAAGTCTTCACCGACATGTGGAAGTGCCTCGATGGCGCCGATGTCGTCATGATGCTGCGGCTGCAGCGCGAGCGCATGGAAGGCTCCTACGTGCCTTCGACGCGCGAGTACTTCCACTTCTTCGGGCTGGACCAGGAGAAGCTCGCCCGCGCCAAGCCCGACGCGATCGTCATGCACCCCGGCCCGATGAACCGCGGCGTGGAGATCGCCTCGACCGTCGCCGACCACTCGCGCTCAGTCATCCGCGAGCAGGTCGAGATGGGCGTCGCGGTGCGTATGGCCGTGCTCGAGGCGCTTGCCAGGAACCTGCCCAAACGATGAACGCGCCCGCGATGACCGCAAAGAAGCCAAGGGACGGCGCCAAGCAAACGACCGCTACCGCCTTCATCAATGCGCGTCTCGTCGATCCCGCCTCCAACCGCGACGAGCCGGGCGGCCTCCTCGTCACCGATGGCATGATCACCGACATCGGCCCGCACCTGCGGCGCAATGCGCCCGAGGGCGTCGACGTCGTCGACTGCAAGGGCCACGTGCTGGCGCCGGGCCTGATCGACGCACAGGTGTTCACCGGCGAGCCGGGCTTCGAGCACCGCGAGACCCTGAAGACCGCGAGCCATGCCGCGGCTGCCGGCGGCGTCACGACGATCGTCGTGATGCCCGAGACCAATCCGGTGATCGACCAAGTGGCCCTCGTCGACTTCATCCAGAGGCGCGCCCGCGACAACGCCATCGTGCACGTGCACACCATGGCCGCCATGACCAAGGGGCTCAAGGGCGAGGAGATGACCGAGATCGGCCTCCTCAAGCGGGCCGGCGCCATCGCCTTCACCAACGGCAAGTCGAGCATCGCCAACACGCGCGTCATGCGCAACGTGCTGCTCTACGGCAAGGACTTCGGCGCCTTGATCTGCCACCACACCGAGGACCCCTACCTGTCGCAGACCGCCTCCATGAACTCCGGCGAGGTAGCGGCACGATTGGGGCTGCCGGGCGTGCCGAATGCGGCCGAGACCATCATGCTGGAGCGCGACGTGCGCCTCGTGGAGATGACGGGCGGGCGCTATCACGCCGCCACCATCTCTTGCGCAGACAGCCTCGATGTCATCCGCGACGCCAAGGCGCGCAAGCTTCCCGTCACCTGCGGCGTCTCCATCAATCATTTGACGCTGAACGAGAACGACATCGGTCCCTACCGCACCTTCTTCAAGGTGCGTCCGCCGTTGCGGCGCGACGAGGATCGCGTTGCGATGATCAAGGGCATCGCCTCAGGCGACATCGACGTCATCGTCTCGAGCCACGATCCCCAGGACGCCGACGACAAACGCCGCCCCTTCGCCGAGGCGACCGATGGGGCGGTGGGCCTGGAGACGCTCTTGCCGGCGGCGCTGCGCCTTTATCATTCGGGCGAGCTGCCGCTGCTCACGATCTTCCGCGCGCTGACGCTCAATCCGGCGAAGCTTCTGGGCCTGCACTCGGGCCGGCTCGCCAAGGGGGCGATCGCCGACCTCGTCCTCGTCGATCTGGGCGAGCCGTGGGTGGTCAACAAGGACCTCCTGCGCTCGCGCTCCAAGAACACGCCCTTCGATGAGAGCAAGATGCAGGGCCGCGTCCTGCGCACCCTTGTTGCCGGGGCGACGGTCTACCAGTACGCCGGCGCCGAGCGGACGTGATCCCTGTAGCGGCGCTGGCCGACACCAGACGCGAATTATTGTCCGGCAACGCGAACGTCCAAGTACTCCACCCGGCTGGACGGCTGCGGGATGGGCTCGTTGTCCTCGCACATCCCTGCCAGATGCAGTTCAACAGCCTCGCGCAGCAACCGCTCGACCTCCTCCTGTGTTGCACCTGTGGCCACGCACCCGGGCAAATCCGGCACATACGCCGAGTAGTTGCTGGCCGCCTTTTCGATCACGATCGCATAGCGCATCGCAGTCCTCATTTCTTGAGCCCAGCTTGCTTCAAGATGCTGTTGAGCGTGCCTGGGGCCAATTCATCGCTCGGTCTTCCAGCCACTGTCACTCGCCCAGACTTCTCGGGGTGCTTGAGCTGACGGTGACTGCCGCGCGTTGCAACGACGACCCATCCCTGATCATGCAACATGCGGAGGGCCTCATGCACCTTCATGTCGCAACAATACTATACCGAACCCCAACAGCAACGTGTCGGCGCCGGGGGCCGACATTTAATGCGGCCCGGGCAGCGCCCCGATCCCACCCTTGTTGCCGGGGCGACGGTCTACCAGTACGCTGGCGCCGAGCGGACGTGATCCGCCCTCAGTGACAGTGCGCGCGTCATGACCCACCTCCTGCTCTTGGGCCTTGTCGGGGCGGACGATGCCGCCCGCATCGTCATCTACGAGCGCCCGGACTCCTGGGATTGGACGCTCTGGTGGGCGCTCTTCCTGGCGTTCGGCTATGCACTCGGATCGATCCCCTTTGGATACCTCCTCACCCGAGCCGCAGGGCTCGGTGACGTGCGCGCCATCGGCTCCGGCAACATCGGCGCCACCAACGTGCTGCGCACAGGCCACAAGGGGCTGGCCGCGCTGACCCTCCTGCTCGACGCCTTGAAGGGCACCGCGGCCGTGCTCATCGCTCGCTGGATCGGCGGCGCTTATGCCGGTCTCGCGACCGACGGCGCGCTGCTGGCGGGCCTCGGCGCCTTTCTCGGGCATCTCTTTCCCGTCTGGCTCGGCTTCAAGGGCGGCAAGGGCGTTGCCACCTACATCGGCGTGCTCGCAGGCGCCTTTTGGCCGGGCGCACTCGTATTCTGCGCCATCTGGCTCGGCATGGCGGCGATCACCCGCTACTCGTCGCTCTCCGCCCTGACGGCGAGCGTCATCACGCCCGCAGCGCTGTTCGCCCTCGGCGATCGGCCGGCCGCGCTCCTCGCCGGGCTCATGACGGCGCTTCTGCTTTGGAAGCACCGCGCCAACATCCGCCGTCTCGCCGCGGGCGAGGAGCCCAAGATCGGTGCGCAAGCCTGAGCCAGCGCCGCCCCTTATGGCACCGCTCCCCGTCGCGGAACTGGGCGAGGAGGAGCGTATCGCCTGTCTGCGCCTCATCCGCTCCGAGAACGTCGGCCCCGTCACCTTTCGTGAGCTGATCAACCACTTCGGCGGCGCCGAGCCTGCGCTGGCTGCCGTGCCGGAGCTTTCGCGGCGCGGCGGACGCACGATCCGCATCTGCTCACGCGGGCAAGCCGAGGCCGAGCTTGAGCGCGCACGCGCCGCCGGTGCCCGGCCGCTGTTCACGATCGAGCCCGGCTACCCCACAGCTCTGGCGGTGCTCGATGTCCCGCCGCCGCTGCTTTACGTCAAAGGACGGCTCGAGCTGCTCAACCGACCGATCATCGCCGTCGTCGGCTCGCGCCAGTGCTCGGCGGCCGGCGTCAAGCTCGCGCGCCACTTCGCATCGGAGCTCTCGCGCGCCGGCTACGTGGTTGCCTCTGGCCTCGCCCGCGGCATTGACAGCGTGGCGCACGAGGCCGCGCTGCAGCATGGCACCGTGGCCGTGCTGGCGGGCGGCATCGATATCGTCTACCCGCCCGAGAATGCAGCGCTGCAGGATGCAATCGGCGACCGCGGCTGCCTCCTCACCGAGATGGCGTTCGGCTTCGTCCCGCGCGCCAGCGATTTCCCGCGCCGCAACCGCATCATCTCCGGCATCGCGCTTGGCGTGCTGATCGTGGAGGCGGCGCGCCGTTCAGGAACGCTCGTCACCGCCAGGTTCGCCGCCGAGCAGGGCCGCGAGGTGTTCGCCGTGCCGGGCCACCCGCTCGATCCGCGGGCGGAAGGGACCAACAAGCTCTTGAAGTCGGGCGCGACGCTGGTAACGGAGCCCGACGACCTCTTGTCGGCCCTGGCGCCGCTGACGCAGCGGCCGGTCCCCGACCCACACCTGCGCGACGAGGACGGCGCAGACCTTGCGGCCGACCCGCCGGTTGCCCCGCTCCAGCCCCTCTCCGAGCGCGATCGCGACCGCGTCGTCACCGCACTCGGACCGGCGCCGATCGACATCGACAGCCTGGTGCGGGCCACCGGGCTCTCGATCCGCGCGGTGCAGGCGGCCCTGATCGAGCTGGCGCTGGCGGGGCGCATCGAGCGCCACGGCAACGGGTTGGTCTCACTAGTCCCGGCGTGAGCGCCTCAGCGCTCGGCGTCCTCACTCTGCAGGCGCGCCTCGATGAGGGCCGCCCCGAGGATCGCGGCCAGCGTCTTGTAACCGCCCCGCTCCGCCATCAACTTGAGGTCGTAGATGATGTCGCATAGGTAGCTGAGCGTCTCGGCCTTGCTCGCCGCCGGGGGGAGCCCGGTGCCTCCGTTGGGGTCTTCCGGCCCAGCTATCACGATGTGCGCCCCCGGTTTTCCATGTTTACAACCGATGAGTGCACTCAATATCATTCACAATCGTAGATAGCAATAACGGGCGCAATTTAGCTTGGGTTGCAAAACGCGGCCGTTTGACACCGCCCCAATCCTCTCCCATGTTCCCCGGCCGAATGGGTCAGCCGGGCTCCCTGGGCCAATTCTGGCCACGCCGGCGCCCTTCGCGCGGCGAGCGGGCTCCGAGCCCCGTGCAACCAGCCTGAAAGTCTGAAATGAACGTCGTCATCGTCGAATTGGCGGCCAAGGCCAAGACCATCAACAAGTACCTTGGCAGCGGCTACAAGGTCATCGCGTCCTTCGGACACGTGCGCGACCTGCCCTCCAAGAACGGGTCGGTCGAGCCCGACAAGGACTTCGAGATGCACTGGGACGTCGACGCTAAGTCCCAGAAAATCATGAAGGAAATCTCAGATGCGGTCAAAGGCGCCGACAAGCTGATCCTCGCCACCGACCCCGACCGCGAAGGCGAGGCCATCTCCTGGCACATCCTGCAGATTCTCGAGCAGAAGAAGGCCCTGAAGAAGGGCATCGAAATCGAGCGCGTCGCCTTCAACGCCGTGACCAAGCAGGCCATCCTGGCCGCAATGAACGAGCCGCGCGAGATCGACGGGCCGCTCGTCTCCGCCTATCTCGCCCGCCGGGCGCTCGACTACCTCGTCGGCTTCACCCTGTCGCCGGTGCTCTGGCGCAAGCTGCCGGGCGCCCGCTCCGCCGGCCGCGTGCAGTCGGTGGCTTTGCGCCTCGTTTGCGACCGCGAGGCCGAGATCGAGAAGTTCAAGACCGACGAGTACTGGACCATCGAGGCGCTGTTCGCGACTGCGAAGGGTGAGGAGTTCCCGGCCCGGCTCAACGCCATCGCCGGCACGACCCTAAAGAAGCTCGACATCAAGACTGGCGAGGAAGCCTCTGCCATCAAGGCCGCTATCGAGAAGGGCGACTTCCGCGTCGTCTCGGTCGAGAAGAAGGCGGTGAAGCGCAACCCCTTCGCGCCCTTTGCCACCTCCACCCTGCAGATGGACGCCTCGCGCAAGCTCGGCTTCTCCGCCAAGCAGACCATGCAAGTGGCCCAGCGCCTCTATGAGGGCGTCGACATCGGCGGCGAGACCGTCGGCCTCATCACCTACATGCGAACCGACGGCGTGACGATCGTGCCCGAGGCGGTCAACGCCATCCGTGGCATGATTGCGCGCGAGTACTCGCAGAAGTACGTCGCTCCCTTCATCCGCGAGTACAAGACCAAGGCCAAGAACGCGCAGGAGGCGCACGAGGCGATCCGCCCCACGGACGTCACGCGCCGTCCCTCCGACGTCGCCCGCTATCTGGCAAAGGACCAGGCCGGGCTCTACGACCTCATCTGGAAGCGCGCGGTCGCGAGCCAGATGGCCTCCGCCGAGGTCGAGCAGACGACCGCCGACATCGAGGTGAAAGGCCGTGACGGCAAGACCTACACCTTGCGCGCGACGGGCTCGGTCATCCAGTTCGAGGGCTTCCTCAAGCTTTACGAGGAGGGCCGCGACGAGCGCACGCACGCCAGCAAGGGCAAGGACGACGCGGTCGAGGAGGACGACACGAGCCGGCGGCTGCCCGCGCTCGCCCAAGGCGACCGCGTCACCGACAAGTCGATCGACGCCGAGCAGCACTTCACGCAGCCGCCGCCGCGCTATTCGGAGGCGACGCTGGTCAAGAAGCTGGAGGAGCTCGGCATCGGCCGGCCTTCGACCTATGCCTCGACGCTCGCCGTGCTGCAGGAGCGCGACTACGTCCGCATCGACAAGAAGCGCTTGATCCCCGAGGACAAGGGGCGCCTGGTGATCGCCTTCCTCGAAGGGTTTTTCAAGCGCTACGTCGAGTACGACTTCACCGCCGACCTCGAGGAGAAGCTCGACCTCATCTCCGATGGCAAGCTCGCCTGGAAGGACGTGCTTCGCGACTTCTGGCGCGAGTTCACCGGTGCCGTCAACGAGATCAAGGATTTGCGCGTGGGCGACGTGCTGGAGGCGCTCAACGAGATCTTGGGCCCCCACATCTTTCCCCCGCGCGAGGACGGCCTCGACCCGCGCACGTGCCCCTCCTGCAAGACCGGGCGCTTGAGCTTGAAGATCTCCGGCAAGTACGGCGCCTTCATCGGCTGCGGCAACTACCCCGAGTGCCGCTACACGCGCCAGCTGGCCGACCAGTCAGGCGGCGACGCGGACGCCGCCACGCCCGACGGCAAGGCGTTGGGCTTTGATCCCGACACCGGGCTCGCGGTGACGCTGCGCACCGGCCGCTTCGGCCCTTACCTGCAGCTCGGCGAGGCGACCGCGGACGAGAAACCCAAGCGTGCCAGCGTGCCGAAGGGCGTCGACCCCGCTTCCGTCGACCTCGACTACGCGCTCAAGCTGTTGTCGCTGCCGCGCGAGGTCGGCCGCCATCCCGAGTCCGGCAATCCCATCACCGCCGGGCTGGGGCGCTACGGGCCGTTCGTTCTGCACGATGGCCTCTACGCCAATCTGGAGAGCATCGAGGACGTGTTCACCGTCGGCGTCAACCGCGCCGTCGCTCTGCTGGCGGAGAAGGCGGCCGGCGGAAAGGGCCGCTTTCAGCGCGCCAAGCCGACCGTGCTCAAGGACCTGGGCGAGCACCCCGAGGGCGGCAAGATCGAGGTGCTGTCGGGGCGCTATGGTCCCTATGTGAAGCACGGCAAGGTCAACGCCACGATCCCCAACGGCAAGGACCCCGCCGCCCTCTCGGTGGAGGAGGCGATCGAGCTCATCGCGGCGCGTGCCGCCAAAGGCGGAAAGAAACCTGCGAAAAAAGCCGCGAGCGCCAAACCAGCGGCCAAAAAGGGCAGCAAGACTGCCAAGGGGGCCAAAGCTCGCAAGGCGGACGCTGAACCCGCGGACGCAGAGGTCGAGACGTAAAGCTGCCCGTCATGAACCGTTGCCAGGCACGCTGACATGGCGCGCAGACCCAGACGCGCGAAGGCCGGCACGCAAGCGGGAAGCAAGCTTCCCGGCAAGGACGACATCCTCGAGTTCATCAAGCAGGCCCCCGCCAAGGTGGGCAAGCGCGAGATCGCGCGCGCGTTCGGCATCCGCGGCGAGGAGCGCCTCGACTTGAACCGCGTGCTGGCCGGCATGCGGGGTGAGGGCACGCTCGTCGGCAACCGCAAGGGGCTCGCCAAGAAGGGCGGCTTGCCCTCGGTCACGGTGCTGGAGGTGACGGGCCGCGACGAGGACGGCGACCTCATCGCCAAGCCGGCCGTGTGGGAGGACGAAGGCGAGCGCCCGCTGGTGCTGCTGCCCGCGCATCAGGCGCGCGGACCCCAGGCCGACATCGAGGCCGAGATCGGCATCGGCGACCGCATCCTTGCCCGCATCACCGAATTGAGTGAGGCCGATGTCGAGGGCTACCGCTTCGAGGCCGCGCCGATCAAGCGGCTGCCGCGCGAGAAGCGGCGCATGCTCGGCATCTTCAGGGCCAATCGGCACGGCGGCGGCACCATCGAGCCGATCGACCGCAAGCAGCTCAGATCCTGGTCGATCTGCAAGGGCGACGAGGGACAAGCCAAGGACGGCGACCTCGTGCGCTTCGACCTGGCGCGAAAAGGGCGCCATCACGTGCCGCAGGCGCGCGTCATGGAAACGATCGGCAACCCCGACGACCAGCGCCAGATCAGCCTCATCGCCGTGCACACCCACGCCATCCCCGACGACTTCCCCGAGAGCGTGATCGCAGAATCGAAATCGCTGGAGCCGCCCAAGCTGCAAGGCCGCACCGATCTGCGCGCACTCCCCTTGGTCACCATCGATCCTCCCGATGCGCGCGATCACGACGACGCCGTCTTCGCCGAGCCCGACGCCGATCCCGCCAACGCGAACGGCTGGGTGGTGATCGTCGCCATTGCCGACGTCGCCCACTACGTTCGCCCCGGCACCAAGCTCGACCGCGAGGCGCAAGTGCGCGGCAACTCGGTCTACTTCCCCGACCGCGTCGTGCCGATGCTGCCCGAGCGCATCTCCAACGACCTGTGCTCGCTGCGCGAGGGCGAGGACCGGCCCTGTCTCGCCGTGCGCCTCGTCATCGACAAGACGGGCAACAAGAAGAGCCACACGTTCCTGCGTGCCATGATGCGCTCGGCCGCCAAGCTCTCCTACCAGGAGGCGCAGGCGGCGATCGACGGCAAGCCGAGCGAGAAGTGCCGCCCCATCATGGAGCGCGTGCTCGAGCCCTTGTGGGCGGCCTACGCTGCGGTGGCGCAAGCGCGCGACCGCCGCCAGCCGCTCGACCTCGACCTGCCCGAGCGCAAGATCCTGCTCGACGAGGCGGGACGCGTGGCGCGCGTCGTCGTGCCGGAGCGGCTTGCCGCGCACCGGTTGATCGAGGAGTTCATGATCCAGGCCAACGTGGCCGCTGCCGAGGCGCTGGAAGCAAAGCGCGCGCCCGTCGTCTACCGCATCCACGACCAGCCCTCGAAGGAGAAGCTGAAGAGCCTGCGTGAGTTCCTGGAATCCCTCGACATCAAGCTCGCCCCGCAAGGCACGCTGAAGCCGGAGCAGTTCAACCGCATCTTGGCGCGCGCCAAGTCGATGCCGGTGCCCGAGCTCATCAACGAGGTGGTGCTGCGCTCACAGAGCCAGGCCGAATACAACGTCGACAACATCGGGCACTTCGGCTTGAACCTGCGCCGCTATGCGCACTTCACCTCGCCCATCCGCCGCTATGCCGATCTCATCGCGCACCGGGCCTTGATCCGGGCGCTGCGCCTCGGCGCCGGCGGCCTCGCTGACTCCGAGATCCCGCGCCTTCCCGAGATATCAAAGTCCATCTCGGAGGCGGAGCGGCGCGCCATGGCGGCCGAGCGCGAGACCGTCGACCGGCTGATCGCGGCGCACCTTGCCGACCGCATCGGCGCGACGTTCTCGGGCCGCGTTGCCGGCGTGGCGCGCTCGGGTCTCTTCGTGCGCCTGGCCGATACCGGCGCCGACGGGTTCGTGCCCGTCTCCTCGCTGCAGGGTGACTTCTATAATCACGTCGAGGCGCTGCACGCGCTGGTGGGCAAACGCACCGGCGAGACGTTCAGCCTCGGCGATGCGGTGGAGGTGCGCCTCGTCGAGGCGATCCCCTCGGCCGGCGCGCTGCGCTTCGAGATGCTGAGCGAAGGCCGGAAGACACGGGTTGCGACCATGCGCGCCGCACCGAAGCGGCCGGCAAAACGCTGGAAGCGGCGGTAATTTGGCGGGCGTTGCGGCTAAACGTCTATTGACGCGCGTGCTCCGGGGCGCCAGGAGTACGCCATCATGAGCATCAGCACATCATCCGACCTATCAACGGGCGCAGCTCCCGGTCGATCGCTTTCCGACGCCATGCGTCGCGGCGCCGCCGGCAAGTGCCCGGCCTGCGGTAAGGGCGCCCTGTTCACCCGCTATCTCGAGGTGGCGCATCGCTGTCCCGAGTGCGCCGAGGATCTTTACCATCATCGCGCCGACGACGCGCCGCCCTACTTTACAATTCTGATCGTCGGGCATCTCATCGTCGCCGGCATCATGATGGTCGAGAACTACTTCCACCCCAACTACTGGGTCCACATTCTGATGTGGTTCCCGCTCACCATCGGCCTCAGCCTCTTGATCCTGCCGCGCGTCAAGGGTGCGCTGGTCGGGTTGCAGTGGGCACTCAGGATGCATGGCTTCGGCGGTCCCGACGCCTTCGATCCTGCCGAGCCGACGGTCGATCCGGCAACCGAGGTGACGCAGCAGCGCCAGAGCGCCTGACGTTGCTTGACACCGAGGCGGCCGCGGCTATGGTGCCGCTTCCGCGCAAGCCCATAAGCTTTTCCAGGTTGCTTCATCATGGCCAAGCCAGTCACCCAGAAGATCAAACTGCTGTCCACGGCCGGCACGGGCTTCTTCTATGTGACGAAGAAGAACCCGCGCACGAGCACCGAGAAGCTCGTCTTCAAGAAGTACGACCCGGTCGTGAGGAAGCACGTCGAGTTCAAGGAAACGAAGATCAAGTAGTGTGCCCGCGCCGGCGCCTGCCGCGCGCGCTTTTGGTCTCGATCAGTTTTTGCTTTTTGGATTTTTCGCTTCGCGCTCCTCTGCGAAGCCCGCACCTGACCCGGCCGCGCAGAGCGCGCGCAAGATCCGACACCGTTGATGGGTGGCTCCAGGGACTTGACCAGGGCCCGCAACTCAACCCGGCAGCGGGGTAGTTAGTCCGAGAAAGTCACGGACCCTGGTCTAGTAACCAGGAGGATCGTCAAAGAGGGCGTTGACTCCCCACCTGGTGCCGTGGCTGGTCCGATGCAGCTTTAACGAGGAGGCCACTCTAGCCGCTAAGACCGAGCCACGAGTTTCCCGCCCTATCAGGAAATGCGGCGGACCTGACAGTGCGGAAACCGTTATTCGTGCCTGGGACGCGGCCGTGCCTCGTCATCGTCCCAGCAATCTCAAATCTTACAGACCCCCTCACGAAATCGTAATCTGACAGAGGACTTTGGTTAACGCAAGTTACCCTTTGACTGTGCTTCGAGCGCCACGCGCAAATCACGGTTGGCCCTGCTTGCGCCCCGACGGGGACAGTGCAAACGGGCAGGGTCACTGCCGCTTTTCGGCAAACAACTGAATCTATTGAGGTTCCCGCAGGCCCGCGGCTATGCCGCGTGGGCAGCGACGCGATTGCGCCCGCGCCGCTTGGCGGCGAAGAGGGCATTGTCCGCACGCCGAAAAACCGTCTCGGGTGTGTCCTCGGGGCACTCCAGCGTGGCGATGCCCACGCTCGCCGTCAGGTGGATGCCGAAGCCCGGGCGCACCTGGAAGGCGTCGGCGGCGATCGCCACCCGGAGCCGCTCCCCCACCTGATAGGCGCGGGCCATATTGGTGTCCGGCATGATGACGATGAACTCCTCGCCGCCGAAGCGGCAGGCGAGGTCGATCCCGCGCGTGTTGCGGCGGAAGCGGGTGGAGAACTCCCGCAAGACGAGGTCGCCCACGTCGTGGCCGTAGGTGTCGTTCACCTGCTTGAAGTGATCGATGTCGGCGAGCAGCACCGACAAAGCGCGGTCGGTGCGATGCGCCTCGTCGACCAGCGTCGCCAGATGGCTCTCCATGTAGCGGCGGTTGTGCAGGCCGGTGAGCGGATCGATCATCGCCGCCTCGATGCTCTCCTCCAGGCGGTTGCGCAAATGATCGGAGTAGCGCTTGCGCTTCACCTGGGTTCTGACGCGCGCCAGCAGCTCGTTGCGATCGACGGGCCGCATGACGTAGTCGTTGACGCCCATGTCGAGCGCGCGCAGCAGCCGGGCCTCGTCGCTGGGCTCCACCAGCACGATGATCGGCAGGTGCCGCGTCCGGTCGAGCGAGCGCGTCTGCGAGCACAGCCTAAGGGCGTCGGCGTCGGGCAGCGTCAGGCTCACTATCAGAAGGTCGAACTCCTTGTCCGCCAAGAGCCGCAAGGCAGCGTGAGGGCCGTCCACGGCAATCGCCTCGTGCAAGGGCGACAGCCACTCCAGAAGGCGCGCCGCCGCGCGCGGGTCGTCCTCCACCACGAGAATGCGGGCCCGTTCCTCTGACAGCGCCTTGATGAGGGCTGCATCCTCCGACATTCCCGTCTGCCGCCCGGTCAGGGCGCGCATCAGCATCTCGTCGGTCAGCATCTTGAGGCGGGCGAGGTTCTTGACGCGGGTGACGAGCGCGATCTCGTCGACGGGCTTGGTCAGAAAGTCGTCGGCCCCGCCCTGCAGGCCCCGCACCTTGTCGGAGACCTGGTCCAGCGCGGTGACGAGCACGATCGGCACATGATGGGTCTTGGGGTTCGCCTTCAGCCGCCGGCAGGTCTCGAAACCGTCCATCTCCGGCATCATCACGTCGAGGAGCACCACGTCGACGCGCTCGCGCTCGCAAATCTCCAGCGCCTCCTTGCCGCTGCCCGCGGTGAGCACGTCGAAGTACTCGGCGGAAAGACGCGCCTCGAGCAGCTTCACGTTTGCCGGGATGTCGTCAACGACCAGGACTCGAGCGGTCATGTTCGCAACTACTCAACTCTCACGCTACACGTCCTCAAGCGCGCGGATCGCCCACGAAGCGATGCACGGTCTCGAGGAAGCCGCTGACGGAAATAGGCTTGGAAATGTAGGCCTCGCACCCGCCCGAGCGGATCCGTTCCTCGTCGCCCTTCATGGCGAAGGCGGTGATGGCGACCACGGGGATGGTGCGCAGCTCATCGTCCTCCTTGATCCACTTCGTGACCTCGAGGCCGGAAACCTCCGGAAGCTGGATGTCCATGAGGATGAGTGCCGGGCGATGACGCCGCGCCAGCTCCAGCGCCTCCAGCCCGTTGCGGGTCTGGATGGTTGCATAGCCGTGCGCGGCCAGAAGATCGTGGAAGAGCTTCATGTTGAGCTCGTTGTCCTCCACGATCAAAACGGTCTTGCGCCCGGCCCGCAGCTCGGGCGGGCGTGTCTCGCCGGCGTTTCTCGTCTCGTGGAAGTTCATGGGCCTAAAGCTCGCACCACCCTCGATCATATTCTTTGCACCAATTCTCGCACCGGATCGGGCCCGAGTTTGCGTTCCAAGGCGTAACCAACAGTTAATGAAGACGTATACGCACGCCCGCTGGCCGGCATTTGCGCTTAAATCGGAGGGTTAGGTGAATGGATGCTGATAGCGCCGAAACCATCGCCTTTTCGGCGCTGGCCTTTCTCTCAGACGACGTGGCACGGCTGGGGCGCTTTCTGGCGCTGACGGGGGTCGGGCCCGACGAGCTCAGGACCAACGCGCGCACGCCCCGTATCCTCGCAGCCGTGCTGGGCCACCTGTTGCAGGACGAAAGCCTGCTCCTCGTCTTTGCCACGCGCCATGGCATCGCGCCGGCACTGGTCGCCCCCGCCCACGCCGTGCTCGAGGCGCAGGCGGCTAAGGCTGCCGACGAGGAGACCTGAGACGGCTCAGTTCTGCTTGGGCGCCGGGCACTTTTCCTCTTCCAGGAAAGTCAGCTCCTTGAGCTCGCCGCGAATGGCGAAGTCGCCGTAGTCGATATAGAGGTTCGTCGACACGCCGTTCTCATAGAAGCGGAAGGACAATTCGTAGCTGGGGACCGCATCCGTCTGCGTCGGGCCCGGCTCGAAATACCCGATCGCAATAGGCCAGGAGGCGAGCTTGCCGAGCTCGGCAGCGTTGGGAACATTGGGGGGGACGCTCACCGAGCCTGGCGCCGCCCGGCCCCCGATCACGGCATTGGTCTCGTAGAACTTCTCGCCCTTGTCGGAGCCATCGTAGAGGTTGGCGAGGAACACGCTCTTGCCGGCACGGGCGGCGTCCATGAGCGCGAGCGAGTGCTGGATGGGAAAGTAGATATCGGAGGGAAGCTTGACCGTCTTCTTGGCGGGCTTGGTCAGCTTGACCTCGGTGAACCTCGCCCCCTTGGCCGGCTCGGCGATCCCCTGGGACGCCTCCGACAGCTTCTGGTTCTCGTACTGGCTCGAGGAAAAGCGCAAATTGTGCTTGGCGATATTCTCAAAGCTCGTCGTTCTGAGGTCGTTGATCTGGTCGACGCCCTCCTGGTTGGTCATGCGCGTGACGAAGCGCATGCTCTGCGAATAGCCCCCGCAGCGGCTACCGGTCATCTCGTAGACCATGCGCCCGTTCATGTCGGCGACGCCGGAGCCGGGCGTCGCATGATCGAAGGTGATGTCATAGACCGCCCGGTGCGGACGGAATTCGATCCCGCTGGGACCGGCGAGCGCCCCCGGCGGCGTCATCAACACCACCGCGCCGATCACGGCGCCGCTCAGCACCTTCGCAACTTCGCTCATTCTTCCTCTCATCGCCAAGGTCAGAAGCGTACCCGCCAGACGTTAAAGCGCCCGATATCTGCCCCGACGACGCCATTGCAAAGCGCCGTCGGCCCGGTCAAATAGGCGCACGCCCGCTCACCGGCCCACGGCTGAGGCAAAAGGATACTAGAGTGATGACAGAGAAATTCGCCATTGCTCGCGGCCCGCGCCCGAGCGAATTTGTCGATCTGAATCAGACTAGTAACTCCATGATTCTAGTGACCCTTTTAATTCCGAAGTTCGCTTGGGAAGCTAGCATCGAAATCAGGCGAACTTCGGAATTGGGACACTAGCATGAATGGCAAGGTCGAGGCGCGGCTGGCGGCGCTCGGATTGACGCTCCCCGCGGCGCCCAACCCCGTTGCAAACTATGTCCCCACCTTCCTTGCCGGCAACCTTTTGTTCATTTCCGGGCAAATCTCCAAGGCCGCCGACGGCACCGTCATCAAGGGCCGGCTCGGCGCCGAGCTAACCTTGGAGCAGGGGCGCGAAGCCGCCCGGGCCTCGGCGCTCGCCCTCCTCGCCCAGGCCAAAGCCGCGATCGGCGATCTCGACCGTATCGGGCAGGTCGTCAAGCTCACCGGCTTCGTCGCCGCCACCCCCGACTTCGCCGATCACCCCCAGGTGGTCAACGGCGCCTCCGATCTGATGGTGGAGGTGCTGGGCGAGGCCGGGCGGCACACGCGCGCGGCTGTCGGCGTCGCCAGCCTGCCCATGGGCTGCGCCGTCGAGGTCGACGCGATCCTTCTGATCGGGCCCTGACACCGATGTGGGATGCCGCGGCCTTCCTGAAGCCGATCGCGCACCGAGGGCTGCACGACGCGGCCAAAGGCCGGGTGGAGAACACGGCTGCAGCCTTTAAAGCCGCGCTCGCCAAGGGCTACGGCATGGAGTGCGACGTGCGGCCGTCGGCCGGCGGCACGCCGATGATCTTCCACGACGAGACGCTCGAGCGCCTCGTCGAGGGGAAAGGTCCCGTGCATGCGCACGACGCCGCGGCGCTCAAGGCCTTCAAGTTCCGCAGCGGCACCGACCACATGCTCGAGCTTGCCGAGCTGTTGCAGCTCGTCGGCGGCAGCCAGCCGATCCTCGTCGAGATCAAGAGCGAATGGCAACCGCCCGACCGCGCGTTCCTGCAGGCGATCGCCAAGCTGGCGGGCGCCTACCGCGGACCCTTGGCGCTCATGTCCTACGATCCGGCCGTGATGGCGCTCGTGAAGGAGCTCGCGCCGGACATCCCGCGCGGCATCGTGTCCGGCCGCATCGATGCGGAGCCGGAGTGGCGCGAGAGGCTCGGGCCCGAGCGGGCTTACCGCTTGAGCCACCTGCTTGAATCGCGTGCGGCCGCACCCGATTTCTATGCTTACCAGGTCGGCGCGCTGCCGACCCCGGTGACGCGCTTCGTCCGCGAGGTGCTGGCGATGCCGCTCTTTACCTGGACCGTCAGGACCGAGGAGGAGCGGGCGACCGCCGCCCGCTGGGCCGACGCGCCGATTTTCGAGGGGTTCGAGCCCTGATTGCCTGTGCGTCCTTTGGAATTGGGGCACGAGCCTGTCGATGAGTGCTTTGGAACGGGAAGAGCCAGCGATGGTGGCGCGGATCGCAGGGTCGATCGGCGACATCGACGCCGCGGCCTGGGATGCCTGCGCCAACCCTGACCTTGCGACCTACAATCCCTTCATTGCCCACGCCTTCCTGCATGCGCTCGAGCAGGCGGGCACGGTCGGCGACAAGCGCACCGGCTGGCTGCCGCAGCACATCACCATTGCCGATCAGGCTGGCGCCATCGCCGCGTGCATGCCCTGCTATGCCAAGCTCAACAGCGCGGGCGAGTACGTCTTCGATTGGGCGTGGGCGGACGCCTATCAACGCGCCGGGGGACGCTACTATCCCAAGCTGCAGGCCGCGGTTCCGTTCACGCCGGTGCCCGGCCGCCGCCTTCTCACCAAGCCCGGACCCAACGCCGACCTGCACGGCCGGCTGCTCGCGGCGGCGGCAGCGGAGGTCACGCAGCGCATCGGTGCCTCATCGCTGCACGTCACCTTTCTCACGAAAAGCGAGTGGGAGACGCTCGGCAACGAGGGTTTCCTCAAGCGCACCGATCAGCAATTCCACTGGCGCAACGAGGGGTATGCCAGCTTCGATGACTTCCTTGCGACGTTCTCCTCGCGCAAGCGCAAGGGCGTGAAGAAGGAGCGCAGCGAGGCGCGGCGCCATGGCCTCACGATCGAGCGGATCACCGGCGCCGATATCACCGAAGCGCATTGGGACGCCTTCTACGCGTTCTACATGGATACGGGCGCGCGCAAGTGGGGACACCCCTACCTCAACCGCCGCTTCTTCTCGCTGCTGGGGCAGGCGATGGCGGACCGCTGCCTGCTGATCATGGTGAAGCGCGGCCCTACTTATGTGGCCGGCGCCCTCAATCTCGTGGGCGGCGACTGCCTCTACGGGCGCTACTGGGGTGCGATCGAGCAATACCCCTGCCTGCATTTCGAGGTCTGCTACTACCAGGCGATCGACTACGCGATCGAGAAGGGCTTGGCGCGTGTCGAGGCCGGCGCCCAGGGCGAGCACAAGCTCGCGCGCGGCTACCTGCCGGTCACGACCTATTCCGCCCACTGGATCCGCGATCCGGGCCTGCGCCGGGCGATTGCCGATTACCTGGAGGAGGAGCGCCGCGCGGTGGCCGAGACCGGCGTCGCGCTCACCGAGCACGCACCCTACCGCAAGGGAGTGTGATGCGGCTCTAGCCCGCCGTTCTCGCCTTCGAAAAAGACCCGACGGCCTCGCCCTACACAACCTACGAGTGTGGCCTACCCACCACGCTTCGTGATCGATTGTCGAAAGACCCCATCTCAATCGGTTGACTCATCAACCATAGGTTGAGCTAATGGGGCATTGCTCAGGATACTTCATATTCGAGCGGTTGTTGGATATTCGAGCGGTTGTTGGGGGGTGCGTTATGTTCATGCGTTGTGTTAGTGGCGTTGCGTTTGCGCTGACGATTTCAGTGTCGTTCATCAGTAGCGCGTCCGCAGACGGTCTTCCGGCCGAACCAGGTCAATCGGTCCGGCCGTGGGTTTGGGAGGTGGGCGCGCGATATTGGTATAGCATTGGACAAAACAAGTACGATTACTTTAACGACACGACCTCCACACAGTTGAACTCCCGACTCACATATAAGGACATGCAAACTCATTCAGGTGAGACGTTTTTCCGAGTTGACCATCGGAACGGGCTTTTCTTCAAAGGATTTTTTGGCGCCGGGAAAACTGCTGATGGCACGCTAATTGATGAAGATTTTCCACCTGCGGTCGCACCATACTCCAGCACAACAAGCGCTCTTGATGGCGACCTGCGGTATTTCACTATCGACGTGGGCTATACTTTCTTTGACTCGACGCAGTGGCACAGTGGCGGTCTAAAGGACCAGCCTTCACATGAAGGAGTTCGCGTCGGTGCATTTGTCGGATATAATTATTGGAAGGAAGAGGTTGATGCTTTCGGCTGCACGCAGACGGCATCAAATCCTGTCGTATGCCCTCCAGGACTTGTAGCGCCGACTGATAAGGTCATAACAGAAAAAGACACATGGCGTTCGCTCCGACTTGGATTGATTGCGGACGTAATGCTGAATCAGCGTACGAAATTAAGTGGGGAGGCTGCATATCTGCGGACCGATCAGAATGCGCTCGACATTCACTATTTCACTTTTGGACCAGACCCGGCAAATGGTGATGGGGACGGCGTACAAGTTGAAGCAATACTTAGCTACCAGCTAACGCAAATGCTCGATATTGGAGTTGGGGGTCGTTGGTGGCACTTGGAGACGGACGCGATCGATTCGTTCAATCAGCTGCTGAAATACGATACTGATCGCTACGGCGTGTTCGTCCAAGGCGCATACAGACTCAACTGATTTTCCGAGCAGGATAAGCACGCGCCAAAATCACCGTTGGTTGAGCTTTGTGTCAAATCACCGGCTTGCGCCAGGATGGGCGAGATACGTCGGATTTTTCTCGCAAATTGCGATCCACTCTCTACAGGAGTGGGTCGCATTGCCGTACGTCATGCCATTAGCTCCGGCTGCCGTTTCACATCTCTTGATCCAACCCTTTTTACCTCCTTGATCCAGCCAATATAGAACTCCGGAACATGGTCCAGTTGCCGATCGAGCCGCAGCAACCGGAATGCTGTCGACCTTCCTTAACTCTCGTACACCACGATTGCTTGAGGAGGCGATGATCTCTGGCGGCTTCGCGCTCAGCATCACAGCGAATGCAGAGATCGGCGCGATAAGGACTCCTGGCAAGGCAAGCAGCACCAGATTTTTTTGGACAATCGCTGCCAAGGCGAGGGAGCGTACGTGTTGAAGCTCACGGCTCATGCGCACACGATACCATTGAAGCCTGTCGGTTCTCTAGCGTGCCAAACATGCCGATCGTCAGGCAACGATGCGAAACGGGTCCGGCTTGACGGCTGCGCCCCCCAGCGCTTAACAGGCCCCAGCAGCCGGAGGCCCCATGAGCTACGACGACAGCAACATCTTCGCCAAAATCCTGCGCGGCGAGATCCCCTCCCACAAGGTCTACGAGGACGCCGACACGCTCGTCTTCATGGATGCCATGCCGCAGGCGGCGGGCCACACGCTCGTCGTGCCCAAGGCACCGTCCCGCAATCTGCTCGACGCCGATCCTCAAGCGCTGGCGCGCGTTATCCCGGTGGTGCAGCGCATGGCGCGCGCGGTGAAGACGGCCTTCAATGCCGACGGCGTGACGGTGGTGCAGTTCAACGAGCCGGCGAGCGGGCAGACGGTGTTCCACCTGCATTTCCACATCATTCCGCGCCACGAGGGCGTGCCGCTGATGCCGCACAGCCGCAATATGGAGAAGCCCGAGGTGCTGGCCGCGCACGCAGAGAAGGTCCGCAAGGCGCTGGAGGCATGACCCGCGTCCTCGTCATGGGCGCAAGCCGCGGGATTGGGCTGGAGACGGTCAAGGCGCTGTTGGCCCGCGGCCTCGACGTGCGCGCGCTGGCGCGCTCAGCAACGCGCATCGCAATCGACGATCCCCGGCTGGAGAAGGTCGACGGCTATGCGCTTGATGCGGCAACGGTCGAGCGCGCGCTCGCCGGCGTCGATGCCGTCATCCAGAGCCTCGGCGTCGCCGTCGGGCCGGAGACCATCCTCAAAGGCACGACGCTTTTCTCTAAGGCCACGCGCGTGCTCGTCGATGCCATGCGCAAGACCGGCGTCAAGCGGCTCATCGTGGTGACGGGGGCCGGCGCCGGAGACAGCCGCGGGCACGGCAGCTTCCTATTCGACCGCATCGTGTTCCCGCTGGTCCTCAAGCGGGTTTACGACGACAAGGATGTGCAAGAGCAGATCGTGAAGGCGAGCGGGCTCGAGTGGACCATCGCGCGTCCGGGCGGCCTGACGGACGGCGCCGCGACTGGCAGCTACGAAGTGCTGACCGACCCTCAGACCTGGCGCGGAGGTTTTATCGCGCGCGCCGACGTCGCCGACTTCCTCGCCAAGGAAGTGACGGAACCGAGGTATGTCGGCAAGACGCCGGTGCTGATCGGCTAATAAAGCAAGGTGTCAGACCGGAGAGGTCCGACACCTTTGAGCGTGGCAGCTCCCTGGAAGTTACAGCCGCTCCAGGAACGGCACCGGGTCGACCGGCTTGGAGCCCTGGCGCAGCTCGAAATGAAGCTGGGGCTGGTCGACCGAGCCCGTGCGTCCGGCCTTGGCGATCACCTGACCGCGCTGCACCTTGTCGCCGCGTTTCACCATCAGCGCTTCGTTGTGCGCGTACGCGGTCACCCAGCCGTTGTCGTGGCGCAAGAGGATGAGATTGCCGTAGCCCTTGAGCTCGGAACCCGCATAGGCGACGGTCCCGTTCTCGGCGGCGTGCACCGCGGTGCCCTGCGGAACCGACAGGTTGATGCCGTCGTTGTGGGTGCCGTCGCTGCGCTGCCCGAAGCCTGTCAGGATCTTGCCGTGCACGGGCCAGCGTAGCTTGTCGCTTGCAGAATGGGTGCGTTGCGGCGCGGGGTTGATGGCGCCGGTCGAGACGTCGTCGTTGCGCGCGGCAACTTGCGTCTCGCGCCGGTTGATGACGGTCGGAACGTGCGTCGACTGCACCACGACCGGGGCGTCCGCGACCTGCCGGGGCGTCTCGGCGACCGGCTCGGCCGCGGCGACTGTTGTGCCCGGCACCCTGAGAACGGTGCCGACGCGCACCGAGCGCGCGTCGGTGATGCCGTTGGCCCGCTGCAGCTCGGCCGCCGTCACGCCATAGGACCGGGAGATGCCGTAAAGCGAGTCGCCGGCGCGCATCGTGTAGGTGCTGCCATACTTGGCCTGGTCGACCGGCGCCACGCTGGCCGTGTGCATCGGAGGGCGCACGCTCGCCGTCGAAACGGGGCGCGGCTGCACGGCGTAGCCCTCGGGCAGATAGATCCTCTGGCCCGGATGCAGGTTGGGATTGTTGAGCTGGTTGACCTCCATCAGCTCCGCCACCGACACACGATGGCGGCGCGACAGACTGTAGAGCGTGTCGCCGGGCTGAACCTCGACGCTCTGGCCCGGCCGCACCGCAGGTGCCGCGGGAGCGGCGGGAGCCGGCTGCTGCCCGGCACGGCGCCGGCGCTCATCGGCGTAGTTGAAGCTGGGCGCGGGCTGCGAGCTCTCGGGCAGGGCGGCAACGGCGACGCCGTTGTCGCGGTTGGAGCGCGGCGCGGTGTAGCCGCCGCGGTCATAGCCTCCGCTGTAGCTGGAGCCCTCGTTGCCGAGGTAGCTCGGGCCACGGCCCGATGCGGACGACGGCGACTGCAGCGAGGCCGTCTGGTCCTTCTTGTCGTCGGTGAGGCTGAAGCTTGGAAAATCGAAGCGCGAGATCTCGGCGCTGCAACCGCCGGCAAGCGCTGCGATGAGGATGGCGGCTCCGCGCGGTGCGAGAGCGAGGGACCTGCCGCTGCGATGGGAATGCATAAATTGCATCATGATACGCCCCTTTACTGCCAACCTTTGATTAACCGTTAAGGAGTTAACGGAGACTTAACGGGCGGCAGGATTCGTATTGCATTCCCCGGGGCGAGCCGGCCTGCGCCGGACCCGCGATCGTGATCCGAGATGAGAGGTACGCAGCGATTGTGCTGGGAAGTGGACGAGGCCGCGTCGAGAAGGCGGCGGTCCGGTGGCGTCTACACCCGCTTGGCGCTCTTGCCCGCCGCGGGCGGCGCGAATGCCGCCTCCAGCTCCTTGCAGGTGGGCTCGTGCGTGAGGTTGAGGCACAAGGGCGTCACCGAGATGCGCGCAGCGTCGATGGCTGAGAGATCGGTGCCGGCCACCAGGGTCGAGGGCGGCCGCTCGAACCCGAACCAGAAATACGGCATCCCCCAGGGATCGCTGCGCTTGTCGATATTCAACAGCGCCTGGTCGCGGCGGCCTTGCTTGGTCACCTCGGTGCCGGTGACCTCCTCGGGGGCACACGGGGGATAGTTCACGTTGATGACGATGCCGGTCGGCCAGCCCGTATCCAGCAGCTTGGAGACCAGTGCGGGCCCGTGTTGCAGAGGCGTCTCCCAGTGGATCTTGCCCTCCTCCACCGAGCCTCCGACCTGGCTCATGGCGATGGAGCGGATGCCGAAGAGCGTGCCCTCGATGGCAGCCGCGATGGTGCCCGAGTAGGTCACGTCCTCGGCCAGGTTGGAGCCGTGGTTGACGCCCGACAAGACGAGGTCGGGCAGATGATCCAGAAGCAAGTGGCGCACGCCCATGATGACGCAATCGGTGGGCGTGCCGCGGATGACGAAGGTGCGCTCATCGTCCTGGCGGCAGCGCAGGGGCTCGTGCAGCGTCATCGAATGCGAGGCGCCGGACTGGTTCACCTCCGGCGCGATCACCCACACGTCGTCGGACAGCTCCAGCGCGATGCGGCGCAGGATCTGCAAGCCCTCGGCCGCGATGCCGTCGTCGTTGGTGACCAGAATGCGCATGTCAGGAACCCAGCCGCTTGCACAACTTCACCTCTCCCATAGGGAGAGGTCGCGAGCGGCGCGTCAGCGGCGCGAGCGGGTGAGGGGTTGCGACCTCAATGAAGTGCACTACCCCCTCACCCGGGCCTCCATGCCGGGCATGTCGGCCCGACCTCTCCCCCTGGGAGAGGTGGGCGTGCTCATCTTCTACGGCTATGTGCACGACGCTCATGCTTGTTTCTCGATTCTGGTGAGGCCGCCCATGTAGGGAACCAGCTTCTCCGGGATGACGACGGAGCCGTCGGCCTGCTGGTAGTTCTCCAACACCGCGATCAGCGTGCGGCCGACCGCAAGGCCTGAGCCGTTGAGCGTGTGCACGTACTCCGGTTTTCCTCCGGCCGCGCGACGGAAGCGAGCTTCCATGCGCCGCGCCTGGAAGTCGCCGCACACCGAGCACGAGGAAATCTCGCGGTAGGTGTCCTCGCCCGGCAGCCACACCTCAATGTCGTAGGTCTTAGCTGAGGCAAAGCCCATGTCGCCGGTGCAGAGGAGGATGGTGCGGAAAGGCAGACCGAGCCGCTTCAGCACCTCCTCGGCGCACGCGGTCATGCGCTCGTGCTCGGCGAGGCTTTCCTCGGGCGTGGTGATGGAGACGAGCTCGACCTTGGAGAACTGGTGCTGGCGGATCATGCCGCGCGTGTCCTTGCCGGCGGCGCCGGCTTCTGCACGAAAACAGGCCGTATGTGCTGTAACGCGGATCGGAAGTTCGTCTTCGACTCTAATGGATTCACGAACGAGGTTGGTCAGCGGCACTTCCGCTGTCGGGATGAGCCAAAATTCGTTGAAGGTAAAATGGCGGACTAATTCTTCGTGCCAATTCGTCCGACCTTCCAGCGCCTTTAGTATCGCACGAACGCCGGGATCATCCCCGGAGTTGTATGCAGTAAGCAGATCGACAATGTCCTTCTCTACTTCGCGGCCTTGATTGAAGAACTTCTTCAGTTCAATTCTCTTGATTGGCTGCGCGGTGAATTGATCATCTTTGAATTTTGGCAATTGAGCCGTGCCGAACATCACGTCGTCGCGCACCATGAGCGGCGGATTGATCTCCGTGTAGCCGAACTCGCCGGTGTGCAGGTCGAGCATGAAGGCGGCGAGCGCGCGTTCCAGCCGCGCTAAGGCCCCCTTCAGCACGACAAAGCGCGCGCCCGACAGCTTCGCCGCCGTCTCGAAGTCCATGAGGCCCAGCGCCTCGCCGATCTCGAAGTGCTGCTTGGCTTCGAAATCGAACTTCGGCGGCGTGCCGACCTTGCGCACCTCGACGTTGTCTTTCTCGTCCTTGCCGAGCGGCACGTCGTCGAGCGGCAGGTTGGGGATGACCGACAGCTCATCGCGCAGCTTGGCGTCGAGTTGCCGCTCCTCCTCCTCACCCTGCTGGATGACCTCCTTGAGCTCCGCGACCTCGGCCATCAGCTTAGCTGCCGCCGCCTCGTCCTTGGCCCCTTTCGCCTTGCCGATCTCCTTGGACGCCGCGTTGCGCCGCGCCTGCGCCTCCTGCAGATTGGTCAGGTGCAGGCGGCGGGCTTCATCGATCTCCAGGAGCGTCTTCGACACCGGCGCCAGCCCGCGCTTCTTCAAGCCGGCATCGAAGGCTTTGGCGTTGTCTCTGATCCACTTGATGTCGAACACGGGAGATGGCCTCGTCGCAATCTTTGAAGAGCAGGCGGTGTCATAAGGCGGCGCGGCGCGCCGGTCCAGTCGGCATCACGTCGCCGACGACGAGGCCTGCGCGGCCGCCCGCTTTCGCTCCACCCGCTCCACCGCCCAGATCGACAATTCGTAGAGCCCCACCGTCGGCAGCATCATGGCGAGCATGCTGAAGGGATCGGGCGGCGACAGCACGGCCGCGACCGTGGCTATGCCCAAAATCGCATAGCGGCGTCCCTTCTTGAGGGTTTGCGCCGTGATGAGGCCGGCGCGTGCCAGCAGCGTCAGCGCGACCGGCAACTGGAAGCAGATGCCGAAGCCGATGATCAGGTTCATGATCAGCGCCAGGTATTCCGACACGCGTGCCTGCAGGTGGATCTGCACCTGTCCGCTCGTCTCCTGCATCGACAGGAAGAAGCGCATCGCCATCGGCATGACGACGAAATAGACGAGCGTGGCGCCGAGCAAGAACAGCACCGGCGTCGCCACCAGATAGGGCATGAAGGCCTTGCGCTCGTTCTTATAAAGCCCCGGTGCCACGAACTTGTAGATCTGGATGGCGAGGATCGGGAACGACAGGCACACCGCGCCGAACAGCGCCAGCTTCATCTGCGTGAAGAGAAACTCCTGCGGCGCGGTGTAGATCATCTCGATCGGCTCGGTGCTGCCGTTCGCCCACTTATAGGGCAGCACCAGGATGTTGTAGATCTGCCGCGCGAAGATGAAGCAGACGGCGAACGAGAGACCCACCGCGGCCAGCGACCAGATGAGCCGCCGCCTGAGCTCGATCAGATGGTCGAGCAGCGGCGCCTTGGAGGCGTCGATGTCGTCCTGGCCGGGCTGCTCGCTGACCTCGTCCAAGGCTCAGGTCCCCGCCTTCTCGGGCAGCTGCGGCTCTTGAGGCGGCTCGGGCTCGCTCTTTTGGGGCGCAGCCTCGTCGCTCTTGGGCGCAGCGTCATCGCCCTTGGGCGCAGCGGCGTCGCCCTTGAGCGCTTCATCGACCCCCTGACGCGCCGTCTCCACCTGAGTGTCGATGGCGCGCGCGCCCTCGTCCATCGTCGCCTTCATCTGGTTGCCCACGCTCTCGAACTCTTTCTTGAGCTCGTGCAGCTCCGCCTCGCGGATCGCCTCGTCGAGCTGGGCGCGGAACTCGTTGGCATGGCGGCGGATGATGCCGAGGTACTTGCCGACCGTGCGCAGCAGGAGCGGCAGGTCCTTGGGCCCTACCACGAGCAGCGCGATGATCGCCAGGATCAAAAGCTTGCTGGAGGTGATGTCGAACATGCGCCGTTCCCATCGCCGAGGCGGCCGGCGCCCTCTAAGACGCTCTGAGGCTGCCGCGGTAGGCGGTCATCCCAAGGGTCGCAACGTCAGCTCGTCTTGCTGCGGTCGCGATCCGTCGCCTTCGATGCGGTGTGATCGATCACCTTGGGCTCGGGCTTGTCCTCGTCTTCGTCCTCGGACATGCCCTTCTTGAAGCTTTTGATGCCCTTGGCGACGTCGCCCATGATCGAGGAAATGCGCCCGCTGCCGCCGAAGATGAGAAGCGCAACAAGCGCGAGGATGAGCAAATGCCAGCCGCTCAAGCCCATTGTCTTTCGCTCCTCAAGTCCTCTCAAGTGTCAAAGCATGGTATCGCAGAAAGCGCCGAGGCCCGCAAGGCCGCCATTCCCTGAGGATAGCGCTAACTCATTACCATACCTTCACTTTCAGGCGTTTCGGCGGGGAATACGAGAACGCGGGCCTGATCGATCGCAACCCGCACCTCCGCCCCCCGCGTCCAGCCCTCCATCTCGCGCACGCGCACCTTGAGCGGATCATCGAACCCTTCCACGCCCACCTCCAGACGCGCCACGTCGCCCAGGAACTTGACGTCGAGCACGCGCCCGGCGAGGCCGGCGCCCTGCGGCGTCAGCGTGATGCCGCGCTCGCGGATGCACAACGTGACGGATGCCCCCTCGGCAAGGCCCGGCGCCGCAAGCGCCCCGACGGGCGTGGCGATGTGGCCTCCCTCGACGCGGTAGGTGATCTCGTTGATCTCGGAGAAGAGCCGCGCCACAAAGAGATCTGCCGGCTGATGATAGAGGTCCTCGGCGCGGCCCGCCTGAACGAGCCGGCCTGAGCGCATCACCGCGATGCGGTTGCCGATGCGCATCGCCTCCTCTGGATGATGGGTGACGATGACGGACGTGGCGCGCGTCTCGCGCAAGAGCGCCAGCGTCTCCTCCTGCATGGCCTCGCGCAGCTGCACGTCGAGGCCGGAGAACGGCTCGTCCATGAGCATGACGGCGGGACGCGGCACGATGGCGCGCGCGAGCGCCACGCGCTGCTGCTGGCCGCCGGAGAGAATGTGCGGGTACTCGTCCGCCAGGTGCTGCAGGCCGACGCGATGCAGGGCCGAAAGCGCCTCACGCCGCGCCTCGGCCTGGGGCAACGCCTTGAGGCCGAAGGCGACGTTGCCGAGGATGGTCAGATGCGGAAAGAGGGCGAAGTCCTGAAACATCAGCCCGATGCCGCGATCCTCCGGCGCCACGAAGCGGCTCGGCCCGGCAACCTCGCGCTCGTTGATCAGCACACGGCCGCCTGACGGCCTCTCGATGCCGGCGGCGATGCGCAACAACGTGGTCTTGCCGCAGCCCGACGGCCCCAACAGACACACCACCTCGCCCGGCGCGACGTCGAGATCGACGCCGGCAAGCGCCATCGTGTCGCCGTAGCGGCGCTCCACACCCTCGAAGGTCAGGCGCGCGGCGAACGTCGCCGCCTGCCGGCCTCGCGCCGGCGCGGCACCCGCACGCGGCCCTTTGCCGATCGATGTCCTGGGAAACCAAGGCTTCAACGAACAGACGCCTTAAATAAGCGGTTTAGGCCCCGCCTCAGGACTTATCGGGCTCCTCCTCGCCCGGCAAGGGCGCGATCGTCTCATCGGCGCCGTCCTCGTCCTCGCCCGCATCGAGCGGAAGCTCGTCGGGCATCAGCGCCGCAACGTCGGTCGGCTCCGGCACCGCGAAATCGGGCGGCAGGTTGCCGTCGAGCAGACCCGAAGCCCTGAGCTCGGCGAGCCCCGGGAGGTCCTTGATACCCTCCAGACCGAAGTGGCTGAGGAAGGCGTCGGTGGTGCCGTAGGTGACGGGGCGGCCGGGCGCGCGCCGGCGCCCGCGCAGGCGGATCCAGCCGGTCTCCAACAGGATGTCGAGCGTGCCGGCCGAGGTGGTGACGCCGCGGATCTCCTCGATCTCGGCGCGCGTCACCGGCTGGTGGTAGGCGATGATGGCGAGCGTCTCCAAGGCCGCCCGCGACAGGCGCCGCTCCTGCACCGCATAGCGCTCCAGGAGGTAGGCGAGATCGTCGGAGGTGCGAAACGCCCACTTGCCGGCAACGCGCACGAGGTTGACACCGCGGCCCGCGTAGAAGGCGCGCAATTCCTCCAAGAGGGCGGCGATGTCCTCATCCTCGGCGAGGTGGCGCTTGAGCATGACCTCATCGAGCGGCTCGGCGGCCGCGAATAAAAGCGCCTCGAGAATGCGCAGCTTCTCGCGGTGGTCGGCGAAGGGCAGCGCCGCGACATTGCCGGAAAGGCCCGACTGGCGCGAGCCCGCGCCGTCGACCTCCTCGGCGCGAGCGGTGTCGTCGACGTCCTGGCTCGGCGGCACCAGGCTCAGGCGGGGCGGATCCATGCGCTTCTCTCTCGTCATTGGCTTATTGCGGACGCCACTTTGCGAAACGCGCTAGGTGATGCGCTGCCACTCGGCGCCCGGCTGGCGCGGACGCATATAGATGGGTGCGAACGGCCCCTCCTGCCGGATCTCGATGTGTCCCTCGCGCGCCATCTCGAGCGTGGCGCCGAAGGAGCTTGCGAGCAAGGTCTTGCCGTCCTCCGTCGCAACGATGATCTGCTCCAGATAGCGCTCGAACGCCACCCAATCGGTGCTGGACTGCACGTCGCCCATCAGGCGCTCCAGGCGCTCGCGTGCGTCGCGGATCGACCATACCGCCCGCGCTTTCACCACGTGTCCGACCTTGATGGTGCGGCGGCGCTGGTCGGCGTAGGCATGCAAAAGATCATAAATCGTCGCCGTGTGGGTCGTCTCGCGGATGGTCTTGGCGCCCTCGGGCATGCCGCGCTGAAACACGTCGCGTCCGAGCCGCATGCGGGTCATGAGCTGGGCCGCGGCCTCGCGCATCGCCTCGAGCCGCATCAGGCGGAACGAGAGACGGCGCGCCAGCTCCTCCCCGCTCGCCTCCTCGCCCTGCATGGTCTCGCGCGGCAAGAGCAGGCGCGATTTCAGGAAGGCGAGCCAGGCCGCCATGACCAGGTAATCGGCGGCAAGCTCCAGGCGCACTTTCTGCGCTTCGGCGATGAACACGAGATACTGGTTGGCGAGCGCCAGCACGGAGATCTTGGAAAGGTCGACCTTCTGCGTGCGCGCCAGCGCCAGCAGCAAGTCGAGCGGCCCCTCGTAGCCGGCGACGTCGACGATCAGCGCGTCGTCCGCGTCCAGCGGCGCCCCCACGACGGGGTCCTCCCACGCCGCGACAGCGCTCTCGCCTTCGTCCTTTTCCGCTTGCGTATTCATGACATGCCTTATTTAGGCGCACGCAATATCGCGTTCGATCCGGCCTTTATATGGTGTTGAGTTTACACTGATTTCAGCGCCGCCCGCTGCAAGGGCGAGCATGGCTGCGAGCTGACCTTCGGCGGCGGCGGCATCGAACGGTTTACGCCCGTTAAGCACGCAAAGGGCCTTTTCGAAGCGCTGCAGCGCCAAGCCCTGCAGCGGCGGCGTGCCGGCGGCCGCAGCCTGCATCTCCGTTAAGTCGCCGTTGCAGTGGAGCACGATGTCGGAACCGGCCGCGATCACCCGTTCGGCCCGCTCCCGCAAGGCCCCCGACAGGGCCTTCATCGACAGATCGTCGCTCATCAGGAGGCCGTCGAAGCCGATCTCGCCGCGGATGATCTCGGCCGTCACCCGCGCCGAGGTGCTCGCCGGCTGATCGGGATCGATGGCGCGGAAGACGACGTGCGCCGTCATGGCGGCCGGCATGTCGGCGAGCGCTTTGAAGGGTGCGAAGTCCGTGGCCGCGAGCGTTGCGCGATCCTCGTCGACGACGGGCAACGCCAGGTGGCTGTCCTTGGTCGCGCGCCCATGGCCGGGGATGTGCTTTATGACAGGCAGCACGCCACCCGCCATCAGGCCCTCGGCCACCGCACGCCCGAGTTGCGCCACCTCATCGGGCGCGGTGCCATAGGCGCGATCGCCGATGATCGCATGCGAGCCGGCGACGGGAACGTCGAGAACCGGCGCGCAGTCCGTGTTGATGCCGAGCCCCCTCAGATCCTCCGCCATGAGCTGAGCGACCGCGAATGCCGCCGCGCGCGCCTCTCCCGCGTCCTGCGCATAGAGCCGCCCGTAGGCGGCGGCCGGCGGCAGGGCGCGCCCCAGCGGCGGGCGCAGGCGCTGCACCCGACCGCCCTCCTGGTCGATCAGAACGAGCAGCGCCTCTCCGCCCGCAGCCTCGCGCACCGCCTCGATGAGGGCGCGGATCTGCACGTGGCTCTCCAGATTGCGCGCAAAGAGAATGAACCCCGCCGGGCGCACCTCCTTGAGGAAGTCGCGCTCGCGCGGCGTCAGCACCTTGCCAGCGACGCCCACGATCAGAGCCGTGCGCATGCCATCCCCGCTGTCGGATTGGGAGAACAGAGCCGCCCGCGGCGGCGTCTCATGGCGGCCGAGGGGCGGAGCGCGCCGGAAAGCGCGCTCAGTATGCCATTACCCAGCAGTCTTTGTAGCCGGCGGCCTTGAGGTCGGTGCACAGGGTGCTCGCCTGCGCCCGCGAGCCTGGCGGTCCGACGACGAGGCGGTGATAGATGCCTTTGGCACCCAGGTTTGCCTCCTGCACATCCGGCGTCTTATTCTGCAGCACGGAGCCGTATTTCTGCTGCATGTCCGCAAACTTCTTCAGCGCGATGAGGCGGCTGTCACCGGAGGCGGGAACCGAGGCGAGAACGACGACGTAGCCGCTGGTACCGCCGGACGGCGGCGGGGTGACGGCAGCCACCTTGGCAGGATGCGCCGGCTCTTTGGCCGCCTCTGCCGTCGTCTCCGGCGGCGTTGCCTTGGCGACCGGCTTCGATGCGGGCGGCTTGATGACGAGCGGCTTACGTGCCGTGGAGGGCTGTCCTTGCGACGGAGCCTCCGGCTCGGGCGCGGCAGCGCTCTGCACCGACTGCGGGTAGCGGCCGCCAAAGCCGTCGACGACCGTGAGACCCGGCACCGCGACCGCACCGGTCGTAACAGGCTCTTCCGGCTCCGCGGGAGCAGCGGCTGGCGTCATCGACCCGTCGCGGCCGACGACGATCGTCTGCACCTTGCGGGCGCCGTTGGTGTCGACGTCTGAGTCCGATGCAGGCGCGGCGGGCTCGCTGCTGGCTCCGCCTTCGTCGAGCCTGCCCATGATCTTGCTGTCGGTGTGCGCGAACTGCTTGCCGCCCGGATCGGCCGGCTTGGTCCTGGCGGGTTCCGTGTCGCCCCTCACCACCGGCGGCGCCCCATCGGGCGACGTGTTGGCTACCAGCTTGTAGCCCTGCGCCAAGCCGTAGCCGAGACCGATGGCGACGACGATCGCGCCGGCAATGCGTAGCGCCCAGCTGCCGCGGCGCGGCTCCTCGGCATCGTATTCGCCGGCCTCGTCCTGAGCGTAGGTCTGCTCGAGCGCGCCGCCGTGCGTGGGCTCGTATCCCAACTGGCCGCCCGCGTAGGTGTCCCGTGCCGCCTCGCCGTATCCGAGGTGGGTGGCTTGCGCCCACTCGGCTTGCTGCTGCAGCGGATCGTGATGCGGCAGGCCGCCTGGGTGCGGCGCGCCTGAGGGCATGTAGCTGCCGAGATCGTAGCCGCGCGGATCCTGAGCAGGAGCACCCATCTGCCACTGCTCGTAGCCGGCCGCCGCGGCGCGCGGATCGGGCAGGGGATCGGGCTGGCGTGCCGGGGCGCCATAAGGTTGGGGTGCGGCGGCGTAAGGATTGGGTGCACGCGGATCGGCGGCGGGCTGCCCATAGCCGCGTGGCTGCTGCGGCTGCTGTTGCGGGTAGGGCGCCTGTTGCGCGGGATAACCCTGCTGGGCTGCCGGATAGGGCGCATACTCGGGCGCCGGCTGCGCCACCGGCTCCAGGCCGCTGAGACCCGGGCGCGGATTGGGCTGGGCGGGCATGGCCTGCCCATTCTGAGGATAGTGGTAAGCTGACTGAGGATCGTAGCCCGGGTTTGGAGCCTGCGGCTCGGGGTAGCTCGCCTGAGGATAGCCCGCCGGCTGCGCCGGGCGCTGGCCCTGAGGGGCGGCGCGACCGTTGCGCGGATCAGGCTCAGCGGGATGGCGGGGCGTTGGCCATCCGCCATTCGCTGCTGCAGGTGAGCGAGCCATATTTGCTAGACCCCTTAAATCTCCAGATCCCGTTGAAGCACCATTCAACGATGACTTCCGTCGAATCGGAAGTCTATCGCATGGCGTCGGGCGCCTCGACGCCCAGAATCGTCAGCCCCGAGAATATCACCTGCTGTGTCGCGGCAATCAGCGCCAGCCGCGCTGCGGTCGCAAGCCCGTCTTTTGCCTGGATAAATCGCAAATGTGGCGAATCATTGCCGCGCGTCCACTGCGTGTGCAGTGCCGACGCAAGGTCATAAAGATAAAAGGCAAGCCGATGCGGCTCCTCCGCCTGTGCCGCAGCGGCCACGAGTTGGGGAAAAAACGCCAACCGCTTGATGAGGTCGAGCTCGCCGGCGTCCGTGAGCGGCGACAGGTCCGCCTCCCACACGGCGGCACTTCCCTTGCTGAGCTCGGGAAAGACCTCTTGTGCGTTGCGAAAGACGGAGGCCGAGCGCGCGTGCGCGTACTGCACGTAGAAGACCGGGTTGTCCTTGGACTGCTCGACGACCTTGGCCAGGTCGAAGTCGAGGGGCGCGTCGTTCTTGCGCATCAGCATCGTGAAGCGCACGGGGTCGCGCCCGACCTCCTCGACGACGTCGCGCAGCGTCACGAAGGTGCCGGCCCGCTTCGACATGCGCACGGGCTCGCCGGCGCGCAGCACTTTGACGAGCTGGCAGACCAGGATGGCGAAGTCGGCGTTGCCGTCCGAAAGCGCGGCAACGGCCGCCTTGATGCGCGAGATGTAGCCGATGTGGTCAGCGCCGAAAACATTGCGGTAATGATCGAAGCCGCGCTGCAGCTTGTCGTAGTGGTAGGCGACGTCACCGGCGAAATAGGTGTAGCTGCCGTCGGACTTCATCAGCGCCCGATCGACGTCGTCCCCGAACGCGGTCGACTTGAAGAGGGTCTGCTCGCGGTCCTCCCACTCCTCGTCGTCGTGCCCCTTGGGCCGCGCCAGCCGTCCCTCGTAAATGAGCCCCCGCTTGCGCAAGGCCTCGATCGCGGCCTTCACCTTGTCGGTCTTGCCCGACGTGAGGGAGGCCTCGGAGAAGAACGTGTCGTGCTTGATATTAAGGGCGGCGAGATCGGCCTTGATCTCCTTCAAGAGCGGCTTGACGGCGGCCGAGCGCACGAGCGGCAGCCACTCCGCCTCAGGCTTGTCAAGCAGCGCGCGGCCATGCTTCTTGGCAAGCGCCTGCCCGATCGGCTTCAGGTAGTCACCGGGATAGAGGCCCGGCGGGATTTCGCCGATGTCCTCGCCCAGCGCCTCGCGGTAGCGCAGGTAGGCTGAGCGCGCGAGCACGTCCACCTGGCCGCCGGCGTCATTGACGTAGTACTCGCGCGTCACCTTGTAGCCGGAGAACGCCAGCAGGTTGCACAGTGCATCGCCGAACACTGCGCCGCGGCAATGGCCGACGTGCATGGGCCCCGTAGGATTGGCGGAGACGTACTCGACGTTGACGGTCTCGCCCCTGCCGAGGTCCGAGCGCCCGTAGTCTTCGCCCTCCTCCAGGATGCCGCTCACGAGACCTTGCCAGAAGGTGGGCTTGAAGGTGAGATTGAGGAAGCCTGGCCCTGCGACCTCGGCCTCCGCCACGTCGGCATCGGCTTCCAGCTTCTCTCTGAGCCGCTCGGCAATGTCGCGCGGCTTCATGCCCGCCGGCTTGGCCAGCACCAGCGCGGCGTTGGTTGCGAGATCGCCATGGGTGGGATCGCGCGGGGTGGAGACCTCGATGCCGGAAACGGTCAAATCGGCGGGAAGCGCGCCTTCGCTCTTCAACGTTTCGAGCGCCGCGACGACGCGCTCTTCAACGCGCGCGAACACGTTCATGGGGACCTGACCGCTGTTCTTGTTCCCTGGGAGTCCCGGCCCGCCTAACGCAAATCGGGTGTGGCGTCAAACAGGCGTCGGTGCTCGGCAATGGCATAGCGGTCGGTCATGCCGGCGACGAAGTCGGCGATGAGGCGGCCGCGGCTGCGCTCGTTGAGGCCGGCCGCGGCCTTGTGCCAGGCCTCCTGCATGGCCTGCGGCTCGGCGAGGTAGCGCTGAAACAGATCGCGCACGATCGCCTCGGCCCCCGTCATCACCCGCATCACGCGGGCGTGCCGGTAGACGCGCTCGAACAGGAAGGCCTTGAGCCGCGCGATGTCCGCGGCCATCGGGGCGGAGAAGGCGACGGTCGGCCCCCCTGCCCGCCGGATGTCGTCGGGCGAGCCTGGATGAAGCGCAGCAAGACGCGCGCGCGATTCGGCCACCACGTCCGCGATCGTCACCGTGATCATGCGCCGTGTCAGCTCGTAGACCCGTCGTCCGCCCGGGTCGTCGCCGGCGATCTGCGGCCCCGCTGCAATCGCAGGGCCCACGAGCGGCCGGCCGTCGAGATCGGCAAGCGCGATGAGATCGGCGCGCAGCCCGTCGTCGATGTCGTGGGCGACGTAGGCGATGTCGTCGGCAAGCGCCGCCGCCTGCGCCTCGGCCGAGGCCCAGGTGTCGAGCTCCAGGCTCTGCCAAACGGCAAGGACGCGCGCGACCTTGGCGACGGCGCCGTCGCGCACCGCCGTCACCGGCCCGTTGTGCTTGGCGAGCCCTTCGAGCGTCTCCCACGTGAGATTGAGGCCGTCGAAGGCCGCGTACTTGCGCTCGAGCGTGGTGACGACACGCAAGGACTGCGCATTGTGATCGAAGCCGCCGAAATCGCGCATCGCCAGATCGAGCGCGCGCTCGCCCGCGTGCCCGAAGGGGGGATGACCCAGATCGTGGGCGAGCGCTATGGCCTCGGCCAAGTCCTCGTCGAGGCGCAGTTGCCGCGCGATGGCACGCGCGATCTGGGCGACCTCGAGCGAGTGCGTCAGCCGCGTGCGGTAGTGGTCGCCCTCGTGGAACACGAAGACCTGCGTCTTGTAGGTGAGACGGCGGAAGGCGGTCGAATGCAGGATGCGGTCGCGGTCGCGCTGGAAGGGGCTGCGCGTCGTGCACTCCGATTCGGCATGGCGCCGGCCGCGACTGGGAACTGCGCTTGCGGCATAAGGTCCAGGCGCCCGCGCGCCCGGTAAGAGCCCTTCGCCGTAATCGCCAGGGGCCGCGAGATTCTGATGATTTGCCTTTAAATGAGGCATCGGCTCCGTCCCGGACAAGGACATGCGATGGGCTTTGACACGGGTCAACGTGCGCTTATCTTCCTAGGTTGAGAGGCCGGCGCTCGGCAACCCCGCACCGGCTGCAGGATTAAGAGGGGCGAGACATGTCCGAGACTATTGATACCAACGTCATTGTTACTGAGCGTGCTGCCAAGCACATCGCCGAGCTTCTCAGTGCGGAAGCCGCAGCGCAAGCGCTGCGCGTCGCGGTCGAGAGCGGTGGCTGCTCTGGCTTGCAGTACAAGTTCGACCTGGTGCCGGCAGCCGAGCCCGACGATACCGTGCTCGAGCGCGAAGGTGCCAAGGTCGTGATCGACAGCGTGTCGCTCGGCTTCCTCGCCGGCTCGCAGATCGATTACGTCAGCGATCTCATGGGCGCTGCCTTCCGCATCACCAATCCCAAGGCAACGGCCTCGTGCGGGTGCGGCACGAGCTTCACGGTCTAGGACCGCAGCTTCGGCGCCGAGGGTAGTGGCAGCCTTTCGGGCTCCGCCGAACACATCATATCTAGACGGCATCTGCGGGAGGGCAATTCCCGAGCGCGGCGACTCCAGAGCGGAGAATTGTGCCCAACATGCGCGTGGAGCGGCCCGCTGGGCGATCTACCTATCCGTGGAAGCGCTCGTCCGACCTGCAACGACCCCATGCTCGTTTGGCATGAGGTGTCGCCCTTCCTTGAACATTGCGTACGTATCGCGGCCACCGGCTTTGGCGGCATACAAGGCAAGATAAACGTTCTTTATCAATTCCAGTGAGCTCGTGCCGTGCTCGGGTGCAAGAACGACACCGATACTTGCGGACATCGATATCTTGTTGCCGAGGATGTCGTAGGGCGCGCTGATAGCGCGCAACAGACGTTGCGCGAGACGTTCCGCCTCAGCCTGCGTCTTGACGCCAGCTTGGATGATGGCGAATTCATCACCCCCTAGTCGCGCGACAAGATCATGTGTGCGCACGCACGTGGCCAGACGCTCGGCAACGCTCCTGAGGACGGCATCGCCAACCGCATGACCGAATGTGTCGTTCAGCTCCGCGAACCGGTCGAGATCAATCCAATGAACAGCAAATGCGACGCCCAGCTTCAGTTGTCGGAGAGCATTCTCCAGCTCCTCGCCGAAATATAACGGGTTGGCGACTTCGGTCAGCGGATCGTTGTGGGCCAGCCAATTTATCCTCTCCTCCCCCTTGCGTCTCTCGCCCACACAGTCATGGATATCGACCCAGCCGCCGTCAGTGAGCGGCTGACTGGTGACGTGCACAGTCCGCCCGTCTTTCAAATGCCGCGTGCAGGTAACAGTTTCGCCACCTGCCAACTTGGAAAGGTGGGTTTCGTATGAGGTGTCTCGGGGCTCAAGTTCCGCTGAGTCGTCACCAACGGCTTCTTGCGTCAGCAGGTGGCGCGTGATGCTGGCAAACGGTGTTCCGGCGCGCGTCAGGTCCTCGGGAAGGCCGTAGATCTCGGCATAAGGCTGGTTGCAGACGATCAAGCGCTGGTCGGCGTCGAACGCTGACAGCCCGCGCGCCATGTTGTTGAGGGCGACACCAAATAGGCGATTGAGTCGCTTCAGCTGATCCTGGGCTCGCACGAACTCGTCGGCCGGGCTGCACGTCTCGGCCGACTCTGGCAGCGGCGCAGCCTCCATGCGTTGCGGCAAATCATTCGACATCTTCGGCCTGCGAAGGAGAATTCGTCCGCTTTGCTATGTGCGAACGTATGCGCAGACGATCCTAGGTCACGGGACTAGCCCTACGCCTAATAGTGGGCCGAAATCTTTATGCAATCGCGCAACAATTATGTGGGATCGCGCCAAGAATGCTGCCCCGCGCGATCCCAGTGCTCCTGGTTGCGGCTTGCCTCAGCCGATGGGAACGGCCACGAACCGCGGTCCTTGCGCCGTCTTCAGTCTCATCAACACCGCGCGCTGGCCGTCCTTGCTGGCGTTGTTGAGGGCGGATTTGACGTCGTGCGGCGTCGACACCGACTTGCCGCCCACGTCGAGAATGACATCGCCCTGCTGGACGCCCTTGTCGGCGGCCGCGCTGTCCGGATCGACGTTGGTGACGACGACGCCGCGCGATCCCGCTCCCGCCACCTCGCCGGCCGGAGCCAGTGTGAGACCGAGCCGAGGCTCGCCTTGGCCCGCAGCGTTGCTCGCCATGGTCTTGTCGTCGGGATAGGGCGCGAGCTTCACGTCCATCATTTGCCGCGTGCCGTGGCGCATGACCGCAAGCTTGACCGTCGTTCCGGGCGCATAGGCTGCAATCTTGCGGGCGAGGTCGCGCGCGTCTTTGACCGGGTTTCCATCCACCGCGACCACGACATCCTCAGATTGGAGTCCGGCCTTGGCCGCCGGGCTGCCGTCCTGCGGCTCATCGATCAGCGCGCCTGTGGCTGCTTTGAGGCGGAGGCTGTCGGCGATGTCATGCGTGACCGGCTGGATCGTGACGCCCATCCAGCCGCGCGTGACGGAGCCTTTGGACTTGAGTTGGTCGGTGATCGACTTCGCCGTTTGCGAGGGGATGTCGAAGGCAATGCCGACGGAGCCGCCGGACGGCGAGTAGATCGCCGTGTTGACGCCGACGACCTCGCCTTTGAGATCGAACGTCGGGCCGCCGGAATTGCCCTTGTTCACGGGGGCATCGATTTGCATGTAGTCGTCGTAAGGGCCAGAGCCGATGTCGCGGCCTCTGGCCGAGACGATGCCGGCGGTGACGGTGCCGCCGAGCCCAAACGGGTTGCCCATCGCCAGCACCCAGTCACCAATTCTCGGCGTGGCGCTGGCAAAGGTTACGTAGGGGAAGTCGGAGCGTCCTTTCACTTTCAGGAGGGCAAGGTCGGTCTTGGGATCGACGCCGACCAACTCTGCCTTGTAGATGTCTCCGTCCGTCGTCTTGATCTCCAGGCTCTTGGCGTGATCGACGACATGGTTGTTGGTGACGAGGTACCCGTCGGGCGAGATGAAAAAGCCCGAGCCCTGGGCGTGCACGATGGGTTGCGTGCTCTTGAAGTTGAAGCCGGGGCCCCCTGGTTGAGGGGCGCCGAACTGGCGGAAGAAGAACTCAAACGGCGAGCCTTTTGGGAACGGCATGGCGCCGTTTCCTTGCTCACCTTCCGGTATGTTCGAAACCAAGCCCTGCTGCGGCGTGGCCTTGACATACACCGAGACGACGGCGGGCTTAACCCTGTCGACGAGGTCGGCGAAGCTCGGCAATTGCCGAATGGGTCCCGCAGCCTGCGGCGCGGCGGCAGGTGCGGAAAGAGATTCAGCTGCATTGACGGGTGCGGAGGGCCCGAGCACCGCTACGGCGCCGACGACGGCGGTGATTGCGATCGCGGCGGCGCCGGTTGTAAGTGCGGTGCGATGGCCAGCGAGGGCGCGATGCAAGCCTTCGGATGCGCGATGGTGATGTAACGAGGTCTCTTCTGCCATGATCGTCTCCGTGCTCGCGTTCTGAGTGCAACTCACCCCTCGATCGTGCTGCGCATCGTAGTGAGCGCAACCTGTCGAGCAGGTGACCGTTGCGTTAAATGATCGAAAGACTCCGCCATCGCGCCGCTACGTCGCAGAGCGAATGTACCTAGGTATTGCAACTGGCAAACACAGTTATCCGGCGGCTGTCCTCCGCCTTACGATTTCGTATAGGGGGCGCGATGGCGCTTGTGGCTGCGCCTGCCGCCTCACACATGTAGCAGTATAGAACCCGCCCGCATCGAAGCGCTCTCCAGAGAGTGCTCCCAGGTCGCAGCATCAAGGCTCGCGCCGCGTGACCCTTCGTGCCCGGTCCTTGTCGCCTGCATCGCGCGGCGCGTTGCTTCTCGCAAACTCGAGCGGTCGATAGGAGACCATCATGTTCCAATCAACAGCATCTCAGACGGCACTGGCCGCAAGCGCGATGGCGCTCGTGGCGGTGCTGGCGGCCGGCACAGCGCTGGCCGCAGCGGCCTTTCCCCCTTCGGTCTTGGCCTTGAGCCAGAAGGAGAAGGCAAACGGCGTCTCCATCACCTACGCCTACTTTCCGCACAAGGGGACCTTGGCGATCTATGGGAGCGATGCCCGCGGCCGCATGAGCAAGACGCGTCTGGGCCAAGTCGCCATCAACGCCGGCGATCATCGCAACATCAAGGTCGCGCTGAGCCCAGCGCCCAAATCCGGGACCAGACTTTGGGCGGTGGTCGAGCACCCGAATGGAAGCCCGTTCAAGGACGAGGGCAAGGCGGCGGAGCAGAGCTTCAAAGTGCTCTGAGCGCTCGCTGGGACCCACGCCCGGCGTGTCGTGCAAGCTCTAATGTCTGCCCGGCCCATGCTTAGGATGCGTATCGCCGGCGCGGCGCTTGGGGTTGCTCCTGAGCGGCGCGCTGACGACGATCCAAGCTGGCCACGATGGCGATTCTCGCCTACGTGTGGGCGCCAACGATTGGCGCCAACACAGTCCTCATGAAAATCGCCACCTGGAACATCAACGGCGTCAAGGCGCGCATCGACTCCGCGCTCACCTACCTGCGTCAGGCGGTCCCCGACGTCATCTGCTTGCAGGAGATCAAGAGCGTCGACGAGGGCTTCCCTGCCGAGATGTTCGAGGAGCTGGGCTACAACGTCGCCGTCCACGGCCAAAAAGGCTTCAACGGCGTCGCCATCCTGTCGAAGCTGCCGTTCGACGACGTGAGCAAGGGGCTCAGCGGCGGCCACGGCGACGACCAGGCCCGCTTCATCGAGGCGACGCTCTCGGTACCCACGGGCGTCGTGAAGGTCGCCTCGATCTACGCGCCTAACGGCAACCCAATAGGAACCGAGAAGTTCTCCTACAAGCTCGCGTGGCTGAAGCGGCTCGAGGCACACGCCCGCGAGCTCCTCGCCGACGAGGTGCCCGCGGTGCTCGCCGGAGACTACAACATCATCCCCGAGCCCGAGGACGCGCGCCGGCCCGAGGTATGGACCGGGGATGCGCTGTTCCAGCCGGAAAGCCGCGCCGCCTACCGCCGCCTCCTCAATGACGGCCTCACGGACGCGGTGCGGCTCTGCCACCCCGACCCGGGCGTCTACACGTTCTGGGACTATCAGGCCGGCGCCTTCCAGAAGGACGACGGCATCCGCATCGATCACCTGCTGTTATCACCGCAAGCCGCCGATCGGCTGGCGTCGGCAGGCATCGACCGCTTCACGCGCGGGTGGGAGAAGCCGTCGGATCACGTTCCCGTCTGGGTCGACCTCGACGTCTGACCACTACTTGTCGCAGTCCATATTGATGAGGGTGCCCGTGGCCGGCAGGAACCGCTTGCAGCCGACCGGCTCTGGCGCACGCTGATTGAGCGCCACGTCGGCGGTGTCGACACCCAAGGCTTTGAGCCGCTCGTCAGCCATCTTGCGGGCATTGCGCGCCCCGATGTGGTCGACGGGGGCTTGGAGCGCCTTGCGGTAGCGGACTTTCGCTGCCACCATGTCGCCGCGCGCTTCCAGAATGCGCCCCTTCAGCGTCTGCGCGGCGGGGAAGGAGTCGCGGCGTGACAGCGCGCGGTCGACGTCCTCGTCCGCGGCATCGTAGCGCTTCTCCTCGAAAGCCACCGCGGCGCGCGCATAATAGGCGCCGGCGGTGTCGCGGCCGTGCGCGATCGCCTTGTTGATCTCCTCACGCGCTTGCGCATAGTCGCCCTTGTCGGCGGTGATAAGCGCATGCAGGAGCTGGACTTTCGTCTCGCCGGGCTCGAGTTCGGCGGCGGTCTGCAAGTCAGAGAGGGCCGCGTCGTAGCTCTTCTTGTCGCGCAGCAGGCTTGCGCGCGCGTAGTAGGTCGACCACGCGCGCGAATTCGAGCTCGATCGCACGGTCGAGATCGGCGAGCGCCGCGTCGCGCGAGCCGAGATCGGCCTGCACCAGCCCGCGCATGTGATAGCCGCGCGCGAATTTCGGCCTCAGCTTTACGACCCGCTTGAAGTCGGCCAAGGCCTTGTCGAAGTCGCCGGCTCTGCGATAGCCCGAGCCGCGATTGAAGTAGCCGATGTAGAACTGCTCGTCGGGCAGTCGGCCGCTGCTCATGATGCGCGAGCAGGCGGCAGCGGACTCTCGCCCTTGGGCCGAGGTGCAACTCTTGAGATCCTGGCTCATGCCCGCTTCGGCGGAGGTCGAGACCCCGACGGTGGCGAGGACAACGGCAATCAGGTAGGCCGTCGCCAGCACCGCAACAACAATGTATGAGCGTATCATCCCCGTCTCCTTGGAGCTCTGTCCGCGGCCGAGTTGTGCATGGCGCCAGAGGTCGGCGCCGCCGCAAAACCGATCGCAAATATTTAGGCGAATCCAATCGATGCGCTGTTCCCTGGGGAACAGTGCAGCGCAGCGAGCATTCGTTAGCTAAGCTCGCGCATACCAAGGCGAGGTGGTGCACAGCGGCAGCCGCCGTTCAGCCTCTTGTTACGAATATCGGCCATTGTCGCGCCGCTCGGGGCTCAATCAACGTGTTCTCCCGCAGTGCGCGCGTCGATCGTCTCGTGTAGGCTGCGCAATGTGACCCTTGGCCAATTTGCCCATTTAAAGGTCCAGCTATGAACAGAGAGATCCAGCCGCAAATTCATTCGAAGGGCGCACGCACAGCAGCAACACCGCGACGCAAGTGGGTGCAGCGCGTGCTTCTCGTGCCGCTGACGGTGCTCGCCGCATCGGGCGGCACGGCTCCGAGCTTTGCCGACCCAGGTCTCGCCGGCTCGTGGAGCGGCGGCGGCTGGGTCGCGTTCTCGACCGGCAACAAGGAGAAGGCGCGCTGCCGCGCCACCTACCGCCGCGCGGGGAAGAACACCTACAGCTTGGAGGCAACGTGCGCCACCAGCTCCGGCAAGGCCTCGCAGACCGCCACGGTCTATCAGGTGAGCGCCAGCCGCTATCGCGGCAGCTTTTACAACACCGAATACAACGTCAGAGGCACGATCCGCGTCGTGGTGTCGGGGAGCCACCAGAGCGTCAGCCTCGCCGGCGACGGCGCCTCCGCCTCGCTGAGCCTCAGGCGGCGATAACCGGGACGGCGCCGGCGCTCGCACAAGACTGGCAGCCGACGATGCCACAGCGTGGTCCGACCAACGTCCAGGTGGTCGCGGGCGACATCACCGAGGTCGGGTGCGACGCCATCGTCAATGCCGCCAACGCCGAGCTGAGGGCGGGCGGCGGCGTGTGCGGGGCGATTTTCCGCGCTGCCGGCGCCGACAAGCTCACTGACGCCTGCCGCGCCATCGGCCATTGCCCGACGGGATCGGCGGTGATCACGCCGGCGTTCGGCATCACCACGGCAAAGCACATCATCCACGCGGTCGGGCCCGTCTATGCGAGCTACACGCCCGCGCAAGCGCAGCGCCTGCTGCGCTCGGCCTACGCCTCTGCCATTCGGCTCGCTGCCGAGCATGGCTGCCACTCGATCGCGTTTCCGGCGATCAGCACCGGGATCTACGGCTATCCGTTGGAGGAGGCCTGCCGCGAGGCGGTCGACGTTTGCTGCGAGGAAGGCAGCGCGGCACGGATCGACGTCCTGCTCGTCGCCTTCGACGCCAAAACGGCGGCCGCGCTGCGCCGCTTCGCCGAGGCGCGCGCGTGATGGCGCAGGACGACGCCAACGGCGTGGGGGCCATCGTCGAGACGGACCTGCCCTCGCGATTGGACCGTCTTCCCTGGGGACGCTTCCACACCCTCGTCGTCGCTGCGCTCGGCATCACCTGGATCCTCGATGGTCTGGAGGTCACACTCGCGGGCTCCGTCGCCGGGGCCTTGAAAGAAAGCCCCGTGCTGCACTTGTCGAGCACCGACATCGGCTTTGCCGGCAGCGCCTATCTCGCCGGCGCCGTGTTGGGGGCGGTATTCTTCGGCTGGCTCACCGACCGCTGGGGCCGCAAGACGCTGTTCTTCATCACGCTCGGCGTCTACATGACCGCGACCGCCGCCACCGCGCTGTCCTGGAACCTGGCGAGCTTCGCGCTCTTTCGCTTCCTGACCGGCGCCGGGATCGGGGGCGAGTACACGGCCATCAACTCCACCATCCAGGAGCTGGTGCCGGCGCGCGTGCGCGGGTGGACCGACCTCGTCATCAACGGCAGCTTCTGGGTCGGCGCCGCCATGGGGGCAGCGGCGACGATCGTGCTCCTCGATCCCGCCGTGCTGGGAGGCGAGCTGGGCTGGCGCGCCGCGTTCCTGATCGGCGCGGCCTTGAGTCTCGTCATCCTCTTCATGCGGTTGTGGATTCCCGAAAGCCCGCGCTGGCTCGTCATCCATGGGCGCGCGCGCCAGGCCGAGGCGATCATCGCCGACATCGAGGCGAAGCTCGTCGCGCAAGGGCACAGGCTTGCACCTGGCCCGTTTCCGAAAATCCGCCTGCGCGCGCGCACCCACACGCCGCTATGGGAGGTCGCAGCCACGCTCTTTCGCACGCAGCGCCGGCGCACGCTCGTCGGCTTGAGCCTGATGATGGCGCAGGCCTTTTTCTACAACGCCATCTTCTTCACCTACGCGCTGGTGCTCACCCAGTTCTACGCCGTGCCGGCGGCAAGCGTCGGCTGGTACATCCTACCGTTCGCGGCCGGCAACTTCTTGGGCCCCGTGCTGCTCGGGCGGCTGTTCGACACCATCGGGCGCCGGCCCATGATCGCCCTGACCTACGCGCTGTCGGGGATTCTGCTGGCCGCGACCGGCTATCTTTTCGCGCACGACTATCTGTCCGCCAGCGGGCTCACGGGCGCCTGGATGGTCGTTTTCTTCTTCGCTTCCGCCGCGGCGAGCGCTGCCTATCTGACCGTGAGCGAGACGTTTCCCCTGGAGATCCGCGCGTTGGCGATCGCCTTCTTCTATGCCGTCGGCACCGGCACCGGCGGCATCGTCGGCCCTTGGCTCTTGGGCGCGCTGATCGAATCGGGATCGCGCGGCCGCGTGTTCACAGGCTATCTCATCGGCGCGGTGCTGATGATCGTTGCCGCTGCGATCGCGGCCCGCTGGAGCGTCGCGGCGGAGCGCAAGCCTTTGGAGCAGGTCGCCAAGCCGCTCGCCGCCACGCATTAGTCCAATCGGGATCGGCGTCCGGTCCGTTCCCGACCCGGCTCAGCGGCTGGGGGCGGGGGCGGACATCTTGGCGCCGACGTCGCGTAATCCGACGCCCGCCGGTCCCTTCAGAAAGGGGCGGACCTCCGGCGCAGCCGCCGGCTCTGCCGCCGAGGCCGTAACACCCATGTCAAAGGGAACGGCCTCGCCGTTGCGACAGGTGCGGATAGCTTGCGCGTTGAGCATGCCGAGGCCCGTGCGATCGCTCACGTCGGGCTTGCGCCCGTAGCGCGTGCGCCAGTCGGCGACGAGCCCCGTCGCCTGCTTGCGGATGCCCTGCGCAGCGCCGCAGTAGATGTTCTGGTAGATGTCCTCGATCCACACCCGCTCATAGGGCGGCGCGTTGGCGACGGCGACCGAGATGAGCGCCAGCGCGTGCACGGGGTCGGCCTTCATGTACTTGCCGCGCCACAACAGGTCGGCAAGGAAGGCCTGAGCGCCGGCATGCCCTTTCTGGCTCAAGACCGACAGCCAGTGCTTGGCATAGGGCACGTCGCTCTCGATGCCCTCGCCGCGCAAGTAGAGCTTGGCGAGCTCGAACTGCGCGTCCTCATCGCGGAAGAACTGCGCCGCCTCGCGCAGATATTCAGCCGCAAGGCGCGAGTTGGGCTTCAAGCCCACCTCCGGCAGCCCGCTCATCAGGTAGCCGGCGATCTGCGTCATCGCCTTGGCCACGAAAGGCGCGCGCTGATCGTCGTCGGGATCGACGTCGGTGTGCTCCTCGGCCATCTTCAGATAGAGCTCGTAGGCCTTGGCGTGATCGGTTTGCGAGCCGTTGTTGTCTGAATAGATGCGCGCCAGATAGTAGGGCGCGAGGAACAGGTGGGCGTCGGCTGCGTATTTCAGCGCCGGGATGGCGATCTCGTAGTAGCCGCCGTTGTAGGCACCGATCCCCTGCTCCAGCGCATCCTGCGGGGAGCGGTACTTCGCAGACCCAGCACTCACCGATAGCGCACTCAAACACAGCACCAGCGCCGCGACAAATCCGCAAACTGTCTTGTTAAATGTCGGCATAACAGACCACTTCTGCTTTGGCGCCGGCATGGGTAACTGCGCCTTTGCGCGCAGGTCCCACGAGATCGGCGTATTTGCGCAATGCCCCGCTCTGATAGGGATTGGGTGGGGCTTTCCAAAGTTTGGCGCGGGCCGCAAGCTCGGCCGCGTCCACCTCGACATCGAGCGTGCCTTTTTCGGCATCGATCGAGATGATGTCGCCGTCCTTGAGCAATCCGATGGGACCGCCGACGGCAGCCTCCGGTCCCACGTGGCCGATGCAAAATCCGCGCGTGCCGCCCGAGAAGCGCCCATCGGTGATGAGCGCGATCTTGTCGCCGGCGCCCTGGCCATAGAGGGCAGCCGTCGTCGACAGCATCTCGCGCATGCCGGGGCCGCCCTTGGGGCCCTCGTAGCGGATGACGATGACGTCGCCGTCCTTGTAGTCGCGTGCCTCCACCGCGCTGAAGGCATCCTCCTCGCAGTCGAAAATGCGCGCCGGCCCGCGGAATTGCAGCTTCTTCATGCCGGCGACCTTCACGATGGCGCCCTCCGGCGCGAGCGTGCCCTTGAGGCCCACCACGCCGCCAGTGGGCGACAGCGGATTGGAGACGGGATAGACGACCTTCTGGTCTTTGTTGAAGGTCACGCCTTCCAGATTCTGCCGCATGGTGCGACCGGTGACCGTCAAGCAGTCGCCGTGGAGAAAGCCGCCTTCGAGCAGCGCCTTCAGGATCTGCGGAACGCCGCCGATATCGTAGACGTCCTTGGCCACGTAGTTTCCGGCGGGCTTCAGGTCGGCGATGTAGGGCGTGCGCTTGAAGATCTCGGCGACGTCGAACAGGTCGAACTCGAGGCCGGCCTCGTGCGCCATGGCGGGCAGATGCAGCGCGGCGTTGGTCGAGCCGCCCGTCGCCGCCACCACGGTCGCGGCGTTCTCGAAGGCTTCGCGCGTGGCGATGTCGCGCGGACGGATGCCTTGCGCCAAGAGGTGCATGACTGCCTTGCCGCTCTCCAGCGCATAGGCGTCGCGGCTCTCATAAGGCGCAGGCGCACCGGCCGAGCCCGGCAGCGCCAGCCCGATCGCCTCGGAGACGCACGCCATGGTGTTGGCGGTAAACTGACCCCCGCACGAGCCCGCCGACGGGCAGGCGTGGCATTCCAGATCGTGCAGCTCCTCCGCCGTCATGCGCCCGGCCGAATACATGCCGACGCCTTCGAACACGTCGACGACGGTGACGTCGCGGCCCTTGAACTTGCCGGGAAGAATCGAGCCTCCGTACATGAACACCGACGGCACGTTGAGACGCAGCATCGCCATCATCATGCCGGGCAGCGACTTGTCGCAACCGGCGACGCCGACGAGTGCATCGTAGCAATGCCCGCGCATGGTGAGCTCGATCGAATTGGCGATCACCTCACGCGACACCAGCGACGACTTCATGCCCTGGTGGCCCATGGCGATGCCGTCGGTGACGGTGATGGTGCAGAACTCGCGCGGCGTGCCGCCAGCCTCGTCGACGCCGGTCTTGGCCGACTGGGCCTGGCGCATGAGCGAGATGTTGCAGGGGGCCGCCTCGTTCCAGCACGACACCACGCCGACGAAGGGGCGGTGGATATGCTCCTCCTCGAGCCCCATGGCGTAGTAGTAGGAGCGATGCGGCGCGCGCGTCGGCCCCTCGGTCACGTGCCGGCTTGGCAGCTTTGATTTATCGAACGTCTTCGCGTCCATGCCGAATATCTAAATCCTCGCGGCCTCACGGTCCGCGTTTGTTGCCAAGAGCCCAGATACCTAATGGCGCGTCACACGCGGGACTGCTCGCGCCGTCGCAACAAGGCCCCCTCGCGTGGCAGCCACCCCCGGCCGCTGCGCTTGCTTCCCTCGATTGCGTATGCCGCAAGCTGCCGATCTTTTGTGGCTCAATAGAGGCAGTAGCCCACTCAATCGTGGCCTGTTCGCCACATCTACCGGAATAGTCAAGAAGCCGTAATTCTCAGGCCTTGCGCTTTATCCATCCGACGCTTCCGGGTTGCCGAGAAGCGGAAAGGACACGGCTCAGCCGGCAGCCTCGAGCCGCTTCACGGCGGCTGAAAGACGCTTGATCGCCTCCTCAAGCTCCGCCTTGCGCTCGCGCGCCTCCTCGACCGCCTCCTCCTTGGCCTTGGCCATGAACTGCGGGTTTGAGAGCTTGGCGTCCATCTTGTCGAGGTCGCTCTTCGCCTTGTCGATCTCGCGGATGAGCCGCTTCATCTCCTCGCCCATGTCGATGACGCCCGCGAGCGGGAACGCGGCCGTCGTGTCGCCGACGACGATGAGGGCCGCACCTTTGGGCGCGGCTTTCGGGAAGGCAATGCTTTCGAGCCGCGCCAGGCGGCTGATGGTCTCCTCGTGGCGGCGTGCACGCTCGCGCAGGGCGGCGTTCGCGCCCGGCAGCGACAGCGGCACCTTGGCCGCGACCGGCACGTTCATCTCGGTCCTGACCGAGCGGATCTCGCTGATCAGGCGCACGACCCAGCCGATCTCCTCATCGACCGCCTCGTCGGCGAGACCGGACAGCACCGGCCATTCGCCGAGCGCCAAGAGATTCTGCCGCTTGACGCCGTGCTCGACCATGTGCGCCCACAGCTCCTCGGTGATGAAGGGCATGAAGGGGTGCAGGAGCTTGAGGATCTGATCGAGCACCCAGGCGACGGTGGCGCGCGTCTCCGCCATGGCGGTCTCATCGCCGCCCGTCAGCACCGGCTTGATCAGCTCCAGGTACCAGTCGCAGAAAATGCCCCACACGAACTCGTAGATGGCACCCGCCGCCTCGTTGAACTTGTAGGCTTCGATGCCCTCGGTGACGGCGCGCGCGGCGCGCTCTGTCTCGCCCGCGATCCAGCGGTTGAGCGTCTCCTTGACGGTGTTGGGATCGAAATCCCGCTGGCGTACGCACTCGTTCATCTCGGCGAAGCGCGAGGCGTTCCACAGCTTGGTCGCGAAGTTGCGGTAGCCTTCCACGCGCTGCGTCGACAGCTTGATGTCGCGCCCCTGCGCCGCCATGGCGGCGAGCGTGAAGCGCAAGGCATCGGCACCGTAGCGATCGATGAGCCCTAAGGGGTCCATGACGTTCCCCTTGGACTTCGACATCTTCTGCCCCTTCTCGTCGCGCACCAGGGCATGGATGTAGACGGTGTGGAACGGCACCTCTTGCATGAAGTGCTCGCCCATCATCATCATGCGCGCGACCCAGAAGAAGATGATGTCGAAGCCGGTGACGAGGACGCTGGTCGGATAGTAGCGGGCAAGCTCCGGCGTCTCCTCAGGCCAGCCCAGCGTGGAGAAGGCCCACAGTGCGGACGAGAACCAGGTGTCGAGCACGTCCTCGTCGCGCGTCAGCTTGACCGCCTTCTTGTAATGCTTCTCGGCGCGCACTGCCGCGTCGGCCTCGCTCTCGGCGACGAAGATGGTCCCGTCGGGTCCGTACCACGCTGGAATCTGATGGCCCCACCACAGCTGGCGCGAGATGCACCAGGGCTGGATGTTGCGCATCCACTCGAAGTAGGTCTTCTCCCAGCTCTTCGGCACGAAGACGGTCTTGCCGCTCTCGACGGCGGCGATCGCGGGCTTGGCGAGCTCTTCGGCGTTCACGTACCACTGGTCGGTGAGATAGGGCTCGATCACCACGCCCGAGCGGTCGCCGTGCGGCACGGTATGCGTCGTCGGCTCGATCTTCTCCAAGAGCCCCAGCGCATCGAGGTCGGAAACAACGCGCTTCCTCGCCTCGAAGCGGTCGAGCCCGCGGTAGGCCTCGGGTGCGTTGTCGTTGAGGCAGGCGTGCTCGTCGAGCACGTTGATCTGCTCGAGGTTGTGGCGCTTGCCGACCTCGAAGTCGTTGAAGTCGTGCGCCGGCGTGATCTTGACCGCGCCCGTGCCCTTCTCCGGATCGGAGTACTCGTCCGCCACGATCGGGATTAAGCGGCCGACGAGCGGCAGCTTCACCTTGGCGCTTCGCATTGATGAGCGCGGCGTAGCGCTTGTCGTCGGGGTGCACGGCGACGCCGGTGTCTCCCAGCATCGTCTCGGGCCGCGTCGTGGCGACGACGATGTAGTCCTTGGCGTAGCCCGGCACCTTCTCGGCCAGCGGATAGCGGAAGTGATACATGTGACCGGACGGATCGCGCTTCAGAGCCTTGGCGAGCGCGTCGGCGTCGAACGGCGCCTCGGGATCGCCCGCATCTTGCTTGCCCGCCTCCGGCAGGACCCAGGTCAGCGAGCCCTTCGACTTCGACCTGCACCACCTCGAGATCGGAGATCGCCGTCTGGAACTTGGGGTCCCAGTTGACGAGGCGTTTGTCCTTGTAGATCAGGCTCGCGTTGTAGAGATCGACGAACACCTTGACGACGGCCTTGGACAGCCCCTCGTCCATGGTGAAGCGCTCTCTCGACCAGTCGCACGAGGCGCCGAGGCGTTTGAGCTGGTTGAGGATGGTCGAGCCACTCTCCTCCTTCCACGCCCACACCTTCTCGACGAACTTCGCGCGCCCGATTTTGCGCCGATCCGGCTCCTGGCGCTCCATCATCTGGCGCTCGACCACCATCTGCGTGGCAATGCCGGCGTGATCGGTGCCCGGCTGCCAGAGCACGTCCTTGCCGCGCATGCGCTCGAAGCGGCACAGCACGTCCTGCAGCGTGTTGTTGAGGGCATGCCCCATGTGCAGCGAGCCCGTGACGTTGGGCGGCGGGATCACGATGCAGAAGGGCTCAGCGTCCGCGCGCTCGGGCCGGCCGCCCTTGAAGGCTTCCGCTTGCTCCCACTCGGCATGGATGCGCGGCTCGATCTCGGCGGGCTGATACGTCTTGTCGAGCATAGGGTTGCAGCTTCTCGGGGGAGGGCAGAAAGAAGCGGTCCTACGCTCTCCGTTCCCGCGCTGTCAACGGTGATGGGCGCGGGGCCGGCGCCGCCGCGCCGAGAGGCGCAGCGCGCGCAAACTGTGCCGTGCTGCGGGTGGCGGCGGTCGTCACGCCTCGTCGCTATCCTTCGGATCGCTCTGGCTGCTCATCAGCTCGCTGCGCAGCGCCTCCTCGACGATGCGCGGCATGTTCTCCGAAAGCCATTGGCGCAGCATCGGACGCAAGAGCTCGGCGGCCGAGCGGTCGAGCTTGCGCGCGCTGTTGGGGCCAGGCTTGCTGACGGGCTCGTGCGAGTTGACACCGTGGATGAAGGCGGAGCCGGAGGTGAACACCGAAAGCGTATCCGGCTCTTGGTGGACCAGATCGACGACGGCGTCGAGCAGGGCGTCCGACGGCGTACGTGGGGCGGGCCTCGCAGCGCCCGGCTCGGCAGCCTGCGTTGCCGGGCGATCCTCTGTGCGCGACTCCGCCGGCGTTGCTGCCTCGCCACCCGCGCGGGGCCGCGCCGGAGTGACCTCGGCGCGCGCGTCGACCGGGCTCGGCACTTGCACGCGCGTCTCGAGCTCTGCTTTGGCCGCCTCGTTACGCACCGGCTGCGGCTCCTGGCCGACGTTCGCGAGCCGCTCTGCGAGCCCTTCCGCCGACTTGATGCGCCCTGTGCCCTCGCCTGACCTCGCAGTGATGCCGTCGCTCGATCTTGCGACAGGACCGGTGTCGGGCGCCGCATCGGAGTCCTTGGCCTTTGCAGCGGCCGCGTCGGCCTCGCGCAGGATCGTGGCTGCTCGGGAGGCGAGCGCGCCGGGCGAGACCGAGCGCGGGCCGAGCGACGCGACGTTGGTGCCGTTCATGGCCGACGGGCCAGCCGGCGAGGCCGTTGTCTGCGGCCCGGCGCCGGCCGTGGTGCCGTGCCGGGTGGGCATGGCGATGATCCGTTGGGTGTCGGTCTTTTTCGGCTCGGCATCCGGGGCAGGCCGAACGGCGGACTTGCTGGGTGACGCCGGTGACGCGGTGGGACGCGGGGCGGCCTCGTCGCGATGGGCACTCGGTGCTTCGCTCGAGAGCGGCACGACGGTGCCGGTCTCGGCGGGCTTGGCATCGCGGCGGTGCGCGGCTCCGTTGAGCGGCGCCTCCGGTTGGCGCGAGACGGGCCGCGGGGCGCGCGGCACCTCCCTGGCGGTTGGGGCGGCGGGGGCTTGGCGCGCGTTTGTCCGCTCCGGCGCCGACCGCTCCGGCGCGGCGCTGCGGGGAGCGGGGCCAAAGGCGCCAGCGTCGGGCGAAGGAGCGAGCGACGGCCGATTGGCGCTGAAGACGGCGAGGGGATCGGGCGAGGGAGCGGGACGCGGGGCGGCGGCACCGCCTTCGGTCTCGAGCATGTCTGCGATCTTTTCATCGAGCGTGAGCCGCTGCTCGGCAGCCGGGCTTGCTGATTTGAGGGCATCCGACAGGCTCGAAAAGCTCGGCGCAGCGCGCTCGGCCGGCGCCGCATCGGGGCTGGGCTCAAGGCCGACCGATCGCGCCTCTCTCCGCTCCGCGGTGCTCTCACCGAAGGGCGAGCGTCCGATCTGGTCAGGAATGGGGCGCGGACCCATCCGCTCTTCCGAGATCATCTTGCGGATCGACGCAAGGATGTCCTCCATGCTCGGCTCGGCGGAAAATTGCGGCTTTGTCATTGGCCCTACCTCGTCAAAATACATGGCCTCAGCGTGCGATCGCACGGGGCCAACGGGCGTACCTTCGCTCGTACTACGGGAGGGGCTTGGTCTTCAACGGATCGACGGCCCACCCCCGTCGCTACCCCCAGCCTACGCGCCAACCTCTAAAAAAAGCAGGTCGGCGCCCAGGCCGAAGATGTCGTTGCGAGGGCAACGCTATCCGCCATCCTTGGCAGCCTTGTGGCGCGAATGCCGCTTCGATGGGCCTATTTGGGGGGTGGGGCTTCCTCGGCGTAGGAGGGGTCGGGGGTGGCTTGGTAGTGCTCAAGGCGCCCGTCGGAGTGGGTGATGGAGAGCCCCAGCCACTTGCTGCGCACCTCCTTGTAGTGGACGACGGGGTCGTAGACGTTGGCCGCCGCCCCGATCCAGGCCGCATCGAGCCGACCCATGGCGCCCATGACCGTGTAGCCCGCCACCACCAGGTTGCGCCGGTCCGTCTCCAGCGAGACCTGGCTATTCAAGTATTCGAGCTCGGCGTTCAAGACGTCGAGCAGCGTGCGCTGGCCTACCTTCTCCTCCTCGCGCACGCCCTGCAGCGCCACCTTGTTGGACTGGACCGACACCTTGTCGGATTCGACCTGGGCGCGTGCCGCCTCCAACTGCGCCCACGCCGCCACCAGTGCCTGCTGCTGCTCGGTGCGCACCTGCTCGATCTGCTGCAGGAAGCCCACGTGGTTCTGCTTGGCCTGGCGCACGCGCGCGTAGACGTCGCCACCCTGGTAGATGGGGATGATGGCGCGCCCCACTAAGCTCGAGCCCTCCGACTCGCTGACCGACTTGGACGACCCGAAGCGGTCGTTGTAGCTGGCTTCGAGCTGCACCGTGGGCAACAGCTCGCCGCGGATCTGGTCGACCGTGTACTTGGCCGCCTGCTCGCGGTAGAGGGCCGCCACCACCAGCGGGTCCTCGTTGTTGCCGACGCGGATCGCTTCCTGGAGCGACGGCGGCAGGAAGCTCTCGGGCGGCGCCGGCCACGACAGGTCCGCGGGCGCATGCCCCACCACCTGCTGGAAGGAGCCGCGGCTCGTGCGCAGGTTGGCGCGCGCCGCATCGAGCCGCGAGACCGCGTCGGCGCGCCGCGCCTCCGCCTGCGCCACGTCGGTGCGCGTCACCTCGCCCACCGAGAAGCGATCCTGGCTCGCTTTCAGCTCGCGCGACAAGACGTTGACGTTGTTCTCGTTGAGGCGCACCAGCTCCTGGTCGCGCACCACGTCCATGTAGGCGGTCGCCGCCTGCAGCAGCACGATGCGCTCCACGTCGCGCAAGACCTCGCGCTCGGCGCGCACGTTGGCCTCGGCCGCGTTGACGGCATTGTAGGTGCGAAAGCCGCGGAAGATCGGCTGCACCAGGTCGACGCCGTAGCCGCGCGGCTTGGTCACGCCATCGAGGTTGCTGGTAGGGCGCGTGTCATTACGCTCGAGGCCGATGTCGGCGTTGCCGGTGATGGTGGGGCGGTAGCCCGACATGGCACGCGCCACGTCCTCGTCGGTGGCGCGCTGGAAGGCGCGCTGCGCGTCGAGCCGCGGGTTGTAGCCGTAGGTCGCCGCCAGCGCCTCCTGCAGCGTCTCGGCCCGAGCCGGGCCGACCCCTAGCGCACACGCAACAAGGCAGGCCCCGGCGGTGAGGCGCGCTGCAATCGCCGACCGGGCCCTCGCTGGACGAGGACCCGCAAGCAGCGGAAACAAGGACCGCCGCACCAGGCTTACCCATTGTTGCTGACACACAGAACGCTTAGCGGTCCGCATTACTCAACTTTCTCCAACCCAGGCTCTACCCCAGACCTCGGGGCAGGGCCTTCCGCGACGACCCGCGCGGGCGGATCACCGGTTGTCCACAGACATAGGGGGAGCGGTCGGTGTTTGTGTAGAGGCTCGACACAGATCACAAAAAACGTAGGCGCCAGCGTGGCTTCAATCCCACACAAGGCACGCGGCATTAATGATTAAGTCTGCCCTCAGATGAGACTTATTCACCGCCCGCGGATTGCAACCGCGAACCGTTACAGCGCAAAGGCCGGCGCGGTTTCGAACCCCGGCAGCAGCGGGGCCGCGGCATCGAACCCCGTCCACTGATCGGCGGAGCGGCCGAGGCGGCGCCAGATGACGCCCTTGCCGAGACCCGATTGTCGCATCACCCCAACCAGCCGCCCCCCATCCTTGAGCTGGTCCAAGAGGACGGCGGGGGTCTCGGCCACGGAGCCCCCCAGCACGATCGCGTCATACGGTCCCTCGTCGACCCAACCGTCCGTGAGCGGCCCCTCGACCACGCGCACGCCGCCAAGCGACAGCGCGGCAAGGTTCTGGCGCGCCTGTGCCGCAAGCTTGCCGTCGCATTCGAGCGCGACGACGGTCTTGGCGATCTTACCCAGCACTGCCGCCGAATAGCCGGTGCCTATGCCTACATCGAGCACCCGGTCTTCCTCGCCGATCTCGGCAAGCTGCAGAAGCTTGGCAAAGACCCGCGGCGCCATCAGCCACCGGGCCGGGCCCTCGCCGCCCGCCTCCACCAGCGGCACCGCCTCGTCCATATAGGCCACCGCCGCGTAGGCAGGGGGCACGAAGCGCTCGCGTGGCAGCTCGCCCATGGCAGCGAGGATGCGCCGGTCCGTCACATCGCTGGTGAGGATCTGACTCTCGACCATGTTCGTGCGCTGCCGGGCGGCGTCGATCATGCTGGCTCTCCCGCGGTGAAGCCCATTTTTCCTGCAAGCAAGCTTAGCCGAGAGCGGCCCGCAAGGCGACCCGCTCCAGCGCTCAGGCCACAGGGCAAAGGCCCTGCACAACACCTTTGCACGCTTTGCCCGGTGTGATAAACGGCGTGTCCCGTTCGCGCCTCGGCGGTGCGTCGGGACTGGCCACGTGGCGGAGTGGTTACGCAGCGGACTGCAAATCCGCGCACCCCGGTTCGATTCCGGGCGTGGCCTCCACTTCCCGTGCAAGCCGGCACGGGGGGACCCGGGTGCGGCAATGGGCAAGGCACTGGCCGACGCAGATCGTTTCTGCTAAGAGGCCCGGTCTCAAGGTATTGGTTATTCCGCGGTAGCTCAGCGGTAGAGCAACCGGCTGTTAACCGGTTGGTCGTAGGTTCGAATCCTACCCGCGGAGCCAACCTGCAGAGCGTTCCTCACGCGAGGAGCGGATCATCATCAGCTCGCTGATGTTCTCCTGCGTGATGTAGCCCGCAAACCGTCCCGACGTATCGACCACGGCCACCAGGCGCGGCCCCGCCCGCTGCAGAAGCGCGACCGCGCTGTCGAGATGCGCGCTCAAGGGCACGGTCGGCACCTCCGTCGCCATCACCTCCAGCACCGATGCCGCCCCGCCCTCATCGTGCTTCAGAGCCTCGATGATGGCCTGGCGCGTCACCACGCCGCGCAGCCGCGAGGCGCCGTCGAGCACGGGAAACTCCTGCTGCGTGGTGCGCAACAGAAGCGCTGCCGCGTCATCGACGGTCGACATCACGCCGAGCGCCTCGAACGAGGTGATCATGGCGTCGGTGACGAGCCGTCCGCGTGTCAATTCGCGCACCTGCACGTAGCCGGCCTCGCCGGCCGCGGCGAGGAAGATGAAGGCGGCGATGAGGATCAGCAGCGGATTGCCCATGAGCCCGACGAAGGCGAACACGATGGCGAGCCCCTGACCGATGCGGGCCGCGACCCTCGTTGCCGGCCCGAAGCCGAGCCATATGGCGAGCACCGCGCGCAAAACGCGCCCGCCGTCCATGGGAAAGGCCGGGATCAGGTTGAAGACGAGGAGGACGACGTTGGCGAGGGCGACCTGCGCCCAGAAGCTCGAGTGGAAGGTCTCAACCGAGATCTGCTCCGGGTTGAAACGCAGCCCCAGCGCCACGATCAGCACCAGCGCGATCACCGCATTCACGGCGGGCCCCGCCAGCGCCACGACGATCTCCTGCGCCGGCTTCTCGGGCATGCGCTCCATGGAGGCGACGCCCCCGATGGGCAGCAGCGTGACGTCGGGCGTGCGGATGCCGTAACGGCGCGCGGCCCAGATGTGGCCGAACTCGTGCAAGACGACGCAGGCGAACAGCACCAGGATGAACAGCACGCCGTAAATGGCACTCTGCGCGCCGCCCTGCCTCCATTCCATTGCCCCGATCCAGGCGAGCAGCAGCAGGAACGTGAGGTGCATGCGGACGGCGGTGCCGCCGAGCGTGAAGAGCTTGATTGACCAGCTCATGAGGGTGTGTGCTTCCGGTGCGAGGTTGGGCCTTCACCCGATATATAGGGTCAAATCCCGGCGTCTGCGACTGCCACGCACGCACTCTTGAGCCGGGCCGATCCGGCCCGCGCGCTCACTCAAGCCGTCGTCACGGAGCAAGCGTCGCCGGCGGGGGTGGCTCGTTGGGGTCGCGGTCCATCTCTGCGATCGTGTCCACGGCACCGTCGCGGCCGTAGATGTCGGGTCGGAACTCCACGTCGCCGTCGCGCTCGGCCCAGGCGGTGATGTAGACGAAATGCACCGGAACGGGGCGCGTCAGATTGACGTCGACCGCTTTGCCTGCCTCCACGATCTCCTGCGCGCGGCCCGGCCGCCAGCCCGGCTCGTAGCTGGCGATCCAATCCACCAGATCGAAGACCTTCTCCACGCGCACGCAGCCTGCACTGAAAGCGCGTGAGCGCTGGCTGAAGAGCTGCTTCATGGGCGTGTCATGCATGTAGACGGTGTCCGCGTTGGGCATGTCGATGCGCACGAGCCCCAACGCGTTCTGCGGGCCCGGATCCTGACGGAATTTCAGCTTCAGCGCCTCCGGCGAGCCCCAGTTCACGCTCATGGGATCGACCTCGGCGCCGTTGACCCCGTTCAAGACGCGGATCTTCTCCTTGGCGAGATAGTCCGGCTCCTTGATCAGGCGCGGGATGAGGTCGAGATGCGCCACGCTGTCAGGCACGCGCCAATAAGGGAAGAAGTTGAGCCCGCGGATCGTCGCCTTCACCGACGGCGACTTACGCTCGGTGCGTCCCACGATCACGCGATGGCGCTGCTGCACCTCGTATTTCTCCACCGCCTCCAGCTGGAAGGCGGGGATGTTGACGAGGACGTAGCGGTCCTCGGTGGGCTGCGCCATCAGCTCGCGCACGCGCCCAAGGTTGAGCCGCAGCTGCGCTAAGCGCTCCGCCGCCGTGATGTTGAGCGCAGGATAGGTTGATCGCTCGACCCGGCCCGTCGTGCGCAGGCCGTTGCGGCGCTGGAAGCTGCGGACGGCGTCGGCGAGCTCCCCATCGTAGGTGTTGTTGTTGTAGGGTGCGGCCCGCACGTGCAAGTCGCCGCTGACCTGCAGGCGCCGACGCAGAAGCGCGACGCGATCGTCCTCATCACCCTCGCGCATCATGCGCCCCGCCGGCACCAGCGGCCAGCCGCCGTTGTCGACGATGTACTGATACCGCTCGATGGCCGCCTGGATGGCGGCGATCATCTCGTCGCTGCGCCACGGCGTCGGATCGGGCCGCAGATCGTCGGGCGGCTGGCTGTAGCCGGCGGCACGCTGGCGTTCACGCTCGCGCTCGCGCTCCTCGCTGCGCCGGCCCGTATAGTCCGGAGTTCCGTAGCCGGTGATGCTTTCCCACCAGTTGGCTTGCGCCGCCTGCGCATGCGCGGGCGCCGTGAGCAGGACGAATGCAGCGATGACGCCGAGAACCCCCACGCCCCGCCGGCACATGCTGCCGCTAGAGGCGGCAGAGAGCGACCCGCCGGGCCGCGCGGGTGCGCGAAAGACCTGCATCGATCCGTCCTGATAGTGAGGCTCTCACGCGCGAGAGACCAAGGTTTCGAGCCAGGTGCGAGCCGAATGCAGCGAGCCGAATTCCGCCCGTTCCGTCTGGCCACATGGGACCCTTACTAGCCGCTCCGATATGGCCAAACCAAGACATGTCCCGCCAGGCACAGTGCCAGACGGCCATGCGCATGGCAACGCGGCACTGTTTGCCGCAGTCACTTCTGCTTGTGCCCCGTCACGGAGCCGCGCTCGGCAAAGTGGTCCCAACCCGTCGTTGCAAACTTAAGGCTCTTTCCCGCCCCGTCGATGACGCGCACGCCCGCCGCAGCATCCTCGATGGCGCCGATCGGCGTCACGGTGACGCCGGCCGCCTGTGCTGAACGCTCGAAATCTTCGGCGCGCTCCGGGGCGACCGCCGCCAGCACCTCGTAATCCTCTCCGCCCGTGATGAGATCGCCGAGCCTCACCGCGCCGCTTTCCACAATTTCCCGAGCCGGCGCCGACAACGGCACGCGGTCCGCCTCAATACGCCCGCCCACGCCGGACGCGCCGCACATGCGGGCGAAGTCCTTTACCAAGCCGTCGGAGATGTCCATGGCAGCGCTGGCGCCGGCGCGCACGGCGCCCACCAGCGCGGTGGGCGGCTGCGGCCGCAGATGGCGCGCTTCGAGACGATCCCGAGCGCCGGGGCTGAGCCGCCAGCGCTGCGCCAACGCGCGGTCACGCCGCAGGGCGAGCCCGAGCACTGCATCGCCGATCGTGCCCGACACGTAGACGAGGTCGCCCGGACGCGCCGTCGCGCGGCGCACCATGGCGCCTGAGGGAACCGTGCCGAACGCTGTGATGGACACGCTCAAGGGGCCCGGCGTGCGGTCGGTGTCGCCGCCGATGAGATGGCAGCCGAACGCCGCTTGGGCGCTGCGCAAGCCGTCCACGAAGGCGGAAAGCCACGTGCGCTCCGGCGCGTCCGGCAACGCCAGCGTCATGACGTAGGCGAGCGGGATCGCGCCCTTGGCGACGAGATCGGAGACGTTGACGGCGAGCGCCTTCCAGGCGACGGCGCTCGCGTCCTCCTCGGGCAGGAAGTGAACGCCGGCGATGACGGCATCCGTGGTGACGACGAGGTCGCATCCCACCTCGGGCGTGATCGCCGCGCAGTCGTCCTTCAGATCGAACGCACCGGGAAAGCCCGCGGCGAGCGGCGCCCAGAAGGCGTCGATCATCGCCTCCTCGCTATCGATCTTTTTGCTCGCCATCGCCGTCGAACTCGGCCGCGCGCAGGCGCCGCGCCAGCTTGTCCAGAACGCCGTTGACCACCTTCGGCTCGTCCTCGGAGAAGAAGGAGTGCGCCACGTTGATGTACTCGTTGATGACGACGCGGGCGGGCACGTCGGTGCGCTCCATCAGCTCGAAGACGCCGGCGCGCAGTATGGCGCGCACGATCGAATCGACGCGCTTCAGCCGCCAGCCTTCGGCGAGCTGCTGGTCGATCTGGGGATCGATGTCGCGCTGACGGCGCAAGACGCCGCGCAGCGTCTCGGCGAAATACGTGGGGTCGGCGCCGGCTGCAGCCTCATCGCCGGGCGCGCGCGGAAAGCGCAGGCGCACGAACTCGTCGATCACCGCGTTGAGGTCGGTGCCGGCCATGTCCATCTGGTAGAGCGCCTGCACCGCGGCAACGCGCGCGGCCGTGCGTGGAGCCAGCACCACCTTGGCCACGGGTCCGTGATCGGCGGCGCTCATGTGCTCTGTCCCTGATAGGCGCGCGCCAGCTCAATGAGCCGCAGGCACGCGCGCGCCGCGTCCCCACCTTTGCCTTGCGAGCCGCCGCGGGCCCGGGCCAAGGCTTGCGCCTCGGTGTCCACCGTCAGGATACCGTTGCCGACCGGGATCGACTCGCGCATCGCGACCTCCATCAGCCAGTGGTTGGCGTTGTGGCAAACGATATCGTAATGCGCCGTCTCCCCGCGGATGACGCAGCCCAGCGCCACCGCGCCGTCCCACTGGCCGCTTGGCGCGGTGCGCGGGATCAGCCCCGCCGCCGCCGCCTGAGCCAGCACCTGCGGGATCTCGAGCGCGCCCGGCACGGCAACGCGGTCGAAGCTTGCCCCTTGCGCTTCGAGCGCCGCAATGGCGCCGCCGGCAAGCTCGTCGGAGATCGCATCATAGAAGCGCCCCTCGATGATCAAGACGCGGGCGTCGATCTGCGGGGGATCAGAGTTGCATGAGCCATGCGCTGGAGGCTTGGTTTTGACGGCCATGGCGCTCACTCGATCCTGCGGGTGCCGACGATGCGCAAACCGAAGCCTTCCAGGCCCACGTAGACGTGCTTCGGCGAGTTGGTGAGCAGTACCATATCGTGCACCCCGAGGTCGGTGAGGATCTGCGAGCCCACCCCGATCTCGACCTGGCGCCGCTCGCGCGCGCCCTCCTCCTTCTTGCCCGCCTGGCCACGCCGCTCGATCGCTTCGGAGACGGACTTGGGGCGAAGATCGCGAATGAGGACGATGACGCCGCGGCCTTCCTTGTCGATGGCCTGCATCGCCTTCTCAATCTGGCAGCTCGTTTCGCCCACACCCAATAGGTCGGCAAGCGCGCTGACGGCGTGCACGCGCACCAGCACCGGACCCGGCGCGCTAAGATCGCCCTTGACCAACGCCAGATGCTCGCCCGGCTCCGTCGTCGTCTCGTAGACGTGGAGGTCGAACTTGCCGGCGGCTGCGGTGGAGACCGACGTCTTGGCGACCGGGCGCACCAGATGCTCGTTGCCGAGCCGATAGGCGATGAGGTCCTCAATCGCGCCGATCTTGAGCCCGTGGCGTTGCGCGAAGGCGACGAGGTCGGGCATGCGCGCCATGGTGCCGTCGTCGTTCATGATCTCGCAGATGACGGCGGCGGGGTAAACCCCGGCGAGGCGCGCCAGGTCGACGGAGGCTTCGGTATGTCCGGCACGCATCAACACGCCGCCCTCGCGTGCAATGAGCGGGAAGACGTGGCCGGGCGAGACGATGTCGGCCGATTCTTTGGTCGGGTCGATCGCGGTGGCGATGGTGCGCGCGCGATCATGGGCGGAGATGCCGGTGGAGATGCCCTCGCGCGCCTCGATCGACTGGGTGAAGGCGGTGCGGTTGCGCGAGGCGTTGCGCCTCACCATCGATTCGAGCCCCAGCTCGTTGGCGCGCGCCTGCGTCAGCGCCAGGCAGATGAGGCCGCGTCCGTGCTTGGCCATGAAGTTGATGGCGTCGGGCGTCGCCATCTGCGCCGGCACGATGAGGTCGCCCTCGTTCTCGCGCTCCTCCGCGTCGACCAGCACGACCATGCGACCGTTGCGCACCTCCTCGAGAATCTCGGGGATGGTGGACAGACAGCCGCAGCCCTCGGCGAAGGCGATGGAGCCTGGTTCGTGGGTCACGGGCGGAACTCCAGGAGCCGCGCCACATAGCGCGCGAACAGGTCAACCTCGAGGTTGACCGACTGACCGGCGGTTTTCGCGCCCCACGTCGTCACCGTCAAGGTGTGGGGGATGATGTTGACGCCGAAGCGGTTGTCGCTCACCTCGTTGACCGTCAAAGAGACCCCGTCGAGCGCCACCGTGCCTTTGGGCGCGATATAGGGCGCCAGGTGATCTGGCACCTCGAAGGAGAAGCGGCGGCTGTCGCCGTCGGGCTTGACGTCGAGGATCTGCGCCAAGCCGTCCACGTGGCCCATGACGACATGGCCGCCGAGCTCGGCGCCGGCACCCAGCGGGCGCTCCAGATTGATCTTGCGGCCGGCCTGCCAATCGGCGAGCGTCGTCTTGGAGCGCGTCTCGTTGGAGGTGTCGACGGTGAAAAGGCTGCCCTTGCCGTCGGGACGCACCGACGTCATCGTCAGGCAGCAGCCGTCGCACGCCATCGACGCCCCGACCTCGAGTGAATCAGCTGGGTAGCCGGCGCGGAGCGTGAAGCGGCCGTCCTCGCGCTTCACGACCTCCCCCATGTCGGTGACGATGCCGGTGAACATGTCCTTTGGCCTCTCTTGCCTTCCGCGCTGCCTCAAACCGCTTTCGTACGTGCCCCCGCCGACGCGAGGCTGCGCCAGTGCCGACGCAGCACCATCATATCGTCGCTGCCCACCGTTCGGTGATCGAAAAGCTGCAAGCTCGTCGTCGCGACGTAACGTTGCAGCGCGGCGATGGCCGAAGCCTCGGGCAGCGCCACCCCGGACTTGGCGCGCGCCTGAAACAGCACTACCTCGTCCACGAGACCGGCAGTGGAGACCGCACGCCACGTCGCCGGGCCCCCTTCGACTAGAAGGCGCGTGATGCCCTCGGCGACGAGCGTCTCCATCACGCTGGGGAGCCACAGCTCAGCCCCGATCTCGGCCACGCGAAAGACGCGCGCGCCCGCCGCCTCGAGCTGTGTCGCATCGCCGTCTTGTCCGCAGAACACCCACAAGCCCCCACACCCATGGGCCGTCAGCGCCAACCGGGTCCTGTGCAGGCCCTCGAGCTTTCGCGCAATCACGACGCGCACGGGCGAGCGGTCGGCGAGGCCCGGCAGGCGGCAGTTGAGCAGCGGATCGTCGTCGATCACCGTGCGACGGCCGACCAGGATCGCATCGGCGCGCGCGCGCAGCAGATGGCCGGCTGCGCGTGCCGCCGGGCTCGTCGCCCACACAGGCTGGCCCTGCGCCCCACGCGGCACCGACCCGTCGGCGGCGAGCGCGAGCTTTGCCACAACGAAGGGACGGCGCTCGGTGACGCGCAGGATGTGCCCCGCCGCCATCCAGTGTGCGGCCTGCGCCATGAGCCCGCGCTCGACTGCAATGCCGGCGCCGCGCAAGGCCGAAAGCCCGCGGCCGGCCACGCGCGGATCGGGATCCTCGATGGCGCACACGACCCGCTTCAAGCCGGCCGCGATAATCGCCTCGGCGCACGGCGGCGTCGCCCCATGGTGGGAGCAGGGCTCCAGCGTGACGTACATCGTCGCGCCGCGGGCCCGCGCGCCGGCGCGCGCGATCGCCTCCGTCTCCGCGTGCGGGCGCCCGCCCGGCGCGGTCCAGCCGCGCGCGATCACCTCGCCCGAGCCCTCATCTGCGATGACGGCACCGACCGAAGGGTTGGGCGCGGTGCGCCCGAGCCCGCGCTCGGCCATCCGCAGGGCAATTCCCATCATGTGGGCATCGAAATCTGCACGCACCGCGGAACCCGGCATGGGCGCTTCAGTGCTTCTTGTGAGGCGCCGCTTCGACCACGGGGCTCTCGAACGCGATATGCGCCGCCTTGTGCGCCGGCACCGCCTCGCCGGCGATCTCGGTCAGCACCTCCTGGAAGTCGGCCGCCTCGCGAAAGTCGCGGTAGACGGAGGCGAAGCGCACGTAGGCGACGGGGTCGAGGCCGCGCAGGGCCTCCATGACGAGGCCGCCGATGGTGGAGGAGGCGACCTCGCTCTCGCCGGAGCTCTCGAGCTGGCGTACGAGCCCCGACACCACGCGCTCGACGCGCTCGCGGTCGATGGGGCGCTTGCGCAAGGCTACGTCGACCGAGCGCAGGAGCTTGTCGCGGTCGAAGGGAACCTTGCGGCCCGAGCGCTTGACGACCACCAGCTCGCGCAGCTGCACCCGCTCGAAGGTGGTGAAGCGGCCGCCGCAGTCGGGGCAGATGCGCCGTCGGCGAATGGCGGCGCTCTCCTCGGTGGGGCGGCTGTCCTTCACCTGGGTGTTCTCGCCGGCGCAGTAGGGGCAGCGCATGGACGCGTCTCCAATCATTCCTGCGTCGGCCAGAATACCGCGCCCCCAACCTTAGCCCCCTCCCCCCTTGTGGGGGAGGGCTGGGGTGGAGGGTGTCCACAAGCTCTGATGTCGTGCACCACCCCCTCCCCGCCCCTCCCCCGTCAAGGGGGAGGGAGATCCGGAGGGACTGGCCTCGACACCTTCTACTGGTAAATCGGGAAGCGCTTGCACAGATCCATCGCCTGCGCCTTCACCTTCTTCTCCACCGCCGCGTTGCCGTCGGCACCGTTCTTGGCGAGCCCGTCGAGCACCTCCGCGATCATGCGGCCGATCTGCTGGAACTCGGTGACGCCGAAGCCGCGCGTGGTGCCGGCGGGCGCGCCGAGACGAATGCCCGAGGTGACCATCGGCTTTTCCGGATCGAAGGGCACGCCGTTCTTGTTGCAGGTGATGTGCGCGCGCTCCAGTGCCTTCTCGGAGATATTGCCGGTGAGCTTCTTCGGTCTCAGATCGAGCAGGATCAGGTGGGTGTCGGTGCCGCCGGAGACGAGCGCGTACCCGTTGGAGACCAGCACCTCGCCCATCGCCTTGGCGTTCTCGATGACGTTCTTGGCGTAGACCTTGAAATCGGGCCGCAGCGCCTCGCCGAAGGCCACCGCCTTGGCGGCGATGATGTGCATCAGCGGTCCGCCTTGGAGGCCGGGGAAGATCGCCGAGTTGACCTTCTTGGCGATGTCGGGATCGTTGGTCAGGATCATGCCGCCGCGGGGCCCGCGCAGCGTCTTGTGCGTCGTGGTGGTGACCACGTGCGCATGCGGGAAGGGGCTCGGATGCATGCCGCCCGCAACGAGACCGGCAAAGTGCGCCATGTCCACCATCAGGTGGGCGCCGACCTCGTCGGCAATGGCGCGGAACTCGGCGAACGGAATCTGACGCGGATAGGCCGAGCCGCCCGCGATGATGAGGCGCGGCTTGTGCTCCTGCGCGAGCTTGCGCACCTCGTCCATGTCGATGCGATGCGTGTCGGGGCGCACCATGTAGGACACGGGCTTGAACCACTTGCCCGACTGGTTGACGGTCGCGCCGTGCGTGAGGTGGCCACCGGCCGCCAGGCTCAAGCCCAGAATGGTGTCGCCGGGCTTGGCCAGCGCCATGAACACGCCCTGGTTCGCCTGGCTGCCCGAGTGCGGCTGCACGTTGGCGAACTCGCAGCCGAACAGCCGCTTGGCGCGATCGATCGCCAGCTGCTCGGCGATGTCGACGTACTGACAGCCGCCGTAGTAGCGCTTGCCCGGATAGCCCTCGGCGTACTTGTTGGTGAGCACGCTGCCGGCCGCCTCGAGCACCGCCTTGGAGACGATGTTCTCCGACGCGATGAGCTCGATCTCGTTCTGCTGGCGGCCGAGCTCCTTGCCGATGGCGTCTGCAACCTCCGGATCGCCGTCGGCGATCGAGGCCGAGAAGAAGCCCGACTTCGAGGCGGAACGGCCGCCCTTCAGCAAGTTGAACATTTGGGTCGTTTCCTTGTTATTGCGCGCAATAAGGTGACGGGTACGGCCCGGCATCGACTTGCGCCGCGGGCGGATTGTGTGTGGCTGCAGTCTATGATTGGGAAGCGCCGGGCTCAACCGCTATGGTGTGTGGCGAAGCACTACACCGTGCCGCACTGCATCACGACACCCATTCGGATTACCTTTTTGGGCAGGCCGCAACCCACCCCGCCCTCACTCAGCCGCGAGCTTGACGACCTCGCCCCGCGACAGCGGGCAGGCCTCCCACAGCTCGGTCAGAGCGTTAACGAGGTAGTCCATCTGCGCGTCCGAGTGGACCGGGGATGGCGTCAGGCGGATGCGCTCGGTCCCGCGCGGCACGGTCGGGTAGTTGATCGGCTGCGCGTAGATCCCGTAGCGGTCGAGCAGCGCGTCGGTCACCGCCTTGCAGTGCACGGGATCGCCGACGGTCACCGGCACGATGTGGCTCGGCCCCGGCACCACCGGCAGGCCGGCGGCGGTGAGGCGCTCCTTGAGCGCGCGCGCGCGCTTGTGCAGCTGCGCCCGCTCGAACTCGCTCACCTTCAGATGGCGGATCGAGGCGAGCGCGCCAGCGGCCAGCGCCGGCGCCAGCGAGGTGGTGAAGATGAAGCCCGCGGCATAGGAGCGGATGGCGTCGCAGCAATCGCGGCTCGCCGCGATGTAGCCGCCCATGACGCCGAAGCCCTTGGCCAGCGTGCCGTTGATGATGTCGATGCGGTCCATGACGCCGTCGCGCTCGGCGATGCCGCCGCCGCGCGGGCCATAGAGGCCGACCGCGTGCACCTCGTCGAGATAGGTCAGCGCGCCGTATTTTTCGGCGAGATCGCAGATCGCTGCCATCGGCGCGATGTGGCCGTCCATCGAGTAGACGCTCTCGAACGCGATGATCTTGGGCGTGTCGCGGTCGAACGCCGCGAGCTTCGCCTCGAGGTCGGCGATGTCGTTGTGGCGCCAGATGCGCTTCGGGCCGCCCCCGTGGCGGATGCCGGCGATCATGGAGGCGTGGTTCTTCTCGTCGGAGAAGATCACCAGGCCGGGAAGCAGGTGGGCGAGCGTGGAGAGCGTCGCATCGTTGGCGACGTAGGCGGAGGTGAAGAGGAGGGCTGCCTCCTTGCCGTGCAGGTCGGCGAGCTCGGCCTCGAGCTGCACGTGATAGTGGGTGGTGCCGGAAATGTTGCGCGTGCCGCCCGAGCCGGCGCCCACCGCGTCGATCGCCTCGTGCATTGCGGCGATCACGGCCGGATGCTGGCCCATGCCGAGGTAGTCGTTGGAGCACCACACGGTAATGGGGCGCGCACCCGAGCCGGCGAAATGCTCAGCCGAAGGAAATGCCCCGCGGCGGCGCTTCAGATCGGCAAAGATGCGATAGCGCCCTTCTTGGTGAACGGCGTCCAAAGCATCGCGGAGCTTGCGAGCATAGTCCATTAAGCGTCTTCCACTCCCGCGTGTCGCTTATAATGCCTTAGTCTTTTTCGTTAGACTAATTCCATTGTCCCTTAGCATCACCCCCCGGGCTCTGGCGAGCAACGCTATGTATTGTCGCGCCGCTGTCAGGGCGGGGGCGGGACCCCCGAAAAGGCCCGCATCGCGCGCCTACAATTTAAGTAAAGCGCGCCAGAGCGGCGAGACCTTGATACCGATCAAATGCGGCGGCGCAGTCCTAATATGCCGCAGCGATCTCGCCGACGCCGTCCTTCTGGTAGATATCGGGGCGGAACTGCACCACCCCATCCTCGGTCGCCCAGGCCGTGATGTAGACGAAATAAAGGTGCACGGGCCGCTTCAGGCGCACGTTCTTGGTCTGGCCGCTCTCCTTGATGTGCGCGATCTGCTCCTCGTTCCAGCCGCTCTGGCCCTGCAGCAGCCAGGCCGCCAGCTGCTCGATGTCCTGCACGCGCACGCAACCTGAGCTCGCGGCGCGGAAGTTGCGTCCGAATATCGACTCTTTCGGCGAGTCGTGCATGTAGACCGAGCTCGAGTTGGCGAAGTTGATCTTCAGAAAGCCCAGCGGGTTGTCCTTGCCGGGCGCCTGCCGGTAGGCGAGGTGCAGGGGCCTTGCCGAGGCCCAGTTGATCGATTCGAGACTTGATCTTCTTGCCGCCTTCGTAGGCGTCAATGCCGTACTTCTCGAGCACGTTCCCACCGCTCTTCTGCATATCCCGACCCTTGGGGATCAGGTCCTCCTTGATCACCGTCGGCGGCAGCGTCCACATCGGATTGAAGTTGAGCTCGGCTATGGTAGAGCGCAACAGCGGCGTCGGCCGCTCGGGCTTGCCCACCACGCCGGAGTGGCGCGAGACGACGTGGTCGTCCTCCACCACCTCGATCTGTGCGGCGGGAATGTTGACGAGGACGTAGCGCTTGCTGCCGACGAGCTTCGTGAGCCCCGTCAGCCGCGACAGGTTCTCCTTCAGCTGCTTCAGCCGCACCTCCGCCGGCACGTTGAGAGCCGCGATCGTGCGCTTGTCGACGATGCCGGTCGGCGCCAGACCATTGGCAGCCTGGAACCGCTTCACGGCCGTCTCCAGATCGGTGCCGAAAAAGTTGGGAAAGCTCGACCCTTCGCCGAGCTCGCCGGAAGCCATGAGCCGCTGGCGCAGCAAGCCCACCGCCACGTGCGTCAGGCCCTGCTCCATCTCGCCCTCGGGCACGGCCACGAAGCCACCGTTCGCCACGATCTGCTGATAGCGCGTGACGGCGGCCTTGGTCGGCGCCACGTTCGCCTTGGAAACGGTCGGGTAGCCCTTGGGGGGATTGGCCTGCCACTCGCGGATGAAGTTGCGATCATAGCCGCCGCTGCCGGCGGCGGGCCCTTCGCCGACCGGGCCGAACCGTAGGTCCTGAGCGGCCGTCGGAATCGTGGCACCGACGAGCACGATAGCGCCGACGAGAACGGCCACCGGTCCGGCACCTCGCGCTGCGCTCACGACGGCTCCTCCCCCTTTGCCCAGCGCCGCAGCAGGTGCGTTCGGCTCAATTGGGCTCAAAGTTCGACAATTGAACACATATTCGAGCGGCGTGAAAAGGCAAGTTTGCAGCGGCTCCGCACGTGTGCGGATGATGCCGATGCGCCACAATCAGCAGACCCCGGACTAATGCAAGGCCCGATGCCAAGCAAGAAAGGGATCGCGGCATGCCGCGATCCCTTTCTTATGAGCGTTCCTGGCCGGGAGAGGAGCGTGTGGTCCGGCTCTAGAGGCGATAGCGGATCTGGTCCGACCAGAAGCGCTCGAGGCGGACGAGCGCCTTGTTGAGCGCCCTGAAGTCGTCCTCGGTGACCTCGCCCACCGTCTCCACCGAGCCGAGCTGGCGCTGGTAGAGCTTCTGGACGACGTCGCACGCCTCCTTGCCCTTCTCCGTCAGGCTGACGCGCACGATGCGGCGGTCGGTCTCCGACCGCTTGTAGTGCAGGTAGCCCATGTCGACGAGCTTCTTCAGGTTGTAGGAGACATTCGAGCCGAGATAGTAGCCGCGCGTCTTCAGTTCGCCGGCCGTCAGCTCGCTTTCACCGATATTGTAGAGAAGCAGCGCCTGCACGCTGTTGAGGTCGGCACCGCCGAGGCGGTCGAACTCGTCCTTGATGACGTCGAGGAGCAGCCGATGCAGCCTCTCGACCAGTCGCAGTGCCTGCAAATACTCGGAACGAAAGTCCTCGTCCTGAGCTGGCGCGCCCCGGCGCGCCACATCGAGCGCAACACTCATAACTGCCTCATCCTGTTTGACGCGTCCCGGTTTGCCCGGGTTATGCAAACAGATACGCCATGAAGCTAAAAGTTACCTAAATACACATAGTAAAATAATAGTAGTTGGGGTGCCCCGGAAGCTCTCATTCATCCTAGGCGATCCAACTGTATATTTCGGACTACGGAGCAAGACCCCGGCAGCGAGGCCTCACACGCGCGCCGCCTGCATCTCCTGTCGGGTGGGCAGCATGAGCTCGCCCGAGCCCATGGACGCGAAGTAATCCTCCACCATCGCCGGCGTCACGTCCTCGAGCCGATCGGGCTGCCAGCGCGGCTTGCCGTCCTTGTCGATCAGCGCCGCGCGCACGCCCTCGTAGAAGTCGTTGCCCTCGAGGAAGCGGCAGGCGAGGCGGTGGTCGACCTGCAGCGTCTGGCGCAGATCGAACGCGCCGGCATCGCGAATGTGCCGGTGCGTCACCTTGAGCGACAATGGCGAGCGCGCCTTGAGGTCGGCAATGACGCCTTCGGCCCAGGGGCGCTCCGCTCCGTCGATGGTGCCGAGCTGCGCCATGATCTCCTCGACCGTTGCTGCCGAGAAGCAGCGGGCGATGAGGCCCGTGTAGCGCGCAAGCTCGCGCGGGCCCGGGTCGATGTGGCGCTCATCCAGCAGCGGATCGACCGGCCAGGTGTCGGCGAGCGCCGCCTTGATCTCCTCGTAGCGTTGCGCCGGAATGCAATGGGTGACGAGCCCCAGCGCATAGGCGTCCGCCGCTCCAATCGCGCGCCCGGTCAACCCCAGGTACATGCCGATCGCATCTGGCAGACGCGACAGCGTGTAGGCCACGCCAACGTCGGGGAAGAGCCCGATGGCGCACTCAGGCATGGCGAACTTGTACCTCTCGCCGGCGACGCGATGCGTGCCATAGAGCGTGATGCCCACGCCCGATCCCATCACCGGCCCATCGATCAGCGAGATGGTCGGCTTGGAGAAACATTCGTGCAGCCAGTCGAGCGCGTACTCCTCCGCAAAGGCGCGGCGGGCCTCGTCTCTGTTGTCACGGCCCCAGCGCACGAGCTCGCGCACGTCGCCGCCGGCCGAGAAGGCCTTCTCGCTCGCGGACTGGATGACGACCGCATACGTCTGTGGATCGCGCGCGAAGCGCGGATAGGCCGCGGCGAGGACCCGGCGCATCGCGGCATTGAGCGCGTTGAGCGCGCGCGGACGATTGAGCGTGATGATCGCCAGCGATCCCCGCTGCTCGACCATGAGCTCCTCGGCGGCCTCCGGAACCGGCATGTCCCCCCTGATGACGTCGTGCTGCACAGTTCAAGTCCTCGCACCCTTGTGGAACGCTTCGCCCCGATCATGAATTGGACCAAATCGGAGCTATACACCGGGCTGTCCCGCGATGAAACTTCGGGCCTCGATTCGCGTCGCCACAGCCTAAACGAGCGTGAACCATGAGCCTCGTGGAGTTCCGATCCATGCTTCGATGTGCCCTCGTCCTCGCGTTTCTCCTGGGCCCGGTCTGGGCATTCGAGGCCGCCGCAGGGAATGTCCCGGCGCCCTGGTCGGCCGTGTCTGTGGTCGCCGCCAACGACGCGCACGCGGGCACCGTGTCGCACCGGGCACGGGATAAGGCCGGGGCCAAACACGCGCCCGCTCCTATTCCTCCCCTGCCCGAGCGCAAGACCGCCAAGGGAGCGGCGGCCGTTCCGCAGACCTGGACACCACAAGAGATCGCCGCCGCGCAAGCGCGCTGCGCCCAAATTCTCAAGAACGTCGACGCGGTCTACCTTCCGCTTCCGCCGATCCAGGAGGGCAAGTGCGGGGCGCCCGCGCCCATACGGCTCATGAGTCTGGGCAAGAGCCCGCAGGTGAGCTTCTCTCCGCCCGCTCTCGTCAACTGCCAGATGGCAGCGGCGCTCAACACCTGGATCACCAGGGACCTGCAGCCACTCGCCATGAAGCACCTGGGCGAGAAGATCACCAAGGTCGAGGTGATGAGCGATTACTCCTGCCGCGCCTCCACCGGACGCCGCGCTCACAGGCTGAGTGAGCACGCCTTCGCCGACGCCCTCGACATCCGCGGCTTCGCAACCCAGTCGGGCAAGACTGCGCGCGTGCTCGACGCGTGGGGCACCACACAGCGTGAGATTGCCGCGCAGATCGCCGCCGCCAAGGCCGCAGCCGAGAAGGAGGCGACAGCGCGCGCTGAGGCCGACAAGGCGGCGCAGAAAAACCTCAAGGACGGCAAAGCCAAGCCCAGCAACGCGCAAGCGCCGACGGCCGTCGCCTCGACGCTCGGCACGCCGGGTGCAGGCCTCGTCACCCGCACGCGTGCCGACGGCGTCGACAAGATCACCGTCACGCTGCCGGGCGCGCCCAAGCCGCACGCGCTGGAGGTCGCAGCCCGGCTCGGCGGCCCGAAAGCGGAAGGCAGCCAGGACGCTCCAGCGACGGTGGCAGCGCTGAGCCCGCAGTCGTTGGGGGTGCCGGCGCCCGGCCCGCACTCGCGCTTCCTGCGCGCAGCCCACGCGGCCGCCTGCCGCATCTTCGGCACGACCTTGGGGCCCGAGGCAAATGAAGACCACCGCAATCATTTTCACGTCGACATGGCGACGAGGACGTACAAAAAAATCTGCGACTAGATATTTCCGTCTTGTGACTCTCCCCTCACCCGGCCGCATCGCGCAACGCGCGATTGCCGGCCGACCTCTCCCCACGGGAGAGGTGGTGTTGTGCGAGCGGCCGCTCCTTCACCTCTCCCAGAGGGAGAGGTCGCGAGCTTGGCAAAGGCCAAGCGAGCGGGTGAGGGGATGAAACGTTCTAAACTTGTTAGCTGCGAACGGCCCTGCCCCTTGCCAAAGAGGTCGTGTGCGGCGAGGGTGGTTTGGCAGTCTTGGACGCCAACGCATGAAACCCCGCTCTCCGATGCCAGACCTGAAACCGGCCGCCCGCCGCATCGAGACCGCGCGCGCCGAGCCGGCGCCGTCGGCGCCGGCCGCGTTCCCCGGTGCGTTTCCGGGCGTGCGCCTGCGGCGCACCCGGCGCACGTCCTGGTCGCGCCGGCTGGTGGCCGAGCACAGCTTGAGCGCCGATGACCTGATCTGGCCGCTGTTCGTGGTCGAGGGCCGCAACAAGCGCGTGCCCATTGCCTCCATGCCGGGGATCGAGCGCCTCTCCATCGACAATGTCGTCGCCGCCGCCGAGAACGCCGTGAAGCTCGGCATCCCGGCGGTCGCGCTCTTTCCCAACACCGAGCCCAAGCTGCGCTCAGACGACGGGCGCGAGGCCTTCAACTCAGAGAACCTCGTCTGCCGCGCCACCCGCGCCATCAAGGACGCTCGCCTCAACCTCGGCGTCGTGCTCGACGTCGCGCTCGATCCCTACACCAGCCACGGTCACGACGGGCTCATACGCAACGGCGAGATCGCCAACGACGAGACGATCGAGGCGCTCGTGCGCCAGTCGCTGGTGCAGGCCGACGCCGGCGCCGACATCCTGGCGCCCTCCGACATGATGGACGGGCGCGTCGGCGCCATCCGCACGAGCCTGGAAGCGCATGGCCACACCAACACGCTGATCATGGCCTATGCGGCCAAGTTCGCGTCGGCATTCTACGGGCCCTTCCGCGACGCGGTCGGCTCATCGGTGCAGCTCGCCTCCCAGAACGCGATCCGCGACAAGCGCTCTTATCAGATGGACCCCACCAACTCCGACGAAGCGCTGCGCGAGGTGGCGCTCGATCTCGCCGAGGGTGCCGACATGGTGATGGTGAAGCCCGGCATGGCCTATCTCGACATCGTGCGCCGCGTGGCCGAGACGTTCCACGTGCCGACCTTCGCCTACCAGGTGTCGGGCGAGTACGCGATGCTGCAGGGGGCTGCCGATGCCGGCTGGCTCGACGGCGACGCGGTGATGATGGAGAGCTTGCTTGCCTTCAAGCGCGCGGGCGCACGCGGCATCCTCACCTACTTTGCCCCGCGTGCGGCGCGGCTGCTGAAAGACGCTGACTGAAACTTCTCGCCCGTTTGATACGTCATCCCCGTTATGGGGAAGCCGCGGCTATCTCACCGGTCATCCCGCGCGGGTCACGCCACCACCCGTCATCCCGTGCGTGGGTGGCTGCGCGCAAAAAAAGGTGTCAGACTCGGAGAGTCTGACACCGACGCGCCGTGATTGCGCGTGAGGGGGAAAAGGCGCCTCGATCAGGCGATGACGGCCAATAGCTTCTGGCCCGCCGCCGACTTGAGCTCGGCCTCGTCCAGCGTGCCGTCGTCATCGGGATCGGCGGCTTTGAACAGCGTCTCGACGAGGTCTGCGTACTCGGCCTCGTCCAGCGTGCCATCGCCGTCAGGATCGGCCGCCTTGAACTCGTCGGCGCTGACGCGGTCGCCGAGCTCCTTCATGCTGAGCGTGTCGTCGTCGTCGGTGTTGAGCTTCTTGAACATGGCGGCGCCCGCCGCTTTGGCCTCGGCCAGATCGACGGTACCGTCGCCATCCGGATCGAGCGTCTTCATCAAAGCCGCGTCGACGGTCGTGTCCTTGGCCATCGCGGGCCCACAGAGCATAACGGCACTGCCCAGCAAAAACGTCATCCCGACCATAAGTCTTGCAATCATTTCCTGATCTCCAGCTACGTTTCCTCTCGTCTGCTGGTTGCAATACGGGCCTTGTGGCGAAGGTTCCAAGTCAGGAGGCCGTGTACGGTGTCTATGGTCTTGGCCCTCTTCCCACGATCTGCGCAAAAGTTGAATTAAGCCGTCAGGTTATGGGCGCTTCCAGAATTTCAGGTGCAAGCTGCACATCTCCGTGATCTGGGTTAGAAGCAACGTAGGTCGCGCGTCTAGAAGTCACGGGAGCGATGCAGCTCGAGCTTATTGTCAAAGTCCTGATCCTGCTCGCCGCCGCCAACGGCGCGCCGCTCCTCGCCAAGAAGCTATTAGGCTCCTATCTCGACTATCCGCTCGATGGGGGGCGGGCCTTGGCGGATGGCCATCCCTTGTTCGGGACCTCCAAGACCATCCGCGGCATCATCGTGGGCGTGCTCGCAGCCGCGCTCCTAGCGCCGCTCCTCGGTTTGGCCTGGACCTCGGGTCTCGTCGTCGGAGCGGCCGCCATGGCCGGCGACCTCTTCTCGAGCTTTGTAAAGCGCAGATTGGGCATGCCGCCGAGCAGCCGCGCCTGGGGGCTCGACCAGATCCCCGAGTCGCTGTTTCCGGCGCTGGCCTCCATGGGGGATCTCGGCCTCACGCTTGCCGACGTCGCCGTCATCGTCGCCGCGTTCACCCTCGGAGGTCAGGCCGTCTCGCTTCTCCTGTTCAGGATCAGGCTGCGCGACCACCCCTATTAGGTCGAGCGGCGCGCACGACGGACAGGAGTTCAAGATTGGGCTCACGATCACAGGCCGGCTGTCGTCAGATAGGAAAGGTGGCGCCCGCCATCGCACGCTCACTCTCTCCTCACACACACCACCGTGCCACCCTTACGCGGCACGCCGTGCACCTTATAGTAGGCAATGCGCGCCATGCACTCTTGGCGCGACAGACCGCTGTCCATCTGCACAGAGTGCCCGAGCACGAAGATCATCAGCGCATATTTCATAACGTCTCTCACCAGAGCCCGATGTGAGCGCGGAGACGGCACGGTCTTGAGCCTATCGATGTCGCGACCTGCCGGAATGACCTTTGCGATAGATCGACAACCAAGGGTTAATGCGGCCCAACGGCAGACGCGGCCGCTGATAGGAGATCAACGGCCCCAGTCGAACTTGTAGACGATCTCGCTGGTCGCGGTCCCTACCACGGGATCGAAGTTCAGGTAGAGAAGAGGGGTGATTCCGGTTTCTAGCCGCACGCCGTTGCTGTAGTCCGCATAGCGGACCTCGCTGCGCCAGAACCATCCGCCGTGCATGGCCACTTCCAGCCCGCCGCCAAGAAACCAGCCACCGGCGTCGTAGCTCTGCAAATGGGCAGGCGGTACCAGCAGTGCGCCAGTATAGCTGTTGTGCAAACTCGCACCTGAGAAGTGCGTCTGCGTGTAGCCGGCGCTCCAATAGTTGAGGATGTCGGGCGTCATCAGCCAGCCGGCGCGGGCGCCAATGAACCAAGCCCTGTCATCGCTGGTGTCGCCGGTCGTGAAGACCGCATCGCTGCTTCTTCCTCGCATGTCGGAGAAGTCGTAGTTGAAGAGCAGGCCGCCCACGATCCTGTCGGTGAATTGGTAGTCGTAGCCGAGACCGACCTCGCCCAGCCAACCCCTGCCGGCGTGATCCGTCCTGGCGCAGGATACGCAGCCTCTGGCAGGGTCGACGGTCGTCGTCTCAACATCCCACAGGCCGTAGCCGATACCGCCGTTGGCGTAGAAGCCGGTCCAGTTGGAGACTAACGGGACGGGCGCGGCGCTGACGACCGGCTCGTAGCCGTCTGCGCGGGCAGCTGCGGCTGCAAAGACCAGAGACGACGCGACAACGATTGGAAGAAGTTGCCGGCGCATGAAGCCCTCCCAATCAAGGTCTCAAGTCGGTGGAGGGATTCGATCAGCTTGTCGAGAAATGGCGGCAGCGAAAGCCAAGTGGCGCACAGGTCCTGATTGCGCGCTCGCACCGACGCGCGCAGTGCCGTCCGCCCATCCGCCCTCTTGGCCGGCAGCGGCAGACCACGTCCTACCCGGCCTTATCGGCCGTGCTACCTGGCGAGAGCAGCCAGCCGAATACGGTCGCGGCGGCGAGCGCGCCAAGGATCTCCGCGATGAGAAAGGCCGGCACGTGGGCCGGCGCAATGCCGGTATAGGTATTGCTCAAAGACCGGGCGATGGTGACTGCCGGATTGGCAAAGGAGGTCGAGGCTGTGAACCATTGGGCCGAGGTGATGTAAAGGGCGACGGCCATCGCCGTGGCAGCGGGCTTGAAGCGGGCACAGCAGAGGATCGTACCGAGCAATCCCATCGTAGCCAGGAACTCGGCAAACCACGGACCAGGCCCCGTCCGCGCGGTCTGCGCGATTTGCAGCGGGCTCAAGTCAAACATCACATTCGCGACCACCGCACCTAAGCACCCGGCCACGATTTGGACCACCACGTAAGCCAGCGCCGTTCGGCGATCGAGTTCGCCCCGCAACGTTGCGACTAGGCTCACCACTGGATTGAAGTGGGCCCCCGAGATGGGCTCAAAGACAGTGATGATCACGAACAGGACCGCCCCGATCGGCAGCGAGTTGCCGAGAAGCGCGAGCGCCCCGTTCCCGCCCGCAAGCTTCTCGGCCATGATGCCCGAGCCGACAATGCACAAGACCAGAGAGCCAGTTCCCAACGCTTCCGCAACCAAGCGGCGCATCAAATCGAAGCGCATCGTTCCTTTCCCCCTTATGCGTCAGGCGGCCTTGTCGCGGCCAGCCTACCCCCGAAGTGGTTACTCGATTCCTCGCCTTCGCGGGAACGACACGTGAGGACGCGGATGCCTTCCGACGTCGCCCGGGCATGGTCGATGCTGTCACGGCGGCGCGCGGTGCGGCGTTCTAGCCGATTGGTTGCGTGATTAGGCGCCTGTTGCCGAGCAGTCGAACCTTCCCCGATTTAATCAGAGCCAGAAGGTCACGGTAGAGGTCAGACTTCGAGGCGTCGGCTCGCACGCATGGACCTTAGTTGATCGAGGTCGGCACCCACGCCTTCTTTGAGGCGGGGGGCATAGTGGAAGAGAATTTCCTCGCGGTTTGCGAAAAGGTCCACGCCGCCGTCGTTGAACATAACTCCATCCGGATACTGCGCATTCCAACTGGCCACGATGTCTTTCATCCTGTTGAAATATTCGGCTTTCAACGCATCCGCTCGGAATTTGGCGCCGCGCGTCATGGTAACGTGAAACGGATTGCCGTAGTCGCCGCATGGACAGGCAAGCACATTGCTCAGAATGCCGAAGAGCTGACCGACAACGGACCGCGGCTCGTACACGCACAAAAGCTCAAGCTCGCTCGTCGACGTAAGATTGACGCGCAATGGCTTCAGCCGGATCGGAGCAAATGCGATTTCGCGCATGATCGCATCGACTGTTTCGAAGGGTATGCCTCCATCTGCTTCCCTGTCCGGGCCGAAGCGCCAAATTTCGGCGTGCGCGGTATCGGGACGCTTGAGTTTCGTCGCGTCTCCGCCGCCAATGAGCCAACCATCGTCACTGGTTTCGCACAGAAATGCGTAGCTACGGTCCGTCAACAAGTCGAGATCAATTGGCTCGCGAGGCCTCTTGCGACAGTCAATGCCGATATTCGCCAATCGATTCAATTTGCAGGCGTCATTGGCATAACCGCTCGGATTTGCATGATCATACGTGGCCATGAAATCCGGACTGACGATTGGATATGGCGACGTTTTCATTGGCTATCCTACGCTGCCCTCACGCTAGTCGGAGGCGATTTCTTCGTGCGCCTGGGAGCCGCTCAAACGTCAGCTAGTGGCCGATTATATTGAAAAAGATTATGACGGATGCAGCCAAGGTCTCAGCGGAAACACAATTCCTGATGCTCCCTAGCAATCAAACTTGATTCCTGCATCGTCGTTGTAGTCGACACGAGATTCTATCTGTTCACGCCCCAACGTCTCTTGGTCCGACGTCTGATCGAGTTTTTCAACACAATCAGCCCGTTGCAGAACGCGCCGCGGTGAGCGGCGCGCGACCGCTCTTGAGGGAAGAGCTGACGTCGTCACAGAAACATCCCATCCGCTGCTCGTGACCCACTGCGGAAGGTCAAGCGGTGCTTGGATGGGCGCTAGCACAGGGTTCTTCAGCAGTCGGTGCGTGACTGCATTTAGGCGCTCTTCGCCGAAGGAAGCACGCAAAGCAACTTCATTTGACGATTTTATCCTTG